>JAXLYN010000007.1:0-289025 GCA_046351435.1 Polyangiaceae bacterium
TCAGCAGGATGGCGATGAGGATGACGAACGAGCCGACGAAGAGCGTGATACGGGAGCCTTTGCGGTCGATGAGCGGGAGCGCGACGACGAACAGACCGAGCAGGGAAAGCGCGCCCAAAATGAACTTCGCGCTGTCCACCCCGAGCAGGCGTGGAGGGGCGGCACGGAGCAGCTCGTGGAGGAACAAGAAGTACCAAGGCGGGCGAGCCGGCCCGGTGCTGATTTCCCGGGGGTCGGCCGGCGCGCCCACCGAGATCGGCGCGAACGTCGCGAGGGACACCAGCACGACCAGGAGCAGGGTGGCGACCGCGGCGACGCGCGCCGTGAAGTCTGGATGCGCCGGAATCGTGGCCACCCCCTCTTCTCGAGGCCGCCGCTGCACGAACGCGATGTGGGAGGCAATCACCAGAGTGGTTGCCGCCGGCAAGACGCCCGTGTGGAAACCGAAAGCGTGGTTGAGCGTCCAGGGCGTGACGTCTTCGCCGCCGCGCAATAGATGCTTCAACCACGGCCCGAAGATCGGCCCTTGCCCGATCATCTCACTGCTCACTCGAGCTTGCAGATAGGCGTTCTGGTTCCAGGGCAAGATGGAGCCCGTGAACGCCATGCCCAGGCCCACGGCGAGCAAGAGGAGGCCCGACCACCAGATGAGCTCGTTGGGCTCGCGGAAGCGTCGCAGGAGCAAGGTGACGCAGAGGTGGGCGATCAGTAGGGCGACGAAGAAGTGGTTCGCCCAGACGTGGATGCCGCGGATGAGCGCTCCATAGGGCAGCCGCCCCACGATGGCGACCAGCGATGCATGCGCGTTGGCCGGGTCGGGCCGATAGGGGAGCAGGAGCAGGATGCCGCTCGCGACCTCGACCAGGAAGAGGAACACGAGCATCGCGCCCATGTAGTGGGTGACGCCGGCCGCGGGGACCTGACGCTCCCGCATTCGCTCGAGCAGCGTGTCCACACCAGTGCGGCGGGCGAGCCAGTTGCGGGCACCGAGGGCCATGACTCAGGTCTCACTCACGGTGACGATGCCGTTCACGACGGCGACACTCAGCACGTCGAGGGGCCGGGGCGGCGGGCCCGAGACGTTCTGCCCGTCGAGCGAATAGACCCCACGGTGGCAGGGACACTCGATCTGCTTCCGCTCCGGCGAATACCCGACGACACATTGCAGGTGGGTGCAGAGCGCGCTGAACGCGCGGAACGAACCGTCCTCGAGCCGGATGACGAGGACGGGGCGCTCCCCTACCAGGGCCTTCTTCGAGGTCCCGCGCAGGAACAGGTCGACCTTGCCGAGCGTCGCATTTCTCGGGCCGGAGTCGTCCCGCGGCGTGAGGAACTTGGCGACGGGATAGACCGCCATCACGCCGAGGGCGGTGGCCGTCCCGGATATCGCCATCCCCAGGAAGTCACGCCGGCCTTGCCCCTCGGGATCGTCCTCGCCCATCGGAACGGGAGCACGAGCAACCCTCATGCCACTTCGAGCGATCCGGCCGAACTTGCGCCGCACGCCTCGAAACCCAGTGGTCGAGTGGACCGCACGCGAACCAATTGCGCATACGCTGCGCCGATCGGGCGCAGCATCGCAAATGTCTCGCGCGTTCCGGCGCTCCTTGCGCGAATCCGAGGGGCAGCTCGTGGCACGTGGGTTGCTTGGGGAGCCTCCGTGCGAACGGGGTCAACTACCGGGCCGACGCTGGCCGCGTTCGTCGTGCTGATCTGCGCGTCGGTCGGGCCCGGCTGCGAACCGCGCCCGCGGACCGGGCCGATGAAGGAGCCACCGCCGGCGCCGACGTCGGAGGACACGATCCATGTCGGGCCGCTGTCCGGGAAGATCGATGGGAAGCCCTTCTCCGCCCAAACTGCGCGCTACTACATCGATTCGCGCCCGGGCTTCGAGAAGATCGACATCAAGATCTATGCATCCGCCGCCAAGACTCCGTGCGGTCCGCTCGACGACCCGAAGCCTCCGAGCGTTTGGATCCGGCGTTGGGGCCCCGGCAAGCCGAGCGCCGAGAAGGTCACGACTTCGGTGGGCGGCACCGACAAGTGGGAAGTGCACTACCAGATCCAAGACGAAGGGCATTGGATCGGGAACGGGGACGCCAACGCCCTGGTGGTGCTCGAGGACGTACGGCCCGACTTGGTGCTGCCGGGAGTGATCTCGGCATGCTTTCGTGACACGACGGGGAGCTGCGTCGCGGGAGAGTTCTCGGCGAGCTACTGCCGCTTGAGCATCGACGAACCAGTGCGTGGCACCGAGGCCATGGAGCGCCCGAAACAGGCGCTGCTGGCTCCGCCGAGCGCTGCACCGCCGCCGAGCGCCACGCCGGCACCGAGCGGCGCGCCCGCTCCCAGTGGCAGCCCAGCTCCACCGCGAGGGCAGAAGCCATGAGGTTTTGGACCACGTTCGTGGTGGCGGTAGCGCTCGTCGTCGGGTGCCACCCGCGCGAGCAGAAGCACGAAACGGTCAGCGGGGTGAAAGGGCCCGACGCGAAGCACGCAAAGATCGAGCCGCGTTCGCCGATGCTTCCGGCCTATCCGTGCTCCGGGTGCCACGCAGGACGCCAGCCGAAGACCCAACGTTACGAGCTCAAGGAGTTCCACGAGGTACGCAACCACGAGTTCTCGCACGGCGAGGACGCGTTCTGGTGCTACCAGTGCCACTCCTCCAAAGACATCGACAAGCTCGTCACGTCGACGGGGGAGCTCGTGACCTTCGACGAGGCGTATCGGATTTGCACCTCGTGCCACGGCGACAAGATCGACGACTGGCGTGACGGCGCCCACGGTCTCGTGGTGGGCAACTGGAACGGCGAGCGCACCAAGAAATCGTGCCCCTCGTGTCACGACCCGCACGACCCGCGATATCCGTCGATCAAACCGGAGCCGAAGCCCGCCCCCCCGAAAGGACTCAAGGCGCTGTGAGCACCAAGAAGTCGCTCCCCATCTATCGCGAGCCTGAGCCCGAGCCCGCCGGGGAAGGCGACGAGGCGTCGCGCCGTGATTTCTTGAAGCTGACCGCCGCGGCGGCGGTGTTGCTCGCGGGCGCTCCCGCTTGCGATACGAGCTCGCCGGAATTCCAGGAGGTGTTGCAGCGCCACTACTGGGAGCTGACGCCCGATGACAAGAAGCGGATCTTCGCGCGCCTCGAGGCGAAGACGAAGGCGCTCACCGGCGTGTCGGTGAAGATCTCGGATCCGCAGCCCCTCGAAGGCGTGCACTTCGCGTACGCGCTCAACCTGACTCACTGCAACGGGAACCGGCGTTGCGTGGAGGCATGCGCTCGGGAGAACAACCTGCCGAACGATCCTCAGATGCGCTACATCCGGGTGATCGAGCTCGACAACGGCTCGCAGCATCTCGAGAAGGGCACGGCCTACTACGACCCCGAGCGCGTTCCACAGCCGGGGAAGTTCTACCTGCCCGTGCAATGCCACCAGTGCGACAACCCACCCTGCGTCCGCGCTTGCCCGACCAAGGCCACGTGGAAAGAGCCGGATGGAATCGTGGTGGTGGACTACAACTGGTGCATCGGTTGCCGGTACTGCCAGGCGGCGTGTCCCTACCACGCGCGCCGCTTCAACTGGGTGTCCCCCTCGATCGAACCCGACCGCGTGAATCCGAACCAAGGCTACCTTTCGAACCGGATCCGTCCGGTCGGCGTGGTCGAAAAGTGCACCTTCTGCCTGCATCGCACGCGGAACGGACGCTACCCGGCATGCTACGAGGCGTGCCCGACCGGTGCGCGCAAGTTCGGCAACCTTTCCGACCCCGAGAGCGAGGTGCGCAGGATCGTCGAGAACAAGCGGGTGTGGATCCTGAAAGAGGAGCTCGGGACGGAGCCCCGGTTCTTCTACTTCTACGGCTGAGGCAGCGGAGGCGGCATGTTGATGTTCGCGAAATACTGGCTCAGGATGGCCCGCTGCGCGGTGGTCGGCGGTCGCGCTTACTACGTGTGGATGGGCACGCTGCTGCTCTTCATCGGCATGGCGGCGCTCGAGTTCACTCACACGCTGCACACCGGCCTCGTCGAGACCAACATGTCGGACGACGTGAGCTGGGGGATCGGCATCGCCAACTTCGTCTACTTCGTCGGCGTGGCGGCAGGCGCCGCGGTGCTGGTCGTCCCTGCGTACCTCTACCACCGAGAAGACATCAAAGAGCTCGTGCTCCTCGGCGAGCTTCTGGCGGTAGTCGCCGTGTCGATGTGCCTGCTCTTCATCATGACCGACGTAGGGCGTCCGGATCGGCTCTGGCACCTCACGCCCGGCGTCGGACACTTGAACTTGCCGAGCTCGCTCCTGTCCTGGGACGTGGTCGTCTTCACTGGCTACCTCCTGATGAACATGCACATCCCGGGTTATCTCTTGTTCAGCCGCTATCGCGGCAAGAAGCCGACGGCGCTGATGTATTTGCCGTTCGTGTTCTTGTCGATGATCTGGGCGGTGAGCATCCACACCGTGACGGCCTTCCTGCTCTCGGGGCTCGGCAGCCGACCGTTCTGGAACACTCCGATTCTGGCTCCGCGCTTCCTGATCAGCGCAGGTGCTTCGGCGCCCGCCCTGCTCATCATGCTGTTCACGGTGGTGAAGCACTTCACCAAGCTGAACGTGAAGCAGAGCGTGTTCGACTACTTCTTGTACGTCTTGCGCATCGCCATGCCGATCAACCTGTTCCTGGTCGGCTGCGAGATTTTCCAGGAGTTCTACACGGGCTCACTGCATTCCGCGTCGGCCTACTATCTCTACTTCGGGCTCCACGGTCATGCGATGCTGCCGCGCTTCATTTGGACCGCGCTCGCCTTCAACGTCAGCGCCACCGTGATCTTCCTGGTGCCCAAGCTGCGGCAGAACCCGAAGCTCATGTACCTCGCTTGTGGTCTGACCATCGTGGGGATCTGGACGGAGAAGGGCATGGGCCTGATTTTCCCTGGCTTCGTTCCGAACCCGCTGGGCGAGATCCACGAATATGCGCCCAATGCCGGTGAGATCATCCTGAACCTGGGGATCGTCGCACTCGGCGCGTTCCTCTACACGGCCATGGCCAAGGTCACGATCGCCATCCAGTCGGGCGAGCTGCGCCTCGCCGGTTCGAAGCCCGACGAGCCAGCCCCCGCCGCGCCCCCGCCCGACGAGCCCCTCGCCAGCGAGGCCGAGTGAAATACGACGGCACGGCGCGCTCGTTGGCGTTTTCATCGCAGGAAGAGGCAGAGGCGTTCCACACCGAGCTCAGCGCGCTGATCCGTGGCGCCATGGTGGGGGCAACGCGTCACATCGAGGACGCGCAGGTGGCGACGGAGGCCTCTCGAGAAGTGATGAAGGAGTTCCACACGCTGTTCCGAGCGTTGAACGTGCTCCGTGGCAGCGGCGCGCTGGAGCGAAAAGGCCAGTAGCTCGCTTCGGCTCACGTGCCGCGCAGCGTCTTGCACGCCGCGAGGAGCTTGTCCGCCATCTCCTGGGACGTGTTCACGTAGCAGCGAAGCGCGTGAGTCTTGCCTTTCACCAAGACCTCGGCCTGATGGGTCTCCCCTTTGAACTTCGTGTGATAGAAGAAGCCTCCACCCGGAAGTTCGCCGGACCCGAGGCTCGTATCACCGTCGGCGGGCTTCGCTAGAGCCTTCATCCCCTGGAGCTCATCGTCGAACCGATCGATTGGAACCCAGGAGAGCACGATCGCTTTGCCCTGTGGCCCCGTGAGCTCGACTCGAGCGATGCCACCTCGCACCTCGTCGCTCCCTGCGGTGAAGCCCTCGGGAGCCTGGATGCAGAACTCCGGATTCTTGTGGGTGTAGGCACCTGCGCTGCACCCGCCCGCAGGCGAGCCCGTCGAACCGGTCGACGACGACGCCCCAGCGGAAGAGCCAGGAGCCCCTTCTTTGCTGCAACCGACTACGAAAAACGCCAGCGTCAGGATCGCGAGACTCGGGTGTTTCATGCGGAAAACCTAGAGTCTGGGGACCTCTCTCCGAAATGGTCATTTGCGTGACGGGCGTGCGCGAGCTCCGCCCACGACAGCTCTAGAAATCCACGACCAGCGGCAGCCGCAAGGCGTCAGCGTCTCGGAGTGCGTCGGTCAGAACCTCGCGTGCCGAATGCGCCGCCGCCGGCCAACGTTCCGCCTCGAGCTCCGCCAGCGCCCGCTTCACCGAGCCGGTCATTCGCTCGAACGGGCTCGACATGGCGAAGACCTCGGGGAGCTCGCACGGCAGGAACAACGTCGCCGTCACGTGCAGCGCCGCCTTGCGTTTCCAGAACCGAAGCCCCGAGCTGGCGTCGCCGCGCGCGGCCGTTTCGAGGAGCGCTCGATACGATGCCGGGTCGACGCGGTGGAAGCGCGGCGCAGCCTCCGAGTTTTCGTCCCAGAGGGCCGAGCTCACCGGGGGAGGCAAGCGCTCGAGATCTTCGCGCAGCATGGCTTGGATTGCGCTGCGCCGCGCGGCTGCATCGGGCCCGCCGAAGGGCTCGCCGGGGGGAAGGTCGCGTCGGCCCGCTGGACCAAGGATCGTGTACGGGACCCCTTGATCCCACGCCAAGCGCATGGCCGGAGTGACGAAGTCGCCGCTGATGTAGCGACTCAGCGGCGGATCATGAAGTCGATGGCCATGCGCGAGACGAACTGGACCCAGGCGTCGGGAAGTGCTCAGCGCCCCAGTGGGCCCTTCGCATCCGGCTCCGGCCCGGACGCCCGGGGGGGCGAGCGTGGCGTCGAGGTAGGGCCCATGCTTCGCGTTCGCGTTCTGGTAGGCGTCCCAAAGCTCGGGAAACCGATCCGCCAGCTCCGTGTCGACGAGGCTCTCCGACAGCAGCGTGCCGTCGGAGCGCGCGACCACGAAACGCGGTGACCCTCCACCCGCGGTCACCCGGAGCGTGCGGTCACGCAGCGCGAGGCTCACGATGATGGGGCTCCGGTCCACGGCCTCGCAGGCCACGGCAGGCGTGCCCGCGACCTTCGGCGCTTCCTCCGCCGAGATGCCGGGCCTCGACCGTTCCCCGGCGCACGACAGCGACGCGAGCGCCAGCAGCACGAGACAACGTTTCACGGAGCCCACACTAGCACGGAGCAGGGCGAGGCAGGGGCACGCGCGCGTCAGAACTCGCCGCGCTTTTCGAGGACTCCGCGGCGCTTCGCCAGGTTCTCGTAGTCCCACTGGATGCGCCGCGCTTTCCGCAACCAACGCCTCAGATCGCGTTCGTTCGGTGAATCCGGTCCGCTGAGCCGGAAGCCGGCCGCTTTGAACTTCCCTTGCGCCTCGAGCTTGGGCTCGTCGAAGGACTGACCGCTCCAGAAGAGGAGCTCGACATGGTCCTTCTTCACCGAATACCCGACAATCGGGTTTCGTTCGAGGAACCATACGGGGCTGCCATGCCAGACCTTGGCCTCGGCCTCGGGCAGAGCTCGAGCGATCGCCTGCGCCAGGCCTTCGCACACGCTGCGGTGATTCGTCGCTTGCGAAGCGTTGAATGCGACAATGTCCGGAGTCATCGCTGCCCTCGACGCGTCAGTCGCCAATCACGCACAACCCGTTCCCGAACGGATCGCTGCAGAACGCAGCCGGCTTGGGCCCTTCGGAACGGAACTCGTTCTCGACGGAGCCGCCTTGCGCGCGCAGCACATCGAGCGCGGCGTCGAAGTCGTGGACGTGGATGTCGAGGTGGACGGGCGTCCAATGCCGCTCGTAGCGGCGCACCTCCTCGCCGCCCGACGAGCTTCGGGTCCCCGCGGGCTTTTCGTGCATGCAGAGCATGACGTTGTTCGCGTCGACGATGGCCATGCTGGGGAAGGGGCGTGCGGTTTCCACGAAACCGAAGACCTCTCGGTAGAAGCGCAGGCCTGCCTCGAGGGACGGCACGTCGATGCTGACGTTCACCTTGGGGCGCGCGCTCCCCGGCGCTTTCGGAGTCATCGCGCCGCCCTCGCCCGCCACTGCTCTTCGAGTCGCGCGTAGGATGCCTCCATGCCGTGCTCCATGCCCGTCGCCAGCATGGCGCGACGGGTCTCCTCGTTGGGCAGCGTCATGCGCATGGTCATCAGCGTGCCACCGGCGTCGGCCGCGAACGTCGTCACGATTTGGTTGTCGGGAGTGGGGTCGGGCAGGAACATGCGCTCGACGTGGACGATGCGATGGGGCGGATCGAGCTCCAAGATCTCCCCGGTGAGGAAGAAGCCCTTGCCATCGGCGTTGGCCCATTCGTAGCGGAGCTTGCCTCCGACCTTTCCTTCGTTGATGCAAGTCGGCATCGTCCAGCCCGGTGGCCCGAGCATCCATTGCCGAATGAGCTCTGGATCCATGTGTGCGCGATACACGTCTTCGGGTGGCGCCGCGAAGCGGCGGGTGACGATCACGAAGCGGTCCCCTTCGGTGGTCAGGCTCAACTTGCTCACGATTCTTTCTCCTTCTTCTTCGCTCTCTCCATGAGGAGGCGATCCAGTCGTCGGTAGTTGTGCTCGAGGCCGGCGCGCAGCATCTCGAGGTAGCTCTCGAGCTCGCCGAGGCCGCCCTCTGCGAGCCGGCAGGGGCGTCGCGTGCCGTCGACGCGCTGGACGACGAGGCCGGCATCCGCGAGCACTTTGATGTGGCGTGAAATGGCGGGCTGCGAAATCGCGAACGGGGCCGCGAGCTCGCTCACGGTGGCTTCGCCCGACGCGAGTCGCGCCAAGATCGCGCGGCGTGTCGGATCCGAGAGCGCACTCAACGTGGCGTCCAAGTTGCGGTTCGCTGACACGCCCTATATATAACTACAAGATTATATAACGTCAATGACAAATAGGAGCCTTTCGGGTCCTTCGCGCCCCGATTGCCCCCGGGACGACCTCACGCTTCGTGGTGCGAGATCAGGGACTCGACGTCTTGGACCAGGACGTCGAAACGTTGGCGTGCCTTTGCGGTGGTCTCGAAAGAGTCGAAGTCCGCGGTGATCAAGTAGCCCGACGTCTCCGCGGAGAGCCTTCGGTAGCGTTCGATGCCTCCGGTCCCGCTCGCCGGCGGCGTGCTCCAGTCGAGCTCGTCGGCGGACAGCGTCGTCGGCCGGCCCACCTCCACTCGAGTGCCGAAGTCCGACGACACCACCGAACAAAGCTCCGCGCCGGTTTCGTCGCGAAACTTACGCAAGAGCTCGTGGAGCGGTGTTGCCGAGCGGATCTCTCACCTCGCCTGTCGTGCAGCTTATTGCCGAACCCTGCGTGCCGTCGAGTCCCGAGGCGAGCTCGAGCTGCGCGGGCGCCGGATGCATGCGGGCGCGTGTCAACGCGGGCAGTCGACGCGCGGCACGGTGGGAGGCGGCGGGTTGCCGGTGGTGTCGCACACGCAGTCGTCGCCTCGGCTCGTCGCGCGGATTTCGTGACCCGTGCAGGCGCGAAACGCAGGGTCTCGCAGGGTCTCGGGGCATGCTACCGACTGGCTCGGGCGGTCCGCCCCACCGGAGCGCGGTGCTTCGGGCGTCGGGAGCTCGACGTAGCAGGAGCCGTCCTCGGCGAGCAATACCGTGCGTCCCCGAGCGTCCTCTGGGTTCATGGACCGCGGGTAGCGTTCCCCGAGGCCCTCGCTCGAGACTCGGCTCGACGCGCACGCCACGGCGTTCATGCTGAACGTGACGACGACGGCGCGCGAGAAACGACTCACGCGTGCACGCTACCACGGCGTATGCGCGTCCGCTTTCGGGCAAGGTCGAGCGCGAAGAACAGCGGGCCGCCCAGCGCAGCGAAAAGGACCCACCGCGCGTCGACCGGTCCCGTGCCGATGCTGTCGGCGAGCGGCGGGAAATAGAGCGCCGCCCAGCCGAATACGAGCTCGGCGCTCACGCCGACGACGAAGAACGGGTTCTTGAAGAATGTCGCGTCGAGTCCCCAGCGCTGCTCGAAGCGTCGCCCGACCAGGTTCGCGATTTGGACGAAGATCACGCTGACCAGCGTGATCCCGGTCGCCCCACGATAGAGCGGACTCTCCGCGGGTGGCAGCTGGCCGAAGTGCCAGCCACCAGCGACGAGCACGGCGAAGAACATCGCCATGGCCCACACCGCTTGGATGGCGCCGAGGAACAAGTAGCTCCGGAGGAGCAGCGCGCGGGACAAGAGGCGCCCGTGCGCGCCGCGGGGCGGGCGCGCCATCGCTTCGCCATCGGGCGGTTCTTGGCCGAGCCCGATGGCGGGAATCATGTCCGTTCCAAGGTCGATGCACAGGATCTGGATCACGGTGAGCGCCAGCGGTACGGGCAGGACGACGTAGGCCAAGAAGGGGACGATCTCGGGGACGTTGCTCGACAGCACGTAGCTCGTGAACTTCTGCACGTTGGAGAAGACCGCGCGGCCCTCTTCGACACCTGCCACGATGCTGGCGAAATTGTCGTCGAGGAGCACGATTTGCGCTGCTTCGCGCGCCACGTCGGTCCCGGAAACCCCCATGGCGATGCCCACGTCGGCCGCGCGTAGCGCAGGCGCGTCGTTCACGCCGTCGCCCGTCATCGCGACCAGAAGCCCCATGTGCTTCACAGCGCGCACGATCTTGAGCTTCTGCTCCGGAGTCGTGCGCGCGAACACGCGAGCCCCGGCCTCGATGCGCGCAACCAGTCCGAGCTCGTGTTCGCTTTCGAGCGCGTCGCCCGTGAGGACGGCGGAGCGGTCGGCCGACGCGTCGATGATCCCCGCCTGGACCGCGATGGAGCGAGCCGTGTCCGGGTGATCTCCGGTGATCAAGAGCACGCGGACGCCCGCGGTTCGACAGCGTCGTACGGCCTCGGGCACCTCGGGCCGCAGGGGATCCTCCAGACACAGGAAGCCGAGCAGCGTGAGCCCGTGTTCCAGATCGGGTTCCGGCGCCGAGAGCTCGGTCACGTCGAGCTCCCGGCTCGAGACCGCGATGACCCGGAGGCCACGCGAGGCAAGCTCGTGGACCGTGGCCTCGCAGGCTGCGAAGACGTCGTCGGTTGCGACGCGCAGGCCTTCTGCCGAGACCACGTGGGACACGTGCGCGCGCACCACTTCCCACGCTCCTTTGATGTGGAAGCGCCGGTTGGTCCCCGATACGACCACGCTCGCCGCGCGACGGCGCTCCACGTCGAAGGGCAGATGGTGCGCGATTCGCCCTGCCAGCTCCAAGGGGTCACCGCCGAGCGCTTCGAGGGCGCGGGCCGCAGCGACGTCCAGCGGATCGCCGGTGAGCCCGGTCGGCGACCGATGGACCTCGGAGGCGCCGACCGCGGCCTCGAGCAGCTCGCGCCGAGCGTCGTGCGCGAGCTCCCTGCCGGTGGTCGCTGCCACGGCCGCGGTCACCACCAGATCGTTGCGCGTCAGAGTGCCGGTCTTGTCGGTGCAGATCACTTCCACCGCACCCAGGGCTTCGACGGCGTTCAGGCTCTTGACCAGCACCTTCTTCTTCGCCAATCGGAGTCCGCCGAGCGCCAGCGACAGCGTCAGCGTGGGGAGCAGACCTTCGGGCACGTTCGCCACGATGATCCCCAACATGAAGACCACGTTGGTCCAGAGCGGTCGTCCGCTGAGCAATCCGTAGCCGAAGAACAGGAGGCCGAGCGACACGGCGATGGTCGTCACCACGCGGACGGTGCGTGTCACTTCGCGTTCCAGCGGCGTGGGTGGCCGCCGTACTTCCACGCTCAGCGCCGCGATCTTGCCGAACTCCGTGCCGCGCCCCGTGGCGAATACCACTGCGTCCGCAGAGCCTCTGAGGACCAGGCAGCCGGCGAAGGCGACGTTGGAGGCGTCGATCAACCGACCGCCCACCACCGCTTCGGCCGTGACGTTCGTGTGGCGCGATTCGCCGGTGAGCGGAGCGTTGTTCACGAGCAGGCTCCGCGCGTCGACGACGCGACAGTCCGCAGGGATGCGGTCGCCCTCTCCGAGCATGACGACGTCGCCCACCACCACGTCGGCGACTGGGATCCGCTGCTCGACGCCGGCGCGGCGCACTCGGATCTCCAGAGGCAGGAGCTTCGCCAGCGCCGCCATCGCTCGCTCCGCCCTGAGCTCCTGCGCAAAAGTGAAGAGCGCATTCAGGACGGCGACGACCAAGAGGGCGAACCCCAGCACGGCCATTCCTTCGCCGGGTTGCATGTGATCGGCGACGAAGCAGAGCGCCGCGGAAAGATCGAGCAGGAGCGAGAACAGGTTCGTGAACTGGCGAAGCAGGGCGCGAAGCCAGCCGAGCGCGGGCGGCAGGCTGAGGACGTTCGGCCCACGGTCACGCAAGCGCTTCGCTGCTTCGTCTGGCGTTAGCCCCCGAGCGGAGCTCGCGAGCGCTCAGCGCCTCGCTCGCCGTCAGGTTGTGGATCTGACGGGCGTTCAACGCGCCCTCCGAACGATCGCGACGTCGCACGGGGCGAGCCGCAAGACCTGCTCGATGGGGCTACCGTACAAGAAGCGCTCGGTGCGGGAGCGTTCCAGGCGCCCAGGCAAATCAAGCGCGAGCGATGGTTGCCCGCGAAGATGGCGATCTCTTTCGGAGCGTCGTCACTCAGCACCACGCTCCCGTCCACCACGACGCCTCTCGGTCCGAGCTCCTGGACGAGCTCTCGTTCCACGCCCTCGAGGAAGCGTCGGCCTTCGGCGACGAAACGCTGGACGGACTCGGGTCCGAGCGAACGATAGCGAAAGCGCGAAACCTCCCGGACCCAGAGCACTTGTACGTGGCGCAGGTTCGAGCCGAGCAGGCACAGGAAGGGTAGGGCCTGGGCAGCGCCGCGGGGATGGCCGCCGAGCGGAAGCAAGACGCGGTCGGGCGCTCCCAGGGTTCCCGGATGGACCACGCGAACCGCCACGACCGAAACGGGCGCCCGCGCGAAGAGCTCCGCGCTCACGGTCTTGCCGAAAAAGAGGGCGTTGTGAGGGCGCCTTCGGGCGCCGCACACCAAGAAGGAACCCGGATCCGCGGGAACGTGTTCCAGCAGGCGCTGGGCGACCGAGGCGCCGCGCCGTGGCACGACCTCGACTTCGAGCGCGACGCCCGCGCGCTCGGCGAGCTCGGTCAGGCGAGCCCGCGTCGGTTCGAACGAAGCTTCATCGTCGGTGACGTGCAGCACGCGCAAGCGGTGTTGGCTCGCCTCGGCCCAATGCAAGGCGTAGCGAGCGACGAAGTCGCCATTTAGGCTGCCGTCGTGAGCGAAAAGCAACATGGCGCCTTCCCTCGGTGCGGGCGCTTTCTCGACGCCTGGCCGGCTACGGGAAGCTATCGCACGAAACGCGGGGCCGCCAGGCAGCCCAAGCCCGACTCGCGCGGAAATGCTGCGCCGAAGGCGCCGTGCTATCGATGGCACCGCGAAACCGGTGCGCCATGGGATACGAACGCATGCTCGACTGCGAGATCACCGACGCGAGCGCCGTAGATCGGCAGCTCAGAGCCATCGAGGGCTTCGAGCGCTACGACTCCGAATACTCGCTCTACTTCTTTCGTCGCGTCTCGACGGGCAAAATGCCCGATCTTCAGGCGAAGATCGAAGCGACGGGGATCTACGTGTGCGACAACGGGCCGGGGACTCCCATAAGCGAGGAGATCGCGCTTCGGATGGCAGCGCTCGGACTCGGCCAGCGCTGGCGGGAGCTCTGACGCGAGCGCGTGCGGAAACGAGCAGGAGGCGCGTGCGCTTCAGCGGCAAGCACCTTCGGGCATGAGCTCGGCGCTCACCACCAGGTTCGTGCAGTGGTTCGCTGAGTACTCTTCGCACACCATTGCGACCGGGATGTGCCGAGTTTCGAAGCCTGGCTTCGACACCACGAGCTCGCAGCCATCGTGAAGCCAGCGGCCGAAGAGTGGCTCCTCCAGCACGAACTGCCCTGCCCCGTCGGTCTTTCCCAGGAGACTCGGCGCTGACGCTTTGATCACTTGCGGGCAGTCCATCGCCACGTTCGCGCCGGCGACCGGCCGCGCTGCCTTGCCTGGGCACGCCGCGCTCGTCACGCTGGCGGAGATGCGGAAGTCATGCGCCGCACAAGCGAGCGCCAGCGTGACGAGTGGGACCGAGTACCAACACCTCTCATGCATGGGAATCTTGCTGCGAACCGAAGCTAGAGCGTCGCTCGTCTACCACGGCGCAGCGACACCCGCGAGAACGGTCACGGCTTGACGCGTGCGAGGCCGATGCCGCTGGCGAACGCAGCCCCACCAGCCGGACCCGAGGCCCAGGTCGTCCCTGCGACGAAGCCCACCACGACCTCGGAGCCTCGCGCCACGGCGCGATACTTGGTGAGCCAAGTCGGATCCGCTGCGATCTTCTCTGCGTTCCACACCGGTTGCCCGACTGCGTTCACGCGCCGCACGTCGAGATAAGCAGCCTGGTAGGCGCCGCCGGTGTAGCTGCCGAGCAGCACGACCGTGTCGTCGCCGACCGCCACCGGGAAGGCGTCGTTGAAGTACGCCGGCGTCGTCCCCAGGACGACCTTGCTCGACTTGGCCTTGCCCGTGTCGTCGAGCATCACCAGTTCGACGCTCGGCGTGCCGCCGAAGCTGTCGTACACCAGTCGCGCGGTTCCGTTGGCGAAGTCGAGGGCAGGGTTCTCGGTGTTGTTGGGTGCCGGCTTCTGGAGCAAGCCGTTCGACGAACCGTCGGGCTCGACGCGAGCCACGACCACCTGACTGCCGGTGCGGGTGGATACCAGCCAGCCATTTTGAACGAACACCGCGGCGGGCGCGGCGTAGCCGTTGTCGCTCGGCATCGCGATGTACGCCGCCGTCGTTGCAGTGCTGCCGTCCGCCGTCACGACGGCGCTTCCGAGTTTCTTGTTCTCGTTCCAGACCAAGAGCGGGCCTGCGCCAGGCCGAGCCGCCAGCGTCGGGGCACCACCGGTGTTCGTGGCGAAGAAGCTCGCGGTCGCATTGCCGTTGGCGTCGAGCGACGTGACCTTCACACCGGTGAGCCCTCCGGATGCGAGGACCCAGCCGCCCGGCCGCGCCGCCAGCGCCAGTGACACCGCGCAACCGGGGTCGAAGGGCCCGGTCTTCGCGATCAGGGACAGATCGGGCTTGAAGCGGGCAAACCAGGTTTCGGGCTTTGCGACGTCTTGTGACACCCAAGCGATGGCGATCTCCTGATCGGTGGCGGCGAGCGCGAATGCGGCCGGGTACTTTGCGGCCGCCACGCTCTGATCGCAGCCGAGCAGATGGCCGGCCACCGGATAGCAGCGCTGGCACGCCGACGTGTCGAGCTCGCACCACGACGTGCAGCCGAGCGTGCCCGCGGTGTAACCGAGACCTTGGCAGGACTGTCCCGCGAGGTCCGAGCCGTCGCACTCTTCCGCCGAATTGCTGCACCAGCTTCCCCCGAACCCACCCGGCGGACCGCCGCCGCCTCCCCCAGCGTCGGGGCAGCTGGAGCACTTGTCGAGCTTACCGTTTCCGCAGGCGTTGCCACACGCGGGTTGGGGCGCGCTGAACGGCGTGCAGTTGCCTTGGAACCCACCGCTCCCGGCGACGCCTCCACTCCCGGAAACGCCGCCGGTGGCGCCGAATGCCCCCGAGCCGGCGACACCGCCCGATGCGCCGGAGCCCGCGACGCCACCGGTCGCGCCGACGCCACCGGTCGCGCCGACGCCACCGGTTGCGCCGCTCCCACCGGTCGCGCCGATGCCACCGGTCGCGCCGATGCCACCGGTCGCGCCGACACCGCCGGTCGCGCTCGAACCCCCCGTCGCGCCGCTCCCTTTGGGGTCCTCGGTCGTGGAGCCGGAACAAGCGGCGAGCGCCGCGACCCAAGTCGATGCGATCAACGCCGCACGGGTTCTCATGCCGCGCGTCCCAAGCACGCTTCGTGCCGGGAGTTCGGCTGCGTTCTCTCGCGCGAATTCCACCCGACCGCTGTGCCACCGTGTGCCAGGTCGGACAGGGCGCGTGCGCGATCTTCCCCCCGGCAAACCACCCCCTCGGTTACTCCCTTCGCGTGGGTGTTCGGCAAGGAGCGTTGTCTCGAGCAGGCCGCCAGCGGGCGTGGCGCTTCCGTGCGCTACGCGTTCTGCACGCCGTAGGCCGCGCTGCGTGTTATTCGGGAGACAGATGGCGGATCGGTCCGTCGAACCGGGCATGCCCGGCGAACCGCTGGGGGAGGGGCTCTCCGATGCCGAGATCCGCGACGGTGAGCGCCGGCTCGGTGTAGCTCTACCCGACGTCTACCGACGGCTGCTCACGCGCGCAAACGGCTACCGCTTGCGAGACGTCGTGATCGACGGCATCCCCGTGCGCGTGCTCAGCGGATTTCGGCAGGCAGGAGCTGGCGTGATGCCGGAGGATCTGGCCGGGTTCAACGCGTACTTCACCGAAGAAAAGCGCCACCGCCCCGCCGGCTCCTTCTTCTTCGCACACTCGCCGGCGGGCAGCTTCGTCGTGTTCCATCGAGGTCGCCGAGCCGGAAGGGTCGCCTTCGTCGACCGTGCGACGCGAGCCGCGCGCGTCGTTGCCGAGTCGATGCAGGTGTTCCTCGACGCGCTTCGCGTCGCCGAGACGGTAGGCGCTGCGCCGCCCGAACACGCCTCCAGCAAGCCGCGATTGCCCGACGCCAAGCCTGGCCGGTTGCAGCTGCCACGTCGCCCGCAGCATTGGGAGGACGTCGACTTTCGTCGCGCACGTCTGCCGCGGAGCGCCGTCGTTCGTGACGTACACGCCATTCGTTGCACGTTCGGCGGTGCGAGCACCGATGCGCGCTCTTTCACCAAGTTCGAGCGCGTCGTGCTCGAGCAGCCCGTCGTTGCTACACGGCACTTGATGAACGTGATCGCTCGCCACGCCTCCGTCCACGGCTGCGCGAGCGGGGCGAAGCCGCTCTCGCTCGTCAACTTCTACTTCGACCGCGTACGGCTCACCGGCGAGTTCGGGAGTTGGCTCATCCGGCAGGACAGCGACCGGCTGCCGTCAGACGCGGCCGCGCGAGAGATCGCCTCGAGGTTCTACGACCAGGTGGACTGGGCCATCGACATTCGGAACGCGCGGTTTCGTGAGCTGACGCTGCGCGGGATTCCCGCCCGTCTGGTGCTCCGTGACCCCGAACGCCATGCAGTGATCCTGACGGAGCGGCTCGCTCGTGACGGCTCGTGGCGGCGGCGCGAACCCGGAATCGTCGCCGTGCTCGAGCACGCACTCGAACACCCGGAGAAGTGCCACTTCTTGTGCGCCAGCGACCTCCGACCGAGCGCTGCGCTCGGCCGGAAACGCATCGCCGACTTGCGCGCGGCTGGGTTCGTGGACTGACTCGAACAGTCACGCGCCGGGGAGTGGTCCGTGCTCGTTCTCGCGGAGCGCGAGAACTGCTGCCACGACGAGCATGCCCATGACGGCGTGGTAGTAGTTGGGGAATGCGACGCGGCTGCCTGCGAAGAGCGCCAAGCAGGTCGCCGCCGACCAACACGTAGCGCCGGTCATTCCTCGGCGTCTGACGCGCGTGCTGCCCACGGCCACGAGTAGCGTCGCGGCCGCTGGTCCGATCCACACTGGGATGCTCCATCCGACCGAGTGCTCGAGCAACGTCGCGAACGTCAAACCGTCGTCTCGAAACGGCGTGCGAAAGTGGAACGCTACGCTGGAGCGCCAGAGCGCTCCCGGGTTCCAGATCAGAAACGGCACTGCGGATGCAGTGGCAGCGGTGAGCGTGAGCACGACCTGAGTCCAGCGCCGCGACTGGGCCAAGAAGAACGGCGCCACGAACACGAGGTATTGCTTCATCGACAAGGTCGGACGATCCGAAGTGCGCCAGCAAGAGTCCCGCGGCCGAGAGCAAGGCGGCGGTTTGGTGACCGAAGAACAAGGAGCCGTACACTCGGGCAGGTGTGCCGTACGCGAACGCGAGAATGACGAGCCAGCGCAGCGGCGCGCTGGGAATGCGGTGACGGAGACGGTGGAAGGCCCACGCACAAGCGGCAGCGGTCGGCAGGATCACCGCGCCCCAACGGACCAGTGCGTGCGACGCGGGCAAAGACAGGCTGGTTCCAATGGCCTTTGCGCCGATTCGCGCGGCCGCATACGCCGGCACTGCGAGCACCGACAACCCGGGCGCTTTGTCGCTGCAGAAACGGTCCCCGCAGCGCGCGCGATCCCAGACGCCGCCGTACCGCTGCATCGGGCCGTCGATGGCGACACTCCCATCATCGACGACGGCCATGGTGAGATACAGCCGAGACGTCTCGTTGGGGTTCGGATTCAGGGGGAAGAAGGGCAAGAAGAAGCCGTAACCAACGATCACACAGAGTGCCACGAGCAGCGGTTGGGCGCCTGGCCTGGAGGCAGAACTGATCACCGGGCGAGCTCCGCCAGGCAGCTCTGCGAGAGCCAGCGGGGCGTCGGGGCCGCTACTTGGCAAGCGCGCTCGGGGGCGGGCATCGGTCGTCAGCCTAGCGCAGGTCCGACGGATGAGGGGCTCCCGTCACGAAGCGCACGTTCTTCGCCACGCTCAGCAAGAACACTGTTCGAACTTCCACCGGGTCGCGCGCGCGGGTGCGTGCAGCGCCGGCGGATGCGTTAGACTGCCGAGCCGTGAAGCGAGCGCACGTCGCTTGGGCGCCCATCGGCGCAACGGACATTCGGCTGCTGTCGTCCCGGGGGTAGCCTGCACGTGAAGCGAAGGCATTTCATTTCGAAGCTGGTGCCGACTGGCGCTGCTCTGCCCATCCTCGCCGGTCCGCTGCGCGGCGCGAGGTGGATCGTCGGGGCGGCGAGCGGGGCCGGCAAGGGGATGTCCGTCGTTGTCAACCAGGCCGAGCCTCGCCTTCTCACCTTGGCAAGGAGTTGGTTGACCCCGGACAGCGTGTCGCTCGACCTGGGAGCCAACGTCGGCTTGTATACCCTGCTCTTCGCTCGGTACGGCGGGCACGTCCACGCTTTCGAACCGCTCCCGCGGAACGTCGCCTACCTCTTCCGCCACTGCGAGCTGAATCGCCTGAGCAACGTCACCATCTTGCCCTGGGCTCTCTCGGATCATCTCGCCCTGGCGAGATTCCAGCTTGGCCCTTCGAGCGCGTTGGGGCGCCTCAGCGACGCAGGCACTCTGCCCGTGGTGTCCGTGAGCCTGGACGAGTACGCACGCGCCATGGACCGCCGGCCCGACGTCCTGAAGATCGACGTCGAAGGCGCCGAGGAACGCGTGCTCGCGGATGGACGAGAGCTGCTGGCCGGGGCCCGTCCGAAGATCCTGCTCTCGATCCACGGGCGCAAGGCACGTGAGGGCTGCCTCGAGCGCTTGAGAGAGCACGGATACCGAGTCACGCCGTTGGACCACGCCAACCCCGATGCGGCGAAGAACTTCGCCTGCGTGCCGAGCGAGATCTGAGCCGGAGAACCACGCGCCACGTATGCAAAGGGAACAGGGGCGGCGCACGATTCGCGGTCGGGCTGGCAGCCCGAGACGGCTCGAGGCACGACAACCTACTGGCGCAAGGCGTAGTCTTCGCTACGTCGAAGTGCCGGCCGCCCACCCCACCGGAAGCTTCCGCGGAGCACGGCCCCGCACCCCCGACGCGAGCCGCATCGCTCCTCGCGGGCTCGCTCCCTTCGAAATTCGAACCTTGGGTTGCTCCCGTGCGAGGGCGGAGCGGAGGACGCCATGACGATGTCCGACGATCCCATGAGGCAGATCATCGAGCGCTGCTGGACGGACGACACCTTTCGCGCGCGCTCGCGAGGTCGTTGCGCGGCGCCAGGCGCTCCGCGGTGACCGCGGCGGATCATTCGGGTCGCTTGGCCTTGAGCGTGACTTTCGCGGTTCCCTTGGCGCTTCCTTGGGTGATGGGGAAGCTCTTGGATTGTCCGTCGCGGAGCGGCATGTCGAAGCTCTGCGCGGGCGTTCCCTTGAGTGCGCTGCCTCCGGCCGGCCCTTTGAGTGGTGCGCTCATGCTGAGGCCCCCGGGACCGCTGCAAGTCAGCTTCGAGTTGACGTTTCCTTGTGCGGAGTCCGTGAGGTCGAAGTGGGTCGACATCGTCTCGCGACTCTGGACCTTGCCCTTCACGTTCAAAGTGAAGGGGTTCTTGTCGGTAGGCGCAGTGCAATGCACCACACCCGAGCCGCCCTGAAATCCGAATGACCAGCTGCCTTGCCCCTGCGCGTCGAAGTCCAAGTTGGGGCCGAGCGAGAACGGCACCGTCGCGCTCGCATCGATGGACCAGCCGCCGCTGAAACCCTCTCCGGTGGCGAGCAGGTTCTCCTTGAACTCGAGCTCCCAATCCTTCGGCAGTGGGACCTCGATCTCCAGCGGCAGCGGCACCGATCGATTCGCGATCAGATTCGAGCCGCCGTAGGCCACGTTGCCTTGGAGGGGGAAAGGGAACACCCAGGCGATGATGGTGTAGAGCTCGAAGCGGCTCGCACCCTGGGACTTCCCCTGGCCGGCGCTGCGAACCTGAAACTTCGCCGTGGCGGCACCGCCGGAGTCCGTCAAGCTCCCGAGCGCGGTTCCGAGCCCCTCTCTGGCGACCTGTTGGAGCCGCGCTTCCGGCACCGAAGCGCGTTCGGGGGTGAACTTCCCGTGCGTCGGGTCGTAGGCGCGGGTCCCCTCCCAGTAGACCGGAATGCCCTCGACGGGCCCCTTCGGAGGCAGGTCGCGCAGCGGCTTCAGCACCGCTGCCGATCCAGGCGAGACGCTCTCGAGACAACTCACGAACGAGTCGAGCTCCGGTTTCGAGAACGGGCTCAAGCTCTCGACACGCACCCGGAAGGTCACCGGACCATCCCCGTATCTGATCTTGGTGGGTTTCCCTTCTCCCGTCACGTCGACGAACGCGGCGATGCCCATTCCGCTCACCGCTTCTGCGATCACCGTCGGAATCGCCGCCGCGTCGCCGACCTTGGACACCACTGCACCGAGCTTGCCGAAGGCTGGGTGGTCGCTGAGCCAGCTGCCGACCTTCTCGCCCCACTCTGCACCGCTGCCCAGCGCCTCCGCCGCCTTCGCGGCCTTCTCCATGAACGCGCACGCGGAGGGGGGCTTCTCTCCGGCCGCGAGCGCGTCGGGTGCGTGCGGCAGCTTCGGGATCCCCGCTGGCATGCCCGGGAGCCCCCGCGGCATCCCCGGAGCTTCGGCGGGCATGCCGGGGCGCAGTCCGGGCCGTGCCTTCTCGGCCGACAGGGAAATCCAAAGGCCGAGCAACAAGGTCGCCGTCGGGTCGAGCCACGGCTCGGCTTCGGTCGCGGCTCGCGTCTCGAGATCTTTGGCGATGGCAGTGACCAACATCGCGTCGATGGTGTTGCCTTTCTTCTGCGCGATGTCTTTTGCGGCTTCGGCGAACGTGCTGGTCAAGTCGAGCTCCGAAAGCTCTTCGCGCGTTGCTTGGGGTACGAAGGTGCGCCAGACGACGGACGCCGGCCGTCGGTCCCCTTTCACGGTCGCGCGCGCCACACCGGAGAGGATCGGTTCCCACAGGAAGCCGCGCTTCGGCGGGAACGTCATGTAGCCCTTCGCGACGAGCTTGTCGCCCGCCACGCTGACCACCGGGAAGCTCAAACGCTCGAGGAACGCGCCGAGTTTGCCCGCGAGGACGTCCGCGTCCTTCTCCGTCGCGGCGGACTTGCCCATCTCCCGCGCTGCGTCGAGAGCGTCGACGGGCAGCTGCCCCATCTTGACGTGTACGTTCGGCTTCGAGCAACCACCGCGGCTGCACGCGAGGAGCACACACGCCAGGAGGAAGAGCTTCAGCGCTTCGCGGAGCCTTCGCATGCTCGCATTAGAGCCCACTCGGACGGCCGAAGGCCGGAAAAGTCTTCGTTCGCGCTCGTGCATACCGACCCCCACGCGCGCGAACGCAGTGACCTGCGCTCGAGCCGACCGCGGCCGGCCGCTCGAGCGAAGACCCGTCGGTCCCGCGTGGGCTCACGGCCCCTTTTCGTAGGCACCGAGATCCCAGACGCCGTCGCCGCCCCGCTTCACGCCATCCAGGTCCACGTCGTACGGCGCGCCGAGTACGCTGCCCGCCGCGGTGGCTTGGCTCAGGTGGAAGTCGCCGCTTGCCGCGGCGACGAACGGATCGCTGCCTAGCTTCTGGTTGTTCTCGCACGAGTCCGCCTCGCAGCCCGTGGCGACGCCGCTGCCGAGCCCGAACCACAGGTTGTTCTTCGCGCTCACACCGGTGTGCTGACCGGGCATGCGGATCGAACAATTGCCCGCGGCCATCCCGACGAAGGTGTTGTTGTAGACGCGCACGTCGTTGGCCGCGACGCCCGCGGCGCTCACGCCGTCGTCCCCGCCGATCAAGATGCAGCCGTCCGAGTGCCCGGTGCTCTGGGTGGTCCAGATGACGTTGCCGTAGATCTCGCTACCGTCGAAGTCGCCCGCCTGGTCGCCGTCCCACATTGCGATCTGCGCCGTGCAGCCCGGCGCCGTGGGATCGCCGGGCGTCCCCTGACAGCCGTCTTTGAAGACGTTCCAGCGAACGACGATGCGAGAGGCGTGATTCTGGCCGCGGATGGTCTCTTTGCTCCAATTGGGGCCGAGTCGGCTCCGCTCCACGGTGATCTCCGAGGCACCGGCCAGCTGGAAGGGCAGATACACGTCGTGCACGTGGCAGGACGAGATCGTCCAACGCGCGATCACCGCGTCGAAGCCCCCGAAGTAGAATCCCTCTTTGGGCAGGCTCGTGTCGAACGTGCCGTTCGGGGGACCTCCCACGTCCACGAAGCGGATCGACACGTCGTTCGACGCGCGTCCGAAGTTGATGGTGTGGGCCATCACCCCTTCGGTCCGGAAGCCGTACGCCTCCACCTTCTGCCAGGCGGTCTCGTCACGGCGCTTGCCGTCGATCACCCAGAAGTCGCTGACCAGGGTGATGTCGGGGAATTGCGCATGCCCGTCGCCGAGGCTCGGATCCCACCCTGCGTCGGTGCCGTGATCTTCCGAAGTGGCCTTCTGCAGAGTGATGGGAGTGGTTCCGGCTTCCGGAGCGTCGAGCATCAGCGACGCGTAATCACCGTCGGCGAAAAGGTAGACCGCGCCCCGTTCGGGCTGCTTCGGCAGATCGCCGAACGCAGCGGACCAGCTCGAGCCGTCGCCGCCACTGGTTGCGCCCGAACGCACGTAGCGGCACGGAGTGGCGCTGCAGTCCGTCTTGCCCCCGCCGCCGCCGAGACCGCCGCTGCCGCTGGTGCCCCCCGTTCCGCCATTGCCCCCGCCGCCCGAGCCGCCGCTGGTGCCGCCGCTCGCGCCGCTGCCGCTGCTGCTGCCCGAGCCGCTGTCGCTGCAACCGATTGCGGTCGCCAGCAAGAATGCCACGAGCGTTGCGCGCCGCGCCGTCATCATCGCCTGAGCGTACCGCAACCGTCCGCCGTGATGCGATGACGCGCTGGCCGCGTCCACCCTGTTCGCGCTGTTGCCTTGCTTGCTACTGAAGCACTGCGCGCGCTTTGCATCCGTTTGGTGGCAGTCCGCATCGGTTACGGCTTCGAGCTCATGGAAAGTCGAGCGCGCCGCCTTCGCCAAGCTCCGACCGCAAGCGCACCGAGGATCAGCAGGAGCGAGGCACTCTTCGACCCGCCCGTTGCGCGGAATGCGCAGCTCGAATCTTCGCCGACGTCAGTAGCCTCTCCGCGGGGCGCGCTGCCGCCGCTGGCCGTAGTGCCCCCAGTGGCGAACGGTGCGCCGCCGCCAGAGCCGCCCCCCGAGGCCCCGCTCGAGCCGGCCACACCGACGCCGGCGCTGCCGGCCGCCGCATCCGCACCGCCACTACCAGGACCACCACTCGTTCCTCCGGAGCCGCCGCCTTCGGGGGCGCCGTACTCATACGCGCCGATATCCTGTTTACCGCCAACAGGCCAAGGCCGCGGCCCTCCGGCATGATCCCACGTCACCTCCGACAGCGTCAGGCCCTGGTCGATCGCCGGCGACCCGGGCTGAAGCAGGAAGTCTCCAGCCGATGCGCCCTGGAACTTTGGATCGAGCGTATTGATGATGTTGCCGGATGCCGTGTAGTGGAGGCCTTCCGTCAATGTAGAGCTAGAGGCCCACGGGAGGGTCGCGCCCGAGCCGGTTGCATGAAAGAGATTGTTGCGGATCTTCGCGCCACGGACGCCACTCGATATGCTGAGGCCCTGACCACTCGTGCTGAGGCACTGGTACCCGTTGCAATTGTCGTAAAAGACGTTGTTCTCGACCCTGATATCCTTTGGCGAGCCCCAAAGAACGATTCCGGACCTGTTTCGGTTGAGCGCAATGGTGTTGTTTGCGATCAGCCAGTCGGCAGATTCTTTGGAAGAACCGTTCAGTTGAATGCCAAAAGCCAGATTGTCGTAAATCAGGTTGTTCGTGACGACGTTCGAGTGGCCGCCCACATATATGCCGTGCTGAAGATTGCACTTTCCGACGCACTGCACGATCGGACCGTTGTGATTGATCCGGTTCTGGTCCATGACGACTCGGTCGCCATCCCCCAGGATGCCCTGATTGCGATTGTGGTGAATCCAGTTTCTTCGGATCGTGGCATCGCGCAGGCTATAAAATTTGATGCCCTCATAGCCGTTCCGAATTTCGAATCCTTCAATGGTGATCCAACCAATTGGCGTGGCGGAGCCCGCAGCACTGCTGATGGTAATGCGCCGTATGTCTGTGAAGTTGTCAACGGAAGGGTCTTGACCAAAGTCGATGATCGGGGATTCGCCCGGCGCGTTCGAGAGTGTGATGGGCGCCGTGGCAGTACCGGAACGTTCGAAACGAATGAGCTTTTCGCTATACGTCCCGCCGCGGACATAGGTCGTGTCCCCGGCCTGCATCTGAGCGACGGCGTGCGTGATCGTTTTCCAGGGCGCCGCGGCCGTTCCCGCGGCGGTATCTTTGCCGTTGGTTGCGACGTAATAGGTCTTGCCCGTCTCCAGCGCGGAGGTCCGCGCTGTGTCCGCGGAATCAGAGCCTTCAGATGAAGGCGTCGCATCGAAGCTGCATCCGCTCATCAGGAGAAGCAGCGAGAACAACAAGGTGGCCGCGAGCTTGGTCATTGGATTCTCCGGGGCTAACCGTATGCGCCAGAACGTGGCCCTCACCGCGTCCGCCACTTGCGGCGGACGCCGAGGCCCCACGCCGCGACCATCGCCAGGATCCCCAGCAGGTAGCGGCTGGCTCCGAAGCTGACCCCAGCAGCGGTCCGACACCCACAGCCACTCGAGTCGTCAGCGGTCGCGCCCGCTGCACCACCGCTTCCACCGGTACCGCCAGCAGCGCCCGCGTCAGCGTTACCGCCGCTTCCACCAGCGGCGGTGCCTGCAGCGCCCGCGGCGCCTGCTGCGCCTGCTGCGCCCGCGACCCCACCGGTGCCGGTGCCCGCGGCACCCGCGCTGCCGGCAGCGCCTGCGACCCCGCCGGTGCCGGTGCCCGCGGCACCGCCGCTTCCACCGATGCCGCCAGCGCCGCCGCTTCCGCCAGCACCGCCGCAGCCCGACGCACAGTACTCGAAGGCGCCGATGTCGAAGCCCGCCCCTTTCGGGCGCGGAACGCCGTCGAAGTCGGTGGTCACGCCCTCGGAGGCCAAGTTCGCGCCCTCGTCGATGACCGGGCTAGTCGCCTTGAGGTGAAAGTTCGGCGGCTTCGCGCTCGGGGCGACCAGTCCCGGATCGCCGGTCACGACGCAGCCCGCTGCCGGCTTGGCACACGCGTTCTGCGAGATCGACGCCGAGCCGTCGTTGGTGATGTCGGCGTCATTGGCGAAGACAATGTTGTTGCGGATCATGGCGCTCGAGCTCGAGGCTCCGTTCTCGATGCCCGGGCCCTTGTTGCCATAGACGGTGTTCGCGTAGATCTTCGCGCCGGTCTCGCCGTAGCGCGCGACGATGCCTGTGCTGTTGCCCCAGACGAGGTTGTTGTAGACGAGGTTTCCCTTTCCGCCGTAGATCCCGATCCCGGGCCCGCCGTCACCGACACGGTCGTTGTCGTGGACGCGATTGTTCCGAATCACGAGGTTGTCCCCCTGGGGGTACTTGTGGATCCCCCAGCCGGAGTTCCGGTAAAACTCACACCCTTCAATCAAGCTGTTATGGGCGGCGATGTAGATGCCGTGGTCAAACCTGGTGTCACCGTTGTCGTGGACCTTCAGGTTGATGAACTCGTGGTGCGTCCCATCATAGGCCAATATCCCTTGACTCTTGGCGTTCATGAGCTCGGAATTGCTGATGCGAATGTGGTGGGCGGCGTTCGCCTTGTTGGAGCCCGTATAGGTCAGCTTGATGACGTTGCCCTTGGCGGCGTTGACTGCATCCAAGATCAGATTGTCGAAGACCACGTGATGCGTGCCACCGGTCGGGCCCATGATCCGCAGGACCTCGGTGGTCGGCGGGTTCGGGCGTAGGGTCACCTCCTCCCCCGGATATCCCGCGATCGTGACCGCCGTGTTCCAAGAGGTGCCGCTCGGGACTTTGACGTAGAACTCGTTGATCGCCTCTGCGTAGACGCCGGCGCGAATGTACAGAGTATCGCCGGCCTTCAAACAAGGGATCGCATCCACGATGCTTTGCTTCGGCGTGGACTTGTTCTGCGCGGCCGTGCAGGTCGCGGCGGCGCTCCCAGTCTTGGCGACGTAGTAGGTAGCAGCCGGCGCGCTCGCCGACCAAACCAGCACGAGCAGCGAAGCAGTCAGGCGCGGTCTCATGGTCCTCATGCCCGATGCCCACGCAAGTCAGGTGCCACCGCCAGCGCGGCGCTGCCGTCCAGTGAGTCTCAGGGTTTGCGCCCTCGCGAACTGGCTTCCCCGGCCCTGCCGTTGGCCCGGCCCAACAGGGCTCGCCCAACGATCGCCGGCCGTGCTCATGTGCCACCTTCCGCGCCGTTCGGGCAGCTCGTGGTTGGAGGAGGACCCGCTTGGAGCGGCCGCGCGTAGATCGACAGACTCACCGAGAACAGCGTGTAGGCGCCGAAGGTGGCCGATGGACCGTCGGCAAACGTGTCGTACGTCATTACCGCCGCTCCGGCGGAGGAAAAGCCGCCGTATCGAAGCACCGCCTTCGCCGGCCCAGTGTGCAGTCCGAGCCAATACTCTCCAGGGCCCAGCGTGACCGGAGAGGCGAAGCTCAGCACCCACCAGTTGGGGAGACTCCCGCTGCCGACCGCCGCGTCCGTGGTCGCCGCCACGAGGGCACCCGGAGCTCCACTCTGGGAGCCGTAGATGACTCCCCTCACCAGCTGGATCCCTGGCGGCCCGCCCCCGCCGTCGAGGTAAGCCACGAGCGCGTCGAACTTCGTCCCGGCGGCGAGTACGAATCGGGTCACTCGCACAGCGTCCGCCGACGCCGAGTTCCCGGTCGTCTCGCCGATGCAGGCGTTGCCGAAAGGCGGAGTGGGCGGGGGTGCGTCCGCCTCGCCCGACCCGTCCAGGGCATCAGCGGCATCAGCGGCATCGGCGGCATCGGTCGCGTCGGGATCCGACGCGTCTGGCGGCGCGCCTGCGGAGCCGCCGTCGGATGTGGAGTCCGGCGCGGCATCGATCCCGGTGTCTTCGCGGGCACCCCGGAGCTCCGGGAAGCTGGTCAGACAGCCACCGGCAGACGCGGCGAGCACGAGCACCGAGGACAGCACCCGGCCGACGTCTCGGCTGCCCAGCATCACCCAACATCATGCCGGCTTTCGTCGAAGCAGGCAAACCGCGACGTCCGCCGGCAACCCTGACATCTCGCCACGCCGCTCGATCCAGGCGCCGTGGCTCGCGCGGCCCTCACTCCCGCGAAGCGACGACGCGCGCCATTGATCATCCATTGCGGCGCCAATCCCGGCGCCGCCTTGGACAAGGACCGGCGCCCGGCGACGCTCGCGCGCGTTGGTGACGAAGATGCAGGTGCGTCTCGAAGCGCGTTCGCAGGTCCGGGTCAGGCAGCTCAGAAGCCGCGTGAGATCCGAGCATTTCAACTCGCGGGACGTCGACTGGCTGCGGGCCCGGCGAGGCGGTGGTATATGGACTTCAATATGAAACAGATCCTGATCGAGCTCGACGATCGTTCGGCGCGGGATCTCGAGCGCGTCGCCCCGGCCAAGAAGCGCGTCAGGGCCGAGTTCGTGCGTCGGGCCATCCGCAGGGCCATCGACCTCGCGCTCGACCGCGACACGGAAGGAGCTTACCGCGAACAGCCGCTCCCCCAAGGCGTGGAGCCCGGCGATCTGGTTGGCTGGGATCCGCACAACGCGCTCGCCGAGCGGACGCCTGCGGTGCGGGGACCGCGCGACCCGAAACGACGGAAGCGGGCGGCGTGAGCGTTCCCGCGCCGCGCCAGTTCGAGGTTTGGTGGGCGGTCCTCCCCGAGCCGGCGGGCCGGCGCCCCGTGCTTCTGCTCTGCCGCACGAGCGCGTACGCCTACCTGACGCGCGTGCTGGTGGTCGAAGTGACGACGACGGTGCGTGGCATACCGCAAGAGGTCACGCTCGGTCGGCGAGAGGGCCTGGGACGGCCGTGCGTCGCCAACCTCGACACGCTGCGCACCGTTCCCACGAGTTGCCTGCGTGCACGCGCCGGCACGCTCGCCTCTCGACGGCACGTCGAAGTGAAGCGGGCGCTCGGCCACGCGCTCCACTGGCCCGAGCTGACGGCGTTGGATTGACGCGGGAGACCCGGCCAGCCGTTCCCAGAGAGGTGATCTGTATCGTGATGCCGCCATCGTCGATGAATCCCAGCTTCCAGCCGTCGTCGCCGCCGGAGCTCGAGCTCCGGATCGGGTCCGATGGCGATCCCGAGCTTGCCGGTCCAAGCGTGCGAACGCGCACGGCGGGCGCTGCCTGGGGAGCGGTTGCCCCGGGTTGCCCGCGCTGCTCGTCGACGGTGAATCCGTTACAGCGCTCGGGCGCGAGTGCCACGCCCGAGCTGCCGCTCGAGTACCGGCCTTCGCAGTGTCGAGCCAAAGTCGCGTCGGGCACCGTCAAGCGATCGTCCAAGGTGTAACGGCCCGGCGGAAGCGCGGGCGGTCCCAAGCAGAGCTGGATGGAGCGAACCGGCTGCTCGACCCCGTAGCAGCCCGTCGTCTCTCCTCGCGGGGACTCCTGCGCTCCGCGCCCGCCGCGGTCGCAAGCGACGAGTGAAACCAGCCCCAAGATCCACGCGATCGAGGCCCTCATGGTTCCGGCGGCCCAACCGGTTTGGCGCCGGCCCTCCAGGCGCGATCGAGGCCGCGAGAGCTCTCATCCGCCGTCCGCCTCGACCACTCCGAGCTCCAGCAACCGGCGTGCCTGCGCCGCAGTCAGGAACAGCCAGACCGGCTCGTCGCTCTCCCATTCTGGGAGCGTTTCGGCAAAGCGGTAGAAGCGCTTGGGAGCGTGCCCTGGAAGCGCGCGATTGACGGCATCCACGATGCGCTCGATCTGCACGAGGCGCCCGTGGTGCTCGCTGCCTTCACCGCGCTCGTAGTCCTCCGGTCCTGTCTCCACCTCGACTTCGAGCTGTGGGAGGAGCTCGTCGACGAAGGCGGGCCACGGCAGGTGATCGGCCGCGCCGAGCTCGCTGAGGATGTCGTGGATCACGTCGCGCAATTCGTCGAGGGCTTCGGTGTGCCAATACGCCTGGGGAAAGCTCAGCCGCGCCAGCGTCCGAACGTAGCGGGCGCGGTCGGTCTCGCCGGCGGCGAGCGCCGCGTCGAGCTGAACCTCTGCGCGAGGCGGTGCCGAGAACGCGGCCCGCGCCGCGTTGATGCGCGCGATCCAAGCGTCCACGTCGTCTACCGTGAGGGGGAGCAGGAATTCACGGCCGCCGACGCGAGCGGTGACGTCGAGCAGCGCGCCCGGGAGCGGCAGCACGGAGAGCCAGCGCCGGCTCCCGCGCGCCACCGAGACCACGTCGGAGAGCGCGAGGGTCAGCGCCTGAGCGAACGGGTAGCTCGCGAGTGGGCGGAACGCGAAGCTCCCGGTGGTCAAGAACATCCGTCCTTCGGTGTTTCGCGTCGGACCACCCACTGCGAACGCCGTGAGCTCGCGCGAAAAGAGGAGGGACGCGTTGGCCGACGCGATCAACTCTTCGCCGAGCGGGATGTTGAATGGAACGACGTTCATCACGGGTCCCAAGCTACCGGAGCGGTCGCAGAGCGGCGACAGTTCTGCGATGGCTCGGGCGTCGGCCTGCGTCGGCGGGCAGCAGTTCCCGGGTCGCGATCGGGTGAGCGGGCGTCGTCCTCTCGACTGAACTCCTGCCTGCGCGTACTCTTCGACTCGGTGGGTACGTGGTTGAAGCATCAGGTGGGATGATGTGGATCCTCTCGACCAGAGACGCTTTGGCTGAGGTCGTCGGCTCGGTGGAGCAACCCGTCGCATTGCTGCCTCAGGGGGACCGCTTCGACGAGCTCGACTGGCTGCTCTGGGCCTTCGATCGCGTGAGTCCCGGCGTGGCAACGGGCTTCGCGCCACTCGGCGTCAGCAGGGACGGGCGTTCGATCTTGTACGAAGTCCCGCCCGAGGTCGCCTCCGCGCTAGCCCACGAGCGGCACGCAGACATGCGCGAGCTGGCGGCCGCGTGGACACAGGACGAGGAGTGGCTCGCGCGCGCCTGGAGCTGGTGGCGCAACTTGCGCGAGCTTTGTGTGAGAGCCCGCGACACGGGGCGACAGGTGTTCGGCATGGGCGGACCTGCGGGCGGCCACACGAGCCCACCGACCGCCGAGAGTTTCGTCGAATGGTACGCGTCGTTCGACGGCTTCTATCGCGGTCTCGACCTTCTGGAGGATGGGCTACGCTTCAGTCAGGCCGATCTGGCCTTCGTGAGCGAGCGCTTCGAGCACCTGGAGGAGACGCGGGGCCAACTGCAGATCGCGCACCTCATGGCCATCGCACGGGCCTACCGCGAGTCGAACTGCCTGGCTCGCACCGAGCTCGAGGTCCTGGCGGAGGCGAGCGGAGCCCGCGTGTTCCGCTGGGACGTCTTCGAACGCATCGATGACGGATTTCTGGATTACCTCTCGAGGTGCTCGCGCGGGGCGTTTCTGCCCGACGAGAGGGAGTTCGACAGCGAGCTGGCAGGAGACGACGAATACGTCTTCCTTCGCCTCAGGGATCGCGAACGCTCGGCTCGGATCTGGCTCGGCGCGGCTCGTGGCAACGACTACGACTCGTGCCTCCACGATCTGAACCGTTTCATCGCGGGCTCGGGCCGTCAGTTCGTGATGGCCTGCGACGGCTGGGGCTACTTCGCTTGTCTCACGCCCGAGGAGCGAGCGCTGCTGCACGAGCGCGGGGTCAGATTCTCAGGCCTCCCGGCCAGCGATCCATCGCTGGCGCCGCCCGTGAAGAGCGGTCGCTGACAGCCGCCCCACACGCGCCGAGCGGCCTCGCCGAGCGCGAAGGTGTGTCCGCCCGAGCGCGCAACGCCGGAAGTCCTGAAGCGCCCCACCGCTGGAGGGCGCCGATCAGCGTTACGGGCAGCCTTCGACCGCGCCGACGCGCGCGTACCCTTCGACTCGGTGGGCTTGGGCAGTTCGATTGTCTTACGCGTCGACGCAGCCTGCTCTCGGCCGCCCCGTTGACGGCTCGACAGCTGGCAGTAACATTGAGCCATGCGCGTGTGGGTCGGCTTGGTCGCGAGCTTCGTGCTTGGCTGTGGTGGAAGCTCAGGGACCGGCGGCAGCGGCAGCAGTGGCGCTGGCGGCAGTGGCGGCAGCGTCGGGATCGCTGGGGGCGGCAGCGGCGGCACGGAGGCGGGTGCTCAGGATTCCTCCAAGGCGGATGGGCAGAATTGCACGCCCATTTATGCGACGCCGGGCTGCGGCGACGCAGCTCCAGAGCCAAACACATATTGCAGCCAAGGCGAATTGTGTCTCGCTTTCTACTGTAGTTGCGAGGGTAAGACGATCGGCGGGCCATGCTCGGGATCTTCCCAGCCCTACGCGTACAAGAGCGAGTGCGACGCAGGTTCCGACTGAGGAACTTGCGATAGCTTCCGCTTCCATGGTTTCGACTACCCGTGCCCTGATGGTGGAAAGTAGCCTCGGGGACGAATCGCAGGTCGTTCGCCGTGCTCCTTAGCCGCGCGCGGACAAGGCGAGAATTCGCCCCAACGCGCTGGCCCCTGCGGTTGGTGTCCTTGCGTATTCCGCCGAGCGCGCGTGCGGATGCGTGCTCGAGAGCGTCCGAGGCGGCGTGTCACCGATCGTGCGCCCTGCGTCGCGAAGCCCGCCCACCACGCCGGACCTCGGAGTCACCATGTCCACTCGTGCCGCTACAGAGTCGGAAGCTCGAGCGCCTCGGATACCGGGTGTTGAGGCTCGATTCGGCGCTGGTGCTCGCGACGCCCGAGCAGGCGCTGGCGACGATCCGCGAAGCTCTCTAGGGAACCTCGACGACCTCGAACACCCTCCTCACGATCTGCTCCGCCGTCACCTCTTCGGCCTCGGCCTCGTAGGAGAGCACCATGCGATGCCGCAGCACGTCGGGGCCGACGGCCTTCACGTCTTCGGGGGTGACGTAGCCCCGGTGGCGAAGGAAGGCGTGGGCGCGGGCGGCGAGGTTCAGGGCGATGCTGGCGCGCGGGCTCGCGCCGTATTCGATGAGGGGCGCCAGATCCTTCATGCCCTTCTTCTGGGGCTCGCGCGTCGCGAACACGACGTCGACGATGTAGTCCTTCACCCGGTCGTCCATGTAGACCTCGCGGACGACCTTGCGGGCTTCGATGAGCTGATCGGGGCGCGTGGTCTCTTTGATGGTGGCGGGGACGATGCTCGTCATCCGATCCATGATCGAGCGCTCTTCTTCGCGAGTCGGGTATCCGACCTTCACCATGAGAAGGAAACGGTCGATCTGCGCCTCGGGCAGCGGGTAGGTGCCCTCTTGCTCGATGGGATTCTGCGTCGCCATCACCACGAAGGGGTCGGGGAGCTTGTGCGTGGTGTCGCCGATGGTGACCTGGTGCTCTTGCATGGCTTCGAGCAGCGCGCTCTGGACCTTGGCCGGCGCTCGGTTGATCTCGTCGGCGAGGACGAGGTTCGCGAAGATGGGTCCGAGCTTGCTCGAGAACTCGCCGCGCTTTTGATCGTAGATGACGGTGCCGATGAGATCGGCCGGCAGGAGGTCCGGCGTGAACTGGACTCGTGAGAAGCTCGCGTGGATGGCATCGCAGACGCTCCGTACCGTGAGCGTCTTGGCCAGGCCGGGAACGCCTTCGAGCAAGACGTGACCGCCGGCCAGAAGGCCGATCAAGATGCGTTCGATCATGTAGCTCTGACCGACGATGACCTTGCCGACTTCGGCCATCAGGTCGTCGATGAAGGCGCTTTCCTTCGCGACCAGCTCGTTCAGTGCGCGCACGTCCTGCATGTCTCGAAAAACCTCGAGGGGCCTATACCGCGACCCGTGCGCCCGAGACAATCTGCGGAAGGGCTTCATTCCGCCGTCGGAATGGACGCCGGCGGCGCTGGCGTTCTATCTGGGCGAGCGATGGCAGCTTGGAAGCAGAGCTTTCGCGGGCGTGGTCTCGGAGGGGCCTTGGTCTTCGTTCTCGCCGGTGTTCCCACGGCCGCTCCCCACCGGGCTGGGACCGAGGACTCGGGGGATCGGGCCGTCCGCACAGAGCCGCGCACGACTGGCCAGTGGATTTGGACGTCGACGGACCTCGAACGGTACCAGGGCGAGCGGGGCCGGACGCCGGACCTCGTACCGGCGGTACTGGTCGGTACGCTGACGCCCGGAAGCGCTCGCGCCTTCCGACGCTCGCGCGGGCTTTCGCCGGCGCGCGCCGGGGACCGCGTCGGACTCGTGCTGCGATTCGACGACGCGCTCCGGGAGGTGTTCGAACGCGAGCCCCGCACGGCGGTCGACGACGAGCTCGCGGAGGTCGCACGAGAGGTGGTGGGGGAAGCCGAAGCGACGGGGGTGACCGTCAGCGAGCTCCAGCTCGACTTCGATGCGCCGGTTCGGTTGCTGCCGCGTTGGGCGGAGGCTGCCGGTCGAGTCGCGAACTCGCTGCGCGTTCCCGTTTGGGTGACGAGCATCCCCGCTCACCTGTACGCGCGCGAGTACGGAGCGCTCTTTCACGACCGAGTTGCGGGTCACGTGATTCAGCTCTTCGATCTGGGCATTCCGTGCACGAGCCCGGAGAGCGAGCGTCTTCGGCGGGCGCTCGCGCGAGCTCGGCTGCCGTTTCGCATAGGGAGCGCGGCGTTCGAGCGCGCGGGCCGACCGACCGAGCACGCGTGTTTCCGCAAGCAGGCGCTCGCCCTGCGCGAGGTGCCTGGGTACTCGGGGGACTGGCTGTTTCCGGGGGGCGAGGACCCACGCGCCGCCTTCGCCGAGCTCGCCCAGATCGAGGAACGATGAGACGCTTCACTTGGACCGTTGCGCTGGGACTCGCCTTGCTCGCGAGCCTCGATTCGCCGCGCGACCTCGTAGCCTGCGGAGGTCCTTCCTATGCGGATCTGGGGCCGGTGCTGCCGGTGGATCACACCTTGCAGCTGATCCTAACGCCCGGCGCCGATGACATGAACTGGGGCAACTGGGAGCGTGAGGAGCTCCGGTTCTTGTACCCCCTCCGACAGGCACGACCCAACGAGTTCGGAACCCTCTGGGACTTCGCTCACGAAAACGCGGCAGCGCCGGCGCCACCGTCGTTCACCGCGTTCGAGGCCGCCGTGCGAGCCGGCCGCAACAGGGACGCGACGCGCGAGGCGCGCGCCATCGTGGACCAGATCTACGCGCTCCCGCCGGTGTTCGCGGCGACACAGCGGAAAGAATTGGACCGCGCCGTCGAGTGGCTCGAGCTCGAGTCGCAGGTGGCGCGCTTACCCAAGGATTTGGTCGTCGCATTCTTCACTGGTCAGAGCGTGCCCGACAAACTTCCGCCGGCGCTCGCGGCTGCACGCCAGGCCCGCGAAGCGCTGATGAGCAGCGCGCCGCCGCCGGTGAAGAAAGGGCATCCACGCGCGGGCAGCCTGGAGCTCGCAGCGCTGCGGGCCGAGTTCGCTGGAAACGTGCCGGACGGGTTTTCCGAAGCGATACGCAAACAGGTGTCGAAGAAGACCTGGAAGAACCTGGAGAAGTCCGCCGACGCCTACGTGAAGCGATACGCCAATCATCCGCTGCGCGATGAAGCGCGTCTCTGGAAAATCCGCGTTCTCTACTTCCAGGGTGACTACGTGCGGGCTTGGGACGAAGCCGTCGCGGTCTTCCCGGACCGACCGGTGCGAGCTGCCGCCGAGATGCGCTTCTTGCTCGTGCAGGGCCATCCTCCGGATCCGGCGTTGGTCGATCGGCTGAAAGACCCGGTCTTGCTCACTGCACTCACGAGCCACCATACGCTGGATGCCGCTCGTTTCGACAAGCGTTGGGCGCTCGCCGAGACGGCGCCGAGCGCTAGTTGGTCCGAAAATCTCAGGGTTCGCTTGCTGGCATTCGCTGCCCGCCATGCCAGTGCGGGTCTGCCGCCGGGCTTCCCACGAGACGTGCTGAAGAAGAGCGTGCTCGCTGGGAAGCTGCGCGCGGCGGCGCTCCTCGCTGCGCAGCGCTACGCCGACGCCGAGGCGCAGGTGCTTGCCATCCCGCCGGATGCCGAACGCGACCGGCTCTATTCGCAGCTTCTGGTGTCACGAGGGGAAATGGCCAAGGCTGCGGAGCTCTTGGAAGTCGGCGACGACGCTCGGCGCTACGTGATCCGCGTGCTCGCGAGTGACAAGGAGCTCGCGGCGCTCACCCGGAGCAAGCTGCCGAAGGTGCGCGAGGATGCGCTCGTGGAGAGCGCGGCTCGCGCGGTCGCTCAGGGCAAGTGGGCGCTCGCCGCGCGCCACGCGAGTCTTGCGAGCTCGGGGCGAGCGAAGCTCTGGAAGAAGCTCGGTGTGCTGGCGGCCAGCAAGCAACCCGATCGCGACCTCGAGCTCGCGCGCTACCTCGACGCCCACGTGGGGGAGCTCTTCTTCGACGCGGATCCGGGCTTCTACCGCGGGGTGAGCGGTCGTGAGGAGCAGGCGCCGGCAGCGGAGAAGAAGAAGATCGCTCTGGCGCTGACGCGCAGCCACGAACGTTGGCTCGCCCTCGAGGCCTACACGCGGTTCCTCGAGCAGAACGTGAAAGACGCGCGGGCGCGCGCTGTCCTGTCCGAGGCCGATCGCGCCTACTCTCGCATCACGAACTTCGGGGGCGGCGATGCCTTCTTCTTCGGCCGCCATGCGAAGCACGACGCCACCATCGCCCGCCTGCGAGCCGCGGGTGCGAAGATCCGCAAGCTGAACCCGTGACGATCGGTTCGACTGCGAGTCGAGCGAGCGAACGGGAGCGAAGCGCTAGGGACACTCGAGCCCGGCGCCACCGGTGAGGTATCCCGCCACGATCTTCACCTTCGAGGCGTTGGGTTTCGAGCCCGTCCACGACGTGCCGAGTCGCGGGCAGGTCTTGGTGAAGTGGGTCAACGTGACCTCGACGTCGCCCGGATCGACGTTGGCGAAGAGGCCGATGCCGGACGTGCTCGTGGCCGTGAGGGCGAGGTCCGGGACGTTGGATGCGTTCAGGTAGTAGGGCCCCGTGCCGCTCTTCGGCACGATGGATGCGGCCACGTTGTCCTGGCCGCTGAAGCTCCCCGCCGGACCTTGGAAAGCGGTCACCAGGATGTGACCCTTGTTCGGGCTCATGCTCACGCCGACGATGGTGGCGAGAGCGTTGGCTGCGGTGACGGTCGGCGCCAAGAACTGGCCGACGCTCATCGGGCCAGCGACCGTCTTCACCGTCACGAGCGTGGGGAGATAGCTGGCCTTCGTGTACTCGAGCAACACCTCTTGGTTCGCCGGCACGCCGGTCAACGTGTACGAACCGTTGGCCGACGTCTTCACGCAGGCCACGCTCGGCATCTGGTAGAGGCAGACCTGCATGTCCGCGACCGGCGTGGTCGCGATGAGATCGACGATGCTGCCGGAGATGCTGGTGGCGCCCGCATCGCTGGGCGCGTCGCTCGCGGCGTCGCCTCCGTCGCTGCCTCCGCTGGCGTCGCTCGCGGCGTCGCTGCCCCCGCCCGTGCCGCCGGTGGAGCCACCGGTGCCGCCGGTGAGTCCGCCGCTGCCTCCGCTGGCGTCGCTGCCGGCATCGCTGCCGCCGGCGCCCCGACCGCCCCGCCACCGCCCGCCCCGGCGTCCTCGTCGGAAGCCGCGCAGGCGCCGACCTCGAGCGCCATCAGACATGTGAAGGGCAGCGCGAGGAACAGAGCTCGGCGCCGAGAGGTGTGCGCGAAGAAAGAGGGCTTCATGATCATCACTTTCGAGGATTCGTTCGACATCATCGCCGGCAGCGCGCCGGGATCTTCACTTCGAGCTTGGTCTGGTCGGTCTTGAGTCGGCATTCGTTCTTCACCTTCTTACAGGCCCCGACCTCGGTGCGCAGCTCGATGGCGAACTCGTCGCCTTCCGCGACGTAGAACCGATCGCGCTCGACCCGCCCGGGCCAGGCGACTTCCCACGTTCCGACGCCCAAGGTGACGTTGGCTTTCCCCTCTTTCGGCAGGGTGAGCGTGCGCGCTTCGCGTCGGTCTTTGCGGCTGACGCTGCCGTCGGGCACCGGCTCGAGCATCACGCTGGTCGCGGGGTCCACGCTCTCTCGATTGGCGCTGCACACGAGCTTGCCGTCTTTGGAGCTCGCCGTGCATTCGGTGATGCGTTTCGCGACGTGCGAAAGCAGCACCTTGCCGCTGCGCTCGGCCTCGAGCGAACTGGGCGGCGCTTGCCCGGCCGAGGAAACCAGCGGGGCCAAGGTGACGCCCGCGAGGAGCGTCGCGGTGAGGAGTCGCGCGATGGGGGGGTGTGAACGGGACGCTTCTTGGACGCGCATGGATTCACCCTCGGGAAAAGGCCGACCGCCGTCGGCGCGTGGGGCGAGGTGCGTGCCCCGCCGGCACTCGTTCGACGCGCGAAGAGGGCGGCCTCTTCACGCTGCTCCGCGCACGCCGCAAGCGCTCTATCTGATTGCTCGAAATGACTCCTGTTTCTCGGAGTGGCGCGCGTGCGTCCGAATGCCAGCGGGCGGTCGTGGGATGATGGCGTCCGCATGGAGCTCCAGCGCTGGCGCGCCTTTCGACGCCTCGTCCAATGGCTGTCGCCCTGGACGCCAGCTCGCGCGCTTCCGCGTGGGGTGCACGCCCGCCGCTGGGTGCTCCGCGATGGCGACGTCCCGGGTCGCCGCGGTCGTCGGGTGCAAGGGCCGCCCCGCGCGCTCTCACTATCGCGACTCGAGGCGCTCGTCCTCGAGCCCGAGGGCGACGCGATCGGGACCTACTTGGTGGCTCCAGGGCTGCACTTCGACGGTCCCCTCGATCCGCGCTTCGAACGCTTCTGTCGCATCCTGGCGCACGCCGGATTCCGCGTCGTCGCGCCCATCCTTCCGGCCTACGCCGAGCTCCTCGTCCACCCGAGCGCGGCCACCGACTTCGAGCTCGTGGCGCGCAGTATGGTCTCCGAGCTCGGAGTCAGCCGCTTAACGATTTTCAGCATTTCGTTCGGCTCGTGGCCCGCGCTCCACGCGGCGGCTCGCGTCCCCGACTCGGTCGACGCCGTGATCACGTTCGGTGGCTACGCGGAGTTCGACGCCGCCGTGCGTTTCGCCGTCGACGGCGTCATGCGGCGCCCAGAAGGCAACTCCGTGCTCGCGCGCGACCCATTGAACCAACCGGCCCTCTTCCTGAACATGCTGCCCTACTTGGGCGTGCCGGCGGAGCACGCCCTCGGCCTGGCCGAAGCGTGGCGCGAGATGACCTACCAGACCTGGGGCCGCATGGAGCTGAAGCAGCCGGGGCGGCTCGTGCCGTTCGCCGAAGCGCTCGCAGCCAACGTACCGAGAGAGCTGGAAGAGCTGTTCTTGAAGGGCACGGGCATCGTGCCGGGTGGCGCGGAGCTCGTGGCGCGGGCTCTCGAGCGCGCTGGCGCCGCGTTCGCCTTCGCGAGCCCGCTCGCGTCGCTTCGCGACATCGCTTGTCCGATGGTGATCTGCCACGGCCGAGATGACGACGTGATCCCGTGGAACGAGGCGGAGAAGCTCCACGCTGCGGCGCGCGGTCACGTGCCCGCTCGGCTTCTGCTCACCGGCCTGTACGGGCACACCGGCGCGGCGCGACCGACGCTGGGCGAGCTCGTCGCGGAGGGTGAGACGCTCGTCGCCATCGCCCACGCCCTCGCCAGCGGGGGGCGCAACGTCACGGATCGCCGAGCAGCGCGCCGAGCACGGCCGACGCCAGGCCGATGACCAAGAAAGCGGCTAGCATCCAGCCCAAACCGAGGAGCAGACCGAAGAGCGAGCGCCGCGTCTTGGTGAAGTGAAACGGCAGGCACAGCGGTCCGAACAGCACGATGGCGCTCCACAGGCTCGCGTCGTTCCACGCGCGGTCGAGGCGCGTGGCGTCCAAGCGCGCGAAGTCGCGGCGCAGGATCGCCCACGGTACCAGGATGCCGAGCGCGAGCTCGAGAGTCAGGAGCAGGACCGGAGCCACGACGAAACCGAACGCCGCCGCGCGGCTCTCAAGGTTCGACGACGCTCTTCAGGAGCTCTTTGAAAGCGGCTTCTTCGCTCGACTGGGGTGCGCCGGGGCGGCGAAACACGCTGGCCTTCTTGGCATCGGCTTCACAGCGCGCAGCCTTGGAGAAACCGGAGACGGCGTCGTCGACGGGACTCTTGGACTGAACGGCCTTCGCCAGCTCGTCGAGCTTCTGCGTCAGTGGGTCGCAGCCTTGGCTCGGCGCCGGGAGCTCGAGCGCCTTGGGATCGGTGCAGCAACTCGAGCGCACGACGGCATAGGCCGCCATCTCGTACCAGCCGAGCCGCGCGAACACCTGCTGGGCCGTGGTCGCAGCGCCGCCAGCTGCGCCTTGCACTACTGCGACGCGCAACTTCTCACCGCCCGACCGCGGATCCGTCTCGGTGCAGAGCCAGCTCAAGTCGGGGGCGCGCTTGAAGGTGTCTTTGGGGAAGTGACCCGCGACGCAGCTCACGGCGCGGCCAGCGTCGCTCGCGACTTCGCTCTCTCCCGTCACCGCGACCTCGCCGAGGCTGACGGCTTCGCTGGTGCTCGCGGCGGGCGGGTTCTGCGGCGCGCTGGTGGTGACGACCTGCACCTTGGGTTTGGCGCGGAGCTGGGCGACGCCATACGCCGCCCCGAGGCCCAACACCGCCGCTATCCCCGCAAAGAGCAGCGGAGAAACCCGGCTCTTGGGCTGGACCTCGGTGGGCATCGTCGAAGAGAACGCCGGCGCACCGGACGGCAACGTGGGTGGTGGCAGTGAACCGGCACCCGGCGGTGGCGTGGCACCCGGAGGCAACGGCGGCGGCCGGCTCATCATGCTGCTCGAGTGGGTCGAGCCATCCCCAGCATGATCGGCGAACCAGCGCGCGAGCTCTCTGCGCAGTGGCTGGACCGTGTCGCTGCGCTCGCTCGGGTCGGCAGCGAGCGAGTGCAACAAGCTCGCCCGCAAGATGGGGTCGTCGATGCCCGCCTGGGTGAGCTCGTCTTCCGAGGATAGGCCCGCGGGATTCGGATCGCGACCCGTCAACATCCGGAACAGCAACGCACCCGCGGCCCAGGCGTCGTCCCCCACGGAAGGGGGCCCGGATTCGCCGCGCTCGGGCGAGCGATAGGCCGAAGGGCCCGCGGTCGGAGGCGCAAACGCCAGCACCGGGCGCGGGCGGCCCTCGGGTTCGAGGATGACGGCTGCGGGCCGGATCAGGCCGTGGCTGGCGCCCGCCGTGTGCAGGGTCAAGAGGGCGTCCAGGAGGCGGAGCGCGAAGCGCACCGCGTCGACGCGAGACAGCCGAGGCGTTCCATCTGCGAACGCTTCCACGGAGAGGCCGGGAACGTGCTCGGTCAAGAGCACGTCGCGCTCGCCGTGGGCGACCAAGCCCCGCACGCCCGCCAGGTGCGCATGGTGCGCTCCCACGGCGGGTCGAAGCGCGTCGGCTTCGTCGAGGGTGGTGTCGAACACGACGAGCCGGTCGCCGCCGGACTGATCAGTGGCGAGAAACGCCGGCCCGGCTCCCGGATAGTCGGTGACTTGATCGACGCGGAAGCGCTCCGCGATGACCACACCAGGCTCGAGCGCCGTTTTCGGGTCCACCTCGCTTTCCAGGTTTGTCACTTTCGCGCCAGGCCGTAAAGCCCTCCTCGCCCGACTCCCCGAGCGGGATCACGAAATATCGGCTAGATCTCTCGGCACCATGGCGGGTGTTCAGGTGTGCGGACGGCTCTTTGGCTTGCTCGGCCTCTTCTCGCTGGCCCTCACGGGTTGCTCCGGCGACGACGGCGGTGGAGGCGGCGGCGGTGGAGCTTCGGGTATTTCCTTCTCCGCGCCAGGGCCCCTCGGCACCGAGCAAGGCAAGGGGTCGTTCCGCTTCGGAGCAGCGAGCGCAGCCACCCAGATCGAGGACCAGAACACCAACACCGACTGGTACGTCTTCACCCAGCCGAAGGCCGACGGCGGCCTCGGCAATGGCACCTTCGTGGGCGATGCCGCCAAGGGTTACTCGAAGGCGCTCGAAGACGTCGAGCTGATCGCATCCTTGGGCCTCGACTCCTACCGATTCAGCATCGAGTGGGCGCGCATCGAACCCAAGCGTGACCAGATCGACGAGGCCGCGCTGGCCCACTACGACCAGTTCATCGACGCCCTCGTCGCCAAGGGCATTCGCCCAGTAGTCACGCTGCACCATTTCTCGAACCCGGTTTGGGTAGACGACCCACGGGACATCGATTGTGCGAAGGGGCCCAGCGACGACAATCTTTGTGGCTTCGGCCACCCGGTCGGTGGGCCGCTGGCCATCGAGGAGTTCGCCGAGCACGCCAAGCTCCTCGCCGAACGCTATGGAGACCGCGTCGACGACTGGGGAACGGTCAACGAGCCGGTGAACTACCTGCTCGCGTCCCACGGACTCGGCGTGTTTCCTCCGGGAAAGAAGTACCTGTTCTCGCTGCTCGAGAAGTTCGTGCCGGTGGTGAAGGACTACTTGAAGGGGCACGTGGCCGCCTACGACGCGATCCGGGCTGCCGATGCCCAGGACGCCGACGGGGACGGGGTGGCTGCCAGTGTGGGCTTCTCGCTGTCCGTGGCCGATTGGGTTCCCTCCCGCGGCAACGAGCCGAGCACCGACCCCGAAGACGTCGCGGCGCGGGATCGCCTCGTCTACGTCTTTCACTATCTCTTGGCCGATGCGCTCACCCAGGGTGCTTTCGACAACGACCTCGACGGCACGGCCGAAGAAAGCCAGCCGAGCTTCAAGGGCAAGCTCGATTGGCTCGGACTTCAGTACTACTTCCGCTCGGGCGTGACCGGCAACGGCGGGCTCGTCCCGGTGCTCGCACTGACTCCGTGCTTCTCGACGTTCGACTTCGGATCCTGTCTGCCCCCGACCGACCCGAGCTACTGCGTGCCCACCATGGGCTACGAGCACTACGCCCCGGGCCTGGAAACCGTGCTCGATGCTTTCGGCGAGCGCTACCCAGGCCTTCCGCTCGTCGTCAGCGAGGGTGGCATCGCGACGCTGGTCGGCGAACGGCGGGCCGAGAACATCGTACGGGCACTCGAGCACGTGGCCCGCGCTCGCGCCCACGGCGTCGACGTGCGCGGCTACTACCACTGGAGCCTCTACGACAACTTCGAGTGGGCAGAGGGCTTCGTGCCGCGCTTCGGCTTGTACCAAGTCGACTACAAGACCTACGCGCGCACTCCGACGCTCGGCGCCGACGTCCTCGGGCAGATCGCCAAGGCGCGCAAGCTGAGCTCCGATCTCAGGAAGACCTATGGCGGGACGGGCCCGCTGACGGCCGAGGGCACGCCGCCCGAAGGCGCCTGCAAGAAGTTCTGACGGCAGCGACCGAGAGCCGTCGCAGAGTCGACGGGCGTTCCACCCGGTCGGTCAGGGCTTCTTCAACAGCAGATCCCGCGCGTGGGCGGTGTCCTGGTTCAGCTGGCTCAGCAGCTTCTCGGCCTGGTCGATGGCTTGTTCCAGGTCTTCGAGCACGGCCGGGGCCTCGACGACGAGCTCTGCCGGATCCGTCTCCTTCAGGTACGCGACGTTGGTCTTGATGACGGTGAGCGGGTTCCTGAGATCGTGGATGAAGCGTCGGAGCAGCGCCGCCCAGCGCTTCAGCTCGGCTTCGTCGAACTCGGGGCGCGTGGGCTCTTTGGGCTCCATCTGGCCCTCACTCGTCATCGAAAAACAGAGGTTCGCGGTGGGCCAAGAAGGTCTCGATCAGTTCCAGGCACCCGGGTTCGAGCTCCACGAAGCGAATCCCCATGCCGGGCGGCAGGTCATTGCCCTCGTGGTAGTTGCGCACCCAGCGCACCTCGCCCTTGCCCCGAATCGCCCCGCCGGTGGGCAAGAAGATGCAGAACTCCATCATGGCGCCCGCAGGCTTCAAGGCGTGCGTGGCCACGAAGATGCCGCCTGCCGAGAGGTTCTCGGTGAAGCCGGCGTAGAAGTTGTGGTCGCTCGACAGGCTCACGTCGAGCTCGACGGAGAAGCGAGAGTGCGTTCGCCGGTTGTCCGCCGAAGGCCCCGCAGATAGCTGTCTGATCGTGGCCTCTTCCGAGCGCTCGCGCTCAACGAACCCTTCGTGGTCCAACGTCATCCGATCACTCCTTCCGTCTTCGATTTCATCAGCGTTGCGCCAGTCGTTCGCTTGGCTTGCGCCGCACCACGGTGCGGGAAGTCGGTTTCTGCGCCGAGCGCACGATTTCGACGAAGTCGCGCCCGAGCTGCACTCCGTGCTGGTCTTCGACCTCCACTCGGAGGACCCACGGCCCACTGCCGTGACGCGGAGGCACCTTGGCCTTTCGCCACCCGCCCTCTTCTCGGAACGCAACGTCGACGGGCTCCACGCCGAGGAGCACGCGCGCGCGCGGTTCGACCCAATCGGGGGCGGGCTTGCCCGACCCGTCGACCACGCGGTAGCGAACCTCGATGCTGTCTTTGGGCCAGCTGGCGCTTCGCGGAGTCATCTCCACGACGGCACGGAGCGCCCGTGGGGCGAGGCGGGCGCTCGCGACTTCGCTCGTGCCCGGAAAGCGGAAGTGCACGACCGTGGCCTCACCGCGGAACAGACCGGCCTTCGGGGCGGCTTTCACGAAGCGTCCCGCGCGTCCATACGTCATCTCGAGCCCGTCCACCCCGGTGAAGCCGACTTCTTGTGCTTGGCTCAAGAACACCGTGCCGTTGTCGTCGGTGTAGGCACCTTCGGGCAGGGTGACGCCGACCACCTGCACCGGTCGTTCGAGCGGGATTGCGCTGGCGAAGCCCGAGCTGTCGACGGCGACGACCGAGAAGCGATAGCTGCCGGGCGTGAGAGGTGAGTCGAGCACCACGGACGCCTCTGGTACGCGCACGTCGAGCTGGGGCTTGGCTTCACCCGAACGATGGAGACGCACGCGGTACTCCGTTGCGCCTTCGACCGGGCTCCAGCTCAACTTGCCGATGGCTCGACTCCCCGACGGCGCCACTACGAGGCGTCGGCCGAGCAGTTGGCTCGGCGTGGCAACCGCGTCTCGGACGCTCACCTTCGTGTCCACGACCTGGACTCGCCCCTCCGGCAGCGGTTGGTATGCGCCGTCGCCGGTGCTGACGGTGGTCGAGCCTCGTCCATTGACGATTGCCGTGTGCGTGGCGGTTGCCGATGCACCGACGCTGCCGCTCTGGATGATGGCCGTCGTGCGCCGTGGCGCCGCCAAGACCAGCGCGCTCTTGGAGCCCTTGGGCAACTCGAAGGCCAAGGTGCCCGCGCGCAAGATCACGGTGTAGCCGGGCGTCGTGCCGCCCCCGCTGAGGGACAGGGGCTGCGAGTTCGGCAGCAAGCGAAGCTCGGCGCCGGCCTCAGCCGACAGCACGGGGCCGCCAGGAAATCGATAGACCGCTCCCTCGGCGCCGGCCACCGAGAAGCCTGCCGCGCTTCTCTTGACCGTGCCCGACGTGAGCGTGGGGCGAGTGGGTTCAGGGGGATCCGCGGCGGCCGACGTGGCCGTGGCCAGCGTCACGGAGATGACCAAACTCCAGAACAGATGTCGGGGTCGCACGTGGACATCGAACGGGTGAAACCGCGTCGGCTTGAGTCCGTGCGTCCCGGATTCCGCCTCCGGCGCGACGCGCACACTTCGGCATCGCGCAAGGTCGGACCGGACGCGAGCCACGGCTCAGCGCAAGAGGCCCACGACCTGGTTCCGTCCCCGGTGTTTTGCGGCGTACAGCCGCTCGTCGACCCGCTGCATGAGCTCGGCCGCGCTGCGGGACGGGCATTCGTCGAGCTCGGCGCAACCCGCGCTCACCGTGACGAGGAGTGGGCGGCCGACGTGACCCATGGGCAGTCGCTCGATGGTCGCGCGCACTCGTTCGGCGACGCGTACCGCGTCGCGCAGCAGGGTGGCGCGCAGCAAGATCGCGAACTCTTCACCGCCCCAGCGGCAGAAGACGTCTTCGCTGCGGAGCTCGCGAGCCGCGAGCGTCGCGATGTGACGGATCACCTGATCGCCCACGGCGTGGCCGAACTCGTCGTTGACGCGCTTGAAGTGGTCGATGTCGAGGAGCACGATGGACAGTGTCGTGCCGTGTCGGTTCGCGTAGGCGAGCTCGGCCTTCAGCCGTTCGTCGAAGTGTCGCCTGTTGTAGGCGCCGCTCAGCGCGTCTCGCGTGCTCGACTCGTATTGCTCTCGAAGGAGTCCCTCGTGCAGGGCGTTGGTGCGTGTGTAGCGGAAGCACACGTTGGGTCCGAGCTGGAGCAGGTCGCCGTCGGCGAGGGCCCGCCGGCTCACGCGCTGTCCGTTGATCCAGGTGCCGTTGGCCGAACCCAGGTCGACTACCTCGTGGCGTCCGGCCACCCACTCGATGCGCGCGTGCTGCCGGCTGACACCGGCGTCGTGGACTTGCGCGTCGCTCGCGGCGTGTCTGCCCAGTGTGGCGCCGCTGCCGAGCGTCAGGGCGACTAGACTGCCGGCCTCGACGCCGTCGAGCCGCACGAGCACCGTCCGCTCCGCGCCCGCGATCACCGGGATGCTGTTGGTGACCGAGGTGATGCTGTCCCACTCGTCGTCCTCGTCGGGGTCCGGGTCGTACGGCTGGATGTGGACCGCCGGCATCTCCTGGCGGATGTGGCTGTTCGGGCGCGGCGGCGCGAGCACCGGACGGAGCTCCGTCCCGGCGCGAGTCGCGGGCAGATCTCTGCGGGTCGGGTGTTCGGGTGCGGCGGGCCGGCGTGGCGCGCCGGGCCCGTTGGCCGTTGGGGTGGGAACTGGACGCACCGCGGGGATGGCCGTGCGCGTGGGCGTTTCCTGCCGCACCGCGCGCAGCTCGCGATGCGTGGTGGACGACGGCGTCACGAGGCGACCGCCCGTTTCACGCCGCGTCTCGCTGGGGTCGGGTTTCGGCTGCGCCATGGCTCACCATCGAATCTGGGCGAACGGCGGCGAGGGCTTCGCGAACAGGAAGCCCTGCAAGAGGTCGCAGCCGAGCGCCACGAGCGTGTCGCGTTCCGCCACCGTCTCGACACCTTCCGCGACCACCAACATGCCCATCTCCTGGGACAGGCTCGTCATGGAGCGCACGACCTTCTGCTTGGTCGCGTTGGTGTCGATGCCGCGCACCAGCGACATGTCGAGCTTCACCACCTCCGGCTCGAGTTGCGCGAAGCTCGTGAGCCCAGCATAGCCCGCGCCGAGGTCGTCGACGGCGATCCGGAAGCCCATTTCTCGCAGGCGAGCGATGCGGGGCCGAACGTCGCCCACCTCGTCGAGCGCGGCGCGCTCCGTGATCTCGAGCACCACTCGATCCGCGATGCGCGACAGGGCGGTGTCGGGGGACGTCAGTGTGGGGTCCAGGAGATCCCGTACGTGCAAGTTGACGAACAGGATGCCGGCTTCGGGTTCGGTCACCACCGGCGCGGCGGCGCGGTCTCGGATGATGCGACCCAAGGTGTGCAGCTCGTCGAGGCGCTCGGCGGCTTCGATCATCGCGCCCGGGTGAGGCAGACTCGGCTCGCGCGAACGGAGCAGGGCTTCGTAGCCGTAGATGGCGCGCGTGGAGGCGCTCACGATGGGGTGGTAGGCCATCCACAGGGTCTCGAGTGCGCGCTCGAAGCTGGCCTCGAGGCCCGCGCGATCACTCGGCATGGCATCGGTTCCGAGGGCCTCGGCCGCCCGAGCCTTGATCCGGGCCATGCGGTGGTAGCGGACCGCCAAGTCCACCACTCGCGTCACGGAGTCGTTGGTGACCGGCTTGCTGAGGTAGCGGAACGCGCCGTATTCGACCGCCTCCATGGCGGTGGACACCGTCGGCTCACCGGTGATCAGCACCACCGGCACGAGCAGGTCCTTCTCGCGCAACCTTCTCAGGAGCTGGATGCCGTCCATCCCGGGCATCGAGATGTCGCTGAGCACGACGTCGAAGCGCTGAGCGGTCGCCTGGGCAACGGCCTCGGTACCGGTACTGGCAGTCGTCACCACGAAGCCACGAGCGCGCAGGACGCGGGCGAGGCTTCGGACCAAAAGCTCGTCGTCGTCCACCAGGAGCAGGGTTCCACGGGTCGCGGAGAGCACGTCGGCCGATGGCTCCTCTGCTGGCGAACCGAGGTCGGCCGAGCGCAGCACAGAGACCGTCATGGCAGCAAAGGACGGTCGTTCGAAGCGGAACTTGAAGAACTACGGAATGCGATGGACGACCATCGGGGCCGATGCACCTGCATCGCCCGACATCGGCGCCACGACGAAGACCGTACCTGGGCCGGGGGAGGCGCTGGTCGAGAACGTGCAAGACTGTTTCAGGGCCACGAACGGCGAAAGCACGTTGAGCCCGACTGCGTCGAACGGAGCAAGGTTCGCCATCACGGTGCCGTTCGGCACCGCCGCTTGTTGCGAAACCGACAAGAGCCCCGCGTTCGTGACGAGCTCGTCGACTTCTCCCACCCCGCCGCCGCCCGACGCCACCACGACCACTCCGCCGCCGCCGACGAAGGAGGCGACGGTGGCCGCCCAGCTCGACCCGCTCGAGCCGAGAGCGCCCGCCGGAGCGTTCGGCTGGTCGTAGACCAGGAGCACGTCGTAGTCGGCCTTCTTGAGCTGTGTGGGGATCGCGCTCGGGCTGGTCGTGGGGGTGAGCGTGTAGCTGCGTCCTTTGGCCTGGGCCGACCAGCCCAGCACTTGGCCCAGCTTGTTCTGGATGGCGTTCGGAGTGTGTTCGACGTAGCCCAGTATCCGCACGGGGTTTTGCGGCGGCAGGAACACCGCGTTGCCGAGCAAGAGCGTGATGCTGGAGCTCTGCGATGCCTGTTCGAAGCTCGCACAGAGGAGCACGACGTGACCGGCGGTTGCGCCGACGCATTTCCCGGCCTGGCAGATCCCGCTCGGGCACTCGTTCCCGCACTGACCGCAGTGATCGGGGTCGGTTTGCGTGTCGACGCAGGTGCCGGCGCAGTAGGTCAGGGGGGGCGGACAAGCGGGCGCGCAGGCGTGGCCCCCGTCGACCGGCACGCAGAGCGGAGTCGCGCCGCTGCACTGAGTGAAGCAGTCCCCACAGTGAGCCGGCGTGTCGTACGGTGGCGTGCAGCCCGAGTCGCTGCCGCCGGCTCCGGCTTGTCCGTCGCCGCCGTCGTCGCCCGAATCGCCGCCCGTACCTCCCGTGCCAGCGGCTCCGTCGCCGTCTCCAGCGTCGGGCACGTCGTGCAGTGGGCCGTCCCACGGGGGCACGTCGAACGGGGAATCCGCGTCGTCGTTTGCGTCGCCCGCGTCGCCCGAATCGGGTTTTCCTGCGTCCCCGCCGCACGAGCCGGCTTGGCAGATGTCGCCGCCCGCGCACACGTTGCCGCAGGAGCCGCAGTGGGCGGGGTCGCGCGCGGGGTCGACGCATTGGCCGGCGCATTCGATCAGGCCCTCTCGGCACGAGCCGCCCACCACGCCGCCGTCCGCGCAAGCCAGAACCCAGCCGAGGATCGTGGCGCTCCCCGAAAGGAGCTGGAAAGCGCGCCGCATTCTCATTGGCTTTCCCCTTCGCTTGGCGTGCCGTTCGGCGTGCCGCTCGGCGTTCCCGTTCGCACCTCGCGGGTGATGAAGAACTCGACGCGCCGATTCATGAACCACGCGCGCTCGCTCTTCTTGTCCGCCAGCGGCTTCTCCGAGCCGAATCCGCGAGCGGACAGCCGGCTCTCGGTGATCCCTTGCGTGACCAGGAACTTCTGGACGCTCTGGGCGCGCTCCTCGGAGAGCTTTTTGTTGAACCACTCCGGTCCACGCTCGTCGGTGTGCCCTTGCACTTCGACGTGGACGTAGCTCGGGTTCTGCTGGATGAGCTCTGCCACACGTTGGAGCAGTGGGTAGCTCACCGGCCGAATCTGCGCGCTGTTGGTCCAGAAGTGAACGCGGTCGTCGAGCACGATCTTGTCTCCCACCACGCGGACCTGCTCGGAGTCGGGACACCCGTCTTCGTCGGCGTAGCCGTTCTTGGTTTCGGGCTCGTTCGGGCAGAGGTCCTTGGGGTCGAGGATGCCGTCGTTGTCGTTGTCCTCGTCGGGGCAGCCGTCCCCGTCTTCGAATCCGTCCTTGTCTTCCGGGACGTTGGGACAGCGGTCGCGTGCGTCCACGATGCCGTCCTTGTCGTTGTCGTTTTCAGGACAGCCGTCCGCGTCTTCGAATCCGTCCTTGTCCTCGGGGACGAGCGGACACCGATCTCGACGATCCGGGATTTGGTCCTTGTCGTTGTCGTCGTCGGGGCAGCCGTCCTCGTCTTCGAAGTCGTCCTTGTCCTCGGGATCCAGACGGCAGCGATCTCGGCGGTCGAAGATGCCGTCGCGGTCGGTGTCGACGTCCCTCGACGGCGCGGAGCGGGTCTGCCAGACGCCGTGAATCCCCGCGACGAGGATGTTGGCATCCGCGGGCCGGAGCGCGTCGTCGGGCTGGAAGACGTGGACCACGCCGAAGGTGGGGCCGACGGCCAGTTGGCCCGCGCCGAGCGGGAAGTCCCAACCCACCGCTGCGTCGAACATCGGGCGTGTGAGGTCCCGAGTGCGCCCGGCGCCGGCGTGGGCAGCGGCCCAAGGACCCCGCGGGTGTCCCAACGGTTGGAGCCGGAATCCGGCGGCTGCGTGGGCCAACGCTGCGTCGCCCTCGGGCGAAAACCGCGGATCCGCCGAGGCTTGCCCTCGCTCAGCCATGCGCCGCCGAGCTCGAGCTCGACCCCGAACGCTTCGCCGAGCGGTAGCTCCAGCGCGGCGAAGGCTCCGCCGCCGAAGCCGAATTCGCGCTCCTGGTGTCCTCCGACGGCCTTGTCCAAGGTGGCGGCGCCGTGGAGACGCAGCGACTCACTTCGAGCCTGTCGCGCGAAGCATGCCACCGTCAGCACCACGGCGACCGTGAACGCCTTCTTCTGCGTCACTGGTCACGGATCCTTTCGTTTCGTCAGGTCGGGTTCGGATCCGCGGCGACGAACGTCGCGTACTTGCGGATCTCCGCCCGCGCGTTGTCGGCGATGCTGCTGAACTCGAAGCCGGTCGCGTTGGTGCCGCGAAGAGTCCGGTTCCAACGCGCCGTGGCTTGTGCCTCGGTGATGCGACCGCTCGCGGGGAGCGCGAAGCGGATCTGCACGCTCTCGCCAGCGGGGATGGCGCGGTCGCCGACGAACTGGAGTCCGCCTTCGCTGATTTCCTCGAGCCGGCCGTCGACTCGTTCTCCGCTCTGGCGCGTGAGTCGCGCCAGCGTGATGTAGGGTGCCCGCGGATGACGGCGCCGGCTCGCCCCCGAGTCGGTGCTCATCGCCTTGGGGGCGTCGGCCAGCGTCGCCTTGTCGGCGCCCACCTCCGGGCGCGGCGGGTTTCGTGCCAGGAGATTGACGGGTCCAGCTGACCGGAGCGCTGACGCGTCCAGCGCGTTCGCCAGGTCCTGCATGCTCTGGAAGCGGTGCTTGGCTTCGCGCGCCAGGCAGCGGGTCACGATCTGCTCGAGATCCTCCGGAACGTCGCTCCGCTGTTCCCTCAGCGAGCGCGGTTGGCTGGTGGACAGCTTCAGCAGAACATCCGCGTATTTCCCGTCGAACGGCACGGTGCCCGTCAAGCACTCGTAGAGCGTCACGCCGACGGCGTAGACGTCGACTCGATGGTCGGTGGCGTTGGCGAGCAGGGCTTCGGGGGCCATGTACTCGGGCGTCCCGAGCAGCGAGTCTTCCCGAGTCAGCTTTTCCGCGGGCGTGCCGTCGTCCGCAAGCTGCGCGATGCCGAAGTCCAGCACCACGAGCGAAGGCTTGCCGCTGCGCGGCAGGAACAGATTGCTGGGTTTGACGTCACGATGGACCACGCCCCGCGCGTGGCAGCGAGCGAGCGCGGCGCTGAGGGCGCGGCCTACTTCCAGCGTCTCCGGGATGCCGAGACGTCCGCGCGCTGCGAGCAGCCCGGCCAGCGTCCGCCCCTCCAGCAGCTCGAACACCACGTAGGGCGCCCCGTCGGCGTGGCCCGCATCGAGCATCTCCACGATGCCTTCGCCGCGCACGCGCGAAAGAACCTCGATTTCTCGCTCGAAGCGCTTCACGCTGAGCGGTCCCGCCTGGAGCGGAATCTTCACGGCGACAGCGCGGTGTGTGTAGAGGTGCTCCGCTGCGAGGACCTGGGCGCCACCACCACGAGCTAGCAGTCGACGGAGGAGATAACGCCCATCGAGTTTCGCTTCCACTTCGAGCGCGGTGGAGGCCGGCGGAGACGACTGTCCGTTGTGCTTGTCGAGGCTCTCTGACGGTTGGCTTTGCATGACACCCGCGGACGGGCTCTGCACGAAATGGGCCTGCGGCAGCGTCAAGCCGTTGACGCCGATCTCTCCGGTTGCGAGGACTGGCGGGGTGCGGTCAATATGACCCCCTCGTGTCTTCCGAACCCGGTCCGCCGAGTGAGGCATTCGAAGCCAGCCTCGGGACGATCTTCGTCGTGGACGACGAAACGTTGCTGCGGCGGTCGGTGGCTCGCTCGCTGGAAGTGGCCGGCTTCACCGTCCAGACTTTCGAGAGCGCCGACGAAGTCACGGCCGCGCTCGAGGAGCAGAGCTCGGACGTCGACGTGCTCATCACCGACGTGTTCATGCCGGGCAAGAGCGGGTTCGATCTCCTGACCGAAGCACACGCACGCTGGCCGGACATCCCCATCCTCCTGATGACGGGTCAAGCCACGGTGGCTGCGGCGGTCGAGGCCATGCGGCTCGGCGCCTACGACTACCTGGTGAAGCCCATCGATGCCCGCAACACGCTCGTTCCGTCGGTCCGGCGTGCGCTACAGCACCGGCGTCTGGTGGAGCGCAACCGCTTCCTCGAGAGCCAGCTCGAGGCATCCCACCGCGTGCAGGGGCTGGTGGGCGAATCCGCCGAGATTCGCAACGTGTGCGCCATGATCAGCGCGGCCGCGCCATCCGACGTGACCGTGCTGGTCCTCGGGCAGAGCGGCACGGGCAAAGAGCTCGTGGCGCGTGCCATCCACGAGCAGAGCGCACGAAACGGGCAGAGCTTCGTCGACATCAACTGCGCCGCGCTCACCGACAGCCTGCTCGAGAGCGAGCTCTTCGGGCACGTGCGCGGCGCGTTCACCGGCGCGACCACCTCGCGGCGCGGCCTGTTCGAGACGGCGTCCGGCGGCACGCTCTTCATGGACGAAGTGGGCGAGCTCTCCGCCACCACTCAGGCGCGCTTGCTGCGGGTGCTCCAGGAAGGCATGGTTCGTCCGGTCGGTTCCAGCGAATCGAAGCGCGTGGACGTGCGCATCATCGCGGCCACCAATCGCGATCTCGCGCAGGAGGTCCAGGCCGGACGCTTCCGTCAGGACCTCTACTATCGGCTCAACGTCCTCACCATCGAGATCCCGCCCCTGCGCGAGCGTGGGGGCGACGTCCCGCTCTTGACCGAGCATTTCCTGGCGAAACACGCCGCACGTCTCAAGCGCCCCAAGCCACGCATCGAGCCGCAAGTGCTCGACTCCCTGGTGCGCTTCGACTGGCCCGGAAACGTACGCGAGCTGGAGAACACCATCGAGCGCATGCTCGTCCTCTGTCGTGGAGACACCGTCACTCTCGACCTCTTGCCGCCGAGCCTCAGCTCGCCGCACGCGGCCGACCCCGCGCTCGAAACCGCCGGGCCGCTCATTCCATTGGCGGAGGCCAGGGACCGCTTCATTCGCGCCTATGCACGTCGGCTCTTGGCGGCGGCGGCGGGCAACGTCAACGAAGCGGCGCGGATCGCCGGCATGGATGCGTCGAACTTCCGCCGGTTGCTGAAGCGCATCGACACCGGCAGCGATGCCGAGTGACGCCCGTCGATGATTCGATCTCCTGCGGGCGCCGGAATCTCGCAGCTGCTCACGGTAATTCCGCCGCGACCTCGTCCACCACCGAGCGGAGCTGAACGGCTTCGAACGGCTTGGACAGCCGACGGTTCGGCACCCGCTCCAAGAACTCGCGGGCCAAGGGCGTGAACGCACCGCCGGTCAAGAAGACCACCCGCCGGAGGTCGTCCGGCGCAGTCTCGCGCAAGGTCTCGTAGACCTCGATCCCGGTCATTTCGGGCATCATCACGTCGAGCAAGACGACGTCGAACTTCTCGTCGCCCCGCAGCCGCCGCAGCGCCTCGTGCCCGCTCGACACCCACTCCACCAGCCGGCCTTTGCCCAGGCAGCGTCCGACGACGCGACCGATGAGTGGCTCGTCGTCCACCACGAGAACCCGCAGCGCCGTACGCGGTGGGGTGAGCGGGGCTGCGGTGGAGGCGCGCAGCGGCGCTTCCACCGACGTGCGCAGGAGAACGCGGAACGTGCTGCCTCTTCCGAGCTCGCTGTCGACCTCGAGGTCGCCTCCGAGTCCGCGCACGATGTCGCGGCAGATGGGCAGGCCGAGCCCCGTGCCTTGACCGGGGGGTTTGGTGGTGAAGAAGGGGTCGAAGATCCGTGAGAGATGGGTCGGATCGATGCCCGAGCCAGTGTCGGCGATCTCGACCACTACACGGTCCGCCGTGGGGTAGACCCGGAGCCGAATCTCGTTCCTGTCGGCGGCGCCGACCGCGATGGAATGCGCTGCGTTGGTCAGGAGATTGAGGAAGACCTGACCGAGACGCGCTTCGTTTCCGAGTACACTCGGCACGTCGGCGTAGTCTTTGACCAGCTTCGCGCGGTGGCGGATCTCGTTCCACACCATGTTCACCGCCGCGTCGAGCACCGGTTCCAGCCGGACCGGACCGTCTTCCAAGTTCTCCGGTCGCGAGAACGAGCGAAGATCCGAGACCACGGATTGCACGCGGCGCGAACCTTGGCGTGCGTCGCCCAGGGCTTCGCGGATCTCGCGTGCGCCGCTGCCGAGCTTGAACGCCGTGTCCAAGAGCTCGGGGTCGATGCGATGCGCCGGTAGCCGGTCCAGCGTCTTCTCCAGCTCCACGGCTGCGCGGAGCGCCACGTCCACGTTGGCCGTGACGAACGACAACGGGTTGTTGATCTCGTGGCCCAGCGCGGCGGCCAGCAAGCCGACGCTCTGCATGCGATCGGCCTGCATCATGCGCGCGACGAGCTCTCGCTGTTGGGTCACGTCGCGGCCGATGGCGAGCACCGCGGCCTTGCCCTCGAAGTGGACCGGAATGGCCTGGATCTCGCTGACGCCGACGCTGCCGTCGGCGCGCAGGACGCGGGTTTCCCGTGGCGACTGGGGTGCCCCCGACCCGGTGAGATCGCGCACGCGGTCGAGCGTGGCGGCGACTTCGTCCGGGTGCAGCACGCACGTGATGGGTCGCCCGACGAGCTCCCCGGGGTCTCGGTAGCCGAGGTACTCGAGCATCGTGTGGTTCACCCAGACGAAGCGGCCGCCCCGATGGATCGCGACCGCCTCCGGGAAGCGCTCGAGTAGCTCACGAAACTCGCGTTCGCTGAGCTTTTGGGCGTGTTCGACGCGTTTTCGGTCGCTGATGTCGACGCACGAAAGCACCGCGCCCCCCGTGCTGCCGGTCATGCGCTCGACGCTCATCGCAAACCAACGCTCACCGTCCTCGGTGGAGCGCGCGAATTCGCTCTGGAAGCTCGAGAGCGTGCCGGCCAAGACCAACTGGATGCCTTGCAGCGTCTCCTTCGCGCTGGGCTCGCGCAGTGCGTCTCGCTCGAGCGCAGCCAAGAGGCTTTGGCCTGCCGTCACCTGTGCGAGCGACGACCCGGCATCTTCCAGCGTGGCGTGCCACGCCCGATTCGCCAAGCTGAGCGTCCCACGTGGATCGATGACGGCCAGCGCAGGAGAGAGCGCCTCGAAAGCCGCGTCGAGAGTGCGGGTGCGCTGCTCCAGCACGTCCTCACGTGCCTTGCGATCGAGCGCCGAAAGCATGGTGCGGTGGAGCACGGTCGCTTCGTAGGTGCCCTTCTCCAAGAACTCTTGGGCGCCCGAGCGGATGGTCCTGACCACGTGATCGAAGCTCGCGTTGGCGCCCGTTGCGACGATCCCCGCCTTGGGTGCCGCCTGCCGGAGCGCGCCGATGGCCGCGGCGTCGAGGCTGTCGGTATCGAGGACCAGCACGCTGTACCGGGTGTTCGTGCTCAGCACCAAGGCCTCGTCGACCGAAGCGGCAATGCCAAAGGTCACGGTTTCTCGGGGTAGCGCACGCGCGAGGTCGACGACGAACGCATCACTCGTCACGACGAGCGCCACGATGATGCGTTGCGCACCCGTGGAGGACGAACCGGGGCGGGGGTTCGGAGTCACTCCGATTCCCCCTGCCCAACCAGCCACCGCTCCGGCAAGCCCGCCACCTCGGCCGACTCTAGTTCAGCGCCAATGGTTCGACCACGCACGGTCGGGCGCTCGATCGGCGGCGTCGAGACGACCGCACGAGACGCGGGGGGATCGCTCAAGGTGACGACCATCGAGACTCCTTCCCGTGTCAGGGCGAGCAACAATCGCGCCGACCTTTCGGGCCCACGCATCGGCCCATGTCTCTGATTCGTGGGCGAACGCCTGCACACTTCGGGCCAGCCTCCTCCCGCCCAGAGCGCCGTGCTCACTCGAGCCGCCCCAGGCCGAGGACGAGCGTGTGGAGCGTTTGGTGTATCGGGGTTGGAACCCCATGCTGGCGGCCTCGGGTCACTACCGCGCCCTGCAACGCATCGGCTTCGGTCGTCCGGCCTGCGAGCACGTCCTGCAGCATGCTGGGCTCGGTGTCTGCGAAAAGGCCCCGGGTAATGGCCAGCATCGCCTCGATCGCGTGATCTCCGAGATCCACCCCGTCCGCGCGAGCGACAGCGATGATCTCCGCCATGGCGCTTCGCACCAGGGTCTCGAGCTCCGGCAGGGCCAGGACCTGCCCGGCGGTCCTGCGTGTGAGCGCGCAGATGGCATTGAACGGCGCGTTCCAGAGGAGCTTCTGCCAGAGAACGCGCGCGAGCTCGCGCTCGGCCACGCACGGGAAGCTGGCGTCGAGGACACGGGCGAGGGCTTCGACCCGCTCGAGGTCCGAAGGCACGACCGGCGCGATGGTGAGCATCCCGCCAGCCTTGACCCTCACCCGCCCCGGCGTCACCAGCGCGGCCGCGATCTGCGCGACGCCGCCCACGACGCGCTCGACTCCGATGGATTCTGCGAGGATCCGCTCCGAATCGAGCCCATTCAGCAGCGGGATCGCCACCCCTTCGGGGGCCAGGGCCGCCAGTGTTCCGGCCGCGACCTGGTCGAGTGCACCCGCCTTCACCGCGACGAGCGCCAAGTCCGCTTCCATGCCTCTGGCCTCGTCCAAGTCCTCGAGCACGCGACCCTCCGCCACCAGCTCTCCGTCTGGGGTTTCCACGACGAGGCCCCGCTCTCGGATCTTCGCGCCGTGCTCGCGGCGCGCGATGAACGTGACCTCGTGGTCTCCGTGGGCGAGTCGAGCGCCGAAATAGCCGCCGACAGCCCCTGTTCCCACGATCAGGACTCGCATGCTCGAACCACGGACTAGAGCGTCTGTGGGCGATCCGCAATACGAGAACGTCGGGTGCCCGCACCCGGGTGTCTCGTCCACCGTCCCCGTCGGTGTCTGCCGAAAAGACCGCCGCGTGGCGCCGAGAGTGGCAAACTCCCGGACGTGAAGGACATGCGGTTCGGGGTCGCGCTAGTGTCAATTTTTTGGCTCCTACCGTCACAGGCATTGGCGGGGGAGGCTGACGCACCGGCCGGTTCTCGGGCGCCGAACGCCGCGTCTTCGGTGGTCGTGGTGGCGGACGCCTTCGAAGACGAAACGGAGAACGCGAAGCTCAGGGCGCGCATCTTCGAGCTCGCGCGCGGGCGCGGACTCACTCCCGACGGCAAGGCGGACACGCGGGCTGCCGCGGAACAGCAGAACGCCATGGTCGAGGGCAAGATCAGCGCCGACGCGGCGCCGCTCGACGGAGTGCGCAAGAGCTTGCACGCGGGTGTGTTGATCCGCGTGTCGAAGGACGCCGGCGGGCTCCGCGTGTTGGTGGTTCGGGACGGCGATGCGAAGAGCAAGGTGGTCGCCGATGCCGAAGCCGTTCTCGCAGCGCTGGGAGAGCTCTTGGGTGGCACATCGAAGGGCGCCGCCGCGCCTGCTGCGGAGTCTCGACCGGAATCCAGCGCCGCCGGCGCGTCCCAGGGCGTCTCGGCCGGCTACATCTTGAAGCCCTCGAAACGCGACGACGAGCCTGACTACGGCGACCCCAAGGTCTTGTCCGCTGCGTGGGCGAAACGCGGTGGGGCTCGCGCGAGCTATGGCGCCCACGCGCAGGTCACCGGCCTGATGATTCCGAAGACGCAATACGTCGGCACGAATCCGGAGACCGGTCTCACGGAGATCGGCAGCACGACGACCTACGGCGTGGGCGCAGGGCTCGGCCTCGACCTTTCGCTCATGGTGTTGCCGCTGCCCGAACCTGCCAGTGGCTCGACTTCGTGGGCTGCGTTTCGGGTCGGCGCTCGTCTCGACGTGAGCGGCCTCTACGTGCGGCCGCCCAAGGGGCGGAGCTTCAAGCTGGAGAATGGGCGAGTCGTCGGTCGTGACACACAATACGACAACGTCGCGTACGTTTATGGCGTGCTGCCGCTCGAGCTCGGCGTGCATTTCGGCTTCGGCGACTTCCGCCTGCCCACGCTCTGGCGCGGCATCGCGTTCGGCGTCGCCTACGCCCCGGCCTTCATCTTCTCGCTGAAAGTGGGCGAGAAGGAGGACGCCACGGACTCCAAGTTCAACTACGGCGGATTCGAGCTCTCGGTGGACATCACGAAGCTCGAGGCGGGGCAAGGCTCGGAGCCGCAGGTGCGCCTGAGCGCACTGGTACTGCCACGCGTGAACGACGAGCTGCCGTGGCTGACCTCGCTGGGCGTGGGAGCCATTTGGTACTGACCCATGCAGATCCACGTCGGCACCAGCGGTTTCTCCTACGACGAGTGGAACGGAAGCTTCTACCCCGAAGCGTTGCCCGCCGACGAGCGGCTCCGGTTCTACGCGAGCGAGCTCGGAAGCGTGGAGGTGAACGCCACGTTCCACCGCATGCCGAAGCCAAGCGTGCTCGAGGCGTGGAGCGCGGCGACGCCGCCGGAGTTTCGTTTCGCGCTCAAAGCATCGCGCCGCATCACGCACATCGGGAAGCTGGCGAACGTCGCGGACTCGGTGAAGTTCTTGGTCGATACGTTCTCCACCCTGGGTGAAAAGCTCGGCGTCGTGTTGTTCCAGATCCCACCGCTCCTCAAGCGCGACGACGCTCGCCTGGAGGCGTTCCTCGAGCTCTTGCCCGCGGGCTACCCGGCGGCGTTCGAGGTGCGTCACGCTTCGTGGTTCGACGACGCGGTCTTCGACGCGCTCCGCGCGAAGAACGTGGCGCTCGTCTTGGGTGACCCCGACGAAGGCGGACCGGTCGCACCTTGGGTCGCCACGTCCGACCGCGGATACCTGCGCTTGCGCGCCGAGACGTACAGCGAGGAGGAGCTCGCCGAGCGCCTCGAACGAATTCGGTCTCTTCCGTGGAGCGAGGTGTTCGTGTTCTTCAAGCACGAAACGCTGGCGCCGGTCCTGGCTCGAGGTTTCCAGCGCATGGCCCAGGGCCAGAGCCCGAGCGAAGTGACGGGTGACACGCGCGGGCCTGGCGTCGCGCGCGCGCCTGCACCCGCCCCGCGCGCGCCGAAGAAGCGCGCCTCCGGAAGATGACGGTACGGAGGACGACTTGGGCGGGTCTCGCCGTGCTGCTCGCCGCATGCGCGTCGCCGAACGCTGGTCCGCCGCGCCCGAGGCCTCCTGCCGGCCCGGAGCCCGAGGAGCCGAGCGTGAGGATCATCGAGCCCGAGACCGAGACGGACGCGGGCGCGCCCGCCCCGCCCAGCGTCGATCCGGCGTCGCCCGAGGAGCTCACGCGCCGCTTCTTGGCTCTGGCCAACGGGGACGAGGATGCCGGTGCGCAGGCGCTCTCGACGCCGGAGTGCTGGAGCAAGGAGTGCCGGAGCTTCGCCAGTCAGGCGGGCAAGAAGTTCCAAGCGCGCGAGAGCGCCCCGCCTCGCGCCGCGGGTTCGCGGGCCGTCGCCGATGCCGACGTCATCTGCCCCGGCGAGCGGAAGTGCGACTTCGTCCACCTCTTGCTGCTTCGCACGGAGCTCGGCTGGCGCGTCGCGGACGTGATCGAGGACGACCTCGAGGCAGCGGACTGGCTGCGCTGACCCGCGGCCGACCCGCGCTCTTCGTTCAGCCTTGGGGCCAAGGGCCGATGGAGAGCGGAGCGTCCGAGCGGTCGGGCAGGTGGGGCTCGAGGTCGATGCGGTGCTCCTCGTAGCCGTAGGCCGTCGGTGTGAGCTCGATGATGGTGTGGAGCGGAATGGGCAGGTGAGGGCACTCCTCTTGCGGTCGTCCGCTGAGGTAGCCATAGAGCGCGCGAATGATCGCCTGATGGGCGATGATCAGCATGGGGCGGCGCTGGCGTTCGAGATCCACGATGATGGGCTCGAGCCGCTGGATGACGTCGGCGTACGACTCCCCGCGCGGGTAGCGATAGCGGAACTTGTCCTCCGTGCGCGCTTGGTATTCGTCCGGGAGCTTCTCGCGGATCTCCGCGTAGGTCATCCCGTCGCACACTCCGCCGTCGATTTCGTCGAGGGCTCGCCGGGCGATGGGTCGGGTGCCGAGCTGACTCGCCGTCTGCACGGCTCGCTTCAGCGTGCTCGTCCAAACCGTCAGGCCCTCGGCGCCTTTGGCGTCTTTCATGTACGCCGCCAGGCTCGCGGCGTAGGCGAATCCGCGTTGCGACAGATCGCTGTCGCCGCCGATTCGGTCTTCGGTGTTGAACAAGCTCTCGCCGTGACGGGTGAGCCAGATCTTGCGCCGCGCCGGGTGGATGTTCATCAAGAAGAACATCAGTCGAGCGCTGAAGTAGCCCTCCATCCGGTTCACCACGACCTGGCGGCCGACGTCGATGATCTTGATGAAGCTCTGATCGTCTTCGTCGAGCGTTTCGTACGTTCGCTCGTATTGGGCGATCCGAGCGCGGAAGTCACTGGCCGCGGCGTCGGGATCCACGTCGATGTAGTCCGGTGAGCGCAGCTTGTTGTCGCGCACGTTGGCGTCCACCACGGTCTCGTCTTCGCAGATGCTCTCGACGAAGACGACGTGGATGCCTACGGCGTTGCAGCGCTGCCAGATCAAGTGGCGCCGGCTCTTCTCCGTGTTGGTCGCGTCGTAGATGGCGACGTCGCCGCCGTCGAGGAGCCACGCCACCAAGTCGTCGAGCGCGCGCATGGCGATGGACTCGCGGACCTCCGCGCTCTTCTCGTTGTCGGGGTCGAAGAAGCTGGCAGGCTGACGCGCACCCGCCAGCGCTCGTCGGTATTCGCCGACGTTGAAGGTGCGCGTGTTGTAGCCGAGCCAGGAGAGATAGCGGGCGATCTTGCGCGCGATGTAGGTCTTCCCCCGAGCGGGGAGGCCCACCATCACGAGCACGTGTTTGGGCAGCTCGCCGCTCTCGAGGATCATCTCGGATTCCTTCAACGCACGAGTTCGTCGCAGCGCGGGATTTCGGCGCCCGTGCGCGCGAACTCGACGCACTCGAACTGGGCGCGTGTCCCATGCTGCATGCAGCGGTCGGTGGCGTTGCGCTGCTCCGCCGCGTTGACCCGTCCGAGTTCCTGGTTCTTGAGCTCGTTGATGCGAATCGTCATCTGAACGCACTCGGCGCGGCTGAGCTCGCCCTTCGCTTCGGCTTCGCCCGCGCCGAGCTTGTCGCAGGCGAAGAGCGTGAGAGCACAGCAGAAAACCCGAGCTTTCACCGGAGCGGAAGCTTGTCGGCAGCGGGATCCGGAGTCAACTCGCTTCGGGGCTCGGCCGAACTCGGATAGCCTCGCCTCATGTCGACCTGGCTCCGTGGGCTCGCCCCTCTCCTGCTCTTGCCCGGACTCCTTCTCGCGGGTTGCGGTGAAGACTCCGACGACCCTGCCACCGGTACGGGCGGCACGTCGGGCACCGGCGGCGGCGCGGGGGCAGGCACGGGCGGCACGGGCGGCACGGGCGGCGCGACGAACATCCCGGCGCCCGGCGAGATCCTCACGGTGGAGCCCGGCGGCGACACCATCTGCTCGCGCGGGACCCCGTTCCGTTTCTTCGTGGGAGGCGGTGATCCCAAGAAGATCGTAATCGACTTCCGGGGCGGCGGCGCCTGTTGGAATCAGTTCACCTGTTCGATCAAGGACGCGATCTTCGAGGCGGAGGCACCGTCCGAGGCCTCCATCCAAGCGGCCTTCAAGGGTGGGGCTGGTGGCATCTATCGCCATGACGATCCCAAGAACCCGCTCGCGGGTTGGACGCTCGTGCACATCCCTTATTGCACTGGCGACGTGCACTGGGGCGACGCTGTCAAAGACTACGCGCCGGATCTCAAGATCCATCACAAGGGATTCGTGAACGCTCAGGCTGCGCTCGGTTGGGTGTTCGAGCGCTACCAGCCCGACGAGATCCTCGTCACTGGTTGCAGCGCTGGCGCCTACGGCGCCATCGGGCACGCCCCCTACGTCGCTGACAAATACCCGAGCGCGAAGATCCGCGTCGTGGCGGACTCGGGTTGCGGCGTCGTCAGCGACAGCTTCTTCAAAGAGAGCTTCCCCAACTGGAACGCCCAGATCCCGCAGCAAGTGCCCGACCTGAAGGGCAAAGATCCGACGACGCTCACCATCGTGGACCTCTACGTCGCCATCTCGAAGCACTACCCGAACGTGTGGTTTTCCGAGCAAACGGCTGCCTTCGACAAGGACCAGACCTCGTACTACCAGGCCATGGGTGGCGTGCCGACGGATTGGTCCCCAAAGATGCAGAAGACTCTGACGGACATCGCCGCCGGCGCGACGAACTTCCGCTACTACCTCTCGCCGGGGCCGCTCCACTGCCTTCATCCCTACGATGCCATGTACGACCGGACGAGCGAGGGGGTCACCTACCTCGACTGGCTCGGCAAGATGCTGAACGCCGCGACCCCGCCCGACAGCGTCGGGTGCACGGCCACGACCTGCACGAAGGACTCGATTTGCGATGCCTGCAAGGCCGGCTCCCAAGCTCCGGAGTGCTCGTGGTGTGAGGGTTGGACGTCGCAGTGATGCGCTTCCGGCCGGGCTCGTGTAGCCTCGCGCCGTCGTGTATTTCCAAGACCTCATCCTGAACCTGCAGAAGTTCTGGGCCGCGCGCGGCTGTTCCATCGTGCAGCCGTACAATTCCGAGGTGGGGGCCGGCACCTACAACCCGGCGACGTTTCTGCGCTCGCTCGGACCCGAGCCATGGAACGTGGCCTACGTGGAGCCGTCCCGCCGCCCTACCGATGGTCGCTATGGCGACAACCCGAACCGTCTCCAACAGTTTCACCAGTTCCAGGTGATCCTCAAGCCGAGCCCCATCGACATCCAGGACCTGTATCTCGAGTCGCTGACCAGCCTCGGGACGAATCCGCTCGAGCACGACGTCCGCTTCATCGAAGACGACTGGGAGAGCCCGACCCTCGGGGCTTGGGGGCTCGGCTGGCAAGTCTGGCTCGACGGACTCGAAATCAGCCAGTTCACCTACTTCCAGCAGTGCGGCGGCTTCGACTGCAAGCCCGTGAGCGGCGAGCTCACCTACGGCCTCGAGCGCATCGCGATGTACCTCCAGGACGTCGACAACGTGTACGACCTCTGGTTCGACAAGAGCGTGAAGTACGGCGAGATCTACAAGCGTGCCGAGTGGGAGTGGAGCACCTACAACTTCGAGGAAGCTGACGTGCCTGCCCACTTCGCCGCGTTCGACCACGCCGAAGCCGAGGCGAAGCGTCTGCTCGATCGCAGCGAGAACCCGCTGGAGAAGCTGGTGCTCCCGGCCTACGACGCGGTCATCAAGGCCGCCCACGCCTTCAACGTGCTCGACGCGCGCGGAGCCATCGGCGTCACCGAGCGTCAGCGCTACATCTTGCGCGTGCGCACGCTGGCACGCGCCGTGGCTCAGGGTTGGATGGCACAGCGCGAAGCCCTGGGGTTTCCGCTGCTTCGGCACGCGACCCGAGCCGCCGAGTGAGCTCCGGCGTGGGCGCGGCTCTCGCAGCTGGGCCCTGCACGGCGGGCGGTGGATCGCGCGCGCGATTCGTGCAGCCGCAGCGAGAGGCATGAGGCGGCACGCAGACCATGGCGGGTGTATGCTCGGGCCATCGTGCGGAGCGCGATTGTCCGTGTAGCGACCTGCCTCTCGCTCGTGGCGTGTGCGCCGGACACCCGCTTCGAAGTGGAGACGGACGAAGTGCTCGCGCCGCTCGAGCTCCTGCCGTGCAATCTGGTCGCCGAAGGGAAACCGATGGTCGTGCTGGGAGCCGGAGATCCGATACAGCTGGTTCTCGCCACCCAGGGCGGACAGGTGATGTACGTGGGGGCGCGCGCTCGCGGCATGGCTCCGGGGCCCGCGGAGCTGACGACGCGACTGGTGGAGCCAGAGACCGGGGAGGTCTGGGTCGAAGATGGACGCGGAATCGAGATGATCGAGTCCGTGTTCGCGCCGGGCTGGCTCGACCCGTGGGTGGAGGGGCGCGGCGGCATCTCGCACCTTCTGGCTTGCCCCGACTACTCCGCCGCCGACCTGATCGGGCGGCCGTTTCGCCTCGAGGTCGAGCTCACCGAATCCAGAGCCCCGCACCACGCCGGCGCGGCCAGCGTGCTCGTGACCCCGACCTGCTCTCAGCTGGACGCGACGCTTCGCGCGCTCTGCGAGTGCGAGTGCAGCGCTGGGTACTACGGCGGCAAGTGCGCCAAGCCGTGACGGCCGAGGAGCGCGTCGGGCGGGCGGGGCTTCAGCGAGTGAGGCCCTGCTTCTGCATCTCGTTCAGCACGGACAGCACTTGCTCGACGTGAACGGCTGGATCGACTTCGGGGAAGATGCGTCGAATCACGCCCGAGCCGTCGATCACGAAGGTGGTGCGTGCCGCGTAGCCATGTTCGTCCTTCGGCACACCGTAGGCTCGCAGCACCTTGCCCTCCGGATCACTGAGGAGCGGGAAGGGCAGCGAGTGTTGCTGCTTGAACGCCGCATGGGACTCCACGCTGTCGATGGAGACGCCCAGCACCTGCGCGCCCGTTCGGGCGAGGCGCTGCCATTCGTCGCGGAACGCACACGCTTCCTTGGTGCAGCCCGGTGTGCCGTCTTTGGGGTAGAAATACAGCACGACGGGGCGGCCTCGGTAGAGGGCCAGCGTGTGCAGCTTGCCGCTCTCGTCGGGCGCCGAAAAGTCGGGCGCGGCGCTGATCGGCTCCAGCGTCGCAGGGGTGTGCGCGGGTTCGGCGGGCGAACACCCGGATAGCGCCAGAACAATGGCCAGACGGAGAAATGCGCCCGAGCTCATCGAGGGCCGACATGTAGTCCCGGTGGGCGACCCGGGCAAGCGCCGGACCGACGGTTCTTCAACCCGCAGCGCCGAGCCAGAACACCGTGAACGCGTCGCCGCCGTCGTCCGGCTCGGCGGGCTTCGCACGACGCACGTGGGCGGCCGCCGACAGGTGCGCGCGGACCGCGAGCTTGAGCGCGCCCGTGCCATGACCATGCAGCACCCAGCCCACGTTTTCGTCCCGTCGGAGGAGCTGGTCCACGAAGGCGTCCACTGCGTCGAGGGCCTCGTCGACGCGCTGGCCCCGGAGGTCGAGCGTGTTGTCGGAGGTGCGGACGGGCACGAAGCCGTCGGCCAGACTGAGCTGCACTTTGGCGGGCTTCCCGGGCTTCTCTTTCGGCTTCGGCGCTTTCGGCCCGTTCGGTTCGAGCCGAAGCTCGTCCACTCGCACGCTCTGCTTCAGCGCGCCGATGGCCACGCGCACCATGCCTTTGGCCGGAGGCTCGAGGACCTCGGCGTATTGACCGAAGCGCGAAAGGAATACGCGCGCACCGCGCACGAGCTCACTCGCCGCAGGGCTCTTTTCCGCAGGCGCGGGCGTCGGTGCCTGGCGTGTCGCGCGCTCGAGCTCGCTGCCGATGGCCACGTGCCGGGCCGCGTCGCTCACCGCTCGCTCGACCGCTCCGAGTTCGGTTCGGCTCGGGCGCTCGAGCTTCTTCCTGGCCTCCCGGAGCTCGGCTCGCGCGCGGCGTACCTCGGTCAAGAGTTCGCGTGACTCCTCGGCGAGGCGGGCGCGCTCTTCGTCCCGAGCGCGCTTGCGTTCGGCGGTGATCTCGCTCGTCAACTGACGCTGGCGACCGAGCTCTCGTTCCGCTTCGAGCCGCAGGCCTTCGAGCGTGCTGCGTTCCCGCTCGAGCTTCTGCACGAGCTCTTCGCGATCGAGCGCTCGCTCCGGCAGGAGGCTCTGGGCACGCGCCACGACTGCGTGTGGTACGCCGAAGCGTTGGGCGACCGCCAGCGCGCTCGAGGCTCCGGGGACCCCCAGCGTGAGTCGGAACGTGGGCGCCATGCGTTCGAGGTCGAAACCGACCGAGCCGTTCTGGTAGGCGCCGCCTTTCGCGCCGAGCTCTTTCAGCCGCTCGTAGTGCGTAGTCACGGCCACCGCCGCGCCGCGTTCGACCAGCGCCTCGAGCACCGCGCTCGCCAGAGCAGAGCCCTCTTCGGGGTCGGTGCCGGCCGCGACTTCGTCGAGCAGCACCAGCGCCGAGTTCCCCGCACGCTCCAAGATGCTCGCGAGGTTCTTCACGTGCGCGCTGAAGGTCGATAGCGAATACAGGATCGATTGCTCGTCGCCGACGTCGGTCAACACCGGATCGAAGAAGCCCATCTCCGAGCGCGGGTCGGCGGGGAGCGGAATCCCCGAGCGCACCATCCAAGCGGCGAGACCGAGGCACTTCAGCGCCACCGTCTTGCCCCCAGCGTTGGGGCCCGACAGGACGAGCGCTTGGCCCCGCTCGAGTCGGATGTCGTTCTCGACCACCTCGATGCCCTGGAGCGCGAGCAACGGGTGCCGCATGCCCACCAAGTTCGCGCCGAACGCGCCCGGCATCACGGCCGTGGCTCGCTGCTCGGCGGCGAACCGGCCGAGCGCAGCCAAGCGATCGGCGGTGAGGCACGCTTCGTAGGCATCCAGAATGGCGCTGCCGCGCGCCTGCACCTCGCTACTCAGACGCGCGAGCACCCGGGCGATTTCGCGCTCCACCTCCGCCTCGGCCACCTTCAAGCGATTTCCGAGCGCGGTGACTTCGGCGGGTTCGACGTAGAGCGTTCCGCCGGAGGCGCTGGAGCCGAGCACGATACCGTCGACGCGGACGTGGGCATCCGAGCGCACCGGCAGCACGAACCGCCCGTCGCGCTCCGTCCAGTATTCGTCGCGCAACACGTCGCCGTAGCGCCGCACGAGCTGCGACAAGCGTGACGAGAGCTCGCGTCGCTGATCGGCGACGCGGCGACGGGCGTCCCTGAGGGCGGGGGAGGCCCGGTCGCTCACGCTGCCGTCTGCTTCGATGGCGCTCTCGAGCAGCAAGAGCAACTCGTCGAGCTCCGGCGCGCTGTCGACGGCGCGCGCGAGCTGCGGCTGGCGCTCGGCTCTTGCGCGGCCGTAGGCGCGGAGGGCGCGCGCTTGCTCGAGCACGATGCACACTGCGCGGAGCTCCTCGCCGCTCCCGACGCTGCCCTTTTCGAGCCGGGGCAGCGCCTCGTCGACGTCGGGCAGCGCCTTCGCCGGCACGGGCGCGTCGTCGGCGCTTGCCAGGAGCGCCTCTGCGGTGAGCCGCATGTGCTCCCTCGCGGCTTCCAGCGTGGGTGCGGGCTCCAAGACACGCATGCGCCGCGCCGCAGCGGGCGCCGCACAGAGCCCAGCCAGATGCTCGAGCAGGTAGCCCCACTCGAGATCGTGCGCAGTGCGCCCCTTGGAGAGGTCCGCTGCTCCGTGTTCCGACACGGCGCGCCGTATTGCACGACTTCTGCCGACGTGCCAGCAGCCCGGCTTGACGGTGGCGCGCGGTGGCGCGAGCGTCGGGCCGTGAACGCATCACGCGAGCCTTCGTCCAGCCCGAGCCGAGCGCTGAGGTTCGGAACCGTGCTCGCGCCCGCGCGGGGAGCGCCCGAGGCTCCCCCGGAAGCAGACCATCGAGCGCCTCTCGTCGAGTTCTGCGCCGCGTTGGCCGACGCGCTGGGTCGGTCCTTCGAACCCCAGGACTTCGACGACTACCCCGGATTGCTCGCCGCCATGGAAGAAGGCGCGCTCGACGTCGCTTGGCTACCTCCCATCGTGGCCATGCGCGCCGCGTCCACCGGGCGCACGCTGCCCATCGCGCTGCCCACGCGACGCGGCGTCTCGAGTTTCCACTCCGCGCTCTTCACCGCGGTCGGATCCCCCGTCCAGCGCCCCACCGATCTCGAGAACGTTCGCGTGGCGTGGGTCGACCGCCAGAGCGCGTCTGGCTATTTGGTGATCCGCGCGGCCTTGCGCGCGAGGGGGATCGACCTCACCCGAGCGTTTGGCGAAGAGCAATTTCTCGGCTCCCACGCCGCGGTCGCGCAAGCCGTGCTCGAAGGGATGGCCGACGTCGGCGCCACCTTCTTGCACTATGAGCAAGGCGGAAAGGGGATCTTCCGCGCGGGCTGGGGTGATTCGAGCGTCCACATCATCGCTCGCGTGGGCCCCATCCCGGCCGACGTCATCGCAGCCGGCGTCCACGTGCCGGTGGCCGAGATCCGAGCCGTGCAACGGGTGCTGTGCGCGAACTTGGAACCGCGGCTGCGCTCCGGGGCCGAGCGCTTGATGCAGGCCGAGGCCTTTGCCGTTGCGGAGTCAGGACACCTGAGGCCGCTGGAAGAGCTCCTGGATTTCCTCGAGGACCGCGCGCGCCCCTGGGAGTCGATCCTGCCGCCTCCCTACGCTAAGCTCGAGGAGCCCAGCGACTGAGCGGGCTCCTCGCCTGCCACTCACGCTCGCTCGACCACGATCTCGACGCTTCGGAATCCGAGCGCTTCGACCAGCTTCTGCACGGTCCGGCTCGCGCTGGCCGACGCACGTTCCAGGATCTTCGCCTCTTTGGCTGCGCCGGCGAGTTCCTTCTCGGCACGTGCGCGCGCTTCGCTCTCGAGCCCCGCGTTCGTTCGCGCGAACAGATCGGTGCGCCGCGTGTGGACGTAGGTCTTTTCGCTATCGAGGCGTGCGCTGAAAATCTCGGGCGGTGGGAGCTTCACGCGCACGCGCCCGGCCTGCCGGTCGACCTCCACGTCGCTTTCCTTCATCGCGCCGAGGTCCACTCCGGCGACCACGTCCCCCGAGACGACCAGCAGCAGCGCATCGTCGCCCTCGATCAGACCATACAAGCGAGTCTGGTGGTCTTTCACGTCGAGCACTCGCTCCACGTGGTACTCGGCGCTCTCCAGCCGTGACAGTTCGCGGATGGCGGTCACCACGTTGGGACTCGGTCGCACGACGGTGACCGAGTGGGTAGCGCCCGGCGCCAAGAGCCGCGGCGACAGGTCGAGCTTCTGGGCCAGAATGCCGGCGCCCAGCGCCACCGCGACGAACGCGGCGGCGACTCCGAGGCGGCGCGCCCAAGAGCGGTCAGTCTTCGCGCGAACTGGTTCCATGCCCGAACGCCAGCAGGTTCCGTGCCGTTGCCCGTAGCCGCGAAAGAAGCCTCGGGTTCGCCGTTTTTTCGGCGCGAGCCGTGACACTCGCGACCGAGCGCCGCGAAAGCTTCTTCGCGGATCGATTCACCACGGCGAAAGCGCCGGATCACTCCACGAGAGCCCGAGCACCGGCGCACGCTCGCCGATGCGCAAGCTCACGCGGACACCCGCGCGCACGGCATCGGCATCCAGCGCGGCAGCCAGACCCATGAGGTTCTGGCAGGCCCGAGCGGTCGCGGAATCGGACAGCGTGAGCGTGAGCTCGCCCCCACCACACTTGGATAGCCGCGCCAGGAGGCCCCGGGCGAGCACGCTGCGCGCAGCGAACGCAGCGCCGTCCGTGCGTTCGTTGGCGACGATCACCGTGCTTCCGAGTCTCCAGCCGGTCGCTTCGAGTCGTGAAATGCGATTGGCGACCTGGGTGACGAGGCTCTTGGGCTCGCCTTCGTAATGCTGGGCCACCACCGCGAGGTCACCCCCTTTGCTCGGCATGAGCCACTTCGGCCAGCTCGCGCCGAACTCGATTACCACCAGCGTTGCGTCCCGGGTCATGGCCACGGGGGATAGGGCGTGGGCGCACCACGGGCCAAAAAAACGCCGGAACTACGGGCTGGCGGCCTTCGGGAAACGGCGTAGGCTCCGCCCCATGGCGTTCCGGGGTTTTGCTGGACTTCTCGTACTTTCCGGCGCGGTGGCGGTGGCCTGCGCGGCGGATGATTCCGACGTTTCCGGTGGGGGCGGCACTTCGGGGTTCGGTGGGTTCCTGCCCGACAGCGGCAGCGGCGGCTCGGGTGGCGGTGGGGGAACCACCGGCGGTAGCGGCGGAGCGAGCGGTGGCACTGGCGGTGCGAGCGGTGGCACGGGCGGAGCGAGCGGTGGCACGGGCGGCGCGAGCGGTGGCACGGGCGGCGCGACGGGCGGCACCGGTGGCACGACGGGCGGCACCGGTGGCACGACGGGCGGCACCGGTGGCACGACGGGCGGCACGGGCGGCGCGACGGGCGGCGCCGGAGGCGCGACGGGCGGCACGGGCGGCACGGGCGGCGCGACGGGTGGCACGGGCGGCGCGACGGGTGGCACGGGCGGCGCGACGGGTGGCACCGGCGGCACCGGCGACACCACTCCGCCCACCGTGGTTTCTACCTCCCCCGCGGGTGGATCGACGGGCGTGAGCAAGAACACCACGATCCAAGTCACCTTCAGCGAAGCCATGCAGGTCGCTTCCATCACGACCAGCACCTCGGGCACGACCTGCGCTGGCGCCGTCCAGGTTTCGCTCGACAACTTCTCGACCTGCGTCCCCATGTCCGGGGCCCCCACGCCGAGCGTCGGTAATACCGTGTTCACCCTGAACCCCGCGTCGGCGCTGTCGAGCCTCGGGGCCTACAAGGTGCGGGTGACCACCGCAGCGAAAGACGCTGCGGGCAACGCTCTGACCGCGGCCTACACCGCCGCGCAAGCCTTCACGGTTCGCTACTTCCACACCATCACCATCGACGGGAACAACGACTTCGCCGCCAACGAGACCTTCGCCACCTCGTCGGCCGCGTACACCGCGTACATCGCGTGGGACGAGGGCTACCTCTACTACGCCATGAAAGGGCCCGATGTGGCCGACGCCGCCGTCGCTACCAAGTGGCTGGTCGCCTACTTGTCCGGCACGCCGGGCAGCACCGCCGGACTCACCTACAACACCCAGTCCCCCACGCTGCCTTTCAGCGCGCGCTGGCACGTGCGATGGCGTACCAACAACACCTTCACCGAAGCGCAGCTGTGGAGCGGATCGAGCTGGGGCAACGCCAGCTGGAACTTCACCGGTGACGTCTACCAGTCGGGCACCTTCGTCGAGATGCGCGTGCCACTGGTGGATCTCGGCTCTCCGACGACGTTGGCCTTCCACCTCGGCATGCTGAACGAACAAAACCTGGCCGAAGGCTCCTATGCCGCGACGCCCTCGACCTCGTACGCGGACGGGTACGACCCGAACTACGCCAAGTACCTCGAGCTCGCGCTGGGCGGCTCGGTCGCTCCCAGCGCATCGCCCATCAAGCCCTGAAGCGCTGCCGAAAGCTGGCCCCGGCGGACAGCCGGAGGGTCAGTGCATCTGGTCCGCGTGGGAGAGCGCGCGCTCGAGCTCGCCCACCGTGTCCGCGTCGAAACGACCGTGCTCGCACAGGATCGCCCAGTCGGTCAGGAGCTCCAGCGGGTGATGAGCGCGGTCTCCCTCCTTCAGCTGGGCGACGCGGTACGGGGCGTTCAGCAGCGTGGCGTCGACTTCTCCCGGTCGGTGGCCGTGCACGCGGAACCAGAGGTGCTCCCGATCGCGATCGTTCTCGGCGCCATCCACGGCGTAGCCGAGCTTGACGAGGAAGAGCCAACGCTCGCCGTCCAGACAGCGGTCGAAGAGCGAAAAGAAGCGAGGGAGCCGCTCGCTCGCCAGCAGCGCCATGCGCTCGGTCTCTTGTGCAGAAACGTAGAGCAGCGGATTTTCTTCCAGGATGGGCGAAAGGAGCGCGAGGCTCTCGTACTTCTTGCCCAAGAGCCCGCGCTTCGGCACGAACAAAACTGCCCGGGCGCCGCAGTGGGATTCGTCGCGATCCCGTTTGCCACCTGGGCCGTCGTTCTTCGCCTTGCGGATGCCTTCGGCCCACGGCAGCCACACGAGCTCGAGATCCTGGCCGATGCTGAACGGCTCGTCGGGCGCCGGGATGCCTTGCTCCAAGAACATGGCGGCAACGGAGTTCATGAGCTGGCCCACGAGTCCGGTCACTTCACCCGGAATGGCCAGCGCATCGAGCTCGACTCGGCCGCAGCGATCGAGCCCGTGGGTGTGCAGCCAGTGCGGACCTTCCTTGGAGTCGTCGCCGACGTCGTGGATCGTGAAGAGGGTGGACGGCGACGGCGGGACCTTGGCTTCGGCCACTTCGCGCAGCCAATGGCCGGGACGCGGGGTGACGGCGTTCACGTCGAGCACCAGGAGCGGCTCCGGGCAAAGCGCGAACAGCAGGCGAGTCTGGAAGTGATAGTCCACGAGGGCGTGCTCGCCGAGGGCGAGTCGGAGCCCGACCGCCCAGGAGCTGGAGCGGCCGTCGTCCAGGTCTTCCGGCGTCACGCCGCGCCATGGCACGCCCTCGACCAGGAGCTCGCGCGGCGCCGGCTCGAGCCAAGCGTGGGCCAGCGCCGGCTCGGCGCGGCCCGGGAGCTCGAGCTCGATCTCGACCTCCCAACGCGCACGCGGGTGTTCGGGAGCGATGGGGGCGACGCGAGTCACGCCCACCCGGCTCTCCTCGAGGAGCGCCAGCGCCTCGCTCACGCTCGGGGTGGGTGAGCCGGGAGGAAGGACGGCGATCAGCTCCGAGCTCGGAGGATCGTCGAGCGCCCCTTGGAATTCGGGAGGGAGACCCACGGCCCATGGGTATCACGAGCCGACGTCGCCGTCGTCGCCCTTCGGGCGGAGCCACGCCAGCGTCGCGCCGAAGCCGCCGCGGTTCGGTGGAGCATCGGCGAACTCCTCCACGAAGGGGTGATCGCGGAGCACCTCACGCACGCGCGCGCGCTGGAAGCCCGGGCCACGACCGTGGATCAGCCGAACTTCCACGAAGCCCGCCTCTCGTGCCGCCTCCAAGTAGGACCGCACGACGTCCGGGATGTCGCGAGGCTGAAAGCCGTGGAGGTCGATGCTGTCCTCGATGGGCAGGACCGCGACGTCTTCGTCCGCGCCCGGATCGACCGAAGGCGGCTTTTTCAAGCTACTTCTTGCTCTTCGTGCGCCGTGCCGCGACCTTCTTCTCGCCCTCTGCTTCGTCCTCCGACTTGGTCTTGACGGGGGGCTTCGGGGCGTCGGAGTCGGCGCGGTTCGCGACCCGCTCTTGGGCTTCGGCCAGGCTCTTCTTCAGCGCTTCGAACAGATCGATGATCTGCGCCTTGGGGGCCTCCGGCGCCACGGTGATCTCCTGGCCGGCGACCTTCTTCTCCACCAGAGTGCGCACCCGCTCCTCGTAGGTGTCTCTGTACTTACTCGGATCGAAGCTCTCGCTCGTGAGCTGATCGATGAGCTTGTCCGCCAGCTCCTGCTCGATCTGGCTGAAGGTGAAGCGCGCGCCGGTGTCGATCTCGCCGAAGTCGCGCACCTCGTTCTGGTAGTAGAGCTGGTGCAATACGAGCCCGTCTTTGCCGTAGGGGCGAATCAAGACGAGCTGCTCCTTGCCCCGCGCAGCCCAGCGACCCACGGCGACCACACCGCGCCGCCGCATGCACTCGCCGAGCAGCTGGTAGGGCTTGTCCCCACCTTTGTCGGGGCCGAGGTAGTAGCTCTTCTCGACTTGCACGAAGTCCACGCTGGAAAGCGGCACGAACTCGGTGATCTCGAGGGAGTTGGTGCGCTCCGCCTCCGCGGCCTTGAGCTCTTCCTCGGTGAAGCGCACGAACTGGCCCTTCATGTACTCGTAGCCCTTCACCGTGGCCTCGCGTTCGACCACCTCGTTGTCGACCGGGCACAGGTACTGCTGCTTCAGACGACTGCCGCACTTCTCGTGCAGCATGTTGAAGCGAACCTGCTCGCTCGAGGCCGCGGTGTAGAGCTTGATGGGAATGGCCACCAGGCCGAAGGAGATGGTGCCGGAAGAGATGGCGCGCGCTGCCATGGGATCGCCATGGTATCGGGCGAAATCCGGCCCCAGGAAACTATGTGGCGAAAGCCTGGCTCGGCGCTGAACGCGGGTGCAGCCACGCCGGCTCGGCTATCGTCGAGCCTGCATGGCAGCGCGGCGCACGCCCGGAGCGACCCCCGACCCGCTCTCGACCTATCGTGAGAAGCGGAAGCCCGTCGAAACTCCGGAGCCGTTCGCTCCGAGCCCTGCCGCCGGACGCGAGACCCGCGTCGGGCGCTTCGTGGTGCACCGCCACTCCGCGACGCGCGAGCACTTCGACCTCCGGCTCGAAATCGGCTCGACGCTCAAGAGCTTCGCGATTCCCAAGGGGCCGAGCTTGGACCCGCGCGAGAAGCGGTTGGCGGTGAACACCGAGGATCATCCCCTCGAATACCTCGAGTTCGAGGACGTGATCCCCGAAGGCAACTACGGCGCTGGCCCCATGATCATCTGGGACCGTGGCCGAGTCCGCTATCTCGAAGGCAGCGCCGAAGACGGCGTGCGGCGCGGCAAGATCGACTTCGAACTCTCCGGTTTCAAGTTGAACGGCCGCTTCGGATTGGTCCACACCGGTGCACGAGCGAGCGCCAAAGAAGGCAACCAGTGGCTCTTGATCAAGAAGAGCGACGCGCACTCGAACGTGGACTTCCAGCTGGATGCGGTCGACCCGAAGAGCGTGATCTCGGGCCTGACCCTCGAAGAGCTCGCGCGGCGCGCGGAGCTTTCGCTCGAGCTCGAGGCCCAGGCCGCCGCCCTGGCTTCACCCGGCGCGAAGCTCGACGTCGGGACGCTCGTCCCCATGCTCTGTTCGTCGGATCCGGTTCGCCTGGACGATCGCGATCGGCTCTACGAGCTCAAGCTGGACGGGGCTCGGATTCTGGCGCTCAAGTCCGAAGCCGGTGTCGTGCTGCGCTACCGCAACGGTCGCATTTGCAGCAGCACGTTCCCCGAGATCGCTCGCGCGGTCGCCACGTTGCCGGCGCGTCGGGCAGTTCTCGACGGTGAGATCGTCGCCTTCGACGAGCGCGGCCGGCCGCGCTTCCAACGACTACAACCCCGCCTGACCACCCAGCGTCCCGAGGAGCTCTTGCGAGTCGTCGCGGAGACGCCCGTGGCCTACCTGGTATTCGACCTGCTCGAGCTCGGCCCGCACGTGCTGGTCGGAGCTCCCTTGGAAGAGCGCAAGCGCCTCTTGGCGCGGCTGGTGCGGGGGAGGGGACTCGTACGGGCCCTCGATCACCTCGAGGGTCAAGGCCAAGCGCTGTACGACTTCTGTCGCGCAGAGCTCCTCGAAGGCGTCGTCGCCAAGCGGCGGCGCTCCATCTATCGGCCCGGGCCCACGCGCAGCTCGGATTGGGTGAAGCTGAAGTGCGAGCGTGACGAGGAGTTCGTGGTGGTCGGGTGGGAGGAAGGGCGCGGGGCGCGCAGGGCGCTCGGCGCCCTCCGGCTCGCCAGCTTCGAGGGTCCAAAGCTGGTTCTGCGTGGCAAGGTGGGCAGCGGGTTCGACGCGGCGACGCTCGGAGAGTTCGAGCGCCGATTGCGCGAGCTCGAAGTGGACGCGTGTCCGGCGGAAGGGCAGCTCGAGCCTGGACGCGGCCCCGCCCACCACGTCCGTCCGGAGATCGTGGCGAGCGTGCGCTTTCTCGGTTGGACGGACGAGGGCACGTTGCGCGAGCCGGTGTTCCGCGGCGAGCGACTCGACGTTGCCGTCGAGGCCTGCACGGCCGCCCCGCCGGGCGGAGAACGCATCGATCTCGCGAGCCTCCCCGAACCGCCAGCCCTTTCTTCGAGAGTCGTGCTCACCAATCGCGACAAGGTGTTCTGGCCCGATCAGGGCTACACGAAGGGAGATCTCTTCGACTACTACGCCGCCATCGCCCCCACGCTGCTGCCGTTCCTCGAGAATCGGCCCGTCATTCTCGTGCGCTACCCCGATGGTATCGGCGGCAAGAACTTCTTCCAGTGGCGACTGCCCGAAGGGGCACCGAGCTGGATGCGTTCGCTGGAGCTGCGCGACGAAGAAGACCGCTCGCTCCGCGGCGACAAGAGTGTGTTCATCATCGATTCGTTGGATGCGTTGCTCTACATCGCGAACCTCGGCTGCATTCCCCTCCACGTGCTGGCGAGCCGGGCCGACGACCTCGGCTGCGGGGACTTCTTCACCATGGATTTCGACATCGGTGAAGGCAGCTTTCGTGACGCGATCACGCTCGCGCTGGACCTCGAAGCGCGCCTCGCCGAGGTCGGACTGCGCGGCTACCCGAAGACCAGCGGGCAGACCGGCCTCCACGTACTCTGCCCCGTGGGACCCGGCGTTCCGTTCTCCGTGACGCGAGGCCTGGCGGAGCTCTTCGGTCGCTGGCTCGAGCTCCGGCATGCGAAGGTGGCCACGACCGAGCGGCGCGTCGACAAACGTGGACAGCGCGTGTTCATCGACACCGGGCAGACGGGGCGATCGCGCGCCATCGTCGCGCCGTATTCGGTACGTGCGGTCAGTGGCGCCACGGTGTCGACCCCCCTCCACTGGGAAGAGGTGAACCTCGCCCTGGATCCCCGCCGCTTCGACATCAACACGGTGCCGGCTCGCGTGGCCGAGCGCGGTGACCCCATGGCCGACTTGCTCGGGCAGCGCCCAAACGTGATGCGTGCGGTCGAGCTCCTGCAAGCTGCCCTGGTAGACGGCTGAGCTGCGGCCACCCGTACCTCCCGCCCCGGCTTCACGAGAAGTCGGGCTGCGCCACGCGATCGCCCAGCACGAGGGCGGCGGGAGTCAGGACAGTCCCCGGAGCGAAGCGCCAGAGCTCTCGTCCATCCTCGCCCTTGCAGGTCAAGGTGAGATCGAAGTTCAGGAGCTGGTCGTGCCCCGCCCGTGCGATGGCCCACGACAGGCGCCCCGACTCGTCGATGCGGGCCGCGCCGTTGGTGCCACTGAGGTAGAGATGGCTGCCGTCCGAGAGGCCATTCTGGGCGTCGAAGGGCAGTTCCACCGACCCGATGAGGGTGCCCGACGCGAGGTCGACGCACAGCACCTGGTGGAACGTCACGACCATCAGGCGCGCACCCGTTCGGAACAACCTTCGCGCGACGTTGGGCAGAGCCAACGACCACATGCGCTGGCCGGTGGAGGCGTGTACCGCCACCAGGTTTCTACCGAAAGTGAGGACGAGCAGGTCCGATACAGGGAAGGGCGGTTGCATGCGGGTGTGGTAGCCGACCGCCTTCGCATTGAGAACCGTGCAATCGGTTCGTCCAGGACCCCGTCAGGCCAAAGGGTTGACGGGCCACGGCGCACATCTGACGCGCGTTCTTTCCTGCGACTCAGCGTGCATTTGCACAATCTGCGGCGCGCGCCGTCTCGACCGCAACGCTTGCGCAAATCAGTTCATGTCAGGGGCCGTAGACGCGAGTTTCGGCGCGCTTCGGAAGGCATGCGGATTGCTATGCAGGGGGACAGGGAAGCGAGCGAGAAATGGAGGTCCGTGAGCTGCGAGCGACCCGAATGGCCTTCGCAGAATACGGGACACACGAGGGCTTCTCGTGGCAAAAGGCCGCCATTGCGATTCTCCCCGGGGGGCTAGCACCTGCCGCCACTGATCCCCGGCAGGAGGTTCGGCCTTGAGCGAAAGTAATCCCGACCCACAACCGCCAGCGCCCGAGGCGCCGCCACCTGGCGAGCCGGTGGCGGTGGTGAAGCCGCGTCCGTGGTGGGCGAGGCGTGCGTTCTGGCTCACGGGCGTGCTGACCGTCCTCCTCTTCGTCGGTCTCGCGGGTGCCTGGAAGTTCGATCGCATCGAGAAGGATCCGGCGTTCTGCGACTCGTGCCACTTGGCGTCGGTCAAGGCGTCTCACGACAGTGCTCACAAGAACCAGCGCTGCACGGACTGCCACGAGAACAAGTTCAATCAGAACGTCCGGCAATGGGTCTACGGACTCTGGTCGAAGACCAAGACGACGCCGCACGGGAAGTTCGACAAGACCAGCTGCAAGAGTTGTCACACCTCCGGCACCTCCGAGCCCTGGCACATGTCGAGGAGCCACGGTCACGCCAAGCACGTCTTGAAAGCCGAAGACCCGCTCGACTGCCCGAAATGCCACGTCTGGAAGGAGCACACGGTCGAGCCCGACCCCGACGCCTGTAGCAAGTGCCACGACGACATCAAGATCTTCGGCAAACACCGGCTCGAGGACCGCAAGGAGAAGATCCGCTGCGTTTCCTGTCACAACTACCTGGCCCGGGTGGGCGGCGGCGCCCAGACGCCCTCCCACGACTGCCGGCGCTGTCACGGTGGCGTCGACAAGAGTCAACGCAGCCAGCGCTACGCCGAGGTGATCGAGGCCAAGGGCATTCCGGCCTCGCAGATCCACGGCAACTTGAAAGCCTGCTCGCTCTGCCATAGCCCGCACGAGGAAGACGCCGAGAAGCGTCGCAAGGGCGCCGAGTGCTCCCGCTGCCACGTCAAGATCCCGGGCGAGTTCCACCGCACGAAGAAGCCCGAGAAGTTCGACTGCAACACCTGCCACGAAGCCCACGGCGAGCGCGAGGACCTGCGCAAGAGTTGTCACCGCTGCCACACGGAGCAGGCCAAGCAGCCCAAGACGGTGGCGGCGCGCCACGACCGCTGTTCCGAGTGCCACAAGCCCCACGAGTTCAAGGCCACTTTCGCTGGCTGTCGCGACTGCCACAAAGATCAGACGACCATGCTCGCGGCGTGGAAGAGCGAGACCCACGCCGATTGCACCAACTGTCACAAGCCCCACAGCTTGCGCGAAGAAGACACGACCTGCGCCAAGTGCCACAAGAAACCCGGGCACAAGCACAAGTCGTGCACGACCTGTCACGACCCACATCAGTCGAAGGCCGACGTGAAGACCTGCGCGAGCTGTCATGGGCGTGAGTCCCACGCTCTGGAACGCGGGCCTGGGAAGCATCGCGCCGCGCTTTGCTTGACCTGTCACGCACCCCACGCCCAGCAGGGCACGAGCACCGTCTGCAAGAAGTGTCACGGCAAGGAAGCCCAGGCCGTCACGGTCGCCAAGATCGAGAAGCACACGCGCTGCGTCAACTGCCACAGCAACCATGCGTTCTCGACCGACGTCAGCACCTGCCGCACGTGCCATCAGAACCCGACGACCGGCGCCCACACGGGCAAGTGCAGCGACTGCCACAGCGTGCACGGCCCGCCCCTCGGGCAGGCAGCTTCGTGCCGGAACTGCCACAAGGAGATCGCGCAGCCCGCGGGCAAGCACGCCAAGTGCGACAGCTGCCACAAGAACGCCCACGGCGAGGTGAAGTCGGCACCCTGTGCGTCCTGCCACGGCCCGCAGAATTCACTGGTGAAACAGTGGAAGCCCCGCTCCCACGAGAACTGCGCCCAGTGCCACCAGACCCACGCCCCCACCGCCCCCAAGGCGTGCGCCAGCTGTCACAAGGACGAAGGGCAGAAGGTCCAGCGCACGAAGCACCGCTGCAACACCTGCCACGAGACCCACAAGCCGCCGAGCCAACTCTGGAGCGGCTGCGCCAAGTGCCACGCTGGCGAGGTGCAGGCGGTGAAGGGCCGAAGCGGCAAGCACTCGGACTGCAAGAACTGCCACGATCAACACGACGTGACCCCGCCCAAGTGCGAGTCCTGCCATCAGGCTCGACCCGGGGCCCACAAGGCCAAGGGTCACCAGAACTGCACCAGCTGTCACGACACACACAAGCGCAAGATGCCGGCGCGTGCCGATTGCCTGAAGTGCCACCAGAACCGCACGAATCACAATCCGGATGCGCAGCACTGCTACGGCTGCCACCTGTTCAACAAGCAGTGAGGAGCATGGCGAGATGACGACCCCGACCCCCCCACCATCCTCCGAGCCAAACGAATCGGAAGCACCGGCTCCGGAGGCCGAGAAGGTCGAGCCGACGCCGTCGGCTCGGGGAAAAGCCCCGCCCCTCTACTACAACATCGTGAGCCACATGGGCGGGCTCGTCGTGATCCTCGCGACGATCTTGATCCTGACCAGCATGGTCTTTCAGGTGGGTGGGGGCGGTCTGAACCCATACGTGGGCATCTTCACGTACATGGTGTTCCCGGGGATCCTGGGCGTTGGCGCCGTGACGTTCCTGCTGGGGATGCGCTGGGAGGCCGGACGGCGGCGCAAGCTACAGGCCCTGCACACGCTCCCCTATCCCAAGATCGACCTGAACGACCCACGTCATCGCAAGCTGTTCGCGTATTCGAGCGTGGGGGGTGTGCTCGTGGCGACGACCGTCGTGTGGGCGAGCTTTCAGGGGTTTCACTTCACCGAGTCCGTCTACTTCTGCGGCCAGATGTGCCACGTGCCCATGACGCCGGAGTACGTGGCGTACTCGGACTCGGCACACGCACGCGTGCCGTGCACCGACTGCCACGTGGGCGAAGGAGCCGGCTGGTACGTGCGCTCGAAGCTTTCGGGCGTGCGTCAGGTGTTTGCCGTCATGACCGGCCACTACCAAAGGCCCATTCCCACGCCGCTCGCGCATCTTCGACCCGCCCGTGACACCTGTGAGCGCTGCCATTGGCCCGAGAAATTCTTCGGCGCGACGCTGCTCCAGCTTCCCCACTATCGGTATACCGAAAACAACGACCCAGAGCAGATCACGCTCACCCTGAAGACGGGCGGCGGAACCAAGGCCCACGGCAGGAGCCAGGGCATCCACTGGCACATGGTCGTGTCGAACGAGGTCACCTATGCCGTCGCGGACGCGAAGCTCCAAGTGATCCCTTGGACCAAGGTGAAGCACGCGGACGGCACGGAGACGGTGTACGTCGCCAAGAAGACCAAGCTGTCCCAGGCTGCCATCGACCAACTTCCCCACCGGACGATGGATTGCATGGACTGCCACAACCGCCCCGCCCACGACTATCCGACGCCGGACTCGGGCGTAGACCAGGCGCTGCTCAAGGGGCGCATTGCCGCGGATCTGCCCTGGATCAAGAAAGCGTCCGTCGAGGCGCTGTTCCGCGTGTACCCCGACCAGGCTTCTGCCCACGACGGCATCCGGGACTACATCCTCGACTACTACAAGAAGGAGCGACCTTCCGTGCTGACCGAGCGGAAGAAGGACGTCGACACCGCCATCGAGGTGGCCCAGAGCATCTACGACCGCGGCGTCTTCCCCTCGATGAAGGTCGATTGGCAGACGTACCCGAAGAACCTGGGGCACCGCTATTGGCCGGGCTGCTTCCGTTGCCACGACGGCAAGCACGTTTCAGCCGAGGGCAAGGTGCTCGCGAACGACTGCGAGTCGACTTGTCACTCGAAGCCGGTACGTGGCGCGGTGACCGCGCTCGGCACGGTCGACCCCCAGGCGAAGGAAGACTGGCACCCCTGGCAGATGCCCAAGGAGCACTTGGACATCGAAGGGCACGACATGGTGCAGTGCTACCAGTGTCACAACGCTGGCCAGCGCCCGAGCAAGGAATGCAACGACTGCCACGAGAAGTGAGGCGCGCAGATGAAAGCGAAGCTCTTCGTCATGGTGGCCGCCGTCATCGGCGCGCTGCTCGCCACTCAGGCGCTCTCGGGATGTGGTCGCGGATCGCGCACGCGGGCAACCCCCGCGCCCAAGCCCGCGCCGGCGAGAGATCCGCGACCGCCGCTGGAAACCGATCCGGACAAGATCCTCGCGCTGCTGAAGTCGTCGGTCCACGCCAAGCAAGATTGCTCCGACTGCCACGCTCCGCCGAAGGCCGGGGCGAAGGCGGGTGAGGTCGGCAAAGGCCAGTGCACCGCGTGCCACAAGGCCGAGGCAGCGGCCTACGCCGAGACCATCCACGCCTCCAAGTTCAAGGAAGGCAAAGAGGAAGCGGCCACCTGCGAAGACTGCCACGGCGTACACGACGTCTTTTCGGTCAAGGACGAGCGTTCCAGCGTTTCGGTGAAGAACACGCCGGTCACCTGTGGCAAGTGTCACGAGAATCCCGAGCTCGCCAAGAAGCTCGGGATCAAGCAGCCGACCGCCGTGCGCAGCTACGTCGAGAGCATCCACGGCAAGAATCTCTTGTCGTACGGGCTGGTGGTCGCGCCGAGTTGCTCCGAGTGCCACGGCAAGGCGCATCAGCTGTTCAAGGCGTCCGACCCGCGATCGTCGGTGAACAAGTTCCGCGTGGTGGGCACGTGCGGCCAATGCCATACCGGTCCGCGCGAGGAGTACAAGAAGGGCGTCCACGCCAAGGCACTCGAGGAAGAGGCGAAGGAGCTCGGGCTCAGCGTGGACTTCAGTCCTCCGCCCAAGGCCATCGAAAAGCCGGTGATCGCCGCCGATGTACGTGATGTGCCACAGCCCAAGCCGCAGCCCGCGGGCGCCGACTCTGCCGCCCCGGCGCCGTCTGGCAGCGCCGCTCCGTCCGCTCCGCCTCCGGCCTCCGCCGCCGCGGTTGCCGCCAAGCCCGCGCCTTCCGCGGGCGATGCACCCCGGCCGGCAGCCCCCGGCGAGGCAGCCAAAGACGGTGACAAGAAGAAGGCGCCCACGTGCCCGAGCTGCCACACCGCGCACTCGATCATCGAACCCGGCAGTCGTTTCAAGCTGGCCGAAGATCGCGTCTGCGGCGAGTGTCACGAAGAGCGCACCAAGCGCTACCTCGACACGTACCACGGGCGCGCCCACGACCTCGGGGACACCGAAGTCGCGGCCTGCCACAACTGCCACGGCTCTCACGAGATCTGGCCTTCCAAAGAGCGCGCATCACTGCTCTCCGAAGAGAACCGCCTCGGCACCTGTCAGAAGTGTCACGTCGGCGCGCCGCCGAAGTTCGCCGGCTTCCTGGCCCACGCGGATCACGCCGACAAGAAGAACTACCCGCAGCTCTATTGGGCCTTCGTCGGGATGACGGGTCTCTTGGTCGGGACCTTCGGCTTCTTCGGCATTCACTCGCTGCTCTGGCTCATGCGCACCTTGATCGTGCGCTTCCGCGACCCGGAGGCCTTCCGCGAGATGAAACGGCGGGTGCGCGAAGAGAAGGGCGCGAAGCTCTACCGGCGGTTCCGCCCCATCGACCGCTTCGTGCACGCCCTGGTGATCGTGAGCTTCATGTTGCTGGTCTTGACCGGCATGCCGCTCAAGTTCCACTCGAAACCGTGGGCCCATGCCTTCTTCGATCAAATCGGCGGAGCTGCCGTCGCCGCCAGCGTTCATCGCTTCGCTGCGGTGATTACCCTCACCTACTTCGTGCTGCACATCGGCAGCTTGATGGTGCTCCTCCGGCGGAACCGCCACCGCTACAGCGACGAGAAGTCGGGCTTCAGCTTGCGCAAGTTCCTCGGCCTGGCGTTCGGTCCGGACTCGCCCTTCCCGCGCTGGCAGGACGTGAAGGATCTGGCCGGTCACATGAAGTGGTTCTTCGGTCGCGGTCCCAAGCCCAAGTTCGACCGCTTCACGTACTGGGAGAAGTTCGACTACATGGCGGTGTTCTGGGGCGTCACCGTGATCGGCTTGTCCGGCCTGGTCATGTGGTACCCGGAGTTCTTCTCGCGCTGGTTCCCGGGCTGGTCGATCAACATCGCGCACATCGTCCACAGCGACGAAGCGCTGCTCGCGGCCGGCTTCATCTTCACCTTCCACTTCTTCAACAGCCACTTCCGGCCCGAGAAGTTCCCCTACGACGCGGTGATGTTCTCCGGACACATCACGGAAGAGGAGCTCAAGCACGAGCGCGCCGCGCAGTACGAGCGCATGCAGGAGGAGGGCGCGCTCGACGGGCACAAGCAACTCGGCGAGTGGGCGCAGTGGAAGCTCATCGTGAACATCTTCGGCGCCGCAGCCATCCTGCTCGGTCTGTCGCTCGCCGGAGCCATTTTCTGGGCGCTCCTCGGCTGAGGTTCGGCGAGCACCCTCGACCGGGCTGTCAGTCGGGTTTGCTCTGCCGGCTCGACAAGAGCTGGAAGAGCCCCACCGCCACCACCGCCGCTCCGATCACTCCGACGGCAACCCCGACGAAGGTTGCCGTCATCGCAGTGTCGATGCCATGAGCCACCGTGCGCGCCTTTTCGGCGGGCGGTACTCCGTGGGCGGCGTCGAACGAGCGGTGCACGCCGAAGATGGTGAGCCCGATGCCGAACAGCGGCCCTCCCACGACCATCAGAGCTCCCACCAGCAGGGTCTTCAGCCCAGGACGCGGCGACTTCGGTTGGGTCGTGGAACGCTCGGGCACGACGCCGCGAGGATCCGATGGGCCGAGCGGCCCGGTCAAGGTGCTTCGGTCGCGGGGGTCTTTCCCGACTCGGGCGACGGGCGAGCGGGGAAGTTCTCGGACCACACGGGCAGTGCGCGTGCGTGTCGCTGTCGAGGTTCGTGCGCTGCAGCGGGGCGAATCTCGCTGGGCCTCGCCGCCCAAGCGCGCGTGAGGTCGAGGTCGAAGAGGTGGGTCGGGCGCACGTTGCCCAGCGCGTGGAGCAGGATCGAGCGTAGGTTGGGATTGTCCCGCTCGAGCTCCGTCAACAGGCGAGCCATGCGGTCACGTTCGGAGTCCGGCTCCGAGCCACAGACGTTGCACGGCAAGATGGGAAACCCCCGAGCTTCGGCGTGAAGCACAATGTCCGACTCCGCGCACTCGACCAGCGGGCGGATCACCTCGAAGCGCCCGTCGTCGGTCGGGTACTTCGGGGGCAACGCTTGGAGGCGCCCAGCGCGAAACGCGTTCAAGAGGAACGTTTCGAGTGAATCGTCTCGGTGGTGTCCGAGTGCGAGCTTGTTGCAGCCGAGTCGTTCGGCTGCCGTATAGAGGATGCCGCGGCGGAGCCGGGAGCAGAGTGAGCACTTCCGCTCCCCTTCGCCGAGCTTGTCCACGACCACGGAGTAGGTGTCCTCGCGCAAGATCTCGAAGGGCGTCGTCCTCGTTTGCAGGAACTCCACCAACGCGCGCCCGTCGTAGCCTGGCTGGACCTGGTCGAGGTGCACCGCGATGAGCTCGACCGAGGGTGTTCCGCGCTGCCACGTCTCGAGCAGGTCCAGAAGCGTGAGGCTGTCCTTGCCTCCGCTCACGGCCACCAACACGCGGTCACCCGGTGCCAGCAGATCGAAGCGACGAATGGTCCGCCTGAGCGTCCGCTCGAGGCGACGCGTCGCGGCTTGGGCTTGGGTCAGAGCAGGCACTTTTCGACCTCGTCCACGTTGGGTGCTTTCATGGCGCATTGCCATTTCCGGCGCGAAACGCGCGCCGGGCAACGCGCGAACTCGTCGGACATGGAGGCGCGCGCGCGGGCCTCGGTTTGGAGTCGCGCGACTTCGTCGTCGGAGACGTTTTTGTGCTCCTGCCGCACGAGCAGCTCGGTGTAGCGATCCAGGAGCTCGGCGCACTCGTCCGGCGTGAGCGGGCGGTCACACGCCAGGCCCAACAGCGAAAAGGCGGCGACTGCGATCAGTCGAAGCAATCTTCGACGATCTGCTTGCTGGTCTTGGCGCTGCGCACGCATTCCATGGCCTTCGCGGTGAGGCGCCGTCCGACGCACTCTTTCAGCATCGAGTCGCGCACGCTCTTCTTGGTGCTCTCGATTTCCTCATCCACCAGGGTCGGGTTGTCTTGGTGCCGCTTCTCGAGCTCGAGCCGGGCCACGCGCTCCACGATTTCCTCACACTCGGCTTCGGTTGCAGGGTGACCGCAGCCGGCGAGGCACAGAGCGAGGAGTCCGAGTTGGGCTCCCGAAGCTCTCCTGGGGCGCTTCTTCATCTTCGTCCGGAGCACTTATCTCGACCCTTCGCCGTTTCAAAGTGGGCAGAAATCTGGACGAGTGTACAGGTCTTGCTAGTCTTGTCGAAATGTCCCGTCAGCGCGTGGCCGCGGCGGAGTCCGCCACGCCGGAGGTTTTCCTCCGCAAGGCCACGCTCGCCCGGACGAGTGGGCTGCGGGCCAAATACGCGCAACGGGGGCTGGAACAGCCCGGGCAAACGCTCAGTCGGACGACCCGCGCGATGCTGCTCCGCCAGCTTTATCTGTCCCAGATGGAGGCGCGGCGATTCGATCTCGCGCTCGACACCGCGGAGCAGATCGTCGCCCTCGACGTCATGCCGGACGTCGCGCGACAAGATGCGGCGCGAGCCTGTCTCGGCCTCGGTGATCACGACGGGGCCGTTGCGCACCTGCGCATCGCCAGCCGGGTCAGCCCGCCTTCGCGTCGAGCATTTCATCTGTGGACCCTGGGCAGCGTGCTCTATCTCGCTGGGCGCCATCGGGACGCCATGGGGGCCCTCGAACGGGCGGCGCGGTGGGGCACCACCGATCGACCGCTCTACCAAGCGCAGCTGGCGCTCTCTCGCATCGCCGAGGGCGAGACGGTCCTTCGCGAAGAGCTCGCCGCGCTGCGCGAGCGCCTCGCCGACGCCCCCTGTGGTCAGGGGTATGGGCAATTCGTGCTGGGTGAGCTCGCCTATCACGAAGGGGATTTCGAGGCTGCGCGGCAGTACTTGCGCGCGTTCGTCCGTCGCTCGACCGGCGGGCGAGTGGCACTGGCGGTGGCGCTCAGCGGCGAAATCGTGCGTGCCCGCCGCCTCCTGGCTCGCATTCCCAGAAAGCGTTGAGCCCGCGCCCGTACCGGCTCCGGGGCGACGACGAATTGCCTTGGCTTCTGGAGTTTCAGATAGGAGTCGCGGGGGTTCGCGCGACGGGCAGGCTGTCGCGAAGCGCCGAGCGGTCATATAAGCTAGAGAATCCCAGCATGAAGCGGCATCGAGCCCTCCTCATCCCCGTTCTGCTTCTTTTGATCACGGCGTGGCCGACCTTGGCCCAGGCCGCGGAAAACGCCTGCACGGTCGCGGGGTCCGCTGCCGGTGACGGTGGCGGCGACGCGTTCACGCGCGCCCTCGCCAAGGGGCCCGTCTACGCCGCGCTGGCCGCGTTGGCGGGTGGGCTGCTCGTGAGCCTGACTCCCTGCGTCTATCCCATGATCGCGGTCACGGTCAGCGTATTCGGCGCGAAGCAGGCTTCGAGCCGCGCGCAAGGGATGTTGCTCTCGCTCGCGTTCGTGTTGGGCATCGTGGCCATGTTCGTACCGCTCGGGCTGGTGGCGGGGCTCACCGGTGGCATGTTCGGAGCGGTGCTCCAGAGCAAGTGGGTGATCGTCGCCATCAGCGTCCTGTTCCTGGCGATGGCAGCCAGCATGTTCGGTGCCTTCGAGTTCACGTTGCCGTCGGGCTTGACCAATCGCCTGGCCACGGTGGGCGGGATCGGCATGAAGGGTGCGTTCATCCTGGGGCTGGTGTGCGGGGTGATCGCGGCGCCGTGCACGGGGCCAGTGCTCACCGGCATTTTGACCTGGATCGCCAAGACGCAGAGCGCGGCCCTCGGTGCGCTGGCCATGGCGGCGTTTGCGGTCGGTCTCGGCGCGCCCTTCTTCCTGGTGGGCGCGTTCGCCGTGCAGCTTCCCAAGAGCGGTCGCTGGATGGTCCACGTGAAGTCGCTCCTCGGCATCGTGTTGGTCGTGGTCGCGCTCTGGTTCTTGGGCTCGGCGTTTCCCGTCTTGACCAAGCTCGTCGCCCCCACCAGCACGTTTCTCGGCGTGGCGGCCGCCGTCGCGATCGTGGGCCTCGTGCTCGGGGCGGTGCATCGCTCGTTCGAGGAGCCCGGCGCGGCTCCGAAGCTGCGCAAGGGCTTCGGAATCGCCTTCACTTGCCTGGGCTCGTTCGCTTTCGTCGCAGGCCTCGCCAAGCCGTCCCGCACGCTAGCTTGGGAGAAGATCAGCGTGGCTCAGGCTCGCACCAAGGCCGCCAGCGAGAAGCGGCCGCTGCTCTTGGATTTCACCGCCACGTGGTGCGGCGCCTGCAAGGAGCTCGACAAGCACACCTTCAGCGAAGAGAGCGTGGCGCAGGAAGCGGGCAGATTCGTCGCCGTCAAGGTCGACGCCACGGACGACGAGGATCCGATCGTGTCGGCGACCATGAAAGAGCATCGGGTGGTTGGGCTACCCACCGTGCTCGTCTACGACTCGAAGGGCAGCGAGGCCGTGCGCTGTACCGATTTCGTGGCTCCGAAGCCCTTTCTCGAGGCCATCAAGAGCGTGAACTGAGAGCGGTCCCGTCGGAGCACCGAACCAGGTCTCGGTCGCGAGCTCATGCGGCTCCGCGGGAGGAGCTGAACTGCGTGGTCCGTCGCCGCGACGAGCTCCGCCCCGCCGGCTTTTGCTCCGCTCGCGCCGCGCGTTGCTTCGCCCGCGCGGACGGGGGCGAAGAAAACGAAACGCCGCGGGCGCGGGCTCCGCGGCGTTCCGTGCTTCCGCACTCGAGCGTCAGGGCTCGAAATCGCTGGGCGGCTTCGCCGGGGGCTTTTCGGCCGGGGGCTTCTCCGCCGGGGGTTTTTCGGCCGGGGGCTTCTCCGCCGGGGGCTTCTCGCCACCCTTCTTCTCGCCCTTCTTCTCGCCTTTCTTTTCGCCCTTCTTCTCGCCCTTCTTGTCGGGTTCGGTGGGCTCGGGGGGCGGCGGCTCGACGGGCGGCGGCGGCTCCGCGGGCGCGTCGAACTTCCCGTCGTCGGTCTGAGCGGCTTCGCTGATCTTCTTGGCGGTCACGCGTGCAGCTTCGCCCACCTCTTCGGCGCGCGCCTGCATCAGGGGAATGAGCTTCTTTGCATCTTCCAGGTTCTTGCGGACTTCGGATTTCTTCTTCGGTCCGCCCTTGCGGAAGGCGTTGTCGACGTTGGCTTCCAGCGCCATCACCTGCCCGCTCAGTTGCTCCAAGATCTTCTTGGACTTGCGCATGCGGACGAACAGCTTGGCGGCACTCTTGGCTGCCTCTTCCATCGCGCTGACCAGGGCTTTGTCGTCGCCCTCGAGCTCCTTGCCCTTGACGGTCATCGTGGCTCCGGCGTCTTCGTCGCCGTCCAGCCCCTTCACCTCGAGCTTCACACCCGTGCCCGCCGCAGCGAGGTCTTCCGTGCGCTTGCCCAGCTTCTTTCCGAGCATGGTCGCCGAGGTGCCCTCGTCGAGCTTCGCCTTCTTCGCGAGCTCTTCGCGGATGCTCTTCTCGGAAGAAGGGGCCTTCGCGAGGTCGATCTGAAGGTCGTAGAGGTTCGTGAACATCTCGTCGAAGGTGGGATCGCCGCTCTGGTACTTCTGGCCTTGCGACACCGCCGACGGCCCCGGGCTGCCCAGGATCGTGCACGCCGGTGCGGCACCGAGGGCAGTCAGGAGCGCGAGCGGAGCGAGTGCCCGCCCGAGAGCAAGCGTGACCGTGTTTCTGTAACGCATGATTGTCAGGGACATGAAAGCGTGGCTCCCCAAAGCTCGTGGGTCTTGCCCTTCTTCACCAAGAACAGTGAGAGGGCCTTGTCGCCCCGGACCATTACTACGCCTTGGCCCGCGTTGGCTTCCTCCGGTGACAGGTTGATGGGGTCCCCCACCGGAACCAAGTCAAAACCGAGGGTTTGGATGCGCACTTGGCGCCGGCCGGCGGCCCCCTCGGTCCACTGGAGGAGCCAGCGCCCCCCGGCCGCCCCCTCGATGGCAGGGCTCGCCGCGTCGGCTCCCAAGCCCCCGGGCGGCGTGGCGAAGGTCTGGGCCACTTTGGGCACCTCGCCGGGCGAGGCCGACGCGAGCTGGAGCGTCCAGTACGAGTCATCGGTGGGACGGCCGGCGAACGCAAGAAGGACCCCGCGCTCCCCGGCGGCGACGGTCGGGGTGCCCACCTGCGGTTTCGAGGCGACCTCGGTGAGCTCCGTACGCTTCTCGCCCTTCTCGTCCGTGAGCCCCACGAGCACCGAGCCCCCCGTGCCGCCGCGCCGCGTGGTCACCGCGAACCCGCCGCTTGGGAGCGCGGCGACGCGCGGGTCGGTGACCTTCTCGCTCGGCGTCTGCCAGATCATGGCCGGGTCGCCTCCTGCCGCGCGCCGCGCCAGACCCTGACTCGTCCAACCGACCGTGACCTTGGGACGCGTGTCGAGCGTGCGTGGCGAGCGGAATTCTTTTTCGTCTTCGTCCACGGTGAACGTGATGTCTCCACCCTGCACGAGCGGCACGACGCTCGAGATGTCATGCTCGGTCTTCTGACGATAGGGGCGATCCACCAGCAGGTTCGAGTGGGTGACCAAGATGCCCTCGGCCTCGCGTTCAGCGGCTGCGAAGCCGATGGCGAACTTGTCACCCGCGACGATGGCCGTGACCGGTTGCACTTGGGGCAGGACCTGCGGCGCGAGCCGGGCGGCGGGTTTCACCAGCTTGCACGCGAGGGTGGGGCCGCGCGGCGAAATACCTCCGCTTGGACTGCTCGAGGTCGGAGTCGTGCCCGGCGTGGAGGCGGATTTCGCCCGCAAAAACACCAGCCCGAGGCCGACGACGCCGAGTCCGCCGATGCCGATCACCAGTAGCAACACCACCCACAAGAGCGAGCTCTTCTTGGGCGCGGCCGCCACGACCGGGGCCAGCGGCGTCGCGGCTGCAGTCGGTCCCCGTGCTCGACCGGCGCGGAGCTCGGCGTCGAGGTCGTCGCTCCAGGAAGGGAGCGGTGATACGTGCCCGCTCAGCGGACCAGCGGAAGCTTTGGGGTTCGTCGGCGCGTCGGTGGACTCTGGACCCGAAGGCGCGAGGATCTGGATCACGGGGGCCACTGGCGCGACGACCGCGGGGACCGGGGAGGGATCGCTCGTGACGATCGCCGCCATCCCGGGAATTGCGCGCGGGGGAGGTGGCACGGCTCCGGGCGGACGCAAGGTGGCCGTCGACGATGCCTGTGCGCCCTCGACCAGCGTCGGCTGCGCAGGTCGCGGGAGTGGCGCTGGCGGAGGCGGGGGGGGCGCCATCTTGCCGGTCGGTGGGGGTGCAGGTCGTACGGAGGGCTTCGGTGCTTTCCCGAGGAGCTTCGCGACGGCGTCACGCGTCTGATACGCGTGGTACCTGTCGGTGGGCGGGTGTGGTGGGTCCGTGATCGCCGGGTCGGTTACGATCTCTTCGGCCGTCTCGACCTTGTCTTTCGGGATCGTGTTGGCGAGCTCGCCGACGCGACACGCGGGGTGCCAGTCCTTCCAGCCCTCACGCCACACGAGGATGTAGTGGGGCAGGGATCCCGTGGAGAGCGAGGACAAGAGCTCCCACTCGTCGACGATGCTGATCACCCCGTCGGCGTCGGCCCAGTGCCAGCTCTCGGTGTCCTCGCCACTCACCGAGAGCGGTTTCCCATTTTCCGAGCACGCCAGCAATTCCGTAGCGATCGGCGTCCGCGGACGACACGGAGCCAGGGAATTTCCGCCGGTCTCCGCCGCGACCCTCAGCCAGCGTGAGACCGCTCGGTGACGGCCACGCAGGCGACGGCCAGGACCCGAGCGCCCGACCTCACCAGGCACTCGATGCACGCTTGGGCCGTCGCACCCGTGGTCAAGACGTCGTCCACGAGCACCACTTCATGCCCGCTCAGCTGGTTTGGTCGTGCTGCCCGGAAAGCGCCCGCGACGTTGGCACTCCGGGCGTGCGCGTCCAGGGAGGCCTGCTGGTTCGTCGCCCGTGCGCGGACGAGAGCTCGCGGGACGAGTGGGAGCTGCCAACGACGGGCCAACGCTCGACCGAGCAGCGCGGCTTGGTCGTAGCGCCGCTCGCGCAGCCGCTTCGGGTGCAACGGGACTGGCACGAGCCAGGTGTCTCGCGAACGCTCGGGTGGCTCCGGGATCAAACTTGCGAGCGCGCCGGCGAAGTCGGACCGATCACCGTATTTGAAGCCCGCGATCATGGCGTCGACGGGTGGGGCATACAGCGCGCCTCCGACGACGGGCACGCTCGCCACGCTGCGACGCGGCGCTGGCGACAGCTGGCGCCGACATTCTCCGCACGGGGGCGCGCGGGTGTCCGCTCGGCACCCCGGGCATTGCCGCGGCGCCAGGAGGTCGACGAGCCAGGTGGAGAGCGAGGAAAGTGCCGACACGCCGCTCTTCGGTCCGGGGCGCGGCTAGTTGCGCGGTCCTCGCGCTACCAGAAAGTGCCGCGGAGCCCCAGCCACGCACCGCTCGGCTTCGGCCCGCCCGCTTTCTGCTCGTCGACGTGTGAGCCGCCGACCAACGTCATGGTGAGGCCGCCGCCGAAGCAGAGTCCACCTGCCACGTACATCGGTACGAGCACGCTCGCCTTGTCGAGCTTGCTCGGGGCCTTGGAGCCCGAGGCCAGGATGGCGGTCGCGCCGACCACGCCCAGGATCCCGATCCCCATGAGCAGGGTGCCCGCGGTGGCGAGCCCCTCGGACCCCGTCCGAACCTTGATGGTCTTCGGCTCGCCACGCATCTCGAGCAGCATGCCGGTGTTGGAGACCTCGAATCCCTCGGCCTCGAGCCGATAGGAGCCTGGCGGAAGCTCGAACACGAGGGGGGTCTTGCCGAGCTTCACGAAGTCGCTGTCGGCCGGCGCGTCCACGGCGGTGGGTGACATGCGCGCCACGAACACGTTCACGGGCTTGCCCTCCGAGGTCACCGAAACCTCGGCGCCTGGGCCGAACGGAGCGGCGCGCGTCGCGGGCATTCCCGGTCGCGGGCTGCCCAGCGAAGTCGGCCCATTCGGACTTGGGCTCGCGCTCGGGGCGGGGCTCGCGCTCGGGGCGGGGCTCGCGCTCGGGGCGGGGCTCGCGCTCGGGGCGGCGCTCGCGCTCGGGGCGGGGCTCGCGCTCGGGGCGGCGCTCGCGCTCGGGCCAGGCGGCAGCGGCTCGGCGAGGGGCGCCCGCACGACGGCGAGGCATGCGAGGCCCGCGGCGACGGCCGTCAGCCGAGGCCGAGGAGCTTGTTCATCGAGAGCTCGTCGGCTGGCGTGAACGGGTACTGATCGAAGTCGCCGCTCGTGACCCACCGGAACGAGTGTACGTTGAGCTCCTTGGGTTCGCCAGTCGAGATGCGGCACTCGTAGAGATAGAGATCGACGGTGTAGTGCTCGTAGGGGTGGCTCACGAAGCTGATGAGCTGCCCGGGCTGCACGTCGACGCCGAGTCGGTGCTTCACCTCGCGGCGGAGCGCATCCGCGTCCGTCTCGCCATCTTCGACGCGCCCGCCCGGGAACTCCCAGAGGAGCGGGAGCACCGCGGTCGGTCGCCGCTGTGTGATGAGGTACTTGCCATCGCGTTCGACGACGGCTGCCACTACTCGAATCGTGCGGGGCCCGGACATGTGCGCCGCCGTGCGATCAGAAGTCCACTCGGAACAGCTGCTGCCCCATGAGCAGGATGTCACCGCGCTGGACCTGCTGCTCGTGGCCCAAGCGCACGAACGTCCCGTTCGAGCTCCCCACGTCGGTGAGGTACATCTTGCCGTCCGCGCCGCGCGCGATGCGACAGTGGAGACCCGACACGTAGCCGTCTTCGGAGAACAGGATGTCGCCGCGCTCGCGGCCGAGATGCACGCCGCGCTCCGGGATCGGGAAGGCGTTGCCCGTGGTATCGCGGCCGATCACCAGCGCGAGTCGCCCGATGTAGCCCTTGGCCGGGCTGCCGAAGCGTTCCACGCCATCCGGCGACGCGCCTGTGGGCTTCAGCTCCTCGAGACGGACGATCTCTTGTCCGATGCGGAAAATGTCGTTGAACCCCAGGGGCCACGGCTCGTTGGGCTTCACCTTCAGGTACACGCCGTTCAGTGAGTTCTCGTCCTTCACGAAGAGCTGGCCGTTCTTTCGCGTGAACGTGGCGTGTCGCGGAGAGAGATAGCTGTCGCCGGCGAAGATGCTGCCCGTGTCGCGACCGACCGTGAGCGTGGGCGTGTCTGGTAGCTTGTAGCTACCCGCCTCGGTCCCATCTGCTCGGAGCGCCGTGAACGTGACGCTCGGGCCGGCACCACCTGCGGCGGGAGCTGCGGGCGCCGCGGCGGGCGCTGGCACCGAGCCACCGAGTGAGCCCAGGTTGTAGCCGCACGACGCGCAGAAGCGGTTGTTCGGAGTGTTCTTGTGCCCGCACTGCGGACACGCGACGATGGCGCCTCCAGCGGAGGGCGCGGCGGACGGCGTCGGGGTTGGCGCGGGGGCGGGTGCCGAGACCGGGCGTGGCGCCGAGGGCGCGGCGGGCGCGGCGGGCGCGGGCATCGGCGCCGGCGAAGGCGTGGGTGCAGGTGCGGGTGCGCCGGCAGCAACACCGTGCGGCGGCGTCTGCGGAGAGAATGGCTTCGGCGCTGCACCTCGCGGCAGCTCGGCACCACAACCGAGGCAGAACTTGTAGTGGTCCTGGTTTTCCTTGCTGCACTTCGGACAGGTGATCACTCTGAAGCTCCCCGGTCGCCCGCGACGCGTCGACCGCAACGGGCCTTTGCTCGTAACTGCGCGATTATCCACGCCCCTCGCAGCGGGTCAAGAACCGCTTCCGACGCCGTCGGACCCCGACGCCCAGGCCGAAAAACCGGTGTTTTCAGGGGGTCAGCTGCGCGAGCGCTTGGCGCAAGAGATCCGAGAGCGGCTCTTTGCCCACCCGATCCCCGAGGGCGCGGACCGCTCGGTCGGCCTCCGCCGGGCGATAGCCCATGTGGGTGAGGGCGTTCATCAGCCGGCGCGCGTCGCCCGAATCCGCACTCGGTTCGGGCACGCTCGGCAAGCTCGCGCCGAGCCGCGGCAGCTTCTCTCGGAGCTCGAGGACCAATCGCTCGGCGGTCTTTTTTCCGATTCCCGGCACTCGCGTGAGGCGCGCGACGTCCTCGCCCTCCACTGCTCGAGCGAGCTCGTCCGCGGGCAACGCGCTCAGCACTCCCAGCGCTGTCTTGGGTCCGACGTTGGGTACGGCGATCAGAAGGCGGAACACCTTGCGCTCGTGCTCGTTCGCGAAACCGTAGAGGTCGAGAGCATCTTCCCGCACGTGAGTGTGGATGAACAGCACCACGCGCTCGCCTTCGCTACTCGCGCGCCCGCGGGTCCCCACCGGGGTCGTGACCTCGTAGCCGACGCCTTGGACGTCGAGCAAGAGCTCGCCGCTCGCGTCGTCCAGAACCACCGTCCCTACCAGCCTGCCGATCATCTTCCTTCCGTCGTTCCTCCGAGGCGAGAGACGCTAGCATCCTTCGTGGGCGCTGACGGCGGCTAGGCGGCCCGCACACCTCGTGCTAGACGGGCGCGGTGAGTCGCGACGTGAACCGCATCCTGATCCTGGCCACTTGTGTCTCTGGTGCGCTCTCGGGTTGCGGTGGCTCGTCGAGCGAGACGCCTTTCCCGCTCGAGCCCGACTTCGCGCGGCTCGACGGCGGCCCCTCGAGGCAAGCCAACTACGTGGTCTACACGGGCAAGCAGAAGCCCGAATCCGAAACCTCCCCTGCGCCCGCGGATTCGACGCGTAGCCCTACCCCCGAGCCGCCCCCCGAACGCTGACCCTGCGTCAGAAGCTGCCGCTCAGCGCGAGGCCAGTGAAGCCTCGTCCGACGACCGGATCGACTCGCGGTCGCGGGCTCGGACGGAGGGCACGGGCGGACTTGGCTGGCGCCGGCTCCGATAGGAAATACCAAGTGAGTCCGCCGGCGGCGACGACCAAGCCGCCGATGGCCACTCCACCCCAGAGGGTTTGGCGCGACCGGGCGTCGTTGCCTTCTTTGGCGAGGCCGGGAGGACAATCTCGGCCACCGCACTGGTCTTCCACGTCCTTCACGTCGCTCGAGGCCTTGAAGTAGAGCACCGAGCCGACGATGGTCAGCACACCGCCGGCGCCTGCGACGATCAACGGAACCAGCGGCCGTTGCCCGCCGCGGTCGGGCTCGGGAGTCGGTGTGGGGCCCGTCGGTTTCGTCGGCGCGCCGGTCTCCGGGCCCGTCTTCGCGGGAGCGGAGGTCGACTCCTGCGCGAGCTTCTCGTTCAGCACTTCGATTCGGCGGGCAATCTGGTCGCGCTGGGGCGAGCTCGGCTGGCGTCCGAGGTACGTCTCGAGCGCCACCACCGCGTGGCGCTTCTGATTGTTGAGCTCGTACGCTCGCGCCAAGTTGAGCAGGAGCGCGTGGGCCGTGCAGTCGCGCCGATACGCATCTTCCCAGTAGGAGATAGCCCGGTTGTAGTCCGCCTCTTCGAAGGAGGCCTGCCCAGCCTGGAACGCACCTTTGGCGCCTGCGACTTCGCCCTCGGTGGGCGTCTTTTCACACGGCGGAAAGGGCTTGGGGGAATCTTCGGCCCGCGCCAGGCGCGGCGAAAGCGCAAGACCGGCGGCCAGCAAGACCAGATGTGAGGGAGCGCGCATGGGCATCTCGGGTCTCCCGAGGCCCGAGTAGCATAGTGGCACCTCGGCCCGGACCTCAATCTTCGTGTCGCTCCCCGCGCATTGCGCGCGCCGCCGCTGGGCCACGGCACAGCCGGCGCCGACCCGTGAAGGCGCCGGGCGGCGCGGTTCTCGGGGCTTCCGCGCGCCGGCTTGTGCCTTGACCGCATTCGGGGTCAAAGTCTGGCGGCGTGGGTCGGGCGATGCAGAATCGAGTCGTTTTTGGGAGTGCACTCCTTCTCGCGCTCGCTCTACTGGTTCCAGGCCCGGAAGCCGCCCGTGCCCAAACGGGGAAGCCGGTCAGCGCCAAGCGGCTCGAGCTGATCCGCGAGCGCATGGAGAAAGGGCAGGCCCTGTTCGTGGCCGGCGATCTCGCCGGAGCCGCGAAAGTGTTCGAAGCGGGCTACGCCGAACAGCCCTACGCCGCGTTCCTCTTCAACGCCGGCGTCTGCTACCAGAAGCTGAACGACCTCGACCACGCGCTGGAGAAGTTCCGGGCCTATCTCGTGGCGGATCCCAACGCGCCGGACGCTGCCAAGGTGCGTGCACGCATCGCGTCCCTCGAGGCAGCGAAGGGCTTGCCGCCGACGCCGGCGCCGGCAACTACGGACGCGGGCGCCGATGGCGGCGAAGACGGAGGGTCAGACGGCGGCGTGGAAGCCGCGGCTCCGCCCCCTCCCGTGGCGCCGCTCGTGCCCGACACCGCCGACTCGATGAAGTCGCTCGCGATCATCGAGACCGAACCGGCTGGGGCGCCCATCAAGCTGTACGCGCGGGCGCGCGAGGGAGCGCCGGCCTACAAGCTCGGGGCCGCCAACCCAGGCTGGCAAGAGGTCACTGCCACGCGTTCCCCTGCGAATCTGACGCTCGAGGTCGGCAGCTACCACGTCGTCGTGGAACCGTATCTCGACTTCAAGGCCTGCGACGCGGACGTCGAAGTGCGGCGCGCCAAGGTGTTCCACTTCCGCGCGAACCTCTCCCAGGGCGAGTTCATGAGCTTCCTGCGCGTCTCCGCCAACGTGCTCGGAGCGTACACGTTCATCGACGACGATCGGCGGGCGCGCCCGGCGTGGGGCACCACACCGCATGGTGAGCTCGTGGCGAGCGGGGCGCATTCCCTTTTGGTCGAGGCGCCGGGCTTCGAGCCCTTCTACAAGAAGCTCGACCTCGGCCGTGGTGAACAGCGAGAGCTCGAAGTGAAGCTCGTGCGCGTGAGCTACGGTCAGCTCCGCATCCAAGGGAACGCGCCGGAGCTCAAGGTGCAGGTCGACGAGAAGCCGGTCGGGATCTGGCGTGCCGGCGAAACCCCGCTTCTGGTGCGCGCTGACGCCGGCAAGCACAAGCTCACGGTCAAGGCGAGCGGCTACAAAACGCTGGAGCAGGTCGTGATGGTCCCGAACGGCCAGGTCTTGCCGCTCCAGGCCGACATGGTGAAGACCTACCCGCGCGGGGCAGCCTGGACCCAAGCCATCATCGGCGGCGTGTTCCTGGGCGCCGGCATCTTCCTCGGCATCCAGTCGAACTCCCTGCACGACGAGCTGAAAGAGGACCGCAAAGCCGGCGTCCTCGAGGAAGAAGACGAGCGCATCACGCGGGGCCGCATCTTTGCCATCGGTGCCAACGCGGGTTTCGCCATCGGGGGCGTGCTCGGAGCGTTCGCCACCTACAACTTCATCAAAGACCCACTGCCCGAGTCGAAAGCGGTGTTGGCCAACCCCGTGGAGTTCGACGACCCGCGCAAGCAGCGACCCACCGCCTGGGCGCGCCCGGCGCTGCGCGTGGCGATGCCCGCGCCGCGAGCTCGGCCGCGGCCGTCGCAGAACTCGTTCGGGTTGTCGCCCGGGCCCACCGGGTTCACCCTGGGAGGCACGTTCTGATGGTGCGCCAGCACAAGACTGGAAGGAGGCAGTGGAGGAAGAATCCATGCGGGGAAGGTCTAGCGAGCCACCCCGACCCCGAGTCATGCGCGGACGCCCGCGAGGGCGTACGTGAAGCGTTGACAGGGGCAGACGCAGGCAGGGACATCGAGCCGCGAAATACAAGCTCCGGATCGCCGACGCCGTCATCAGATGCGGAAGGCGCGTATCTGCCAGCCGCATGCACTCACGCGCCTCGGCGCTCGACTCGACGTGGGAGCCGGATGCGGGAAAACTGCACGTCCGGATCTGAGGAGGGGGCTATGAGCAATCGTAGTCCCTACTCCAATCGCTGGTCGCGTGCGCTACTCGTGGCGGGGGCCTCCGCAGGCATCGCGTGCTCGTGGACGCGCTTCGACGACGTCCAGAAGGACGCGCCCGTGCTGCTCTTGAACAAGCCAGACAACGTCGGCTTCGGTTTCGGCTCCAGCCTGGCGAGCAGCGAGTCCGGGAGCTTCTATCGTGTCTTCGTCGGTGCGGCGCCCGGGCAGAACGGAGGCGCGGAGTTCGAGCTCGGATCGAACCAAGGCGCGAGCAAAGACGCGGCTCGTTCGGGCCACTGCGGCGCTGGGTGCACTCTCGCGCGCCGCGCCGCGCCGCTCCAGCGCGCGGTCCTGGATGGGCTCGACCGCACGTTGTGCGCCGCCGAAGGCATCGGCACCGCGGGCAACCAGAAGCCCCTCGGTATCCAGGTGCAGTGCGAGGGCGGGGACGCTGCGTTCCTCGCAGTGCTCGCCTTGCCGTCGGGCGTCAGCGTGCCCGAGCCGGGCAAGCAGCTCACGCTCGCCTCCGAAGACGGCGACTATCCCATCGTGATGGCCGGGGCCATGGGGCTCGATCAGGCGGCGGGCAGCGCTTGGTTTTATCCGTCGAAGTCCCAGAACGGAAGCGTGCTCGACCCAGGCGTGAGCGTCGGATCGAGCTTTGGCGGTCAGGTCGCGGTGCTGGGCGCCGGTGGCGGGCGCCTGCTCGTGGTGAGCGAGCCGGAAGCAGGCCGGCTCTTCTTCTTCGACGAAGCCGGCGCCCCGAAGGGCTGCGTGAGCTCCAGCGCACCGCGCTTCGGCAAGTCGCTCGCGGTCGGCAAGGTGAACTCCGATGTCGACGAAGAGCTGTTGGTGGCTTCCGATCAAGGTGTCCACGTGCTTTCGGGGGCCGCACTCGCCCCCGCCATCCCGGCCACGTGTGGCGCGCTGCCCTCGGCGGTCGAGCTGGTGAAGCTCGCCTGCCGTGCGACTGCCGACTTGGATGGTTGCGGCGGTGCGGATTTCGGCGCTGCCATCGCCGTGGCGGATTTCGATCGAGATGGGGACGGCGAGGTGTTGGTCGGCGCGCCCGGCATGAGCGTGCGCGACGAGTCGGACGCCGGCGCGGTGTTCGTATTCGACGTGGAGGGCGACCACCTCGACTGGATGGCAGAGTCGCGCTTCATCTCGAGCGCCGAGAGCGGCGACCGCCTCGGGACCGCCCTGGCCGTCGTCCATCAGCCCGGCAAAGACGTCTTCGTGGCGGGTGCACCCGGCAACGGGAAAGCCGCCTTGTTTTTCTGTTCCAAGCTCTTGCCCGCCGGAAAGCGTGGCGTGCGCTGCGAGTGAGAGATGGGGCGAGGGCCAACATGATGCTCCCCGAGCACAAGCAGATCCTGGTTGTCGATGACGAGCCGAACCTCCGGCGCGTGCTCTCCGCGCAGCTCGCGAGAGATGGCTACGACGTGCACACCGCCGAGGACGGCGAACAGGCGTTGGCGGTCCTCGCCGAGAACCACATCGACCTCGTGATCACCGATCTACGCATGCCGAAGATCGACGGCATGGAGCTTCTCCGACGCGCGCTCGAGCTCGATGCCGAGCTTCCGGTGGTCATGATCACCGCGCACGGTACGGTGGACAACGCCGTCGAAGCGCTCAAGACCGGCGCCTTCGACTACATCACCAAGCCCTTCGATCAGTCGGAGGTGCGCACCATCGTCAAGAAGGCGCTGCGCACCCGCGACCTCTCGTCGACGGAGGCGACGCGCGGCGCGGAGACGCCCGCGCCGGCCGACGCGCGCTACGGGATCATCGGCAATAGCGCGGGCATCCGCGAGCTCTACGCCGTACTCGAGCGCGTGGCCGACACGCCCACGACGGTGCTGGTCAGTGGCGAGAGCGGTACCGGCAAGGAGCTCGTCGCGCGGGCGCTGCACGAGAACTCCTCTCGCCGCGACAAGCCGTTCATCAAAGTGAATTGTGCGGCGATTCCCCGGGATTTGATGGAGAGCGAGCTGTTCGGATACGAACGAGGTGCGTTCACCGGCGCCGTGGGGAGCAAACCGGGTCGCTTCGAGCTCGCCAGCGGTGGGACGCTGTTTCTCGACGAGATCGGCACCATTCCCGTCGAGATGCAGGTCAAGCTCCTGCGCGCGCTCCAAGAGCACGAGTTCGAGCGCGTCGGTGGCATCAAGACCATCCGCGTCGACGTCCGCTTGGTGGCCGCCACCAACAGCGACCTGAAGCGTGAGATCGCCGCGGGCACCTTCCGCGAAGATCTGTACTATCGACTCAACGTCGTGCCCATTCGGTTGCCGGCGTTGCGCGAGCGGCGAGAGGACATCCCGCTTCTCGTCGCGCACTTCGTCGAGAAGTTCAACGCTCGCCTGAAGAAGCACGTGAAGGGTCTCGATGCCGAGGCCGAGCAGCTCTTGCTCGCGCATCCTTGGCCCGGGAACATCCGCGAGCTCGAGAACATGGTGGAGCGCGCGGTGCTGTTCTGCGACGGCAACCAGGTCTCCGTCGGCGATCTGCCGCCCGAGGTGAAGTCGGGTGAGCCGCCTCGCGTGCCGACACCGTTCCCGCTGGTGAACGAACCGCCGAGCTCCGACGGGTTGAAGGAGCAGGTGAAGGCCGCCATGAGCCGGCTGGAGCGCGAGCTCATCCAAAAGGCCCTCGATCAGACCAACGCCAACGTGACACACGCCGCTCGGCTGTTGAAGATTTCGCGCAAGGGGCTGCAGCTCAAGATGAAAGAGCTCGGACTGCGCGAGAAGGACGAGCGCGGCGAATCATGATCGGGGCGTTCGCTCGGCGCGAACGAACCCGAAGAGCAGTGTCGCGGGGGTTTGCGCGGTCGCTCGTGATCGTTTGCGCGACCGGCGGCCTGTTCGCGTGCCGCGGCGCCAAGGACGGAGGGAGCGATGCAGGCGCAGCTGCGGCGCCCTCGGGCTCCCTCGGGCCCCCCGAGGCACCGCCCGCCCCGCGTCGCGGAATGGTCTACGTTCCCGGCGGCGCCCTCGTGGCGGGAACCGCGCCCGACGCGTTCCCGCGCCTCGCCGACCAAGAGATGCCCGGTGAGCAGGTCATCCTGCAGGGCTTCTACATGGACGTCTTTCCCTATCCCAACGAGGAAGGCGCGATCCCCCTCAGCAACGTCACCGAGCCCGATGCGGCTGCCATCTGTGAGGAGAAGGGCAAGCGCCTCTGCACGGAACTCGAGTGGGAGCGCGCATGCAAGGGGCCGAACAACTCCGTCTACGAGTACGGCAACGTGTATCGCGCGGAGCGCTGTGGGACCGGGACGGCCTCGGGCCTCCGTCCGACAGGTTTCCTGGTGGGCTGCCGCAGCGAATTCGGAATCCGCGACCTGCACGGCGGAGTGTGGGAGTGGACTCTGAGCCCGTGGGGACGTGGGAGCGAACGCAGCTTGGTGTCCGTGCGCGGTGGCAACGCTCCCCAAGGCGAGCTGGTCGGCCGCTGCGCCAATGCGGTCGGACGCGCGCCGGACACCAAGGCGGAGAACATCGGGTTCCGTTGCTGCGCCGGCGCAAAGAACGAAGCGGAGGTCGTGCTCCAAGTCGCGCGCGGCGACAAGCTCGAGCCGCGACTCACTCCCGACAAGGAGCTGGCCAGCGCGACGCTCAGCCTGCTGCCGGACGACGCAAAGCAAGACATCGGGCGTGAGAAAGGCTTCCGCTTCGAACGCGAATGGATTTGGCGCCCCATCGGCAACGAGGAGCTGCGCGTGCTCGCGGGCTGTTCGAGTCTGCCGGTGCAGCCGGCGTGTGGCATCGTGATCGTGCGCCCGACGCTGACGACTCCGAAGGTCCTTTCGTGGGTCTCGAGTGGGCGTTGGGCCGCCATGATCCACATGGACGCCGATCCCCGCGACATTTGGCTGTTCGGCGGGGACGAGCTCGGCCAGTTCCGGCGCCAGGTCGGTTATGTTTGGGGCCACGTCAGCGTCGGCCCCAAAGAACGCAAGGTGCCTCGCCCGAAGAAGAAGAAGAAGAAGTAACGATGGTGGTGGCCTTGCACCTCGGATTGCTCGCGGGCGTGCTCGCCGGAGCGAGCTTCGCCTGTTTCCGCTTCTGGACCCGCCCGGGAGCGCTGCGGGTGGTGCTCGCCATCGTGTCCGGCGTGTTTCCGCTGGCTGGCGCTGCCATGGGCATGCACCGCTGCGATTCCGGCACGCCGCTCTGGCAGTGGCTCGTTCCCGGCGCGGCCACGATGCTCGTAGTCCTCTGCGTCGGCCCGTTCCGGATTCGGCTCCCGCTCGCGCTCGCGTGCGCGCTCCTGACGGTGGGCCTTTCTTTGCACTACGCAGCGGTGGTCCACGGTCCCGACTACATCGGCAACCCGCGGAGCTTCACCTTGGACGGACAGCGGGCGGAGGCTCGTTGGTTCACGCCCGTCACGGGCTTCTATCTTCGGGTTCCGGATCCGAGCCGGCGCGGCGCCGAACCGGCGCTGTGACGACCCTCCGAAGAACCTTCTCACGGCTCGCTGCAGAGCCCATCGACGCGAGCAGCGAGCGCCTTGTCTCGACGAGTGAGATTGCCCATCTCGCGCCGGGACTTCGAGGCCAAGATCGGGTCGCGCTTGTCCATCGCATCGGCGAGGGCCCGAAGAGTCTTCGACGTCTCCTGGAACGCCGCGGCGTACTCCTTCAGCGTGCGATCGAGCGCCGAATCGGACTTTGCGAAGGCGAGCACCTCGGCTGCCAGGCGGTCGTACCGGTTGGCCAAATCCGTGTAGGTCTCCGGGGATGCGGCACCCGCGTCGTGCGCGCCCGCGATTTCTTCGAGCGTCGCGTTGACGCGCGTTGCGAGTCGCTTGCATTCGCCCACCCGACGGAAGTGGCCACAGCCGCACGCCGTGACGAGCGCGAGGAGCGGGGGGAGGAGCCGGCGAAGGCGCATTTTTCGGCCTCGACTACTCTCGCTCGTGCTCGCTGTCATCCCCGAGGATAAGCTCCGGCGCGCCGGTCATGGCAATCCGCCCCTTCTTCACCGCCATTTCTGCCGTCGCGCTGTCCGCGTTCGTCGCCGGCTGCGAGGATCGACCGCCGGTGCCCGAGCGCCCCTCGCAGCCCGAGCTTCCGCCCAAGCTCCAGTTTTCGGATGCGGAAGTCGTCGCTGCCGACCTCGACGCTGGGCCCAGTGACGCCGGCGCGGCGGCCAAGGAGCTCGTGGCGGGTCTGCGCAGCGCGAAGCTCGACATCGCCCCGCGCCGCGTGCCCACCCAGAAGCTCGCATTCGGGAAGGACCGATTGGCGCAGCTCACCGACAGCGAGCTCGTGCTGCGCAGCACCACGGACATGCGGGAGACCTTTCGCTTGCCCGTATCGCAGGGGCGCAGGGTCGCGTCCCTGCAGGACGGCAGCGTGCTCGTGGCGACGGCCAGCGAGGTCTGGCACGTGCCGCGCGATACCAAGAAGGCACAGCGGTACGGACGCATTCCGTTGTTTCCGGACTCGCTGCTCATGGGAGATCGGCGCGACAAGAAGAAGATCTGGGTTCACCACGGCATCGACCCGACGCTGTATCCGTACGAGCTCGGCGACAGCGGCCGACTCGAGACGCTCGACTTCATCCAGCTCGAGGCCGCCGACCAGCGGGGCTTCGCGCTGCTGAAGGACGGCTCCTACGTCTACACGCGCGGCGCCAACCTCGATCGCTTCTTCCCCGGAGGCAATCACACCAGCTTGGTGCTTCCGGCGGGGGCCGAGGTGTGGCGGGTCCTCACGACCCACCGGCTCGATCAGCTCTGGCTGGCCCGCGCCGACGGCAAGCTGGAGCTCTGCGAGCTCGGCAAAGACAAGTTGGCCGTCCAGAAGACGCTGGCGCTGCCTGGCGCGTTCGACATCGACACCAACGACAGCGTGATCGCGGTGCTCCGGCTCGAGGCTGCCAAGCCGGTGGCCGAGCCGCCTGCCGATGCCGGCCCGCCGCCGCGCAGCTGGCGCCTTTCCGTGCTCGACGCCGACGGCAAAGAGCTCACGAGCATCGAGCTCCCGCTCGAGGGGGTCACGACGGGGGAGGATTGGGTGCGCGAGATCAGCAAGGACCGTGGTGTCGCGCTCTCGGCGGCGCAGCCCATCGTGGCGGTGGGCGGTCCGAGCTGGCTCGGGGTCTGGAACTACAAGACGGGGGAGCGCGTCACGTTGCCCTGAGTTGGTCAGAGCTCAGTGCGGTCGGGCCTCGTGCTCGCGCGTCCAGCTCGCGATGCGCAGAGCGCCCTCCGGCGCCGTCACGCTGGAGCGCTCGTCGGCCTTCGTGCCCAGGTAGAGCCGCGTGCGCTCGTTCTGCCAGCGGTGGCCTTCGCCGCTCCCATTCTCCTTTCCGTAGAGCTCGCCGAGGAGCCGGAGCACTTTCTCTTCCAGCTGAGCTGGCGCTGGCGCTCGGTCGAACACGCACTCGATGCGGGACAGAGCGTCGTTCACCGCGAGCTCGAGTGTGCAGGTAGCGGGCTCGTCGAACAGCAGCGTTCGACCCTGATAGCGGGCGATGCCCGGCGACGCGGCGGCGGCCACGGGAGCTTCGCGGAGGCCCGGGAGCGCTCGCAGCGTCTGCTCGCGACTGGCGCCGAGACGCGCACCCCCGAGGCCGTTCGGCACGTTGACCGGGCGAGGCCGGCTCAGCTTTTGGGCGACCAAGGCCACGAAGACCAGCGCCATGAGGCCGCCGGCGAGGAGCGAGCGGGGTCGAGGCGGGAGCGGTTCCGCGCGGCTTTCGGCGCGGCGTTCCCCGGGCTCGCTCATCCCGCCTCGCTCCGCTGGAAGAACTCGCGGACGCCAGGGCGGGTCATCACCACGAGCTCGACGACGGGCAGCGCCAAGCCGAACAGGCTCCCGAAGAGCCCACCCACCATGCCACCGATGGCGCCGCCCCGTTCGGCCGGGTTTCCGCTCGAGCCCATCTGCCACAGCATGGGATAGAGCAGCAGCAGGGAAACGAGCTGCCCGATGATCAAGAGCGCGATGGACGCGACGGCGTGGACCAGAGTGAGGGTGCGACCCGAACGCCGACCGCGTAGCACCTGCGCGCCTGCTGCGATCAACACCATCGCGACGAGCGTGCCGAGCGCGAGCGACGTGTACATCCACGCGCCGAGCGCGCCTTCCCACATCAACTCCTGCATGCGGCGCGAGGCCGGGTCGCGCACCAGGAGTCGGGTCACGATGGCGAGCGGGGCCGACGCCAGACCGAAGAGTCCGAGCGCGCACTGGGCGATGCCGAGCACTTTCAGCCCCGACGTCGGTGCGCCGGGCACCGGCGCCGGGGAGCTCACCGGCGGGGGAGGAACGAAACGGTCCGACACCCGGCCAGCATAGCCCGAAGCGGAATTCCGTCAGCTCACGCAGGAGGTGGCTGGATCTGCGTCGCGCAGCCGATCAGGATCTCCATCTTCGCTCCCTTGTCGGCCTGCACGGCGCTGCAGGTCGTCGGACACAGCGTGATCTTGGTCGGGGCCGCCGGGTTGTCGTAGTACCAGCCGCCGTTGGCGCAGTCCGCAGCGGTCGCCACCTGCCCCAGCGTCTGCAAACTGCCACCGCCCGGTGTGTAGTTCACGTTGATCTTCTTCGGGTCGATGGTGGAGCCCGGCTTCGCCTGGGGCATCTGGAACTCGCAGGAGACCTGGCTGCCCTGGATGGCCTTCAGCGCGGCGAGCAGCTCCGCCTGGGCGTTGGCGGAGCTCCCGATGAAGATCCCCTTTTGAGTCCCACCCGCGGTGGCGATGGCGTCCATCTGCGCTTCGGCAGAACCTTCCAGACCGACCGCATACGTCAGGACGCCGTTGCTGGTTCGGGCAGCCGTCGCCAGGGCCGCGATGTTGTCGATGTTCTCGTCGCAACCGTTCGGTAGGCCGTCCGTCACCAGAACCACGACGACCTTTTCACCCGGGTGCGCGGCGGCGTAGCCCGTCGCCCACTGCTCGGCGCCACCCAGCGCGGCGAACATCGGTGTGCCCCCGCCGTTGCCTGGAGCACTGCTCTGGACGCCGTTGACCAGCGCCGCCTCCTGCGCATCGGTCGGCGCAGGGTCTTTCGTGACGGCGCCAATGGGAACCAAGAGCTGCGAGCAGGCGTTGGTGTCGCAGTCCTGGTTGTTGCAGCCTGGCGCCGGGGAGTTGTGGGGGAAGAAGCGCAGGGCGATTCTGAGGCCCGCCGTGGCCGGGTCCTGGAAGAACGCGGTGAGCGCGGCAGCCGCCTGGGGCCATTTGTTGTTCTGGTTCATGGACCCGGAGCGGTCGAACATCACCAGCATGTTCACGGGAACCAGCGTTGCCTCTTCGCTCGAAGTTCCGCAGGCGGCGTCTGGGTTGATGGCGCCGCCGCTGCCGCCGCTTGCGGCGCTGCCGTCGAAGTTGATGCCAGCGCCGCTGCCGCCCTTGCCGGTTCCGCCGCTGCCACCGGTCCCCTTCTCGTCGTCGGAGCCGTCGCCCCCGCCGCAGTGCAAGACGCCCAACACGGCGAACCCGGCCGTGGTGGCCCAGACGAACGATCGGAAGAGCGAACGGTGACCCAGCTGCATCTAGACCTCCCAGTCCCAGTATGTCGTCAGAGCATAGTCGCCGGACCGGACCTCGGCGAGGCGCGCCCGCCCGCGATTTCGAGCCCGAGAGTCCGCGAGTCTCAGTACAATCCGGCCCTTGGACCACGCGGAACCCTCATTTTCACCCCTTTGGGTGACCATCGATTGGGCCGTGGTTGTTTCCGACGGCGCCTCGGCCATCGCCCTCGCGCGCAGCGTCGAGAGCTCTGGCTACCGAGCCGATATCGCGTTCGACGGCGAATCCGGGGCGTGGATTTGCTTCTGCAAGCGGCGGGGCGCGCCGGAGCCGGGCTGGATCGCGGCGCTCGAAGCAGAGCTCGGCCGCGCCGCCGCAGCGGTCGGTGGTCGCGTGGCGGGCACCCGCCGCCTGTGACCCCGCGCGCCTGCGCCCAGGCCCACCGTCAGCTTGTGCACGGTGCCTCGGGGAACCGCCGAGTTTCCTCGCGCCTCGGCTTGGCACGTCGGCTGCTTGGCTCGCTCGAACATGAGCGCGCAGAAATGGCTCGAGGGGTTTGCGGTACTCGATCTCGAAGTCACACCTCGGGTGCGCGTTCGGAGCTTTCGACATCGCCATGGCCCGACGTCCTTCCCCAAGGGGAGACACGCTGCGCTCGAGGTCGCGTGGATCCTGGACGGCGAGGCAACCTACGACGTGGACGGGCGCGAGCTCCGCGTCGAGGCGGGAATGGGCGTCGTGATTCCGCCTCGTGTCGAGCACGCGACGCGAGTGGCCCCGGGAACCTGTGCGGGTTCGGCCTGGATCGCCACCGAGCTCTACCTCGAGATTGCTCGGAATCTCGGTCGCGGCGCTTTCACCGAGCCGGTGCTCCTGCCTGACGCGCGCCACCTCGCACGCCTCGGTGCGCTGCTCCAGTCCGAGGCGGAGGAAATGCGTGCGGGCCGCGCGCTCGCCGTGGAAGCGCTGGCCGAAGCGCTGGCCGTCGCGGTGGTGCGGGCCGCACCCGGTGGTCCCGTAGCTGCCACGGATCCGCGCCTGGCGGCAGCACTCGGCGTGATCGAACGCTCGTACGCCGAGCCCATCAGCGTGGACGAGTTGGCGCGTGCGGCCGGCATCAGCCGCTTTCACTTCAGTCGCATGTTTCGCGACGCCATGGGGACGAGCCCCTATCGCCACTTGCAGCGGGTTCGAATCGAGAAAGCTCGCGAACTCCTCGCTTCCGGCATCGGCGTGACCGAAGCCGCGCTCAGCGTCGGCTTTCGCGATCTCGGTCGGTTCGCGCGCGCCTTCCGCGCCGAGGTCGGTTGTGCGCCGAGCGCGGTCGCGAAGAGCACCGGGCCGCGGGCAGAGAGCGCGTGAAGAAAAAAGGGGCAGCGGCCCCGAGGGGGTGCCTCGGAGCCGCTGCGTTCAGTCGCTCTTCTCTCGTTTCGAGGTGAGCAGGTTGTCACGCGCGAACATCTCGGCCGGGAGCAGCGCGCCAAGGTGCTCGGTACCGACCACCAGGCGCACCTCGCCGATGTGCTGCGCGATCTCTTTGTAGGCGTCGAGCTCCTTCAAGCGCAGGAGCACCGGGTTTTCGGCCAGCACGCGCGCGGTGTTGGCCAGCTGTCGGGTCGCTTGGACCTCTTCGCGCCGCGTGATCACGTTGGCCGCCGCCGCCTTCTCCGCTTCGATGACGCGGTTCAGGAGCAGCTTCATCTCACCCGGCAGGACGATGTCCTTCACTCCCACGCGCTCCACGCGCACGCCGAAACGTGCCGCCTTCGGCTGCACTTCGGCGAGGAGCTGCCGCGACATGGCGTCGCGTCCCTCGAGTAGTTCGTCCAGCGTCGTGCTCGCCACGAAGTCGCGTGCCGCGAGCTGAACCAAGAGGTAGACCGAGTCCTTGACGTTCGTGACCGCCAGCGTCGCGCGCGCGGGATCGTCGATGGCGTGTTCCACCGTGAGCGTCAGCCGCAACGTGACCTTGTCCCGCGTCATCAGCTCTTGGCCGGTGATGGTGCTCTGCTCCGCGCGCAGATCCACGCATTCCACCCGGACCGTGGCCTCCGGGTGAGTCCAGTAGGCGTGCCGGCCCGGCAGCAAGACCTCCGCGAGCTTGCCTTGGACGAAGCGGAGTCCGCGCTCGTGCTCGCGCACGGTCGCCTCGACGATCTCGCCATTCGGGATCACTGCGCGGAGCTCGTCCGTCAGCGCCGGCAGTGCGGCGTCGACGTCGAATCGCTGGACCTCGACGCTCGGATCCACGGTCCACACGCGGTGGACCCCCGGCCGCAAGAACGCCGCCGGCCGCCCATCGCGGAAGAGCACCGCGCGCTCCCGCGGACCGAGCTCGACCTCGCGATACCACTCGCGCGGCAGCAGCGCGCGGACCGCCGGTTGGGCGCGGAACACCAACGCGTCGGTGTTCCAAGCCACGAGCTCGAAGCCAAAGCCGAACGCCCAGTGGCGACCGGGACCCAAGGCGCGCACCGGGACGCCCCGATGCAGGAGAACCGCTCGCTCTTCCAGACGTACTTGTAGGGTCTTGAACATGGCCGTATCGGCCTCCTTTCGCCGGCACCGCCGGCAGGGCGACCTCGGGGTCGCTCGAGAAACTTCGGGCTCGCGGGCAGTGATCGCGCCGAGCGCGGCCCTCGAAGTCGGGAGGGAGCGGGTCGCGAGCGCCCGGCGTTCGAGGCGCCAGATGTCGTGAGCCCCCTCCCTCCGAACCGCGGCTCGCCCGGGCGCGACCACGAGCGCTGCCCACCCTCGAGCCATCGGTGTCGCCGCGACGAGACCGATGGCAACCGGGTGGGTGAAACTCGAGGTCGGGCCCGAGGCGAGCTCGCGCGTAGCGTGGAGACCACGCCCGCGCGAAGCCGAAGACCGAGCTCGGCGTAATCTTGTTTTGCATGACCTTTTGGTTAGGTCGGCTGTTGCTCTACCTCTGAGCCAAGAGCGCCCTATGCACTCTCGGGGATTCGAACCCCGGACTTCCAGCTGATGGACCTGACGGCCCGGTTGGCTCTTCGCGGAACACACGAAGCGGACACAGACGGAAGACTCGGAGTCCGATTTCCGAATGCGCGGACGTGCGCCGTCGTTCGAAGCGCCAGTGGAGACGACCGGGATTCGCACCCGGATTTTCGGCTTGCGACGCCGACGCCCTCCTATTGGACGATCGCCCCGATGCGCGGCAGCCTGCCGCTGAGGGCAGGCCGAACCACGCTTCTGGTCAGAGACCAATCTTGTGACGAAGAATCTTCACGGACCGACTCCTTTCGTGTCGGCTCCTTCAAAAACGCGAAAGCCGCCTCGGGGCGGCTTCGCACCGAGTGGTGCTCGAGCTACCCCGCGTTCGCGTGCGCGTGCACGCGGCCTCGAGCGCATGGGGAACGCGCTGCGAGTGGGATCGAAGTTCTCGAACGAGCAAGCATGTGGAACGTTCTTTCGACGAACGAGCGCGGAGAAATGTTTCCGGGCTCTGTGCGATTTCCCGAAAAATCTCGGGAGAATCGGCCCAAAATGCACGAAGGCCGCTCGGGAGAGCGGCCAGCTCGGAAAACCGTCGCCGCGCTCCCGCTAGACGCGCCGATGCTCGGCCGGTCGACCGAAGCCCTGCGCGTTGCGAAACGTCGTGTACATGGGTGGGCGATGTTTAGACGCGATTCTCGGGTCTGTCAAGGAACGGCGCCCGCGGCGTCGAGCTGAACGACCGCGGCGCCCGCGCACGAGAGCGCATCGCGAGTTCTTCTGACATCGCGGCGATCGCATGTCATCTTGAGAGCTCGTGGCATTTCCGACCGAAACTCAATTCGTGATGCGCGCGGCTTTGGTCTCCGCTTTGGTTCTTGCGCTCGGCATGACGGTGGTGTGGTCGAAGGTCCGAGGGGAAGATCGCGACGCCATGAAGCAGGCGGCGAAGTCGTGTGTCGCGCGGCTGGGCAGCCAAGCCGAGTGTGAAGCGCGTATCGCCGAACACCACCGCGTCTGTTTCAACTACAACAACCGCGCTGCCGGCCGCGGCTCGCCGCGCACCTTCGATGCGGAGGGGTACCTCGCCTGCGCATGGGAGGGGCCCGAGCCGTGGGCCGAGCGAGTGCGCACCGAGCGCGAGGCGCGGCAGAAGGCGGTTCGCGCAGATCCGACGCTACGCTGAGGGGCGCGCGCGCCGCCGTGCCCACGCCCAGCCGAGCGCGACGGCGAACCACGCCGTGTGGCCCGCGCCGGAGCCAGGGACGCTGCGACATCCGCAGCCGCCGTCGTCACTCTCGTCAGGCTTTGCCGGCGAGCCGCCGCTGCCGGAGCCACCGCCCGCTCCGCTCTGGCCCCCGCTGCCCGAGGTTCCGCCGCCGCCTTTGGAGATCGTGAAGTGGTCGAGGACCTGTCCATTGGAGTCGACATAACGTGCGTCGAGGCGTTCCCCGTTCACGGAGAGATCGAGGGAGCCTGGGATGTCGAGTCCTCGATGCTTCGTTTTCGTGAGCGGGTCTTCGAGCTCCACCATGACCGGATGATCGAGCGATCCGCCGCCGGGGCGATCGCCGGACTTGCCGGCTACGACGTAAACGGCGCCTTGGTGCGGCGCGCGCACGGCCGGTTTCACGTACGCGCCATCGCCGTCCTCGCGCCCGTCTCCGGCGTTTCGCGTGAAGGCCGACGGGTTCGCCTCGAATTCGTCGCTGGTCTGGTAGTGCCCGTCGATCAGCATCGAACGTTCGTAGACGTGGCTGTGGCCCGCCAGCACCAGATCCACCCCGTAGGCTTCGAGGGTCTTCGCGAGGCCCTGACGGACGAACTCGTGCCCCGGCTCGTCCGAGTCGTGGCTGCCTTTGGTATAGGGCGGTACGTGGAAGTAGCCGATGAGCCACTTCGCTTTCGTCTTGGCGAGGTCCGCTTCGAGCCACGCGATCTGCTGCGGCGTCTTGAGCTGGATGCTCTCGAGGCTCACGAAGTGCACGTCACCCCAGTCGAACGAATAGTAGCCCTCGGTGCCAGAAGCTTCGCCACCGGCCTCGCCGGCTTTCGGTAGCGTGTGCATGTCGAAATAGGGCCCGCTGCCCTTTTCGGCGTCGTTGATGGGGTTCTGGCCGCTGCCGTCACCGCCCCAGTCGTGATTGCCGAACGTGGGCCAGAGCGGCGAGGCGCGGAGCGCAGCCTCGTACATGTGCTCGAAGATCCCGTACTGGTAGTTGAGGTCCGTGCCATCTGGGTAGCCGTTGTCTCCGAGCATGAGCCACAGGTCGGGCTGCGCGTTCTGGGTCAGCTGGTAGTACCCATCGCGCACCTCCTGCGCCACGCTGTCTTGGGAGCCGGAGTCTCCCAGCACCCACACGCGAACGGGACTCGTGTTGCCCAGAGTAGGCGCCGTGCGGAACACCTGCCCCGGGTCGGCGGCTAGCTCCTTCGCCGTCGTTCCGACCGAATAGACGTAGCTCGTGCTCGCCTCGAGCCCGGTCAGCGTCACTTCGTGCTCGGTGGTCAGGGCCGCAACGTCGACGTTGCTCGTGGCGGCGCTCGCACCGAACGCTACGCGGCTGTCGGTCGGATGATTGGTGCGCCAGCGCACGACGGCGCTCGTGGGCGTGACGAGCTGAAGGTAGGGGCCCCGCACGACTCGTGTGCTCTTGGTGCCGTAGTGAAGCCAACCCCAAAAGTAGCTCGCGTTCGCCGCCGGTGAAGTCTGATGCACCTCCACGGCGAGCGAGTTTTTTCCGGATACCAGGTTGCTCGTGGCCGCTGCGAGGTCGAAGGTTTCGAGCCCGGTCGAGGCATGACCCGTGGCGGGAGTGCCGTAGCTCACCGCGCCAGCGGGCATCGCTTGCCGCAGCACCTCCTGGCCGTTGAGGTAGACCACGAGCCCTTGCGCGAAGGCGACCTCGAAGGTGAGGGCGTCGACGTCCGCTGCGTCGGTCACGTCGAAGGTTTTCCGGAGATAGACGGTGGTGGCGGGCGTCTCGATCTTCGTTTCCGGGTTCAGGCCGGGCCCGTAGCCGAACACCGGCTCACCGCTCTGCCAGCTCGAATCGTCGAAGGCGAGGCCGCGCCAAGCCGTGCCGAGGTCTTGGGCGCTGGCGTCGTACTTCCAGGCGTCCTCGGGGTAGACGTAGGCAGTCTGGGCTCGCGCGCTCGAGGCGGCGAAGGTAGCGGACGTGAGCAGCGTTAGAGTGAAGAGCCTGCGGACCTTGCGGTGCAATGCGACCTCCCGAGAGCCTGGACCATGTCCCCGGCCGCGCAGATCTTACCGTGAAGTCCTCGCCACGGCTCGCGCTTCCTCCCGCACTTGCTCTGGCCGCGGGGTCCGCTAGCGTGAAGGCGTCGCTGCCCGCCATGGATTGGGAAGTCGGTCACACGGTTGCGGAGCGCTATCGGTTGGTGGCGCGCCTCGGCCAAGGGGGCATGGGGTCCGTGTGGCGCGCCGAGCACCTTTCGCTCAAGACCCCCATCGCCCTCAAGCGCATCGATGGCGAGCTGGTTGGCAGCCAAGAGGCCATTCAGCGCTTCGAGCGCGAGGCCCAAGCTGCCGCCTCCCTCCGCAGCACGCACGTGGTGCAGATCCTCGACCACGGGGTCGACGGGGACACGCCTTTCATCGCCATGGAGCTCTTGCAGGGGGAATCGCTGGCCGACCGACTGGCGCGCGAGCAGCGCCTCCCGGCGCGAGAGACCGTCGACATCATGACCCAGGTGGGGCGGGCCATGACCCTCGCGCACGGCGCCGGCATCGTGCATCGCGATCTCAAGCCGGAGAACGTCTTCCTCGTGCGGGAAGGGGAGCAAGAGGTCGTCAAGGTGTTGGACTTCGGTATCGCGAAGCACACCTCTCGCGTCCAGGAAATCGCCGTCGAGACGCGCTCGGGGACGCTCCTCGGCACGCCCTACTACATGAGTCCCGAGCAGGCTCGCGGGGACAAGCGTGTCGATCACCGAACCGATCTTTGGGCGATGGGCGTGATCGCGTACGAATGCCTCACCGGGTTTCGGCCGTTCTCGGGGGAGAGCCTCGGCGACTTGCTGCTCAAGATATGCTCCGACCCGATCCCCGTCCCTTCGAAGTTCTTCGCGCTGCCGGAGAGGTTCGACGCGTGGTTTGCCCGTGCCCTCGCGCGCAGTCCCGACCTGCGCTTCCAGTCGGCCCGCGACTTCTGCCGAGAGCTCGGAGATGCCCTAGAGGGCGCAGCTGACGTCACTGCCAAGGCACCGAGCGAGAAGGGCGGCGAGCTCGCCGAAACCGTGGCGTTTCCCATTCACGTCACGCTCGGCGTGGAGGCCCCGCCCGAGGTGCCTGCCCAATCCATTGCCGGAACGGCGCCAGGCCGTCGTGCGGGGCACGCGCCGAAATGGCCGTGGGCGCTGGCTGGCGGCGCGGTCCTCGTCTTGGCCGGGCTGGTCTTCACGCGAGGGCAGTCGGGTGCAGCGAACCCGGAAACGGCACGGGTCGTTCCGTCGAGTGCACCGAGTCTACTTCCGGCAGCGAGCTCCGCGCCTCCCGAAGTCGAACCTGCGCGGCCGCCGCCGCCCAAGGCCAGCGAAGCTGCCGCGGTGGAGCTCGCGCCCAAACCCAAACCGCTGCCGAGCTCCACGCGTCCGGGCGCGAAGGCGTCGGTGCCGACGGCGCCGACCGGGGATCAACTGTTCGAGGGAAGAAAGTGACCTCCACGTCTCGAGTGGCCTGGGTGGCCGTCGCGGCTTCTCTCGGCGTCGCGTTCGCGAAGCCGTGCTCGGCCCAATCGCCGGCCGACGGCGCCTCGGCTCAAGTGCTGTTCGACCGCGCCAAAGAGCGGATGGCGGTGAAGGACTTCGCCGAGGCCTGCCCCCTGCTCGAGGAAAGCCAACGCCTCGATCCGGGTGTCGGCACGCTGTTCCAGCTGGCGGTCTGCTACGAAGGGCTCGGCAAGTTCGCGAGCGCCTGGACGCGGTTCAAGGACGTCGCGTCCGAGTCCCGAGCGCAGGGCCAAACGGCGCGCGCGGACCACGCTACGGCGCGCGCTCGGGCGCTCGAACCCAAGCTCAGCTACCTCAGCGTCGATGTCCCGGAAGACAGCCGCCTGCCGGGGCTCGTCGTGCGACGCAGCGGAGTGGAGGTAGGCCGCGCCGCGTGGGGGACCGCGATGCCGGTGGACCCCGGCGAGGTGGAGCTCAGCGCTTCTGCGCCCGGCTACCTCGAGTGGAAGACACGCGTGAAACCGCGAGCCGGCTCCGTGCCCTTGCGTGTCTCGATTCCACGCTTGCTCGCCGAGTCGGACGGCCACATAGGTGCCGCGCCAGCCGCCACCGGGTCAGCACCGGATCGGGCCACACCGGCACGCGCGCCTGCTGCGACACGTAGCCCGCTCCCCTGGGTCCTGATCGGGGTCGGGGGCGCTGGCATTCTGGTGGGCGGCGTCGCGGGCGCATTGGCGCTCGACGAGAAGTCGACGCTCGAAGACGGCTGCAAAGACAAGAAGTGCCCGCCGGAGCTGCACGACGACGTCGACGCTTTCGACCGCTGGCGCACGGTCTCGAGCGTCGGCTTCGTGGTGGGAGCCGTCAGTGTGGCGAGTGGCATCACGTGGCTGCTGCTCGACGACGGCAAGAAGAGCGTGCAGGTTGGCGCAGACTTCGGGCCCGGGTTCGCGCGCGTGAGAGGTCGATTCTGAGCATGAGACACGGGCGCGTCTCGTTTCTGCCTCTCTTCTTGGTCCTCGCTGGCTACGGCGGCTGCCTGATCGGCGACGACTTCACCAAGGTGGGCGCTCCCGCCCAGAGCGATGCGGGCGCGGCGGGTGGGACGGGCGGTTCGGGTGGCGTGCCCAGCGGTGGGAGCGCGGGCAGCGACGCGAGCTCGGGCGGCGCGTCGGCCACGGGTGGGGCAGGGCACGGCGGGAGACGGCGGCGTCACCGATGGACCGCCCTATCAGTGCCTCGCCACGAATTGTGAGACGCTCCCCGTGAGCCAGGGCGAACTTCAGGCCATTGCGACGACCTCTCACGTCACGCTGGTCAGCGCCTTGGAGTCCAGCGGCGACGGAAGCGTCTCGCGCCTGCGTGGGCTCGACGGGAGTGCGGTGGTGGCGACTCTCGACGCCGCGGGCCAGCCGCTCGAGCTGCCGGGGCCCGTTCGCTCGCTCGTCGCCCGCAGTGGTTCGTTCGCCTGGCTCGGGGACCCGGGGCTCGTCGGCCTCCACCTGCCTGCGTTCCAGGGCTTCGTGGATCCGACGGCCGCCGCTGTGGCCGCCGCGCTGGTTTGGCTCGCCCCGAGCGAGGGCGGTAGCGCGGACGCAGGAGAGGCCGGCGCACCGGCGCCGCGGTTCTACCTCTTCTCGGGTGGCACGTTGACCGTGCGCGACGAACAAGGACAGAACGTTCGCGTTCTCGCCCAAGGTCTGGGGCTCGAGGGCGGAACGGGGCCAATCGTGATGCAGACCGCGCAATCGTCGGCGACCTCCATCTTCGTCGGCATCGCGCAGAGCGGACCGATCACGCGCGTCTACGACGATGGCGTGTGCACCCAATGCACCGTCGGCACGCCCAGCTCCGGGCCCAAGGCGGTGACGCTCATGGCGTCCGGCGACTCGAACCGCGTGTTCGCGGCGGGCGACGAGCAGATCTTCTCCAGTGACGATCTCGACAAGTTCACCTTCGTCTGCGCGGCGAAGGGAGTCGTCGCGCTGGCTGCCTCCGGCCCGTACGTCGCGTGGGTCGCCGCCATCGGGGACGCCGGAATGGGCACTTATTCCGTCTACCGGAAGAACGTCGGCGCGGCGGGAGAACCCGTTCTGCTGGCGGCCGGGCTGAAGGCGCCGGGTACGATCGCCGTGGTGGACTCCGACGTGTTCGTGACGTTGCCCGGTGCAGGGGCGGTCTTGAAGCTCAGCGCCGGAGGCTGACTTCGCGCGGGCGCGTGGCTGGCGCTATTTCTCTTCGAACACGTACTCGTGCTGCGCATCGCGAAGCACCAGTGTGCGCTTCGCGCCGCTGCCGACTGCGAGTTCGATTCCGATGATTCCAGGCGCGATCGTGATGAACGAGATCGTTCCGTCCGGGTTCTTGCGTGAGCCGACCTCGCTCTTCCATTCGCCGACGTCGAAGACGGTCTTGCCGCCGGCGCGGGTGACGACGAGCTCGCCGAGCGCCGCATTGGTGTAGCGGGGCGCCAGCTTGCCGGCTTCGCCTGCGTCCGCTGGAACGGTCATCAACTTGCGCTCGGCCGCCATTTGCTCGTAGTACGCCTTGCCCGCTGCGGCGACCTGCGCGTCGGCCTCGGGGCGACCGTCGTACAGCACCTCGAGCAACTTGCGCTGGAAGATGCTGCGGATGAGCCAACCCGGATCGCCATTGGTGAGGACGACCGCGCCCACGTTCGCGTCGGGTAGCCACATCATGTCGCTGTGGAAACCCACCAGATCTCCGCCGTGATGCACCACGCTGACCCCGTAGGTCTTGTCCACCATCAGCCCCATGCCGTACGAGGCGTCGGCGTTCAACGCGACCATCGGCGCGCGGCGCGCGAGCAGCGTGTCTTTCTCGACGTAGGGCTTGCCGCCGGGGAGCTTGCCCAAGTCGAGCTCCATCTGCACGTACTTGAGCAGATCGCGCACGGTGCTCCAGGCACCGCCCGCGGGGCGCACCGGGATTACCGCCTGGTTCAGGGCGGCCAGCGCGAGCGCGGGCTTGCCATCCACATCGGGTGCGTGGGGCGTCGCCCAGTTGCCCTGCTGCGCGCGCTTGAAGTCGAGCGTCGTCGCTTTCATGCCGAGCGGCTCGAACACCCGCGTGCGCATCGCTTCGTCGTAGGCCTTGCCGAGCTCGAGCTTGGGGAACGCCACGTGCCCACCCGTGAAGCCACCCGCGGCGGCGAGTGGGTTCGAATACTGGAACAGCTCGCCGAACTTGCTGGTGGGCTGCATCGTACCGAGCGTTCCGAGCGCGCCGTCGGGCGTCACCCCTTGGTATTGGAACAGCCACTCCATGTCCTGGCGCGGCAGCCCGGTGCAGGCACAGATCAGGTGCTTCACTTGCACCTTCTCGGTCGTGTCCGCGTCGCCGAGCTTGAACGACGGCAAGAGACTCGTGACCTTGGTGTCCCAGGCCATCTTCTTCTCATCCACCAACTTGGCGAGCATCAGCGTGGTGAGGGCCTTGGTGTTGGACGCGACGATGTAGCGCGTGTCGGCGTCCACTTTCGTGGTCTTGCCGAGCTCACGCACACCGAACCCGCCCGCGAACACCAGCTTGCCGTGCTGCACGAGGCCGATGGAAACCCCCGGTACGCCCAGCGCCTTCTGCGCGGTCTCGACGAACTTTCCGAGCTCCGCCACCCTCGCCGGGTCGAGCTCGTGGGCCGTTTTGCCTGCGAAAGACTCCCGCGTCTTGCCCTTGGGCAGGAGCCGGCCGAACAACAACGACACTTGCGCGCCGCGCTTCTCCCCCACGGCTTCACTCATGTCGTAGACGACCACCGTCCAGCGCTCGTTGGCCCAGCGCGCCCACGCCATCACGTTCCGCTTCTCGTTGGGTGACGTCTGGTAGTCGTAGACACGGATGCGCGACCAACCGTCTTTGTCCGGACGATCGTGCGTGACCTTGAGCGGCCACTTCTTCTTCTTGTCGTAAGCAGCCCAAGCCTTGGCGACGGCCTCGTCGGCGTCCTTGGCTTCGAGGTCCACGATGGCGATGTGCGAATCGCCTTCGGGTGGCTCGAGCAAGGTCACCGGGCCGCGCGTCTGGAGCTTCCAGCCCGCGGGCGCGATGAACGTGTTGCCGGCCGCCGTCGTCTTGGGCGTGTCGGCCGTGAGCGTCTCCGCCGGCGCAGGCTCGGGCGTGTTCGGAGCTGCGCTCGGCTCCGGCCCGGCAGCAGCCGAGGCCGGCGGCTCCGCGGGGCTCGGCGTGATGGGTGCAGGTTGGGGCGAGCACGCGCACAAGAAAGTTGCGAGGGAAACCAGCGTCGGCGAGCGCATGCGGCGAAGCTACCACGCCACGTTGCGACCGCGGGAACGTCGGAGCTGGCGCCGCGTTCCGCTCCACGAGAACAAGTCCCAACGTCGTGATAACGTCCCGGCCGCCGTGATCGACTTTCCGAAGAGCGGACCGAGCTCACCCTCTCGTCCGGCGCCGCGCGCCAGCGCCGAGGTCGCAGGCATGCGCGAACGCAGCCCCGCCGACGACGACATCGACTACGGAGCGGTCGGCCTGATCTCCGGCCTCGAAGTTCACCAGCAGCTGCTCACGACGCGCAAGCTGTTCTGCAACTGTCCCGCCGGCCACTACACGGAGCACCACGACGGCACCGTGCTCCGGCACATGCGCCCGACCCTCTCCGAGCTCGGTGTCTACGACGGCACCGCCCTCATGGAGTTCAAGACCCGAAAGCACATCATCTATCTCTTGAATCGAGAGAACACCTGCACCTACGAGATGGACGACACGCCACCGTTCTTGGTGAACCAGCAGGCGCTCGACATCGCCATCGAGCAGTGCTTGATGCTCGGCTGCGACATCGTGGACGAAGTCCACATCGCTAGAAAGCAGTACCTCGACGGCTCCATCCCGACCGGCTTCCAGCGCACCGCCATCGTGGGCGTGAATGGGAAGATCCCGTTCCGCGGGCGTCACATCAGCGTGACCCAAGTGAGCGTGGAAGAGGACTCGTGTCGCGAGGTCTCCGATCGCGGCCACCTGATCGTGTGGCGCACGGATCGGCTCGGAATGCCATTGATCGAGACGGTGACGGGGCCGGACCTGCGCACGCCCGAGGAGGTGGCCGAGGCGATCCTGCTGGTCGGCCGCGTCTGCCGCTCCACTCGCCACGTCCGCGTCGGCATCGGCGCCAGCCGTCAGGACGTGAATGTCTCGGTGCGCGGCGGCCGGCGCGTCGAGATCAAGGGCGTTCCCCAGGCCGGGTGGGCGGTGCGGCTCGTGCACGGCGAGGCCGTGAGGCAGGTCAACCTGCTCCGCTTGAAAGACGAGCTCGCGCGCCGCGGGGTCGCGCGCCCAGAAGACGTCGCGGTGGAGGGACACGACGTCACCGAGCTCTTCGCGCGCAGCATTCCGTTGCTCACGCGCGAGGGCTTCGAGCGATTCTTGTCCAGCGAGCGGCGGCGCGTCGCCTTCGAGCAGGGCGACGGACCCTTCCGTGTCCTCGCGGCGCGACTGCCCGGGCTCGCGGGTACGCTGAGCTGGCCCACCCAACCAGCACGCACGTTCGCGCACGAGCTCGCCGGTCGCATTCGCGTGATCGCTGGCCTCGATCAGGCGCCCATCTTGCTTCACACGGAAGATTGGCCGGAAACCCTCGGCGCCCCTTTGCGCCGCGAGCTCCTCCGATGCGTGGGGGCATCGAGCGCGGATTCCGTGGTCCTCGTTTGGGGTCCCGAACGCGACGCGCGCACCGCAGTGGAAGAAATCCGGCTGCGCTACGTGGACGCGGTGGATGGCGTTCCGAACGAGACGCGCCAGCCGTTCGTCGACGGCAGCACCGACTTCGAGCGCATCCTGCCCGGGCCCGATCGCATGTACCCGGACACCGACTCGCCGCCCACTCGGCTCACGCGCGAGCGCATCGCCGCGCTCAGCGAGAAGCTGCCGCCGAGACCCTGGGAGCGCGACGAGCGCTACGCGAAGGTCGGCGTGCCGGCGAGCACGCGGCACTTCTTGGTGCGGCGCGGCGGTGCCGACTTCGTGGACCGAGTGGTGCGCGACGGAGGCGCGGAGCTCCGGCTCGCGTGCTTCTGGTTCGGTGAGCGCGTGAAGGGGCTCGCGCGCAAGGGTGTACCGGTCGAACGCGTCAGCCTGGAGGCGTGGTGCGAGCTCTTTCGTGCGATCTCGGAGCGTCCGGTCCTGGCGGAGGCCATGCTCGAGCTCGCGCGCCGCATGGCCGCGGCGCCCGACGCTCCCCTGGCTCGACACCTGGCCGCTGGGGGCTTCCAAGACCAACCCGCGGGCTGGCGCGACGCGCTGCCGGCTCAGGTGCAGGCGGCCAGCACGCGAGCCTACGATCGAGAGCCGGGCCGGGTGTTCCGCTATGTGCTCCGCGAGGTGATGCCCGCGCTGCGCGGGCGCGTGCCAGGCGCCGCCGTGGCGAGCGCCGTCCGTGACGCTCTGGGTATCGGTGAGGCCAAGTCATGAGCGACGATCCGTTGAAGGGCTACAAAGGCCGCGCCCGTGCGCGTCTCGCCGAGTGGGGCGTACGCGTCTGGAGTGACGTAGTCGCCACCAACGATGCGGGCAGCGTGTTCGAGGGCGTCATCTTGCCTCGCAGCGAGAACCTCGACGACGAGCACGTCGTGATCAAGATGAAGACCGGTTACAACGTGGGCCTCCACGTGGATCGGGTGCGGTGCGTCACCGAGGTCGGTTTCAAAGAGGCCATCTACAAGATCCCCGAGCGCGAGTTTCCGTCGCGCCCCGACCTGCCCAAGGTCACTCTGCTCGGCACGGGCGGCACCATCGCTTCTCGGCTCGACTATCGCACCGGGGCCGTGATTCCCGCCTTCACGCCCGGCGAGCTCTACGGCGCCGTCCCAGAGCTCGCCGATCTCGCGAACCTCACCACGAAGAAACTCTTCGGTGTCTTCAGCGAGAACATGGCGAAGGAGCAGTACCTCGAGCTCGCGCGCGCCATCGGTCGTGAAATCGAAGCGGGCGTCGACGGCATCGTGATCGGCCACGGCACGGACACCATGGGCCACACGGCTGCGGTTCTGAGTTTCATGGTGCAGGACACACCGGTGCCGATCGTGCTCGTGGGCTCGCAGCGCTCGAGCGACCGGCCCTCGAGCGACGCCGCGAGGAATCTGATCAACGCGGTGAGGGCGGCGGGCTCTGGAGCGATCGCCGAGATCGTGATTTGCATGTTCGGCCCGACTTCGGACCGCTATGCGCTTTTGCACCGCGGCACGCGCTGCCGCAAGATGCACTCGTCGTATCGGTCGACGTTCCGAACGCTCGGCGACACGCCCCTCGCCATGGTGGGTGACGACATCCGGTACCTGACACGCGACTACGTCCGGCGGGACCCGCAGCGAAAGGTGCGGATCGACGCCGTCTACGACGACCGCACGACCATCCTCTACTACTACCCTGGCATGAAGCCCGACCTCGTGGACGCCTTGGTCGAGAAGGGCTATCGCGGCATCGTCATCGCAGGGACCGGTCTCGGTCACGTGAACAAGCCGCTCTACCCGGCGCTCGAGCGTGCGACGCGGGCCGGCGTCCACGTAGTGATGACCGTGCAGACGCTGTGGGGCTTCGCTCAGATGTTCGTGTACGACACCGGGCGCGACTTGATGGATCTGGGCGTCGTGCCCCTGGACAACATGCTGCCCGAGACGGCGCTCATGAAGCTCTCTTGGGTGCTCGGGCACACCGACGACCACGCCGAAGTCATGCGCGCGATGCAGACGCCGGTGAACGGGGAGATCACACGGCGCGAGCCTCACAACGGCTACCTGATCTTGCAGGGTGGGCTGCCAGAGACGGAAGACTACGTCGCGAGCCACTGGAAATGACGCGAGCGGCCCGTTCGGTCGTCGCGCTGACGCTTGGGCTCCTCGGCGCATGCACGAATGCGCCCGCGCCGGTGACGCCGCGGCCGGCCGAGCCAAAGCCAGCGCGGAGCGCCAGCTATCGGGTGGTGGACGCCACGGGACCGTTCTTCGAGTTCTGGCAACGCCACGAGAAGTCCTCGCCCGACGCTCGCCTCGCCGGGTTTCGCGAGCTGGTGATCGCGCGCCACCCTGAGCTCTTTCGGGACGACGTCGTGGGAAAGGATCCCACCATTTCCGACGAGCTCCCCGCGCGGCTCCCGCCGTGGCTCGCCAGCCTCGACCTTCGCTTCGATGCCATGCGGGCGCTCGCCGACAGCGTGAAGCGTGACCTCCCGCGCTTCGACCAGAGCTTCCAGCAAGCGTTCCCCGACATGCGCTGGGACGGTGCGGTGTTCTTCACGGTCTCCATCGATGCATTCGATGGAGCCGTGCGCAAGGTGGACGGCAAGACGGCGCTCCTCTTCGGTATCGACAAGATCGCACTGCTTCATGGCAAGGACGCGAACCTCGCGGCGCTGTTCCATCATGAGCTCTTTCACCTGCATCACCCGACGCTCTGTGCTTTGCCCGAGCCCAAGCCCGAGGGCCCGAATGGTCTCTGGCCGCCGCTCTGGACCGAGGGGCTCGCGGTGTACGTGTCCCAGCGGCTGAACCCGAAGGCGACGCTGGGCGAGCTCACGCTGAGCGCCGAGCTCGTGCGAGCCACCGACGAACGCATGGCGCTCATCGCGGGTGAGCTCCTCCAGAAACTCGACGACGCCCGCGAGGAGGACTTCCGCGACTTCTTCTTGGGTGCCGGGCAGCGTCCCGAGATTCCGAAACGCTCCGCGTACTACGTCGGGTACCGCGTGGCCGCGTCGCTGGCCAGACAGATGAGTTTCGACCGCTTGGTGCGCTTGTGCGGCGACGAGCTGCGCACGGCCATCGAGCGTGAGCTTCTACGCCTGAAATCCGCCGAGCCCGCGGCGCCTGCCCCCATGGGCCAGCGGCCGGCGGCCGAATTCCCGCACCGACCTCACTTCAGCCGCGCGCAGCGGATGCCCGTTTCTTCGCTGCTGTAGCTCGGGGGCTCGGGGTTTCGTCGGGCGGCGCGCAGGTCCCCCTTCAGCGATTGCCAGCCGCCGCCGCGGAGCACGCGCGTGTCGCCCACGAGGTTCGCACAACCGGTGCAACTCCCCGCCGTGTAGAAGCCGGGATCGAACGCATCCAGCGTCCACTCCCACATGCTACCGCCGAGGTCATGGTGACCGAAGCGCCCGACGCCCTTGGCGTTCGCGCCCGGAACCGTGATGTCGGTGAAGTCGCAGGCGGGGTTGCCGTCGTATTCGCAGTCGAGCGATGCCGTGCCTGCCTCTGGAGTCTGTCCGCCCCATGGGTAGATGCGATTCTCGCTGCTGCCAGCCGCCGCGGCCTCCCACTCCGCTTCGGTCGGCAAGAACCCGCCATCCCAAGCGCAGAACGCGAACGCCCAGAACCAGCTCACGCAGTTGATGGGGAGCTTGTCGTTCTCGGGCAGCTGCGGCACGCGCCACACCGAGCGAAAACCGCACTGGAACATGGCGTCGATGGCGGTCACGTCCAAGACTGGATCCCACTCGCTCTTCCATCCGCTGCCCGGGACCCCTGGGTGCTCGCCGGCCCCACTCTTCGGCGCACTCTCGGGTAGTTCTTTTGCGAACAAGCGGAAGCGGCTCAGAGTGACTTCGTACACGTCGAGCTCCACGGCCATCGGCGTCACGACGTGTTCGGGCAGCTCGTTGGCGTCTCCGGCGGGGTAAGCGTCGCCTCCTGCCGTGCTGCGTCCCATGGAAAACGCTTCGGCGGGTACCGCGCCGCGCCGACAACAGTCGTCCTTGCCGTCGGCTCCGCACGTGCTCTTCACGTTGGAGCAGTTCGCCTCGACGTTGGTGCCGCCCGTTCCGCCGCCCGCCGAAGTGCCACCGCTTCCGCCGCTGCCTCCGCTGAGGGAGCCGGCCGCGCCGCCCGTGGTCGTGCCGGCTGTTCCACCGGAAGCCGTGGAGTGGGTCGAGCTCGAGCTGCACGCCGCGCTCGCGAGTGCCAGCGTCAGCCAAGAGGGTACGAAGAAGCGCGTCATCGTCGTGCAAGCATGCGGGAGACCCGAGCGGCGAGCAATCGCGTGCCCGACCCGCCGCGGGGCCGGAGCGAGCCGAGCCCGCGCTGCCGGGGCCCAAGTGGCCACGCGGTGTTCCGGAGGCCGCTGGTCTTTCGAGGTCCCCTCGCAGAGTTCGGCGCGCCGGCCGGGCATCGATCTAAGCTCACCGGCATGCAGGATCGAGTCGTGGTCATCACGGGAGCGAGCGCCGGGATCGGTGCTGCTCTCGCGGAGCTGGTCGCCAAGTCCGACGGCATCCCGGTGTTGTTCGCCCGCCGAGGCGCGGAGCTCGAGGCGGTGCGAAGTCGATGCGGGGAGCGCGCCCTTGCCGTCACCGGCGACGTCACCCGTCGGGAGGACGTCGAGCGACTCTCGCTCGAGGCGATCCGGGAGCGCGGTGGCATCGACGTCTGGGTGAACAACGCCGGACGCGGCATCACACGCAAAGTGTCCGAGCTCACCGACGAGGACGTCGACAGCATGATCGCCGTCAACGTGAAGTCGGCGCTCTACGGCATGCAGGTCGTCCTGCCGCATTTTCGCCAGAGAGGGCGCGGTCACATCATCAACGTCTCCTCGATGCTCGGGCGCGTCCCCTTCGCGCCGGTGCGCTCGGCCTATTCGGCAGCGAAGCACGCCTTGAACAGCCTGACCGCCAATCTCAGGATGGAGCTCTGCGACGAATATCCAGAGATCCAGGTTTCTTCCGTGCACCCCGGCGTGGTCGCGACGGGGTTCGGACTTTCGGCGCTGCACGGTGGAGTCGACTCGCGGTCTTTTCCTTCCGCGCAGAGCGCCGAAGAGGTGGCGCAGGTGATCGCGGACACCATCTCCTCGCGGCGCGCCGACGTCTACACCCGGCCCGGGGCCCAGAGCATGGTCGTCGCCTACTACTCCCACGAAGACATGGGCCAAGCGGAACGAGAACCTCCGTTCCCGGTGACGAAGCGCTGAGAGCGCCGACGGTTCCATGCTCCGCGCACTCCGCCAGCTCGTCCAAGCGTGGTGGGCGACCCTCACCGGCCGCCTCCGCGGCCAGCCCCGTCATCCCGACTGGAACCCCGCATTCGAGGCCGTGGTGCGGTTCCTGCTGCTCGACTGGATCGAGACATCGAGCTGGGATTTCCCTCGACTTCGCGCCGCCGCCGATGCGCGACCGTATCCGAAGAAGTGGGTCCGAAAGGTGAAGCTCACGACAGCCCAGCTCGGCGGCGTTCCCGCGGTTCGCTTCGTGGCGCGTGGCGGTGCCAAGCGCGGCGCCACGGTTCTCTTCTTCCACGGCGGTTCGTACATATTCGGGTCGGCGCTCACTTCTCACGCCGAGCTCTTGGCGCGCCTCGCGTCGGAGACCGGCGTCGAAGTCGTCGGCCTCGACTATCGACTGGCGCCCGAGGACGTGTACCCCGCGCAACTCGACGACGCGCTCGCCGCCTTCGACGCGCTGCTCGACGAAGGCGTCCCGGCGAGCTCCATCGTCGTCGGGGGCGACTCGGCGGGTGGCAACCTGGCGGTCGCGCTCGGTCTCCGGCTGCGCGACCGTGGGGGCCCCGTCCCGCGAGCCCTGGCACTGCTGTCGCCTTGGGTGGATCTCGAGATGCCCGGTGCGTCGTATCACGAGAACGAACGCTACGATTTCGGGCGCAGGCAGGAGCTCGTGCGCCACGCGCGAGCATTTGCCGGGGCTCTCGCCCTGGACGACCCGCGCATCTCGGTCACCCACGCGAGGCTCGCGGGGCTCGTTCCCTGCTTCGTGACCTATGGCGAGGCCGAGCTACCGCGCGACGACATCGCCGCGTTCGTCGAGCATCTCCGGGAGGCTGGCGTCGAGGTGACCGAGCACGTGGCTCCCGCCATGCCTCACAACGCGGCCTTTTTCGCCGACTTCCACCCCTCCGCCCACGCCGCACTGGACGCACTGCTCGAGTTCGTGAAGACCTCCATGGAGAAAGGGGTCTCGGGGAAGGCCACGGGACCGGGTGACGTAGAATGTCCGCCATGAAATCACGCCCGCTCGTCGTTCTCGGATGGATTGGCCTCGCCACGCTGGCAGCCTGCGGCGGTTCGGGAACCGTGGGCGGTGGCAGCGACGGTGGCTCGGGCTTCACCGGATTCGGCGCCACGGGTGGCGGCAGCGGCTCTGGTGCTACGGGCGGTTTCGGCGCGACGGGCGGGTTCGGTGGTGGCACCGGCGGGCTCGCGGGCGGTGGCGGTCTCGGAGCATCCGGCGGCTTCGGAGCGTCCGGCGGCTCGGGCGGCTTCGGCGCGACCGGTGGCTCCGGTGGCTTCGGCGCGACCGGTGGCTCTGGTGGCTTCGGCGCAACCGGTGGTTCTGGTGGCTTCGGCGCGACCGGTGGCTCTGGTGGCTTCGGTGCGAGCGGTGGCTCCGGTGGCTTCGGCGCGACCGGTGGCTCCGGTGGCTTTGGTGCGACCGGTGGCTTCGGTGGCACGGGCGGGATTGGCGGCACGAGCGGTTTCGGTGGCACCGGCGGCTTCGGTGGCACCGGCGGCACCGGCGGCACCGGCGGCTTCGGTGGCACGGGTGGCACCGGTGGCACCGGTGGCACCGGTGGGACGTGCACCAAGTATTTCAGTGACACCTTCGCGACGACCAAAGGCTGGACGCTGGGAACGAACTGGCAGATCGGCACGGCCACTGCCTCGACGTGTGGAGGCACGTCGGCCGGCAACGATCCGGCGACGGACCACTCGGGTGACGGAAAGATCGCGGGCGTCTTGATCGGCGGTTGTTATGCCGTGGGCACGACCGCGGAGACGTGCATGACGAGCCCGGTCATCAACGCGTCGGCGGCCAGTACGCTCTCGCTCTCCTTCTACCGGCACTTGCACACGGACTATCCGAGCTACGCCACGGCGCGTGTCGACGTCTCGAGCAACGGCTCCACCTGGACCAATGTCTACGCAGTCCAGTCCGGCTCGTTCGTGAACGACCTCTCTTGGACGCTCGCCCAGTACGACGTTTCGGCCTACAAGAGCTCGACGTTCCGCGTGCGCTTCTGCTACTCGGTGGGCTCGACGAGCGCGGTGGCCGGCGGCGGCTGGAACATCGACGACGTCGTGGTTTCGAGCAGCGCGAGCTGTACGACTCCCTGAGTCACTTGCAGGGGCGAAGGGTCATGCTCCAACGCATGTCGCCCTCGGTCATCTGTCCGTTGGCCTCGTCGTACTTCTGTTTGAACGTGAGGCTGACGGCACTCGGTGAGCCCTTACCGTCGCTGATGGTTCCCGAGTAGCGGTTCGGATCCTTGTCCGAACGCGCGAGATCGAGGTTGACGTTGGCCGCGCCCGCGAACTTCGAGCGCGCAGTGCCGATGGCGTTGCAGTTCAGATGACAGTCGAGCTTCAGCTTCTGGCCGCCGTCGAGCTCCTTGATGTCGTTGCACTTGCCATCGCAGCTGATGTTGACGCCGCCGGCGCTCACCCCACCGCCCAGCGTGTAGTACGCTCCCAAGCGGGCGCAGCTCACTGCGGCTTTCGGACCTTCGATGACGGTGGGCGGGGGCGCTGCCGGAGCCGGGTCGACCACGGGTGGTCCTTCGGGCTCGTTCCCCTTCTGCTTGCAGGCGAGGAGAGCCAGGAGCACCGAAACGAACGCGAGCGTCCTCATCCCGTCAGGATATCATCAGCCCGCGTTCGTTCCTCGTTCACTTGCAGGCGCTGCTGTACGAGCCGCAACACTCCTTGCAGCTCTGCGGATCCAGGTGGAACGTGTTCCAGACGCCGTTGCGGCAAACCTGGGAGCCCCAGGTGCCCCAGGTGGGGAGGAACACGCAACGCCAGCTTTCCGCCGGGTCGGTGCAGGTCTCTCCGTTTGCGCCGTTGCCCTGGTGGCTGTCGATGGAGCACGTGTTCGTTCCGCCGCTTCCACCGCCGCTGCAGCTCCCGCAGTCCGTCGCGCAACTGGAGCAGGTCTCGCTGCCGTTGCAGGTTCCGTCGCCGCACTTCGGCGTGGTCGGCGGCGGGCTCGAGCCGCAGTTGCCGCAGGCGGAGCAGCTGCTGTTGTCGGAGCAGCAGTCGCCGTATTGGGCGCAAGAATCGTCGCACCAACACCCGCTCGTTGCTTGACCGCCGCAATGCCCATCGCACTGACCGCCAGAGCCGGCCGGCGGCGGAGTGGGGTTCGGGCACGCGCCGCAATCGGCCGAGCAGCTCGTGCAATCCTCCCCGCCGGCCGAGTCGCACTGGCCGTCGCCGCACGATTGCGCTGGAGCAGGCGGGGCCTCGGGCACTCCCACTCCGCAGTCGCCGGGCGCGGAGGTGATGCCGATGTCGTCGCCATAGTAGAACTTGAGGATGCCGTGGTAATCGCGGCTCTGCTCCGACTCGAGGCAGCGCGCCCCCCACTGGCTCATGCAACCTCGGTTCTGTCCAAAGCCCGGCGCGCCCACGTAGCCGAGCTTGGTCTGCTTCACGCTCTTGCCGTTCTTGCCGTCGTTGTACGTGACGTAGTGCGTGGTCGCTCCGCCCACGTCCACGCAACCCGGTCCCGACACCTTGGAGTCGCCGGCAACGTAGAAGCCGTAGGTCAGCATGTCGCCGTAGCTCAGGTATTGCTGCGCCGTCTCCTTCACCGCCTGGTAGTGGAGCGCGGTGGGCTTGATGGAGCACGAGTAGACCTGACAGCCCTGGCCGTCGCAGATCGAACCCTTCGACGCCATGTTGTAGTAGGCCACCGAGCGCGCCGCGATGGCTTGTGCCTTCAGAGCCTGGAGGTCGGCGCCCCCGTTTTCGCAGGCGATCACGTGGGGCAGGTATTCCTTCTCGGTGTCGCGGTCGCCGACCCCCGAGACCTTGATGGTGCAGTAGGCGTTCTTGAGCAGACTCACGCGCTGGTCGACGGCCTGGATGATCCCGGGATCTTCTCCGCCCTCGTCTTCGGCCACCGCCGGCCCGCAAGCGATGGGCACGAGGCAGAGCGCGAAGAGAGCGTTCCTTGTCATCCCCCGGACCAGCTTCGACATGCGACCTCCGGAGAACCCCCTGCACGCAGCGTGCCGCCCCGCCACGGCGGCCCACACCGCGGATTTTCGCGGAAAAACCGGGCGGTTCGCGGGCCGAACCGCGGCCCGTCCGGACGCGGATCCGGACCCCACCGGACGGCGATTCGGTGGCGGAGAAGCCCTCGACGGCGAAGGCCGGGTCAGAGCCGGAGGAGCTCGCCGAGCCCGAGCCGATCCATCCACGGGAACGGCAACCGGACCTTGGAATCGATGGCCTCGTTCGACTTCGGCTCGAACACCACCGTGACGGTGGAGAACAGGACCAACTCCGACAGGAGTTTCAGCTTGCCGCGCAGGCGCTCGAGCTCGGTCGTGACCCGCTCGAGCTGGCGCTGCACGGCCAGCGACTCGTCGACGGTCTTGGCTTTCTCCAGCAACTCTTCGAGCCGCTTCTTGACGACTTCGAGGTTCTTCATGCGCGTCTGCAGGTCGAAGTAGAGATCGGTCACGTCTTCGATGCTCACGTTCTTGTGCAGCACATCACCGAGCTCCATGACCTGTTCGAGCGCCGGATCGAGCTTGCCGCTCGGGACGCGCACGGTGATGCGATTGTCTTGGCGCACGACCAAGTAGCCACCCGAACGCTTGGCGATACGCTCGACGGCGTCGATGGCCTTGGTGACGTCCTCCACGCGTAGGTGGAGATCCGCCGTGTACACCAAGAGTTGCGCGGCCGCGGCGGGCTTGGGCGTCGGGCTCGTGCCCGGTGCCGCCTGCACACCAGGCGAGCCGACCGCAGGCTTGGTGGGGATCGCCACCGGCGGGCGCTCGGGGCCGGCGCGCGAGTCCCGCGCGACCGCGCGGTCAGCCTGCATCACGGGCATGGGCGCCGGCGGCGGAGGCGGAGCGTCGGTCGCGTCAGCCGACACGTCTTCGTCCATCGGCATCGCGGTCGCTTGGGCCTCCATGGCGGGCATGGCGCCGCCGGCGGCGCCGCCGCTGCTCTTGGCTCCCGGCGAGGCACCTCCGCAGCCGAGGACGACGGTGCAAAGCACGAAGGCGACGACGAGCCAGAATCGCGCGGACATCGCTGGATCCTTAGCACGTCGAAAAGCAGCCTATGGCTCCGTTCCCGTGAGCCAGCTGCTCGGTGGGCTGCACCCGGCGCGAGCCTCGCTTTCGCTCGTCACGTCACCGCCTTGGGGCGGCCCGCCTCGCCGGTAGACGTGCCTTCGGATCTCCGCCCCGTTCGCCAACCGGTCGACGCACGTTCCCCAGAGGTTCGTGCGCGGACACGCGGCGCCCGGGAGGAACGTACCCCTGCACTCGGAGCGGAGGCTGTCGGCCATCTTTTCGAAGGTCTCACCCGCGAACGCCTTGCAGGTCATGATGCCATCGGAAGGTGGCTGGAACGGACTCTCGCAACGATAGCCTCGCGTGTCGGCCGGGCCCTCCCCGGCCGCTTTCCGTTTGCCACCCTTGCAGGCGGCCAGCGTGAGAGCCCCGACCGAGAGAGCGAGCGCGAACGAACGGACCCGGCGGAGAGCGAGCATGGGGTCGTGCCATATCACGCGCCACGCGCGGCGTATCCACGGCCTTGGTGCGTTGGGGCTGGCGCTGGTAGCCTCGGCGGCATGTCGAGCGCGAACGATGACGAGGGATATCGGCTGCATTTCGAGACGCGCGTCGCGCTCGCCGAGCTCCCATGGTTCGAGGAAGACAAGGGTGAGGTCGTGCTCGCCGACAAGTCCGTGGGCCCGGTGATCGATACGCACACCCACTATGCTCTTCCCGTAGTCGCTCTGCACTCCATCGACATGGAGCGCGAGACGCCGGATTCGAACCTCCTGCTGGGCCGCTGCTGCGCGCACCACCTCGACATTCGCGCAAACCAGTGCTTCAGCCCCCAGGACTTGGTCTCGCTCCGCCGCGAGCTGCTCTTGGGCGGGCTCACCGGGCGCGGCAAGCGCAGGGACCACACGGCGCCGAATCTCGCGCGGGACATGAAGCAGATGAACGTCGTCCGATCGATGGTTCTGGCCATCGATCTCTTCTTTCCCAACCACCACGCCCGCGACACGCTGTTGACCGCCCGCACGCGGTCCGAAGTCGTGGGCTACGGCAGCGTGCATCCGCGCTCGAAGCGACCCAAGGAGAAGCTGGAAGAGCAGCTCCAGCTCGGGGCCCGGGGCATCAAGCTCCATCCGCCGAACCAGTACTTCAAGCCCGACGCACCCTACGCCATGAAGCTCTACCGCATGTGCGGGAAGGAGAACCTTCCGGTGTTCTGGCACGCCGGGCCAGCTGGGATCGAGCCGAAGCTCAATCAGTCATTCGCCCAGATGCGCTACTACGAACGGCCGATCCGCGAGGTGCCCGAGACGGAGTTCGTGCTCGGGCACGCCGGCTCGCTCCAGCACCGCGAGGCCATCGCCATCCAGCGACGTTACCCCAACGCCTGGCTCGAGATTTCCGGTCTCTCGTTGGGCCAGCTCCGCGACGTCATCGCGGAGGCCGACACGGACCGCGTGCTGTTCGGCTCCGACTGGCCCTTCTATCACCCGGTGCTCCCGCTCGCGAAGGTGTTGATCGCGACCGAGGGGCGGCCCGAGCTGCGCGGCAAGATCTTGCACGACAACGCCGCGCGTTTGCTCGAACGCACCGAAAAGCGGAACGCGAGCTAGGTCAGCCGCCTACGCAGTAGTGCTGAACGTGGCTGCGTTCCGGGTCGTGCCCGCACGTGTAGCCCTTGCAGCAGTCCTTGTCGCTCTCACAGCTCTTCGAGCTGCCGTCCTTTTCCTTGCACGGGTCGTCTTTGGGTGTCGACTCCGCGCTTTCGTTCTTCTGCGTCGCCTCAGGGGCTGGCTCGGGTGTCTTGGCTGGAGGCGGGCTCTCGGCGCACGAGAGGCCGATCGTCATCAGCGAGGCGAGCAAGCACGAGGTTCCGAAGGTGCGAAGAGCGTTCATGGTTCACCTCTCGATGACACTCTGCTTTCTAACGAGGCGCTCTGCCAGCGCAGGGAACGCGCCTGCAAATCGTGCATGGGCTCCCGCGCTTGATCCCGGTCAATGCTGGTCTGGGCTCGGAGACACAGGTTCCGAGTCTCGGGTTCGACAACAGATGGAGGTGCTCCATGTCGGGTTTCCTCTCGGGGTCACGACGGAACACGAAGCTCTGGTGGGTCTTCGCCGGCGGCGTGGTCGCAGCCGTCCTACCACTCTCCGCCGGGGGTGCAGAGTCGCTGGTCGACGCACCCAAGGTGAGGATCACGAAGGTCGAATTCCGACGCGCCGACGATTGCCGGTGGTCTTGGGTGGCCGAGCTGAAGAGCTCGGACGCGCAGAGAGTCGGGGCAAAGGTGTTCGGCACCGCGCTGCCGCCAGAACAAGATGCCGGTCACGCCGGGGCGCTGCTCGATCCGGGTTCCGTCGCGAGCCTCGCGGTCCCTGCCTACGTGTTCGCCTGGCCAAAGAGTGTGCGCGAGCTGCGGGTCAAGCTGGACGCAAAATCCCAGCCGGGCACGGAGGTCGCCGGCGTCGACACGCAGAGCGCACCGATCGTCCTGCCGCCGATCCCCGTAGCCGAGCTCAGGCCACCGGCGCTCACCGCTCGCCCGGACGGCTCCGCGACGGCTACCGTTGCCGTGGGGATCGCGGGCTCCGCCCCGGCAACGCTTCACTTGTCGGAGATCCGCGTTGCGATCTGTCATAGCTCGAGCGAGCCCCACACCTGGACGTGTCCGACCACGCGAGTCAGCGGCGCCCTGGCGAGCGCGGGCTGCAAGGGTGGGGGGCACTTTGCCTCCGCTCGCGCAGAGGTTCCCGGTGCCACGGTCGCCGTCAAGGTGACCGTCGCGCTCTCGGGCACCGGCAAGGTCATCGGCGAGCGCGTGTTTCCGGTCACGGTCCCGAACGGATAGCGGCGCCCACGCCGAGTGCGCTCGGCCGTGTACGCGAGCTGGCGCGCGTGCCAAGCTCGCTGGGGATGGAGCTCGTGAAGTTGAGCTGCAACGGCTGCGGCGCCGACCTCGACGTGCCCGACGATGCCCGCTTCGTCACCTGTCGCTATTGCGCAGCGCGGCTCGAGGTGGGGCACACGGACGGCGTCGCCTTCACGCGGGTGCGAGAAGCCGTCGCCCGCGTGGAAAAGAAGACGGAGCGACTGGCCGACGAGGTGCGAGGCCTCCAGGCCGCCAACCGGGCGCTCGCCCTCGAACGCGAGCTCGATGCCCTGGAAAAGCAGTGGGAATCGGAGCGCGAGGGTCTGATGGTGCGTTCGAAAGACGGGACGCTTTCCGTGCCCACCGAAACCTCGGCGTGGGCCATGGGAGCGGTGGCGATTGTCGTAGGCATCGGCGCAGCCGCCATGATGCGGGGCGACTCGAGCCTGCTCCTGGGCTTCGTGATCGCGTTGCTCGGGGCTGGTGCGGCGCTGATCCAACAGCAGAAGGCGGCTCGCTACACCAAGGCCCACGCGGCGTACCTCGAACGACGTGATGGAATCGAGGAGCGCCTGGCCAAGGCGAAGCGCAAGGCGAAGAAGCTCGGCCGGACGCCTTGAGCGCGGAGCGGCCTTCGGTCACTGGCAGGCGAAGTAGATGTCCGGCAGGATGCTGTTCAGCTTCTTGCACGTCTTGCCTTCCGAGACACATTCATCTCCCGATGCGAAGGGGTCGCACAGTCGGTAGTCCGTTCCGTTGCAGTTCGCGGCGCACGTCCCGGAGACCAAGTCGACGCCCTGCAAGGGCGCGCAGCACACGAAGCCAGCGGGCTTCCCGGCTGCTGCGCAGTCGGCCGCCGAGTCGCACGCGAACGGAAAGCCCGCACACTGACCCGGGTTGCCGCACGCGCCGGGCATCGACGTGGAGTCGTAGCAGCATGCTTCGCCTGCCCCGCAGGACCCCACCCCCTTGCACGAAACGCTGGCACCCGAGCCCGCCCCGCTGCCCGCGGCTCCGCCCGCTGCGGTTCCAGCGGCCCCACCGCCGCCCGCGGCGGTGCCAGCGCTGCCCGCCGCGCCTCCGTCGGAGCTTTGCGGGTTCGTGGAGCTGGAAGAACAGGCGACGAGCGAGCCAGCGAGAGAGGGAGCCAGACGAAACGAGCGACCATGTTCGCCCTGAGCGCAAGCCCCGTTCCGCGACGTTCGGCCGCGCGTTCCGCCAGATTTCCGCGTCGGACGGGCCGGCCAGGCCGACGGAGGCCGGCCACTGGCCGGCCAGGCCACCCGCGTCACTTGGGCACGGGCCAAGTGGCCATGGCGAAACCGCTTGCGAAGATGCCGGCGCCCACGTCGGCGACGGGGGCGTTGTTGAGCGTGATGTTGCCGTTCGCGCTGGACGACTGAGCGCCCTGGAGTCGGAGCACGAAGATCAGGGTCTTGCCGCCTGCCCCATAGTCCGGAAACGGCTGCCATGTGCCTTTCAGACTCGACCTCGGGATTGCGGCCACCGCGAGCGGCGTCGACACGGCGCCGTTCATCACGGGCAGCCACGCCGTCGCGTCGAGCGACTCGTCGAACTTGCCGTCGGCGGTCTTGAAGTGCATGCCGACTCCCGCGACTCCGACGCGTGGTGCCGTGGGCACCGTCCCCGCTTGCTCGGGGTAGCACGTCGCGACCGGCGAGGCGGGCCAGGTCAGGTCGACCACCAGGTCCGTCGGCGAGACCTTGCTGCCCGATGCGGTCACGTAGCCGAGGACGGTGCTCACCTGATCGGCCTTGGCATCCAAGATGGGCTGCCCTGTGAGACCGGTCACACCCTCACACGTCTCGGACAGGCTTGCGAGGTCGTGCTGCCCGTAGTTCTTGCCCGTGCTGCCCGACGAACCTCCGTCATCGGAGCCACAGCCCGTGCACAAGGTGAGCAACAGCAAAACCGAACGAGTCATCGGACGAGCGTAGCATCAGGCGGCTGTCGAGCGCTCGATGCGCTCGCGGAGCATGCGACGGACGCTGGGAGCGAGCTTCACACCCCACGAGTCCATGGCCGTCTTCGCGGCGCGCGCGAGCGGCCGTGGGACGACGCCCCCCGCGCGAGCCGAGAGGAAGAACACCGCCCGCACGGCCACGTTTCGCCGGAGAGCGTCGCTCGACTCGAGCCACGCGAGCAGCGCTTCGTGCGACAGCCCGAGGCTCGCGATGACCGAACCGGCCGCATCAGCCTGTACCCTGCCTCGGCGCACCGCCTCCACGATGGCGTCTCCGAGGTCCGGTTGCCGGAGACTGCCGAGCCCGTAGAGCGCCCCTTCCCGGATTCGCCGGTGGCCACCCTGTGACATCAGGAGGAGCAAGTCCCCACGTGCCAGCGCGGGATCGATGCGAGCGAGGGCGACCCCCGCGTAAGCTTCGGCCGTGAGCCCCGGCGCGCTGATCAAGATCTCGCGGACCACGGAGTAGCCGGCAGGCGCGCGCAGACAACCGAGCAGGTGCGCCGCGAGCCACGGCGGCGCCCGTCCCGTCCTGTACTCCTCGATCAAGAGCTCCGAAGCCGCGTCATCTGGCAAGCGAGCTTGGAGCAGCTCGCTCGCCCTCGGAAACAGCGTGTGGTCAAGAAGCGTCCTTTCCACGAGCTCGCGGGACGGAAGGGCGTCGAGGTCCACGCCGGCAGCGTAGCGCGATCGATCACAGGCAGGGAGGAGGCCAGCAGGTGGCCGTGTTCGCCGCGGGCAGCGAGGGGCCCTTTCGGAGCGGTGGTCGAAGCGGGCTACCCGCATTGCCCACTGCTGCAGATCTGCCCGGCCGCACAAGCGTGGGCGCAGGCACCGCAGTGTTGTGGGTTCGTCAGCGTGTCGACACACAGGCAGGTCCCGGTTCCACACTGCGTGTGTCCCGCGGGGCAGGTGCACGCACAGGAGCCGGCCATGCAGACCTGCGCGGGCGAGCATGCGACGTCGCAGCCCCCGCAGTGCTGCGGATCGCTCGACAGGTCCACGCACGTTCCGGAGCACTCGCCGCTCGGGCAGGCGCAGCTCCCAGCGTTGCAGGTCACTCCTGCCGGGCAAGCGTGATCGCAGCCCCCGCAGTGGGTGACATTCGTGGCCGTGTCGACGCACTCCCCTCCGCATTCGCTGGTGCCCGAAGGGCAGTGGCAGACACCGCCGGTGCACTCGAGGGTGCACCCCGACCCGCACGCGCCGCAGTGACTGGGATCGTCGTGGGTGTTCACGCAGATCCCCCCGCAATCCGTCAGTCCTCCGCTGCAGCCGCCCGAGCCACCCAGATTGCTGCCACCGCTGCCGGAGTTGCCGCCGCTGCCGCCCGGTGCGCTTCCCGTCCCCGCAGTGGCGCCGCCGCCGCCGGTGTCCGTCGAGGTCGACTTGCCCCCGCACGCGAGGAGCAGGAGTCCCGTGAGCACCCACGCACCTCGCATGTCGTGAGCCTACGCGAAACGTGCGCAGATGGTTTCTGGATTCGGCGGCGCAACGACTGGGTCGCTGACCCCGCGGAGTGAGGACCGCGAATCAGCGCCGCTTCGTCCAGCTGATCGTGCCACCAGTGCGACCTCCCACGGTGCAGTCGGGGTCCGGTTGCCAGCGACCAGTCAGCTTGCGTCCGTCTTCGCTCAATTTGACGCTCATGGTTCCGTGTCGCGCTTTCGACTCGCTCCACTTGACCGAGTACTCATGCGGCGCGGTTTGGCTGAATTCGAAGTGGCCGACGCCGCCACCGAAGGTATCGCTGTACGTTCGGTCCCCCGTCGAGTTTCACCGCGCCCCAATCGGTGATCCAGCTTCCGGTGAGTCCGCCGTAGTCTTCCGAGCCCGCTGCTGCCGACGGGGTAGCGTCTGATCCGCTGCCCGCCGTTCCGGCGGGGGCGGTGGCCGAGCCTCCCATGGCACGGTTGGTGGGGGCTCGCGCATAGTCCATGGTCGGGTCCTTGTCGCCCTCCAGACGGATGCCGTGATACGTGGCCTCCCAGGTCTTCACGCCGTCTATCTTCTTCGTGTCGACGGAGCCGTCCGTCTCCCCGCCTTTCAGCGAGCCGTTCCACGAGAGCTCTTTTTTGGCGATCTGCTTTCCGGTCGCGTCGTAGCCGTAGAAGTCGATGAAGCAGACTTCGATGGTCTTGCTGCCGAGGTTCTCGAGCTTGAACTTCGGCGAGCCGTCGGTTGGGTCGTCCTTCCAATACGTGATCCTCGCGGCGTCCCACGGGCCCTTGTCGGGCAACGACTTGTGCGGCGCACCCGCCGCCGGCGGCGCGGGTGCCGCAGTCGGCCCGCTCGGGGCGGCGCGTCCCGAGCCATCGGCTCCCTTGCAGGCCGTCGAGGCCAGCGCGAGGGCGAACAAACCCGTCTTCACGCAGCGAATGGGCATCACCATGATTTCGACCTTTCGCTTCGACGTGTACGGAACGCGGGCCATGTCGGCCATGGTCAGTTTGGTTACGCGGAGCTGCCCGCTCTCCCCGCTTACGCTCTTGGCGCTCGTGGGCCATACTTCGGCCCATGCGGAGTTGGCTCGCGGGTTGTGCCGCGCTCGTGTTGAGCGTGGCCTGTGGGGATGACGCGGCCGATGAGGGCGCGGGTGGCGCGACGTCGAGCGGTGGCGCGACGTCGAGCGGTGGCACGGCGTCGAGCGGTGGCACGACGTCGAGCGGTGGCACGGCGTCGAGCGGCGGCACGGCGTCGAGCGGTGGCACCACGTCGACTGGGGGCAATTCGGGGTCCGCGGGCACCAGCTCCACCGGTGGAAGTGCGGGCGTCGGCGGCGGCTCGGGCGGCCAAGGCGCGACCGGCGGTGACGCGGGTCTCGGCGGCTCGGACTCTGGCCCGTCGGGCTGCAACTACCTGACCCAACTCGGCAGCCAAGTCCCAGCTTCCATCTCGGCGGCGACCATCCCCACGGCGTTGGGCGGAACGCCGACGGACGGCTTCTACGACCTGAAGAGCGCCACACTCTACGGCGGCGCCAGCGGCACGACCTTCTGGCGAACGCTGCGTTTCGTCGGGAACGAGCTGAAGACGGTGGAACGCGACGGCAGCTCGAGCTTCGACTACACCAGCACCGGTACGTACGTCATCGACAACGCCAAGCTCACTCGCAGCTTGACCTGCCCCGGTGCGGCGACCATCGAGCTCACGTTCACCGCGACGAGCACCACCTTCACAGCCTACGAGACTCAGGGTCCCGGCAAGGTGGTGGAGCTCGTGTACCAGTTCAATTCGAACTGAGCGCGCTCAGGGCGCGTAGGCCTCGGCGTCCCAGCGTGCGCCAGACGGGTTTTGCGACGACCAGCGGCGCCAACGTGCACCACAACACGGTAGCCACGTCCGTTTCGACCCCGAAACGGAAACCGCCCCGGCGAATGGGCGCTTGACGCAGTCGTCGCCTGCCGAGAACCGCAGCCGCAGCCCCAGCCGCCGCGACCGCCAACCGACGACCGATGGACAGGCCCCGCGTTCGGAAGCGCCTGCCAAGCCGGCTCGTCGGCGATCATGTGTCACCGACGATGGAACGGCGACTCAGACCAACGTGCGCGGGGTCGTCGTCGGAAGCGTTCCTCTCCGCCGTCGGAGCCACGCGAGTACGCCGACGGCGAGCCAACCAGCCGAGTCGGAAGCTGGCGAGCGCTGCGGTACTCGACACCCGCAACCGCCATCGTCACTCGCGCCACCGTTCTTCTTCGCCGGCCCCGCGTCGGCCCCGCCCGTCCCGGCACCGCCCGAGCCGGAATCCGCGCCGGCCTCGTGCAAGACGCAGGCGTTGCCCTGGCAGTCGTATCCCGGCGCGCAGTCGCTGCCGGAGGAGCATTGTTGTTGGCACGCGCCGCCGACGCACCGGTACGGGATGCATGCCTCGGTTTGGCCGTTGGGGAGCTGGACCGTGGTCGTGTCTTTGCACGTTGCGGACGCAGCGGCACACTTTCCCGTCGAGGTGTTGCAGATCGCCCCTTGTGCGCAGTCCGTGTCCGACGCGCACGTCGTGGCGCACGCGAGAGCTTGAGCGTTGCACGTGTAGGGCGCACAGTTCTGGGTCGCAGGCACAGCGCACAGACCGGCCCCGTCGCAGGCTCCTGCCGGCTGTGCCACGTCGCCCGTGCAGCTCGCGTTCTTGCACGCGGTGCCAGACGCTGGATAGGTGCAAGCCGTGGGGTTGGCGCCGTCGCAGACGCCCTTGCACGAGTCGCCTGCCGCGCCGGTGCAGGGCGGCCGTGAGGCACGCGGTTCGCCGCTGACGACCTTGCATTGGCCGTAGCTGCCGACTTCGGCGCAGGCCTGGCACTGGCCCGTGCACGGCGAATCGCAGCAAAGGCCGTCGACGCAGAACCCACTCTTGCAGACGTTGGCCGCGGAACACGCGGCACCGTTGTTCGACTTGGCGACGCACACCCCCCCGGCGCAGTAGTGGTCGCTCTGGCAATCGGTGTCCGCGCCGCACGGACTGGAGCACGCGCTGCCTTTGCACACGTAGGGAGCGCATTGCGCGTTGGTTTGATCGACGCACGTGCCCGAGCCGTTGCAGATCTTCCCCGAGACCGCGCCGTTCGAGCAGGTGGTCGGCCCGCAGCTCTTGCCGCTGGGTGCGAGATTGCACGTGCCTGGGCTCCCAGAGCACGAGTCTTGTTCGCCGCACGGGTCGGTTGCGAGCTTGCACGCACCTCCGGGATTCGTCCCCTGTTTGGCGGCGCCACAGGTTCCGCTGTTCGCGGGGTTCGAGTCCTCCTTGTTCGCGGCGGCGCAGGCCATGCACTTGCCGGTGCAAGCCGTGTCACAGCACACGCCGTCGGCGCAGTTGCCCGACTGGCATTCGTTGGAAGCGCCGCAGGTCTGCCCCTTGTTCTTCTGCGGCAGGCAGGCGTTGCCTCCGCAGTAGTTGCCCGCGACGCACTGCGTGTCCGTGGTGCAAGTCGTGGGCACGCGGCGCTGCTCCGCACTTGTAGGCTCCGCACTGGCCCGTTTGCCCCGCGCCGAGCACGGTGCAGGTGCCCGAAGCCGAACAAACGTCGCAGCCTTCGGAACAGGCGCTCGAGCAGCAAAAGCTGTCTGAACAATGTCCGCTCGCACATTCCGTGGCCGCGCTGCAACCTTGCCCCGTCTTCTTCTTGCAGTCCCCGAGGGAATCGCACGTGTTGACCCCGTTGCAGGCGTTGTCGTCCTGGTTCGCAATGACGCTGGTGCACGCTCCGGACGCGTTGGCGCACGAGCGACAAGGCGTGGTGCAGGCATCGCCACAACACGTGCCATCGACGCAATGGCCGCTCGCACACTCCGAGCCGAGGCCGCAGGACTGCCCGTTCTTCTTGCCGCAGGTCCCCGCAGAGCTGCACGTGTTGGTGCCGCTACAGGTATCGTCGTCCTGAGCGGTGACGAGGCTGGTGCAGGTCCCGCTGGCGTTGGCGCAAGTGCGGCAAGGCGTCGTACAGGTACTGATGCAACACGTGCCGTCGACGCAGTTCCCCGACGCACATTGGCCAGCGCCATTGCACGATTGCCCGTTCTTCAGCTTGCAGACGCTCGCCGAGTCGCATTGGCTCGCTCCGCTGCAACCGCTCGGGTCTTCGGCGCTCACGATCGGGTTGCAGAGCCCAGGGCCCGCGGCTGGTCGCACGAGCTGCACACGGCGCACGATGGGGACTCGCAACACACACCGTCCACGCAATAACCCGTGTCGCATTCAGCGCCCAAGGAGCAGCCACCGCCACGCGCGTGGTATTCGAACGTGACGTCCTCGGGCAGGCCACCCCCGAAGTTCCTCGCGCCGCCATACATGACGACACGGCCGCGATTGCCATCGAAGGTGAGGCCCATCCTGTCGCGGCCGTCGCTCAGCAGCGCCACCTGCTTCCACGTGCTGCCGTCCCATTCCCAAGTGTCGTTCCAGCGTTGGGCTCCGGCATCGCAGCAACCACCCACGAGCACGACCTTTCCGCGCCGGCTGTCGTAGGCCATCCCGAAGTCGTTCCGCGCGTTCGGCTTCGTCGACCCGGCCTGGCAGGTCGTGCAGGCCGGGGACCACGTTTCCGTGGTGGCGTCCCAGAGCCACGTCTCCGACGACGACCCGCCTCCGAAGAGCACGGTCTTTCCGTGGGCGGCGTCGTAGGCCATGGCGTGGCCGGAACGCGCGCTTGGCTTGGTGACTCCGGTAACGCAGGCCGTGCACTTCTGAGTCCAGCTCACGCCGTTCCACACCCAGGTGTCGTCGAACGTCGTGCTGCCGTCCGTTCCGCCGAAGACGACCGTGCCGTAGCCGGCGTGGTAGGCCATGCCGTGGCTACGCCGGCTCGCTGGACGGAAGGGCGCCGCAGCCACCGTACAGGTCGTGCAGAGCTCGTTCCACCCTGTCCCGTCCCAAAGCCACGTGTCTCCAAGTGCCACGCCGGACCACCCACCGAAGAGCAGCGTGCCCTTCGCGGTACCGTCGTGGAACGCGAGCGCATGTCCGAAGCGGCCTCCCACTCCGCAGGTTGCAGCGTCACAGCGCTTGACCCAATTCGTCCCGTCCCATTCCCAGGTATCCGGCGGTGTCGCCGCACCTCCCTGGTGTCCGCTGAAGAGCACCGTCACGTTGCGCCCCGGGCGGCTGTCGAAGGCGAGGGGAGCGTCGCGCCCCGCCAGGCCCGGGACGCTGGCGGCGACCTGTTGCCACACGTAGCTCTCCACCGCGGGGTCGAGCAGGATCGGGAACTCCAGGTCGCGCGTGTCGAGCTCCACCCGGAACTCCCCCTCGTTCAGCGCCCAAACCGCGTCGCGGCGCCGGCCGCGCTGATCGAGCGCGTAGGGCGGGGCGATGCGCAAGACCACCTCGCCGCGGCCATCGGCCAAGAGCACGCCTTCGCTTCCCTTGGAGCGGACACTGAGCTCGCTGCCGAGGCCCAGCGACCACCTGAAGCGTCGGGGCGCGCGTTCGTCGCGGAGCAAGAGCAGCTGTTCGACGCGGTGCTCGCTCGCCGCGACGACCAGGTCCGTCGAAGGCAGCACGTCGGCCCAGGTGGCGCGCCCGGCGTCGATCTGCACCTCTCGGTTCGACCGCACGCCGACGAGGCGCAACGAAAGTCGCCTGCGGCTGTCCCGCGCGACGCCGATCGTGAGCTCGCCGGCTGCATCCAGCGGAAGGCGCGCTCCGAGCGCGGCGCCTGTGGGCTGGCGAAAACCCGGCGAAGCGAGGGCGTCGCCGTCGAGCTGCCACCCCGCCGAACCGGGCGCCAGCAATGCGTCGAGCACGGGGTCGTGGCGGGCGATGCCTCGCGAAGTCGCGAGCGCCGCGGTCGAGCGCGCGCCGGCATCAGGGTCGGGGGATTCCTCGATGGTCTGTCCGGGCGCTGAACACCCCAGAGCTCCCACGAGCGCCAGCACGCACAGCTCCCGCCGCACACTCATCACGCCATCACCTCCGGCTCCGCTCGGGTCGCCAACCCAAGAGGCTAGCGCCGTGGCGCGCGCCCCTGCAACCCGGGCGTCATCGAAGTCAGCCTCCGCCCGCCGCGGGCGCCAGCTCCACCGGTGGAAGTGCGGGTGTCTGGTGGAGCTCGTGTACCAGTTCGATTCGAACTGAGCGGCTCAGGGCGCGTAGACCTCGGCGTCCCAGCGCCGAATGCTGGCCGCCCCGGCTTGGAGCTCGAAGCGCCACTTGCCGGGCGGGTCGCCGGCCTCGAAGAACATCTCTTGGCAGTAGTCGCCCTCCGTTCCCGTGAGTGGCTCGAGCTTCATGCGCACCCCGTCACCCACCTTCTCTTTGTCGAGCTGGACGCTGTCCGTCTTGATGGCGCTCGGAGGGGTGACGACGATGGCGACCTCGCCGAGGGCGGAGGGGTTCTTGTAGTGGAAACAGATCCCGAAGTTCTTGTCGGTGTTGCCGCTTCGACTCGGAACGAGCGGGAGTCGACTGGTCTCCGCCTTGAGCTTCAGATTGGGGATCGAGCCCGAGATCGTGCCGAGCTTGGCGTTGGTGATCTCGCCCTTCGAACCGCCTTTGCAGGCCAAGAGCGCCGCCATCAGCACGAGCGCGGCCCCGAGGGTGTTGGCCTCCGTCGATCGCATGACCCTCGAGTAGCCGTCCCCGGCGGAGCTGTAAAGCAATGAGAGCGCGTCAGCCGTCCGCGGGCGACGCGGCCGGGAACGTGCTCGTCCGACCCCCTTGCCGAACGCGCATCACGAGCCGAGTGCCATCCTCGTCGCCGAGCACGCGTCTCGGACCGAGGCGCGCCTCTCGATAGCCGAGGCGGCTCCACTCCGTGAGATCGAGCGCGTGTGTGCTCTGGTCGACAGGGCGCGTCACTCCGCGGAGCTCGAGCTGAACGCCCGCTTCGACGCGGAGCGCGAGCCCTTCGCTGCGCGGGTCCAGGCTCTCCGGCACCAATCGGCGCGTTCGCGGGTGCAGCCGCTCGAGCTGGTCGGCCAGCGTGCGCCAGACGGGCTTTGCGACGACCAGCGGCGCCAACGTGCACCAGACCACGGTAGCTACGTCCGCTTCGACCACGAAATCGGAGAGCTCCAAGATCCGGCAGTTCTTGCCCGAGGTCAGCCAGAAGTCTTCGAGCAGAACGCCGGCGTCGTCTCCCGGAATGCGCGCACACCCGGAGATCTCCGTGAGCTCGGAGCTCGGGTCCGCGCGCTCGGTCGCGAACAGGCGGAGCGCGTCCTCGCCCTCACCCCCGAACGGTGGCACGAGACAGCTCTCCCGGCGTCGGGAGAACCAGCTGAAGAAGCCGCGGCCCTCCGCTCGCGAGCCGAGGTAGGGCGCATCCAGCACGTAGCCCAAGGTGGGGTTCGGCCAGTCGGTCCGGAAGCCGCGCTCGACCACCCTCCCGCTTTCGAGCGTCTGAACGAAGGAGTGGCGCGTCACCCTGCGAGGAAGCTAGCAGCGCGCGGATGCGCTGTCCTCGGTCGTGGTACGCTCGATCACCATGGCCACTCGCAGGAAACCGACAAAAGCCGCGGACGAGCTCCTCCCTCTGTTTCCTGTCGGAGCGCGGATCTTCGTGCGCGGCCTCGGCGTCGTGACCGTCTCGGGCCATCTCACGAACACCAACGACCGGCGCGTCGTCGAGCCCACGCGTCCAGGGAACGAGCCGGACCAGTTCGTCGTGCAGCACGCCTCGGGAGTGGAACATGTCCAGCGACGCTACCGCGGCGGTCCCCCCGCGCGCGGGCTCATCGGTCCGGCGCTCGCCGAGTCGATCTTGGACGTCCTTCGCGGCGCGCGGGTGTCGACACTCGACGAGCTCCGCGCGCGCGGCCTATACGACGCAAAGAACCGAGTGGCGCGGGCCACGAGCCCAGAAGAAGACGCCGAGCTCCTGCGCTACTGGTACTCGTTCAGCGCCGACATGCTCGACTTCCCCAACCGGTCACGCTTGCACGAGCAGGAGCGCTACACCCTCGGCGAGTGCGCGGAGGTGTTGAAGCTCTCCTTCGAGGCACTCCGTCAGGAGCTCCGTGAGCGCTACCCCGCCGTGGCGGAGTCGGAGCAAGCGGCGTCCAGCGTCGCTCCGGGCTCGCGCGTGCAGGCCGCGATCCAGGCACGCAAGCGGAAGCCGAAGAGCGCGCCATTGCCCTGAGCCCCCCGGGTTCCAGCGAACCGCGCTTCGCGCGGCGGCCGCGGCGCGCGACGGTTCGATCGGGGGAGCGCGGTCGGCACGGCGCGGCAGCGTAGGCATCGTGAGCCGCGACGGCGAGGCTCCAATGCCTAGCTTTGCTGCGCTGCGCGCAGGACGCGGTCTGCCGCGACTGGGCGAACTGCCGGGAGCTTGCCGGGGCTCGACCCTGCGCGGCCTACGCGTACACCTTCTGGAACGCGGGCCGTTCGCGCACGCGAGCGAGGAACGCCGCGGCGCTCGGCGCGTCGACGAGGCAGCCCGACTTCTCGATGAGGTTCAGCGAGTAACCGATGGCGATGTCGGCCGCCGAGAAGCCGTCTCCGAGGAGGTACTTCCTACCCTTGAGCGCAGGTTCGAGGATTCGGAGCGCTGCGTCGAGGACGGGCTTGTGCTCGGCGACGACCTCGGGCTTGCGCTTGTCTTCCGGCAAGATGACCTTGTGGAAGTAGGTGTCGATCACCGGCTTGTCGAGCGACGCGGCCGCATAGACGATCCACTGGTAGTACGCCGCGCGGGCGCCGCCTTCGGCCGGAGGCGCGAGCTTCTTCTCGGGGAACTTGTCGGCGAGGTAGAGCAGCGCTGCACAGGACTCGAACACGACGTTCTGGCCATCCTCGAAGTAGGGCACGCGACCGTGGGGATATTTGGCCAGGTACTCGGGGGACTTGTGCCCGCCCTTGAGCAGCTCGACATGGACGAACTCGTACTCCGCCCCCACCTCCTCGAGCATCCAGCGAACCCGGTTCGAGCGTGTTCCAGGAAACCCGTGCAGCTTCATCGTCATGTTCGTCTCCTCCGAGGCGGGCCAGGTGCCCGTACAGGGGGAGACCCGCGACCGCCGGCGGCGTTACAGCCTCCGGCTTTTTTTTCTGCGACGCTCAGTCGTCCGGCCATACCGGCAGCCAGAACTCCAGGGGTCCTTGGTTCTGGGAGAGTGTCGAGCGGTCGAACACCCTCACCCGGACGTCCCCGACGAACTGCTCGAGCCAGAGCTCCACGGGCGGGGTCCCGTCCGTTTGGACCCCGAGATCGAGGTGCCGGGCGGCGCCTGGTGCCAGGTTCACTTCGCCGCCCGAGTGGCGGAGCGCGGCCAACCCGCGCGGAGCCGGTGACCTGCGCAGCTGATACTCGACCTCGATTGCTGCTCCGTTCACGCCCGCCGTCCATCGCGACGAGTGCGGCGACCGCGGGGCCAACACCCGGCGACCACGGATGCCGCGCCCTTCGTGGTTCTGCTCCACGGCGAGGGAGAAGCCGGCGCCGAGGAGCAGCGCTCGAACCTCGAGGCTGTGCGTGCTGTCGTAGCAGTTGTACCCGTCGAAATGGGTATGGTTCGGGTTCGCTCCGTGCGCCAGGAGCAGTTCCGCCACGTCGACTCGCCCTTCTTCGCACGCCGCCAAGAGCGGGCTCATGCCGGTGTATTCGCAGCGCGCACTCGCCGCGACGCCCGACGCAAGGGCGGATCGGACTTCCTCCCGGCTGCCGTTTCGCACGAGCGTGATGAGGTCCCAAACGTCCATGCCTTGGCTCGCGACCATCCTAGCGCGTCTCGATGAAGCGCTCGCAGCCCGAACTGCGTCGGTTCACCCGCCGCCGGCCCCACGGAACGCAGTCGAACTGCCGTCGGCGCCTCGTCACTTCGAGCACGATAGGGTCGCAGCCTTCTCGGCACCGGGGCAGGACGAACTTTCACCTGCGGTCCCCACGAAGGTGAGAACGAGCATGTTGTCGTAGAGTGCGAGCGAGGCGGCTGCTACCGGGAAGGCCTCCGGCGCTTGCGAGGGCGGTTGCGAGCTGGCAATCGGGACCTCGCACGCCAGCGTCAGACTCTGACCGAGCGCCGCGCTGGCGGTGGTCGATGTCGTGGGCTCGAGTTCGAGTGAACCGCTCACGAACTTGTCGCCGCTGTACGTCGCGACGAGCTTCTGTCCCGACAGCGCGACCGTCAGCGTCCCTCCGTCGGCGCCGCTGCCCGCGTACTGTTCGAGGCCGTCACTGAAGAAGTGGGTGTGAACCTGCGAGGCACACGTGTAGCTGCCGACGAGGAGAGATGACGCTGCTGCGTACGCGTCGAAGGGGAGGACTGGTGCCGGCCCCTCAGCGCACGACAGCCAGTAGGTCGCCCTTGCGAAGGCCGGTCCGCAGTCGCCGGCGTTCCCCTGTGCGATGCCGACGATGGAAAGGAAGACCGCTCCGGCGTCGTAGGTGAGGGCACCGGCGCTCGGCTCGAGCGTGGCGTCGAAGGGGACCTCGTTCGACACGCCCACGCCTTGCACGCAGAAGCCACCAAAGCCAGGAATCGGCTGGGCGCTGTGGGCCAACGCAGCCGAGTGGCGGGTGGTGACGTCGAAGTCGAACGCAAGGAGTTCGCCTTTGCCTTCGAGGCGCGCGGAGAGCGTGGAGCCAGATTGCGAAAGCGAGAGTGAAGCGTCGGGGACGTAGCCGCCGGAGTTCAAGAACACGCCGTTGTCGGCATGAGTGCCCTCGGCGCAGTGGGTCCAGGTCCCGACGGGGAACGTCATCCCCGCGGGCTCTTCGCTCGTGACGGTGCGCCCGCCGCATGCCGCGAGGAGTGTCGCAGTGACGAGCGAGACTCCGAGTTTCGGCTGCATGTCGCAGGCATCGTACACTCTCGGCCTCCGTCTCGGCGTGCGACGAGAGCCGAGAGCCGACAGCACTGCGGTCTCGTGTTCTAGCTCGAGGGCGGCTTCGCGCTGCAGGTCGGGACCGCGCGGCAGCTCTCTATTCGCGTTCCCAGCCCTTGGGCGTTGCCCAGCGGAGCACCACGCTTGCGGCGTCGACGTGGCCGCCGAGCTCCCCGCTCTCGCCGCGCAGCGATTCCAGTTTGCCGCCGAGCTCGGGGTCACCGTCGAACTCGTCGAGCCGGCGCGAAGCCGCGATGAATTCGGATAGCGCGTGTGCTTCGGCGGCTGCTTGCTCGACCTCTGCCCGCGCCACGACGTAGGCCCAGCCGACGGCGCGATGAGCTCGGTCGATGGCGGCACAGCGCTCCAGCCAGTCGGTATGCTTCCGCCACAGCAGTGCGTCGAGCACGCGCTTGGCCAGATAGCCAAGAACGACGACGAACCAGGTGGCGCCCGCGAGAAATCCCATGCTGCGCCAGAGGCCGGCCTCTTCGCCGCCGCGCCCGGTCATGACCACTCCCAAGGTCACGATGGCGGTGGTGAGCACGGCCACCGCCAGCGAGCCCCACCACGTAATTTCCGCTGCACGGAACGCGAACGGAATGTCTCGGGCCTCGACCCACATGGGCTCGGGACCTGCGGGTGGAAGGTGACGCAGCGCCTCGCGCCCCGCGCGCGCGTTCTGTTCGATGGCCTCGGCTTCCGCCGGTCGCTCGTTCGAGGGCGAGGGCGCGCTCCAGTCCGAGAGTGACTCTTGCACGGCCTTTTCCGGCCTGGGCGGGGACGCGGCCTCGGCCGCCGCACGGCGTGCTTCGGCGGCGGCGAGGGCGCGCTCGGCCGAAGCGATGGAGTCCACGGTCGGGATCGGTTCGCCGCGTGCGCTCTGGACCGGAAGACCTTCGGCGAACCACTCGCGCGCGCGGCGCTGGCTGCGCTCGGCGAAGGTCTTGGCGAGCAGGCTCCGCGCGTCATCCCGTTTTTGCGCGATCCGATCACGCTCCCAACGAAGCTCGAGGCAGCGCCCGAGCTCGTCGAGCCGCGCCACCGGCAGCGACGGCTCGATCTCGTCCAACAGATCCTGGACGGCTCGAGCGAGTTCCTCGAGGTCCTTGGCGTGAGCGGCAGCTACGCTGGAACGGATGGAGTGCACGGCGACGTCGATGGCGCGCGCGCGCAGCCAGCGCCGGGCGATGTCGCCATCCTTCTGCCGCTGCAGGGCGCGTACGACTCGGGACCATTGTTGCAGCGACTCGCCCAGATCAGTGGAGGTCTCGTCGTCGCTGCGTTCGATGGGGACGGCGTCGGAGATACGGGAGGTCATGCGGCGGGTAGGGCGATCGAGCTGGCAAATCCACCGAGGCGGAGACTACGCGGCCCGTCGGCACGCGTCGAGACCGGGGAGAGGCGTCCGCTCGGGTAATGCTCCGCCGGCTACGTCGACGAGGCACCGGCGTCGGAGACGCGCACTGCGCCGCCGCGGTCCGGCGTCGATCCGCGCCGCGCCCAGTCGCAGCCCAAGCTCCGCGCCTTCCTGGACGTCATCCACGCGGCGCGCCGCGCCCGCCGCGGCCGCGACGCTCACTGAACCGCCCGCCCGAAGTGGCTCGTATGGGGCTCACCTCGCCGGCGCTTCGAGATCGAGCGACGCTTTCCGCGAGGCGCTTGCCGCCGACCCGGACCCGATGCAGGACGCCGCGCATGAAGCTCTTGGCCCGACTCGCGGTCTTGGGTTCGCTGTGGCCGTGCTGCGGATGCTCGGACGACAGCGCTGCGACAGAGAACCCGAAGTGCGGCGACGGCAAGCTCGCGGGCAGCGAGGTCTGTGATGACGGTGCAGCCAACGGTGAGCCCGGCAAGTGTTTGGCGGATTGCTCCGCGATGTCGGCGCCGGCGATCGTGAAGGGCGTCGCGGCGATCTTCAACGACGCGGTCAACGGCCGCATCGCCGACGCGAAGATCTCGGTGCTCGAGCATCCTGAGCTGACGATGACCACGCAGGCGGACGGGCTTTTCGAATTCGACGGGCTCTACTCGGGCGAAGAAGTCACGCTGGTGCTCGAACACCAGAACTTCCCGTTGATCCAGACCGGGACCCACACGATCCCGCCCGACGGAATCGACGACCTCACGTTCCAGGTGCCGACCAAGCCCATCTACACGGCGCTGGCCAGCATCGTGCAGGTCACGCCGGATCCGAGCAAGTGCCAGATGGTGACCACCATCACGCGCAAGGGTGGGACCATCCTCGCGCCGGGCGCTCACGGCGAAGCCGGCGCCACGGTCAGCGTCACGCCCGAAGTCGCGTCCGAGCACGGGCCCATCTACTTCAACGCCAGCGTCATACCGGACAAGACCCTCGAGGAGAGCAGCGAAGATGGCGGGGTCCTGTTCACCAACGTGGAACCCGGCGAGTACGTCTGGAGCGGTCACAAGGTCGGCGCAACGCTGACCAGCGTGAAGTTCAAGTGTCGCGCGGGAGTGTTGGTCAACGCATCACCGCCGCGCGGGATGAACGTTCAGTAGCCGAGTCGTCCCGACGCACGTTGGCGGTGAGCCGCGGGCTCCGCGCTGGCGCACTCCGGCGCACAGGTTCGTGCGGTCGCAATTCTCACGGGCGGGACGTCCACGTCGGGCAGCCGTTCATCGACACACCAGCAACAGCCCCGAGCGAGGTCGTCGAAGAGCGCGGTGGGAGGCACGACGGTCGACCGCTCGTTGCCGCAATGCGGTGCCGCGGATACGATTCGACCGGAGGATCTGACGAATGCGGTCAACGCCTCTGTGCCTCGGCGTCGCCGCCATGCTCGGCGTCGCGTTCGCGAGCTGCGTGAGTGAGTCGGAACGGCGCGACGAGAACCCGGGGCCCGATGCATCGACGGACAGCGACTTCGATGCGACGCAGGACGCTCCTCCACCAGTGACCGGCTGCGACTCCGTTCGGGCAGAGTGGAGCGAATTCGTGAGTACCCACAGAGCGTGCAAGACAAGTGCAGACTGCACCGTCGTTGGCGGGGCTGGTCATTGGATGTCGTGGTGTGTGAATTGCGAACCGGCGATCGGTGCGGGTTCCGGCGACCCCATCGCGATTTCGGCGCTCTCCCAGGCACAGGCGTACCTTTCCAAGTTCGCGCAGTGCATCGCGTCGGGCCAACTGACGCAGTGCGGCTGGGATTCCGCGCCGGCGACGAATCTGCGGTGTGAGCAGGATATGTGCATGGCGGATGCCGCCTTCTGCCACACATTCGACAGCGGACCCCCGCCATACGACGCTGCGGACGGGGCGTTCGACGCTACCCTGGTCGACGGGACCACGGACGGTTGGGACTGACGCGCCCGCGGGGCAGAGCACGAGGCATCGTTCTTCGACGCGGCCCCCCTGTCATCCCGGCGGCGCGCGCACGGCTCCGGCGGCGGTCGCCCTCGGGGGCACGCCCCTGGACCCGGCGACGAGCCGCGACGACCTCGAATCCAAGAAGAGCGGGTGGTTCTGGCTGCATCGCTGGCGCCGGTTGCCATGGAGGCCACATGGGTATATTGTACACGTAGAAACAGACTGAATTGGATTGAAACCGCAGACAAAAGATACTTCCGAGTTGGCCGGGCTCAGCGCGCAAGAGCGTGAGATTCTGAGCGTTTTCGCTGCGGACGAAAAGACCACGATCGGCATCGACGACGTGTTGCGCCTTCGCCCGACGAGCGATCGAGGTGCGGCGCAACAGACATTGGCTCGGCTCAGCCGAAAGGGATGGCTCCAGCGACTTCGGCGCGGCACGTACGCGCTCGTGCCGTTGGCCTCGCAGACGGCCCACCCCGTCGTCGAGGACGTGTGGCCGCTCGCGATGAGCCTGTTCCGCCCCGCGTTCGTCTCGGGATGGTCCGCCGCAGAGCACTGGGGCTTCACCGAGCAGGTTTTCAACACCGTCGCCGTCGTGACGACCAAGCCGCAGCGTCACATCGACGTCGAGTGCGGCGGCGTCCGCTTCCGCACCCGCGTCGTCACGAAAGCTCGCTTCTTTGGAGCTACCACGATCTGGCTCGGCAGCAAGGCGGTGGACGTCGCTGACCCTAGCCGCACCGTCATCGACCTCCTCGACCTGCCGAGCTTCGGGGGCGGCGCGCGGCACACAGTCGATGTCGTCCGCGCCTATTGGCGCTCCGAGCACAGGAACGCCGCGCTGCTGCTCGAGTACGCCAAGCGTTACGGACGCGGCACTGTCTTCAAGCGCCTCGGCTTCATCGCCGAGCTCGCCAACGTACCCATCGACGAGCGGTGGCTGCGCGAATGCCGCGAACACATGTCCGCGGGCGTCGCTAACCTCGACCCCGACGGCCCTGCGCGCGGCAAGATCGTCAGTCGCTGGCGACTCCGTATCAACATTCCTGTCGAGGGAACATGATCCCGAAGGCTCACGTCCTCGCCGTCGCCACCGAGCGAAAGCTCCGGCCCACGACCATCGAGAAGGACTACGCGCTCGGCTGGCTGCTGCGCTCGATCGCAGAACACCCGACGCTGTCCCGTTGGGTGTTCAAGGGCGGAACCTGCTTGAAGAAGTGCTTCTTCGAGACGTACCGATTTTCGGAAGACCTCGACTTCACCATACCGAAGGACGTCGCGCTCGACGTCGATGGCATAAGCAAAGGTTTGATCGAGGTCGTCGAGTGGATCGAGGCGCGTAGCGGCCTTCGGTTTCCCCGCGCCGATTGGAAGGTCGAGGAGTACCCGAACCCGCGAGGCAACCCGTCCTACCAGGCGAAGGTCGCGTTCGTTGGACCTCTCAACATGCCGCGCTCGACGATGCAGCGGATCAAGTTCGACCTCACCAACGATGAGCACATCGCGGACGTCCCCAAGCCGCGCGACGTTCACCACGGGTACGCGGACGCGGCGCAACCGCCGGCGAAGGTCCTCTGCTACTCGGTGCAGGAGATCCTCGCGGAGAAGACGCGCGCCCTCGTCGAGCGGCAGGGGCGAGCGCGAGACGTCTACGACCTCGTCCACATCGGACGGAACTTTCGCGACGCTATCGACGCGACCGTGGCCCGCAGGGTCGTCGTAGAGAAGTTCGCATTCAAGAAGCTGCCGCTGCCGACCGTGGACGGCATCCTTGGGGCGATCGACCGAGACAGCCTTGCGGTGAACTGGGAGCAACAGCTCGCTCACCAGCTACCGAACCTGCCGCCCATCGACGGGTTCGTAGACGAGCTTCGCGAAGCCATCGCCTGGTGGCTCGAGCCCGGCCTCGCCGCGCCCGCGCTGCAACCGATGCCCGCCGCGAAGGGCACTGCAGAGCCGCGCATGTTCTTCCCCGCGCGCCGGTGGAATGATCGCACGTCGTCTCTCGACGCTGTTCGGTATGCCGCGCGGAACCGCGTCCTCGTGGAGTTCACCTACAAGGGAGCGGTTCGCGTCGTGGAGCCGTACTCGATTCGCCACCCCGCGACCGGCAGCGTTCTTCTTCACGCGTGGGAGGTCACGAAGAACGGCGCGCCCACGAACGCTCATCGCTCCTACGAGCTCGCCGGAATCTCGGGAGCCTCCGCGACATCGACGTCGTTCGCGGCGCGATGGATCGTGGAGCTGTGAGCTGCGGCTGCGAATTCCGGCTTTGCGTTCCGGGCGCGAAGAGAAAGCAACGCTGCGGGCGCCACGGCCACCACCCGAGCCCCAGCCGAAACCGTGGCCGCCTTCGCTCACACCCCTCGCGCGGCCTCAAAGCCTTCAAGTCGGGTAGTCCGGCGCAAACACGCGGACCTGCATGGGTGAGACGAAGACGAGGTCTCCGGGTCGGAGCTCGAGCTGAGGAAAGCGTTCGGCCATCAGCGAACAGCACGCCAGCAGGGCAGCTCCGGAAGTCTGCTAGCTGCCGTCACGCGAAGTAGCGAACAAATTGGCGAACGGGTCGCGCTTCGCGCTCGTGCGCGCCGGCGGTCTACGCCGTCCGCGCCGCGGCGGATGCGCGGCGCGACCGTGAGCTAGGTCGCCGCGGGTGGCGCGTGCTGAGGCTGACGGCGGAGCTCGTGGAGCGGGAGCTCGGGGAGGCCGTCGCGCGCGTGTGCGCGGCGCTCGGCGGGTGAGCCGGGATGGCGATCGCCACCCGGCCCCGGCTACGAAGAACCTCACCGCACGCGCACCCACGTCCCCGGTCCACGCGCATCTCCCGATCGCACGCCGTGCCAGGCGTCGGGTACGGGCGGATCCGTCCACTCGAAGAGCCACTTGGCGTCGCGCGGGGAGAGGTTCACGCAGCCGCCGCTCTTCGGCTCGCCGAAGCGATCGTGCCAGTATGCAGCGTGGAGCGCGAAGGGCATGTGGAAGAACTGGGTGAAGGGGACCTCGGAGAGGTAGTAGCTCTTCCGTTCGGGGTCGGGGGTCATGGTGGTCGAGCGGTGCTTCCACTCGATGCGGAACGTGCCCGTCGGGGTGGTGAACTTGGCGCGCTCGCCGTTCTCGCGCTTGTAGCCGTTGGCGCCGGGCGAGATCAGTGTGGCGAACACGGCGCGTTCGCCTTCGTAGGCCACGAGGGTGCCCTTGAAGATGCTGACGTCGACCCACTTCTCTCCGGCGGCCAGGGCGAACCCGCGCGGGGGTTGGGCTTCCACGAGCGTCGCGTCGTGCTCGCGCATCCAGTAGCCGTCGCTGGTCTCGAGGAAGCGCGTGCGCCGATCTTTGCGGTAGCGACCGGTGAGCCCCACCGCCGAGAGGCGCGGCCAGCTTTCCTCGGTGGGAAGCACCGCGCCTGGAGAGGTGTCTTCGCGGAAGCTCGCCAGCGGGTCGGGATCTTGGGGCGAGCCGTCGTCGACCTCGGGGAGCTCGAACTCGTCGCTGAAGCTCACGGGCGTGAGATCCGACGCCGTCGACCGCAGGCGGTATTTGACCCGAGGTTCCTTGCGTACGAACGCGAGGGGTAGGCGCACGCGGTCGCCGTCGATGTGGACGCCGGCGTAGGTCGAGGGCTCGAGCGGAAGGAGCTTGTCTTTGGGCGCGACCAGCAGATCGTCGGTGAGCACCCAGGTGCGGCCGCCGGAGGTAAACTCGTTGGTCCAGGCGATGGCCGAGCGGTTCGGGATCCACTTGGCGCGCGCGCGCTTCTCGTTCGGTTGGTTTGCCGTGGCGTAGGGCGACCACGCGCCGGCAGAGAGGAGCTCGGGCAGCGCGCTGTCGGGTTCCTTCACGTCGACGTCCACCAGGGCCTTCGGCACGCGGCTCGGCGCGCGGCCCTCGGTTCGCGCCGCTCTCAGGGCGCGGACGTTGGCGAGGTGCTTGTCGAGCTCGAACTCGTTTTCGCGTTGCTCGGCGTCGGTCGGGAGCTTGCGATAGAGCAGAGCCTCTCGGGACGAGCTCCAGCGGAAGGGGACTGCGCTCGCGAAGTCGCCGTGGTGCAGCCGCTTGGCGGCGAGCAGCGGGTGGCTCTCGACCTCGAGGGTCGTGCTCGGATCGAGGCACACGTAGCCTTCTGGCTCGACCGCGTACCAACCGCGCGAGCAGCCGTCGGTGCCTTGGGGCTCGGACTCACGCAGGGGGACGACGGAGCCGAGGTGGAGGACGCCGATTTCCGGGCTCGTCGGGCGCGGGTTCTGGCGCACGAACACCCGAGACGAGAGCGCACCGATGCTCGGGGGACGCGGAGCCGGACCCTTGGATTCGGCGACGGCGCCGGGCCCCACTGCGGGCTCGGCGGGCGACGCGCTCGGGCTCGGTGCGGGACCTGGGGGCGTAGCGCCTTGGGGCGGCTCGGTTCGCGGGCGACAGGCGGCGAGCGCGAACAATGAGACGAGCAGAGTCCGCCGGCCGCGCGACATGGGGCGGAATATCCGGCAGGACCGGACCCGAGGCCCAATTTCCGCGGGGCCGGACCGGGGTCGGGACCGGGTAGCGGGTCAGTTCGTCGGGAAGCCACGCTTCACGAGGAGCGCCTTCACGTCGGGGTCGCGGCCTCGGAATTGACGGTAGGCCTCGGCGCGGTCGGTGGTGTTACCCGGGGCGAGGATGAACTTTCGGAGCTTTTCGGCCGTGGCGGGGTCGAACTCGTTGCCGGCTTCGCGGAAGGCCTCGCGCGTGTCGGCGTCCATCACCTCGGACCAGAGGTAGCTGTAATAGCCCGCCGAATACGAGTCGCTGGTGAAGAGGTGGTTGGATCCGCGGCATGGTGGCGCATGGCCACCTCCTTGGGGCCCCGATGCGCTCGAGGGCTCCGCGCTCGAAGCGCTCGGATGCTCGGCGCCGTCGGCCTTGGAGTGGAGCTCCATGTCGAGGATGGCGGCCGACAAGTCTTCCACCGTGGCGTAGCCCTGATTGAACGTGCGCGCCTTGAGCACCTTGTCGACGAGCGCCTGGGGCATCGGCTGGTCCTTCTCGTAGTGCTTCGCGAACCGATCGAGCACCGGTCGCGTCAAGACCCACATCTCGTGGACTTGCGACGGGTATTCGACGAAGTCCCGAGGCGTGGACGCCAGGCCCGGGTACTTCACTTCGCTGAGGAGCGCGTGGAGGGCGTGACCGAACTCGTGGAACAAGGTCTGGGCGTCGTCGAGCGAGATCAGCACGGGCTTGCCAGCCTCGCTCGGCACGAAGTTGTTGTTGTTGCTGGTGATGGTGGTGACCGTCTTGCCCGTGAACGTCTCGTGGGAGCGATAGCCCGAAGCCCAGGCGCCGGAGCGCTTCTCTGCCCGCGCGAAGTAGTCACCGTAGAACAGGCCAACGTGCTCGCCCTTCTTGTTCTTCACCTCGAACACGCGCACGCTCGGGTGGAAGACGGGGACCTTGGCTTTGATCTCGGTGAAGGTGAGGCCGTAGAGCTGCTCTGCCATCCAGAACGCTCCGCGGATCATGTGGTCGAGCTCGAAGTACGGCTTGAGCTCGGCCTGGTCGAGGGCGTAGCGCGCCTTGCGCACCTTCTCGGCGTAGTGGAGATAGTCCCACGGCTCGAAGGCGCCCTTCACGCCGTCCTTCTTGGCGTAGACGCTCATGTCGGCGACTTCTTCCTTCACGCGCGCGACCGCCGCGGGCCACACCCGGAGCATCAGCTCGCGTGCCTTGGCCGGATCGATGGCCATGGTGTCGGACATGCGCCAGTGGGCGTGCGAGGCGTAGCCGAGGAGCTTGGCGCGCTCGGCGCGGAGCTTGACGATTTCGGCGATGGTCGCCTTGGTGTCGTTCGCTCCGCCGTTGTCCCCGCGCTTCTTGAAGGCCTTCCACACCTTTTCGCGGAGCTCGCGCTTGGCGGAGAAAGTCAAGAAGGGGTCCACGCTCGAACGCGTGTTCACCACGATCCACTTGCCCGGGAGCCCTTTTTCCTTGGCGGCGGCTTCGAAGCTCGAACGCATGGAATCGGGTAGGCCCGCGAGGTCGTCCTTCTTGTCGATGACGATCCAGCTGTTTTCGTCGGCCAAGACCTTGTTGCCGAAGTCGGTGAAGAGCACCGCGAGCTTCTGATTGATGTCACCGAGCTGCTTCTTCTGCGTGGCGTCGAGCTTGGCGCCGGAGCGGACGTAGGCGTCGTACACCCGTTCCGTGAGACGTTGCTGGTCGGGCGCGAGCTTCGCCTGCTTGCGAGTCTCGTGGACCTTGGCGATGCGCTGGAAGAGTCGCTCGTTGAACGTGAGCTTGTCGCGGACCTCGGCCAGCTTCGGGGACCACTCGCGATCGACGGCTTGCACCTCTTTGGTATTGAGATTGCCGCTCAACACGCTGAACAACGTTTCGCAACGGTCGAGGTGCCGGCCGGCGTCTTCGAGTGCCGCGAGGGTGTTGTCGAAGCTCGGCGGCTCGGGGTTATTCGCGATGGCGTCGACCTCGGCCAAGAGCAGCGTGATGGCGAGCTCGAAAGCCTTGGGGAAGCGCTCGGCTTTCGCTTGGTCCCAGGGCGGCACTCCCCCGTACGGCCCCGTCCACGGAGCCAGCATCGGGTCTTGGTCGGCGAGAGCGCGCAGCCGTTCGGCTTCGGCGAGGGACTTCGTGTGTTCGTCGTGGGCGGGGGTCATGGCAGGCGGAGCTTTCGGGCTTTCGGCCGGCACGGGAGCCTCGCTCGGCGTGCACGCGAAGCTGATCAGGCAGAGCGGGAAGAGAGATCGGCGAAGGCGCATCTTGGGGCCCGATCCCCACGACGAAGCGCGCGCTCTGTCAAGTCGGAGCGCGAGGCAACGCGGTTCTGGGGCCGCGGTCCTCACGGACCGAAGGCGGAATACGGCACGGCGTAGTCGAGAGTGCAGCCTTCGCCCATGGGGCCCATCATGCGAGCGGCTTCGGTGCGCGCGGGTCCCGATGTCGAAGACAAGATGTGGAGGCACTGGTCCTTCGTGTACTTCGCCGGCTTGCCGATGCGCTTGCAGTCGGCCATGACCTGCGTACAGCTCGCGTCGAGGGAGCGATCGACCTTGGCCTTCATCACCGCGTCTTTCACGCAGCGCCCCATGACCTTGTAGTCGCAAGCCGGCGCCTTCACCTTGGCTGCCCAGCACGACGCGATCTGTTCCGCCACGGGCTTGGCGAAGCCATGTCCCCAGCTGCCTTCGACGCTCGGATCGGCACCTCGGGTGAGCGCGGCGCACGACTCCACGAGGCCCTCACACGCGGGGGAGAGCCTGTCACATGCGGCGAGCCGCGCCTCGGGCGCAGGCACGACTTCTGCCATGGGAGGGGGCCCGCTCGGCGGCGGCGCCTCCACGGCGGGGCCCGCGTCCTCGCTCGCAGGAACGATGGTCACGGGTGCCTCCTTGGGCTCGCTGGGCGCTTCGGCGACGATCACGTTGGAGTCGTCGGAGCCGCCGGTGGAGGGGGTCGGTTTCCCGGAAGCACATCCCGTGAGCGCGAGGAGAGCCGTGAGCTTCACGAACTCGGCAACGTCGATCTTCACACGACGGAAGCTAAATCAAAGACCTCTCGCCGGCGACTTGCGCGGCCCCGGCGCTCCCAGCCCGTTTTGCACTTGCCAAGAGCTGTATCACGTTGTATCACATGTGTGATACAGCATGAAACCACGGGATTCTCTGCGGGTCACCCGCCTCGGCGACACCGACATCGCTTGGGCGGAATCGGGATCAGGGTCGCCGCTGCTGCTACTCCACGGGCTCGGCGACTGCCACCGAACCTGGCGTCGGGTCGTGCCGGCGCTCGCCGAGCACCATCGGGTGATCACCCCCGATCTGCCGGGTCACGGTCTGTCCGGGCGCCCCGACGCGCCTTACACGCTCGAGTGGTACGCGAGCACGCTCCGCGCCTTTCTCGATGCGCTCGAGCTCGAACGAGTCGACCTCGCCGGGCATTCGTACGGCGGCGGTGTCGCCCAGTGGATGCTCCTCGAGCGACCCGAGCGCTACCGAAGGCTCGTGCTCGTCGCGCCCGGGGGGCTCGGGCGAGAGGTCGGCATCGGCATGCGCCTCGCGGCGTTTCCCGTGCTCGGCCCGCTCCTCGCTCCCGCCGCCATGCGCGTCGGTACCCGCGTGATGATGCGCATCGCCGCCGGAGAGCTCGGAAACCCCGAGCCCGAGGAGATCGATCGCCTCGCTTGGATGAACTCCATGCCGGGGTCGGGTCGCGCGTTCACACGCACGGTGTGCGGGTGCGTCGATCTTCTGGGTCAGCACCAGCGAACCTGGGATCGCATCCACCTCGTCCCCGAGCTGCCGCCCGTCACGCTGCATTGGGGAACCAAAGATCGCATCGTGCCCTACACGCACGCCCTCCGCGCGCGCGAGCGCCTGGTCGGCGCCGAGCTGTCTTCCTACGCCGGGTCGGGGCACTTTCCGCACCTCGATCATCCCCAGCGCTTCGCCGGGGAAGTCGCGCGCTTCCTCGACGACGAGAACCCGACCCCGAGGCCCGTGCTGTGTCAGGTCCCGCGCTCGTTCGAGCTCGGAGGCGCGGTGGTGCACCTCCTTCGCCGCATCGGCAGGGCGGTCGGGCGCGTAGTGCGTGGCATCGCTGCGTGAACCGCAGGACTTGTGGTGGCGCGAAGACTTGGCGAAGATGCCTCGTGCGCGCTCGAGCCCTCGGTCGGGTCGTTTCTTGGATCGCTCTGGCGTGCGCGTCGAGCGCCTGCCACGGTGGGTCGGTGCGGCCCACGGACACCCAGACCAGCCCAAGCGCGCCGCCGGAGCAGGCGAAGATGAGCGCGAAGAGCGATGCGGTGGCGGATGGGCGGCTCGAGGTGCGGCTGGAGATCAAACCCGAGGTCGTGGTCGACCGCGTGCCGATGCGCACCGCGGTGCTCCACTTCCGCAATCTCGGCAAGGAGCCCCTCCGCTACTACCTGCCCAACGGTGAGGCGTTTCGCGCCAACATCAGCACGCTGTTCTTCCGGCCGAAGTCCGGCGATCCGCTGTTCGTGCCCGAGCCTCACCCGCACGGCTACGTCGTCACCGAAGCGGACTTCCACCTGCTCGAACCGGGACAATCGCGCGAGCACACGCAGCCGTTCACGATCGATCCGTTCGCGCCCGGCCCCGGCAACACCTCGAAGCGGATGACTGGGTTCGAAGCGGGTGCGGAGGTCGACGTGCGCTGGGTGTACGAGAACTCCATCCAGCGCTGGAAAGGTGGCGCGCAGACCCTCGACGGTCCCACGCGCGAGCTGTTCGATGGTGGCGACATTCCCTACATCTGGACCGGCAAGCTGGAAGCCAAGATGCGCTGGACGGTTCCGCGCTGAATCGCTCGTCCTGAACGTCCGCACACGCTCCGCCGAAACGCTCGTGAAACGCGGGTCGAGGTAGACGGAAATGGACCGTGCGGCTGCTCCTTTCTCACCAGAGCCACTACCAATACGAGCACCCGACTCGGTTCGGCCCGCACACCGTGCGACTGCGCCCCGCCGCGCACGCGCGCGCGCGCATCGAAACTCACTCGCTTTCCGTCGAGCAACCCTGCGAGCTGCGCTGGCAGCAGGATCCCGCAGGGAACTACCTGGCGCGGCTCTCGTTCCGCGAAGGTGAGCGCTTCACCTCGCTCGACGTCTTGGTCGAGCTCGCTGTCGACATCCGCCCGGTGAACCCGTTCGACTTCTTCGTCGATCCCGAGGCGGAGGAGGCTCCGTTTCGGTATCCCGATGCGCTGGTGCGAGATCTCGCGCCTTATCTGGAGACCCACGACCCGGCATACGCGGCGGGCGAGCGGTTCCGAGCGTTCTCCGCCGAGCTCCCCCACGAAGGGCGGAGCGTGGACCTGGTCGTCGCGCTGAACCGCGCCGTTCACTCGCGACTCGCCTACGTGCTCCGGGAGGAGTCAGGTGTGTTCACTCCCGAGCAAGCGCTGGCCGAGGGGCGCGCAAGCTGTCGCGACTCGGCCGTGCTTCTGGTCGCGCTATTGCGTTCGCGCGGGCTCGCTGCGCGCTTCGTGAGCGGATACCTCGTGCAGCTCACCGATGAAGGCATGATCCCGGACGAGCCGCGTGGCGTCGGCAGGGACGTCGTCGATTTGCACGCCTGGGCCGAAGTCTATCTGCCCGGCGCCGGGTGGGTTGGGCTCGATGCGACCAGCGGGCTTCTGACGGGTGAAGGGCACATTCCCCTCGCCTGCACGGCGCGTCCGGCTGCGGCCGCGCCCATCGAGGGGACGAGCGATCGACCCGCTGCGCGCGTGCGCTTCGACATGAAGCTCATGCGCCTCGGGCACGAGCCGCGGCCGACCGCTCCGTTCACCGAGGAGACTTGGCGAGAGCTGGTGGCGTCGGCGAAGAACGCTGACGCGCGCCTGGTCGAGGCCGGACTCGCGCTCACGGTCGGGGGTGAGCCCACTTTCACGTCGCGCCTCCACCCCGAGCGGCCCGAGTGGCTTGGCGAAGCGCTCGGGCCCACCAAGTGGCAACAAGCGCTCGTTCTCTCCGAGAGGCTCCGCGAGCGGCTCGCGCCGGGCGGAGTGGTGCTTCACGGAACTGGCAAACTCTATCCAGGAGAGAGCCTGCCGCGCTGGAAGCTCGAGCTCGTTTGGCGGGCAGACGGCGCTCCGCTCGCCGATCTCGGTCCGGCGGGGCGCAACGCGCCGGAGCCACGCCACGCCGAGGAGCTCGCGCGCGCCCTGTCCGAGCGTCTCGGCCTCGCGCGCGGCCTGGTACGAGCGGCGTACGAAGACCCTTGGCACTACCTGCTCGAAGAGGCGCGATTGCCCGTGGGCGTCGATCCCTTCGCGCGAGATCTGACGGATTCCGAAGAGCGACGCCGACTGGCGCTCCTGCTCGAGCGCGGGCTCGGCTCTCCGTCGGGATTCGTCTTGCCCATCGCAGCGGCCGCCGACGGCGGTTGGCTCGGCGACGCCTGGAGCTTTCGGCGCGAACGGCTCTACCTCGTTCCAGGCGACAGCCCGGTGGGCTTGCGCTTGCCGCTGTCCTCCATCCGAGGCGCGCCTCCCCCTTTGCCGGAGGAACCCGAGTATCCGGGGCCGCCAGATCCCCGGCGACGAGACCCAGAGGGGCAGACGCGCGAGAGAACGGCTGGCCCCCCGGTCGTCGCGCCGGGGGGCATTCGAACGGCTCTCGCCACCGAGCTCCGCGGTGGCACGCTCTACGTCTTTCTGCCTCCTCTGCCCAGCGCTGCGCGCTTCGTCGAGCTCGTCGAGCACGTCGATGCTGCGGCGCGCGAGCTCGGTGTGCGCGTGGCGCTCGAAGGCTATCCGCCGCCTCGCTCGCCGGAGCTCTGCTCCTTCGGGGTCACGCCCGACCCCGGTGTTTTGGAAGTGAACGTGCCGCCGTCGGCGAGCTTCGAGCAGCACCTCGCTACGCTCGAAGCGGTGTTCGACGCGGCGCTCGGCGCCGGCCTGTGCGCGGAGAAGTGGCAGCTCGACGGGCGCCCAGCCGGAAGCGGCGGCGGCAATCACATCACCCTGGGCGGCCCTTCGACGAGGGAGAGCCCGTTCTTGCGGCGCCCGGATCTGCTCGCCAGTCTGATCACGTTCGCGCAGCATCACCCTTCGCTGTCGTACCTGATGTCGGGTCTCTTCGTGGGGCCCACCTCGCAGGCTCCGCGCGTGGACGAGGCGCGTCACGACTCGCTGGCCGAGCTCGAGATCGCTCTCGCGCGCGCCTTCGCTCCGGACCGCGACCCCGCGCCGTGGCTTTCGGACTCGCTCTTCCGTCACTTGCTCGTGGACGTGACGGGCAACACACACCGCGCCGAAATTTGCATCGACAAGCTGTTCGATCCGGCCAGCGCACACGGCCGGCAGGGCCTCTTGGAGCTCCGGGCATTCGAGATGCCTCCCCACGTGCGAATGGCGGCGGCCCAGATCGCCTTGGTGCGGGCCCTGGTCGCTTCGTTCGCGCGCGAGCCGTATCGGGCGCCGCTCGCCCGCTGGGGTCGACTGCTCCACGATCGCTTTCTCCTGCCGTTTTGGCTCTGGCGCGACTTCCTGGACGTGCTCGAGCACCTCGAGCGCACGGGCGTGCCGCTGCCCCGCGCGGCGTACCGGGTGTTCATCGAGCACCGCTGTCCGGTCATCGGTCGGCTCGAAGCCGGCGACGTTGCCATCGAGCTCCGCAACGCCATCGAGCCGTGGAACGTGCTGGGTGAGGAGATGGTCGCCGGAGGCACCTCACGCTTCGTGGATTCCTCCATGGAGCGCGTGGAGGTCCGGAGTGAAGGTCTGGTGCCCGAGCGACACGCGGTGATCGTGAACGGCTGCGAGCTGCCGCTCTTGCCCACGGGCGCTGCCGGAGAATTCGTGGTCGGCGTGCGCTTCCGGGCCTGGGCGCCACCCCACAGCTTGCATCCGCACCTGGGCATCCACCACCCGTTGCGCTTCGAGATCGTCGACCGCTGGGGCAAACGCTCGCTGGGCGCCGCCGCCTATCACGTGTGGCATCCCGAAGGCCGCGCGTTCGACGTCCCGCCGCTCACTCGCTTCGAAGCCTCGGCACGGCGGGCGCAGCGCTTCACGTTCGAGGGGCCTTCGCCTTGGCCCGTCCAGGCCAGGCGCCTCGAAGCGTGTGCCGAGGCGCCCTACAGCGTCGACCTCCGGCGCTTCGATTTGGATCACCCGATGCCAGAGCCGCCAGAGGAGGCTGACGAGCCGTGACGTTCCGAGCGGACGAACCGACGTGGGCTGCGCTCGGCGCGCGGGGCGAGAGCCTGCTCGCAAACTACGTTCCGCTCTCCGGAACCTGGGACGAGCTCTTCTCGGGACCCGGACGCTTGCGTGACAGTCTCGAGCGACCGCTGGCTGCCCTCGCCCGAGTGGGTGCGAGCGAGCTCGCACGCGCGCAGTCGCTCGCGGAACGGTCGCTCTTGAACCAAGGGGTCACCTTCTCGGTCTACAGCGACCAGCGCGGCACCGAGAAGATCTTCCCGTTCTGTCTCGTGCCGCGGGTCATCGCCGCTCACGATTGGGCCAAGGTGGAGCGCGGCCTCGAGCAGCGCATCCGTGCGCTCACGGCCTTCTTGGACGACGTCTACGGTGAGCAACGCATCCTCGCCACGCGGCACGTGCCTGCCGAAGTGGTGCTCGGTGCGAAGCACTACCTGCCCGAGCTCCGGGGCATCCGCCCGCCCCACGGCGTTCGCATCCACGTCGCTGGCATCGATCTGATCCGTGGACCGGACGGGGTGTTCCGCGTGCTCGAGGACAACCTGCGCACCCCTTCGGGCGTCTCCTACGTGCTCGAGAACCGCTTGGTCACCAAGCGCGTGTTCCCGACCATCTTCGCCGAGGCTCGCGTGCGACGCGTCGATCACTACCCGGCTCGCCTCGCCGAGACCCTGCTCGGGCTCGCCCCCGAAGGCACGCGCGACCCCGTGGCCGTGGTGCTCACACCCGGACCCTTCAACTCGGCCTATTTCGAGCACAGCTTCTTGGCGCGCACCATGGGCGTCGAGTTGGTTCAGGGGAGCGATCTGGTGGTGGACGACGAGCGCGTGTACCTGCGCACGACGCGCGGTCGTGAGCGCGTTCACGTCGTCTACCGACGCGTCGACGATGCGTTCCTCGACCCCACGGCGTTCCGCGCCGACAGTCTGCTGGGCGTGCCCGGGCTCCTCGGCGCTTGGGCGAAGGGCAACGTGACTCTGGCCAATGCGCCCGGCAACGGCGTCGCCGACGACAAGGCCGTTTGCGCGCTGGTGCCAGAAATCATCCGCTACTACCTGGGCGAGGAACCGCTCCTTTCGGACGTGCCGACCTACGTGTGCGCGCGCGACGACGATCGACGCTACGTGCTCGATCACATCGGCGAGCTGGTGGTCAAGGCAGTCGACGAAGCGGGCGGCTACGGCATGTTGATGGGACCGGAATCGAGCCGGGCGGAGCGGGAGGAGTTCCGGCGGCGGATCGAGGCCGAGCCGCGCAAGTACGTGGCCCAGCACCGCATCGAGCTCTCCACTTGCCCCACGTTCGATGCGACGCAAGGCACGCTCGGCCCGCGCCGGGTCGATCTCCGCCCGTACGTCCTCTCGGGTCCGGACGGTCCTTGGGTGCTGCCCGGCGGACTCACCCGGGTCGCGCTAGGCGAGGGCTCCTATGTCGTGAACTCGAGCCAAGGCGGCGGCTCGAAAGACACTTGGGTGTTGTCGGAGGAGTCGTGATCGCTCGCGTCGCCGACCACTGCTTCTGGCTCGGGCGCTACATCGAGCGTTCGGAGAGCACGGCGCGCCACCTGCACGTGACCGGCACGTTGTCTTTGGACGCCGAGCTGCCTCCGAGTCGGGTTTGGCCCCCGCTGGTCATCGTTTCGGGACAGGAGCGCGATTTCGTGAGCCGCTTCGGCCGCGGCGGGCTCTCGGACCCGGAGAGCATTCAGCGCTACCTGTGTCTCGATCACGAAAACCCGGTGAGCCTCGCCTCGTCCATCTCGGCAGCGAGGGAGAACGCCCGCTCGATTCGCGAGGTGGTGAGTCTCGAAGTCTGGCAGACGGTCAACGAGCTCTTCCTGTTCATGTGCTCCGACGAGGCGTCGGCCATGTATGCCTCGGACCGAGACGCACTCTACGCCCGCGTCCGGCGCTCGACCCAGCTCGCGCTCGGCCTTCTGCGCAGCACGATGCTGCACGACGCCCCGCTCGACTTCATCTGGCTCGGCGTCCTCTTGGAACGCGTCAGCCAAACCGCACGCTTGCTCGACGTCGAGCACCACGCCGTGGTGGCCGAGCCCGCGCACCCGGTGCTCGAAACCGCGCTCTGGCTCTCGTTGCTCCGCGCCTGCTCGGGTTTCGAGGCGTTCATGAAGCGCAACCGGGGTCGTGTCACCGGGACGTCGGTCGCGGCGTTCCTGATCCTCGAGCCCAAGTTCCCGCGCTCGGTGCGCTACTGCGTGAGCTCGGCCAGCGACCGGCTCCGGATCCTGTGCGCTTCCGGTGAGCTGCCCGGGCGCGCCGCGCTCGACCGGCTCGAAGCGCTCGAGCGGTTTCTCGGCGAGCTCGTGCCGGATGGCCTCGACGGCGCGCGCGTACACGAGGTGCTCACCGCCGTCGTCGCCGAGGCACACGCGGTCGGGAGCCGGGTCGGCGGCGAAATTCTCGGCGAGCCGTGCGCGCCGGAGCCTCACCCCGCGCCGCAGTGAGCATTCCGTCGGGGTCGGGCCGGCTGGGCATTGTAGAGTCGTCGCTCCCGCATGCCGAACCTCTTCGCCATGAGCTGCGAGGGCACCCTCGCACCTTCGTTCGACCTCGCGTGCCTGCACCGCGGTCGGAAGGTCCCGGACGGTTGGGGCATCGGCTACTACCCCGGCGGTGAACCCTCGGCGTCGGTGTTGAAGGAGCCAGCGCCTGCCAGCGGGAGCATCCGAAGCGAGCTCATCAAGGCCTGGGATCACCTGGCCTCGTCCCTCTTCCTGATCCACGTGCGCACGGCGATGTGGGGCTCCAACACCGACGCGAACACCCAGCCCTTCTGCCGGCCCCACGGCGGACGCGATTGGCTCATGGGACATAGCGGCAGCCTGCGCGAGCGAGTGAACCCGGGCACTCGCTTCGAGCCGGTGGGCTCCACCGACTCGGAGTTGGTGCTCTGTCGCATCCTCGACGGCTTCGCCGAGGCGGGCTGGCGTTCCATCGGCGAGGCCAATCTCGAACGCCTGGCCGATCTCTTGACCGAACTGAATCGCCACGGCGAACTGGCGCTGGTCCTGAGCGACGGCGTCGACTTGTTGATCTGGGGCGGGGCCGGCGACGAACACGGGCTCTACCTCTGCGAGATCCTGCCGCCGCACGGTCCTGGCCTCGTCTTCGGCGACGACGACCTCTGGGTCGACCTCAGCAGTCGTGGCGAATTCAGTCGCAAGGCCATCGTGGTCTCGTCCAACGTCCTCGTGCGCCGCGACGGCGAGGGGCTCTGCTGGGCGCGCGTCGGCCCCGGCCGCCTGGTCGTCGTGCGCCAGGGCTCCATCGTCGCCGACGTGGGCCCGTCGGACGTGACAGCCGGGAGCGCGGGTCCGCGGCGCCGCAGCGTGCGCCCCGCGCCCCGCCACGCCGAACCGAGGACGCTCGAGGTCACCCACCGCACGGTCTACCGCTACACGCAGCCCGTGGAGCGGAGCAGCCATCTGCTCAAGCTCCATCCGGCTGCGGATCGCCTCCAAAACGTCCGCCAGCACTCCATCGAACTGCACCTGGACGACGAGCCCTTCGAAGGGCGTCAGATCGATTTCGACGACGTATTCGGCAATCGCGCGCGGAGGCTGATCGTGGAGCGCCCCTACAGCGAGCTCCGCATCGAGTCGCGGGCGTCCGTGGAGGTCCTGAACACCGATCCGCTGGAGTTCAAGCCGCTCCATGCACGGCGAGCGATCCCGCTGGTCTGGATGCCGTGGCAGCGAGAAATGATGGCGCCCTATCTACTGCCAGCGGAGCTGCCGGAGACCCAGCTCCAGGAGTTGGCGGACTACGCCATGACCTTCGTGGAGCGCAGCGACTACGACTTGCTGGGCACGCTGCTCGACATGAATCGGACGCTCTACAAGGAATATCGTTACGTGCAGGGCGCCACCACGGTCGCGACCACGGCCTTCGACGTCTACGCGAGCCGGCGCGGGGTGTGTCAGGACTTCACCAACCTGTTCATCTGCTTGGCGCGACTCTTGGGCATTCCGGCGCGCTACGTGTGCGGCTACCTCTACACCGGGCCCAAAGCCAGCAACGTCGCGCAGTCCGAGGCTTCTCACGCTTGGGTCGAGCTCTACCTGCCCGAGGCCGGATGGAAGGGGTTCGACCCGACCAACGGTGTCCCCACGCAAACCGATCACGTGCGAGTCGCGGTCGGTCGCTCCTACGTCGATGCCACGCCGACCTCCGGAACCATCTACGTCGGTGGGGGCACGGAGACCCTGGAAGTGAACGTGCGCGTGGAGCTCCCCGGACCCGGCTGAGCCGCCCGAGGCCGCCGTGTGGTACCAAGAGACCATGCGGCTGCTTCCTCCACTGCTCTCGGCGCTGGTCTTTTCCGTCGGCTGTTCCGAAGACTCTGGCGACAAGCCATCCGGAACCGGGGGAGCCTCGGGGTCTGGTGGAACGGGCGCGAGCAGCGGAGGAGGCAGCGGCGGCGCGAGCGGCGGCACCGGCGGCAACGCCGGCTCCAACGTGAGCGTCACGCCCCAAGAGATCACGGATCTGCTCGCGAACCCCGGCATGGGTTGGCAGACCTTCCACACCTTCGCGGACGTGGATTCGAAGCTCGATGGCTTGCCCTCGGGGTCGGCGTATTTTCGCTACACCTGGGACGACCTCGAGCCGACGGACGGCGGCATCGACGTGAGCCCGATCCAGAACGCGCTCACCAAGGCGCGCGCGGCCGGCCAGACCTTGATGTTCCGCGTGATGACGGCCGGTGACGCGCCGGGCTACGCTCCGAGCTGGCTCGAAGCGGCCGGCTGCAAGGTCTTCAAGTTCAACACGGGTGGGCCGCAGCTCACGGCACCCGACCTCGATGACGCCACCTGTTACACGCGATTCGAGAAGCTGATGAACGCCGTGGGCGCCGCCCTCGGGAAGGAGCCGGACGTCCAGGTCGATCTCGGGGGCATCGGTCTCTGGGGTGAGGGGCACTTCTCCGGCACGACCCCAGAGGTGCCCCTGCCGAGCATCGCCACGCGCAAGAAGGTGGCCGACCTGCACTTCTCGCTGTTCCCCTCGAGCCCCAAGACCGGGCTCATTGGCGACGTGGAGTTGCTCACCTATTCCGTCTCGAAGGGCGCGGGCTGGCGCGCGGACTGTTTCGGCGACTACGGCATGTTCTCCGCGACCTGGAACCACATGGAAGACATGTACAAGCAGCACGTGTCCCAGGCTCAAGCCGACGGCGCTTGGCAGAAGGCGCCGGTCGCCTGGGAGTCGTGCGGCACCATGCAAGATTGGGTCGACGAGGGCTTCGACATCCACGGCATCTTTCAATACGGCCTCGATCTCCATGGTTCCTTCATCAACAACAAGAGCGCGACGATCCCGGCTGGCGCGCAATATCGGACCGAAATCGAAGCCGCGCTGCAGAAGCTCGGCTACCGGCTGGTAGTCAGAACCGTGACCCACGCGAAGACGGTGTCCGCGGGCGGAACGCTTCACGTCGGGCTCAGCGTCGAGAACGTCGGCGTCGCGCCGCCCTACCATCCGTTCGGGCTCGAGATCAGGCTCTCGCCTTCGAGCGGCACGCCCGTGGTGCTGAAGAGCCAGGCCGACGTGCGAACCTGGGCGCCCGGGACCCACACGGTGGAAGAGGACCTCGCCCTGCCCGCCACGCTGCCGACCGGAAGCTACTCGCTCGCCGTCGGCATCACGGGCACGCCCGGTGTGCCGATGTTGCGCCTCGCCATCGCTGGGAGAGACGCCGACGGCTTCTATCCGCTGAGCAACGTGGTCGTCGAGTGACGGAGCTCGGCATGAAGCAGACGCTCTCGGTCCTCGTCGCGGGTCTCGCACTCGCGGCGTGCAGCGAAGATCCGGGCGGCGTTGCGGGTCCCGATGGCGGTGCCGTCACGGGCGGCAGCGGCGGCAAGGTCGGCAGCGGCGGTGGAGGCACTTCCAGCGGCGGCGGTGGTGCGTCGAGCGGTGGCAACGGCGGTGTGGGTTCGGGCGGCGCGCCAGGATCGTGCAGCGGGATCACCTGTTCCGGTCAGGGGACCTGCACTCTCGCCGATGGCGGCGCGACCTGCGCGTGCAATGCCGGCTTTCATGCCGTGGGCGCCGAGTGCAAAGCCGACGAGACTTGCTCCGGCGTGAGCTGCGGGAGCTGCGGGCAGTGCAAGCTGGTCGGAGGCGTGGCGACTTGCGAGTGCCCGAAGGACTACCAAGTCGTGAACGGCAAGTGTCAGCTCGCCATCGACCCCTGCGCCAGCGCCAACTGCGCAGCCGACGAAGCGTGCGTCCCCGAGGCCCACTGCCAGGCCCTCGGCGCCTGCGTGAAGAAGTGCGACTGTTCGAACTGCGGCAACTGCGGGCCCGACAACAGCGACGGCAAGTGGAACGACTGGCAGGAGTATTGTGGGAACCCCGGCAGCTCGCCGGCGACCCAGGCGTGCGCCAAGCCGTGTCCTTCGGGCGAGGGCTGCTTGCCCTACAACCCACCCATTTGCTGGCCCATGGAGGGTTGCTTCAGCTCGTGACTTTCGCGAGAAGACGCCAGCGTGGCTGCGCTGGCGGCGCAAACAGCCGACCTGAGATATCCTTCCGCGGCGTCCCGCGCCTAAGATGGAGCGAATGAGCGAGGCAGCCGCGACCGTGGGGCGCTATGTCCTCTACGACGAGATCGCGTCGGGGGGGATGGCCTCGGTCCACATGGGGCGGCTCATCGGTCCAGTGGGGTTTTCGCGCGTCGTCGCAGTGAAGCGCTCGCACCCCGCGTACGCCAAGGACCCTGCATTCGTCGCCATGATGATGGACGAAGCGCGCCTCGCTTCGCGGGTCCGCCATCCCAACGTTGTCCCCGTCTTGGACGTGGTCGCGACCGAGAGCGAGCTGCTCTTGGTGATGGAGTACGTCTCGGGCGAGACCTTGGCCCGACTGCTGCGCGCCTCGAAGCGCGCGGGCGAACGCGTGGCGCCCGAGATCGTGGTGGCGGTCATGATCGACGTCCTCCGAGGCCTGCACGCAGCCCACGAAGCCACGAGCGCTGCCGGGGAGCCGCTCGGCATCATCCATCGCGACGTCTCTCCGCAGAACGTCCTCGTCGCCATCGACGGCGCTGCTCGCCTGTTCGACTTCGGTGTGGCCAAAGCGGAGTCGCGCAGTCAGAGCACCAACGACGGCCAGCTCAAGGGCAAGCTCGGCTACGTTTCTCCGGAGCAAATATCGGGTAGGCCCATCGACCGCCGAGTGGATCTGTTCGCGGCGTCCATCGTGGCGTGGGAGTCCCTCGCGGGCCGGCGCTTGTTCTCGGGCGACGACATGGCGTCGACGCTGGCCATGATCGCCGAGGCGGCGGTCCCATCGCTGCGCGCCGACGGCGTCGAAGTTCCCGAAGCGCTCGACCAGGCCGTGCTCAAAGGGCTGGCGCGGAACCCCGACGAACGATTCCAGACCGCGGAAGAGATGGCCAAGGCCATCGAGGCAGCGCTTCGTCCGGCGTCCCGCGAAGAAGTGGGCGTCTGGGTCGAACGTCTGGCGGGCGATGCCCTCGCGCGCCGGCTGGACCTCATGCGCCGGATCGAGACCGGCGAAGCCGATTCGGGCGTGGTGCAAGTTCCGGTGGGGATCGGCCCGGAAAAGTCGGGCAGCGTTCCGAACCTGCGCGCCAGCGTGAGCGGCGAAGAGCCCGGCACGTCCGCGGCGCTCGCCACGCAGTCCATCGTGCCCCCGGCTCGACGCCGGAGCTCGACCCGCGTGGTCCTGATGGTGGCCCTGGCCGCGCTCGTCGGTGCGCTCGTCACTGCGCTGCTCTTCAGTCGTCGCGAGCCCACGACCGTGCGCGAGGTCGCGGCGCCGCCGCCCGGCTCGTTCACCGTCACGAAGGCCGAACCCAGCGGCGGTCCCGCCACGGCTCTGCCTTCCGTGGCGGCGGCTCCGAGCACGAGCGCCGTGCCCGAGAGCCCGGCGCCTTCCGCGAGCGCGAAGCCTCGCGCCCCCAAGAAGCCGGTCCCGGCCTTCGACCCGCTCTCCGACCAACGCTGAACGGTTGGCAGAACGCTCCGCGTTGAAGCATCATCGCTCGGAATGCGTCTCCTCGGCGTCGCGGCTCTGATCCTCCTTTCGGCGCGGACCGCCGGGGCGGAGGTCTCCGCGACCGAACGCGCGCTCGCCCGGGAGCTCTTCGTCCAGGGTCGCAAGCTGTTGGCCGAGAAGAAGTTCGCGGAGGCATGCCCGAAGCTTGCCGAAAGCCAGCGCATCGACCCCGCTCCTGGCACGCTGCTGAATCTCGCCGTGTGTCACGAAGAGGAGGGGAAGACCGCCACCGCTTGGTCCGAGTTCAACGACGCGCTCACGCTGGCCCGGCGCGACGGTCGCGGCGATCGCGTTCGCCTCGCCGAGACCCATCTGAAGAAGCTCGAACCGCGGCTCTCGCGCTTGGCGCTCGAGGTCCCCGCGGCCGCGCGGGTGCCTGGCCTGGTCGTCGCGCTCGACGGCACCAGCCTGGGCGAAGCGCTTTGGGGCTCCGAAGTCCCCATCGATCCTGGTCACCACGTCATCGAGGCGAGCGCCCCCGGGCGCAAGGCGTGGCGCGCCGAGGTCACCCTCGGGGCGGACGCGGATCGCAAGTCGCTACAGGTTCCCGAGCTCCTGCTGCTGCCCAAGCCGGTCAAACCTCGACCGAAGCCACGGCCCAAGCCCGCGGACACCGGGAAGACGCAACGACTGATCGGCTACGGCGTCGGCGGCGTCGGGGTGGTCGCGCTGGGCATCGGTGGCTATTTCGGGCTACGGGCGTTTTCTCGTTGGGACGATCGCAACGCGCACTGTAGCGATGCCGGCTGCGATCCCAAGGGCGTCGAGGCGGGTGACGACGCCGACGCGGCGGCGACCATCGCCGACGTCGGCATCGGCATCGGGGTCGTCGGCGTCGGCGTGGGCACGTATCTGGTGCTCAGCGCGGGCTCGTCGGAGCGCACTCTGTCCGCTCAACCGACGGCAGATGGCGGCGGAGCGGTCGTTCGCTACGGTGGGGCGTTCTGAGCCAGCGACTCAGCAGGTGTCTTTCGACGGATCCTGACCCGCCGCGCAGGGGCTGACCGGGTCTTTCTGGACGCTCACCGGGCCGATCAGGACGGGATCGGCGCGCATGCCAATCCCGAGCGAGATGTAGTCGCAGGTCTTGGACGGCGTGGCGATGACCGTCATGTCCGGAGCGTCACAGATCAGGCTCTTCACGCCCGAATAGACCAGGTTGTCCATGCAGATCGGCTGCTGGGTGATGGGGTCGTCGATGGTAGGCAAGAGGCCGAGCAGTTCACCCACCTTGGCGATGCCCGCGAGGATGCCTTCTTCGAGCTTCCAGCCGTTGCTGCCCTGCTGGAGCTTGCCGGTGAAGATTGCCGCCGAGAAACCGATGGAGCGTTTCGAGGAGAGCGCAAACGCGCCCTCGGGCAGGCTGACCACCAGCGTGCCGTCCCTGACGAAGGCTTTGTTGTCGGTGTACTTCGGAGCATCCACGCTGAAACTGGTGCCGCCGTCTGCTCCCGTCGATGCAGTGAGCGAAGAGGACAACACCGACCAGACGTCGGTGCCGTCCCACTTGGGAGGGTTCGGATTGTTGAAGTCGAAGTCGTCGCTGGCGAACCACGACACCTCGACCACGCCGTCGTTGGCTGACCCGTTGTAACCACGCACTCGGATGAGGACGGTGTTGTTGCCGGTCTCGATGCCGGCCGAGACGTTTTCGGACGAGAGCTCCTGCACCTTGAAGGTGTCGCGCATCTGGAACAGGAAGCCCCCGAACCCGTTGTCGCGCCCGTCGATCCCGTCGCAAACGACCTTGTTGATGGCCTTGCAGCTCCCGAGCTTGTCGAGGTCGCACGTGCAGAGCTTGTCGAGATCGTAGCCCAGGGTCGGCCAGGTCGGCCCGGACCCGGTCGTTCGATCTCCGAAGTTGAGCTCACGAACTGCGACCGCGAACTCGATGTTGCCGCCGTTGTCGGCGCCCACCGGCGGCGTCGGCGGCTGCACCGACTTGCAGCCCGTTTCCTGGGTGACGTCCTGGGTCACGTCACTCGCGGCGTCCCCGCCCTGCCCGACACCGACAGGGGAGGAGTCCCTCGATGCCGACGAGGCCGTGACGCGCCCCGGCGGAAGGGTAGCGCACCGACCGGGAGCTGCAGGCCAGCGGCGGACTCTCGCCTTGTGATGGAGCTTACGCGCGGGCGGCGCCCGCGACCCAAGGACCTCGAATTTTCGGGCAGCCGCCGCCGTCAGGACGAGCCGCAGCAGTTGCAGTGAAGTCAGGAGCAAGAGCGAGGCGGAGGCCGCGGACCGCTCCGATGCGCCCGCGCGGCATGCAGCGCCGCCGGAGTCGTCCGTGCTTCCTCCGCCGCTCGCTCCACCCGTTCCAGCCTGGGGCATTCCCCGCCGCCGCTCTGGCCGCGCCGCTTCCGCTCGTGCCCCCCGCGCTCGCGCCCCCCGTCGCCGCACCGCCCGCGCCGGCCGCACCGCCGGTGCCGCTGCCTCCTGCGCCGCCGACCCCCGCGTCGCCGGCCAGCGGTTGGTACGTGCGCACGTAGTCTACTTCGTACGTCGCGGGGAACGCCGTGCTCGCATCGGGAGCGCCGGGCCAGTTGCCGCCGATGGCGAGGTTCAAGATGACGTACATGTCGACGTTGGGCACGCCCGGTCCGCTGTAGGTCTTTCGTTCGACGCCGTCGACGGTCCACACGATCTGGCTCGACGTCCAGCTCAGGCCGAACGTGTGGAAGTCGGCGGAGAAGTCCGGTCCGGTGAACTCCGAGCCGTCGGACTCGTGGCCCTGGTCGTAGCTCGGACCCCAGTGCACCGTCATGTACACCTTGTTCGGTTCGTGGCCCAAGAGCTCGTGGATGTCGATCTCGTTCACCCCTTGGGTTCCCACGGCGCCGAGCAGCCAGAACGCAGGCCAAAGGCCCTTGCCTTTCGGCATTTTCAGGCGGGCCTCGAAGTAGCCGTACTTCTGCTCGTGCACCGAGCAGATCACGCCGGACGTGTAGTCGAGCGTCTGGCCGGCGTACGCCCCCGACACGTGCTTTCCGCTGATGCTCAGCATCCCATTCGAGACGCTGAACGCGTCGTCGACATAGGCCTGTAGCTCGTTGTTGATGACGGCTTCACCCCACTTGTAGCGACGTTTCCAGGCTGTCGTGTCGAGCGAGCCAGCGTCGAACTCGTCGTGGAACGTCAACGTGTACCCGGGCTTGTCCCACGCTGCGGCCGAGGCTTCGGTCGGCCAGAGTCCCAGGGAAGCGAGTACGAGCGAAGAAATCCGTGCGCTTCGGCTCCGCATGCCGCCAGCATACCCCAAACGATCGTGGACTCGCTGCTGGAGTCGGACGGTTCCGCCAACTCAGGCGCACTTGCCGTTCGAGCACACGCCGCTTTGACAATCCGATTTGAAGAAGCACGGGGTCCCCGGTCCGCCGGGCTCGGAGCAGACGTCGAGGACCGAGTTGCAGAGCCCGCTCTGGCACTCGTTGGCGAAGTTGCACGGAGTCCCGTTCGGGCCTGGGACCGAGCACTGGTCGAGCTTCGAGTTGCAGAGCCCGCTCTGACATTCGTTGGCGAAGTTGCACGGACTTCCGAGCGGCGCGGGGACCGCACACTGATCCGTCTTGGAGTTGCAGAGTCCGCTCTGGCACTCGTTGCCGAAGTTGCAGGGGCCACCGATGGGGGCCGGCGCCTGGCACGTGTCGAGCTTGGAATTGCAGAGCAACGGCTTGCACTCGTCGTTCGAGCTGCAGGGCTTCCCGACTGCCCCGCCCGTGCCGCCCGCACCACCACTCGGCGCGCCGCCCGTGCCTCCGGTCGCTGCGCCGCTCGTGCCGCCGGTGCCCCCGGTCGCCGTGCCGCCGCTGCCTCCGGTCGCTGCGCCGCCTGCGCCTCCGGTCGCGCTCGTTCCCGCTGCGCCTCCGCTGGAGCCTCCCGCTCCGCCTGGGCCCGCTCCACCACCGCCGGTCGCGCCCGCCGCGGCGCCGCTTCCGCTCGAACCGCCGGTGTTGAACAAGCCGTCGTTGCTCTCGCCGCCACACGCGACGAAGGCCATCCCGAACATCAAGACCGCACGCCGCATCATCGGCGGCCGACGCTAGCACGGGCGCCGGCCCCCGGCCCGCGTGCGCAGCTCAAGGTGTCAAGAGCACGGTGGCTTCGAGGCGCGCGTAGTCCTCGTTGGAGATGAGCAGCAGACCCGAGTCGCTCGGCGCGAGCGCGTGGTAGTAGGTGCCTTTGGCCGGGGGCGTCGAGTGGATGCTCACGGGCGAACCGAGGGCCACGCCGTCGCCGTCGAGCTCGACGAAGAAAGCGTCGGGATCCGTCCACGAGCCGAAGGTCGCGACGAACGTCGCGGTCTTTGCCGCGTACTCGAGCGTGGGCGAGCCGGCGCCCGGCGCGTGGCTCGTGATCTGAAAACGCGGCTTCACGACGCTGCCGTCCGGCGCCAGCACCGCGCCCCAGATTTGTTTGTCGGGTGCGTTCGCGCTCGCGGTCTCTTGCCAGAGGGCCAGGAAACGGCAGCGAGCTCGGTCCCAGGCGATGGCCGGTGGCGCCGGCACGAGGCTGTTCGACTGGTGCAACGTGAGAAGCGTGGTGCCCTTCGCCAAACGGGCTCGGTAGCGCCCGAACCCGTCGATGTCACTGTATTCGCTCCAGACGAAGAGCGGTCCGTCGGAGCCGACCGCCGCATGGACGCCGTCCTGCCACTGAGTCTCGTCGCCGAGCGCGAGCTCGGTGCCGAGCGAGCCGTCCTTGCCCACGCTTCGCGCGTATTCGTGCCGACCGCCGGGCTTCGTCGCCATCTCGCGGTCGTCGGCCCAGGCCACCCAGAACCTTTGCTCGGCGTCGTCGAACACGACGTGGGGGGTGTGCTCGCTGCTCTTCGGCACCTGGCTCACCACGAAGTTGTTCCCTAGCTTGACGGGAGCGCTGCCGCCGAGGTCGAAGAACTGCCCGAACACCTCCAAGAGACCGTTGCCGTTGCCCAGGCGATCGTCCGCCCACACGACCAGCACGCGAGAGCTCTTCGTCTCGGCCGCGATGGACGGATCGAACGCGTTGGTGTTCGCTGCCACGCTGGTATCGAGCACGCGCACGGCGGAGGAGAGGCCGAGTTTTCCGGAACCGAGGGTGGCGCGGCGGAGCTCGATGGGGAAAGCACCGGCCTCGGCGATGACGTTGGCGATGGCCCATGCCTCGGCGCTGGGCGAGTGGCGGATGGCGATGGCGCGCTGAGAGTTCGCGCCCGTCACGAGCAGGTCTTTGCTGCCGACCTGATGCGAGCCCTGGGGCGCGAGCCCGGGACTGCAACTCGCGTCGCCGCCGAGCCCGCCGCTGCCGCTCGCGGCGCTGCTGCCGCCCGTGCCGCCTGCGCTGCTCGCGTCGCCGGCGGCGCCACCCGACCCGAGCGTTCCCCCCGTGGCATTGGAGGCGGTGGAGCCTCCCTCGTCGCCGCCGCAAGCGCTTGCGGCGACTGCGCCGAGCCCTAAGAGCCGCAAGAAGGGAGAAGACACGCCCTCCGAGGCTACAGGAACGCGCGAGGATTCTCCATCCTCTGGCTCGCGGCGCCTTGCCCGGCCACGACGTCGTCTTTCGCCGTGGCCGAGCTCATGCACCCTCGCTCACTTCTTCTTGAAGGTCAGCTTGCCCTTCTTCGGGTCGGTCATGATCATCGTGCTGTCGTCGGGCACCTCGATGACCACCTCGGGCGGCAGCTTCGCCATGGGCTTCTTGCCCATGTCTTTGCCTTCGGGCTTCAGCTTGGCCGAGCCGCCGACTTCGCCGTCGCTCTCGATTTTGAACATGAGCTTGTTGACGACGACCTCTTTGCCCTTCTCGCTCGCGAAGGACACCCACCACCAGTTGCCCTTGTCGTCCTTCTCGTAACGGAAGCCTTCCTCTGACGCCGCCTTCTCGATGTCCTTCAGGCAGGCTTCCTGCTTGGCGGCGTCTTTGCTCTTCTTCTTGCAGCCCTCTTCCGCCTTCGCCTTGGCGTCCGCCGAGTCGGCGAGCGAAAAGGCCCAGGTGCCGCCGCCCGAGATCAGCTCCGAGATCTTCTTCTTGGCGGGAGGTGCCTCTTCCTTCTTCGCCGCAGGCTCCTCGGGTTTCTTCTCGGGCTCGCCGGGCATGTCGGCGGCGGGCTCCGGCGCCGACGTGGCGGGAGTGGGGCTCTCCGCCGGCGGCTTCTGATCTCCTCCGCCGCAACCCACCGCGAACACTAGACCCAACATGCAACACGGACTCAGAATGGAATTACGCATCTATGGACTCTCCTCGGGGCGCGCCTCTAGCTGTTTCGCGTCGCGGAGTCCAATCCACGAGCAGCCGCCCAGGTTTCGCTACGGGTTCTTTTCGACGCCCTCGTCGGACTCCTGCGGAAGCAGGCGGACCGTGAGCCCGGGCCGTGCGGCTTCGAGCGCGATGGCTTTCGCGTCGAACCGCTTCCGCGCCTCGGGTCGCGACAAGAGGTGGGCTGGGACTCGGATTTCCACCCGTCTGAGCCGCGGCGCGCGTCCCAGCCATCCGCCGAGCGTGCTGGTGTCGGTGTTCTCGAGCCAGTCAGCGTCGAGCTCGAGGGTCTCGAGGGACCGTAGGGAAGGCAGGAGCGCGACGAGATCCACGTTTTCACCGCTGGTCGCGGCGAAGCCCAAGTGCCGGAGCTTCGGCAAGCGCGTGAGCGTCTCGGCGTTCCTCACGTCGCTGCCGTTCAGCACCACGACTTCCAACGCCGGCGCAGCTCGCAGGTGGCCCAAGTCCACCGTGGCACCGTTGTAGCGCAACCCGAGTTCGACCAGTCGCGACGAGACGACGGCCTTCAGGTGCGCGTCGCCCCAATGCGCCAGACGAACGCGGATGACTCGTGCTGCGGCCGAGGGTCCCTCGCGTAGGGCCCAGGCTTGCGTCGCGCTCACGCGCTCGACGTAGTCGTGCGAGTACGAGCTGATTTCGCGTTCGAAGACATCCACCCGAGAGGCTCGCTTCGAGGCCTGCGCTCCAGGTGCAGCGACGGCGTTGGGCGCGTCGGCGACTCTTGGCGTCGGGGCGCAGGCCATCGCCCACCCGAATGCTGCGCCGTACGCCAGCCGGAGCATGCTCGCACCCTAGAATCGCCGAGCCGCGAGCGAAAGAGCGTGCCAACATGGGCCGCGCGAGCGCCGCGTGACCCGCCCCGAAATCGCCGAATTCGTGCCTGGCACGTTCGACCGCCCCAACACGCGGAAGACCGAGCTCTGTTTGCGTTGGTGCCGCGGGCGAGACGGCGTCTTCTATTTGAGGGAGCACCTCGACTACGACGACTCCCCCTTCGACGAGCGCTCGTGCGGCTATCTGCCGCTCGGCGAGTTGCCCGAGCTTCCGGCCGTCTCGAATCCCGAGGAGCTCCGTCGCGCGCTCGCCGCGCGCTTCGACGTGCACCCGCTCGCGAACCAGCTTCCGAGCACCGTCGGCGTGATTTCGCGGGCCCTGCTCCACGTGCCGCCGCTCGACGTGGTGCGGATCTCCGCGCGTTACCTGTGTGTCGCGGGCGTGGCCCGGGGCTTCGGCAAGGCGCTCGCTGGACTCAGCGGCGGCGCCTTTCGCGGGGAGGGTGAGCCGGTCGAGCTTCGCAGGCTCGCGCGCGCGTGCCTGGTCATGATGCTGGGCGTACTCGACTGTCACGGCAGCTACGGGCCCTGGGAGCATTGGGCGAGCGAGCTCCGTGATGAGTTGCCCCGATATCCCGAAGGCAAACACGCGGGGCACGACGGCGGGCAGCACGATGAGGTCTGCCTGAAGTACGACGAGCTTCTCTCGGACTACCTCGCCGAGGTCGCCGAGCTCGTTCCCGACGTGCTCGAGCTGGCTCCGGAGAAGCTCGACGCGCGCAGCCGACACATTGCGCTGCCGAAAGACGTGTGGTCGCCAGAGGAAGCCCTGGCCCATGTGCACACGGCGCTGCAGAAGGACCTCTGGCTCTGGCAAGGCGAGCTCATCACGGCGCTCCGCGAGCTCCACGGTCAGCCACTTCGGGCCATCGCTCCCACGCTGTCCGCCCTTTTCTCGGGAGAGAGTCCGGTGCCGCTGCCCGAGGGCTCGCGCGTCGATGCGGAAGGGCTCGCCGAGGGCACGGTGGTGAAGGGGCTGCTCGCCACCGTCATCGCCAGTGACCTCGACCTCGCGGACGAGATTCGCGCCGCGGCCGAGAAGCAAGCCCGCGAAGAGGCCGAGCGCGCCGAGCTCCATCGACGGAGGCTCGAAGAGCGGCGCGACGAGCCGCCGCGCCCGTTCCTGCCCCGCTTGCCGCCGCTGACCGTCGCCCAGTGGCTCGCCCTCGCTGCGCTGGTGGTCGCCGTAGTCGTCATGTGCTCCCGCGCCCCGTCACATCGGGTCAGCGCTTGTGGTGAGACCGCCGAGTCGATGCGGGCTCGAGCCGAGCGCGTCTTGGCCAGCGTCGATGTCGCCCGCGGCCCGCCCACTCTCGGCCCAGCGGGCGTGCGCTCGTACGCGGGTGCGGAGCGCGGCGAGCAGCAGCTGCCGCGCTTCGAGCTCCGCCTCGACGATTTCGATCGAAATCCGTGCGCTTGGGCGCTGCGTGTATCGGCGCATCTGGCTGACCGGGGCGATGGTGCCGGGCAACTCGTCGCCCTCCTGGACGAACCCGAGGTCCGCCGCGCGTTCGAGCGCCGGGGATACTTCGAAGCACGGGAAGACGGTTCTGTCTGGCTCGTGACGCTCGAGAGCCTCCGCACCGCGTCAGTCGATAGCTCGCGCTGGCTCGACGATCACCTCGAGCTGTCGTCCATTTGGGCGAACGACTGGCTGCTTCGCGTCGAGGAGCACTCGAAGCACGACGCTGGACTGCCGCCTACGATGCAGTTTCGGAAAGGCCACGAGCCGGAACGCGTGCTCGAGCGCACTCGGGAGTTTCTGCGCGAGGCAGGCGTATCGGATTGAACGGCCCGCGTCGCACCGTCAGCGCGGAGGGGGGACGCTCGGAATGAGCGCGCCCGCGGGGCGCGTAGCCCGCTGGCCCGCGCGCGCCTCGTAGAGCGCGTGCACGCTGGCCGCCGCCGCCGCCAAGAGCACGGTCGGCAAGAACGCCAGGGCCTTCCCGTGCCCGTGCGAGGTCGTCCAGGCCGAGAGCATGGGAAGGAAGAAGCCACCCACGCCACCGAGCGCACCCACGATGCCGCCCACGGTGCCCACTGAACCCGCGAAGTGCTGAGGGATGTACTTGAAGGTCGCGGCCGCGCCGACGCCCATGCAGATCCCCGCTGCGAAAACCAAGAGCACCACGAGGGCCAACGGAGGTCGGAGCAGGACCGGCGCGAGTGCGACGACCGTGCCAGCGAGGGCAGCCGTCATCACCTTCGCTGCACCATGTCGGTCCGCGAGCTTACCGCCCCAGATCCGGACCAGGCTCGCCGCCACCGCAAAGGTCGTCGCCAAGAGACCCGCGCTCTTGGGATTCACGCCGTAGCCGTCGATGTAGAGGTCGGACACGGTCAGCGTGGTCGCGACGAACGCACCGAACGACGCCATGTAGTACAAGCCGAAGCGGAGGGCGCGGGGGTTCGAGAGGGGCGCCAAGAGCGCCCCGAGGCTCTTCTTCTCCGCTGGCGTTCGCGTTGCGAATCACGGCGTAGTAGGCCAGCGCCGACACGAGCAGCGCGAGGCTCGAGACGCGCAGGCTGGTGCGCCACCCGAAGGCCGCGTTCAGAAATGGCAAGCAGAGCGTCGTCAGGGCAGTGCCCACGTTCCCGGCGCCGAAGATACCGAGCGCAAACCCGTGCCGCTCCGCAGGAACCCAACTCGACACGCTCTGCACGCCGACGACGAACGTCGTTCCCACCATGCCGAGCACGAGGCCGCCAACGACGAGCAGCGTGAGGCCGTGGGCGAACGACAAGACGAGGACGCCCGCGAGACCCACGAGCTGCACCAGCGGGAACGTGAGGCGCGCGCCGAGCCGGTCGGTGATCATGCCCACGGGGATGCGCATCACCGAGCCCACGAGGATCGGCGCCGCCTTGACGGCGGCTGCCGTGGCGGGATCGATGGCGAGCTCCTTGGCGATGAGTCGTGTGGACGGGCCGAGCAGCACCCACACGGCGAAACTCACCGCGAAGGCCAGCGTGTTGACCAAGACGACTCGGGACGTGCTTTCTCTGTTGGACACTGGCTCTTCTCCCTTGGCCGCGCGCTCAGACCGTGAAGCGGGCGACCAGCTCTCGAAGCTCGTTCGCGGTGCGAACCATTTCTCGGGCAGCAGCTGCCATTTGGTCGGCGCCGCCGCGCGTCTCCGTGGCGTCGGCAGCGACCCCGAGGATCTCCCGGGAGATGTCGCGAGCCCCCTTCGCGGCTTCGTTCACGTTGCGAGCGATCTCGTTGGTGGTCGCGGTCTGTTCTTCGACCGCCGAGGCGATGGTGCTGGCGATGTCGTCGATGCGGCCGATGACCTCGCCGATGCGAGCCAGCGCTTCTACGGAGGTTCGCGAGTCTCGCTGGATGGCCTCGACCTTGTGCGCGATGTCGTCGGTGGCACGCGCCGTCTCCTTCGCGAGCTCTTTCACCTCGTGGGCCACGACGGCGAAACCCTTGCCCGCTTCGCCTGCCCGAGCTGCTTCGATGGTCGCGTTCAAGGCCAGCAGGTTGGTCTGCTGGGCGATGGCGGTGATCGTCTTGATGACCTTGCCAATCTCGCTGCCGCTCGTTTCGAGCTGCGCCATGCTGGTGTTGGCGTCCTTCACCACCGTTGCGGCCGTCGATGCCACCCTCGCCGCTTCCGTCGCGTTCTTCGAGATCTCCTGGACGCTGGCGGTCATCTCCTCGGAGCTGGCCGCGACGGCCTGGAGGTTCTGCGCCACCTGCTCCGCCGCGGCGGACACCGTGTTGGCGCGAGCTTCGGTGCGCTCGGCGCGGGTTCCCACATCGCCGCTCGCTTGGGCCACGGCGTTCGAGCCGTTGGTGACGGCGCCAGCGGCGCCGGAGATCGATGCGATTCGCTCGCGGAGATCGCGGAAGAAGTCCCGGAGCTCCGCTCCCATTCGGCCGATTTCGTCGTCTCCGCTGACCGTGGTCGTCCGCGTCAGATCGCCAGTGCCCGCCGCTTCGACCGCGCGCAACATGTCCTCGACGCGAACGCGCAGTTTCTCGAGGGCAGCCCGTTCGCTCGCCGCGATGTTGTCGAGTCCTAGGGAGACCGCGCGCGCGACTCGGGCGAGTGCTTCGAGCCGCGCCGGCGAGAGCTGGACGACCCCGACCAAGAAGAAGTCCATCACTCCCACGACCTTCCCATCGACCTCGATGGGGAAGGCGATGGCGGTGCGGATCCCGGCTCGGGCCGCCGACTCGGCGCGAACGAACCCGGGCAGCCGCGTGACGTCCTCGACGTGTACGAGCTCGCGGCGCTTCCACGCGCCGCCCGGCAGACCTTGACCGTGGACGAACGTCGCGGAGTGGGTCGCCCGCTCGAAGTCCTCGTTCACGCTGCCGGCTTCCACCAGGAAGCGGAGCGACTCGCCCTGCAACGTCCAGTAGGAACCGTACGCCCAGCCGAACTCGCTGCGCACCGCGTCGAGCACAGGGCCGACGGCGCTCTCCACGTCGCGAGCGCCTGCCAACACTTGGAGCGAGCGCGTGATGGCATCGGCATTTTCGCGAGCTTCTCGATGCCGCGCCTCGGCCTTCTCCAGCGCGGGAACCCACCAGAGCCGGAACTTGCCCTCGCCGTCGGCCGTTCGATTCACCTCGAGCGCGTAGTCACGCCCGTCGCGCTCGACCTCCACCCGAGCCGGAACACCGCGCCCGTCGACGAGCTCTCGGGCGAACTCAGGTGGGAGCTGCTCCGACAAGTTCCCACCGATGGAAAGGCCGGGTAGCCACTCGAGCGCTCTTCGATTCGCGTAGGTCACCCGCAGTCGGTCCGTACAGGTGACGACGGGAATCGGCGCGGAATCCAGGTCCGCATGCGACTCTGGGGCGGAAGCGGCAATGGAGCGAAGCGCGACGACGTCCTGCATCCCAGGTGTCGAACGACCCGACTCAGGCCTTGCTTGAGTCGAGCATGACCGTCGTCAGCTTCCGAACGTGACGCCCGGCTATCCCGAGGACCGTGCGCGGCCCGTTCGCCGGCGGCAGAGGGACGCCAGTCCGGCGAGGACGAGCCAGGTCGCGTGGGGCCGCGCCCCGCCCGTCCCGACGCTGAAGGTCGCGCAGCCGAGCCGCGGCTCTGGCGCAGGCGGGGCCGACGGTGCGGGCTTCGCGCTCGCAACGGCGCGGGTCGGCGGCACGCCCGCCGCGCACGCCAGACGTCCGGCGTCGGACACGAACGTGCACGCCCCAGCGCGCTTGCCATCGGCCCAACACGGCGAGCCGGGTGCCAGCAGTGCGCAGTCGTTCCGGGCCGGTGGCCCTACGTCCCCGAGCGCGCTCCCCGAGGCGAGCGCGAACCCCAACGCCAGCAGTACTCTGCGCTTCACTGCGAACGGCTCCGATAGTGTTCGCGCCAACGCTTCCGTTCTTCGCTTTCGCCGTCGGGCGCCGTGCGCTCGAGCAACTCTGCCACCTTGCCACAGCTGATCTTGCCGTCCACCTCGCAATCCGAGGCGAAGATCTGCATGGCCCGCGAGAAGTCGCGCGCCACGCCGTCTCCCGACAGAAAGATCTCGGCCATGGCGACGCAAGCGCCGTGATCGGGGTAACGCGGCGACTTCCAGCAGCCGCGCCGGTAGAGCTCGAGTGCGCGCCCGATGTTGCGCGGGACCACCGAGCCCGCCTGATACGCGTGCCCGGCGAGTGAGCAGGCGCTCCCATCGAATTCCTCTTCCGACCGGCTGAGCCAGACGCCGAGACACGCGGACTCGAGCTTCTTCACGTTCTCGGCGCTCGTCGCGCCGACGCCGGCCGCGCAGTATCGGGGGTGACCGGCGTCACACGCCGCGCCCCGCCGGCGCAGGCGCTCGGGTGAGTCGGGCTTTGCGGACTTGACCCACGCGCCGCATGCGACGAGCGACCCGGTACGGCAGCCGGCTTCCAACACGGAGGCAGGCACGAGCTCGCTCTCGCATGCGCTACCGATGCCTTTGCGACAGGCGACCAGAGGGTCTCGGGTCAAGCGAGCAGCCTCACAGGAAAGCGGCAGGTTCTCTTCGCACCCGTAGCGCCGCCACCACTCCGAAACGAAATCGAAGAGCACCCTCCCACCCGGGAAGTAGGCCGGCGTGGAGTAGTCGAGGAAGGCGCAGCTCTCCAGGTCGCCCGCCTCGCACGAGCTTCGAGCGGCTTTCCGCGCACGCTCGTCCCAGGTATTCCGCTCGAGCTGGGACAGAAAGTGCGACGTGGTTTGGCGCGCCCGGAGGGCGCAGGCGTGCCAGACATGCTTCTCGCAGGCGTGCTCGAGCAGCTTCTCGGCGCGGTCCCCGTCCGGCGGGAGGAAGTGCCCCCACGCGAGCTCGGTGCCGAGCCGTGCGCAGGCGTCTTCGCTGCCCCGCTTGCATGCGTCTTCGAGTAGCTCCGCGCCGCGACGCGAGTCCTCTCGCACACCCCTGGCGCGGAGCTGGTATTGCCCGAGGCGCCCGCACGCATGTGCCGAGCCCCCGCGGCAACCCTTGTCGAGCAGAGCTGCTGCGAGCACCAGGGGCGCGCGGCCGATGTCGAAGTCCTCGACGATGCGCGCCAGGTTGACGCAACTCTTTCCGTTCCCGTCACTGCATTCGCGATCCCAGCGCGGGACCGGCTCTGGCAGCCCGGGGGCTAGCTCGGGTACCTGTGGCGGCGCCTCTTCCGCGGCTGCCATCTGTAGGTCGGCGTCCGTCGGTACGCCACGCTCGACGTCCTCCGGTTCGAGGGGCAGCGCGTACGGATAGCTGGGCCTCGGCACGGGCTTTTCGAGCCACCGCGGATCGATGGGCGTCCTCGAGACGGCGAGCGAAAAGGGCGAGCGCAGCCGGCCGCGACTCGTGCTGCCGAGCTCCGTGCCCAGGTGCGCGTTCAGTCGCCACGCTAGCAGGATGCTCGCGGCCGTCCCGGCCGCGAACACCACGATCCCGGCCAACCGTTCCACCGCCGCGGAGCGCAATCCGCGCAGCGTCGGGCGCAACGCCCACACGTAGACCACGACTGCGACGATCCCGCCCGAGAGCGCGGCGCCGCGGAACTGCAGCTCGAAGATGGCTCGCGGGAGGCCAACCACCTCGAGCTCTTCCCCGTCGAGCGTTTGGAGCACGCCGAGAACGGAAGCGTAGAGCAAGAGCAGCGGCGCTCCGAGCGACAGCGCGAAGGCGAACACGAGGCTCGGCTCGCCCTCCCGGAGCGCGGGGCGAGTGCGCAGTGCCGCGACCAGGAACGCAAGCGGGATCGATGCGGGGAGGAAGAAGACGACCGAGTCGTAGTCGTGGATCGAGCCGCTTGCGAGCGCACGCCAAAGCATCGCGCCGACCGGGAAGCTGCCGGCGACGACCGCGAAGCCGAGGGCGGCACGAGTGGCGATGCTCGCACGCGCCTCGCTGCGCTGCGCTCGGCCGAGCAGCGTCAGAGCCGACGCGACGCCGCCCGCCAGGAGCAACCCGCCGCTCGAATACGCCGCACGCCAGAGCAAGGTCTCGAAGCGGAAGAGCGCCCAGTGCGAGTTCGCGAAGCTGGTCCACGCTCCGAGTGCGCTCGTGAAGAGCCACGGCGCGAGCGCCGGAGCCCAGACGACGGCTCCTGGGAGGCTCCGTCCGCGAAGTAGGAGCGCGCCCGTCACCAGCTGTATTGCCGCCGCGGTGAGCGAAAGCGCCGCGAAACCACGGGTCGGTCCCGCGAGCGGGCCTCGAGGTGCGTCCACGAAGGCGACGATGACCGCGGGCACGCAGGCGACCCCGAGGCACGCGAGCCAGAGCAGGACCCCGAGCCAAAGCTTGGGCTTCGAAAGCGAGGCCTCGGCCATGGGCGCTGGATACCACACCCGGCCGAGCCAGAGGCTCGAGCTCGGATCCGGACGCGTCTGCCGCCCCGTCCGGATCCTCGCGAGTATCAGCTGAGCTCGGTTCCGTGAAGACGTTGGGCTTCGGCGACGCCCTACCCGCGGGCGCCGGCGCGGTCCGGGAATTGCAGCGCAGAGGGCATGCGCGAGATCCGGGTACTGCTGCTTTCCGCTGCGCTCGTCGGCGTGCAAGGGTGCGCGGCTTCGGAAGGCTCGAGCGCGCCGACGATCAGCGCGGGTGGGGTCGCGACCGGCGGTGGCTCGTCGCAGGGCGGAACGCCGTCGGGGAGCGGTGGCGCGGCCGGCTCCGGCGCCGTGCCCGCCTTCGCTCCGTGCACGGGCGACGCGGCGACCTTCGAGGCGTTCGCGGCCAAGGTCTGGACCGATCTCCAGGCGCACGGCGTGACCGGCGGCGGCTTGTCCGTGGTCTGTGGCGGGGCCACGGTATTCGCCACCGGGCTCGGTAACGCGAAGAAGGGTGGGCCTCCGGTCACGCGTCACACTCGGTTTCAGATCGCTTCGAACACGAAGACGCTGACTGCGGCGGCGGCGCTCCGCCTCGCCGAACAGGGTGTGCTCGGCATCGACGACCCGGTCGCGAAGTGGTTGCCCGTCGTCAACACCTCGAAGCCCTACGCCCAGGGCTTCACGCTCGCCCAGCTCCTGTCCCACACGTCTGGCTATCCAGCCGGAATCGACACGGCGCTCTACCAAGACCTGAAGGCTTCGTTCGAAGCCAACGCCGGCGTGGAGCTCTGGGCTCCGCCGGGCGCGGTGTTCAACTACAGCAACGACGGCTACGCCATGGCGGGCCTCGTCCTCGAGACAGCGACCGGCAAACCGTTCGGGGAGCTCATCGAGACCGAAGTGATGAAGCCGGCCGGCATGCTCGACGCTCGCATGGACGCGGCGGTGGTGAAGAGCGAAGGAGACTATGCCGTCGGCGATAGCTCGTGGGACGGGCAGAGCTACGAGCCGACGGACGGCTACTTGGCCATGCCGTACTACGGTCCGATGGGTGGGGCTTGGGCGAGTGCGGACGACTTGGCGGCGCTCGCGGTCACGTTCCTGTCCGGTGGCGGTGGGTTGTTCGGTCCAGAATCGCTGGCGAAGATGAGCGCCGCGCGCACGCCGACCGCGTGGGAGGCTCGCAGCTACGGCCTCGGCCTGTTCGTCGACGAGCTCGGGGAAGTCCGCGTGATTGGGCACAGCGGCTCCGTCGCGGGGTTTCTGTCGAGCTACTCCATCGTCCCGAGCCGCGGCCTGGCGGTCGCGTTGGTAGTGAACTCGGACGCGTACATGCCGTACGCGAGTGACCTCCTCGATCAGGTCGCGCTGGCGTTCTCGGGATCGGCCCTGCCCGCCGTGACCCCGATTCCGTACGACGCCAAGCTGCGCGCCGAACATGCAGGCAACTACCAGAGCAACACGCTGGGCGCGATGGCCGTGAGCGATGTCGGAAGCCAAATGCAATTGGTCTTCGGTGGGCAGACCATGGCGCTCGTCCCCACGTGGCGAGACAGCTATTACTTCAACTATCAGTCGATGGATCTCGATGCGACGTTCTGGCGAGAAAACGGCGCGGTGAAGTATCTCGTGACGCCTTACGGTGTCGGAACGCGGCAGCCCTAGTCCTCGTTCGACGATCGCGCCCGGCCGGCGCGCCGGCCACCGTTCCGACGCGCGCTCCGGGTTTGACCCCACCCCCGCGTGCCGAGTATGCGTCTGCCCATGAAGGCACGAAACTTCGCCTGGTCGGTCGCGGTCGTCACTGCGTTGCTGGTCGCCGAAGCCTGCGGCGGCGACGACTCGGGCGGAGGTGGCGGCAAGTCGACGCCGACGCCGGGAGAGCAACTCTGCCAGTCCGTCGCGAGCTACGTTTCCGCGTGCGGCCAGGCCACGGCATGCGACAAGGCCATGGTGGCCGACTGTGCGTCGGTCGTGGACCTCCTCAGCGAACCGTATCTGAACGCCGTGCGATCGTGCATCGAGTCCGGCGGCTCTCCAGCGGGTTGCTTCGCGAGCTCGCTTTCGGGACTGACGCCTTCGGCGGCGCAGAAGAGCTTCGCCACCACGTTTTGTGATCAGTGCGCGGGAGGCGTCGTTCCCGGTTGTGAAGGCGTGTTCTTCTCCGCGTCGAGCACCGTTCCCGACGAGCTGAAGCTCGCCGGCAAGCTGATCTTGCCGATGAGCGACAGCCTGGTCAGCGCGCTCGAGAGCGAGTGCGCGACGGCAAACCCCTTGACCTGCACCGCCCAGTTCTCGAGCTGCTTCCAACAGGTCGTGGCGAAGCGCGCCGTTCCCACCGAGACGGCCAAGTGTCTCGTCGACGGTCTGATCAACGGAGACTCGGGCGGCGGCGGATGCGGCGACGCTGGCGTCGGCGGCTCGGGGGGCGCAGGCGGCAGCGGAGCGACGGGCGGCAGCGGCGGGGCCGGCGGGAGTGGCGCAACCGGTGCCAGCGGCGGTGCGGGCGGCAGCGGTGCGGGCGGTAGCGGCGGCAGTGGTGGCAGTGGCGGAGCCGGTGGCAACGGCGGCAGTGGCGGAGCTGGCGGAGCCGGTGGCAACGGCGGCAGCGGCGGGGCCGGCGGCAGTGGCGGCAGCGGCGGGACCGGTGGCACGGGCGGTCTCGGCGGAACCGGTGGCGCAGGGTGCAGTCCCGGCAACGAGCCCAACGAGACCCAGAACGTCGCAACCTCGCTCGGCACCGTCGGTGATTGCTCGAGCGATCAGACGGTGAGCGCCGGGTTGAACGGCAACACGGACGTCGACTTCTATTCGTTCGACGGCACCGATGGCGTGTGCATCGTGAACCCGAGCGCTTCGACGACCGCCAAGGTCAGGCTCTGCATGTACGCCTCGTGTACCGGGCTCACGTTGACCTGCTCGAGTGGAACGACCTCGACGGTGTCGGGGCTCCAGGGCTGCTGCACGACGCCGAACGGCGGCAGCGTCGCGCTCGACATCAACTGTAGCGGCATCAATGACAACGCCAAGGTGTATCTACGAGTCGATGGCGGCGCGGCAGCGCAGTGCACGCCCTACAGCGTGACCTACACGTACTGAACACACCCGATCCGGCAGTTGCCTCTCCGCTCGCGTCACCCGCGCATGTCGCTTCAGTGCGCGACGGTGACGCGCAGGAGCGTGACACGCGGCGGCGGGGCGCTCTCGATGGGCGCCTTGTTCCATTTGCTCCGAGGTCGCTCGACGACGAGCGAGCCACGCAGCGTGATCTCTGCTCCAGCGGGCCGTTCCGGTGCGCTGAAGATGAGCTGCTTTTCGAGCTGGCGACCCGTTCCGCCCCAGTCGCCCGAGCCGGTCGAGATCGCGTTCTTCTCGAAGACGTCGCCGTTGATGGCGAAGCTCATCTCGCCAGTGACCGGGAAAGAACAGCTCTCGCACTCCATGTCCAAGAAGACCCGCGCGGGCCGACCATCCGAGGTGAAGCGGAGCTCGAAGGGCTCGCCGGAACGAACGTCCAGCGTGGCCAGCGGGGCGCCGGGTGGCGGCTGTGCGTAGTCGTAGATGAAGAGCGGTAGGCCGACGCCCAAGAGCAGAACGGCAGCCGCCGTCGCGGCGACCAACGACCAGAAGCGCGCTCGTTTCGCTTCCACGACTCGGCGGTACGCCCGCGAGGCTCGGGCGACAACCACGACGCCGGCGGCAACCGCGGATTCTCGACGCGGTTCACGCCGACGGAGACTTGGCGCCCGAGGCGGGTCAGTGGATTTGCGGATGTGGCGTGCCCGACTCGAGACTCACGGGACGAGCTTGGCCGAAAGCACGAAAGCTCCACCGTCGTCCTGTGAATGGCCCTGTACGACCACGGTGAGCTTCTGTCCCGCGCTCACCGCAACGTCCATCGCTTCGGTTTGGCTCGCTTGCCCGCTGTTGGCGCACTGCGCGAGCTTCTCCGGACTCACCGCCGTGCATTCGGACAGCACGAAGACGTCGAGATTCGATGCCGCGTCGAGGCTGAGCTGGAGCTTGCCGGTCGCGCTGGCGGTCCACGTCCAAGCTCGCTCCCTGCCGCTCTGGTAGGCGCAGAGACCGGAGCTGTCGAAGTACGAGGTTCCGCCGTCGACGTTACCGCTCAATTTGGTGTCGAGCTGCAGGACGGGCAGCGCACTGCACACGTTGCTCCACTCGACGCTCGTGCAATCCGCCGAACAGCCGTCGCCCGAGGTGGTGTTGCCGTCGTCGCAGTGCTCGGCGCCGCCGACCTTTCCGTCCCCGCACACGGCAGGCACGAAAGCAGCAGAGAGGGCGAACGAGCCGGTCGCGAGGGGGTAAGCGGAGCGTACGGTCACGAGCACGGGCTTCGCGGGCACGGTCGCGAAGTTCAAATGGAGTGTGTCTTTGCCCGGGAAGCTGTGACATCCGAGTTCCGTGGCTCCCGCCGCGCAGTCCGAGAGCACGCTGAGCCCGAGGTCTGCCGAGCTTTCGAGCACGAGGTCGAGTTTGCCTGGGCCGGGCGGCAGGAAGCTGTAGAGCTTCGCTGGATTCGCGATGTACGGATCACACAGCGACGGAAATCCGGTTGGTGCGCCGACGTTGGTCGAGAAGTCCACGCCGAGGATGAGCGGTGTGGCCTGCTGGCACAACGCTTCGAGCTCCTGTGTCTTGCAGTCCTTCCCGCAGCCGTCGCCCGATGCTGTGTTGCCGTCGTCACAGAGTTCCCCGCCGATGACGTCGAGCACGCCGTCGCCGCAAGTGGGTTTGTCGTGGCAGATCCCTACCGTCGGGTTGTCGAAGGTCGCGAGACAGCTCTGGCCCGGGCCGCACTTGGGGTCGGCGACTTTGCAGTAGCGCTCGCAGGTCTTCGTCGCGGCTTCAGGAAACCAATCGATGCAGGCGCCACGGAACATGTCGCCTTCCGGTCCGCAGTCTCGGAGGAGCGGGCTCGTGGGCTGGCACGGGGTTCCGACTGGAGCGGGGTCGCCGGCCGAGAGCGGCTCGCACAGGTTGAGCGATGAGCAGTACGTGGCGTCGGGGCAGCCGGCTGGAGGCGAAAGGTACGCGCACGTCTTCTGGCAGCGCGGCGGGTCGCCGGTGCAATACCCGCCGTCGGCGCAGCTGGTCCCGAGGTCGCTCGGTTCACACGCGTCGCCCAGCTTGGGACCGCCGGACGCGAGGCAAATCCCTGCGCTCTGCGTCGGTCCGAGCGGGAAGCACTTCTGGCCCGAGCCGCAGGTGTTCGACCCCTTGGGCGAGCACTTCTCGTAGCACGCGCCGGTGGCTACGCCGCCTTCGTCGCGCTCGATGAGGGCACCGATCTGTGACATGCAGAGTTGCCCTTCCGGGCAAAGCGGTGGGTCGAAGGTCAGGCTGCACTCTCCGGTGACGCACTTCTTGGTTTCGACGTCACACACTTGCAGTGCTTCGTTGGGGCAGTCTTCCGCGGAGTCGCAGTCGCCTCCGTTCACCGGCTTCGTGTCGAACGACCACGACGGCAGGACGAAGCAAGCTCCCCCGGCGACCTCGTGCCAGCTCAGATCGAGCTCCTGAGTCACCTCCACCAGCTTCACGTCTTTCACGCTGCCCGTCGCCACCAGACCTTGGTCGAGGGCGAGCTCGTCGAGGGTCATGCTGCCCGACTCTTGGAAGAACACGCGCCGCGCTTGACCGAGCTCGTCGTACGCGACGAGCAACACGCAGTGCTCGCACGTGCCGTAATTGTCTTCCGGTGGCTTGCCGAGGTCGAAGCTGCCGGGCGGTAGGCCGCTGCCCTCGTCGTAGAGTTCGAGTGCCAGTCGCGTCTTGGCGTAGCCCGGCAGCGGCGCGTCCACGCGCGCCGTCACGCCGAACGAAGCGAGACTCCCGAAGTAGAGCATCGTGTCGCTCGGGTGGAGCTCCATGCAACCGCCGGCACCACCGGTGCTGCCGGCGGCGCCTGCGGTTCCGCCCGTTCCTGCGGCTCCGCCCGAAGCGGGCGTTTCGGCGGTGTCTTCGTCCTCGCCGCACGCAACGAGCGAAAAACCCAGGATCAGGCTCCCAAGGAGCCAGGCACTCGCGGAAGGCTTCATGGCCCGAGCCTGGCAAGAGACCGGGCGCTCGGCTCCTGAAACTAACCTGAAACGCGCGCGGCGTCGGGCTGGTCATGAAAGACGATGGGCACTTCGGCTGGGATCAGATAGCCCGTCCCGCTCTGCTCCACCACGTTTCGGAGGCCCAGGCGACGCAGCGTGGAGATGGCGGTGTACACCCTGCCGGCGGCGGCGGCGGGCAGGATCCGCTCGCCGGGCCAGCCGGCTGCCACGAGCGTTTCGACCGATACCGGGACACCGGGTTGACGGGAGCGGGCTTCGACCAGCGCACGCAGCACCTCGCGGACTGCGCGTCGCCGCTCGAGCGGCACGCCGTGCTCTTGACCGAACAGTCTGAAGAACGAGGCATCGCGGGCGATGAGCAGGGGCTTCTCCGGCTGCCTGCTCGAGAACTGTTCGCGAAGGCGGCGCGCCAGGCGCACGTCGGCAGCGCGCTCGAGCTCGGAAGAGAGTGGCGCCGTGCGCCCGCGAAGCACCTCGAGCGCGGCGCCGAAGACCCGTTTGTCGGCCAGAGCGAGCAACTTCTCGGCGTGAGCGAACAAGCGTTCCGCGTCGAGCGTCGCGCCCTGCATTGCGAACAACACGCCTCGCATCGCGACCATCACGCCTTCGTAGTCCTTGCCGTTCTCCCGCATGAGCGGCAATGCTCGCGCGAGCTCGTCTTCCGCTGCGCGGAGTTCGCGCATCTCCAAAAGCAAGCCGACCAACCCGCAAACGGCGAAGGTCTCCGCACGGCGCGCGCCTTCTTCGGCCGCGATGCTCCGGGCGCGATGATAGTCCACGAGCGCGCCCGCGAGGTCTCGCGATTCCTGGCGCACGCGGGCGATGTGGGTCAGGGCGAACGCGCACAGGTGCCGAGCGTGCATCAATCGAACCGATTGGCCGGATTCGAGCAGGCTCATCGCATCCAGGAGCTCTCCAAACGCCTCGTCGAAATCACCGCGCTCCACCAGGAGCACTCCCAAGGACAGGCGCGCGAACGCCTCCGCGAACGGGTCGGCGTGCTGGAGTCCGAGCGCTATGCTCTCGCGCAGGAGCGCCTCTGCGACATCGAGCCGCTCTTGGTTCACGTAGGTGTTGGCGATCATCGCCAGAGGCAAGGATCGCTTCGATTCCTCGGGGTGTACCTCCAGTGCACGGGTCAGGTACGCCCGACTGTCGTGCCAGAGGCCGCGCGCCGACGCGGTGAGTCCCAGCCCCACGAGCGCCTCTGCTTCGAGCTCCGAATCCGACGCAGACCGAGCGTGCCCGAGCGCGTCTTCGAGTTCCGCCGACGAGCCAGCAAAGTCGGACGCAAAACGCAACATGGTGCCACTTCCGAGCGCGAGTCGCCCGAGCAGCGCAGGCGGAAGCCCTCCACTCGCGGCGCACTCGCGCACGCTTCGGATGCGCTCGATGCAGGCGCGGTAGGGAGAGCAGAGTCGCGGATCCGCCAGCACGATGGCCAAACGCGCTGCGCGCTCCATCGAATCTCCCTTTGCGGTCTCGAACGCTACGCCGAGGTTGTCGACCTCGAGCCGAGCGCGCTCGGGATCGCGGAGGAGGGCGGGAGCGCAACGGTCCCAATACTCCGCGTGCCGGCGCCGCGCGTTCACCCAGGAGGCGTCACCGCATGCGTGATCCTCCAGCCAGTCGCGCACGCTCTCGGCCAGGTGGTAGCGGAGCGAGTCGCCGTGCCGGACGACTTCCAACAGCGAGTGATTGCGGGCCGCCATCAATGCGGAGATGACGTCGACTTCGGCGGGTGCGACCGCTTCCAGCGCTTCGAGGCGAATGCCGCCACGAAACACGGCGCAGGCCACGAGACACGCACGGGCGTCCGCATCCAGGAGCTCGAAGGAGGCTCGGATGGAGCTGCCGAGACCGGTCTCGCCTTCGCGTTCGGCGAGCGTGCGAAAGCGGTCCGTGAGTCGCCCGAGGAGCTGCTCGACGCTCAGCACTCCGAGTCGCGCCGCAGCGAGCTCGATGGCGAGCGGCAAGCCGTCGAGGGCTCGAACGAGGGCCTGGGCCGCTTGGCGATCCGCCGGCTCGAGGCGAACCCTCGCCAGCTCCACCGCGCGTTTGCAGAGGAGCTCCGCCGCGTCCGACCAGCCCTCCCCGCTCTCGGGCTCCACGCCGAGGGGCGGAACGTCCAGGCTCACGCAGGTGATTGCGACGCGGCGCCGGCTGGTGAGGATGAACCGCGGATGAGCCGCGCCCATCCACGAGCCGATGATTGGCTCGGCCTCCGCGGGCAGTCGCTCGATGCCGTCCAAGACGAAGATGTCGGCGGCGCGCCCAGCCAAGCTCCGTTGGATCCGCCCCACGATCTCGCTGCGGGTGGTCGCCGGTACGCTCGCTCCGACTGAATGGGCCATCCGAGTGAGAAACCCGTCGAGGTCCCGCACGTCGTTCAGCTTCACGGTCACCGAGGCGCCGCCTCTTCGCCTCACGCATTCACTGGCGAGTCGGGTCTTTCCCACCCCTGGCGGGCCGACCAGCACGACGGAGCGCTGGCGTTCGAGCTCGGCCTCGAGCTCAGTCAGCAGACCGCTTCGACCGACGAACGAGTTCTCTCCGAGCATGGCATCCTACTAGGAATGGGGGTCCTTGGCCCCCGCGGCTCGCTGCTGCGACCGCTCCCCCCGCCGCCTTCGGCGGGCTCGCTTCGTTCGCGTAGTTGCCCGCGACACATTCACTCGTGCGGGGACGGCGTCATGCCGATGGGCAAGTACTAGCACAGACGCACTCGCCGGATCGCTGGCGAGGATACACACGTCGGTCACTGCGGCACGGGGCTGCACCAGCCCGGGCCCGCACTGCAGAACCCTTTCATGCACACGCCGCACTTGCAGTCGCTGCCTTGCTTGCAGGTCGCCTGGACGCAGCCCCGGCCGTCGGCGTTCGAGGAGGTCGGATCGCAGACGGCGAGCGCGCGCGGTCGAACCCTTCGTTGCACGAATCGCGCGACAATGACCGTCCGCTCCACAGGTAGTGGTGGCGGGGCAGAGTCCGCCGTGCACGGGCGCACAGGCGGTTTGGCAGCCGTCGTTCACGCAAATCTCCCCCGCTGGACAGCTCGAGTCGGAATAGCACTGGGGTGGGTACGGGCAGCCGAGCGAGCCGTTCCACGCCACGCAATGCTCCATCTTGCCCGTGCAGTCTTCTTCGCTCCGGCAGGTCGCTGCGTTTTCGTGCGGCACGTATTCGGCGCAGTAGCCTGCCGGACTGACGCCCGTGTCTTCCTCGTCCTCGGCTCCGCAAGCACCCAGCAAAGTCGCGAAGCACCCCAGGATTGGCCACCACTTGCGCATGGTGGGTGCAAGGCAATCGGCGTACCAGCCTTGTGGCTCAGCCTGGCTCACTCAGTTCCCGAGCACGTCACTGACATTTCCGGTCGGCGTACACGCGTCCGGATATCCACAGCAGACGCCGCTCGCGCACTTCGACGGAGAATTGCAGACTGAACCGCTCGGCAAGCCACAGGTCTTCGCGCCCTTGTTGGTGTCGGTGCAAGTCGCAGCGTTGCAGCACTCTTCGGTACACGAGCAAGCCGCGCCCGGCGCCAAGCACGCCTTGTCGTCGCAAGTCCCCGCATTGCAGAACTGACTGCACCCACAAGTGCCGCAGTTCTCGGTGCCAAGCCCGCACCCTTTGTCGACCGTGCCGCAGTTCTTTCCCTGGGCGCCGCAACTCGTCGGCGTGCAGCCCTCCGCTGCCACCAGCTCCGCCCGGACCGGCGCCCCCGCTCGCGGACGTGCCGCCTGTCCCACCCACTGCCCCGCCGGCGCCCGCGCCGCCGGTGGCGCCGCCGGCGCCCGTGTTCCCCGTCCCGCCCATGGCGGCGGTGCCGCCGCTGCCTCACAGCACCCGTGCCAATACCGCCAGCTCCCCATTCGCGCCGCTGCCGCCGATTGCGCCGTTGCCACCGCTGCCACCGATCGCGCCGCCGCCGCCGGTGCCAGCGCTCGCGCCGGTGCCGCTGGTCGCGCTGCTGCCGCCAGCGCCACCAGTCGCGCCCCCGCCCGGTTGCCGGCGCTCCCGCCGGTGGGCTGCGCACCGCCGCTACCCGCTCCCGCGCCGCTTCCGCCTCGTTCACGCTCGTCAGGCACGCTGCGAGCACGCCACAGGTCACCCAAGCCACCGCTCGGCGCATCATGGGGCGCAGGATGCGCCTCCGCGTCGCCTCACCAGGTGCGGCCCGCTGGGGTTCGAGCGCCGCGGCCAACGGGCGCAGCGGCTCGCGCCCATCCGCCGGGCTCCTCGAACGAGAGAATCGTGGAGCCAGCGGCGATCGCCAGATCCAATCGCGCGCCGCGAGCCTTCCGTGTCGAACAGGCTGCGCGCGGGCGGGAGCGCGACGATGAGCACCTGGAGCAGAACGACGCCGAAGAGTGAGAGCCAGGGTGGCGGTTCTCCAATGTCGCACGGCTGAGCGCGCTCCTGCCTTCGGAGCGGCGTTGTGCACGTTGAAGACCTGGAAGAAGACGAACGTGGTGAAAGCCAGCGTGAGCCCGTAGCGCTCGCCCTGAGTAACGAGCCCGTGCCAGAATACGACCAGCGTTCCGGTCGCCATCGCCGTGCCGTAGAGCAAGAGTTGGCCGAATCTGCGCCACGGCAAGATCGTGTCATCGGGCCGGCGCGGGGGAACGTTCATGATGCCCGGGCGCGGCGGGTCGAGTCCGAGCGTCATGGCCGGTGGACCGTCCATGATGATGTTGATCCAGAGCAGCTGGATGGCGGTGAACGGCGAGGGCAGGCCGAAGAGAGAGGCGCCCGTCACCGTCAGGACCGCGCCGATGTTGGTGGAGAGCTGGAATCGCACGAATTTGACGATATTTTCGTAAATGGTGCGGCCCTCCTCGACGGCGCGGACGATGGTCGCGAAGTCGTCGTCGGCCAGGACCATCGCAGCGGCCTCTTTGGACACCTCGGTCCCCGTGAGTCCCATGGCGACGCCGATGTCGGCGTCGAGTGCGGGCGCGTCGTTGACGCCGTCACCGTCATGGCAACCACGTGTCCGGTGGCCGAAGTGCCTCCACGATCCGGAGCTTGTGCTCGGTGAGACCCGCGCGAACACGCTGGCACTCTGGGCGACGTCCCGCAGCTCTTCGTCGCTGAGGGCTTCGGGCTCCGTGCCGGACACCGCCTTTCCCTCGATGCCGATCTCGCGAGCGATGGCCTCGGCGGTGCCTTTCTGGTCGCCGGTGACCATCTTCACCTGGATGCCGGCGCGGCGGCACAGCTCGACGGCAGCCGCTTCCGGGCGCGCGGCGGGTCCTACGATTCCGAGGAGAGTCAGCTCCTGGATCAATCCAACGACGGCTGACCGTCCAGCGCGTCGGGGTCGGCCGGCGCTCCGCCACCGCAAGCGCGCCGGCCTCGTCCAGCATCGAGCTCCTCAGCTCGCTGCCGCGCTCGATCAAGGTTCGACGCCCGCCGCCGAGCGGGCGTCTCCGGCGCAGGCGTCGGGTGCGCCTTTCACCAGCACGAGCAGGCTGTCCTCGTCGATGAAGGTCGCCATGAGCTTGCTCACCGAGTCGAACAGCAGCTCGTCGAGTCGTGGATGTCGCTGTCGCGCGGCAGGGGTGTCGAGCCCCGACTTGTGTGCGAGGCCGAGCAACGCGCCTTCGGTGGGATCACCGATGAGGGTGCCTCCTTCGATGCGTGCCTCGTTGCACAGGAGCGCTGCGCGCGTGAGGCGCGAGAGGTCGGCCGTGCCGCCGTCCGGTTTCGAGATCTCGCCCTGCCCGCTGTAGCCCTCCCCCGACACGCTGAAGTGTTCGCCCCGGAACCACAACCTGCGCGCCGTCATCTGGTTCATGGTCAGCGTGCCCGTCTTGTCCGAGCAGATGACCGTGGTAGAGCCCAGGGTTTCCACCGCGGCCAGCTTGCGCACGATGGCGCGATTCTTCGCCATGCGCTGCATGCCGAGCGCGAGCGTCACGGTGACCACGGCCGGGAGACCTTCCGGAATGGCGGCGACGGCCAGCGCGATGGAGTCCATCACCTCCTTCAAGAACGGTTGGCCCCGCGCCACGTCGATGAACAGCGTCAGCGAGACGACGGAGAGCGCGATGAGGGCCAGGCGTTTGCCCAGCACATCGAGCTCCGTCTGCAGCGGAGTCGGCGCAGGCTTGGCCGTTTCCAGCATGCTGGCCAGTCGGCCCATCTCCGTGGTCATGCCGGTCGCCGTCGCCAGAAGTTCCATCCTCCCTCGTGTCACGCTGGTGTTCATGAAGGCGAAGTTGGAGCGCTCGGCCAAAGGCGTGTCGGCGGGCAGCACCACACCAGCGCACTTCTCCACTGCGTGCGACTCGCCGGTGAGCGCCGACTCGTCGACTTCCACCGCATGGCTCTCCACCACCAACCCATCCGCGGGGATCCGATCCCCGCCCTCGACCAGAACGATGTCTCCGGGTACCACTTCGGTGACGTCGATTTGTTCGACGGCTCCCTGTCGGCGCACGCGAGCCGAGCTCGCCAGCATCCGCTTCAGTGCTGCGACGGCCGTCTCGGCGCGATGCTCCTGGCGGAACCCGAGGGTGGCGTTGATGAGCACCACGACCAAGATCACCACCGCGTCTTTCACGTCCCCGATGGCCAGCGCCATGAGCGCTGCGAAGCCGAGCACGACGATGAGCAGGCTCTTGAACTGGTCGAGGAACGCTTGCCAAGCGGGCTTCCCGCGCCGGCGCACCAAGGTGTTCGGACCGGTTCGTGCGTAGCGCGACGCGGCTTCGCTCCGGCTGAGGCCTTGGCTCCGATCGGCACCGAGCAGGGCCTGCGCTTCCGCAACGGTCATGGCGTGCCAGTTTTCGGCGGCCGCTCGCGCTCCGTCGGACATCTCCACCAACGATGAGCACGGTCTCGCCATTGCCCAGCTCGCCGGTGGGACGCGGGCGCGCACAATCTGCGCTGGGAGGGGCGGCCGACGACTCGACCCTCAGGTCTCGTTCGCCGCGTCCGCCTCCTCGGCGTGGCTCACCGCCAGATCGCGCAGCCCCGCCAAGCCGGAATCGAGATCGCTCGCGAGGAGCTCCATGCTCATGGCGCTCGTGACGAGGAAGGTGGGCCAGCGCGCGGCACGGCTCGCGAGCTCTGCGGCCAACGTCGCGAGCTCGGGCACCTGGCGCAAGTCTTCGTCGAGTCGGTCCGGGCCCTTGGCTGCTTCTCGGAACGCATGGGCGATCGCAGCGTCAGCCACGCCCTGGGCGCGCATGCGCGCCACGAGGCGCTCGAGGCCCGCGAAGAAGGCCCGCTCCCGGCGCACCGCGGCGGAACCCGGAAAACGCACGAGGCCGATGCGCTCGGCGATGGCGCGCGCGCGCGCGGCGCCGGTACCGCCTCGACTGGCGATGCGCCGCGCGAGCTCTTCGGCGCTCTCGAGGACCCCGGCCTGCACGAGGGCGTGTTCCGACGCTCGGGTGAACGTCGTGCTGGCGGCATCCAGGGTGTCGAGCGCCTCGGACCAGAGCTCCTCGCGCGCGAACATGTGGGCCAGGTTGCCTTCCAGCGTCGCGCGGTCGGTGATGGCTTCGGCCCAAGCGTCGTGCTCGTGCGTGTGGTTCTCGAGATAGCGCGCGAGGATCGCGATGCCCTTCTCCGTCGTTTCCCGCACCTCGCGCCCCGGACGCTCCTGGTCGAGGTAGAGGCGCGCAAGGTCGCCGTACGACTTGGCGAGGATGGGCGCATCGTCGCCGTAGACCTGGCGGCGGAGCTCGATTCCGTCGAGGTACGCCCGCTCTGCGCCTGTCAGATCTCCGTGGGCTTGCAGCGCCAACGCCTGGTGCGCTCGTGCATCCGCTCGCTCTTCGGGCGTGCCGCCCTGGGCGAGGGCCACTACCTCTGCCATGAGCTCCACGGCGCGTCCGGCCTGGCCCGAAAACGCCAGCGCGAACGCCAGCGCGGACATGGCTTCGATGCGCTGCGCGCGATCGCCGCGGTAGCCGGCGAGCTCGGCGGCGCGTTCGCCTGCCTCGAGCGCCGCGGCCACTTCGCGTCGATAGAAGCGTCCTTTGCACTGCGAGATGAGGTTCGCGACGTGCGCGGGCTCGAGCTCTTCACTCGTGACCAGCGCCCGCGATTCTTGGCGCGTGATGGCCTCGAACTCCGGCGTGCCCCAAACGCACTCGATCCAGTCCTCGGTCTTGGCGCTCTCGGCGTATTGGACATCGAGGCGCACGGCGCGTCTCAGGCAGTCCAGGGTCTCTGCTTTTTGTCCCATGCGGCCGAACGCGCACGCGCGGTTCATGTGCAGCATCGCGCGCGGATCCTGTCCGAAGAAGAGCGAACCGGAAGACTCGCCCTCTTCGCGGATGCGGCCGAGCTCCGCGATGGCGTCGGCATAGGCTTCGGCCGCTTCTGCGTAGCGGTGCTCGAACAAGAGTGCGTGGGCGCGCACCTGCCAACCGCTCGCCGAGTCCGGGTTCAACTTCAGGAGCTCCTCCGCCAGCTCGAGCGCGCGCACGCGGTCTTCCTCTTCCAGCGAAACACGCGCGAGCTGCTCGAGCACGTCGGCGAGGGCGGGCGTTCCGGCGAATCGCGCGATGAGCCGCGCCGAGGACGAGGGTTCGTGAACGCCGTTTCGGCGAAGTTTGGTGAGCAAGGCCTCGAACGCCAGCTTGGCGCTCGGTCGGTCGGACTTGCGCAGGAGTTCTGCGCGGCGGAGCTCGACGGCCAGGGAGTCTTTGGCCGTCTCGTAGGCGCGATCGACGAGCTCCAGGTTCGAGTGGTACGAACCCCGCAAGAACAGGCACAACGGGTCGAGCGTCGGGTACACGCCCGCGAGTGCATCCGCCGCGCCCGCGGCCAGGCCTGCCTCTCCGTCCTGCCAGGCGAGCAGGCGGGCGACGAGGGCGTCCTCCTCGGCCGCTCGCTCCGCTTCGGAGGTCGACAGAACTCGCTCTCGCAGAGAGGCGATCTTGGAGCGCGCGTCGCTCAGGAGCGCGCGGTTCTCGCGCTGTTCGTCATCGTCATCGTCATCGTCATCGTCGTCGCCGCCGCCGTCGTCGAACCCATCGTCGTCGTCGTCCGCGTTGACCGAGATCTCGAGCTCGAGTTCGGCAGCGCACGCCCCGAAGTAGGCCAACGCGAGCACGGGCTCGCCGAAGGCTTCGTGGGCCAGGCCTCGGTAGTACAGCCCCTGCACGTGGTCCGCGGAGCTCGCGAGGAGGGCTTCGCTGGCGGCGACGACACGCTTCCACTGGCCGGCAGCGGCGCCCGCCCGCGCGCGTTGCTCGAGTTCCCACCAGTCATCGGTCGGCGCGTCCCCCAACGTGCCGTCCGCTTCGGCTTCGCACATGCGGAGCACGAGATCCCGCGCTGGCGCCAGATCGGGGAAGCCTTCGCTGGCTCGAGCCAGAAGCTCGGCCCCATGGCGGTCGATGGCCAGGCTCACGACCTCGGCCGCGAGGTAGCGCAGCGCGCGGTCGTCGGAAACGAGGTGGGCGGCCACGAGGTCGAGCATTCGAGTGCGCTCGTCGCAAGGCGCGAGCTCGGCCAAGATCGCGACGTCGTGCATGGCGCGCACTCGATCGATGGCGCTCGTCGCACCCGAGAGCTTTCCCAGGAAGTCGTCCAGCCCGAGCACCCCCAGCGCGTCACGGCCCGCGCGCGCGAGAGCTTCCACCCCGCTAGCTTCGCCTTCGATCACCAGCAGCGGGTGGGTAGCGCCGGCACGGATCAACCAGGAGGCCATGCCCAGCGAGCCGGAAAACGTGATGATTCGACGCGAGCCCGTGGCGGGGGCGCGCGAAGTCACGTCGAGCCCCTGCTTCGCGGCCCAGTCGAGGACTCGCGCTTCGTCGATGTCCGGCGTGAGAATCAGCGTGGCGATCACGGTTCTTCCTCCTCGTCCTCGAGATCGTCGTCGTCTTCGGGATCGTCGTCGTCTTCGAGATCGTCGTCCTTGCCGGCGTCGTGGTCGGACTCGGGATCCGACGGCAGCTTCTTGGTCTCGGGGCGCAGGTATTCCAAGATCGCGTCGCCGAGGTCCGATCCCGCCACGCGGAGCGCGATCTCCGCGACGCTGCCGAGGTGCCGGTACTTGGCCGCCACGTTCACCAGGTATTCGAGCTCGTCGGGAACGTCCGCGACTCGTTCGATGGCCATCCGGAGCGCCAGCTGGGTCGCCGGCTCCGTGGGCTCGAGGGCGAGTCGCGCCGCCATGGCGTATCGGTCGAAGCCTCTGGCTTCGCGCTCCGCGACGTCCGCGAGGCCGAAGTGCCCCCCGAGCATGATGCCCGAGCCGACCACGTCCGCGGGGAGGTCCGGAGGGAAGTGGCAGCGGAAGATCTCGTTCACCCAGGTGATGGCAGTCGCGGCGTTGGGGTCTGGCGCGTAGCGAATCTCCACCACCCATATTTGATCGGGGTGTTGCTCGAGCTTGACGATGCTGCGACTGAACAGAGTTCGACGGCTCACGGACGGGAGTCGAGTCGGATGCTCCTTCTCGGCGTCGCGGAGCCCAGCCGAGACCCTGAGAGCGAAGCCGAAGCCTTCGCTCCCGAGGTCCGCCGGCCACGGGTCTTCGACGTGCGCGCTGTACCAGTGCGCGTCGTCGAGCAGCGGGTGTCCGCGCGAAAGCACCGATTCGAGCTGTTCACGGCTGACGTCGCCCAGCTCGACCACCGAGCGAAACACCTTGGGCAGTCGTTGCACGCTCGGGGCGTCGTCGCGGAAGTAGCGCGCGAAGAGCGCCCGGAGCTCGTCCGGGGTCGCCTGGCATTCGGCCCAGGTCAGCGGGCTCATGGCGGGGCCGAGCGAGAGCAAGAGCTGGTCGGGGCGCTCGGGATCGAAGAACAGAGCGGTGGACGCTGCCTCCCCGTGCAAGCGCTTCTTGCGTTCGGGTGCCAAGCCGAGAGGCGTGCAGCGTTCGAGTCGCTCGGTGCCCCGCGTGCTCCAAGTGGCCTCTCCCGGTTGCGCGCGCAGAACTCCGAGGGAGCCCTCGCGGACGCCTTGGCGCTCCGACGCATCCAGCCAGCGGATGCCGAGCTCGGTCAGAGTCGGGTCTGCGCTCAGGTCACCGAACCAGGGGGGGAGCGGAAGGTCCATGCACCAAGGAGACGCGGCCCCGAGCCGGCTGTCGCGGAAAAAATTCGGGCTCTGCGGGGCGCGGCGTGCGCGTTGCCCGGTCGGCTCAGAGCCGGTAGACCTCGTCCTGTTCGATGCGCGAGAGCACCCAGTCGAACTCGCCGGTCGTGACCTTCACCCCGCATTTCGCGCAAGTCCCCGCCATGTCGATGCCGTCGGCCGGCGCGCCGCAGCTCGGGCACTCCGGAGCGCCGCGGGCAGGTCCGCGGCGCTCGACCGAGCGGATGAACGTCCAGTACTCGCTGTACTGGCGCACGCGTTCTCGGCTCCCGCCCACGACGCGGCCGCTGGCGTCGAGCGTGAAGTCCTTGCACTCGGCAAAAACCCGCACCGTGATCGCGTCGAAGTGGGCATCGCGGACGACGCGTGAAAGGGCGACGCTGACGATGCGGGGCTCGTCCGTGACGTTTCGGAGCCCTTGCGCGACGTACGCTCGCACCCAATAGCGCTGAAGCTCGAAGAGCGAGTCGGAGAGATACGCGCGCACCGGACCGAGCTTCTGCTCGGCCCAGGCGGCGTGGAACGTGCGGAACACGAGCTCGATTCGCGTCGTGAACGCCGACCAGGAGAACTCGGGGTCGCGGGCGGTGAGCGCCGCGAACTCGCTCTTCACGTCGGGCGCGACCAGGGTGGGAAGGTCGGTGCCCTCTTCCTCCGTGGTACCGGTGAGGAGGGGGCCGCGGAGCTCGCGGTTCTCGATGGCGATGCTGCGTACCAGCCAGTCGCTCTTGCCCTCGCCGAGCGACGCGCCGCAGTGGCCGCAAGTTCCACCGACGAGTTTCTCCACGGGTGCGCCGCAAACCGCACAGTCGAGCACCCGCGCTCGGGCGGGAGGTCGCGACTTGGCGTCCGCGCTCCGTTCGAGTGTCCAGATCTCGTGAGCGTAGAAGCTCTCCTCTTTCTGCCCCTTCAGCTCCGTGTAGTTGGCGTCGAATGCCACGCGCACCACGAGCTTCCGCGCGGTCTCGTCCACCGTCACCTCCAAGGTTTCGAGCGAGCCCACGATTACGGCCTTCACTTCGTCGGCGCGTAGGCGCACGAGGCTCTCCAGCGCTGGCGGTGAGAGCCATGGCCGAAGCACCTCTGGGTCGCCACCGCGGGCGGTCTGCGCCTCGACGTAGAGCGCGTGCAAGAAGTCTTCGAACAGCACCCGCGAGAAACCCGGGTCTTGCCCGCGCAGTCGCTCGATGGCCGCCGCAACGCTCGGGAAGCGCTCCTTTGCGGCTTCTTGCTCGGCGCGGAGCGCCGCCCAGCGATCGACGTCCTCCGTGGCCGTGGCCCAGAATGCCTCATCGCGCTTCCGCTGCATGTGGCGGATCCCGCCGCCCACCCCGACCACACCGAGCAACAGGCCGAGGACCCAGAAGTAGGAGCTCATGGGTCGGTCGGGCTCGGGCGGTGGCGGAGGGCTGGCGGACTCGTCGATGACGACCTTCGGCCGAGGCGCGTTCTTCTTCCGTTCGCACTCGGCGAAACACTGGCTCGAGCGCTCGGGATCCGACGTGCACCGGGTGAGGCAGTGCGACCACTCCGTGATGCGATCGAGCTCGTCGTTGTCCATGGCGGGCGGCGAGTAGCTGGGTCTCGAATACGTCGACCCGGAGCTCGATCGACTCGAACCACCCCAGCTTCCCGAGCTCGACGACGAGCGGGAGGAACCGCTCGAACCCCACGACCAGCTCGAGCTGCTGGACGAACGGCTCGAGCCACTCGACCCCCAGCTGCTCGAACCCGAAGACGACGAGCCGCTGGAGGTGGAGCCGGTCCGGAAGCTCTGCCCGCCGCCGGGGCGCGCCCAGGCTGGCAGGCTCGCGAGAAGTGCGACGAGGAAGGCCGCGCGACGCATCAGACCACCTCCGCCACGCCGTCGGCGAGCTCGTTCTCGTCGTCGGTGCGTCGTGGCAAGGGCGCAGCGAGAATCGGGCCGAGCTTGCGCAGCGTCGACGCGAAGTCCGTGTTGCCTCCACCGAACGCGCACTGCCGCAGCTCGGCTTGCCAGGCCTCGAACTCGGCGCTCTTGCTCACCTGTCCCACGCCGACGTCGGCGCGCACGACGAGCTCCTGTTCGAACACCGAAACGAAGATCAATAGGCCCGTGCGCTCGCGGGTGGCGTGTACACCGAGATCGGTGAACGCGGCGCTGGCGGCGAGCTCGACTGCATCGCGCCGCCGGCGGCGACTCCCGAACCAGCGACCCACCGGGGCGAGGGACATCGAGAGCAACGTTCCCAGCGCGAACGTCGCGCCGAGCTCGACGGGCAGGTAGGTGAACTCGAACGGTTCTGGGTGATAGAGGAAGACCAAGAGCGCCAGCAAAGCTGCTACCGCTCCCACGGTCAGGTCGACGTGGCGGTAGTTGCCCGAGACCGAGCGCACCGCTACGACGACCTCGCCGCTCGTCTCGCGTTCGACGTCGGCGACGGCGCGCTTCACCTCGGCCTTGAACGACGCATCGAAGTAGCTCGGACCCGCCATGCGCGGAGCTTGTCCCGGAGAGCGCTCGGCGAAAAGCACCTCGGTACTCGCTGCGTCGCGGACGCGTCCTTCAGGCCGTTTGGCGCTGGTCGTGTCCCGCGTTAGCTTGGTGCGGGCAGATGGCAGTTCGTTTCGCTCCGCGCGGCATCGTGGCCGTCAGTCTGCTCGTCGGCTGTGGCCATTCGCAGCGAGCACGACCCCCGCCCGACGTCGAGCTGCCCCCGGCCGACAGCGTGGAGCCCGCGCCGCCGTCTGCTCCCCGAGCGAAGCTCGCCTGCGCCCTCTCCGAGCCCGAGAGCTCGGCGGTCCCGTGGCGGAGTTTGCTCCACGTGGCAGAGCTCGCGGGCCGCAGCTACTACTTCGCGTCGGACGCCGACGGACGAGACGTGCTCCTGTGGCTCGGCACCAGCGGCGAGCCGAGCACGCAGCCGATCCCGGGGCGTAGCGAGCAGGTAGCTCAGGAGTCGGCTACGCAGCTGCGCTTCATGCTCGACGGAGATCCACCGCGCTGGTTCACGCTCGACCTCACGCGTCCGGACGCGCCCGAGGTTTCGTCTGCCGAGCCGGTAGCGGAGCTCAGGCACCCCGGCACGCCGAAGGCATTCGCCTCGGATGGTACGCGCGCGCTCGTGGGGCGCTACCAGATCGACTACTCGGTGACGCCCGCGCGCTACTTTGGTGAGACGGCGCTCCATTCGCTGCCCGACGGCAAGCGAACGAGCCCCGAATTCCCGGTAACCGCCTGGCGGGCCGCGTGTCGCAAGGGTCGCTGTGTCGCCGCTGCGTCGCGCGAAGGAATCGGTCCGCCCATCGAGCTCTACGGAATGACGGACACCGGCTCGGAGCTCCTCGACGCGCTCGACGGCGAGTGCATGGGCTTCGCCGAATGGCAGGAAGGCGATCACTGGCAGATCGCGCGTCCGCGCAAGTCCGGCTTCGAGCTCCACAGCATCGAGATCGAGAGCTTCCGATGGAAACGAAAGCTGATTCCGAACGGTCGTGAGTGTCCGTCGCTGACCCACGTCGAGCTCGGTGGCCGCCACGGCTTGCTGGTGACCTCGAAGGGTTCGGCCCTCGAGTTCGTGCCCGTGCGGAACGGCCAGGACGTTGGTGCGGCGGAGGTGCTTCCGCGGGTCGCGTACCCGGACGTCGCGCTCACGCCGATGACCGACGGTGCCCTCTTGGTCGAGCAGAAGGTGGGAGGCGGAATGATGCACAGCCCGACCGACAGCCGGGGGATTCGCCGCTACTACCACGTGTGGAGCTTCGATGGCCGCGCCGCGCTGCTCTCCCAGGAGAGGGGCCGCTGGCAGGCAAGCGCGTGGAACGTGCTTCCCGAGAGCGGGAAGGAAGGCAAGTTGAGCGACGGCTTTCGTGCGCGGCCGCTCGTGCGGCCTGGTTTCGCTGCGGTGTTGGTCGACGGCGGCCGAGGCAAGGCGAGCACGCTCTTCACCCTGGCGCGCCCGTGCGAGCGAAGGGCGCCTCGCTAGGATCGATCACGAGCAGCCGATGGGTTCGGTGCTGACGACCACGTCGTCGAACCAGATCCGGTTCGAGTGGCCCGCGGCGTCCTCCGTCGTGAGGTAGTGTTGGAGCCTCACGCCGTTCAGCTTCAAGCTCTTCTTCGTACGGAAGGACATGCCGGTGACCTGATGGGCCAGCTTGCCGTCGATGCTGTAGCTCATCTCCCCGTTCTTCTGCCCGGGGTCGTTGGCTTTCATGCTCATCTCGAGGCACACCCACTGATCGAGCGGCAGCGTGACCTCGGGTGACGGATGGTACTCGTTGCCCCAGCAGCACTCGGGGCCGTTCGCGCACGGCATGCCCTTCTGCGCGCAGTCCGCGCAGATCTGGGTCGGGTCGGCGTACTTCGAGCAGTTCGCTCCGGTGTCGCAGCTCATCTCCGGGAAATAGGTGTAGAAGAACGTGTTCCGTGCCGCGCCCTCGAAGTCCACGGTCGTGCCCATGTGCCGCGTGCCGTCGGGGCGGCAGCCAGCGTTTCCGTAGGCATCCCAATACTGTTCGCTCCCCAGGATGCTGAGGAAGTGGTGCACCTTCTGGTGGTCCGGTGCGAGCCGGAACCAGGCACGGAAAAACAGCCTGTCGTACCCAGCCATCGCGCAGCCCGGCTGGTTCTGCCCTTGGCACGTACGAAAAAGCAGGTCGGCGCCCTGGTAGCCGGAGCTCGCTGCGGCCGGCAGGTAGAGCGCAAAGCCGCCGCCATGGGCTTCGTTGCTCGTCGTCATGCGCCCCGCGTCGTCCCCGCCGATGTGATCCGTCCACTTCGAAGCAGCGAGCCAGGCCGAAAAGCCCGCGCTCATGCCCTCGAAGTCCTCACACAAGAGCCATGCCGGATGCGGGTTCTTGCAGTCGTACCCGCTCGGGCCCCCGCCGCTGCCGCCCGTTGCCACGCTCCCGCCAGCGCCCACTCCGCCGCTACCCCCCACGGCGCCGCCAACGCCCCCCGCCGAGCCGCCCGCGGTGCCCCCCGTGGTCGCGCCCCCAGTTGCTTTCGGCTCGCCGCCTTCGTCGGAGGAGCAGGCCAGGAACAACAAGAGGGGGGCGCAGACCCAAGCTCTCGACATGGGGCGAGGGTAGCAGGGCGCCCGCTGAATTGGTGGTCGATGACCAAGGCAGACAAGAGTAGCCTCGCGCCCATGATCGACCACATCAGTCTTCGGGTGAAAAACTTCGACCAAGCCCTGGCGTTCTATGCCAAAGCACTGCGTCCGCTCGACTACGCCGTCGTGATGCAGTTCCCTGGCGCCGCCGGTCTCGGCGCGCGTGGCAAACCGGACTTCTGGATCACGGCAACGGACCAGCCCGTCAATCCGACGCACGTCGCGTTCGCCGCGGATCGCGCCACCGTACGCGCGTTCCACAAGGCGGCGCTGAAGGCGGGAGCTCGGGACAACGGTGCCCCTGGTCTGCGCGCGGAGTACCACCCGAACTACTACGGCGCGTTCGTGCTCGACGCCGACGGCAACAACATCGAAGCCGTATGTCATCTGCCCGAGGGCGAGGCGCCCGCGCCCGCGAAGAAGGCGGCGGCGAAGAAGGCGCCCGCGAAGAAGGCGGCGGCGAAGAAGGCGCCCGCGAAGAAGGCGCCCGCGAAGAAGGCGAAGAAGCGCTGAGATTCAGCGCGGCGTCGGGCGCGTCTCGGGCATTGGCACTGTCTTCACGGACCAGCGGAAGGCGTCGAGCAGCACCAGCGAATCGAACTTGTGGTCACTGGTGTCCCAAATGGCGAAGGAAAGCCGGATGGTTTCTCCGGGAACCACCGGCGCCTCGGTGGTGAGCCAATCCGTTCCGCCCCCGAGGCCCCCGGCCATCCAGGTGCCGGCGAGCACGGGCCCGCTCGTGATCCCGAAGAAGCTCACGTTGATCGATACCGGATTCCCGGCGGCGTCGAACGAGACGTTGCCGTGGTGGCTCGGGTCGAGAGGCGCTTGGGTCTCCAGCAGCGAGACGAACGTGTCGTTGAACTCCGAGCAGATCCACTCCGGCCATTCCGTCGTGAAGAACGAGAAGTCGAAGGCCAACGAATTGGCGTTGGTGGGCACGCGGATCTCGAGCTCGAGGCGCACCGAATCGTTCGCCGTCTGGGTGAACGGCTCGGGACAGCCCTGGGCGTTCTGGGGGAACCCCGGCGGATATGCCGACTCCAGCTCCGGCCGTGCATAGCCGTTGCCGCTCGGGCTGATGCTCCCCGGATCGGTCGGCCCCCGTGCGGTCCCGGACGACAACGCCAAGAGCTGCTTGCCTTCGCGCGGATGGTTGTTCTTGCCATAGCCGACGAGGATTCCCGAAAAGAGTGGGTCGGTCGGAGAGGTGCCGTCGGTCTCCGTGAGCTTGGCGCTCAGAAGTCCCCAGGTGCGCTCTCCACCCTTTGCGTCGGCGGTGGTGAGCCGGCAGAGTCCGATGGCCCGCGCCAGGTCCACGGGGTCGGTGGCGGCCAGCGGCAGCGGGCCGTCGCATCCGGAAGGCTCGTCGTCGGGCTTTCCGCTGCAATCTTCGTCCACGCCGTTGCCTGCGACATCGAACGCCCCCGGGTTCACCAAGGCCTCGCAATCGTCGCAGTCGCCGTCGGTCTCGCTCACGCCGTCGCCGTCGTCGTCCACTCCGTTCGCGTCCAAACACCCGAGCGAAATGCCCCCGTCGTTGCCGCCGGACCCGGAGCCCGCGCTTCCCCCCGCGGCTCCGCCGCCGTTCGTGCCGCCGGCTGGAGTCTGCGGTGTGCTCGCCCGGCTCGTGTCTCCGCACGCGGTCCCGAGCGCGAGCCAAAGGAGTCCGAGCCACCTCATCGCGCCACCCGGAGCACGCCCTTCTTGCAGGGCACGTTCGCGTACAGGAACTTCGAGTCGACGGCGATGGAGCGCTCGTAGAACGCTTCCCCGAGCTTGGACTTGTCGGTGACGATCGGCAGGGCGTCGGCTTGCCCAGGCAGCACTCGCAGGAGGCGTGTGTCGCCGGACAGCGGAAGGCCGGTTCGAAAGAACACTTCACTCGGCTCGGGCGCGAGAGCGATCACGTTCGCGGATTCGCTGAGGAGCTCGGGTGTTCCGCCGGCACCCAACCGGACCACGCCCGGCTTTTCGGTCGGTTGTTTGCTCGCCTGCCCAATCCAGTGGAGCGCGCCTCCGCCCACAGCCAGGCGACTTGCCACGATCGACGGGGCCACGAGCTCGGGCACCGCGTTGGCCTGAGCTGCTTTGGCGCGCCAGATGGCGTCGTCCTCGATCCAATACAGGTACTCGCCGAAGAGCGCGATGTCGAACACAGTGGCTTGGGCTCCCGCGCTCCGCCAGACGACTTCGGGCCCTGCCGGCAACTTGTAACGCTTGATGTCGTTCACCACGCCCGAGACGTGATCGAGCCAGAAGACCTGGGTGCCGTCGGTCACGACATACACGTTGGTGGTCTTGACGAAGTAGTCTGTGAAGCTCCCGATCTTCTCCGAAGCTCCGCCGAGTCGGGGCAGGCGTAGGACTTCACGTTTGAAGGTATCGAGCAAGTACAAGTGGGTCGAATCGAGAGCCATGTCGTGCAGCGTGCGCCCGGCTCCCGGGAGCAGCACTTCCGGCGTTCCGCCCGTCTTCACCTTCTTCAACGCGCCGTCGCCGGACACGAAGAACACGTCGCCGCCGTCGACGGCGAGCGGCCCGGCGCAATTCGCTCCGGCAGGCTCCTCGGTCAGCCAGGTGGCGGCGCATAGGCCCACGGAACAGCTCGTTCCCTGACAATCGTGCCCACAAGCGCCGCAGTGTTGTGCGTCCGTCAGCAGCTCCGTCTCGCAGCCGTTCTCTGGCTGGCCATCGCAGTCTGCACGGCCTTGGTCGCAGGCCGTCGCGCAGACGCCCGCCACACACTTCGCGCTACCGCCGGCGGTCGAGCATGCGTGCCCGCACGCGCCGCAGTGTGCGGGATCGTCGGCGGTGGATACTTCGCAGCCGTTCGCCCGCTCTCCGTCACAGTCGGCATGACCGGCGTTGCAGGCCGCGATGCTACAGCCAGCCTTGGTGCAGCCTGCCGTGGCGTTGGGGGTCGAGCAGGGCGCGCAACTCGTCCCGCTGCAGCCGTGCTCCGGGTCGTTCACGCTGACGCAGGCGCCCGTGCAGGCCTTCTCGCTCGCCGCGCAGGCGGGCCCCGCCGAAGCGCCTCCCGTGCCGGAGTCCGGTTCCGCGCCTCCGTCCGATGGCGTGAGCCCTGCCTCTCCACCGGCGCAGCCGAGAGCAAACAGCGCCGCCATCAGCCCGAGTGTCTGCATGGACATATCCGGCGAGTGCCCCCAACACTGCCCAACGGCTCGCAAAAGACGCCGAAAAAAAATTGAGCCGCCGCAAGGCCCTCTGGGCACTCGAAGGACGGCGAGGTGTACCCTGCTGTCCGTGAGCGTCCCCCCCGACACTCCACCCGGCCTGGGGCTGGCCGGTGGCGCCGGAGTCGCGTCCGCGCCTGGCTCCGACGCGGCGCTGCTGGAGGCGCTGCGCCAAGGCGATACCCGGGCGAAGGGACTGTTATTCGATCGCTACGCAGGCCACGTCGAGCGCGTGCTACGCCGCGTGCTAGGTCTCGATCCGGATCTGGCCGACGTGCTCCAGGACGTTTTCGTCGAGGCTCTCACCAGTATCCAAGACGTTCGGGACCCGAACGCGCTCCGTTCCTGGCTGAGCTCCATCGCGGTGTTCACGGCGCGACGCAAGATTCGAAGCCGTGTGCGTCGCCGATGGCTCATGTTCCTTGCCCCCGACGCGGTTCCGGAACCTCCGAGCGAGCCTCCCCGGCGCGAGGACACGGAAGCATTGCGCCGAACGTATGCCGTTCTCGATCGCATGCCAACCGACGAACGCATCGCCTTCGCGCTACGCTACGTCGACGGCATGGAGCTCACTGAGGTTGCGCGGGCATGCGACGTGTCGCTCGCCACCATCAAGAGGCGTCTGGTGAAGGCGGAGCAGCGGTTCGTAGCCATGGCTCGACGCGATCCGGTGCTCGAGGACTGGGTGAAGGAGGGACGCCGATGGGCGACTTGAACCACCTCGAAGCGCTCGGTCGCGAGGTCGCGCGCCAGCAGGACTCGACCCTGCTCGGCCCGCGTGGCTACGCGAACGTGAGAGCTTCTTTGCTCGAGGCGCCGAGGAGAGGAGACGGCGCGGAGTGCTCGCCCTGTCGTTCGCGACCGCGGCGCTCGGGGCCGCGCTCGCGCTCTGGCTCTGGTTCGGCCGCGGGCAACTGGTCCTCCGTCATGCTGGCAGCGAGCTGTCTGGCGCTGTCTCGACCCGAATCGAGGCAGGGCAGACCCAAGAGAGACTCTCCTTTTCCGACGGCTCGGAGCTCGTGCTCGAACCGACGTCCCGGCTCCGGGTCGCGCGTGTGGAAAGCCAGGTGGTGGAGCTCGAGCTCGAGCGTGGACGGATGCGGGCGGTCGTCGAGAGCGCGGGTCGCACGCGCTGGCGGATCACTTCTGGGCCCGTCGAAGTCGTCGTGACCGGGACTCGGTTCGACGTGAGTTGGGAAGGCGAACGACGCCGCTTCGCTCTGGATGTGACCGAGGGCAAAGTGCGCGTGAGCGCGCGTGGCGCGGGCTCGGAGCGGACCGTCGCAGCGGGTGAGAGCTACGTCATCGATTGCCAGGCCGACCCGGCCGCTTGCGGGAGTCGCGTCGAGGAACTCGCGCCCCCTGTCGCCTCGAGGCAGAACGCGCCGCTTCCCACGCCGACCGCGGAGTCTCCAGCGCCGAGCGCCAGTGCACCAGCTCCGCCTTCCTGGAAGACGCTGGTCCGTCAAGGCAAGTACAAGCTCGCGTTGGACGCGGTCGGTGATTTCGAAGCCGCCTGCCGCGCGGCCGGGCCCGACGAGCTGATGGAGCTAGCCAATCTGGCTCGGCTGGCGGGCGCACCCGCGAAGGCCATGACGGCGTTCACACTCTCGAGGTCGCGCTTCCCGGGGCACCCGCGAGCGGCGGAGGCGGCTTTCCAGCTCGGGCGCATGGCGTTCGACGGGCGCGGAAACTACGGCGAAGCCGCCCGCTGGTTTTCGACCTATCTCGGCGAACAGCCCGGGGGACCGTTCGCGCGAGACGCCCTCGGGCGCCTCCTCGAGTGTCATCAGCGATCGGGAGCGACGAGCGCTGCGCAGGCGACCGCGAAACGCTACCTTGCGGCGTACCCCAACGGTCCCCACGCCCCGCTCGCGCGGAGTCTGGCCGGCGAGGACTGATGCGCCGGTGGGTCTGTCTGCTGCTCGTGCTCTGCTTTTCGTTCCGCGCTCGCGCAGAGGAGGAACGACGGGTGGCCATCGTCACGCCCAGCTCGAAGCAGTCCATCGTGCCGCGGCTTCGCGCCGAGCTCGCGGCGCTCGGCTTTTCGGTGCTGGAGGCCCGTTCGGTCGCGGACGCGAGCCCCAGCGAGCTGGAAGAGCTCGCGCGGAAGCTCGACGTGCTCGCCCTCGTCGGTGTCGGCCTGGCCCAGCGAGACGCCGAAGTCGTGATCGTCGACCGTGTCACGGGCAAGACCTCGCGACGGACCGTCAACGACGCGAGCTCGATGGGCGAAGACGTGCTGGCCATTCGCGCGGTCGAGCTCTTGCGCGCGAGTTTGCTCGAGGTCGATTCCCAAATCCCAGCCAGGGGCGAAGTGCCGCCGCCTCGAGTCGTGCGGCGCGTCGTGGCGCGGGATCGACCGAAACCCGTGCCCGCGCCTGTGCCTCGCCAGACGGTGTTCGCGGCCTTGGGGCCGCTGCTCTGGGCCGCGCCTGGCGGAGTGCCGGCGAGTGTTCACACCTACGTCGAAGGAGGCGCGCTTTGGGGCGACTTCCGGCTGTCGGCAGTGCTGATCGCGCCCACGCTGCCGAGCGAGGTTTGTACGGCGGCGGGCTGCGCGGCGGTGAGCTTTGCTGCGTTCGGGCCCAGCGTGGATTGGGAGCTCGCTGAGGGTCCGGTCGTTCCCAGCCTGGGTGCCCAGATCGCCGCGTTTTCCATGCGGATGGAAGGCCACGCCACGGCGCCCAACCGTGACCAGAATGTCGCGCTCTGGGCGATTCTCGGGCTCGCGCGTGCGGCTGTGAGGATCGATCTCTCGCGCAACGTCGAGCTCCGGGCCCTCGCGTTCGGCGGTGTGACTCTGCCCGAGCTCGCCATGAATTTTGCCGGCGAGCGCGTTGCCAGCGTGGGCAGACCGCTCGTCGGCGGCGCCGTCACCGGAGGCGTGCGATGGTGAAGCACATCTGGCCAGGGCTCTTCCTGCTTTCATGTGGCACCGAAAGTGGCGAGCCCATCCTGGCGGCGACGAAGCCCGGCTCGACCTGCGAGCCGGGCACGGACCAGGGGGGCGGACCGGTCGGCGCGTGGGCGTGTGTGGCCGACTTGGTACCCAATGCCAGCATCGACCTCGATGATCTGACGCACTTGCTCGCGCAAATCGGCTGCGCTCCAGGCACGGGGGATGCCGCGTGTGATGCCGCCGATCTCACCTTCGATTGCGCGGTCGACGAAGTCGACGTGGGCATTCTGTCTGCGGTGCAAGGAACGTCGTGCAGCGGCGCGACGCCGGCTCCAGCGTATTGGCCGTGCGCTGCGGACGTGGACGATAGCGGGACCGTGGAGGCATCGGATCAGTCCCTGGTCGCGGCTGAGATTGGCTGCGCCGTCGGCACTGCCGCGCCGAAATGCCAGCTCGCGGACGTAGACCGAAATCAGAGCGTGACCCAAGCGGACGTGCAGATCGTGAGTCTCCTCATCGGCCGCACTTGCCCGTGACGAGTCATTGGATGGTAGGGGGGGCACAGGTCGATGCCCCGGCGATGCTGACTTGGATGTCGTCCAGTGAAGCGACGCCCTGCGTGAGCTTTCCGCTCGCCATGTCGTAGCGCTGGACGACGGTGCCCGACCCGCTCAGGCTCGTGAACGCCCACAGCGACCCTCCCCAGGGAGCAAAGGCCGATGCCACCGCACTCCGCAACGGCTCCGCGTCGAGCTTCTTGCTGGACACGGACGTGCCGGTGGCCTTGTCCAGCGTGTGGAGCTCGAGCGGCGGCATGGGCTGGTCTTTGGGCGTCGCGCCGCCCCACCACGCGAGCCCGAAGAGCTCGGCATTCCCGGTGCCTGCCAAGACCATCATCCACTTGTCGTGAACCCAGGGGGTCGGGCCGAGCGGCGTGTGGATCTCGGTCGTCAGGTCGAACGTCCCGAAGGGGACCGGAACGTAGAGCGCTTCCGCGTTCGAGCCAGCACTCACCGTCGAGAACGTGGAGCCGAACAGCGATTGGCTCGGCGTCACCGATGATGCTTTGGAGCACTTGCCGTCTTTCACGGCCAAGCGGAAGAGGCCCCCTGTGCCGCTCTCGGAAAGCCCCGGCGCGAGAGCCAACCACATCTCACCCGAACGGCTCACCACGCCGCCGAGCACCAACGGCGACTGGACAAAGCCGGGGCAGACGATGGGCGCGACGCCCTGGAACGAGAGCGCGGCCGGGTCGAACCGAAAGAGAGCGAGGTCGAACGTCCCCACGTCATGTCCGACCAAGTAGATGTGTTTCGCTTCGGCGCTGCAGCCAGGGTCCGCCGAGGTCCCGCCACTGCCGCCGCTCGCGCTCCAGGCGCCGCCGCTTGCGGTCGCGCCGCCGGCGTTGGTCTCCCCCGCTTGTCCGCCCGAGCCCGCTCCGCCCGTCTCGGCGAGGGTCGAGGGACGTGGATCACTCGCGGAGTTCGCGCTGCATGCGCTCGCCGTTCCCAGAACCAGCATCAGGGGCCCGACATTCTTCCAGCTCGCCATGGCGCCGAAGTGCCCGCGCGGCCCGTCGGCGGCTCACCTCGTGTCCTCGCCAAGAACCCGCGTTGCAGGCCCAGCATGGTTTTACATCTGCCACGGACCGGCGTACGAAATCGGCTGGGTGTCGACATGAATGTTCGCTTCGCCATGGCCCTCACGCTCGCGCTTTCCGCCTGTGGCGGGAGCACGGATCAAGACTCGAACTCGTCGACCGGCGGCGGCGGCGCGGACGGCGGGGCAGGCGCCGCCGGGAGTGGTGGCGCAGTCGGCGGCAGCGGCGGCGTCGTCGGCGGCAGTGGTGGCGCGGTCGGTGGGGGCGGCGGCGCCGTCGGCGGCAGTGGTGGCGCGACCGGCGGAGCCGGTGGCGCTGGTGGCGGCGCCGGCAACTGCGTCGGACTCGACTACTGCGGTTGCAAGAGCGCGAGCGGGAGCTGTCAGGTGTTCGCCGAAACCTGTTTCTGTCCGTGCGGCGTGGAACCGTGCGAGCCGGACTGCTCCTGCGCGTGTGGCGGTGGCAAGTACCTGGGCTGCGGTCCCAAAGACGTCATGCAGCCGGGTGCGCTCGAGGGCGTGTGGCTCATCGGCTGGTCCGGTGGCATGAACCACTACTCCTGGGTGCGCTTCAACGCAGACTTCAGCGCCGACGTGCTCGACGGAGCCACGCTGCCGGCGAACTCACCCTTCTTTGCATGCAACGGCAAGGGCAGCTGGCTCTTCTCGGCCAAGCTCTGGAACGTACACCTCACCTTGCCGAGCGGATGCACCGGCATCGCTGCGGATCTCACTTTCGAGAGCTTCGGGCCCGCGTCGGCCGCGGTGAAGGGAACCGTTCTGGCTGCCAACATCACGCAGCCGCCGAACGGTACGCCCCTCGAGGGTCACAAGTTCCCGGCGAGTCAGTGCGATGCAGGCATGGCGAGCTGCGCGAGCCCATTCTGAGTCATGGCGCGGGCCATCCAGGTGCTTGCGCTTTTGCTCGCTCTGGCGTGGGTCGTGGCCTGCGGCGCCAAGTCGGGCCTCCGCGTGGACGCCTCCGACGCGAGCGTCGAAGCAGCTCCGTCTGACGCCGCTCCGGAAGTCGCCGACGCGCTCGAGACGACCCCGGATGTCGCGTTCGACGTCCCTCCTCCCGTTTGCGACGATTCGGGGCCGCCGAGCGTGTACGTGGTCACTCAACAGTCGACGCTTCAACGATTCGACCCGCCGACCGCGACCTTCACCTATGTGGGGACGTTGAACTGCGGAATGCTGTATGCGCCGTTCTCCATGGCCGTGGCGCGAAACGGCATCGCCTTCGTGTTGAACCAAGGCGGCTATCTCCTGCAGGTGGACACGCAAACCGCCGCGTGTGTGCCGACCGCGTTCGTGCCGAACCAGCTTGGCTGGCAACGTTTCGGCATGGGCTTCGTCTTCGACCCGGTCGGTTCGAAGGACAGGCTCTTCGTGACCGAATCGAACTACGCGGCGCCATCCCAAGGGCTCGCGACCCTCGATCTGTCGACGCTCAGCCTCGACTTCGTAGCGCCCTACACCGAGGACATCGGCCACGCCGTGGAGCTCACGGGCACCGGCGACGGGCGCCTCTTCGCGTTCGGTCTCCCGACGGCCCTACATCCGGCGACGCTGGCCGAATTGGACGAGACGAACGGCGCGCTGCTCTCGAAGGTCGCGCCGGGCCTCGGCGAGCCGAACTCGTCGTTCGCGTTCGCGTGGTGGGCCGGCGCGTTCTACTTCTTCGTCGCGAAAGACGCGGGCGAAGCCACCGAGGTCACTCGCTACGACCTGGCGACGGGAGCGCTTTCCCTGGTTGCGAAGCTCGACCAGACGGTGGTCGGCGCGGGAGTTTCCACGTGCGCGCCCCACTGAGCCTAGCGGGGAGATGGCGGGTGCCCGTTCCGTACAAGCCCGTGATGCTGGCCGGACGCTGCTTCGGGCTGCTCGCGCTGGCGGTCACGAGTGTCTTGCAGGTCGGCTGCGATCGGCCACGGAGCTATCAATACCCTCCGCCTCCCGTGCCCGGGCCTCCTGCGCCGGTCGCGCTTGCACCGAGCGCGAGTGACGCGCCGCTGCCGCCGCCGGTAGGAGCCGGCCAGGTGACCGCCTTCCCGCAAGGGAGCGACATTCGCTTTCGCGCCGGTCGAGCACTCAGCGCCAAGCTCATCGCGAAAGATGCCGAAGCTCTCGCTCTTTCGCCCGACGGCAAGAGCTACGTGCTGCTCGAGAACAACACCGCACGACTCGTCACGCCGAGCCATCCGGCTGGCTACACGGTGGACGCGCACGCCGCGTCGGGAGCGTTGTTTTCCGCCGACGGGTCTTTGGTGTTGGTTCACAGCGGGGCGTTCTCGCTGCTCGACGTCGCGACGGGCCGCGTGCGCTTGTCGGTCGACACATCCTCTTGCGCCATCGGGTTCTCGGCCGACGGCTTCATTCACTGGCACGAAGAGGCGGGAGCGTGGAACGACTGGCTCGGGTCGGCGATGCGGATGAGCCTGCAAAAGGGACCGCCCGAGCGCGTCGGCCCCAAGCGCTTCGTCCGCGAGTGTCGCATCTCTCCCGACGCTTCCAGCTACGTTTCGCTGTTCCCCGCGCCGATCGCCCTCATCGATGCCAAGTCGGGTCGCAGTCGTGTGCTCGTCCGAGAGCCGGCTGGGACCACGCTCGTCTCGCCGGTCGCGGACCGCGTCTGTGTCGTGGAAGAGCGAGGAGAGCTGAACGACCTCGTCTGCACGCGCACGACCGACGGCGGTGTCGAGCGGGTGCTCGTCGGCGGGCGCTACATTTCCGTGGCCTTCGACCCGAGCGGCCGGCGCGCCTTGCTCGGCAGCAACCGCGAGAGCGTCGACGGCCGAAACATCGAACGCGAAACGTTCATCGCCGACTTCCAAACCCGCGAGCTGAGGAGAATCGTCGGATTCGAACCCAAGACCGGCGCCATTCCCACGCTGGCCTACGGCGGCAAGCTGCTGGCCCAAGGCTCGAGCACCGGCATGATGGTCTACGACCTCGAACGCGGGGAAAAGCGCTTCATCTCCAAGGCTCGTCTGTATGGCGTCGAACCCATGGCGGGCCACGAGCGGCGCTTCTTCGCCGACGCCGAGACGTTCGGCGGGCAAGACAACGCAGAGCTCTACGACGTCGAGTGGCCCTGATGGGATGCGCTATCCTGCCTCGCAGGTGGATGACGATGGGGCGTACGGCGAAGCTCGGGGTGTTGGCACTCCTGCTCCTTTCGGGTTCCAGCTGCCAGCGCGCGACCACGAACCCGGCGCCGGCCTCATCGGGTGCCGCAGACGCGAGCCTGGCCGCGCTGCCCTCCCTGCCTCCGCTCGGTCCTCCGCCGGCCATCGAGCGCACCGAAGACGGGATACCGATTCTGCTGGTGCGCCCACCGGCTCCGCGTTCCGAGGGTAGGGTGCGCTTTCTCGATCCGCGTTCCTCGACCTTGCAGTGGCCGAGCGCGGAAGCGACGGACGGTGCGCGCGCCTACGTGGCCATCGGGTCGAGCGGTCCCGACGTGGTCGTTCGTGACGGCGAGGTCCGCTCGGGGCTCTTGCGAGAGCTCGGGGTGGCGACCCGTGGTTGCGCTGCCGCGCGCGACGGGGAGATCTTGCTGTCCGGAGTCGCCGACGCCGACCACGAGCAGCTGGTGGTCCAGGTCGACGATCGGAAGAAGACGCGGGAAGAGAAGCGCGTTCGCGCGCGCGAGCAGGTGGTGTTCCGGATCGACCCGCAGGGTCGGGTCAGCAAGCAATCACTGCCGCCCAGCGTCGCTACGGGAGACGACTGCCGGCTGTGGATGGGGGATGCCGGCAAATACGTGCTCGGCACGTTCGGGTTCATCACTTGGGACGGGGAGCGCTTCAGCGAAGAGCGGAACTTCACTTCGCTTCGCACGAAGCTCGGCCGCCGGCGATCGGCTTCTCTTTCGGCCGAGCTGCAACGCCGAAGAGACGAGGAGTCGGCCGAAGGCACCCGCGAGCTCACCGAGGCGCTCGCCTGTTCGGGGCAAAGAGTGAGTTCACGGCGTACGAGGGCTGGCTGTTCGGAACCTGTCAGGGGCGCGCGGTGCGACGGCTGCCCAACGCTTTATCGGTTCCTTGAACTGCGGCTACCTGATCAAGGTCCTCGAGGACCTGCTGGCGCCCAGGGCCTCGGGCTCGTCGTCATCGCGCTCGCACGGCTTTCGTCTTCGTCGTCGTAGCGGGCGAGGAAGGCGTTGACGAAGGTACTGCTCCCTCCCGAGGATCGCATTCCCGAGACCAGCCCGCGGTGATCGTGCGAGGCTGTCGGGTGAGGTACCCGAGTCCAGCACTACGCTGTCTTCTGGGGAAGGGCGGTTACGGAACGGGAGGCAGCACGGTCGGATACTCGGAGCTCAAACGGTCCGAAGATGCACATCGCGCGCAAGTGGCCCGCGCGCGCGAAGTCCTGAAGAAGGACGCGCTCTGGGTCAGCCACGAAGCAGTGATCGATCCGAGCTGCGGCGCGCACGTGCGAAGCCCGGTCGGTTGGGAGGGCATGCGCATCCACGACTTCGGTCCCCCCACACTGCCCAAGCTGTCTCCGCTGGCGGTCACGCGGAAGCCCGCATGCCTGAAGCTCGAGCAGGTGTCGGCGCTCCCGGGCGATCCCGACCTCTTGCTGGCCCTCTCGGCCGGAGAGCTGTGGGCGGCGTGGCTTCCGACTCCGCTGCCGCTGCCCGGCGGTACGCGCTTCGGCCGCGCGGTGGACGCGCAGCCGGTCGTGCAGCATCCGAAACCGGGAGCGGGCTGGCTGCGGATCGGCAAGGCAGACTCGGTCGCGGGCGAAGACGCCAGGCCCGAACCGGGCTCGGGCACCGCCATCGCAGCCGAGAGCTGGCAAGCGGGAGGGGCCGCGCTGATCCGAGTCGGCGAAAAGCCGATCCTACTCGGACGTTTGGGTGCGGTCACGTTGCCGCCCGCGACGCGCCCGATGGCGGTCGGCACCGCCGACCATTTCCAGGCCTGGGGAGCCATCGGCCCCAAGTTGGTCGTGTGCGCGGAGAGCTGTCGCGTGCTCGAGCCCGGCGTGGAGAGCGACATCGTGGCCGTCGTGCCTCGGAGCGAAACGAGCCTGATTCTCGGCTACGCCGATGGCCGAGTGGGCGTCTACGAGGTGCCCGCGGAAGGCGGCAGCGTCGTGCCGAACGAGCCTCTGGTGGAGCCGCTCCGCGCGCTCTTGAAGAAGCGCCCTTCCGATTGAAGGATGCCCCGGTGACTGAGAGCCGAGCGCCGATGTCGCACGAAAGCCTGCGCGCCGCCGCCGCCGGCGTGTTGGCGTTCGCGACGAGCGAATGGGTCATCGTCCTGGCCAGCGCTCGCGCGCGCTCGAGCCCCAGCGTCGTCGTCTCGCTCTTGTGTCTGGATCTGACGCTGTCGGCGCTCCTTCTCGTCGTGCTGGCACCGCTCGCCTGGGGACTCGGACGACTGCTCCCGCGGCGGGAAGTGCGCGAGGATGACTCGGTCTCTCGCCACGTCGCCGGCCTCGCCGCCTGCGGCTTCGTCGTCTGGGCGTTGCTCCGGCTCGCCGTGCGCCTTCACCCGCCCCTCGACCCCCACGTGCCCTGGCGGCACCTGCTCGCTGCCTTCAGCTTCGGTCTCGGTGTCCTGACTCGCCGGTATTGGTTCCGCTACCCGCCCGGCGCTCCGCGGCTCGCTCTCTCGCTGTTCGCGCTGGGCGTCCCGCTGACCCTGGGCACGACCGGCCACGATTCTGCCGCCAAGTCCCTGGCCGTGGGTCATTCGCCGCCGCTCGCCTCGCTCGTCGCTCTCGTGCGCAAGGCCAACGACTTCGATGGCGACGGCTATGGATCTCTGCTCGGCGAGAACGACTGCGCCGCGTTCGACGCCCACATCCATCCATTGGCGCGCGATCTGCCCGACAACGGCGTGGACGAAAACTGCGACGGTCGGGACTTCCGCTTGGAGGACGCGCTGCGGGAATCGGCCGGCAAGCAGCTGCCCGTGCCCGAGCCGTTCCGTGGCGAGCCCAACCTGCTGCTCGTCACCATCGACTCGCTGCGCTACGACCACACCAGCCTCGGCGGCTGGGCAGCGCGCCGCCGTCGGGACACCACACCGAACCTCGCTCGTCTCGCTGCACGCTCGGCTTCGTTTGCTTTTGCCAACGCACCTTCGGCCGGGACGATGGCGTCGGTGCCGTCGATCTTGACCTCCAAGTTCTTCCACTCCGGGCTCGCGCTGGACGAGAAGGTGACGCCTGGCATGCCGCCGCGACTCCGGCAGGAGAACGTGCTCGTGGCCGAGATCCTGAAGCGCAAGGGCTACGTCACGGGCGCGATTCTCGGCCACGTCTACTTCAACGACTTCGGCCTCGAGCAGGGCTTCGACACCTACGACAACGAGCTCGGGCGAACGCACGACCCATCCGCCGTCACTTCGGATCGCCTCACCGACAAGGCGCTCGACTGGATCGCTCGACGACGCGGACAGAAGTGGTTCCTCTGGCTTCACTACCTCGACCCGCACGCGCACTACGTCGCCCACCCCGGGTTTCCGAGCTTCGGAAGCAGCGAGGAAGATCTCTACGACGGCGAAGTGGCCTTCACCGATCACCACCTGGGGCGCCTCGTAGATGCCTTGCCCGAGCGGACCGCCATCGTCGTGACCGCGGACCACGGCGATGGCTTTCGCGAGCACGGCTTCACGAACCACGGGCAGGCTCTCTACTTCGAGCTCCTCCACGTCCCGCTGGTGGTCCACTCGCCGGGAATCGAGCCGCGGGTCATCGAAGGGCCCGTCTCCGGCATGGACATCGTGCCGACGCTGGCCGCTCTCGCCGAGGCGGACGTCTCGGGCCTGTCGTTCGAAGGCGAGAGCCTCGTGCCGCAGCTCTACTATCGGCGAGACGCGCGCGACAGGAGCGTGTACGCCGAGACCAACTGGCCGAGCGTGCTGCGGGCCGTCGTCACCACCGAGCGGAAGCTCGTCTACCGGCTCGAGGACAACCTCTACGAGCTCTACGATCTGAGGGCGGATCCCCGCGAGCAGCGAAATCTCTGGCCCGCCGAGCGCGGACCGAGCTTCGAGCCTCTCCGGCGGCGCTTGGACGATTGGCTGGAGCGCGTCTACTACGCGCGCGAGCCGGCTTCGAATCAGGTCATGCAGAAGCTCGACGGTGTGCTCCTGAGGGAGGCGCCGCGACCCGCTCATCCGCTCCGCGACGTCCGCCTCGACGCCGGGCGCGTCGAGGTTCTCGGGTTCGATCTCGAGCCCGCACGCCCGCGACCCGGGGACGCGCTCGAGGTCTCCGTGTACCTCCACGTGCGCGCGCGCGCCGAGCGCGATTGGCGGCTCGTGCTCGAAGGGCGCACGAAGGCCGGGCCAGTGTCGAGCCCGCCGGCGGACCGACTCCTTCCCCCCGCGCGCTGGCGCGAAGGGGAATTCGGTCGGGCCGTGTTCGAGCTCGCTCCCGGGACGCTCGATTGGTCGCTGAAGAAGGTCGGCGGCGGCGTCGCCGACGAGGTGGTGCGCCTCGGTGCCTTGCCGCGCTGACGGACGTGCCGCTTTCTGCGAACATCGGTGCGTGCCGACACGCAACGTTCCTCTGATCGAAGTCCTCGGGCTCTCGCCGTTCCCTCTCGCGCTTCGGCAAGCCAAGCTCGCAGTGCTCGGAGACGGGGGCGACACGCCGCGGAGTCGCTTCGGGCTGTCGAGCCTCGGGATTTTCACTCCGCGGCTCGCCGTGTCGACCTGGCTCGGGCGCGTGCGTGCCGATCGCAAGGTGCCGATCTTGAACCTGGTGAACCGCACGCCGACTCCGGTCGCCGACGGGTGGAGCGTCCGCATCACCCAGGTTCGCGACTTCCGTGGCGGGCGCCTGACCTACGACAGCCACAACGGTACCGATTTCGTCGTACCTCCCGGCACGCCAGTGTGCGCCGCCGCCCCCGGACGCGTCGTTTCGGTACGCCGCGAGTTCAATCGAGGGGGGCTGAAGCTCTACATCGACCACGGAGGGACGCTCGTGACGACCAGCAACCATCTGGCGAAGGTGCTGGTCGAAGTCGGGCAGGACGTCGCACGCGGCGAGCTCGTCGCGCTATCGGGCTACTCCGGGCTCAACGCCGTCGTCGGGTTTCCGTGGGTCGCACCCCACGTGCACTACAACGTGTGGTTGAGCGGTGTCGCGGTCGATCCCTTCGCCGCGCGGGACGACGAAGGCGAACCTGCTGGCGCCGGCACAACGCCCGGTACCGCTCGCCTGGCGAAGGCATGAAGACCCTCACGTGGTCATCGTCGTTCTCCGAGGCCGGAGTTCAGCGCTGCCTGGCGGTCTGTCGCGATGGTGCCGTTCGCGATTTCGTCCGAGACCTCGCCAGCGTCGGTGACGCGGCGCAGAGCTACTGCATCGAGCATCACCTATCCAACGCGCTTTGCGTGGAAGAGGCCGGGCGACGACTCTTCGAGCACGCCCGCCTCGCGCGAGCCTCGACTCGACCTGCCTTTTGCCGCCAGCGATTTCGATGGAGCGTTCTGCATCGAACGCTGAGCGCGGAGCTGGTCAGCGCCTGCCGATGATGGTCGGGCAGACGGCACGGCGCGATCGATTGTATTCTGATCGCCACATGACGAGCTCGAAACCTTGGCTCTTCGGCGCGTTGGCTTCGGGGCTCGTCGCATGTGGTGGCACCGACGATGCGGCCGGTGGAGGTGCGGGGGGCGTCGCGAGCGGTGGAGCTGCCGGAAGCGGCAGCGTCTCTTCTGGCGGAACCGCTGGAGTGAGCGGTGGCTCCGGTGGCATCGGCGGGAGCAGCGGCAGCAGCGGCAGCGGCAGCGCGGGAGGCCAAGCCGGCGCGCCTACGAATTGTGCGACCACGCCCACTCCCGTTCCGGGCTCGAGCGGCAAGAGCCTCATCGTCGCATCGGATGGGGACGATGCCGCGGGCGACGGCAGCCTCCAGAAGCCGTTCCGAAGTTTGAAGAAGGCCTGCGGTCTCGCGGCGCCCGGCGACGCCATCGAGCTCCGCGGGGGCACTTGGAGCACGGCGCTCGAGACCTGCGGCGCCAAGGGCAGCGCCGACCACCCGGTCCACATCCGCCCCCACGCGGGCGAACAGGTGGTGTTCGACGCCGCCGGCAAGACCCTGAGCAGCAGCCAACACGTGATCCAACTCAGCGGCGCGAGCTGGGTCGTCCTCGACGGCATCGAGGTGAAGAACTCGGAGGGGCGTGGCGTGGGCTACTACGACTCGTCGGGTGTCACGCTGCGCAACCTGAAGATCCACGACGTGAAGTTTCGCGCTCTCGGGGGCGGTGGCGACGACATCGTGATGGAGAACAACGAGATCTGGAACGCCTCGCTCACCAACGAAAACAACTCCGCCGGTGGCAGCGGTTGGCCTGGCGTCATCCAGACCTACATGAAGCCGGACGACACTCCCTCGAAGAACGTGGTCATTCGTAACAACTACGTTCACGACGCGTGGGGGGAGTGCGTCATCGCTCTCTTCGCGGATGGCGTGGTCATCGAGGGCAACCGGCTGCGTGATTGCTACAGCGTGAGCCTCTACGTGGACAACTCGAAGAACGTGAGCATCCTGCGTAACCAGATCTGGACGACCACGAGCCAATACGACAAGAACGGCGGCCACGCCTCGGGCATCACGTTCGCCAGCGAGAACTACGCTGGGAGCGAGCCGAAACAGGCCGTCGAGAACCTGCTGGTCGCCAACAACGTCATCACCGACACGGGCATGGGGATCTCGCGCTGGCAAGACCCGGCCAACACGGCCACGCACAACACGTGGAAGGACGTGAAGATCCTGCACAACGTGATCCGCGGCGCCACCAAGGTCTCGCTCTACGTCGAGTCCGTGGGGTCCGCTCCGGCGCCCATGGGCGGTCAGATCGCCAACAACGTGATCTGGAAAGGCACGCAGGGCGCGCTCAGCCTCGAGGATCCGAGCGCCTGGCAGGTCGGCCCCAACGCTTGGCCCGACGGAAAGCCCGCCCTCGACGCCAACGCCGCGAGCTTCGCCGGCGATCCCGGCATGACGGCTCCGACGAGCGCCGCGGATCCCGAGGGTTTCGAGCTCGGCCCGAGCTCGGCGTGCAAGGGCAAGGGCGTGGCTGCGCCTCCGGTTTCGGTGGACTTCTGGTGCGCGCCCCGCAGCGCGACTGCTCCGAGCCTCGGTATCCACGAGCCCTGAGGCCCAGCGGCGCGCTAGGGCTCGCGAAGCAGCGTCCAGAGCCACGCGCTACTATTTCGTGATCCGTTCGGTGCCCGAGCGACATATGCAAGGGCCAGGTGGTGAGTCCAGGGAAGGAGCAGGTGATGAACCGATTCGTGGCTAGGACGGTTTCCCGCTGCCTGTTCATCTGCGCCCTGACGAGCATGAGCTCCGGGTGTGAGTCCCCGGTCAGCCTGGGCGAGGACCGCGACGCCGGTGTGAGCGACGCCGCGGCGGACGCGCCGTCCGAAGGTGGGCCGGGCTGCGTCTGGCAGGGCAAGACCTACGCGTACGGCGCGTTGGCGCCCTGTTCCGATGGCTGCAACTTCGGATACTGCAGCGCCGAGTTCATGGGCGGGCTCGCCAACTGCCACGCGGCGAGCTGTTTCTGCACCGCCACCTCTGGCGTGTGGCGCATGGGAGAGACCTTTCCGGAGGGTGACGGATGCACGACTTGCACGTGCTCGTCGTGTACGCCCGCCGTGTGCCCGAAAGGCAAGTGCAGCTTCGCGGGCAAGGACTACGCCGTGGGCGAAACGTTTCCTGCGGGTGACTGTTCGACCTGCGCTTGCACGGCCGACGGTATCGAGTGCACCGTGGTGGATCCCAAGCGCGAGTACTTTCGGCACTACGAGCTCGAGAGCGAGGCCGCCTGCCAAGGCTGGCAGGCCAAGTGCCCACCCAACACCAAGGCCTTCGGCAATCGCTGCGGCTGCGGTTGCGAGCAGAGCAAGGACTGCCCCGACTGGATCGACTGCAAACCCCCGAACGACTGTGCAGCCGAGGTGAGCCAGTGTCCGTACTCGGGGACGTATTGACCGCGTTCGTGCGGCCTTGGCTTCGCGGCCTCGCCTCGTGGAGTCGCCAGAGTCGCGACTCGTGATTTACTCTGGGTCTCGCCTTGGCGACCTACTTCCGTCACGACTTGCGCGTCGCACCCTGCGACACCTGCGGCGGTCCGCTCGAGGCGGGCGCGCTCGGCGGACGCGTCACGTGTCGCTACTGCGCCGGACAGCAAGACCTGACGCCGCGTGAAGAAGCTCCCCTGTTGGTGGGGCCGCGACTGCCTGAGCCCGAGCGGGCTGCGTTGCTTCGGGCTCGCGATGCTTTCGCCCAACCGATCCCCGCCGCGCTCCGGGATCTGGTCCTCGGCGACCGACTCGTGCCCTGGCTCGTGCCCGTGGCGCTGGCGCGCTGGCAGATGGCGCGGCGCTCGCTCGCCGGCGGCCGGGACCCTGCCGCTGCCGAAGAGCTCTTCGCGCTCACGCGGGCGCTCGGGCAGCACTACGAGCGCCAGGGCGCTTGGCTCGAAGCGCGCGCGCTCGCCGAAGGTGCCCTCGACGAGCTCGACGATCCACGCAAGCGGCAGGTGCTGCGGGCGAACCTGGCGCGGGCGGCGGCGCTCACCGGCGATCTCGGCGCAGCCGAAGCTTGGCTCGCGGGCTGCGACGCGGTGGCGGCGGACCTCGACGCGGACGGTGCTTACCGGCTCGCGCGTGCCTGCATCGAGACCGCGCGGGGCAACTCTGCGGCGGTGCTCGAGACCTTGGGCCGAGACGTGACGGATGTCGCGTTGCCGAACGAGCTCGATCCGCTGGCTGCGTTGCTACGTGCCAACGCTTGGGAGCGCCTCGGCTACGCGGACCGAGCGTCGGAGCTACTGGTGCACCTCGCCGAGTACGGCGGTCCGGTGTTCCACCTGCAGGCGCGCGAGATCGCCGATCGCCACCCCGAGCTCCGCCTCGCGAACGCGGCCTACGCGCGTGCGGAGCCTCGCCTCCTCGCCCTCTGGGAGGCGCGCGCCTCTTTCGTCGGGACACGGGTCGCCGGCTGCTTCCTGGTGGTTGGTATCGGCGTCGTGCTCGGGACGTTGGCAGCGCTCGCGGTCGTGACGGCAGGTACGCTGGGTTTCGCCGAGCTCGCGGGTTGGTCGATTGGCGAGCTCGTGTTCACCGCGGGCGCGGGAACGCTGTTCGGGCTTTCGCTCGTGTCGATGCTGGGTGCGGTGTTCGCCCTGGTCGGATTCGACGACTTGCGGAAGGCCCGCTCCGACCGCTGGCTCCGCGCCCACGGCCGCTTGGTTCCGGGTGTGGTCGTGCAGCGCATGGCCACGGGCAACGAGACCGTGGGAGTTCCGGAGATCGCGCTTCGAGTGTTGGTGCTGGACGGCGACCTGGCCTACCTCGCGTCGACGGATACCTACCTGCGTGAGCCCGACAGTCGTGCTTTCGCCCGCGGCGCTCCCGTCGCTCTGCGGATCGATGCGTCCGACCCACATAGATTCGCGCTGGTGGCGTGATGAAGACCGGTTTCTTGGATCGCGTCACCTTGTGCTCGAGCTGCGGCGCTCCTCTGCAAGCGCCACCCGACGTGCGCGCGGTGCGTTGCACCCAGTGTGGAGCCGAGAACCAGGCCATCGTCCGCGTCGACGACGCCGTCTCCGAGGGTTGGTCGGAGAGCGAGCTCGCGCGGGTTCTTCGTCTCGCCGAGCAGCGGCGCGGATTCGACCCGGATCCGTCCATTGCCGCATTCGTAGCGGGTATGCGGCTCAGCGCCGCGGCCGGTGGCCAGGCGTTCGGCAGCTGGCAGGCGCTGCGGGGAGCTCTCGCTCCCGGTGACGTCGCGCGCGAGCGACCGTTCGTCGAGCTCACGTTGCTGCTCGCGTGGCAGGCAGCGGAGCAGGCCGAGCCACATCGCGAACGCGGGCTCCTCGAGACGGCGCTGGGCCTGGTGCGCATGCCTCGCCATCAGCAGCTGCTGCGAGCGTCGCTGGCGGTTCTCGCGTCGCGGATGGGAGACGCGAGCGGTGCGGAGTCTTGGCTTTCGCTCGCGGACTCCCGCTCGTCGGACCTTCGAGCCGACTCGTACTATCGCTACGCTCGAGCCTTCCTCCACACCGCGAGCGGGGAGCTCTCCCGAGTGCTGGGCGTGCTCGGCGGAGACGACGTCGCCGTTCCGATCGTGGACGAGCTCGCGGGGCCCTGCGCCCTGCTCCGCGCCAATGCTTGGGAACGTCTCGGTCGGCCTGGTACTGCGGTCGATCTCTTGATCCACCACAAGTTCGAGGGCGATCCATTCGGTCAGCAGCTCACTCGTAGCTTCCTCGACATCGCACGGAACCTCGCCCTCTGTCCGACCAGCGAGCCTCGCGCGGAACGCGAGCGCCTGCTGTCACTCGGGCGCAGGCGCGTTCAGTGGAGCAAAGGCATGGTGGTCATCTTCACCATGGCGCTCCACTTCTTGGCTTCGGCCGCAATCCTGGCGCTCTTGGGCATCCTCGCGCTCTTCTCCCCTACAGGTGGGCCGCTCGTGGGCGCGTTGCTCTTCGCTTTCGCGCTCTTGATTCCGGCGCTGCTGTTCCTCGCGATTTTCTGGGGGCCCTATCGCCGCACGCACGCCCAACGTGCCCTTCTTGCCCATGGCGAAATCGCGCCCGCGAGGATCGAGCGCTACACCGTGCTGGGCGAATCTGCGGCCCGGACGGACTTCGCAGCGACGGTTCGCGTCGTGCCGGATCGCGCGCCCCCCCTCGAGGTCGAAACCACCATCGGGGCCAGCCCCGAGCGCTTCGCGGAGCTCGCCGCCGGACGTCCATTCACGGTCCGCTACCGAGGCGGGGGCATCCTCATCGAGCCTGTACTGCGTTGAGAGTCGGCGCAGCTCCGCTGGGGTATGTTGCGATGGTGCACGCCGAGGGTGAAGCGGAGCTCCTGGCCTTGATCTCGAGGGATGCGCCTGCCTTGGCGTGCTCCGTCGCGTTCGGGATCCCCGCTCCGCGTGGAGTGCGCGGTTGGAGTCGGCTGGGCGCGCAGATCGTCGAGGCGCTCGTCAGCGGCGCTGGCGGGCTGAGTCCGGCTGATCTCACGGCGTCCGGTGTCGCGCTTTCGGCGTTCACCGAGGGCATCCTGATCGCACCTGCGGAGCGTCGCGCAGAGCCGCTCGGCAGGGCTTGCGGGATGCTGAGGGGGCCTGCGGTTCGCCTCGCATGGTCCGAAGCCAGGTCGCTCGTCCGCGTCGAGCGGCCCAACGCCGAGCAGCTCTTTTTGACGCTGCCGGTCGGTGGCGAAGAGCAGCGCCACCTCTTCTGGAACGGGATCGCGGGTCTCCCGCGAAATCTCGAAGCCGCTCGTGCGCTGGTCGCGAAATTCGACGACGCTCGGGTGTCCTGAGCGCCGTCGAGTCCGCTATGGCCCGCGCTTCTTCAGCATCGCAGCGTGAAGGTCCTTCTGGCAGAGAGCAGCCGGCGGGATGTTCTCCACCATCCAGTCTGGCGACGCTGTCCCGGTCGAGCCGCGCACGCTGACGAACGTGAGCAGGGGGCCGAAGTCGGTGGCGGGGAGCGTGATGTCCTTGCCGGCCGTGAGGTTCCAGTACGTGCTGCGCGCGCCCGAGTGAGGCATGCGAAGCGGGGCCGTGCCGCCGCTGGCGAATGGACGGTTCCCAGCGCCGAGGTCCAACGCCGAGAAGAGCGTGCCGTAGTTGCCACGACCGTGGTGATCCATGTCGATATCGACGCCCTTGCCGTCGGAGAACACGGTGGCGAAGGCGTAGTTGTCGACGGTGAGATCGTGAATGAAGCGCTTCTTCACGTCGAACTTGGTGAACCAGAGGTCGGCGCCTCCACCTGCGTTCAGACCGTGGTGGCCCGTGAGCGAGCCACGGTCGAAGTTCGTGTCGAGCACCACGTCGGTCACGGTGCAGAAGAACGAGCCGCCCAAGTTGACCCCGTAGTCCGAGTTGAGCACGGCGACGTCGCGAACCCAGCTGTCGCTCACGCCTTGGAAGTAGATGGCGTTGTAGCCGTGCTCCTTGAAGTGCCCAGGGTAGGGGGTGCCCGCGAATTCCATCGTCAGGTGTTCGACGCCGACTTCTTTCACGCTGGGGGTGAAGGCTCGTAGCTCCGGCGTGAACGTGGTGTTCACGTCGAGCGGCAACGGGCGCTCGAGGGTGATCTTCCCGCTCTCGACCGCCGCGATGGGGCTCGCGAACTTGAACACCGTCTTGCCGGTGTCCTCGTCCACGTCGCCGGGGTAGTAGCCCTCGTGGAACAGCTTCAAGAGGCCACCGCCGACGTCGGTCTGGAGCAGTCGCACCCACTGGCCTTTCGTGAACCCGGCGCTGCTCGACACGGAGAGCTGCTTCTCTCCGCGCTTCGCGTTGGCCGTCACGTTCGCGAGTGCGGCGCCGCCGATGCTGCCCTGCACCGTGATGAACCCACCACTGAAGCTCCAGTTGGATTGGCCAGCCGAGTTGAACGTGAGCCCGTAGACGTCGCCCAGGGCTTTCGGCAGGTAGAGCGTCGTCTTGTCGCGCCCGGCCCCACGCAACACGAGGTTCGATTTCTTGATCTCGAGTCGTTCGGAGATCACGAATTTGCCTGCGGGGATCGTGATCACGCCGCTCGGAGTGCCCGCGATGGCCGCGAGGAACGCTTGAGTGTCGTCGGTCGAATCGTCGGGCGTGGCGCCGAAGTCGGTCACGCTCTTCGCCGGGCTCGCGGGAGTGGGTAGCGGCACGTTTCCCGTGCGATAGCCGGCCCAAGCCCAGTCGAGGAGCCGTCCGTCGGGTTTCCACGCCTCGCCATCGAGGCCATAGGTCGTCGACGGCGTGCAGTTCGGAGGCGCCCCTCCACTGCCGCCCGAGCCCGAAATGCCGGCCGCGCCCGCGATGCCTGCGCTGCCACCGACGCCCGCCGAGCCCGCGATTCCGCCCGCGCCGCCCGCGCCGCCCGCGCCGCCGGTGGCGCCCCCCGCGCCACCGCTCGCCTGGCCGCCGCTGCCGGGCGCCCCTTCGTCGGAACCACCGCCGCACGCCACGAGCAGTGCACACGCGAGACCCGAGAGGCTCCTGGTCGAAGTCATCGCGTCACGATAGCGCGAAGCTCCTGTCGTTGCGGGGATTCCGAGTAGTTGCCCTTCGACCTGCCGCGGGTGGGCGGGACATTCCCAAGTTCGTCGTTGCCCATCACGCGTGAATGTCTCACGGGCAAGCACGCGAGCGAAGCGAGCCCGCCGAAGGCGGCGGGTGGCGGGGAAGGGTAGCGGGGGGAGCGGTCGCAGCAGCGAGCCGCGGGGGAAGGCAGCTCGGGGAAGGCCCCCATTCCTGGTAGTCATGGAACTCGACGGGGTGGCCGGCGTTCTTCCAGGCCGCGAGACCACCGTCGACGTAACGTACGTTCGCGTAGCCGTCAGCCACCAGGGCGTTGCCCGCGCTGAGCGCCATGCTGTTCGAGTAGCAGTAGACGACCACCGCGCTCTGCTTGTTCGGTCCGATGAACGCCTCGATGCTCGGCACGTTTTGGTAGTCCAGGTTCTTGTCGGTGCCGGGGATTTCTCCGGCATAGGGCACGTGGACGTTGATGAGGAGGAAGTTCTTTTGCGGAAGCTCTGCGACGAGGGCCGCGATGGACATCACCCCGAGAGTCGCCCCGGCGTCGCCTTCCTCCGCGGCGTCGGCCAGCGCGTCGCCGTCCGACGTGGCGTCGCTTCCCGCATCCGCGACGTCCGCGTTCGCGTCGGCGTCGGTGCTCGAGTCTTCGGGCGCGGAGTCGACGTCCGCGTCGGCGTCGGCCCCGGCTTCGGCGTCTGGCGCGCTCGAGTCGCTGGCCGCGTCTGCGTGGGCGTTTTCGGGATCGGCATCTTCGTCGCAGCTCATCGCTGCCAGCGACGTCGCGGCAATCAGCACGAACACGCTCGCCACTCGGGCCATGCGACAGCGTCCTTCGAAGGGCAGGGTATCACTCGCCGCGATGGCGCCCGCCGGCAGAACTTGCAGCGCCGAGCGGACGCGCTCGCCCGAACTTCCCCGCAAGCCTCCTCTCTCCAGCGGTGCAAAGACGCGTCCCCACGGAGTTTTCCCGGGCCGGTCTGCGTGCATCGGCGGAGCGTTGCGACGGATCGCAGCTCGTGGCATTCGCGGCGTCATGACCAACAGCGCTCTCCCCCATGGCCAATGGTTCGGCTTCTTCTCCTACGCTTTCGATCCGGAGAACCGTCAGCCTACGGAGCTCGCGCTCGAGGTGAACGGCGACCAAATCCGGGGCGGCGGTCAAGATGCAGACGGCCATTTTCGCATCGAGGGTTCCGTCGTCGATGGCGGCAAGGTTCGCTGGTTGAAGAAGTACCGAGAGGCCGGCACCGTGGTCGCGTACGTCGGCACATGGGACGCTGCGGCGAGCGAGCTCGCGGGGCGTTGGCGCATCGTGAACAGTGAAGTGCACGGACGCTTTTCGCTGAAGCCGGGTTCGGCCCCGAAAGGGCTCGACGTCGAAGAGCCGACCCCGGCGAAGATCGCTGCCAAACTCAGCGATCGATTCAAGGCTGCGTGCAGCATCGACCTCGACGCTCTGCGCTTCGACGGCGAGCGCGAGATGCTGCTCGAGCTCCTCGCGGACCCGGACTTCGTCGCCGCCATCGATGGCGCCACGGCCGCTCAGCAGGTCAACGCCGCACAAGGCACGGGCGCGTCGCCCCACCGCGCGCGTCTCCAGCGTGCCATCACGCCTCGGGTCTTCGAGGCACTGGACCGCTGCGTCGATGCGCTGAAGCTCACGTTGCCGGTCACGCTGTACGTCGAGAACGACGGTAGCTTGAACGCCTGCGTGCTCGCGCCCTCCGACTCCGGCATCGAAATCATCCTCACGAGCGGCGCCATCAACGTTCTCGACGTGGACGAGATGGCCTACGTGCTCGGGCACGAGATTGGTCACGCTCTGCTCGGCCACCACGCGACGTTCGTGAACGACGGGAGTCAGCTTTCTGGCGTGACGAACCTGCGCCGGCTCGCGCTGTCGCGCTACCAGGAGCTCAGCGCCGACCGCGTCGGCCTCTTGGCTTGCCCCGACACCGCCAAGGTGGTCCGCGCCGAATTCATGCTCCACAGCGGTATCTCGGCCGACGGCGTCGTGGGCTCCGCCGACGCCATCCTCGCCGCCGCGCGGGACGCGCTGGCCAAGGCCAACGAGATCTCGGCCTCCGATGCCCTCGACGCGAACTACGCGACGCACCCCTACGGTCCGATGCGCACGCTCGCCATCGACTGGTTCGCGCGCTCCACGACGTTCCATGCGCTCCGCGGCGCTGCGGGCGGCGAGCTGTCCGAGGCCGAGCTCGAGAAGTGTGTCGCCGACGTCGTGTCCGTCATGAACCCGACCTGCCTCGGCGAGACCGTCCAGGTGGAGGAGATCTTCGAGTTCGTTGCCCTCGCCGCCCTCGCCGTCGCCGACGCGGAGGGTGGCATCTCGAAGGCCGAGGCGAGGACGATCAAGGGGATGGGGCCGGAAGTCCAGGCGGCATTCGAGCGCTCGAAGCAGCTGTCTCTCGAAGAGCAGCAGCTCCGCGCTCTCGAGCTCTCCGAGAAGCTCGGGCTCACGCTCTCGGGCGCGCAGCGTCAGCGCATCGTGGAAGATCTCGTCACCATTGCGCAGGTCGACGGCGAGGTCTCCGAGCCCGAGGCCATGGCCCTGAGCGGAATCTCGGCGCTACTCGGCGTCACTCCGACGGCCGCGCTCGGCGTGCTCGGCGAGATCCAGGCCGGGCTCGATTGAGCGGCTGCGCTGACGGCGGAGCTAGGTGCCAGGTGCGTCCCGCGCTTGCGGCTCGCCGAGCCTGCACAGCCCGAGCTCGCCCGGTTTCCGCTCGCTCAGAGGCCCAACGCCTTGCGCTGTCTCTTGTCGTGGAACGCGCGGTTCACTTCTTTCCCGGCAGCGAGGCGCAAGCGATGGAACGAACGCGCGAGCGCGACGAGCTCCGGAGCTTTTTCGGAAACGCTCTTGGGCACCGGACCGTGAGCCTCTAGGCCGTACGAGTCGAGCGTGGCCTGAGACTCGTGCTTCGCTGCCCAGCGCTCGACGAGTGTCTTTGCGCTCGGGACTACCGTCCAGGTCGATCCGATGTGCGCTCGCCAGAGACCCGTGGAGAGCCGGCCATCGAGCGCCCAGAGCTTTCGCATGTCTCCGCTCCGGTTGCGTTCCGCGGAGAACAAGCCCGCGTGGCCGTGTCCGAGCGTCGCCCAAACGGCGCCCTCTCGCGAGCGCCGCACGGCATCGAAGAGCTTGCCCATCGTGGCCCGATTCTTCGGCGTGTCGTGCGCGTACAGATAGAGGCAGAGGTCCGTGAGGATCAGCGACCATTCGTACTGGACGTCATCGGTTCCACCGGTGCGCGCGACCACCTTGGGGCCCGGAGTGTTGGCATTGAAGCGCTGAAGCACGACCTTCTTGGCGAGTCCGCTGAACAGAGAACGGCCGAACGCGGTTGCCCCGGCGCTCGACTCGAGCCGTTTCCAGTTCGCCGCTTTGGCCAAGGTGTCGACCAGCGCACGCGCGGCGGCAACTCGCGGCTGACGGTCTTCGGGCGATTCGAATGGATAGCGCTCGACGACGACGAACAGCTTCAGGCTCGGCCACGTGCAGAGCAGCGCGCTCTTTCCGGTCGGCGACGCGCCCGTCGGGGAGCACGATCTCCTGCGCCGTTCCGTCGACGCGCCACATCGGCGACTTGGCGAGTGGTGCAACCGCGCGCGTCGTCATTCCCCCGAGCCTAGCCGCTCGAGAGGCCACGGCGGTGGGCCAAACTCCGCTCAGATGTCCTCGGCGGGCCTCTGCGGTCCCGGCACGATGCCGGCGAGATCGGGGTCTTCCCCGTCGGTGGGGGCCCGGCTCTCTTTCTCCTGCTTGCGGGCGCGCCTGCGGTCTGCCTTCGCCTGTTGGTGATCGCGGCGCTCAGCCTCTTTTTGTCGCTTCTTGACGCTGGGATTGGCTGCCATGGTTCCTCCTCGTCAGTCCTGTCGGTCGTCGGGCTCGTGCGCCGCGCGGGATAGCCAGCGCGCCTTGGCGACCATGTACGTGCGGCGCGCCATTGCCTCGCGGTCCGAGTCGCCGCCGCGGGCACCTGCCGATGCATCGACTCGCGTCCGCGCCTCACTCAGCGTGCCAGGCCAACCTCCCGCGATGGGTCTCCCTTCGGTGACGAAAGCGTGGATACGCGCCTCCGCCCACTCGAGACCGATGGCCTCGACTTCCCGCTCCAAGCTCTCGCGAAGCCGGGGTGCCTCGCGCTGCGCCGCGTCGCGCGGGGGCGACGGCACGGCATCCGCCGCGCCGCCGCCGTTGCGCTTCGGCATCAGGAGCGACCCCAGCCGCCGCGATCGGAGCGGCCACCGCCGCCACCGCCGCGCGGGCGGCGCTCTTCGGCCTCGTTCACCTTGAGGGCGCGGCCGTCGAGTTCGGCGCCGTTCAGCTCAGCGATGGCACGCTGGGCCTCAGCGGCGGACGACATGGTCACGAACGCGAAGCCCCGCGAACGCCCGGTCTCCCGGTCGATGATCAGCTTGGCTTCGGTGACGGAGCCGACCTTGGCGAAGGCGTCCTGGAGGACGTCCTCGGTGGTGTGGAATGCGAGGTTGCCTACGTACAATCGGTTGCTCATGTTGCTGCTCTCTGAGATCGCGGCTTCGATGCGTACGGAGTCGCATCCTCGCCGGCTATTCCAGGAATCCGCGCCCTGGAAGCGCCGGAGGCAGCACTTGCTGCCACCACAGGATCGCTGTCGGGAAGCGACTTTCCGCGATCTCGGGTGAGAGGCAGGCAGGCGGGACCGATAACGCTGTGACGCGCGGAACCTAGCCGCGAAGTGGACTCGAGACAAGCTGGGGCGCATTTTCTCCGGTGAACCCGAAGGACGCACCGCCCAAGGCCCGCGGGTGTGCGGGCAGGAGCGAGTCGCCGCCCCCAGCTCCTGCTCAGAGGCAGCTGCCCGTCCAGGGCGGGACGAAGCGCGCCAGCAACGCTTGGTTCGAGGCGTAGAGCACGAGCCCGCCGCCTCCCGAGGGATCCGGCAAGAGGCTTGGGTCCGCGAGCGGCGCACCGAGCTTGTAATCACTCTCGAAGCTCGAGGCGTACAGCCCGGGAGAGAGGACGTCCACCTGCCAGACTCGACCGTCGCTCGCGCCGACGTAGAGCTTGCCGTCGGTCACGTCGACTGCGACGGCGAGCTCAGGCCTCGGATGGTCAAGCTGCGGGACCCAGTCGCTGGAGCCGCTGCAGGACCCGAGATTGGGCGGTCATCCAGCGCTCGCCTCACGATACCGCTCCTGCCTGGTATGCTCTTCATAGCGTGGCAGCCGACGGAGAAAGCTTCACCGGTCTCGATCAGCTGCAGGCCGCGGTGATCGTACCGGCGGCCATCGCCGTGTGTTCGGGCATCAGCGGTTTCTTCGTCGCATTCGTGGTCATGAGCACTCGGTCCCGGGTGCCGCGCCCCATCGCCGAGCACTTCGATGCCGCCACGTTGGCGTTCGCGGTGCTCTTTGCCGCCCTTTTCGTCGTCTGTCTGAGAGCCCATCTGCGCGTGCGCCGGCGTGGCGCTCGTCCGGGCGAAGTGCTGGTGCTCGTCGTTCGAGCTGTACCGTACTTGATGGTCGTGTGCGCGCTGGCGGGCGGTCTTTTCGGAATGCGAGCCGCGAGCGAAAGCGCGCTCCGTGACGACCGAGAGGCGCGAGTCACGTGCGAAGAGGTTTTGGGTCCGGCTTCTCCCGAGGTCGAGGCGTGCCTTGCGGTCGGCATCCGTTGCTCGCGCTCGACCGCTCGGCGCGTGACGTTGGGAGAGAGCGCGGCGGTGGCCTGCGTGCGCGAGGCGATGGGAAAGTCCAAGCCGTAACACGCCGGTACCTGCCGGAGCCAAATCCTGCCGACTCCCGAGCCAGCCCCGTGGCCGAAATCCGAAGGCGGAGGCCGCCGCCGCCCGAGCCGCCGCCGCGACCGCTCCGGCCGATTCCGATGACACTCGTCGAGCTCGGGCGCCCCTAGAAACCCCGGTGCCCGTCATTGCGTGTCGCCGGTGATGGAACGGTGATTTAGCGCACGAGCAGGTAGCGCCCCGGGGCCGAGGCGGGCAGCGCCGGCTCGTTGCCGATGCGGCCGAAGTGGTCGGTGAGCTCGCTCCCGCCGCGCTCGAACGCGGCGTCGAGGACGGCGCGTGGACCGGTCACGTAGCGCGCTTGCGGCGACACCAGCAAGATCCCGGGTCGTCGCGTGCAGCGAACGTGGGCCCACCCCCAACCGAGAGCGCGCGCGACCGCTTGCCCGTAGAGGCACGCGAGGGCGAGCGCCGCATCCGCGGGATCAGTCGGCGCGGCCTGTCGCGCGGCGCGCACGTCGTCCACGCACGCCGCAATGGCCTCGACGATGACTTCGGGCTCGGCGTCTTCATCTACCTGGACCAGAGCAAGCCCCTTGCCGATGGCGAGGTGCAGATCCTCGAGCAGGTCGTCGGCGATGGGTTCGTGGTAGGGGCGGCCGCGCAACCTGCGCCGTGTGAACGCCGCCGCCTCGACTACCGGCTGGCGCGGGACCTCGGCTCGCTCGAGGCGAGCATCAGGGGATTGGGGGCGCTTCGCGGGGGACATGGCCTCTTGGTGTCACGTGCACGTCGCCTGTGAAGCGCAGCCCGCATCACCCGCGCAGCTCGTGCACTTCTTGACGCAGTCTCCGACACAGCCATTGTAGTTGGTCTGGCACGCGAAGATGCACGCGGTGTCGCCGCCCGCTCCTGCGATGACCGATCCACCACCGGTGCCGTCGCCCACAGGTGCCATGTCGAGGCCGCAGCCGTACGCAAGACTCCACGCGGCGAGCGCCGGCCCGACACGCTCGAAGAACAGCCGACGGCCCTTCGACCTCACTCTCCCAAGGTATCCCATCCCCCATCGGTGCGGGTCATCGAACGCGAGCTACGGACTCCCTCGCACGCCGTGCGGCTCCGTCGGCCCGCTCAGCGCGGCGAGCGCCAGTACCAGATCAGGAGCCCCAGGGCGGGCAAGACGAGCACCGCCACGATCAGTGCCATCTCCCAGGTGAAGCCTCGGGGTTGCAGGATCACCGGGACGAACGCAGCAAGCGCGAGCCTCACGGTGTGCTCGCAAGCTTGCAGTGTCCCGCCTCGCACGCGACCTGCTTCGGGGGGTATTGGGGCGCACACTCCGGACAGCCCTGGGCATCGCAGACGAGCGCGGAGTAAGCGGGCTCGTCCGAGACGGCGACCAGGTGCTCGTCGTCGGTCGGACCCCCACACTCGCAGCAGGCGGTGGTGCGGACTCGGCAGTCCGCCTCGTTCGTGCAGGTCGTGGAGGCGTGTGCGAGGAGATCGACCACCTGGCAGGTTCCCGCGCTGCACGTGGCGACGAGGGTTGGGTCGTTGGGCATGTAGCAGGCGGGGCAGCCCATCCCGTCGCACACGCTGCTTCGGTATGCGCTCGCCTTCCCGGCGTTGACTGCGATGGAGTCCTCCCGCGTCGCTCCTCCGCAGCTGCCGCAGCAGCTCTTCGAGATGACGACGCAGTCCGCGTTGGCACCGCACGCGTGTAGGTCCGAACTGCCGCCGCCCGTGCCACCGGAGCCGCCATCGTCGCCTTCGCTCTGCCCACCGCATCCAACCAAGATCAGAAGCGCCATCCCCGCGAGTTCGCGCATGACGTTTCGTAGTCTAGCACGCGCCGCCCAGTCGTCCGCGAGATCGCGGTCGCGTGCCGCTGCACCTTGGCACCGCCCCCAAATCGAATACCGTGGCGTGATGATGCTACGGCGATGGTTGGTTTGGGCGCTTCCGTTCGTGCCGGCGATCGCTTGCAGCGAGTCCGAATCGAGCGACGAGCATGACCCGAAACCGGATGCGGCTCTCGACTCCGCCTCCGGCGGAAGCTCGGGTAGCGGCGGCCAGGCCGGGAGCGCGGGCGTTGCCGGAGACGCGGCTGGCGACGCCGCCGAAGACGGGTCGCCCGCGTTGCCCCGGCTCGGCGTCTTCAGCGTTCGGGTCGACGGGTCGGACTTGAAACTCTTGGTCGACACCGACAAGAGACAATTGTCGCACGTGCGCAAGGGACCGGGAGATTGGCTCACGGCGACTCGGTACAACGACGACGTCGATGGGAACGGTCTCGCGATGGAAGGGGAGGGCGGGCCATCCCCCCACTACGGCAACACCGAGATCGTGCTGTTCCCCCGGACCAATCCCGCCCTCGTGACGGTCGTCGCCGGCGGCACGCCGGATCGGCTCTGCGCCAATGGTTCCTTCACGGCGGACGGAAAGCTCCTCTATCTGCACCAGGACGATCCGGCAAATCCGGCCCGCCCACGTTTCAAACGCGCGACCTTCTCCGCGCTGCCGAACGTCCAGAGCACCGCAGTCGTGGAGGTGCCCCCCGAGCTCTTCCCGGTGGACCCGTACCAGACGGGACCGAGTGACTCGGCAGGTGTGATCGTCTTTCCGGCGGTCTTCCAGCACTCCTCGGGGTTCATGCGACCGATCTGGCAGATGCCGGCAGCGGGCACCACGAACCTCGCGGACGTGAAGGTGGTGGGCTGCCCGCTTTGCCCGGCCAACTCCGGGTGCTGCGCCTTCCCGACGCTGGACGAAGTCGTCGGAACCAACGACCCCATCATCGACCCTCAGGGCTCACGCGTCGCCTGGATGCAACAGCACCCCGACGTGAGTCTTCCGCTCGGCACCACGAAGATCTACCCGTATCGCCAGAGCGTTGCGACGTTCGGCAAGCCCCAGGTGGACATCAGCCCGCCGAGCACTCCGACGACCACGATTCAATCCTACATGCAGTGGCGACCCGACGGCGGCGAGCTCGTGTACTGGGAGATCCAGATCGACTTGTCGAGCGTCAGCGTGAAGCAGCCCCTCTTCAAGATGGCCGCCGATGGCAGCGGGCGGCAGCAGATCCCCCTGCCTGCCGACCTGTGCGCTTCTCATCCGAGCTACCTGGACGCAGACACGATCATCTTCAGCGGCTGGCGTTGCGGCGGCAGCCCCTGTTCCTGCGCCGCCGAGAAGCTCTAGGGTGCAGCGTCACTCCGTGCTGAGCCCTTTGCAGGCGTCGAGGAGCGTTTGGGCTGCGGCTTCGGGCGTGTTTTGGATTTCGCAACGGATCAGCCCTTTGGCGCTCTTGACCAACACTTCACCGAAGATGTTCTCCGAGCCCGTGCGAAACCTCCACCACTTCCCCTTGGGCAGGTCGCCCTTGTCCAAGAGCTTCAGGCTGTCGCCGGCCATGTTGTCGATGACCTTCGCTCGTTCCTCCAAGGTCTTCGTGTCGTTGTCGCCCCAATACACGCTGAAGCCGGCGAAGCCGTTCTCCGCGCCGCCGGACACGCGCATGCTCATGCCGCTGGTGCCGCCGCCTTGCGGCGCATCGGCTTTGTAGCCAGCGGGAAGCGGGAGACAGAACGCGGGGTCCTTGTTCTCGTATGCTCCGGCAGGGCAGCTCGGTTTTTTCGCGCAGCCGGCGAGCGAAGTCGAAATTGCGAAGGTGATGACGAGCGCAGTGTGACGGATCATGACTTTGGCCTCTCCCGCCGGCGAAGCCAACGCCAGCTCTGGCGACAGTGAACGCTAGGCCGAGATCAGGGTCAACTGCGCTAGGGGTCGGAGGCGGGCGCGGGTAGACGGACCGCGACAACGTCCGCGAAACGAGGTCTGCGCGCGACTTGGTGCTTTGGGCGGCTCGTACCCCACCACGGCTTCGGCGTGGCGTGGAAGCTCCGGGACGCCCGTGTACATTCCGCAACGTGGGTCGTCGCCGACTCGCTGGCCGGACTGCTTGGGCGAATCGCCTCCAGCACGCTCGACGTCCGATGCGCGACGACCGGTGGTCGGCGGGATCCTCGCCTGAAAGTCGGCGCGAACGATCCGCCGATTCCACGAAGGCGGCTCGGGCGCTACGCTTTCGCCCGATGCTGGCGCAGGGACCGGTCGCGCTGGGGCCTGGGGCCCTCGTGGGCGGTCGCTATCGCATCGTCCGGCAGATCGGCCAAGGCGGCATGGGCGCCGTCTACGAAGCCGAGCATGTCGAGCTCGGCCGGCGCGTCGCGATCAAGCTGATGCTCAAGGGGTTCAGCAAGAGCCCAGACTACGTACAGCGCTTCGCCAACGAGGCGCGCGCCGCTGCGCAGATCGGCCACCCCGGCATCGTCGACGTGCTCGACCTCGGCAGCGACGAGCACGGCACGTACCTCGTGATGGAGCTCTTGGCTGGTGAAGAGCTGGAAGCGCTCCTGGAAAGCGAGGGTCGCCTCGATGTGTCCGTCGCGCTCAGGCTCGTCGGGGACATCGCGGACGCCGTCGCCGCTGCCCACGACGCCCGCATCGTTCACCGCGACCTGAAGCCCGCCAACGTGTTCCTGCCGAGCGGTCCGCGCGCCAAGAGCTCGGTCAAGCTCCTCGACTTCGGGATCGCCAAGCTGCTTCACCACGACGTCGACAGCCAGACACGGACGGGCGCCGTGTTCGGCACGCTGCTCTACATGGCCCCCGAGCAGCTGCGGGATTCGAAGAACGTCGACGAACGCGCCGACGTCTACTCCATGGCCGCGATCCTCTACCGCGCCCTCACGGGTCGACCGCCCCTCGTCGCCGAGGCCTTTCCGGAGCTCGCCTTCAAGATCGCGAGCGAAGCACCCACGCTAGCGAGCGGACTCGCTCCTCACGTGCCGGCATGGCTCGATCGCGTCCTCGCGCGCGGGTTGGAGAAGGATCCGGCGGCGCGCTTCCAGAGCGCTCGCGAATTCGGCCGCGCTCTGTCGGAGGCTGGGGAGTCCCGCGAGCACGCTGCGCTTTCCGACTCGGCCGTGCTGGCCGTGGCGGGGCGGTCGGAGCTGCCCGCACCTCCGGCGCCGCGACGCCGAGTCGGGCTTTGGATCGTCGGCGGGCTGATCTCGATCGGCGCGCTACTGCTGATCGGGAAGCTCGGCTCGCCCCAGGCCGCGAGCGAGCCGGAGCCGATTCCGAGTGCTCCCGCGGCGGCCGAGGCCCCGCGGCGCGTGGCGGAGCCACCCCTGCTGCCGTCACCGCCGCCAGCCCCGAGCGCCGCGGAAGAGCCTGTGACCGATTCGAGCGCACGGAAGCCGGTTCCGCCCGTTCGCGCCCCTCACGTCGCGCCCAAGACGAACGCGCCGCCCGAACCCCCACCCCTGGTGCCGCGATGAAGCGTTGGTCGTGGATCGCCGTGGCTCTCGCCGTTGCGCTCGCGGCACCTCGCGCGCGGGCGGACACGGCCAGCGAGGCCCAGCTCCAGTTCGAGCTCGGTGCCGAGCTCTACAAGCAGAAGCGCTACACGGAGGCGCTCGAGCGATTCATCGCGTCGCACCGGCTGGTCCCCAATGCCAACGTCGTCTTGAACATCGTGCAGACATTCGAGTTCTTGGGTCGCAAGATCGATGCCTACAACTGGAACGAGACCCACCTGGCTCTGGAGAAGAACGGCGCGACGCGCAGCAAGTCCCTCGAGCGGCGTGAGCGGCTCGCCAAAGACGTGGCCGTGGTCGAGGTGCGCACGACCCCGAGTGGCGCGGAGCTCTACGTGGATCGCGAGGACTTGGGGTCGAAGGGCGTCGCGCCGCGGCGCTTGGCGGTCGAGCCCGGCACGCGACGCATCCTGGCGCGGCTTCCGCAGCACGACGACGCCAGTCGCGAAGTCGACGTCAAGGTCGGAGAAGCGCGCGAAGTCGAGCTCACCCTGGCGCCTCATCGCGGCAAGCTCGTGGTCGAGACGCGCCCGGCCGGCGCCGAGGTGCGCCTCGATCGCGACGGGCGCGAGCTCGGAAAGACCCCGATTTCGTTGGAGCTGCCCGTGGGAGAGCAACGCATTTCAGTGAGCCTCGCGGGCTACCAGGAGGCCGGCAAGACCGTTCAGATCACCCGCAGCGGCGAGGCTCGGGTCACCCTCGATCTCGCGCGCGTGGCGGGTACCACCAGCGTGCTCACGGTCCGCGGCAACGTCGCCGGCGCAGGAGTGTGGATCGACGGTCGCCTCACGGGCACCACGCCGCTCATGCTGCCGTCGGTGGATCCGGGTCGACGCCAGATCGAAATCAAGGCCGACGGACGGGAGTCATGGTCCGGTCCACTGCTGCTCGAGCCGGGCTCGGCGACGCGGGTGGACTACGACCTGGTCGACCCGCGCGAGCGCCCCTGGAGCGGCTGGCGCTGGGTGGGCTACGGCACGGGCGCCACGCTTTTCGCGGCCGGTGCCGTCACCGGATTGATCGCGCGCGGGACACGTTCCGACTTCGAGCGCGAGCCGTCGAGCGCTACCCTGGATCGGCTGCACGCGCAGAATACCGCTGCCGACGTGTTGATGGCGGCCGGCGTGGTCACGGTCGGCGTGACGGCGCTCTGGGATCTCGTGCTGAGCGGACCCGAGCCCGCTTCGAAAGGACGGGTGAGCATCGAGCGATGAGCATTCTTCGCCGCCTCGCCCCGCTGATCGGTGCCACGACGCTGGCGCTCTGAATGGTCCCCGCTTGCGGAAGCACCGCGACGACCGCAAAGGGCCCCTGTCGCAAGGACGCCGACTGCCAGAACGACGAGTGGTGCAGCTCCGGTGCATGCCTGCCGCTGCAGAACGACGGCGGGCTGGGCAGCGACGCGCCCGCGCTGCCCACCTGCACAGGGTGCAGTGCGTCGCCATCGGCCGGGAAGAACTGCGGCTGCAGCTTCGATTGCGACGTCGGCGAGCTGTGCATCGACGAGGTGTCCTTCGGCAATCCCGGGGGTTCGTGCACACGAGGGTGCTCCGCCGAAGACCCCTGCCCGGAGGGGACGTTGTGTACGACCTTGGCGACCGGAGGCACGGCCTGCGAACTGCCGTGTACGGTCGCAGCCGACTGCCCGAAGGGGAGCATCTGCACTCTCGCGAAGCCGAGCGGCTTCGTGTGCGCCGAGTTTTGCCAAAGCGATCAAGATTGCCCCCTCGTCGGCGTGTGTGACCGCTACACCGGTGTCTGTTCGAAGACGCCCGCGTGGTCCGGGCCCGGCGACGTGGGCGACCCCTGCCAAACGCCCGTGGATTGTCGCAGCGGCGTGTGTTTCCCGCCGAGCGCGACGTTTCCAGACGGGTACTGCAGCGCCTACTGTTCGGTTGCGCTTCAGGGCTGTCCGGATGGCTCCGTCTGCAGCCTGGCCGGCGATGGCGGAAAGGACTTGGGTGCGTGTTTCCACACGTGCAACGACAAGTCCGAATGTCGCCCGGGTTACGCCTGCGTCCAGGCGTCGACGGGGGCGCACGTTTGCGGGCCGGGCGGCGGTTGAAGCGTTCAGCCCCCGCTGGGCCAGAGTTCGGAGTAGGGGAGCCACCAGCCCATGGCGGCGTTTCCGAATTGGTCGTCGCTCGGTTCGCCGGGATGGAAGATCCACACGTCCGGGCCGGCCACCAGGAGCGACGGCGTGCCGCGGTTCTCGTTCGGTGCGCGGACGCCGACCTTGAATCTAGATTCGTCGCACGTGATGCCCGTGAAGCGCGGACGCCCGCCGCTCTGATAGAGCCGCGCGACGGTGCCGGCTCCGCCCGGTGACAGCCACGCCACCAGCAGATTGTCCCCGGGAAGATAGGCCGCGGCGGGGCGCCCGTGCCCTTCGCCGGTCGCCGGATCCACACGCCAAGGCCCACCGTGCGGGCGTCCGTCGGCGGCGTCGAGCTCCGCGACCCACGCGGCAGGCCGTGCGCCGGTGCTGGTCACGCCGTGCCAGGCCACGGCGTAGCGGTCGTCGCGCACCGCGAGCGAGAGGCTGTTCACCAGATCCGGAGCTTGGTACGGCGTGGGGATCGCGAGCTCGAACGGTGTGGCTGCTCCGGTGGCCGCGGCCTTGCGGGCAACGGCGCCGCGGTCCAACAAGAGCACGCGCAGCCGCCGGCGATTGGAGAGAAACTCGCTGGTGCTGTCCGAGGCGAACCAGGCAGCGAGCCCGCGCCCGTCGCTGGCGAACGCGCTCTGGTAGCTCGAGATGACGAGCTGGCCATCGGCGATGGGAGTCGCGGCCTCCGGCGCTTCACCGCGGATCACGCTGCGATGGATCGAACGCGAGTTCTGGAAAGTGGCGACCACGCCGGCATCTTGGGGAGACCAAGTCAGCGATACGTCGTCAGTGGGCCCCAGGACATTCGGCGCGAGCAGCACTCCGGCTGGTGTGTGCGGGCAGAGGTCGGCGGCGATCAGCTGATACTTGGCGCGCGTCGCCGAGCCCTCGCCCTCGGACCAAGCCACGGCGGCCACGATGTGCTTGCCCAAGCGGTCGAAGTTGGCCGCGGTCACGCTGGCGTGCCGGGCGTAGCCCTGGCTCAAGAGAAGGTCTGAAGACTGCTCGCACATGTCGACGCGGCCGCCGGTCTGGGCGTTGAGCACCACGATACGCACCTCCGAGGTATCGGCGAGGTTCGTGCGCTCGTACACGACCAGGATGCGCCCGTCGTCCAGACGCGCAGCCGTGCGCGGATTGCCGACCAACTCGAACTGATCGGTGGTCGGTGCCACGCGCACCTCGCGCGGTCGGGCCCCGCATGGGTCGACGTCGTTCACCCAAGTGCAGCGGGTGTTGGCGACGAACACGGTAGCGGCGATCAGCGCGAGACCCCGGCGCACACCGCACCTCTAGCATGGCCTCCGGCTCCCATGCGAGCGCCCATCCCGGAGCTCATGAGGACGGGCGCGGCGGAAGGAGCCACGGCAGCGGCGGCGCCTCACTTGACGTTGAGGAAGAACGTCGCGTGCAAGGTCTCGCCCCCAACCGTCGTCAGCGGCTTCGTCGTGCACGCTCCTTCGAGGTGCTTCAGATCCTGGGTCGGCAGGAACGGCTCGTCGCACTGGAGATCCAGCTTCACGGTCGACGACGCAGTCTGGAAGCTGCCGTTGGCGCCCGAGCAAGTGTAGTACGGAGCTACCGGGGTGATGGAGAACGAGAAGGTCGGAGCATACGTCGTGCTCGTCGGCGTGATGAGCACGCCGCTCGCGCTGGTGGTAAAGCCGCCACTCAATGCGCAGTGGGCGCCGTTGGCGTCGTAGTCGAGCGACTCGATGGTCACGGTCGTCTCGGCCGGAACCACCAGGAAAGCGCTGCCGGAGGTCGCCGCCAGCGTGACCTCTGCGGAGAGGTTCACGTTCCACGGACCCGGCAGGAACGTGTTGGTCAAAGGTCCGCTGAGCGTGACCGTGCCCTTGTACTGCACACTGTCATCCGTCACTTCGACCGGCGTCGTGACGAGGGTCTTCTGCGTGCTCCCCAGATCCACCTGCACACTGACCGCGACCGGGTTGTGGCTCGCGTCCGGTTTGACGGCTGGGGCATCGTAGCGTGCATGGATCGCGTCAACGCCGGTGATCGTCCCCGACGCTGCGTTGCCCCCAGCCACGCCGTTCACCATCCACGCGCCGAGCTTCGCGGTTGGCACGACGGGTGTAGTCGCGTCATCGTCACTTTCGCAGTCGTAGCCGACACTCGCAAGTTCCTCCCCGGTATCGTCGGGCACGTAGCAGAAGACGACGCGGAGCAGGAGCGAGTCTTTGATTTTGACTTTGGCCTTCGGCGGGCGAAGCTGGAAGCCTTTCACCAGCGACCAATCGCTGAAGTGCGCCGTGCTCGCGACGACGGTCTTCGCGTTCGTGTCGACGTTGGAGCTCGACTCCCACTGCCAGTGCCGATCGCTGGTCTGAAACGCGATACCGAGCGCCTCGGCGGCGCTGCCCGTCACGTCCGGATCGCCGTACGTGCGCGTGAGCGTCACGGGAACGGCGAAGGTTTGCCCCTCGGGGCCGAGGCGATACGCAGAGCCCACGCCGCCGGGGGCCAAGTTGCTGAGCGGCTGGATGGTGAGCGTGGTGTCCGCCGTCAGCGCGCCTGGAGGCACGGTGAGGGTGAGCGCGCCATCGGGTGATTTCAGGCTGCCTCCCGCTGATCCGATCACCGCGCTGGCCGGTGACCCCGTCGGCTCCCCGATGCCCGTGACCACGGGGACCGGCTTCTTGGACTGAGGCGTGCCGTCTTGCGTGTCACTCGAGCACGCGACGAGGACGAAGCAGGTGAGAAGGACGAAGGACAGAAGCTTCACGAGTTCTTTTCTCCCAATGCGGTCGATGACCAATGGTCGAACTCTAGCACGCAGTATTTCGCCGCCCGACGACGCGGCGCAGCGAGACAAGTCTGGGCGGCACGCTGGCGCGCTTCGAGCTGGCGCGCGAGACGACTGCCGAACGGCCGGCCGATTCCTCGCGCAGGGCGGTGCACGCGACGCGTCCGACGTCGCCGACACGATGAACCCGCGCGTGTGGCCCGTGTTTGCGAGCGCTGGACCGCTGCCTTCACGGATACAGACACGTGCAGCTCAAGGTGTCAGTGTCGGCGATCTGACAACTACCGCACTGACAGAGCGACGAAGCGCATGGGCAGGCGAGCGTTCCGTTGCACGCTGCCGGTAGCGTCTGACACGCGTAGCTCGTGCTGACCGTGTTGCAGCACTGCCCAGGAGTCCCCGGCTGACCGTTTGGGCAAAGCCCGGCATCGTCGGGCTGTTGGCAAGCACCTCCGCCCGCCGTGGTGACGACGCAGACCCGTCCCTTCCCGCACGGTGACCCCTTGCAGTTGGCAAGCGGGGCATCCGATTCGGCATCCGCGACGGCGGCGTCGGATCCGGGCGAGTCGGCGGTCGAGTTGCCGCACGCCGCGAGGAGAGAGGTCGCGAGGGCGAGCGCGCACGAACACTGAAAGAGGCGCATCACGCATCAGCATAGCGCGAATCATCCGGAGCGGCGCCGCGCGGCGACGGAGGCGGGAGTCCGACCGGTACGGGCGGGCGAGCTAGCGGCCGACGAACGCGATCCCTTCGCGCAGCAACTGACGCCAGCGCTGCCGGTTGGGTTCGGGAACCGCTAGCCACTGGTCGAAGATCTTGCCTGCCGGACCGAACGGTCTGCCTACGCCCGCGTCGACCAGCTCCGCGACGCGTCGCTTCGGGAGCTTCACGACGAGCCCCGAGCCTTTGTAGTCGACGAGCGCGAGAAACTCCTTGCCGACACGCAAGCAGCGACCGCGCATGATGGTACCCTCGCAGACACGCGGATCGCTGCGCCGTAGTTCGTCGGCCAACTGCCAAAACAGCTCCTCACTCGTCGTCGCCATCGATCCTCATTCGTCCGGCAGTCCAAGGCAGGCAATCCGCTCCTCGATTCGTGCGCGTTCGTGCTCGTTCCGAGCCACGCGCGCCGCCTCGCTCAGCGCGAGGGCGGCCGCCGCCGGATCACCGGCGTCCGCCAACAGCGCCCCGCGGACCAGGTGCACGTAGGGATAGTCGCCCACGCTGATGTCCGTGCGTGAGAGGAGCTCGAGCCCGGCCGCGGGCCCCTCGGCCTTCCCCAACGCAAATGCGCGATTGACCCGAACTGCGGCCATCGGGCGAAAGTTCTCGAGCAGCGCGTAGAGCGAGGCGATCTCCAGCCACTCGGTCGCGTCCGCAGTAGGAGCGCGGCAGTGAACCGCCGCGATGGCTGCTTCGGTTTGAAACGGGCCGGGAGCGCGCGCGGAGACGGCGCGATCGAGCATGGCGGTGGCGTAGGCGATCGTGTCGTGGTCCCAAAGGGTTCGGTCCTGCTCCGGGAGCGGCACAGGGCGTCCTCGCTCGTCGAGCCGAGCGTCGCGTCTCGCATCGTGCAGCAGTAGGAGCGACAGAAGCCCGGCAACCTCTGGCTCGCGCGGATAGGTCTCGGCCAGAGAGCGTGCGAGGCCAATGGCGAGACGGCACAGGTCCGCGCGGATCGGCGTGTGGTCTTCGCCCGACCAGTACCCCTCGTTGAAGAGCAGGTGGAGGCAGCGAAGCACGGCGGGAAGGCGCTCGACGCCGCGTTCGGGCGTCGTGCCCTCGACGTCGCCCTTCTCGCGGAGTCGCTTGCGAGCACGAGTGAGACGCTGTTCCATGCTTCGAGGCGCGACCAGGAATGCGCGGGCGATTTCGTCGTTGGAGAGCCCCACGACGGTCGCCAGTGCGAGCGCAGCGCTCTCGCCGACTTCCAGGGCTGGATGACAGCACGCGAACAGCAGCCGTAGGAGCTCGTCTTTGAAGCCACGCAGCACCGCGGGCTCTGCGACGGCGACGCGCGCCCAAGGGCTCAGTTGGGCGAGCGAGGCGACGGCGTCGCCGTGGCGCTCGGCGCGGCGTGATCGGCGCCGTCGGTCCAGGTGGGCGTTCCGAGCGACCGTGACCAGCCACGCTTCGGTGGAATCGGGCCACCCCGACTCGACCCAAGACGACAAGGCGCGCTCGACCGCGTCGTGGACCGCGTCCTCTGCATCGGCAAGCGACCCCGTGAAGCGGAGAAGCTTGCCGAGCACGCTCGGATACACGCGTCGCAGCTCGTCCGCCGTATCGCCGGGGGTCACGGTCGCCACTGCCAGGTCACCGGCCGCACCTCGATCACGTGGTGCGGGTCTCCGCAGATCGACTTGGCGCGCTCGACCGCCTGCTCCTCGTCGCTGCAATCGACCAGATAGAAGCCGACGAGCCACTCCTTCGATTCGATGAAGGGGCCGTCGCTCACGTCGTGGCCGCTCGCTCGCGTCCGCACTGTTCGAGCAGTGTCGGGCGCGTCGAGCCGGGCCACGCTGCGGAGATCGCGCCGTGCCGCCGCTTCGGTCTGCAGCGCGACGTGCCTCGTGAGGCCCTGACGCTCTTCGGGCTCCGGAATCGGCTCCGTCGCCGCGGCGGTGCGGTAGATGAGCAGCGCGTACGTCGTCATCGTCGACCAGGATCAAGCTAGCAGCGGCGCCCTAGGGAGCGCGACGATCCTCCACATGCCGCTCGAGGCCAGCGAAGAAGCCCTTCACCCCTGCGTCCCACTTGCGTCTGACGACGAGGGCGTCGAGAACCGCTCCCAGGGGTCCGTACTCGAGGGTGTACTCCTGGGTTTGATCGACTCGGGTCCCACCGTGTTCGGCGCTCAGCTCGTAGTGGTGGCGCAGATGGCGAACGGGCAGCGTGCAATCGTAGCGCGTGAACTCCAGCGCCCGGGCCGGCTCCCAGACGGTGACCCGCTCGCGGATCCAGCCGCCCGCTTCGATGTCGCAGTGACGGTCGGCACCGAGCCCGCATCGCTTGTCGCCGCACAGCGAGCTCTTCGCGATGCCGGGGTCGTACTCGTGGAGCGCGTCCAGCGTCGCGAGGGCCTCCCAAACCTGCGCTGGCGTTGCGTCGACGTGGATGGTGTTGGTCAGAACGGTCATCGTCACGCCTTCTTCCAGAGCGCGAGTGCGGCGCCACCCGGATCTCGGATCACCGTGAACTCGCCCGCCGGCCCGCGCGTCTTGCCGCGAAGCAACGAAGCCCCGAGGGTCACCGCGCGTTCGGTCGCACCGTCCACGTCCTCGACGGCGACGAACGGGATCCACTCTTCGCGATCACCATAACGATCGTCTGGGCTTCCCAGCGCTGCGAACGGGCCCGCGCTGGTGGCCAGCATCGTCATTCCCTGGGGACCGTTCGACGCTTCGAGGCCGAGCAGCGATAGCAGAAATGCCTTGGTTTTCTGCGGCGCCGCGCCGTTGTGATGAAACCACACGAATGGGGATGACATGTTGGAATCCTCCGAGGAGACAGGTCGCGAAGCGCGACTCTCCCCTGGAGACGCCCGAGGTCGCTCCACCACGACAGGCCCAGAGAAAAAAGGTTCCTCGACCGAGGCCAGCGTCCGGGACCGCCGCGACGTGCCGGGCGCGTCATCGCCGACGGCGCTCGCGAAGGAGTATGCCGGAGGCTCGTTCGCGTTGGCCTGCCTCCCCCGGTCGTCCCCGGTCGTTGCTCGCGGCGCTATCGCGCCGCTGCGCGCCGCCTGCCCCTCCGCGCGGCTCGGCTGGCGGGTGCTGCCGCTCGAAGTCGATCTCGTGCTCCGCGAGGCGGCGCTCGCGCTCGCGCGGGTGCGCGAGGCGCTCCGGCGCGGATCACGCCAGCGGCGGTGGTCGCAAGCTCGCTCGCGGCCCCATCAGCACGTACGTCTTCATTTCGCCCTTGCCCTTCACTGCGATGGTGCCTCGTGGCTCGAAGTGGAATTGGGTGCGCAGGCGTTCGTAGGTGCGCTCGGTCACTTGGATGGTTCCGGGCTCGGCGTGGGCTTCCATTCGCGCGGCGGTGTTCACGGTGTCGCCCCACAGGTCGTAGGAGAACTTCTTGGTGCCGATGACGCCGGCGACGACGGGGCCGCTGTTGATCCCGATGCGGATTTGGAGGGGCTCGCCGGTGGGCGCGCGGAAGTTCTTGGCGACGTCTCGGAGCTCGAGGGCCATTTGAGCCACGGCGACGGCGTGGTCTTTGCGTGGGGTGGGCACGCCGGCCACGGCCATGTAGGCGTCGCCGATGGTCTTGATCTTCTCGAGGCCGTACTTCTCCGTCAGCGCGTCGAGGCGGCTGAAGACTTCGTTCAGCATCTCGACGAGCTTGCCGGGGGCCATCTTGGCGCTGAGGGAGGTGAAGCCGACCAGATCCACGAACAGCACAGTGGCTTCCAGGAAGCCTTCGGCGATGGCGGACTGGTCGCGCTTCAGGCGCTCCACGATGGACTCGGGGAGGATGTTGAGCAGGAGCTGCTCGGCGGCCTCGCGTTCACGCGAGAGCTCGAAGCTCGCGCGGGCCTCGCGCTTGCGGAGCTCGTGGGCCAGGTGGGTGCCGAAGGCGGTGATGACCGACGCGCTCGTGACGAGGAACAGGCCCTCGACGAGCCAGCCGGCGTCCTCGGGGCGCAGGCGGGGGAGGGCGGCGGCGAGGTACATGGCGAGCACGACGCCCAGCACGGCGAGGATCTGGCGCAGCGTGTAGGGGAAGGCCCAGCCGGTGAACACGATGAAGAGGACGAGCGTCCCGTGGTCGGAGCCGCCGGCGACGCCGTAGCGCAGCATCGGGAGTACCGAGTAGGCGGCGTTGCCGATGGTGAGGGCGACCGACAGGGGGAGCGCCCAGCGTTCGGCGGCCTCGGCGTAGGTCACTGCGGCGAACGAGAGGGCGAACACGATGGCGACGGCGCGCTGGAGCGCTGCGGCTTGGATGGGCCCGACGCCGAAGACCACGAGCACGCCGAGGGCGAGCGCGTGGAGCAGAGCGTAGACGATGCCCGCGGTGCGTAAGCGCCGGAACATCAGCGCGCGGACGTCGCGAGCGAACGCCGCATCGAGTCCGAGGGTCGCCTCGGGGCGCAGCATCACCGAGCGCACGGAAGTCGGCAGGAGCTCGGGTGGGTTCGGGGCGGGCACGAGGAGCCTGGTTCTCCCGGGCATATCACCGCTGTCCGCTCGGGGGCGAACCCGAAGCTAGGGCTCCGGTGGGCGGCGCGGCGCGGAAAGTTGGCCGTTCCGGGCGATCCCTGCGAAGCGTCTAAGGCCCTCCCGTTGGGTCGGCGTGTCGGCAATGGCAACCCAAGGTCGCATCGAGCCGGAGCTCGTTCTCCTGCGAAAGATGGCGGAGGAGTCGGCCCAGGGCCGCAAGGAGCGCGTGTCCACCGCGCACCTCCTGGCGGCCATCGCCGCCCGCCCGAGCGTAGCGGCGGACCTCTTGGCCGAACGTCGGCTGAACGAGGAGACCCTGCTGCGCGCCACTCGCGCGGCGACGGACGACCAAAACGACGCCGTGCGCCGCGCCATCCAGCGAGCGCGGGAGATCGCCGCGCGCATGGGCGGAGCCGAGCCTTCGGCGTTGCACCTCCTGATCGCGCTCGTCAGCGATCGAAAGTCGGCTGCGCACCGTGCCCTCGACCAACACGGCGTCGACCTCGGACGACTGCGCACGGCCGCCATGACCGTCGGCCTCGGTTTTGTCGGGCGCAGGCGCTCGGTCATCAAACGCGAGCTGGAGGAGGGACCCAGCCGCAGCGCGACCGAAACGGCGCCGGTCGCGCCCACGCTGTCCCATCGCGTGCCGAGCGGCACCACCATCCCGCTCTTTCCGCCTTCATCGGAGCGCAAACCGAGCCTGCGCACTCCCGGAACTCTGGTGAAGGACCCGACGCTGCTGATCGAGCCCAAGGAGTCGGTCACCGCTCCGGCCGAAGGTCGCGGAGTCGCTTCGGGCGCGGAGTCCACCCGCGAGGAGCTGGGCGGGACCTCGTGCACGCCCGCGTCGCGCGCGAGCTCCAAGAGGCGCGGTCGACCCGTGGCCGCGTCGCGCTTTGCGCTGGATCCTCAGCGTTTTCCGACCCTGAACGCGCTCGGGAAGAACCTGACCTTGGCCGCGGCGGACAACGAGCTCGATCCGGTCGTCGGCCGCCGGCGCGAGATCGAGCAGACCCTGGATGTGCTCGCCAAACGCCACGGCAACAACCCCTGCCTCGTCGGCGTGGCCGGCGTCGGCAAGACCAGCGTGGTGCGGGGCATCGCCCAGCGCATCGCCCAGGCCGAAGACGTGGCCTCGCTCGACGATCGCATCATCGTCGAGATCCCGCTCTCGGAGCTCGTGGCCGGCACTGGTGTGCGGGGTGCGCTGGCGTCGCGGCTCGGCGCATTGCGCAAAGAGGTGGCGCTTTCCGGGCAGCGCGTCGTGCTGTTCTTCGACGAGGTTCACCAGCTCTTCGCCGGTGAAGCCTCCGACGAGATCGCTGCCGAGTTGAAGTTGGCCCTGGCCAAGGGCGAGCTCCCTTGCATCGGCGCCACGACCCGCGAGGAATACGCCAAGATCATCGAGAGCGATCCGGCGCTCGCGCGGCGCTTCAGCCTGGTCGAGGTCGACGAGCCGAGTCGCGAGGATGCCTTCCTGGTTCTGGAAGCACTGAGTGAGAAGCTCGCGCTGCATCATCACGTGCGTTACGACGAGTCGGCCCTCGCCCTCACCATCGGCTGGAGCGTGCGCTACTTGCCGGGGCGTGCACTGCCCGACAAAGCCGTGAGCATCATCGATCTCGCGGGCGCTCGCACGCGGCGTCGCGGGGGCGAGAGCGTCGGCATCGAAGCCGTGGCCGAGGTGGTCGCCGAGCAAGCGGATCTGCCCATCGAACGCTTGCTCGAGACGGACGCCGAACGTTTTCTCGGCATGGAGGCCATCCTCGCCGAGCGCGTGGTCGGGCACCGCGAAGCCATCACCAAGATCGCGCGCATCCTCCGGCGAAACGCGGCGGGGCTCGGAGCGCAGCGACCCATCGGCACGTTCCTCCTGCTCGGTCCGACCGGAGTCGGAAAGACCGAGACCGCCAAGGCCATCGCCGAGGTGCTGTTCCACTCCGACAACGCCATGACTCGGCTCGACATGTCGGAATACGCCGAGCCACACTCCATCGCTCGCCTCATCGGCGCGCCGCCGGGATACGTCGGTCACGACGCTGGCGGCTATCTGACCGAAGCCGTGCGGCGCCGACCCTATCAAGTGGTGCTGCTCGACGAGATCGAGAAGGCGCACCCGGAGGTGTTGGTGGCGTTCCTGGGCCTCTTCGACGAGGGGCGGCTCACCGACGGACGCGGTCGGACCGTGGACTTCACCAACACCGTGATCTTCATGACCTCGAATCTCGGAGCGGCCGAGTCGGGGAATGCGCCCAAGCGACGGGTCGGCTTCGGCGCGGACGCGGGACCCGACGGCAGCGAAATCGACAAGCGCGTCACCCAGGCTGCGCGGGGCGCGCTGGCGCCGGAGCTCTACAACCGTATCGACGAGGTTCTCGTGATGCACCCGCTCGGCCGGAGTGAGGTGCGAGAGATCGCTCGCAGGCTGCTCGGCGGGGTGAGCCGTGCGCTCGAGCGCCAGCGCGGCGTACGCCTCGAGGTGGAAGAACGCGCCATCGACTTCCTGCTCGACGCCGGTGGGTTCGATCCGACCTTGGGCGCGCGACCCATGAAGCGCACCATCGCGCGTCTGGTCGAAGCCCCGCTCGCCGAGCAGATCCTGAAGGGGGAGCTCTGTTCGGGTGACGTGGCGCTCGTCGACGTCGACGGCAGCGCGCTCTCGTTCGACGTACTCGGCGCCGCAGCCGAGTGACGCCATCGCGTGGTCGTGCCACGCCTCTTCGGGGCTGGCTTCGCCCGAGCTCGGCCAGCCGGCCCTCGAGCTCGAAGCTGCGGGCGCTCGCCAAGAGTGTCCGGCCTGTCCACGCCTCGAGCGACGCAGGCATTGCGCAGCAATAGTTGCGAGCCCCGAGTTCGAACGCGTGGGGTAGGAGCGGCGTGGAGGTCCCCATGCGCGCCCCGCTGCACGAGCCCCACAAGATCAAGACCGTTCGCCTGCTCTCGTTCCCCAGCTTCGAAGAGCGCAAGAAGCACTTGGCCGAGGCCCGGTTCAACGTGTTCAACCTCACGCCGAGCGAGCTCACGTTCGACATGTGCTCCTACGGAACGAGCGCGGTGAGCCAAGAGCAGCTGGCGGGGCAGCTGCTCGGCGACGAGGCCTACGCGGGGGCCGTCAACTTCGAGCACCTCGAGCGCGCCGTCGACGAGGTGTTGGGACACACGTACACGTGCCCGACCCACAACCTGCTCGGATGCCTGAAGCTCTGCATCGAGTGCTTCGTGGCGCCCCGATCCCGCGTGATCGAAAACGGTTTTTCGAGAGCCGACGTGCTCTCCGCTCGCGGTCTCACCCCGGTCGGCGTGCGCGACGGTCAGGCGGCGATCTTCACGGGCAACGTCGACCTCGACGCACTCGAACGCGCGCTGGGGGTCCCCGAGACATCGATGGTGCTGCTCCAGGCTTTCGCGGACGGTCAACACCCGTTCACGCTGGAAAACCTCACCCGCGTGCGCCAGCTCGCCGACCGCTTCGGCGTGCGCCTGGTGCTCGACGCGTCGCGCATCGTCGAGAACGCCTGGGTCATCCAGCAGCACGAAGCCGGGGAGGCCTCGCGCTCCATCGCGAGCCTGGTGCGCCGCATGTCGAAGCTCGCCCACTTGGTCTTGGTGGACGGCGCGCAAGATCCCAAGGCCAACGCGGGTGGTCTCATCGCCACGGACAACCCCGCCGATCACGAAAAGCTCATCAACGCCGTGGTCGTGTTCGAAGGCCTTCACACCTACGGCGGCATGAGCGGTCGCACCATGGAGGTTCTGGCGCGTGGCCTCGGTGAGATGTGCGACGAGTCCGAGGTGCACTGGGTCATGCACCAGACCCTGGCCTTCTGCGCGCGCTTGCGCGAAGCGGGCGTGCCCCTCGAGCGCGGCTCGGACGGCGCTTACCTCGATGCGGCGAAGTTCCTGCCTCACCTCGCCAAGTGGCAGAAGCACGCCCTCGCTGCGGCGCTCTACCTCACGAGCGGCGTGCGCGCGTGCATCACCGGCACTGCGGCGAAAGACGAGCGCGTTCCGCTGCAGATCCCGCGGCTCGCCATGGGTAGTCGCCAGCTCGAGCAGGTGGCGGACGCGGTGGTCGCCCTTTACCGGCAACGCGAGCTTGTGCCCGCGCTCGAGCTCAAGACCGAGTCGGTCTGGAACGACCAGCTGGAGTTTCGCGGCGTGTTCGGCGATCTCCAGAACTTCGAGTTCGATACCTATCCGTTCGTGTTCCACACCATCGAGCGCGTCGGCTGGCTGTCCCGCGAACAGCGCGAGCAAGCGATTCGCACCGCGGGCTACAACACATTCCTACTCCGCTCCGAAGACGTGACCATCGATCTTCTCACCGACTCGGGCACCTCTGCCATGAGCACCGATCAGTGGGCAGCGTACGACGCGGCTCGTGCCACCGGCGCCACCAGCGACGCCTACCGGCGCTTCGTCGAGGTGCTGGAGGACGTGTACGGCTACGCCTACGTCTTGCCGACCCACCAGGGTCGCGCCGCCGAACAGGTGCTGAGCGAGTCGCAGATCAAGCAGGGTCAGCTCGTGCCTGGCAACATGTACTTCACCACCACCAAGGAGCACCAGGAACGCTGCGGCGGAGTGTTCGTCGACGTGATCGTCGACGCAGCCCACGACCCTGCCAGCGAGTTTCCGTGGAAAGGGAACATCGACATGGCGAAGCTCGCCGCCTGCGTCGACAAGGGCGGCCCGGCCAACGTCGCCTACATCTCGTTCGAGCACTCGGTGAACATGGCAGGCGGGCAGCCGGTGTCCATGGACAACATGAAGGAGGTCTACGCCTACGCCAGCGCGCGGAAGATCCCGGTGTTCTTCGACGCGACGCGCGCCGTGGAGAACGCCTTCATGATCCAGCGCCTCGATCCGCGCTACAAGCACACCCACATCCGCGACATCTTGCGCGAGATGATGCTGTACGGGGACGGCGCCACCGTCAGCGGGAAGAAGGACTACCTGATCAACATCGGTGGTGCCTTGGCGTTCAAAGACAACGCCGAGCGGGCGAAGAAGGCGGGGGACTTGCTGCGCATCCACGAAGGCAACGTCACCGACGGCGGCCTCGCGGTGGCCGATCTCGCGGCCATGGCTCGTGGCGTCGAAGAGATGCTCGACGATCGCTACATCCGCTCTCGTGTGCAACAGACCGAGCGCCTCGGACGCATGCTGATCGAGGCCGGCGTGCCCATCGTGAGGCCCATCGGCACCCACGCCGTGTTCATCGATGCGAAACGCTTCCTTCCTCACGTCGATCAAGACGAGTTCCCGGCGCAGCGCCTCGCTGCCGAAATCTACGTCGAGACCGGCGTCCGCTGCATGGAGCGCGGGAACGTGAGCAAGGGCCGCGATGCGGCCACGGGCAAGAATTGCCGACCGGCGCTCGAGCTCGTTCGCCTCACCATCCCACGCCGCGTCTACACCAACGATCACATGCGCGCCATCGCCGACGGGGTCGCTCGCGTATACGCGCGCCGCGACCAGATCCGCGGGCTCCGTTTCGTGTACGAGCCGGAGCACCTGCGCTTCTTCCAAGCACGGTTCGAGCTCGCGGGCTAGAGACCACCCCATGCTCGCCCCCCGGCGTTCGGGCACTCAGGGCTCACCGTAGGCGTAGACGTGATCCAAGAACAAGTGATCGGTTTGGTTCTTCGTTCCGCCGCCCCCACCCCAGATCGGCTGGAAGGAGTACTGGTTGAAGCCCTGGAGGTATCCGTTGGCCTGGGACGTGTACTCGATGTTTGCGTAGTCGAAGAGCAGCACGCCATCGCGCCAGAGCTTCAGGACCCCGTTGGCGGCGCCTGGCCCGTTGAGCTCCATCACCATCTCGAGGTGATGCCACGCGCCGACCGTCCACATTTTCTGTGACGTGGACTTGTTGGCGGGTACGTCCAAGATCCCGCTCGGACCGAGCCACGTGATGTCGTGCTTGAACACGAGCTCGAGCTGCGTGGTCGCAGTGACCTGTCCATTGATGCCCTTGAAGCGAAGCAGGTTCGCACTGTTGCCGACGGACGCCGGCTGTCCCGAGTTCACGAAGATGAGCTTCGTCGACGACGGGTTCGCTTCGAACGTGGGCCCGCCGAAGGCAAATCGCATCGACAAATAGAGCCGAGAGTACGGCTTCGCCTGGCCACCGATGGCGTTGCGCCAAGCTTGCACGTTGCACGGGGTGAAGCTCGAAGCGTAGGTGTTGGCTGGATAGCGGGTGAACAGTGTTCCGGGCGAGGCTTCGGTGCCAGCGACGGTGGCGAGGGCTGCGAAGGCCGCCTGCTCCGCCCCCGTGCCGCTCACGCTGGGCTGGGCGAACGTTCCCGAGCTCGCCCGCCAGACGCCGACCGAGCCGGAGATCGGCGCGACCTGATTCGTCGGCGTCGTGGTCCCGTCGAACTCGAAGACGACCTCGCCATTCGCCCAATTGGGTTTCGCTGGGAACATCGCGACGCCTCCGCCGCCGCCGGTGCCAGCGGTGCCCCCGCTTCCGCCCGGGCCGCCTCCGCTTCCGCCCGGGCCGACGCCTCCGCTTCCGCCCGGGCCGACGCCTCCGCTTCCGCCGGCGCCGCCACTTCCGCCCGCGCCTGCGATCCCGCCCGCGCCCGCGCCCGACCCGCCATCGGTGCCGCCCGACGACCCGCCCGACCCTGCTTCGATGCCTGGCATTCCGGAGCCTCCGTCGAGTGCTCCCCCTCCGGCTCCCGCTGCGCCGCCGGTCCCGGAGTGCCCGCCCGTTTCGCTCGTCGACGTGGCCATGTTGGGCTCCGCCGAGCACGCGAGAGACAGGAGGCCAATCAGCGTTCCATGCCCGCGTTTGCGCATGACGCCCGACGCTGCAAGCCGCATTCCATCTGTGTCACGGCTCGAAATCGAGGAAACCGCGCCGTCGGTCCGCCGGTGGATGCGAACGATTCGTTCACGACTCGGATCCAATGGTTCGCACTGCTCGACGCATTGCGGCTCGCGCTCCGTGCTGGTTGTCGACGGCGGCGCGCGCCTCGCCAATCGCGGTGAGCGGGGATACGCTGGAGCAGTGTCGGGGTGGATGAAGCCGACACGCGGGCTGGCGCTCGCGTGCATCACGAGCCTCACCCTGGTGAGCAGCTCGTGCGAGCGTTCTCGCCCTCCCCCGCTGTCGTCGGCTCGAGCTCATGCGACCGCCCCGTCGGCGACCCCACCAGCGCCCCCGCCCGCTCCGGGGCTTCACTTCGACATGGGTGCGATCGACCCCCACGCAGACGCCTGCAAGGATTTCTACGATTATGCCTGCGGCGGGTGGCGCGCGAATCACCCGATCCCGCCAGACCAGACACGCTGGACGCGCTACGCGGAAATGAGCGCCGTCAACTTGGAGCGCGAGCGGGAAATCGTGGACCCGGGCGTGCGCGCCGGCCCGAACGCCAGCCCCGCGGAGCAACGGGTTGGCGCGTACTACGCCGCCTGCATGGACGAGGCGGGCATCGAGGCCCGCGGCCTCGAGCCGGTGCGCGCCGAGCTCGAGGCAATCGCCAACATCCGTACCGCTCGCGATGCTGCGGACGTCATCGCGGACTTCCACGCGCACTACGTCGAGGCGATCTTCTCCAGCCGGACGGGCACCGCGCCGCGCGACGCGAAGCAGAGGATCTTGTGGCTCGACAAAGGCAAGCTCGGCCTGCCCGACCCTGCCGACTATCGAAAAGCCGGCGACGCGGCGGTCACATTGCGCGCTCGCTACGTCGAACACCTCACGCGGATCTTCCGGCTCATCGGTCGCCCGGAGCCGGACGCCAAGAAGGCGGCGTCTCTCGTGCTCCAGTTCGAGAGCGGGCTCGCGGAGCATGCGCTCTCTGCCAGCGAGCGGCGTCAGGTCGAGAAACTCGACCACCCGATGACTCTGCCCGAGCTCGGCACGCGCTATCCGTCCATCGACTGGCCCCGGTATTTCTCGAAGTTGGGCGCGCCCGGCATCGAGCGGGTCAACGTGGCACAGCCTGCGTGGCTCGCTTCGGTGAACGATGCGCTCGCGAAGAAGGACCTGGCTCGGGTGCGCGCCTACCTCTCGGTGCAGAGCGTGCGGCCCTTCGCGACCATGCTCCCGAAGGCGCTGGAGGCAGAGGTCTTCGATTTTCACCAGCGTACGTTGCGCGGTGCCAAGGAGATGCAGCCGCGCTGGCGACGCTGCCTGCGCTTCGTCGACGTCGACCTCGGCGACGACGTCGGGCGCATCTTCATCGCGCGACACTTCGATGCAGGCGCGCGCAAGCGGACCCAGGCCGTCGTCGATGGGTTGATGCGGAGCTTCGAGCGCGGACTTCGCGCCGCCGACTGGCTCGGGCCAGAGGCCAAGAGCGCTGCGCTCGAGAAGCTGAAGAAGTCGCTCGTCGTGATCGGCCAATCGAACCGGCCACGCTCGTTCGAGGGGCTGGAGATCTCGCGCCATGACGCGTTCGGTAACGCCTGGCGCGCCCAGGCGTTCGAGGTGAAGCGCCTGCTCGACACGCTCTCCACGCCCGTCGATCGTGAGGAGTTCTTCCAGGCGCTGCCTCAGGAGCTGGACGGCTTCGGCTCCAAGAGCAAGAACGCGACGGGCTTCACCGCGGCCTTCCTCCAGCCTCCGCTCTTCGACCCGAACATGGATGATGCCGTCAACTTCGGCGCCTTCGGCAGCGTCGTCGGTCACGAGCTCTCGCATCAGTTCGACGACGAGGGTCGCAAGTACGATCCGGACGGCAACCTGCGGCCCTGGTGGTCGGCTGAAGACGCCGCGGCGTTCGACGAGCGCGCAGGGTGCTTCGTCGACCAATACGCGCGCTTCACCGCCGAGGACGGCACGCCGGTCGACGGCAAGCTGACGCTCGGCGAGAACATCGCCGACAACGCGGGTATCCGCCTGTCCTACGCTGCGCTCCGGCCCTCGTCGTCCGGCCCCAAGAAGGATGGATTCACGCCGGCTCAGCGCTTCTTCCTGGCCTGGGGTCAGATCCGTTGCGAGAACGTGACGTCCGAAGCGGCCAAGCGTCAGGCGACGAGCGACGAGCACGCACCCGGTCGCGCCCGCGTGAACGGCGTGGTGGCGAACATGTCCGAGTTCGCGACGGCCTTCGGCTGCGTTGCGGGCGCGCCCATGGCACCGGCGAAACGCTGCCGAGTCTGGTAGCTCACGGCGAGCTTCGACGCCGTCGCCGCGACAGCCCAAGACCGAACAGCCCGAGGGCCGCGAGCCCCCACGACGACGCCGGTGCACGAGGAGCCCGGCAGCCGCACCCACCCGAGTCGTCGCCGGAGCTCGAGCCGGCCGCACCTCCTGCACCTGCGCTCGGTTGACCTGCGACGCCCGCGCCGCCACCGCCGCCCGACGTCGAGCCGCTGCCGCTGCTGCCGCCTCCCGCTCCCGCGCTGCCTCCCGCGCTCGAGCCACCGCCGCCCGAGCTTCCGCCCGCACCTGCGCCACCCCCCGCGCCGGAGCTTCCGCCGGTGCCGCCAACGCTCGCGGCGACGCACGCCTTCAAGTCGTCGAAGGCGGGCTTCCGCTGGAAGTTGTCGGAGTAGGTCGCGTCCGTATCGTGCGTCCGGAGCGCGATGCCCCAATGGATGTCCGGCCAGAGCCCGTTCGGGTGCTCCTCGCTCAGCTCGTAGAGGAAGGTCTTCTGCCACCACGTGCGTTGGTTCTGCGCCTGCATCACCCGCTCGACGTACTTGCGTTGGTTCTCGAGCTCCGTCGCGTTGTCGACCCGCGCCTGACGCCCGGTCTCGGTGATCCAGACCGGCAGGCCCGAGAAACCCTTCTTCACCAGCGTTTCTCGCACGCTGTTCGGTCCTTCGTAGACCACGGTGCCGCCGATCTTGATCACGCGGTGGGCGTCGAGCTTGTTGTAGAAGCTGTCTTTGCCCACGCCCGCGTTGGCGTCGTCTTCGGGAAACGAGGCGTAGATGTGCCAACTGACGGCATCGAGATCCGAGCCGCGCGCGTCGAGAGCAGCTTCGAGGTACTCGTCGTACTTGTCGCTGATGGTCGCCAGCTCGGGCCCGACGATGAGACAGCTCGGGCAGCCCTGCTTGATGGCGTCGACCGCGGGGATGAACGCGCTGTCGATCCACTGCTGCTTCGTGCCCTCGAAGAAATCACCCAGGTTCGGCTCGTTCCAGGTGCCCCAAGCCGCGACACGGCCGTCGGCGTAGCGTTGGGTTGCGGCCAGCACGAACGCCTTGTAAGCGGCTGCGTCGGGTACGTCGTTGTTGTTGCCGTCGCCCTTCGCGTTGCCCGTGCTCGCCCATGCCGGCGTGTAGCCGATGGTGGCGAAGACCTTGAGCTTCCGCGCCTGAGCCGCCGCCAGCACCGAATCGAAGACCGTCCAGTCGTAGTTTCCCTTCTGGGGCTCGCCGATGTCCCAGTTGAAGTCGATGCGGATCCACTCCCCGCCCAGCTCTTGGGCGAGGTCCAGCGTGTCGGCCGGCGGCAGGTGAACGTTCACGCCGATGGTGGCGGCCATGCACATCGCAGCGAAAGCCATGGCGGAAAGGTCGCACTTTTTGGGGTTCGGATCGAGCGCAGCCCGCCCGGGCGTGGCCTCGCTTTGCAGACCGGTCGATCTTTGGCGATGATTGGGGTCTGGAGAGCACATGAGGGTTCGAGCCGATATCGTGTTTCCCCTTGCCGTCGTCAGCGTCGCCCTCGGCGCGGCTGCCGTGTCCTGCGGCTCCGACGACGGTGGCGGTTCGAGTGGGACGGGCGCGTCGAGTGGGACGGGTGCGTCGAGTGGGACGGGCGCATCGAGCGGGACGGGCTCGACCAGCGGCGGTGGCGCAGGCGGCGGTGGTGGAACCAGCGCCGGCGGATCGAGCGGGAGCGGCGGCGGGGCGGGCGTCGGCTCCGGAGGCGCGGGCGGAACGTCGGGCACCGGCGGCGCCGGCACCGGCGGTGGCAGCGGGTTGATTCCGCCCGACAAGCAGAACCTGCGAGTCGCGTTCTTCGGCGACACGTCGAGCGCGGCCAATTTCAAAGCGGTGCTCGGCGTGGCCAAGGCCGAGAAAGCCGACTTCGCGGTGGGGCTCGGCGACTACGACTACAGCGCGAACCCGAACGCCTGGCTCACGGCGATGACCGGAGTGTTGGGGGCCGACTATCCGATGTTCGGCGCGGTAGGCAATCACGACCAGGGCACTTGGGAACCCTACGCCACCGAGTTCAAGAGCCGCATGCAGAAGGCCGGCGTGACGCCCGACAACCCAGACTTCACCGACGAGAAATTCTCGATGGTCTACCACGGCATCAAGATGGTGTTCGTCGGTCAGAACGGGAACAACTCGGAGTTCGCGAGCTTCATCCAGAGCGAGTTCGCCAAAGACGACCATCTCTGGCGGCTCTGCCTCTGGCACAAGAACCAGAAGGCCATGCAGGTCGGTGGCAAGGGCGACGAGATGGGCTGGGGCGTGTACGAGAACTGCCGAGCCGCGGGCGCCATCGTGCTCACGGGGCACGAGCACTCGTATCACCGCACGAAGACCCTCACCGACATGACGAATCAGGTGGTCGACACCACCTGCTCGGATCCCAAGAGTCTCTGCGTCGGGCCCGGGCGCACGTTCACTTTCGTGTCCGGCCTCGGGGGCAACAGCGTGCGCGATCAGCTGCGCTGCCTGCCTGCGACGCCGCCCTACGGCTGCAACGGGGAGTGGGCGTTCGTCTACACGAACCAGCAGAGCGCCACCTACGGCGCGCTCCTCATCGACTTCTACGTGAACGGCGATCCCAAGAAAGCCAAGGGCTACTTCAAGAACATCAAGAACGAGACCGTCGACACGTTCGACATCACGAGGGACTGACGGGCGCGGCTGTTCGAGCGCATCGTCCGAGTGATCTGGGAGCGCTTCGCCGAGGCGAGTCGCCCCCTCCGAGTGGCTTGGCTGTCGGCCGCGGCGCTGGCCGCGCATGCGACCGTGCTCGGCGGCGGCTACGTCTGGCTCGATCACGCCCACGTCGAAGCTGGCCTGGCGCTGCGCCGGCCGGCTGAGTTCCTGTCGCTCTTCCGAACGCCCTTCGCCGGCACGGGGTACTACCGCCCGCTCACGGCGCTCTCACTCTCCTCGATGCGCTCGCCGGGCGACCGTGGGTCTTCCACGTCGTGAACCTGGCGTTGCACGCGCTCGCCGGGATCTTGCTCGTGGAAGCCTGCCTGGTTCTCGGTGTGCGGCGCCGGGCTGCGACGCTCGGCGGTCTGCTGTTCCTCGCTCACCCGCTCACCTCGCTGGTGGCCGGAGCCATCGCGTTCCGTTCCGAGGCGCTGGTGGCCGCGGGCCTGTTCGGCGCCATCGTCGCCCACCGGCGTGGCCGGCCGCTCCTCGTTTCGCTGCTCCTCGCCGCGGCTGCGCTCGCCAAGGAGACCGGGTTCGTGCTCGCGCCGCTGTTCGTCGCCACCATCGAATGGCAGCAACCGACGCCATCGCCTCTGCGCTGGCGGCTCTTTGCCGCCGAGGGCGCCGGGCTCTGCCTCGCGCTCGCGCTTCGGCTCGGCTTCGCGCCCGCGTGGCCGTCCGGGTTTCCATTGCTCTCGCTCTCCGAGCACTGGGGATCGCGTTTGGCGTTGATCGCCCGCGCGACCACGCTGCTGTTTCTGCCCGTCGAGCGCGGCGTGTGCGACGCGTTTCCCATCACCGGGCTCCTCACTCCGAGCGCGCTCTTCGGCGCGGCCCTCGGCATTGCGTTCCTGGTCTTCGCCGGGCGTCGGGGCGCGCTCGGCTGGCTGACGATCCTCGCATTTTTGCCAGCCCTCCAGCTCGTGCCGACGCTGCGCTGGTGGTCCCCACACTATTTCTACTTGGGGGCGGGTCTCTTCTTCGTGCTGATCGCCGAGCGGGCAGCCAGAGCTCGGCCGCGGGCGCTTCGCGTGGCTCGCGCTTTCCGCCCTCGGCCTCGGCGCGCTCTCCTGGAGCGACGGCCGGAGGTATCGCAACGACGATACGCTGTGGGCGCCCGAGGTCGCGGCGGAGCCAGCCTGTCGAGAGGGCCAGTTCTATCTGGGAGAAGCGCGCCGGCTCGCCAAGGACTTCGACCGAGCCAGGGCCCACTACGAGGCGGCGCTCGCCTCGCGTCCCGGCGTGCTCGCGTTCGTGGATCTCGACGCAACGCTCACGAACCTCGGTCTCGTGCTGTTTGCCCGTCGTGACTTCGAGGGCGCGCGCCGTGCATTCGAGGCAGCGCTCAGGGAGACCGAGAGCCCGCGGGCTCGCCGCGAGCTCGGGCACGATCTCGGAGCCGTGGCCCTCGCGAGCGGCGACTTCGAAGCCGCGCAGCGCTGGCTCGAACCAGAGGCGGAGCGGTCCGACGCGCTGCCCGAGTCGCTCTTGCTCTGGGCGACCTGGCTCGAAGCGCGCGGGCAACCCGAGCGCGCCGCCCAGGTTCGCGTCCGCGCGGCGAGCAGCCGGCGCTGACGCGGCTCACCAGCTCTCGTGAACCGAATAACTGCCCGCGCGGGTGTCGATGGAAAGGAACGAGTACCTGCCGAGGGCGCAGGAGCCGCTGTTGAGAAATAGCCTGTCGCCGTGCTCGGCGCGCGCCGCGATGTGAGTGTGCCCCGTCACCACCACGTCCACGCTGCGAAGATGGGCGACCGCAACGGCCCAACGCTGGAACGTGCAGGTGGCTGGGTCGCGGCTCGCGCCGCCGCGCAGCGAGTCGAGCCGGTGCAAGACCCGGTAGAGGGGCGCCAGACCCACGCGGCGCACCCAGCCGCCGACCCACACGCCGAGCTCGCTCAGCCAGCGCACGCGCCGCACGACGAAGTCGTTCTGGTGGCCATGGGTGAACAGGAGGCGCACGCCGTCAGCTTCGAGCGCGAGCTCTTCGGGGGCGCCGCTCTGTCGGGCGACGATGTCGTGGTTGCCGTGCACGTAGGTGTAGCGCGGCCTCTGGAAGCGTTGCGTGAGCTCCGGGTGGGCGGCGCGGGCGGCGCCGAGCTCGAGCGCAGGGCGTCCTGGCCACCTGCCTGCGAGCGTCTCGAAGACGTCGCCGAGCAGCACGATGCGCTCGAAGTTGCCTTCCAGGAAGTCGAGGAAGCGCAGGAACTCGGCGTCGTCGTGGCCAAACGCATCGGTGATGCCGCCGCCACCGAGATGAAGATCGGAGATCACCGCGAGCTTCATCGTCGGTCTCCAATGCACGCTGACGACGCCATCTTCCCAACACTTATCTAGCTCGAATCTCGCCGTGGGCAAGTCGCTACGCGCCGCGACAGCGGTGTCAGGGTACAGCGCCGTGTGACATCGCGATCAGGGGGACCACTCGCAGGCGCTTCGTGCTCTTCCGCGAGGCCGAGTGCGCCTGCGCGTAGCGGCGCACGCTTCTTGCCACTGCTACGCTTCGACATGCTCGCGTTTCTCTGGTGTGCGTTCGACGTTCGCGCGCACACGTGGGCGGCGTGAGCGCTTTGGAGGAACACAATGCGTCTCAGGAATATCTTGTTTGGCTTGACGTGCGTCGCCGCGCTGTCCGCCGTCATGGTGGGCTGCGGTAGCGACGACGACAGTGGATCGAAGTCCACTGGCGGCACCGGCGGTGGCGGCACCGGCGGTGGTGGTACCGGCGGCAGCGCAACCGGCGGCTCGGCGGGAGCCGGGACCGGCGGCAGCGCGACCGGCGGTGCGGCAGGTGCGGGCACCGGCGGCGCAGCAGGCGCTGCGACCGGCGGCGCCGCGGGGGCGGGCACCGGCGGCGCAGCCACGGGCGGCTCACCCGGCGACGCGGGCACGGACTGAACCGTGCTCGGGTCCGTCGTGGCGGGCCGGCCTTGCCGCGATGCGTCCACTCTGCGGCGCCCTAACGGGGCGCCGCAGTCTTTCCATCACTTTCCGTTCTTCTGCGCCAAACCCAAGAGTGCCTGATTGTAGGGATCGTAGCCTTCGCTCCGGTCGACCACTTTCATCGTTCGCGGATCGATCACGATGCCGAGAGGAAGTCCGTTGGAGCCGGCGCCGGCGAACGTGAACTTGGGATCGGCGGCGACGCCCCACGCTTTGGCGCCGAAGGTGTTCTTCCAGGCTTGGGCGTGCTTGAGCTCAGCCGGGTTTCCCGATTTGTCCTCGATGATCAAGCTCAGCACGCGGATGCCCTTTTGCGTCCAACCGCCCGCCATCAGGCTGTCCAGATCCTGAGCTTCCTGTTGGCAGGCGCCGCACCAGATCGCGGCCTGAGCGATCAAGAGGGCGTGGATGCCGCGCGTGCCATCGCAGTCGAAGTAGTCCTGGATCGAGATCGTCGACGCCGTGCTGGCACCCGGGACGAAGCCCTGCCACGACAGATTCGGGTTCACGACCTGTCCCACGCTCGTGCCGTAAGGGCCTGGCGGATAGGTGCACGCGGTTGGTCCGCCTCCGGTGCCTCCGCTGCCGGTGCCTCCGCTGCCGCCTGCACCTGCGCCTCCGCTGCCTCCGCTCGCCGTCCCGCTGCCGACGCCGCCGCCGCCACCCGCAGCGTTGCCTCCGCCTCCGGGAACGCCGCCGCCCGCGCCCACGCCGCCACTCGAGCCGGCGCTTCCCGCGGCGTTGCCACTCCCTCCGCCGCCGGGAGCTGGGCCTGGATCACCGCCGGGTGGGCCGCAGCTCTCGACGCAACCGACGTCGTCCCCGGTGCTGCACACGCAGGCGGCGATGCAGCCGGTGCAGGCCGAGCAGCCAGTCTCCGGTGCGCAGGAGAGCGTCGCGCTGCCCTCGACCGTGCCGTCGCCCGCGGGTTCGGCTGCGGAAGTCGCTGCACAGCCGAGGAGCAGGAGCCCGAGCGGCAGAAGTCCCCTTCGGAGCGCCAACGTGACCATCCCCTCATGGACCCGGCTCGCGACGAACCTTGCACGGAGGCCACGTCGCTTTTCTTCCACGCGACCCCAATTGCGAGGCGCATGCCAGCCGCCACATGCTGGATCTTCGGCGTTTTTTCGCCGTGACCGCTGGGTGTCCGGACGCGCCCAGCGCTGGAGTCCGGATGCGGTTTTTTCTCGAGGGCGCTCAGCCGCGGACGCGACGGCGGCGGAGTCCGAACAAGAGCAGGCCGAGCGCTGCACCGGTGGTCCACGGCGTAGCGTCTGCGGAGCCCACCCGGCAGCCGCAGCCCCCCGAGTCTCCCGACTCGTCTCTCGCCTCCGGACCCGCGTCAGCCACCGCGGCGCCGAGCCCCTGTCCATCGAGCGCGATCTTGATGAAGCGCTGATCCGGATCGTTGGTGAGCAGAGTGAGCACGGTCGACACCTTGCCGGACTTCTTCGGCGCGAACGTGACCGAGTAGGTCGTACTCTTCTGCGACTCCACCATGACCTCGGGCTTGACCGGCACGAAGGCTACGTCGCCGGGTGCCTCCACGAAGCCGGTGGCGCGGGCCTTTGCCTCGCCCGTGTTGGTCAAGGTGACGCTCAGGGACTTCTCGTCGCCCACCTTCACGCTGCCGAAGTCGAGAGAAGTCGGCGGTTCCTCCAGGTCGGGCAGGGGCACGTGAACGCGAACCGGGTCGAACACGAAGTCTTGCTTGCCGACGTTGAAGCTGACCGGCACGTCCGCGATGGGCAAGCTGAAGTCCTTGCCCAACACCGAAACGAAGAACGCTGGCACGAGATGCAACGTCCCGTCGTAGTCGACTCGACCCTCGGGAAACACGTCGTACTCCACGAAAGCGCCCCCGGCGAAGGCGCGGGTGGTCGTGCCCGTGGCGCTCGTGATGGCGCCCTCCGTCACCTTGGCGGGTTCGATCCGAATCCGTTCGGTCTGGTAGGTCGCGGTCAGGTCCCCGTAGATGTCCACCGCCACGCCGCCTTTGCTGATCTGGCTGGGGATCCCAGCGAGGTCGAGCAAGTTCGCCTCGAACACGCGGAGCTTCGTGCTCGTGCCCTTGGCCACGGCCGTGTTCGGCGCGAAGGCCCAGGGCTCGAAAGTCTTCTCGGCGGCGAGGTGGAAGTTCACCTTCGGCAGCCCGGGGATGTCACCCTCCCACTTCACTGGGACACCGATGACGCTCACGTCGAGCTTGGCCTTGGCTCCGATCTCGAGTCCGTAGTCGAACTTCAGCAGCCCGTGGTTTCCGCCGGGCGTGGCCAGCGTCATGGCTTCGGGCCAGGTCGTTTCCAGCGCGCCGTCGAGCTCGACCGTGGTGCTGGCGGGCAGCTTGGCGAAAAACCGCACTTGGAGGTCGCTGCCTTGGGGCACCCAGCCCGTGTCGAAGTCGAAGGCGATGGGCAGCGAGATGGTCTTGGCGTATTCGAGGGGTGCCGTCGTGCACTCGAGCTCGCTGTCGCTGCAGTAGCTGGCGAGCACGTCGTAGGCCGTGCTGCCACCGCTGCCACCGCTGCCACTGCTGCCGCCGCCGCCGTCGACGCCGCCGTCCGCGGCGAGCGCGCCGCGCGGGCAAGCCAGACCGAGGGCCAAGGTCAAACACCCGAGGGCGAACCGCTCCACGGCTGGAAAATACCACGGAACTTCTGACTTGGCGCGGTCGCGCTATCTTTCGACCCATGCTGAAGGCACAGCGTCGAGGGTTCTCCGTACAGGCGACTCCCTGGCTTCTGCTCGCAGGGCTCGCGCTCGGCGGCTGTGGAGATGGCTCGGACGACGGGGGCACCCAGCCCGCGAAGTTCGACTACCCGAAGGACGGCGAGCTTCGCATGAACCAGCTCCAGTCCAACGGCTCTCACAACAGCTACCACGTCGAGACCCCAGGCATGACCATCGACGCGTTGAAGTACAGCCACGCCATGCTCGACGTGCAGCTCGCCCAGCAGGGAGTGCGTCAGTTCGAGCTCGACACGCGCTGGGACGCCGACAAGGGCGAATTCGTCGTCTACCACCTGCCCGTGATCGACACGAAGTCGAACTGCGAACGGTTCCGGGACTGCCTCGCTCTGCTCGCCAAGTGGTCGAAAGGGCACCCCGCCCATCAGCCCATCTTCGTGCAGATCGAGCCCAAGGACGGACTACCTGCCGACGCAGAGCCGTACTTCGCATCCCTGGAAGCGGAGATCCTCGCCGAGTGGCCTCGCTCGTCCATCGTCACGCCCGACGACGTTCGCGGCAGCGCGAGCTCGCTGCGCGAAGCCATCGTCACCGCCGGCTGGCCCACCCTGGGGCAGGCGCGGGGCAAGATCCTGTTCTTCGTCGACGAAGCCGGCCCCTGGCGCGAGGCGTACACGCACGGCGGCAAAGACCTCGATGGCCGGCTCTTGTTCGCGTCATCGACCCCCGGGGCCGCATACGAAGCGACCTACGTGCTGAACGACGCGACGAGCGCCGACATCCCTGCCCGCGTGAAAGAGGGTTTCATCGTGCGCACGCGCGCCGACTCGGACAACGTCGAGCCCTTCGCGGGTGATACGTCGAAGCGCGACGCTGCGTTCGCGAGCGGCGCCCAGCTCGTCAGCACCGACTACCCCGCGCCCGTTCAGGGAGTGAACTACCTCGTCGAGGTTCCGGGCGGGACTCCGTCGCGCTGCAATCCGCTGGTCGCGCCTTCCGGTTGCGTGGCGAACGACATCGAGGACCCGAAATTCATCGAATAGTCGACGGGGTTTGAACGAGTCCCGGCCCTGAGCTAAAGGTGTCCTCTTCCGTGAGCGTCTCCGAAGCCGAAGTGGAAGTCCGCGTCCGCCGCTGGGATACGCTGGGCATGCTGGTGTCGGCGCTGTGCGTCGCCCACTGCATCGCCGTTCCGCTTTTTCTCGGCCTGCTGCCGGCGTTCGGCCTCTCGTTCCTCGCCAAGGACGGCCTGCACGAGGTGCTCGCGCTGGTGGTCTTGGTGGTCTCCCTCCTGGCCTTCGTGCCTGGCTACCGAGCCCATCACGACCGCCGGGTTCTCGTGCTCGGCGGAGTGGGGGTGGTGTTGCTCTCGGGCGCGGCGTTCGCCCCGGGTCTCTCGGTGGTGGTCGAGTCCGCCCTCACCGCCTTGGGCGGGACTCTGCTGGTCGTCGCTCACGTGCTCAACCGACGCGGGCTCGCTCATCGGCACGTTCACGCGCACTGACGCGGGTGAACCGTCAGTTCGGCGTCGCTTCCAAGGCGCGACGGTAGCGTTCGCGGCGGAGCTGGTCGGAGAGGATTTCGTAGGCCTCGTCGAGCACCTCCAGGATGAGGTCGACGTCGGGGCGCAAGGTGGCGGTGCCGGCAGTGAGGATGCGGCTCGGCTCGAACTCGTTCCGAAGCTCCGAGTACGCACGCTCGACGTCGTAGCTGGTGGCGCTCTTGGGCACGCCGAGAACGGCGAAGTAGTCCCCTTCCATCACCAGGGCCTTGCGCGCCAGGATGCGCGAGCGCAGAGCCTGTTCGTCCAGCACGTCGTACCGGCGAACGATCGCCGGTTCGGCAGGGCTCGGTTGCGCCGCCGGACTCAGCGCTTCGAGCACGCCGAGCTCCACCAGTGCGTACACTACCGACGCCAGGTCGGCCGGCGTCCCATCCAGAACCTCGCCGAGCGTCGCTGCCTTGGAGCGCGCGACCCGCGCAGTTTCAGCGTCGAAAGCGCGCACTCGCCGGCGACCGGGTTCGGTCCGTCGATCACGCGGGCGCGCTGCCCTCCGAGCCGCACGAGGGCCTCCTCCGGCGGGACGACGCGGCGCACGATCTCGACGTACACTTCGGCGCCCGTGGCGCACCGAGAACCGCGGGCTCGGCCTCGAGGCGCGCGGGCACGTCACGCTCGATGCTGGCGCCGCCTGCGGTCATCTCGAGCACGCGTCCGACGAGCCATTCGGCGTGGGAGCGCAGCACCGGCCACAGCTCGTCTTGTCTCAGGTGTCCGTGGGCGATCAAGGCTGCGCCCGCGTGCCGGCCGAACGCGGGAAGCTTGTGCCCGAGCGCCTTCTGCACGTCGGGTGAGAGCGTCCCGCGCGCAGTGAGGAAGGCCACGAGTGACTCACTGGCGATGCCCGACGCGGCGGTCACGAAGTCCCCGTCGCGGAGCACGACCCGCCGAATTCCCGCGTCGTGCTCGAACGCCAGCGCTCCCGAGAAGCGTGACCGGATGGCGCGCGCGATGCCGCGGGCCGAATCTCCGCGGGCGAGAGCCAGCGGGATCTCGAGCGGCGCATCGTCGCGGAACTTCGGGCGGGGGTTCGGGTTGCGCCACTACCGCGGTCGATCCGCGCGCTGCGCATCGCATCGGGTGCTGGTGGCAGCGGCGTGGCCCGAAGCACGGCGGCGTGTGGCTCGCGCTCGGCGGGTGCGCTCAGCGGCTTCGGTTCGACGCTCGTCATCGGTCCCGCCACGCTGAGCGGAGCCGGCCAACTCGGCGGTCTCGAGCCGGATGCAGGCGGCGTTCGTGGCGCTTCTTCCCCCGCCGACTGAAACACTTGCGCCAGATCCGCGAGCTTCACCGCGTCGCGCCGCGGAGGCGGGGCCGTGGGGCCCGCGGCGCCGTACAGCTCGGACGGCGAGCTCCCGAATCCGCCCACCGTGGGGCCGCCGGAGCCCCCCCCTTGGGTGAGTGCGCCGCTGCCGACGCCCGTGAGCAAGCCCGTTCGAGCGCTGCCACCTCCAGCGCTTCCGCCGGTGCCGGTGCCGCCCTCGTCGTCGTCGTCTGCGTCGTCGATCTCGAGGGGTTCGTCCAGTGCCGAGAGCACGTCCTGCGGCAGGACCGCGTCGACCTCTGCCTCTGGCGTGAGGCGGATCGACGCGGGCGATCGTACCGAGCCTTCGGACGAACCCACGCGTTGCTCGGCTCGGGCCAGGATCCCTTCGAGCTCGGGGCTGATCTCCGACTGCGGGATGTGGCGTCCCAGATGGCTCGGGCCGCCTTCTGGCTCGGCCCCGAAGCCCAACGGGATCGGCTGCGGCAGACTGGGCTCGATGGACGGAATGGAGCTCGAGCGCGCGCCCGGCGCAGACGACGGGGGCAAAGAGCTCGGCCCCGAGCTCGGAATCGGGGATGGTTTGCCCAGTACCGGCAGCGCGTTGGCGGGCGTCGAGCGCGTCGACGCCGGTTCGTCGTCGAGCACCCGAGCGTCCCGCGCCAGCGCCAGCATCGCCGCGGCGTCGGGCATCGCACTCACGGGAGGCGGCACGGGCCGGGCCGAATCCGGCGCCGAGCGGGGCAGCGCGGCCGGTGGGCGGCTCGATGGGATGCCCATCCGCCGATCGGGCGTCGACGGCGGCCCCACGAGCGCCTCTACTTTTCGCAGCAGCCCGAAGGTGTCGACCGGCCGGACGAAGAACCCGCTCGACTCGTGGAAGACTTCGTCGCGAAGCTCGTCGAGTGTGCGACTCGGTTGACCGAAGAACACGATGTCGACCTGTCCGCCTCCCGGCACGTCGCGCAGCCGCTTCACTTGCTCGAGCGCACCCGGCGCGTCGACGTCGCACAGGATCAGCGCCGGACGCTGCACCGAGACTCTCCCGACCAGCAGCGTGAGCGGTACGTCCACCACCACGTAACCCCGATTGCGCAGCGCGCTCATGAGACGCTCGGCCTCGGCCGATGCGTCGCTCATGAACACGAGGGGATCTTCGCGCGGCGTTCCAGCGTCGCCGCCCGGGGTTTCTGTTCCCAAAGCGTCGCTCAGTCTACGTTATTTGGAGGGTCTCCAGCGACTTTGGGAGCGGAAGACCTTCGCTCGGCGCTCGGCGGGACCGAGGGCCTCGGCTCGCCTCCGGTCGCGCGCAGACCGATCCACGCCCCGAGGCGCGGCCACCCCGCGGCAGTCACCACCGCGACGACCACGAAGCCGACCACGAAGAGCTCACCGGGCGTGTGCCCCGGGTGGGCATTCGATATCGCGCTAGGCTCCCGCTCCGCAATGGCCCCGACCCGGTTCGTGGTCGGTCTCGCTCGAACCTCGGAGATCGGCCTGGCGATCCTGAGCTCCGCCGCCGGCCATCTCCCGGACGGAGCGTGTCCTCGGCGCTTCCGCGGTCTACGGTCGAGGCCTGGGGTGGGCCACCCAGGGCGCTTCGAATGCAGCTCTCGGGGTGGAATCCCACGCAACGCCGCGGGAGCTCCTCGAGCGTCTCCTCGGGATCGAACGGGATCACGGCCGGATCCGCCGAGAGCTTTGAAGTCCCCCGGAGCCTCGACCTCGACCTCCTCCTCGAGGAGCGCCGGGTGAAGGCCTGGCCTTTCCCTGCCCACCGCGGCTCTCGCCGAACGCACGTTCGCTCGTCCGCTGCTCGAGGTCATGCCCGACGCCTGTGCGCCCGAGGTACGCCCCGCTACGCCGACCTGGTGACGACACTCTCCGAGCCGCGCCTCACCCACGTCGCGGGGTCCGACGGATGGGCCGCTCTGTTGGAATTCCACGGAGTCTACCCCCATCACGCACCGCGCTAGACGCCGGGCCGAGGTGGTGCCGCGCGCTTCCGGCGAGTACGATCCGCGTCGGTCAGGGCCGGCGGGCGAAACCGCTACCCGAAGACCTCCCGGAACCCTTCGGGACTTGGCCAGGTGACCCACGGCTACACTCCACATGCTCGGCGCCTCGATGAGCGAGATCAGCATCGATTTCGACAAGACCTTCGTCGTGCAGATGCTCATCTTCGCGGCGCTGATCGTCGTCTTGAAGCCGCTCCTGTTCGATCCCGTCCTGAAGGTGTTCGAGGAACGCGAGAAGCGCACGGACGGCGCGCGCGCCGAAGCCCGGCGAATGCAGGAAGAAGCGGGGCTCGGTCGATACGAGTCGGAGCTCGAAAAGATCCATCGGGTCGCCGGCGAAGAGCGAGATCACTTGCGGTCCGAAACCGCGAAGCTCGAGGCCGAAATCCTGGCGGAGGCTCGCGCCGTGGCCGGTCGCATCGTGGAAGAGGGGAGCGAAAGCTCGAAGGAGAGGTCGAAGCTCCCGTTCGCTGACTCGGGCGGAAGTCGAACAGGGCTCGCCGATTTCCTTCTCGCGTCCTGGGTCGGGAGGTGCTGGTCGAGGCCTCGCTCTTCCTGCCGGCGCTCTTGGCGCTCGCTGGCTGGCTCTTGGGATCAGTCGCCCTGGCCGAGACCACCGGCGCCTCGGCACGGTGGCGCCGAGCGAGGCAAGCCCGTCGCCTGCGCGCACGGCAAGGTCGATGGCCACGGCGAAGCCAGTCCAGGAGGCAGCCACGGCGCCGACCATGGCCCAGGCCCCATCAACTGGTACTACGGACTTCTCGCCGAGACCGGCAACTGACCGACCTCTTGTTCCGGCCCAAGGGGATGCAGCCTCCGCTCGCCGCGTGCTGCTCAACACGGCGATTCTCTTCTACGTCATCTACCGCTTCGGCAATCGCGCTCTCGAGGCGTTGAAGAAGCGCAAGGCCTCGATCATGCAGGGCATGGACGATGCCGCGCGCATGAAGGAAGACGCCGCCGATCGTCTGGGCGAATACGAGGAGAAGCTCGCGCACATCGACGAAGAGATCGAGCGACTGAAACGCGAGATGCGCGAAGCTGGCGAAGCCGAGCGCGCGCGCATCTTGGCGGAAAGCCACCGGCGGCGCCCGCATGGAGCGCGACGCGCGTCTCTTGATCGAGCAGGAGCTCAAAGCGGCACGCCAGGAGCTCGTGCGCGAGGCCGTGGAAGGCGCCATCAAGAGCGCGACCGAGAAGCTCACGAAGGAGATCGGCACGGCCGACCACCAGCGGATGGCCGGAATACCTCGCCGCCCTCGACCAAGCCATGGTCACCAAGGGAGGCAAGGCATGATCAGCTCGGCCGTCGTCGATCGCTACGCCCGCGCGATCTTCGAACTGGGGGTCGAGACCAGGAAGCTCAACGAGCTGAGCGAGAATCTGCGGCGTTTCGCCCAGATCTACGAAGGCGGCAAGGAGCCGAACGGTCGCCGACAACCCGCTCGTACCCGAAGAACAGCGCGACGCCGTGCTGAAGAGGTGAACTCCGCCTGGGCCTCAACGAGCTCGCGCTGAACGCCGTCCGGCTGCTCGCCCAGCGCCGGCGCCTGAGCGCGGTGTCGGACGTCGCTCGCCGTCTCGGCGGTCTCACCGACGAAAAAGCCGGCATCGTGCGCGCCGGAGTCGTGAGCGCAGCGCCGCTTTCCGAGGATTTCTACTCCAGGCTCGCCCAAAAGCTCGAGGTGCCACGCACAGAAGGTGGTCATCGAGCGCGAGCAAGATCAACGATCGCCGGCATCGTCACTCGAATCGGCGACAACACCATCGACGGCAGCTTGAAGGGGCGGCTCCGGTCACTCGAGCGAACCCTGCTCCAGAGCTGAGCTCTGGCCCTGATTTCCGAAACTCATTGCCCCGCCTCACCCCAAGGCCCCAACCCGCGACAAAGCCATGCAGCTCAGCGCCGACGAAATCAGCCAAATCATCAAGAAGCAGATCCAGAACTTCGACCGCGCCGCGCTCGTCACCGAGACCGGGACCGTGCTCACGAGCGGCGACGGCATCGCGCGCGTCTATGGCTTGGAGGGCGCCATGTCCGGCGAGCTCGTCGAGTTCGCCGGCGGCATTTACGGTCTGGTGCTGAACCTCGAGCAGGACAACGTCGGTATCGCCGTTCTGGGCGACGCGACCAGCGTGAAAGAGGGCGACGTCGTCAAGCGCACCGGGCGCATCGCCGACGTGCCGGTGGGCGACGCTCTGGCGGGCCGCGTCGTGAACTCGCTCGGCCAACCCATCGACGGCAAGGGTCCCATCGAGAGCAAAGACCGGCGCCGCATCGAGGTGAAGGCGCCTGGCATCATCGGCCGCCAGCCGGTGAAAGAGCCGCTCCAGACCGGGCTCAAGGCCATCGACGCCATGATCCCCATCGGCCGTGGTCAGCGCGAGCTCATCATCGGTGACCGCCAGACCGGCAAGACCGCCATCGCCGTCGACACGATCATCAACCAGAAGGGCAAAGATGTCTTCTGCGTGTACGTCGCCATCGGTCAGAAGGCGTCCACGGTCGCCCAGGTGGTCGACAAGCTGAAGAGCCACGGCGCCATGGACTACACGACGGTGGTGGTCGCGACGGCGACCGAGACCGCGCCTCTCCAGTTCCTCGCGCCCTACACGGGTGTGACCATCGGCGAGTACTTCCGCGACACGGGGCGCCACGCCCTCTGCATCTACGACGACCTGTCGAAGCAGGCCGTCGCGTACCGCCAGATGTCGCTCTTGCTCCGCCGCCCGCCGGGTCGCGAGGCGTACCCGGGTGACGTCTTCTACATTCACTCACGCCTGCTCGAGCGCGCCGCCAAGATGGGCGACCGCTGGTTCGTGACGAAGAAGGGAGCGAGCGTCCCGGCGGGTGATTGGACCTTCCGCGGCGTCGACGGCAAGCTCCACTTGGGCGAAGAGGGCAAGCATCAGGCCGAGAAGTCCTTGGCGGAGCAGCCCAACAAGGACGAGCTCGAGCTCGCACGCGACCCGCACTCGGGCGGCTCGCTGACGGCGCTCCCCATCATCGAGACCCAGGCCGGCGACGTGTCTGCTTACATCCCCACCAACGTGATCAGCATCACCGACGGACAGATCTTCCTCGAAGGCGACCTCTTCTACTCGGGCGTCCGCCCGGCCATCAACGTGGGCATCAGCGTGAGCCGTGTGGGTGGCAACGCCCAGATCAAGGCCATGAAGAAGGTGGCCGGTACCCTGCGCCTCGACCTCGCGCAGTTCCGCGAAATGGCGGCCTTCGCCCAGTTCGCGAGCGATCTGGACGCCGCCACTCGCGCACAGCTCGAGCGCGGCCAGCGTCTCACCGAGCTCCTGAAGCAGGGCCAATACGTGCCGCTTCCGGTCGAGAAGCAGGTGCTCATCGTCTACGCCGGCACCAACGGCTTCGTCGACAAGCTCCCCGTGGATTCACTCAAGGAGTTCGAGCAGGAGCTCTACCGTCACGTCGACGAGAAGCACCCCGATCTTTGGACGGAGATCCGGGAGAAGCGCGAGATCACGGACGACATCAAGAAGAAGCTCGACAAGGTGCTGAAGAAGTTCATCAAGGGCTTCGTGACCAGCGCCGACGACGAGTGAGCCCGGGAGCCCCGACCAGTGGCCAACCTGAAAGCCATCCGCAAGCGGATCACCTCGGTCAAGAGCACGCAGAAGATCACCCGCGCCATGAAGATGGTCGCAGGCGCGCGCTTGAACCGGGCGCAGCAGCGCATCTTGGCTCTACGTCCGTACGCGGTGAAGACCGGGCACGTCCTGGCGGAGGTCACCGCCGCCGCGAGCCGCCGCATCGAAGAAGGCGGCGGCGGCATCGACCCGGAGCATCCGCTCCTGGCGCGGCGACCGGAGTCCACCGTCCTGCTCTTGGTCATCACCAGTGATCGCGGTTTGTGTGGCGCGTTCAACACCAACATCCTGCGCGTCGCGGAGCGCCAATGGCGCGAGCGCGAGGCTCAGGGGCAGAAGGTCCAGATCGCAGTCATCGGACGCAAGGGTCGCGACTTCTTCAAGCGCCGCGGCGCGCCGGTGGTCCACGTTTTCTCAGGCGTCTGGGATCGCCTCGACCTCGACCAGGCCCGGACCGTCGCCAAGGTGGTGCTGAAGCCGTTCCTCCAGGGCGAGGTCGACTCGATCTACCTCGTCTACAACGAGTTCAAGAGCGCCATGACCCAACGCGTCGTGTGCGAGGCGTTGTTCCCACTGCCGCTCAAAGAGATCGAGGAAGCGGCCGAGCCCGTCTACGAGCGCGAGTTCATCTTCGAGCCCAACAAGCAGGCTTTGCTCGAGCGGCTGACGCCCATGTACGTGGAAATCAGCGTACTCCGGGCGCTTCTCGAGAGCATGGCGAGCGAGCTCGGCGCGCGCATGACCGCCATGGACTCGGCGACCAAGAACGCCTCGGAGATGATCGACCGGCTGACGCTCTCGTACAACCGAGCGCGGCAGGCAGCCATCACCACCGAGCTCATGGAAATCATCGGCGGCGCCGAGGCCTTGAAGGGCTGAGGGGCTCGGGGGCAACCCGAGGCCGTGGCCGCGATTGGCGCTCGCCTCGCCCTGTACGAAACTACGCCCGGTTCGTGGCGGTGAGACCCACCCGGAGGATCGGTCCATGATTCATCGTGCTCTCGTGTCGTCTCTGCCGGCGCTCGCGGCGGCGCTCCTGGCACCTGCGGCGCTCGCTGCGCCCAAGTTCCTCCGGCTGTCGTACACCGACGCGACCGCCACCAGCATGACGGTCACCTGGAACACCACGGCGAACGTCGCGGGCGAGGTCCAGTTCGGGACCAGCTCCGGCACCTATTCCAAGACGGTCACGGCCACGAAGCTCCAGGCCAACGCAGGCCTCGGCTACATCCACGAGGCGACGCTGACGGGCCTCTCACCGGGTACCAAGTATTTCTACATCGCGGGAGCGGCGGCGGACGGGTTCTCGGCAGAGTCGAGCTTCGCCACGGGGCCAACCGAGAGCTCGACGTGCGGCAACTTCAAGTTCGCGTTCCTGGCCGACAATCGGCCCGACCCGATCTTCGGCGGCGGTGACAATTGGCCACAGATCATGGGCCAGGCGGGCGCCCACAAGCCCGCGTTCATCCTGAACGGCGGCGACTTGGTGATCGACGGTGACAAGATCGACCAATGGCTCGCGCTGCTCGGCTGGACCGAACCCGTCGCGAAATCGATCCCGTTCATGCCGGCCATGGGGAATCACGACACCGGACCGGGGTCGGGCGACACCGCGAACTACAATCAGATCTTCGCGCTCCCGCGCTCGCAAGGAGCGAACTCGAGTGGCACCGAAGACTACTACTACTTCACCTACGGCAACGCGATCTTCGTGGCGCTCTCTACCGACAGCTTCAAAGGCGGTTCGATTCCTTTCGCGAACCAGGCCGCTTGGCTCGATGCCGTCCTGACGCAGAACCCGAAGAAGTGGAAGTTCGTCTACTACCACAAGCCCACCTACACGACCGAAGTGCTGTTCTCGATCTCCCACGCCTCCAACGAAGAGAACCAGAACGCCGCGCTCGTGCCGGTCTTCGACAAGCACCACGTGGACGTGGTGTTCACGAGTCACAACCACTGGTACGAGCGCTTCGAGCCCAGCGCGTGCGCCACCAAAGGCAACCCCGGGTCGGGCAATCCCTGCTCGGTCGGGGCCCAGAACTACGCCGGCGGCACCGTGTACCTCGTGAGTGGTGGGGCGGGCGCCTTCACCATCCCGGCATTCCTGTGTGGGAACACGGCCGGCCGCGCCAAGTGCTCAGGGGATCACCACTACGTGCTGGTCGACATCCAGAACGAGTCGATGAAGGTCGAGACCTGGGGTGCGGCGCCACAAACGAATCAGGTCATCGACAGCATCACCATCAACAAGCCGGGTGACGCCTGCGGCTCGATCCCCGACGCGGGGGTCGACAGCGGGGCCGACGCGGGTGCGGGTGGGAGCTCGGGCTCGACCGGCACGGGTGGAGGTGCGGGCGCTGCCGGCTCGCCGGGCGGTGGTGGTGCCGACGCCAGCGCGGGGGGCAACGCTGGAACCGGAGTCGGTGGCGCGGCGGGCATCTCGAGCGGGGGGACGACCTCGAGCGGAGGCAGCACCGCGAGCGGAGGCAGCAGCACGGGGGGCAAGAAGGCGAGCGACAGCGGAGACGACTCCGGTTGCGGTTGCCGGACCGAGCGCGCGCCTTCCGCTCCCGGTCTCGGGCTGGCGGCGCTCGCCGCCCTCTCTCTCGTGATGCGCCGCAGACGCCCCCGCACGCTCACTTGATCGGGGCGGCCATCACTCCGTCTTTCGTGACCACGATCGCCTCGAGCAGGTCGCGACGGACCTCTCGGGTGTGCTCGCGATAGAGCGCATCGAACAGGCGATCGAATTCCTTGGCTGCTTTGGTACGGCGCAGGGCGACACGCAAGCCTGCGCGGTCGCCGACGCAGTTGGCCGAAGCGTGCCCGGCGTCCAGATTGCCCGACCCGCGGCAGTAGTCGTCGAGCTCCTTCGTGGTGATGCTCGCGTCGGCTTCGCGAGCCAGCTCGTCCTTCAGCGCGGTGCCGAGCTCACTTCGGATCCGCTTCGCGATTTCCGGTTTCTGGTCCGCGCCGATGCGTCGCGCCTCTTCGGCCGCCAGAAGTTCGGGCACCAGACGTCGATTCACGAAGCCGCGCTTGACTTCCGCCGGCGTCTTTCCGTAGGTGGCGCTCTCGAACTCGTGGAGGCGGCGCAGCAAGAACTCGAGCTCCCCGGCTCGCACTTCGCTCTCGCCCACGCGGACCACCACGGGGTCTTCGGCTCCAGGTTTCGGGGCACTGCCGGCTCCGGCGTCCGCCAGCGAAGACGCGGGAAAGAGCAGCCCGAAGAGGAGCCAGAACGATCCGCGCGCAGCGCTCACGGTACGCGAGTATGGCAGGGCGCGAGCGCTCGCCCACGGAATTTCGCGCACTTGTCGGAGCGCTCCGCAGCTTTCCGAAGAAAACTGGCACGGGCGAGCCTGCAGTGGGAAAAAAGCCCTGGCTCGCGCGCTTCGAATTTCCCGGGGCGCCGAACCATCAGAGGAAGATCATGTGCGGCATCGTCGGATACGTTGGACCCCGGAAGGCTGCGCCCATCCTGCTCGAGGGGCTGAAGAAGCTCGAGTATCGCGGCTACGACTCGGCGGGTCTCGCCGTGCACGACGGCTCCCAAATCGAAGTCGTGCGGGCGGTGGGCAAGCTCGAAAACCTGGGTCGAGCGCTCGAGAGCCGTGCGCTCCCGGGGACGACTGGGCTCGGACACACGCGCTGGGCCACTCACGGTCGTCCGAGTGAGTCCAACGCGCACCCTCACGCTGCCGGTGACGTGGCCGTAGTGCACAATGGGATCATCGAGAACCAGCTGGAGCTCCGCCAGGAGCTGATCGCTGCCGGCGTGCGCTTCGCGAGCGACACCGATACCGAAATCGTCGCGCACCTTCTGAACCGCGCCATCGAAGCGGGAGCCCCCAGTCTGTTCGACGCCATGCGTGTGGCGCTCGGTCGCTTGCGGGGCGCCTACGCCCTCGCCGTCGTGAGCCGGAAGGAGCCGGGGCACATCGTGGTCGCCAAGAACGCCTCGCCGCTCGTGGTGGGCGTCGGTGAGGGCGAGATGCTGTGTGGCAGCGACATTCCCGCGCTGCTCTCGAGCACGCGCCAGATGGTGTTTTTGGAAGACGGGGAGATGGCCGAGCTCGGCGCCACGAGCCTCCGCATCGAGACCATCGCCGGCGCCCGCGTCGAGCGCGCCCCCAAGCACATCGACTGGAGCCCGATGCAGGCCGAGAAGGGCGGCTTCAAGCATTTCATGTTGAAGGAGATCTTCGAGCAGCCGCGCGCCATCGAAGACACTCTCCGCGGGCGCATCGACCTGGACGCGGGCGACGTGGTCGAAGGCGAGCTCGGCCTCGACAGTGAGAGCGCGAAGAAGATCGAACGAATCGTGCTCCTGGCTTGCGGCACGAGCCATCACGCCGCGCTCATGGGGCGCTACTGGTTGGAGCAGCTGGCACGCGTGCCGGCCCACACCGAGCTCGCCAGCGAGGTTCGCTACCGAGACCCGGTGTTCAGCGAGCGAGACCTCGTGATCGCCGTCAGCCAATCCGGCGAGACCCTCGACACCCTGGTCGCGGTCAAAGAAGCCCGAGAACATGGCGCGCGGGTCTTGGCGGTGGCCAACGTTCTGGACAGCGCCATCCCACGCGCGAGCCACGGTTCGCTCTACACGCACGCCGGCCCGGAAATCGGCGTGGCTTCGACCAAGTGCTTCACCACCCAGCTCGTCGCCCTGCTGCTGCTCGCGGTCTATCTCGGGCGCCGACGCGGCGTGCTGGGGGCCGAGCAAGCCCGCGGCATTCTCCAGAACCTCGTGGAGTTGCCCAACGGCGTGCGCTGGGCCCTGGCGAGAAAATCCGAGGTTCACGAGGTCGCGCGACGGTGGCACGCCGCGCGTCACATGCTGTTCCTCGGGCGTGGGCTCGGCTACCCCGTCGCGCTCGAGGGCGCGCTCAAGCTCAAGGAGATCAGCTACGCCCACGCCGAAGGCTACGCTGCGGGGGAGATGAAGCACGGTCCCATCGCGCTCATCGACGAAGACATGCCCGTGGTCGTGGTGATGCCGCGCGATCGCCAGTACGAAAAGACGTTCTCCAACGTCCAAGAAGTCCGCGCACGCGAGGGTCAGGTGATCGCCGTCATCACGGAGGGAGACGAGGAGGCGAAGCGCATCGCGCAGTGGGTGCTCGAGCTTCCGCGCATGCCGGAGCTGACGCAGCCCATTGCCGCGGTGGTCCCACTTCAGCTCCTCGCGTACTACATCGCTGACCTGAAAGGCACCGACGTGGATCAGCCGAGAAACCTCGCCAAGACCGTCACGGTCGAGTGAGATCGACGCGCGCAGCACTCGGCGGCGGGGGCCGCGCTGGCGCTCCGATTCTCCCCCGCGCTTAAGGCGCGTGACTGACCTCCAGCCAACGCACGGGTCGCGTCAAACCGTTGACACTCCGAAAGTTTTGCGATCGGTCTCGTGTAGCGTTGAGGGTACCCTGAGCGCGAGGTGTCTCGGATCGGTACGTCCGCGTCCGCGTGGTTGGGAGACGCATGTCGCGTTCTCGACGCGCTGCCCTCCGCCGTGTTGGTGCTCGATGAGCACGGCGTCGCGCGCTACGCGAACAAGCGCGCGGCCTTGATCTTCGGCCTGCCTGCCGAGGAGCTCGTCGGGAAACATCTCGTTCGCGACTTCGGCTGGCCGGACGTGGTCGCGAGCGCGAGCTCGGCTCCGGGCAACACCCAATGGACCACCAAGTTCCCGAATCGGCGCGGGGATCTCGTCACCATCGGGTACGGCGTCTCGCGACTGGAGGGGGACGGCGCGCCGCTCTACACCGTGAGTTTCCGCGACATCTCGGAGACGGTCGCGTTGACGCGCGAGCGCGACCGACTGCTGCAGCTCGCAGCCGTCGCCGAGTCGATGCCGACGCTGCTCCACGAAGTCAGGAACCCGCTTTCGGCGATCATCACCACCGTCGAGTTGATCCTCGAAGACATCGAACCAGGCGAGCTTCGCAATTCGTTGCACGCCGTGCTGGGCGAAGCTCGGCGCATCGGTCTTCAGCTCGACGGAGTGGGCAGCGTGGGCCGCTCGCTGCGATCACGCCGAGCCGCAGCCATCGACCAGGCCTGTCGAGAGATCTGTACGGTGATGGCGTCGCGGGCCGAGAAGTCGAACATCTACCTGCGCTGGGACATCCCCGACCTGCCGCTCTTGCCCCTCGAGCCGGCGACGGTGCGCGCCGTTCTCTTCAACCTGATCACCAACTCGATCCACGCCTGCAGGCCCCACGACACGATCCGAGTTCACGCGCGTCTGGTACGCGGTGGCACTTGGCTCGAGTTGGTCGTCGTCGATACTGGACAGGGGATGAGTGCCGAGGCCTACCGTCGCTGCACGGACTTGTTTTTCACCACCAAGCGCCACGGCAGCGGCATCGGGCTCGCCTTGTGCCAGCGGGCAATCCGATCGGCCGGAGGCGAAATCGAGATAGAGTCGATCCCCGACGTGGGGACGTCCGTCGCGATGATCATCCCCGTCGACCGTCGCGCACTCGCAGATTCCGAACCCCCACCCTGAAAGGAGCGCTTCTTCATGGCGTCGAGAACCGAGGAACTGAACAAGATCTTGAGAGGATTGCAGACGGGGACACCGGACATCGAAGCGAGTGCGCTGATTTCCGAAGACGGCCTGATGATCGCCAGTGCACTCCCCCAGCACTACGAAGAGATCCGCGTCGCGGGCATGAGCTCTACGCTGCTCAGCCTCGGTCTTCGCGCGGCCACCGAGCTCGAGCGCGGTCAAGTGGAGCAGGTCCTGATCCGCGGACAGAACGGCTACGTGGTCATGGTCACCGCAGCGCCCGGGACGATGCTCCTCACGCTGACCACGAAGGAGGCCAAGTTGGGTCTCATCTTCTTGGACATGTCGCGTGCAGTAGAGGCCATCAAGCGAGTTTTGTGAGGAGTACACCCATGCCTGAGCTCACTCTGTTCGACAACGGGAACCACAAGAACGTGCTCCTCGACGACCTGGACGCCGGGCTCGCCGTGCAGGCGAACCAGCACGTCATCGTGCACAACGGGGCGGGCATGGTCCTCGATCCCGGTGGGCACAAAGTCTATAACCGCGTGCTCGCGGCCACGATGACCCAGCTCAAGGGGTCCACGCTGAGCGTGATCTTCCTGTCGCATCAAGACCCCGACATCGTGGCTGCGTCCAACGGCTGGCTCATGACCACCGACGCGGACGCCTACATTTCCAAGTTGTGGGTGCGCTTCGTTCCGCACTTCGGGCTCGATCGCCTGGTGGAGAATCGGCTGAAGGGCATCGACGATGGCGGGATGGTGCTCGACCTCGGGGGCGCCCCCCTCTTCGTGATTCCAGCGCACTTCCTCCACTCCCCTGGAAACCACCAGATCTACGATCCGACCAGCAAGATCCTCTACAGCGGTGACCTTGGCGCTTCGCTCGGCATGCCGTATCGCGAGGTTCCCGACTTCGATGGTCACCTGCAGTACATGGAAGGCTTTCACCGCCGCTACATGGCCAGCAACAAGGCCATGCGCGCCTGGGCGGCGATGGTGCGCACCCTCGACATCGAGATCATCGCTCCGCAACACGGTGCGCTATTCCGTGGCAAGGAGCAGGTCGCCCGCTTCATCGATTGGTGTGACGGGCTCGAGTGCGGAGTCGACCTGATCGAGCCGGCGTACAAGCTCCCTGCAAGATGAGCGCTCGCGGGAAAATCGTACTGGTCCTGGAGGACGAAGTCGTTCTCCGCTCGTCGATGGTGGCCGGGCTCAGCAAGCTCGCCGGCGTCAGCGTGATCGGGGCCAGTACGGTGCGCGAAGCGGTAGCCCTCCTGGACGGCTATCCGCCGGACGTCGTGGTTTCGGACATCGACTTGCCAGATGGTCTCGGTGTGCAGTTGATCGGAGAGCTCGCGAAGCGGGGGCTCGCCGCGCCGATCCTGTTCGTCACCGCCTACCGCGCGGCGTACGGCTCGCTCATCCCGCCTCACGCCGGTGTCACCGTGCTGGAGAAGCCGGTCTCCCTCGAAGACCTCCGGAGCGTGGTCGCGAGCAAGCTCGGGACGGACGCGCCGCCCTCGCCGTTCACCGTCGCCGACTACGTCCAGCTTTCGTGTATGGGCAAACACTCGGTGACCATCGACATCGAGTGGAATGGGAACTCGGGGCGGGTGGAGATCGTCAACGGCGACCTCTGGTCTGCGGCGGACCCAGCGGGGGACGGGGAGGCGGCATTTCGGCGCGTGGCGTTCAAGCGCGACGCCAGGATCACCTGTTACGCATCGGATGCCGCGCCAGGCGAGCGCAACATCGTGGCTCCCTGGGAGAGCGTGCTGATGGACTCGGCGCGAGTCCTCGACGAGGAGAAGCGCGACGGCGAAGACGAGCTGTCGGGGGGGTTCGACCTCGGCGACTTCGACGATGCGAGCCAGCCTGCTGCCGCTGCCCCCGTGACCACCCCGGCGCCCGCTGCGCCCGTGACCAGCCGAGCGCCGCCCGAACCCACCGACACGCTCCCGTCGCGTTTGAAGCCCACCGAGCCGCCCACCGACCCAGTGGCGGACGCGTTCGCCGCGCACTGCGACCGCGCCATAGCTGCGCTTCTGACCAAGGATTACAAGAGCGCGGCGGCCGCCTTCGGGCAAGCGCGCGAGCTCCGCCCCGAGGACCCTCTAGTGAACACGAACCTGGCGCGTCTGAAGGCCATGGGGTTCGGCTCCGAAGGGGAGGGCTGAGGCGCGAGGGATCACGCGGGGTGGGTCGACACGTTTGGTGGAGTTGGCAGAGAAACGCGGCGCTGCACGCGCCAGAGATAGGAGAAGAGAATGACGCGTACGATCGCGGTGGTGAGCCAGAAAGGCGGCGTCGGCAAGACGACGGTCGCGTTGAATCTCGCGCTCGCCATGGCCGAGCGAGGGCGGAAGACTTTGCTCTCGGACCTCGATCCGCAGGGTGGCGTCGGACACTCGCTCGCTCGGGCGGATGGCGAGCACCGGGGTCTGGCGGATCTCCTGATGGGCCAGAGCAGTCCGGAGGAAGCCGTGCTCGCGACCAAGCTACCGACGCTCTCGCTCCTGCCGCGCGGTCGCCTGCATCCGGCGGACGCCTGCGAGTTCGAGCGCGCGCTCTACACGCCAGGCGTCTTGGAGGAAGCGCTCGGGCGTGTGCTCCAGGGTTTCGAAGTCGCGATCTTGGACGCGCCCTCGGGCCTCGGCATGCCGATGCGTGGTGCGCTTCGCGTCGCCGATTTCGCCTTGGTGCCGGTGAAAGCCGAGCCGCTGTCGATCCGTGGCTTGGCTCAACTCCTGATGGTCGTCGACCATGTCCGGTCGCAGGAGAACCCGAAACTCGCCTTGCTCGGGCTCTTGCCCACGATGGTCGACAAGACGGCGACGCCTGCCATGAACGTGATGATCGAGCTCTGGACCGGCTTCGGTTCCGTGCTCGAGACCGTGATTCCGAGCGCCGATGTGTTCGCTGTCGCGAGTGAAGAGGGTCTGCCGATCGGCTATCTGGAAGGCCCGGTCGCTCCCGAAGCGCGACGCTTCGATCTCTTGGCTGCCGAACTCGAGACGGCGATGGACAACCTGACCGGAAAGGGAGATGCCAATGTCACGCGACCGCGCCGCGAGCTCCTCTGACGTCGAACGTGCACGCGAGCTGAGTAGGAAGCTCGGGCCCACGCTGACCCCCGCGGTGGAGCCGGCGTCGAGCGCTCCGTCGCCCTACATCCGCTTCGATGCGGCCCGCTTCGCGGGCTCGGTGGTTGCTCCCGCGGGAGCGGCACCGGCTCGATCTGCCGTCGTGATCCCAGCCTTGCCGCCCAGCGAAGATTGGGCCTCGTTGCTCGCTTGGGTCAGGCTCGCTTGCTCGGCGCTCGAGGTCTTCCTGATCGACGGCCGAGGGCTACTGGTCGCGTCGAGCGGCGATATCTCGAAGGAGCGCGCCGAGAGCATGGGCGCGCGGCTGGTGCTGGCGTTCGAGCAGGCCGACCGCATGGAAGAGAGCGCGTCG
>JAXLYN010000008.1:0-284760 GCA_046351435.1 Polyangiaceae bacterium
GGCGTGCACCGGCTGGTGCGCATCAGCCCGTTCGATGCCAACGCGCGCCGCCAGACCAGCTTCGCCGCGGTCGAAGTCACGCCCGACATCGAAGACGAGATCAACATCGAGGTGAAAGACACCGACCTCGAGGTCACGACCATGCGCGCCGGTGGCAAGGGCGGACAGAACGTCAACAAGGTCGAGACCGCGGTGCGCATGAAGCACTTGCCGAGCGGCATCGTGATCGTGTGCCGCGCCGAACGCAGTCAGCACCAGAACCGCGCCATGGCGCTCAAGATGCTCAAGGCCAAGCTCTACGAGATCGAGCTCGCCAAACGCGAGCGTGCCCAGGCGGAATACGAGGCCGCCAAGACCGACATCGCGTGGGGCAATCAGATCCGCAGCTACGTGCTCCAGCCCTACCAGCTCGTCAAAGACCTCCGCACCGAGCACGAGACCGGCGACGTGCAGCGAGTGCTCGACGGCGAGATCGACGACTTCATCGAGGCGTATCTGTTGCAGAACGCCGACAAGGCAGCGAAGGGCTCCGGAGGCGCCGCATGACCCACGTCGAAGTCCATTACTGCCACGCTTGAAACTACGAGCCTCGGGCCGCGCGTGTCGCGGCCGAGATCGAGCAACGGACGGGCATTCGGGCCAAGCTCGTCCGGGGCAAGCCCGGCCAATTCGACGTACTCGCCGACGGGCGTCTCGTGTTCTCGAAACACGCGGAAGGGCGCTTCCCCGACCCAGGTGAAGTGCTCGTCCGTTTGCGCTCTGCCGGATGGCCTGTGGACGCGTGAGCGGCGCCGCGCTACACGCCGCGGCCTCATGTCCGAAGCAGCGAAGCCCGACGCCGAAGGCGGCGAGGAGGGCCTGATCCGGGCCCGCCGCGACAAGGCGGCCCGCGTCCGCGCGCGCGGCGAAAACCCGTTCGCCAACGACGTGAAGAGCGACGAGCGAAAGCTCGTGAGCGCGATTCGCGAGCGCTTCCTGCCGGCGCTCCTCGAGCCAGTCAGCGAGCTTCGCTACGACCCCGAGAAGGTGAAGGCGCTGGCCGGGGACGACGAGTTCGTGGTGTTCGGTCGCCTGATGGCGCGACGCGGCTTCGGCAAGGCGACTTTCCTCCGTGTGCGCGACGGCGGCGGCGAGCTCCAGCTCTTCGCCAGACAAGACGGCATGGGCGCAGCCTTCGCGGCGCTCGACGACATCGACGTGGCGGACCACGTCGAAGCGCGGGGCCGGCCCATGGTGACGAAGACCGGGGAGCTGTCCCTCGAGCTCGGGACGATTCGGCTCGTGACCAAAGCCATGCGGGCCCTGCCCGACAAGTGGCACGGCCTCTCCGACGTCGACCTGCGCTACCGCCGTCGCTACGTCGACACCGTGGCGAACCCAGAAGCAGCTCTGGCGCTGTTCGCCCGTTCGGCGGTGACCCAAGGGCTCCGTAGCTTCCTCGATGCTCGGGGGTTCTTGGAGGTCGAGACCCCCACCTTGCACACGGTGATCGGCGGCGCGGCCGCGCGCCCCTTCACGACTCACCACAACACGCTGGATCTCGATCTGTTCCTGCGCATCGCGCCCGAGCTTTATCTGAAGCGCCTGCTCGTGGGCGGCTTCGAGCGCGTCTACGAGATCGGGCGCTGCTACCGCAACGAGGGCATCAGTACTCGGCACAACCCCGAGTTCACCATGCTCGAGTTCTACATGGCGTATGCCACCTACGCCACGCTGATGGATCTCACGGAAGAGCTCTTGCGCGCCGTCGACGCTTCGCTCGAGGCGCGGCTCGCGAGCGCGGGCCAGGCCGAGATCTACGCTCGCTGGAAGGCGGCTCGGCCCTTCACGTTCGACGAGCCGTTCGCGCGGGCACCCATGCGCACGGCGGTCGCGCGCGCCCTCGAGCGCGCCGACATCCCGCTCGAGCTGCTCGATCGGCTGGCAGAGATCGCCATGCCGAAAGACGCGGCCCCGGGGGCGGGCAGCCCGGGGGCAACCTTGGTCGGTGACTGGGCCAAACGCAGCCCGCGCTCGAAGAAGATCGACTGGACGAATTTCCGCAAGGGTCTCGGCGTGTGTGAAAACGCCGGCGAGCGGCTGTTCTCCGCCTACGAATATCTGGTCGAGCCCTTCCTCTCGGAAGATTACCGGAGCCGCGACGGTTCGAAGAGCGTGCCCGTCTTCGTCACGGACTACCCGGCCGAGGTGTCGCCGCTCGCACGGCGCAAGGATTCGGACGGAGCCCTGGTCGATCGCTTCGAGCTCTTCGTGGACGGGCGCGAGCTCTGCAACGCTTTCAGCGAACTGAACGATCCCGAAGACCAGGCCGCGCGCTTCACCGAGCAAGTCGAGAAGAAGAGCCGGGGCGCTGAAGAGACCATGGACTACGACGCCGACTACATCCGGGCCCTCGAGCACGGCATGCCGCCGGCAGCGGGGTTCGGGCTCGGTGTCGACCGGCTCGTGATGATGCTCGCGTGCCAACCGTCGATCCGTGACGTGATCGCGTTTCCGCTGCTCCGCCCCGAGTCCTGATGTTCGCGCCACCTCCTCCCAAACCCGACCAGCTCTCGTTGATGGCGAAGGTCTGGCTGCTGCTCGGCATGCCCGGGCGCGTGGCCGTGATCGGGCTGGTCGTCGGCGCGGTGATCTACCTGGTGTTCAAAGCCGTGCGGCGCCTCGGACAGAAGGGGCGCCGGAGCCTGCTCTTCGCGGTGACGGGTCTGTGTCTCTTGGGCGTGCTGGTGCTCGGCGGCTGGGCGGCGAGCCTGCCGGAGCACCGCGGGAGCTTCTTCGTCTTCTGGCACCAGATCGTGCGCGTCGGCGCAGCCCTATCCGGGACGGGCTTCGTCATCTTTTTCTTGATGTTGGCCTTGCCGCGCCTGCTCGATCGCGTCGAGGGTCGGGGCTTCGTCCCGTTCTTGGCCGTGCGGCACGTGCGCGCCAGCAAGAGCGGGTTTCTGACCGTCATCAGCGGTCTCAGCATCGCGGGCGTCGCGGTCAGCGCCTTCGCGCTGTGCGCGGTCGTGAGCATCATGGGCGGCTTCGGTGCGGATCTGAAGCGCAAGATCCTGGGCAACAACGCCCACATGAAGATCGAAGCCGGCACCCACGGTGGCTTCGACGGCGCCGACGACCTCTTGACCGACGTGCGCCTGGTGAAGGGGGTCAAGGCCGCCACACCGGTGACGGCGGGTGAGGCCATGGCCTCGAGCAGCTCCAACACCGCCGGCACCATCGTGCGCGGAGTGGAGACCGGGAGCATCGGCTCGGTCATCGACCTCGTCTCGAACATCGAGGTGGGCAAGTTCGAGTACCTCGACGCTCCGCAGAAGCTCGCGGACCTACCCGCCGACGAAGTGATCGGCATCTCGACGGGCGGTGAGGTGTTCCTCAAGGGGCCCAAGGTGAAGTCGTGGCTGAAGCAGGGCCTCGACGACGACGTCGGCTCGGCCACCGAACCGGTCTACCCCGGCCTCATCCTCGGCCGCGAGCTGGCGAAGACGCTGCACGTCTACGTCGGCGACGAGATCACGCTGGTGGCCCCGCTGGGTGACCTCGGCCCCATGGGCGTCTTGCCCCGCAGCCGGAAGTTCCGGGTCGCAGCCATCTTCTACAGCGGGATGTACGAGTACGACGCGAGCCACGTGTACATGAAGCGCGACGACGCGCAGGAGTTCCTGGATCTGCGCGGGAAGACCACCGCCGTCGAAGTGAAGCTCGAGGACTCCGAGTTGGTGGAGCCCGTGCGCCCAGCTTTGGAACAGCTCGTGCGAAAACATGCCACGGGCACCGGTCGCGAAGACATGAAGGTGCGCGACTGGAAAGAGCTGAACAAGAACCTGTTCTCCGCGCTGAAGCTCGAGAAAATTGCCACGTTCATCATCCTCAGCATCGCCATCGCCGTCGCGAGCTTCTGCATCATCTGCACGCTGCTCTTGATGGTGACCGAGAAGAGCAAAGAGATCGCCATCCTCAAGGCCATCGGCGCCAGTGACGGCGCCATCCTGCGCGTGTTCATGAGCGAGGGCATCATCATCGGCGGCATCGGCACGGTCTTCGGTGTCGTGACCGGACTCTGCACCGTCCTCGGCTTGCTCTGGTTCGGCGTGCGCCTCGACCCGGACGTCTACTACGTCGATCGCTTACCCATTTCCGTCGACCCGGTCGACTACACGGTGGTGGCCATCAGCGCCATGGTCATCACCACCATCGCCACCATCTACCCGGCCATCGCCGCCAGCCGCCTCCGGCCCGTCGACGGCATCCGCTACGAGTGAGAAGCGAACATGGCTGAGGCACTGGTCATCATCGAAGACCTCCACAAGAGCTTCCAGCACATGGGGCGGACGCTCGACGTCTTGAAGGGCATCGACCTCAGCATCCACCCCGGTCAGATCATGGCCATCGTGGGACCTTCCGGTGCCGGCAAGAGCACGCTGCTGCACTGCATCGGCACGCTGGATCTACCCACTTCGGGACGCATCCGACTCGCCGGCGAAGAGCTCACCACCATGTCGAGCTCGCGCCTCGCAGCGGTACGCAACCGCGAGATCGGCTTCGTGTTCCAGTTCCACCACCTCTTGCCCGAGTTCAACGCGCTCGAAAACGTGATGCTGCCGGGGCTGATCCAGGGTCGCGGCAAGAAAGAGATGGAGAAGCGCGCGAACCAGCTGCTCGCCGAGGTCGGCCTCACGCCTCGCGCCACCCATCGCCCCGGTGAGCTCAGCGGCGGTGAGCAGCAGCGCGTGGCCATTGCCCGGGCGCTGGTGCTCGGTCCCAAGCTTCTGCTCGCGGACGAACCGACGGGCAATCTCGACAGCGCCACGAGCGGGTCGATTCACGATCTGTTCTTCCAGATCAACAAAGAGCACGGGACCACCATCGTGGTCGTCACGCACAACTCGGGCTTCGCCGAGAGCATGCCGCGCGTCGTGCGCATGGTGGACGGCCGGGTGTTCAAGGACGACACGGGGCGAGCTGCCCGCGAGAGCGAACCGCGCCTCGCGCCGGAAGAAGACGCTGCTCCGAGCGCGTGACCGCTGACGTGGGCCACTCCGAGCTCGATTCCCGAGCGAGCCAGCGAAGAGAACCGCCAGGAACGCCGACGGCGCACGGTCCGAGGCCCGAGCCAGCGAGGCGAAACCGCCAGGACGCCAAGGGCGCCAAGACGGAGGATTCTGGAGCTCGGACCGAGAGCTCGGACTGGAGGGAACAGCCGGGGCGAGCGGGATTTCAAATGAACGGGGCCCCTCCCGGTAATGGACCCGCTGGAGGTTCGAAAATGAACGCGAAGTGGTGCTGGTTGGTTCTGCTGCCCGTCTCGGTCGGGTGCGGCGCTTCTCCCGAAGACTTCGGCGAGTCGGGCTCGGAGGACCTGGCAGCCGTCGGACAGAACGTCATCGCCAACGACTTTTGCTCGGTCCGCGCATATGCGCCCACGGTCGTCGACGGCGACTCGGCCGTTCACATGATGATGTACGGCGAATGCGACCCGAACCGCAGCGCCAACGTCACCCTGCGGCTCCAGAAATACACCGGGGGGAAGTGGCAGACGCTCATGTCCACCACCGAGACCATCCGAGGTCCGGGCCAGTACTACCGGATCGGGTTCCAGCTCGGCAGCCCCGTGGGCGGAACCTATCGCGCCCAAGTGCTGGCCTTTGGCCAGACCGACAGCAGCAAAGCAGTGCAGCTCTGAACGGCGCGTGCCGGCTCAGCCGAGGGCGTTCTTCGCCTGCTTCACCAGGTTCGTCACCTGAGTCTTGGGGATGCCGGCCGCGCTGCCGATCTTCTCGAGCATGCCGGCCTCTTTCTTGTCGAGCCCGGCGGTGGCCAGGGCGGTGTAGGCGCCGATCAGCAGACCCGTCTCGGCGTGCCCGAGCTCCTTCAGCTTCTTGCCCACGCTGTCGCACCGCCCTGCGTGACCCTCGGAACCGATGGCCTCGTTGCACTCGTCCATCATGGCGTCGACCTCCCACTCGACCACCAGTCCACTCGAAAGGTCGTGGAGCGCTTCGACGATGGCCTTCTTCTCGTCGTCGTCGGCCTCGCCGTCCGCGAGCGCGCACAGGTAGCCCGCTTCCATCGCGTACCGGTAGACCTGGTTCAATGCTGGCCCCGTCATCGCCTTCCTCATCTCGGCGGCGATCTTCTTCAGGTCGACTTCGGTGCGTTTCGATCGGCTCATGGTCCCTCCGGGCGGGGGAGCATGCGACGCCCGGCGCTCGGGGCTCAAGAGCTTCGGTCGAGACCTCGATTTCGTGGCCGGAATCGGGGCCGCGGCGCGGCTCACCAGCACGCCTTGGACGGAGCCCGCGCCCTCGTCCATAATCCGCGCATGCGTCGCGGACATGTGGGGGCAATCGCCCTGGGGATCTTCTCTTCTCTCCTCTCGATGGCAGCCTGCTCTTCCACGGGCGGCGGCGCCGGCAGCGGCGCCAGCTCGGGTTTTGGCGGGGTGGGCGGCGGCGGCGGCTCGGGAAACTCCGGCGGCATCGTCGTGGGCGGCGGCGGCAGCATCAACATCGACGGCGGCGGCGCCGGTGGCAGCGGCGGGCAGTTCATCGGTGACCCGAAGACCTGCGCGCAAGCCGCGCAAGCCAAGACGTACATCGGCTGCGACTTCTGGCCGACGGTCGTGGCCAACAACGTCTGGTCGATCTTCGACTTCGCGGTGGTGGTGGCCAACGCCGGTGATCAACCGGCCGACGTGGTAGTGGAGCGCAACGGGCAGCAGGTCGCGACCGGTAGCGTACCGCCCAACGGTCTCGAGAAGTTCTATCTGCCTTGGGTTCCCGAGCTGAAGGGGCCCGACGCCGACGCCGTCGGCTCAGCCACGCCGCTCGCGCAGAGCGTGCGCTCGCCCGGTGGCGCCTATCACCTCACGAGCTCGGTGCCGGTCACCGTCTACCAGTTCAACGCGCTCGAATACAAAGGCGCCGGCGGCCCGCCCGGGAAGAACTGGTCGAGTTGCCCGGGGAACAGCAGCGGCATTGGCTGCTTCTCGTTCTCCAACGACGCGTCGCTCCTGCTGCCCACCACGGCGCTCACCGGGAACTACCGCGTCACCGGACAGAAGGGTTGGGTGACCGTCGGCCTCGAGATGGGGCCGTACATCGCCATCACCGGCACCCAAGACAACACCGAGGTGAGCTTGCTCACCGGGCTTTCGGCCACCATCCGCGCCGGCGGCGGCATCCAGCAGACGGGGCCGGGCCAGGTGCTCAAACTCACGGTGGGCAAAGGCGAGGTCGTCGAGCTCATCGGCGCTGCCGCGGGCGATCTCAGCGGCACGTTGGTCCAGGCGACCGCACCGATCCAGGTGATCCACGGGATCCCGTGCATCCAGGCGCCCATCGGCGTGCAGGCCTGCGATCACATCGAAGAGAGCGTGTTCCCCGCCGAGACGCTCGGGAAGCGCTACTTCGTCGTTCCGCCGACGGGACCCCTGGGCAACGCACCCGGACACATCGTGCGCATCTACGGCAACGTCGACGGAACCACGCTGCAATACCCGAGCGGTGCTCCTGCGGGCGCGCCGACGACCATCGGCGCAGGTCAGGTGGTCGATCTCGGAGTCGTCTCGCAGCCCTTCGAGGTTTCGAGCCCGGATCACGAGTTCGCCGTCGGAATGTTCCAGCTCGGCGCCGAGGTGGTCGATCCGAACTCGCCCATCGCGAGCCAGAAGGGTGACCCCGCTCAGAGTCTCGCGACGGCGGTCGAGCAGTTCCGTACCAAGTACGTGTTCCTCGCGCCCGACGACTACGACGTGTCTTACGTGGACATCGTCATGCCGGACGGCGCCAACGTGGTGCTCGACGGTTCGGCGGCCTCCGGTTCTCCGGCGTCGCTCGGCAGCGGCTACTCGATCCTGCGGGCCAAGCTCTCCGCGGGTGCCAACGGTGCGCACCTGCTGACCAGCGACAAGCCCGTGGGTATCCAGGTCGTCGGCTACGGTAGCTACACGAGCTACCAGTACCCGGGTGGGCTGAACCTCACCCTCATCGCTCCGCCGCCGCCGCCCATCAAGTGACGACCTGGCCGATGTCAGGGCAAATCAGCGGGTGGGCCTTGCAACGCGAGGCCTGCCTGCGATGCTAGGCGCATGACTCGGTCGGCGGGGTTCTTCGTCTGCGGTCTGCTCGGGGTGTCGCTCTTGCTCCACGCCTGCTCCTCTGCGGGAGGTGGGAGCGGTGGTCTGGGCGGAGGCGGCTTCGGGGGCACCAGCACCGGCGCCACCGGCGGGATCAACGTGGGCGGCTCGGGCGGGATCCAGCTCGACGGCGGCGGTGGAACGGGCGGCAAGTTCGTGGGCGATCCGAAGACCTGCGCGCAGGCTGCCGAGGCCAAGACCTACATCGGCTGCGACTTCTGGCCGACGCCCGTGACCAATCACGTCTGGTCGTTGTTCGACTTCGCGGTCGTGGTGGCCAACGCCGGTGATCAAACCGCCGACGTCAGCGTCGAGCGCGGCGGAGCCCCCGTGACGAGTGGCAGCGTGCCGCCCAACTCGCTCACCAAGCTCTACTTGCCGTGGGTGCCCGCGCTCAAAGGGCAGGACTTCTCTTCATGCGGCGAGTGGACCGCCGGCACGAGCACCATTCGAGCGGCGGATGGCGCATACCACCTGACGAGCTCGGTTCCTGTCACCGTGTATCAGTTCAACGCGCTCGAGTATCAAGGCGCCGGCGGTCCACCGGGAAAGAACTGGGCAGCATGTCCGGGGAACCAGACCTGTTCGCTCACGCTCAGCCCCATCGGTTGCTACTCGTTCTCGAACGACGCCTCGCTCCTGCTCCCGTCCACCGCGCTCACCGGCAACTACCGCATCACCACCATGAGCGGCTGGTCCGACGCCGGCGGCATCCCGGTGAACACGCCGGCCTACTTCGCGGTCACGGGTACAGCGGACAACACCAACGTGACGGTGAAGGTGTCGAGCACCGGAGCGGTGGCGGCCGGGGGCGGAGTGCAAGCCACGAGCGCCGGCGGTGTGCTGACGTTCCCGCTGAACAAGGGCGAGGTGGTCGAGGTCGTCGGCACGGCGACCACGGATCTCTCGGGGTCGCTGGTGCAAGCGTCGGCGCCGGTGCAGGTGCTGAGCGGCATGCCCTGCGTGTACCTGCCGTTCGACAAGAACGCCTGCGACCACATCGAAGAGAGCGTGTTCCCCGCGGAAACCTGGGGCAAGCGCTACTTCGTGGTGCCGCCCACCGGGCCCAAGGGCGACGTGCCGGGGCACCTCGTGAAGATCTACGGCAACGTGGACGGGACGGTGCTGAGCTACCCGTCGGGTGCGCCGGCGTCGGCTCCGACCCAGATCAACGCCGGGCAGGTGGTCGATCTCGGCGTGGTGAAGCAGGCATTCGAGGTCGTGAGCAACGATCACGAGTTCGCCGTCGCCACCTTCCAGATGGGCGCGAGCGTGGTCGATCCTGGTACGGCTCCGCCGAACCAGAAGGGCGACCCGGCGCAGAGTCAGGCGACCGCGGTGGAGCAGTACCGAACGAAATACGTTTTCCTGACGCCCGACGACTACGACGTTTCTTATGCCGACATCGTGATGCCAGATGGGACCAACGTGGTGCTCGATGGAGCCGCGCTGTCCGCGCCGACTACCTCTCTGGGCAACGGTTACTCGGTGGCGCGAGCCCAGCTGGGCGCCGGTCAAGGCGGGGCCCACCTCCTCACCAGCGACAAGCCGGTGGGGCTCCAGGTGCAAGGTTACGGGAGCTACACGAGCTACCAATACCCCGGTGGGTTGAACCTCACGCTCATCGCTCCGCCGCCGCCGCCCATCAAATGACGCACTTGCCCGGGGGCGGCAGGCTCGGCGCGACCTGAACGTCGGGCAAGAGCTGACGCAGGCGCCAAGCCTGCGCGAAGTTCTGGCGTTCCGCGCGCACCAGCGCCTCGATGGAGCGTCCGAGGATCAGCGCGGGCAGGATCAGTTGACCCACCGTGAACGCCACGAGCAGGATTTCCGCGGGCAGGGGCCGGAACTCGAGCATCCAAGGAAACACCTTGAGCATGCCATCCTCGAACACGTAGGAGCGGGGCAAGAGCCCCAGCCAGCCGAGCGCTGCGGGCACGAAGATCGCCGCGAACGACAGGCTGAACGTGAGCCAGCGGGTTTGGCGGTTCGCACGGATGCCCACGACATAGGCCGCGGCGCTGGCCATGGCGAGACCCGGCGTGAAGACGAACGGCCCGAAAATCGTGCTCATCAGCGCCACGATCACGAAGTTCAGGACCAGCGTTCGTCGCATGTGGTTCGAGCCGGCCTTGCCCGTGATGGCCATCCAGCCCGTGTGCGCCACGAGCAGCACCAACCCCGCGGTGTGCGTGGCTGCGAGTGGCAGATTGCGAATGCCCGCCCAGATCGCCACAGGGAATCCCAGAAACCAGGACACGTAGCTGAGCGCGGCGCGTTGTGCGACCGCGGCGCGGTCCGTGAGCTCCACGGCCTTGAGCTCGGCCTCGGCTTCGGCGGGGAGATCTTCCGACTCCCCGAGCACGTAGTCGCTGATCATGCCGAGCGCCGCCGGGTCGCTGGGATCCAGGGCCAGAGCGCGGCTCAGCTCCCGCATGCCTTCGGCTCGCGCTGCGCGATCGGAAGCGCCGGAGAGGGCGGCGCGGGCACGCTCGAGGTGAGCGCGCGCGAGCTCGCTCCGCTTCTCGGCGTCGCGTTCGCCATCGAGGAAACGCTCGATGGTCTCGTGCAGCGCGCGCGCCGAGGGAAAGCGCGCCTCGGGTTCGAGCGCGGTCGCGCGTACGCAGATTGCGTCGAGCTCGGGCGCGATGGCGCGATCGCGCGCCCAGCTGCTCGGCGCGATGGGCGCCTGGGTCAGGGTCGAGGCGAGGAGTGCGTTCACGCTCTTGCCGCGATGCAGCGGTTCCAGTGACAAGAGCTCGAACAAGATCGCTCCCAGCGAATAGATGTCGCTCGCGGGGGTGAGTCCGCGGGTTTCGCCTCTCGCCTGTTCCGGCGACATGTACCCGGGCGTTCCGACCAAGGCTCCGACCTGGGTCTCGGGGATCTCCACGGCATCGGGGACCACGCGCTCCTCGCTGGCGAGCTCTTCGGAGCCGTGGATGCGCGCGATGCCCCAGTCGAGTACGTAGACCTCGCCGAAATCGCCGAGCATGATGTTCGCTGGCTTCAGGTCGCGGTGCAGGACGCCTCGGCTGTGGGCGTATGCCACCGCCAAGCACACCTGACTCATGGCGGAGAGCAGCTTGCGCCGGCCGTATTTCGCCGTCATTTCGCCGTCCCCGGCGCGCTGGGCCTGCACGATCTCTTCCAGCGTGTGGCCCTTCACCCGCTTCATCGTGAAAAATTCGCTGCCCGCTTCGTCCCTCCCGAGATCGTACACGGGCACCACGCTCGGATGTTCGAGCTGGCCTTGGACTCGCGCTTCGCGCACGAAGCGGGCGCGAGCGCCATCGTGAGAGCCAGCCCCGCTCCGCATCACTTTCATGGCCACCTCACGCCCGACCCAGCCGTCGGCGCACAGGCGAACCTCGCCCATGCCGCCTGCGCCGAGCACGCGACGCGTGGCGTAACGGCTGCCGGGCTCGAACGAGACCGGGCTCGGATCCACCGCGGCGGGTTCCGAGTCCGAGCTCATGGCCATCACGGTGGTCGCGACGTCGAGGCGCTCGGAGTCGAGGATCGCGGTCTTGCCGCGCGCGTCTTCGCTCATGGCGCGAGGATAGCGAAAACGGGCCGGACGCGTGTCAGGCGAAGGGCAACACGGCCAGGGAGGTCTCGGGCTCGAGGCCGAGGTGCTCGATGGTGTCGCCGGAGAGCTTCACGAGATCCTTGTTCACGCGGTCGAGATCGGCGAAAACGGCCCGGAAATACGGGGGACCGTCGTTCTCGCGGGCGACCAGGCCGTGCTCGCGTGCGCCGCCCCCGAGGGGGCCCGCGAAGCGCCGGAGCTCGGTTTCCTGCACCAAGCTGATCTCGTCCGTCGGCGCAGTGAAGTGGGGGCCACCGTCGAACGGGTCGACCCGGTGCGCGTATCGGAACCCGACGCGCTTCAGCATCTTCTCGACACCTTTGGTCTGGGCACCGACTTTTCCGATGACGCTCTGGGCGTCTTTGGAGAAGAGGGACGCGTAGATGAGCCCGCTCGGGAACAAATCCTTGATGAACTCTTTGTTCTCGCTGGAGAGCAGGTCCGCTTCTGCGTAGGACATGTCGCAGAAGTGCCGGCCGAGCGCCTCCCAGAGGTGGCTCGTGCCGTCCGATTCGAGGGGCGGCAGGAGCTCGGCCAAGACTTCGTTCTGGAACTGATCGCGGTGGGCCGCGATGTAGAGGAAGCGGACGTAGGAGATCAGGAGGCCGAGGCGCTCGCGGGCAGCGCGGTACTCGGGCAGCACCACGAGGCCTCCGATTTCGGTCGGGCCCTTGTACGAGAAACCGATGCGCAAGATCTGGTGGTGGAAGTGCTTGTCGACGGCGCGGCTGTATTTCTCTTCGTCGATGACGTCGAGGTAGATGTACGGGGCGTCGCGGCGTCCGAGCTGGGCGACGACCATACTGGTGCCCACGGCGCGTTTTTCGCGGAGGTCCCACAGCACGAACACGAACTTGCGGTGGGAAGCGCTGCGGATTTCCCCCGCGAAGCTCTTTTTGCTGTGCTCGAGCAAACGTTGCACGTGTCCGCGGTCGTTGGGGAGATTCACGGTGTTCAAATGGTGCGCGAGCGCGAGGAGCGGCTCCTCGTCTTCGGGCAATGCCGCTCGGATCTCGTAGCGCACCGACATGGGGGCATCGTTTTACACGGGTCCCGGACCCGCGAGCAAAGTCCCGGCGCTCGTGCTAGAAACCGCCCGGTGATCGAGTCGTTTCGGCAATTCCAAGGCACCGCGAGCTACATCACGGATCCGGCACTCGAGGCGGCGGTCAACGCCGCGGTCGCGCTGGAACGCCCGCTCCTGGTGAAAGGCGAGCCCGGTACCGGCAAGACCCTGCTCGCGGCGGCGGTCGCCGAAGCCATGGGCCACCCGATGATCCACTGGCCGGTGAAGTCGACCACGCGTGCGCAAGACGGACTCTACGTCTACGACACGGTGCAGCGCCTGTACGAAGCGCGTTTCGGCGACGCCGGGCCCGAGGCGGTGAAGGACATCCGGCGCTACATCAAACTCGGTCCGCTCGGGCGCGCGCTCTCTTCCCAAGAGCGCGTGGTGCTTCTCATCGACGAGGTCGACAAGGCCGACCTCGAGTTCCCCAACGACCTCCTGCACGAGCTCGACCGCATGCGCTACTTCGTCTCCGAGACCGGCGACGAGATAGTGGCGCGCCACCGGCCCATCGTGATCATCACCAGCAACAACGAGAAGGAGCTTCCCGACGCCTTCTTGCGACGCTGCGTCTTTCACTTCATCGATTTCCCCGAGCCCGATCTGATGAAGCGCATCGTTCGGGTCCACCACCCCGAAGTGGACGACGAGCTGGTGGATCAAGCCATCGGTGCGTTCTACGACGTGCGCGCGGTGCCCCGCTTGCGCAAGCGCCCGAGCACCAGCGAGCTCATCGACTGGATCGCCGTGCTTTCGAAGAGCAACGTCGGGGCGGACCGCATCAAGAGCGAGCTGCCCTTCGGGGGCGTCCTGATCAAGAAGGAGCAAGATCAGGCGACGCTGGCCGAGCAGCGCTCCGGCCGCGCTCGCCGCTGGTGACCGCCGGCGTTTCCCGGGGTCCTCTCGGGCTTTTCGTTGGCGCTCGCCCCCGCGCTCGGGATTTGCTAGCTCGTGCGGCGTGACTCACTGGGATTTTCCTCGCGCCGACGCTCTGCCCACCTACGCCTTCGTCGCCACCGACGCCATCAAAGCTCGCGTGGTCGCCACCGGAGTCGAGCTCATCGATCTCGGTCTCGGCAACCCGGACCGCCCCACGCCGAAGGCCATCGTGGATCAGCTCCACGTCGCAGCCGACATCGGCAAGAACCACCGCTACCACCCCGGTCGCGGCCTGCCGCAGCTGCGCCGTGCGTTGGTCGGCTGGTACGAACGCCGCTACCAGACCAAGTTCGACGCGGACAAAGAGACGCTGGTCACCATGGGGGCCAAGGAGGGCATCAGCCACCTGTGCATCGCGATCCTCGACCGCGGCGACTTCGCCGTGGTGCCCGACCCCTGCTACCCGATCCACGAGGGCGCGCCTGCCATCGCCGGGGCGAGCGTGGAAGGCTACGCGGTGCGCGAGGGCCTGGCGCCGGCGCGGGCCGTCGCCGACGCCATCGCGCGGGTGGAGAAGAAGGGCGGCAAGGTCAAGCTCGTCATCGCCAACTACCCGCACAACCCCACGGGCGCCGTGGTTTCCAAGGACGAGCTCGCCGAGCTCGTGCGCGTCGTCCAACGCTCCGGAGCCATGCTGCTGCATGACGCAGCGTACGCGGACCTGGATTTCTCCGCTCGCCACGCGCCGAGCATCTTCGACGTCGGGATCCCCCACGACGAGGTGAAGGAGTTCGCCGTCGAGGTGTTCTCGATGTCGAAGAGCTACAACATGCCGGGTTGGCGCATCGCTTTCATGGTGGGTAACGCGCGTATGATCGGCGCGCTCGCCCACTTGAAGACCTACATGGACTACGGCACTTTCATGCCGCTCCAATACGCCGCGGCCTGGGCTCTCGACCACGGCGACGGGCTGGTGGACGAAATCCGTTCCCTGTACCAGGCGCGCGCCAGCACGCTGGTTCAAGGCCTCGAAGCGTCGGGTTGGGGGGACGTGCCGGTGCCGAGCGGCACCATGTTCGTCTGGGCGAAGATCCCAGCGAAGCTCGCCGGCATGTCGGCCATGGAGGCCACCAACTGGCTGATCGAGCACGCGCACGTCGCGCTCGCGGCCGGCACGGGCTTCGGCCCTGGGGGAGAAGGCTTTCTGCGCTTCGCGCTGATCGAAGATCCGCCCAAGGTCAGCGAGGCCTGCCGGCGCATCGGCGCGGCGCTCGCCAAGCGCTGAGTCGCTGCGCTCAGCGCAGGCGCAGGACCCGGAGCAGCGATCCGGAAGCATCCAGCGGCCCCGAGCTCGGTTCGGGGGACGCGAGAGCGAAGCTCCCATCGATCATCGGGCGCGTTTCCAGCGAGTAGCCCAGGCCCACGAGGAATGCTTCGAGCTCGTCTTCGCTCTCGAACGCGTGGTCGGCGAACGTGCGGCCGGTCGCGCGCGCGATGGCCGCGTGAGCTCGTTTCGTGGCCGGTGCCTCGGCCGCCGCCAGGGCGCTCCGGGTCGCGAAGTCCGGCGTGATCCAGGCGCCGCCCAAGCGCTCGAGCATGCGGCGGACTCGCAGTGCCACGCGGACCTTCTCCTCGCGAGTGAAGTAGCCGAGCACACCTTCGTTGACTATCGCGAGCGGGCCCGACGAAAAGTGTCGGAGCACCGAGTCATCGTCCGTGTCGGCGAGCAGGTCGAACGCTTCGAACACGACGTTCGGTCGCTGGGCGGCCTCGCGGAGCTCTGGTGTTTCCCGCATGAGCCGCTGACACGTTCCCAGCATTTCCGGCAGATCGGTGGCGACATAGGTCACGTGGGGATCCCGCGTGAGATCGAGGGCGCGAAACGAGATGCCGCAGCCGAGTTCGAGGACCCGGCTCAGTCCTTCGCGACGAACCGCGCTGCCGATGCACTTGTAGCGCGCCTCGGTCTTCTGGGCGTTTTCCGCCAAGAGCGCGTCGAGGTCGCCGCCGTCGAGCCCGTAGGCGTCGTGTAGAGCTCGTCGCGCGCCGATGGCGTCCGCTACGGTGCGCGCGAATGGGATGTCGCTCTGTCCGCGCAACAAGGCGCAGAGCAGTGCTGTCGGGCCCAGGTCGAAGCGAGCGCTCACCTCCGGCGGCATGTGGCGCTCAGTTGCTGCTCTCGAGCAGTCGATGGATGCGGTCGGGCACGAGCCCGTAGCCTTCTGCGGCGGCCAAGAGCGCCGCGTTGCTCGGGAGCTCGGTCAAGAACAGGCGCGCGTAGGTGGTGCCCAAGAGGCCCTCGAGCCGACGCTGCAGCGGGCCGAGGCCGCGAACCACCGCATCTTTCGCGTGCTCGCCGTCGCCGAGCGAGATGCAGGCATCGTGCAGCGGCATGTACACACTCGACTCGTTCAGCAGGCACGGCGCGCCGCTCTCCAGGAGCTCGGCGGCCTCGCGAGCGAGCTCGGAGGCGCGATCGGCATTGCCGCAGCAGCGCTCCGCCTCGGCCCAGAGCCCGAGGGCCGCGGGCAAGATGTCGCGGTTGCCGGTGGCGCGATAGCCTTGCGCCGCCATGCGCAAGAGCGCGCATGCGCGCTTGCAGGCGGACTCGTTCTTCGCGCGCAGGAGCTCCATGCCTCGATAGAAGAGCACGCCGAGATTCGCGCGGTCCGGCGCGGCCCAGATGCCGGTCGCGGTGGAGTCGGCTTCCGCGCGTACCTCCGCCAAGTGCGCCTCGAGCTGCTTGTCGTTGCCGAACGTCGCGGCCCAGCCGAGGAGGTTCATTTGTGCGTGGCGGACGGCGCCCGAGCTGCCGATGGCGTCGGCCAGCGCGAGGCCCGTCTCGAGCGCACCGCGGGCTTCTTGTCGCGCTCCGATGCTGGTCAGGGCGAAGCCCAAGTTGGTCATCAGCATCGCCTCGCGTTCCTTCAGGCCGGCGGAGCGGGCGGCTTTGACGGCGTTTCGCCGGGCCTCGAGCGCGGAGGTCACCGCGCCCTGGGTCTGGCGCACGATCGCCAAGGTCTGCCACGCGTCCACTGCTGCGGCGCTGGTCGCGCGCTTCTCGGCCAGGGTGAGCAGACGTGAGGCTTCTGCCTCCGCTTCGGCGAAGCGCCCCGCGAACGCCAAGCGAGCCGCCAGGGCGGCCGAGCAGCGGGCCTCCTCGTCGAACAAGTCGAGGGCACGTGCCTCGTCGCGGGTTTCTGCGAGGCGTTCGGTGATGTCTTGGCCGACTCCGCGAGCGTCGTCGTAGCGCGCGCGCGCGCCGCGCGCACGCACTGCGCTCGGCTCGTCGTACACGTTGTCTTCCATGGCGCTCACCGCGGTTTCGCGCTCGCCCGCGCGTGGGTCGAGGCGGCTGTAGACTTCGTCCAGGTAGGACGCTCGCAGGAACGCGCTGGGCTTTTCTTCTGCGAACGACAGCGCCCTCTCTGCCATGCGCAAGGCGTCCGAGAGCGCGTTGGTGGCGAGAGCACGCTGCGCAGCGCGTGCCCAGTGCTCCGCCGCTGCCACGTGCTGATTGCCGAGATCGTAATGGCCCGCGACCGTGGCGGCGTCTTCGCCCATGCTGGCGAGCCAACCCGCCGCCAGCGCGTGAAGCTCGTTGCGCTCGCGCTCGCCGAGGCTCGAATACGCGACTTCGCGCACCAGGGCGTGCTTGAACACCCACTCGCGCGTGCCGGGGAAGCGCGAGACGTTCTGTTCCATCAAGACCTCGGCAGCCGCCAGGGCTTTCATCACGCTCTCGGCGTTCTTCAGGCCCAGCGCCTCGAGGCCTGCATCCCAGCCCGTCAGGCCAAAAACGCTGAGCCGGCCGACGGCGTCGCGGCACTCGTCGTCGAGTGAGTCGAGGCTCACCTGGATGGCTGCTTCGATGGTCGGCGCATTCACGGGAGCCTCGCGGGTCGCAGCGATGCGCGCGAGCTCTTCGGCGAAGAGCGGCAGTCCCGCGCTCTGATCGGCGATCCGGTCGAGCACGTCCTCCGGCGTGTTTTCCCCCATCAATGCCCGGGCGATGGTGCGCGTGGCTCGCTTCGAGATCGGGCGGAGCTCGAGCCGCACGTGATCGCGACCCGCGAAGCGATTGGGGTTGTCCGTCCAGAAACCCGGGCGCACGAGGGCGAGCACGAGGAGCGGAAGGCGCGCCGCGCGACCCAGCATGTGGTCGACGAACCCGATGCTCTCTTGGTCTGCCCATTGCAGATCTTCGAGGACGATCACCGTGGGCTCTTGCGTCGCGACCTGGAGCACGAGGTCCGTCATGGCCAGCCACAAGACGTCGCGGGCGCCGCGCGGGTCGAGCCCCTCGGGGAGCTCGGCGTTGGCGAGCAAGCGCGCCAGGAGCTCGCGGTTCTTGCTGGTGAGCTCGCTGCGCGTAGCCGGGCCGAGGCGCCCCACGATGGCGCTCTCCGCCTCCTTGGCCGTAGCACCTTTCGAGAGCCCGACGATGGCACGCAGCACGTCGGCCGCAGCGCCGAGGGCGTGGCCACTGCCGTAGGCGTCGCTCCGCTGGAGCACCACCACCGGCGCGTCGGCGCTGGCCGTGATGCGCGCCAGCACCTCGCGGCGCAGACGGCTCTTGCCGATGCCCGGCGGACCCGTGACCGTCACCAGGATCGGCGTCGAGTCTCCGCGCGAGCGCTCGAAGGCGCTCACCACCTGCGCCATCTCGGGCTCGCGCCCGACGAACGGCGCCCCGCCTGCGCGCTCGGCTCGAGCTCCGCGGTGCTGCTCGCCCACGATGCTCGAGCCGTCGTCGCGCGCGCGAAACTCGAAGCGTCCGCGTCCGAGCTCGCTGGTGGTCGCGTCGGCCAGCACCATGCCGGCCTCGGCGTCACGCGCCAGGCTCGACGCGCGGTCGACCACCTCGCCCACGGGTTGGAGTTCTCCGGTTTGGGTCGCCCAATTCATGCGGGCGCGCCCGCTGGCGATGCCGACTCGCGCGCCTGCGTGGGCCAACTTGCGTCCGAGCTCGAGCGCGGTCGTGGCTTCGGTGCCGACCGAGTGGCGCGCGCCGAGGTGGGCCACGATGGCGTCGGTGCCGAGCGGCACGGCGTCGGCGCCGCGCGAACGCAGGTGCTCGAGGGCGCGTTCGCGCGCCGACCCTTGGGCGAAGCGCAGCGCCACGATGGTCGTGACCAGACGAGAGGCGCTGGAGCCGAGCCGGGTCGAGAGCGCCGGCTCGTTCAGCCCGATCATGGGCCAGCTCACCCGCTCGAGCTCGAGCTTGGCATCTTCGAGCGCGCTGACCACTTCCTGCATGCTCCCGGGCCGATGATCCGGCTCCGTAGAGAGCATGCGGTGCACCAACGCATCGAGCAGCGGCGGGGTCTCGCGCCGCAGCTCCGAGAGCCGCGGCGGCGCCGTCGTCACGAGGCGTGCCAGCGTGGCGATGGCGGTGGGGCCGACGTGGGGCGGTCGGCCCGCGATCAGCTCGAACAGCGTCGCTCCCAGTGAATAGATGTCCGAGCGCGCATCGATGGGCGCGTCGCCTCGCGCCTGCTCGGGAGCCATGTAGGCCGGCGTGCCCACGACGTCACCGCTGCGCGTGATGCGTACGTCGCCGGCGGCAGCGACGCCGAAGTCGACGAGCTTCGGAAAGGCGTCGAGCTCACCGGGGTCGGCAGCGCGCGGCTCGAGCACGATGTTCGCCGGCTTGATGTCGCGATGGATGACGCCCGCCCGATGTGCGGTCTCGAGCGCGGTGGCCACGAGGATCGCGAGATCGACTGCCTGCTTGATGCTGAGTGGATTCGTGCGCTGGCGCGCCACGAGGTCCGCGCCGTCCAGCCACTCCATGGCGATGAACGGCAGGTGCGAGTCGTCGAGCACACCGTAGGCGAAGATCTTCACGATCCCCGGGTGGTCCAGGTGGGAGAGGACCTCGCCTTCGCGAGTCAGTCGCGTCTCTTCTTCGGGCGACACCCCGGCTTCCGCGGCGATCACTTTCAGCGCGACGTATTTTTCTCCGGCCTTGTCCCAGGCCCGATAGACGACTCCTACGCCGCCGCGGCCGACCTCGCGTTCGACCACGAAGCGGCCACCCATCACCCTGCCATCCGGAGGCGCAGAAGACACCACGACGGCCGGCAGCGTATCGCCCCCTCACCCAGGAGTCGATATCGGCCCCGCATTCGCTATCATGCTCCCCGATGAGCAAGCTCTTCATGCTCGCGGGCGGAATCGTCGAGCCCGGAGTCGGCAATCCGGGGCAGGTCAGCGCGTTCGTGGCCTATAACCCCAGGCCGGGAGTCAGCCGCCTGTTCAAGATCCTCGGCCCTACCAACGGGCCGAGCGTGCGGGAGTTGCCCTCGGCGACCACCGTCGACCTGCACGCGTTCCGGCTGGAGCTCGAGGACGAACTCGCTCCGGCACTCGCTCACATCAGCGCGCAAGGTGGTGCCGCGGCCATCGCGGAGCCCAAGGCGAGCTTCGTGGCGGACATCGTCAGGCGCCACTTGAAGACGAGCGAAGGGATCGACGTGGCCTGAGCCCAGGCGTATCGCAGTTCCTCCACGGTCAGACCCATGCTCGAGCGCGTCGCAATTCACCAAACTCGACTCAAAGTGCCAGGCATCGGCCTGGACTCCCGCGGTGTGGCGCTGGGAGCGCGCGGGCTCGTGCTCCTGCCATCGCTGGATCGCCTGATCGCGTTTCTCGCCGTGTATACCGAGTCGCAGACCCTTTCGGGTCTCGGCGACTCGTTCCGCGTGGACGTAGTCAAGAGCAAGCTCGGGACGCGCGAGGTCGCGCTCTCGTTCGACGCGGGTGCGAGCGACCGCATGGACCGCGTGGCCGACGTCGCGCGGCTCGCGGGCGGGTTCACCTTCACGGGACCCAGTCGCCACGTCGTCCAGTACCGCGACTCGGCGGCCCCGTTCGGCTACGACGCTCAGGACATCAGCGCCACCGATGCGGCGCTGGCGCTCACCACAACACCTTCACGCAGACGTACGACGTCGAGCGGCCCATCGAGCTTGCGTCACTCCTTCTGCGCCTCGCACCGCACGCCGACCCGAGCGCGCGCCTCGACGGAAGAGAGTTGTGGGTGGTGGCAGAGTCGGGTCTCGGACCTTCGCTGCTCGCGTATTTCACGCGCTCGAACGTCGCTGCGCGCGCCGGCGTTGCCGAGTGGCCTCCGGAATCGAGCTTCGACACCGAGCCGGTCCGTCGCTGGCTGTTCCACGTGAAGGACCTACCTCGGCGCATGCTGCCGCTGCTCAGCCGCACGCCGGGCATCGTGGCCTTCTCGCCGGTGGCGCCCGGGGCTGCCGTCGAAGTCTTGTTCCGGCACCCGATCTCGCTCGAGGCCTGTCCCGTGTTCCACGAGCGCGGGCTCGTATTGTTCCGCGGGCGCGGCGAACCCGCGCTGGAGCTGCCCGAGCTCCCCACGCTGGCGGAGGTGACTGCGCTCTCCCGCCAGAACGTCAGTGAGCTCGGGGCTCTGACGGGGCGCCCCACGGCGAACGCGGCGAGCCTCGGCGTACCGCTGCGCCTGGCACCCGACATGGCTCCTCCGAGCACCGTCGGCGCGCTCTTGGTGTCGCGAGAGGAGCTTCCGCTCTTTCGTCGTCTCGCCTACACCCTGAGCGCAGAGGTCGTGCGTACCACGCGGGTGGCGGTCACCGAATTTGGTGCCTTCGTCGTGCGCGAAGCCGGGCTCGAAGCACTGCCCATCGGCACCTTCTTCCGCCGCATTCATCCGTCGGTGTTCGTACCGCTCGGCTGGCAGATCGTCCCACAGGTCTCTGCCGAAGTCGTGTTCTCTGCGCTGGGATCGCCCACGGATCGCGCGGTGTTCTTCTGGCCCGACGGCAGCGCTGCGGCGCTCGCTCTCGGCGCGTTCGTGCCTCTCGAGACGGCGCTGGTCGAAGCGCACCGCTGGGCGCCGGCAGCCGCCGTCGAGATCGAGAACGTCTTCACGGAAGAGGTGCCCGTGGTCTGGCTCGACGCTCTCGGCATGAACCCGCTGAAAGGCACGGGCGCCGCTTGAGCGGTCAGATCCTCGCCCAGGTGGCCGAGCGCGTGCTCCTGCCCCTCCTCGCGGGGGGGCCGCTCCATCCGCTGCCACCCATCGGCGCGACGCGCGCCCGAGCCGCCGCCGAGAGCGCGTCGTTCGCCACGGACGTGCTCGGTGAAGTACGGGTCCGGCGCTTGCGGAACGCGCGTCGCTTGTGCGCTGCCGACGCGCTCGGAGATCCGGGCCCCGCCGAGTGGCTGATGGCCTGCGCACTGAACGACCTCCTGCAGTCCACGAATCCGTCGCTGCTCGGCCCCTTCGCCAGCGACCGGCCGGCGAAGCTCCTCGCCATGGTCGACGACATGCTCGCTGCCGCCGGCCCTCCTCGCACCATCGGCGAAGCGCTCGGACGGCACGCCACGTTCTCGCGTTTGCTCGAGCTCGTGCGCATCGACACGCACTTGAGCTTCTGGGTCGGGCGCCAGGTGTACCGCGGAGTCAAGCCACCGCGGAGGGTGACGCGCTGGCGAAAAGTGCGCCGGGTGAGCGAGCGCGAAGAGCGCGTCGCGCTCACGGAGATGTTGCCTGCCAACCCCGTCGCCACGCCGCTCTTCGAGAGCGCGCTCCGCATGCTGCTCGCGGCCTCGCCGCTCACCGATCTGGCCAATGCCGCGCGCGAAGCGCCGAAGTTCGCGTGGACGGGGGCGGCCCTGTCCCTCGTCGCGACCCCGCCAGGTCGCACGCTGGCGCTGCGCGTGCTCGAGCGCACGCGTGCACCGCGCGCGGCCCACAAAGCCTTGAGCGAGCTCCCCGACGCGGTACGCCGCGGCGTGACGCCCGAGGCCGCCCAAGCCGGCTTTGCCGTAGCTGAACTCCTCGCCAATCTCGAGCAGCGGCTGACTACGGCGGCCGAGAGAGCGTAACGTTTCGGTCGCGAGCGACGCGCGAGGAGCGTCAGCGCGCACGCGGCGGCCGGCGCGCTCGCAACCTGCGCCGCGTCGCCACGGGCAGCGGGGTCGCGCTCGGGACGACGTCAGGCGTGGGGGAGAAGCCGGCGAGGGCGAGATCCGTGGCCGTGAGCGCGGAGCCACCGACGTGGCGCGCGGCCCGCGCGAGAACGTCTTCGAGCTCGCGTTCGTTGCCCGGCCATTCGTGATCGGAGAGCAAGCGGAGCGCGGAGGTGTCGAGGCCGAGTGGGCGCCCGTCTTTTTCGAGCCCGGCTCGGGCCAGGGCTTCGAGGGCGAGCGCGCGCAGATCCTCCGGACGCTCGACCAACGCCGGCAGCACCACCTCGCTCTCGCCGATCCAGCGCGCGAGGGAGCGCGCGACGCGCTCGTCGCGTTCGAGCTCGGCGAGCGGCGCGCGCAAGGTGGGGATCCATCCGAGCGGAGTGACGCGGGAGCGGGGCGGGCGCTCCGCCCGACCGGACAGTGTGCGGCTCACGTGCTCCTGGATGGGCAACGGGAGCGCGGGCAGGTCGAGCAGCACCAGCGTGCCGCCGTCCGCGAGGGACAGCGGCGATCGCTCCTCGTCCTGCCAGGTCGCGAGATCGTGTTCCGCGCCTTGGGTGCAGTCGATCACCACGAACGGCCCGCCCTTGCGCGGGCTCGCGAGGTGCACGAGCGCTGCCCAGCCCCGGGCGTCGACGCCGGGCGGTACGCGGAGCGCCACGGGCGCGCCCAGCCGCCCGAGCCTCCGGAGCTCGTCGGCAGTCATCCGGGCCCGCGCGCTGTAGAGCGCCCGCTCGGCCTGGCGCGCGTGACGCTCTGCCTCTGCCTGGAAGCGTCCCTGCTCGAGATCGATGATGTGCGTGAGCCGCTCGATTTCGTCGTCGGCGCGGTCGGCGCGTTGGATCGCCAAGAGCTCGCGCTCGCGAGACCGCGCCAGCGCAGACGAAACTGCGAACAGCGCGCTCAACCGGTCGGTGAGCCCGCGCACGCGACGAGCCTCCTCCAAGCTCAAGACCGACGAACGCGCCCCTTCGGGCAACAGTAGGAAACCGAGCGGGCCGTCCTCGTCGAGGACGACCGTGGCGCCGAACGCGCCGCGGCTCTTGAACCAAGACAAGAGCGAGCGCACCTCCGGCCTCCGCACTTCCAGTGCCTGGAGCACGTCGCGTCGCAATGTGCGCTCGGGTTCGGCCAGCGCCAGCTCGTAGAGGCGATCCGAGCGCGCGTCCGCTCGACGTGGAGGTAGCCCGCGAGGTCGACGCTCAGGACCTCTTCGGGATCGTTGCGCCAGAGCTCGGGCTTCTGGCCTGGCACGGCGGTGGCTTTGGACAAGGCCACGAGTGCGGCGCGGATCGCGCCGTCGGGCTCGGGCTCCTGGGCCCCGCGGCTGGCGCTGTCGATGGCCTCGAGCCAGCGGGACTGTTCGGGCGCGAGGTTCGCGGACACGCGTTGGGCGATGAGCCCGATCAGCGTGGCGAGCAGCGTGGCGCCGAGGACGACGCTGCCGGCGTGATTCGGCGCGTTCTTGGCCACGAACGCGGTGACGAGCAGCGTGGGGCTCCCAAGATTGCCACCGCCAGGATGCCGCGGAGAGCGCGCCCGACGAGAGTGGGATCGCGAGTCGACGCAGCCCATGTGACCGCCAGTGCCGCGCCGATCACGGCGACGGGGAGCACCCGATCGGGCGCTCCCACGTCGAGCAACGCTGCAGGTACGGCGACGGAGAATGCGGTGAGCGACAGCGCGAGGGCTGCGGATGCGCGGTCTGCTGCTCCGAGCTCGAGCCGGCGTAGCCAACGCAGCCGGAGGCTCGTCACGACCAGAAGCAGAAGGCTCCCCGAGGCCCGCGCTGGTCGTCGCGTAGTCGATGGCCAGCGGGTCGAGGATGACCATCTGTTCGGGGAGGACGGCTCGTGTCGCAGGCGCGGCGACGGCGATGGCCCACAAGAACCCGGCGAAGGCTGCCGCGTCCAGGGAGCGCGTCGCGGGCGGCGGAGTGAGCAGCCCGCCGAGCGAAGCAATGCGTGCCAGCGCGACCAGGGCTGCCACCGAAGCGGTTCCGACTCCCACGTTGGCGACTGCGTCGAGCCCCGCGCGCCCCGAGCTTCCGGTGCGTGCCGCCACCCAGAGCGCAGCGCCCCAGGCCACTGCGCGTACCACGCGGCGCGCGACGAGCTCGGTGTGGTCTTCGCCGGCGCGAGGCGCCTCGGTACGCCGCCAGACGAGCGCGAGGCCGAGCACGAGCCCGACCAGTGCGACCACCGGCCAGACGCCTCCGCGTGTCGACATCGCGCCGAAGCAGACGTAGGCCACCGCTGCGGCGGGGAGCACGAAGCTCTTCAGCGAGAAACCCACGACGAGAGCATCCTCCGGCGCCGGGAATCCCGGCTACTTTTTGGGCGCAGGCGCGGCCGCCGCCGCCGCCTCGTCCGCCAGCTTCACGAAGCGCTGCTCGGGGCCCGAAGGGGTGTACATCTGGACCGCGAACAAGTTCTGGCTCCCGGCCGGGGTGAATGCGTGCTTTTCGCCGGTGGGAATGTCGAAGACCGCGCCCGGCGTGACGGCGTATTCCTTGCCGGAGAGGGTCATCTTGCCGGCTCCGCTCAGGATCGCGAGGTGCTCCCACGTCGGGTGGTCGTGCTCGGCAATGGCCGCATCTGGTCCGGTTCGCAGGAGCTCGAGGCTGCCCGGCAGCGCGGGTTCGGCGCCGCCGAAGGCGATGCGCACGTGGAAGGCTCCCCCTGCCCAGCTCAGATCCTTGGCGGTGGTCAGGCTCTGTCCGACCATGGGCGTCGAGCGCTTCTTCCAGCGCACTTCGTAGGGGCGCTTCTCCAAGCGCTCGAGCTCCGCGGCGAGCGTGCCGCTCTTCACAGCGACCGCGAGCACGAGCTTCGCGCCGGAGTCACCGGCCTTGAGGGTGAGCCCGAGGCCCGGAGCTCGTAGCGCGCTCCACGCTTCGACGGTCACGCTGCCGCCGTCGTCGCCGGTGGCGGTAGCCTTGCCTTCCAGGGTGAGCGCCAGGAGCTCGAGGGCATGATGCCTCGGCAGGCTGAGTGCGGAGCCGGGAGCCAGCTCCTCGAGCCAGAAGGTGCCGGGCGATTCGGCGCCGCTCGGCTGGGCCTTGCCGAAGGCGGGGTCGGGAAGCACGCGTGCGAGTTTGCATTCCTTCTCCTTGCATGCGTGGTTGCGGGCGAGGCCGAGGGCGCCCGGTGACGCCAACGCCGCGTCGATGGGCGTCGGCTCCTTCTTCGCGACCGGCGGCGGCGCGCTCGTCTCGCTCGATCGATCTTCGGCTTCCGGGAGCGGTGCGTAGGGCAGGCCGCCGGGGGGGCCCGGTGGCGGCCACTTCGTATCGGGCGCGGTCCGAGAGCACGCCGTCAGGGAGATCGCGGCGAAAAACACCACGCCGAAGCGCTTCATGGGCCCGAGGGTGACCCGCTTCGCCGAGGCCGGCAAGGGGCCGCCCTCGAGAGCTTCGATTGTGCGTTGCAGGGGAGGGCCCGAGAGAGGACACTGCTCATTCGACACGTACGGAGATGGCCGCGGCTCGCGGGAAGCCTCATGAAGAAGAACTACGTCCTCGACACGAACGTCCTGCTCCACGACCCCTACGCCATCTTCAAGTTCGAGGACAACGACCTGATTTTGCCGATCTACGTCCTCGAAGAGATCGATCAATTCAAGCGTGACAACGCCGAACGAGGCCGCAACGCGCGCACGGTGTCGCGCCTCCTGGACGCTCAGCGCGAGAAGTACGGCAGTCTGTCCGAGGGCGTGAAGATCGGCGAAGGCGGGACGCTTCGCGTCTACGTGCCGAGCACGCGCCCCGAGCTCCGCATCGCGCTGCGTCCCTCGTCCGGGGATCACGCCATCTTGCAGTGCGCCATCGAGCTCCGCGAGCAGTACCCCGATCGCCCCACCATTTTCGTGACCATGGACGTGAATCTCAGGATTCGCGCCGACGCCTTCGGGCTCAAGACCGAGGCCTACGAGAACCAAGCCGTGGATGTCGAGCACCTGGACAGCGGCGTCGTGGAGCTTCCCGTGACGGCCGCGGACCTCGACAAGTTCTTCGAGACCGGCGTCTTGGCCGGCAACGGCCAGGCCAACCTCTACGCCAACGTCTGCATCCTGCTGCGCGACGACAGCCCGCGACAGCGCACCGGGCTCGCGCGCTACCACGCCGAAAAGGGCGAGATTCGCGGACTCCGGACGCCGCGGGAGGGTCTCATGGGGATCCGACCGCGCAACAAGGAACAGAGCTTCGCGCTCGATCTCTTGCTCGACGACTCGATCCGCCTGGTGACGATGGTGGGCAAGGCCGGCACCGGAAAGACGTTGCTCGCCCTGGCGGCGGGGCTTCGTCGTACGGTGGACGACGGAGCGTACGCGAGGCTGCTCGTGAGTCGTCCCGTGATGCCCATGGGACGCGACCTCGGGTTTCTCCCCGGCGACATCGAGGAGAAGCTGAACCCGTGGATGCAGCCCATCTTCGACAACCTCGAGTTCCTGCTGGTCGCGAGCGGCGGCAAGCGACGCGGAATGCGTGGCTTCGAGGAACTCATCGATGCCGGGCAGCTCCAAGTCGAGCCGCTCACCTACATCCGCGGCCGCAGCCTGCCTCAACAGTACGTGATCGTCGATGAAGCGCAGAACCTGACTCCCCACGAAGTGAAGACGGTCATCACCCGTTGCGGAGAGGGCACCAAGATCGTCCTCACCGGCGATCCTTTCCAGATCGACAACCCCTACGTGGATAGCGCCACCAACGGCCTGACCGTCGCCGTGGATCGGCTGCGCGGGGAGCACATCACCGCGCACATGCTGCTCTCCAAGGGGGAGCGCAGCGAGCTCGCGAACATCGCAGCGAACAAACTATGAGCGCAGTGTGGCGTAGCGTCGCCCGTTGCCTGCGCGACGCCGAGCGCAGCATCGCACTGGTCGAGCGCTGCCGTCCCATCGAGGCAGAGCCGGAGCTCCGGGCCGCCGTTCGGGCGCTCGGCGCTGGCCGCGAGTACGTTCCTGTACTCCATTACGCGCCCCCGCCCGAGCTCGGCGAGCTCAGAAAGGTGCTGGCCGAGGTCGCGACCCACGCGGACTCGCTCGGGGTCTTGGGGCGACTCTACGCCGGCAGGGCCCGCGAGCTCGCGCTCGAAGCCGAGCTCGCCGAGCACGTCGGCAAGCCCGGGTTCGCCGGCCTCGCGGCGCGCCGCTTCGGGATGGACGGGTCGGCAGCGCACCGCCGCGCAGAGCAGTGGGCGAAGGCATGGGTCGCCGAAGCCGCGCGCGAATCCGTCGCGAGTGCGCCCACGTCGCATAGCGACGACGAGAGCGATCCCGATAGCCTGGTCTCCTCGCTCCGGAGGGCGGTGGGCGGCGCGCGCCTTCCCTTTCGAGTTCTCCTCTCCGACGATCTCCTGTCCGCGGCTGCGACGGGCGACTCCGTGATCTTGGTGCGTACGGGGCTCCAGCTCTCCGGAGAAGAGGTCGGGCGCATCGTCTGTCACGAGCTCGAGGGGCACGCGCGGCCGCGCGCGCGGTCCCGAAGCGAGGCCGCGGGTCTCTTCCAAATCGGCTCCGCGGGGAGCGGCGACGACGAAGAGGGTCGCGCGCTCGCTCTCGAACGGAAGCACGGGCACCTCGGCCTCCGGCGTCGCGCCGAGCTCGGGCGCCGGCATCTCGGGGCGTTGGCGGTGCGCGACGGGGCAGACTGGCTGGAAACGCTCCGGCTCTTGCTCGCCTCGGGCGCTCAGGGCGAGAGCGCGGTGCGCCTGACCGCGCGCCTCCAGCGCGGTGGCGGGCTGGCGCGCGAGATCGTCTACCTGCCCGCGCTCGTTCGCGTGGAACGCGCTCTCCGAGACGAGCCGGAGCTCGACGAATGGCTTGGACGCGGCCGGCTCTCCATCGAAGCGGCCCGGGCCCTCGCTTCCGAAGCGACGCAGCTCGACGCGCAGCCGGTCAGCGCTTGATCACGCCGCAGCCGATGCGGCCGCCCGCGTTGCCAGTGGGCTGACCGCCGTCGTCCTTCTTCTCGTGGATGATGATCGCGCGCCCCAAGAACGAGTGCGGGTCGTCCGCCTCGAGGTTCGCGCCGACGATGGTGATCTCGAGCTTGCCCTCGCCGTTCTTCTGCACGTCGAGGTTGCCGAGATCACCGAGGTGCCGCGTCTCGCCGGGGGGCATGCCGTGTTGGTGGCCGCCAGGATTGAAGTGATCCCCTGCGCTCTTGCCGTCCGCCGAGCTGCAATCGCCCTTCTCGTGGACGTGGGCGCCGTGCGCCCCGGGGGAGACACCGCTCACCTCGATGCTGACTTTGACTCCGCCCTCGACGGCTTCGAGCTTGGCCTTGCCCGCGAGCTTGCTCCCGCTCTTCGCCTCCAGCGTGAGTTCCACGGGCGCGGGCGGAGCTTTCTTCTCTTCGCTCGCTGCCGGCGCTTCGGGCTTCTTCTCGGGCTCTTCGCTGGTGGGCTCGGTCTTGGGTGCGGGGCTCTCTGCGGGCGGCGTGCCGCCACCACAAGCGACCCAAACGAACGGCAAGAGCAGCGGGGCAATTCGGCGAAGCATGAAGACCTCCGGGGGCAACGTTTAGGGGGCTCTCGCCGAGTCCGCAAGCCCGAGCGACCGGAAGTCGCCGACTTTCGCCCGACCGGCAGCGCTCAGAGCTCCCGCGCATACCATGCGTCGCAGCCGAAGTGCCCGGTGTGACCCTCGGGGCGCGAGAGCCGCGTGAACCCGGCGCGCTCGTAGAGCCGGCGTGCTTCGGTCATCTGCACCAAGGTCTCGAGGTAGCACTGGCGAAAGCCTGCGCGCTTGGCCTCCGAGAGACACAGCTCGAGCAGTGCGCGTCCGGCACCGAGGCCCCGTGCGGAGGGCAAGAAGTACATCTTGCGGAGCTCGCAGGTGTTCGGAGCTCCACCTTCGAGCGGCGCGAAGCCGCCGCCGCCCTGGACTTCGCCGTCGACCTCCAAGACCCAATAGCGGGCGCGTTCGCCGGCATACGCGCGGGTCATGTAGTCGACCTCCGGGTCGTTGATGGCGAAGCCTTCCCCCTGGGCCCCGAAGCTCGGCATCACCTCTCGGATGATGGCCGCGACGCGGGCGTCGTCCCGGGCTTCGATGGGCCTGAGGACGAAGCTCACGTCCGGCGCCTTCGGATCAGTTCCTGCCACCGGCGTGACCGTTCGGCCGTTGACTCAGGTGTTTTTCCAGGAACAGCACGGACAGGAGCGCGAAGGCGTCGCGGTTCTCCTTGCGCGTGAAGCCGTGTCCTTCGTTCTTCGCCAGCATGTACCAGACGTCCTTGCCGGACTGTCGCACACGGGACACGATCTGCTCGGCCTCGGCGGCCGGCACCCGGGGATCGTTGGCGCCGTGGGCCACGAACAGCGCGCTTCGGATGCGCTGCACGTTGTTGGTGGGCGAAATCTTCGCGAGCAGGTCGCGCATCTTCGGATCGCGCTCGTCGCCATACTCCGCCCGGCGCAGGTCGCGACGATAGGGGCTCGTGTTCTCGAGGAAGGTGATGAAGTTGCTGATGCCGACCACGTCCACCCCCGCCACGATGCGTTCCGGGAAGTGGGTCAGCGAGGCGAGCACCATGTAGCCGCCGTACGAGCCCCCGAGCACGGCGACCCGGCTCTTGTCGAGGTCCGGCTGCTTGGCGACGAAGTCGAGGAGCGCGCCGATGTCCTTTACGCTGTCCTCGCGCTTGTCGGCGTTGTCGAGGAGGAGGTAGCTCTTGCCGTAGCCGTCCGAGCCGCGCACGTTGGGCACGAGCACGCTGATGCCGCTCTCGGTCGTGAGATATTGGATCGTGGCCGAGAACTCCGGGCGCGCTTGGGCCTCGGGCCCGCCGTGGATCCAGACCACGACCGGGCGCGGGCCCGGCGCTTTTGCGGGGTAGAAAAACGCGGGGATCTGCCGGCCATCGAAGCTAGGGAAACGCACGAGCTTCGGCTCGACGAAGCGGCTTCGCGGGAGCCCGCCGACCTCACTCTCGGTGAAGCGTTCGAGCTTTCCGCGCGCGACGTCGTAGGTGTAGACGTCGCCGGGGCTCGTGGCGCTCGCGAACGTGAAACCGAGCACGTTGGCCTTTCGCGCGAAGCCGAGTCCCGAGATCACCCCTTTCGGAATGCCGGCGGCGACGCGCTCTTTGGCGGTTCGCACGTCGAGCAAGTGAAGCACCGAGAGGCCGTCTTCGTTCACGCTGAAGGCGAGGGTGCTGCCCCCAGCGTCGATGGCGATTTCCTCGACGTTCCAAGGGATGTGGTGGGAGAGCGATTTGAGCGATGCCTCGGGTTTCGTGAGATCGACCTCGTGGAGCTCGGTGAACTCGCCGTCACGATCCGTGGTCACGAAGGCTCGCTTGCCGTCGGGGGTCAGGAGCGCGGTGCGGTAGGCCGCGGGCTTGTCCAGAGGCGTGATTCGCGTGACGGTCTTCTTCTCTATGTTGCCCAGATGGATACGTGAGTCGTTGATCGAGATGTACTCGAGGAGCAGCAGCGACTTGCCGTCGCGCGAGAACTGGAGCGGCACCCAGTGGCCGGTTCGCTCGAACACGAGCTTCGCGCTCGACGCCGTCTTGCCGTCACCGATCCAGATGTCGATGTCCTTGCCGTTCCGGGCGTTGCTGGAGAACGCGAGCTGGTCGCCCTGCCACGACCAGGCGTAGTTCTCGTTGCGGCTCTTGCCGTCGGTGAGCAGCACCGCTTCGCCCGTGGCGAGCTCGAGCCGGCGGAGCTGGTAGTTCTCGTTGCCTCCGCTGTCGCTCGCGAACACGAGAGCGTCCGTGCGGCCCGGAACGAAGCTCGGGCTACGCGCGGGCTCCGAATGGAAGGTGAGCTGCGTGCGGGCGCCCAGTGGTCCACGGACCCAGTGGACCTGGGAGGTTTGGGCGAAACGGGTGGTGATCAGCGCCGAGCGACCGTCGTCAGCGAGGGCGCCCAGGGTGGCCGCGCGGGTTTCCAGGAAGCGGCCGAGCCGGCCGCGGAGCGCGGCAGGGATCTCCGGCGTTCCGTCCAAGACCAAGACCCCTGTCGCGCTCGGCTCGTCCACCGCGGCGACCGGTGTGGCGAGTTCGTCGACGGAGACGTTCACCGGCGCGGCCGCCGGCGGTTTGGGTGCGGCGGGCTCGGGCGGGAGCGCCGGCATGCACGCGGTGACAAGGAGCGAGAGCCAGACAGCGCGGGAAGACACGCCCGCCTGTCTACCTCAGCCGGCTCGACCTCGCCACGGTGGCGGGCAGCTCAGCCCCACTCGACGACGACGGGCGCGTGGTCCGAGGGTTTGTCCCGCTGGCGCTCTTCCGCGTCGATGTCGGCACGCCCGCAGCGCGCCGCGAGGTCCCGGGACAAGAGCACGAGATCGATGCGCAGGCCTTCGTTCTTGCGCAGCCCTCCCCCCCGGTAGTCCCACCAAGAGAAGCGACCGCCTTCGGCGTGGTGCAGTCGAAAAGCGTCCGTGAGTCCGATGGACAGGAGCTCGGAGAGGGCGCGGTGCTCGTCCGGGTGGAAGTGAAGTTGGCCCTTCATCTTCTCGACGTCGAAGACGTCGCGCTCGTCCGGTGCCACGTTGAAGTCGCCGCACAGGACCACGGGCTTGCTGTCGCTCACGAGCGGCGCGAGGACTTCTCGAAGCCGCGCCAGGAACGCGAGCTTCTTGCCGAAGTCGGCGTGGGTCACGCTCTTGCCGTTGGGGACGTAGGCGGACACGACCCGCACGCCGTCGATGGTCGCGGCGATGAGTCGCTTGTCCGCGCTCGGCGGATCACCTGGAAACCCGATGCTCACGTCGCGGAAAGGCAGGCGCGAGGCGATGGCGACGCCGTTGTAGGTCTTCTGGCCCGCCATCGCCACCGCGTATCCGAGCCGCTGGAGCTCGTCGGTCGGAAAGTCGTCGTCGACGACCTTCGTCTCCTGCATGCAGAGCACGTCGGGTTCGACGCGCCCCAGCCAATCCACCACGGCGTCCACCCGCGCACGGATGGAGTTCACGTTCCAGGTCGCGATGCGCATCGGCATCAGGCGTAGAGACCGCGGAGCTCCGATGCTTTCGCGACGCGCCCGATCGAGACGATGAACGCCGCCGTGCGCATGGGGACGTCGTGCTCGAGCGAGGTCTTGAGCACGGTATCGAAAGCGGTGTTCATCATCATCTCGAGGTCCTCGAGCACGCGCTGGTAGCGCCAATAGTAGCCCATGCGGTTCTGCACCCACTCGAGGTACGAGACTCCGACGCCGCCCGCGTTGCACAAGATGTCCGGGATCACGAAGACGCGCTTCTTCTCCAGGATGTCGTCGGCCTCGGGCGTACACGGCCCGTTGGCGCACTCCGCGACCATCTTGGCCTTGATGCGTCCAGCGTTCTTGCCCGTGATCTGGTTCTCGAGCGCCGCCGGGATCAGGATGTCGACCGGGAGCTCGAGCAGCTTCATCGGATCGCTGATGCGGCTCACGCCTTTGGTCTTGTCGAAGCCCTTCAGGGTCTTGTGCTTGTCCACGTGGGCGATGGCGACGTCCGGATCGATGCCCTCGCTGGCGGTGAACGCACCGTCCACGTCCGAGATGGCGACGATTCGGCAGCCCTGCTCGCGCAGGAGCTTGGCCGCGTAGGAACCCGCGTTTCCGAAGCCTTGGATGGCGACGGTGGCCCCCGACGGACTCATGCCGAGGTGTGCTGCTGCGCGTCGCACACAGAACACCATGCCTTGGGCCGTCGCCGAGTTGCGACCGACGGAGCCGCCGATTTCCAGAGGCTTTCCGGTGACGACCGCCGGCAGATAGTCGCCGCCGTGGTGCATCGAATAGGTGTCCATGAACCACGCCATCACCTGCGGGTTCGTGTTCACGTCGGGGGCCGGCACGTCACGGTCGGGACCGAACAGCTCGATCATCTCCGCGAAGTAGCGGCGCGACAAGCGCTCGAGCTCGCCCACCGAGAGCTTGGACGGATCGACGATCACGCCGCCCTTGCCGCCGCCCATGGGGATGCCGATGGTGGCGCACTTGAACGTCATCCAGAACGCCAGCGCCTTCACTTCGTCGAGCGACACGTCCGGGTGGAAGCGGACGCCGCCTTTCGCGGGCCCCCGCGCGATGTTGTGCTGCACGCGATAGCCCTTGAACGCGTGGATCGAACCGTCGTCCATGCGCACCGGCAGCTTGCACTCGACGATGCGCCGAGGCTCCCGGATCACCGCGACCTGGTCCGGGGTGAGCTTGATGATGCTCGCCGCGCGATTGAATTGAACGAGTGCGTTGTCGAACGCCGACGCCGGTCCTTTGATGAGCCCCCTCGCAGTCGGTGACTGCTTCTTGTTGGTCGACGCCGCCTTCGAACTGCCCTTCCGGGGTGCTCTGCTCCTCACGACGAAACTCCTGGCTTTCGGCCCTATCCGGCCGTGTCCCGCACCTACCACGGCCGCGAGAAGCCGTGGGGCTCCACGAGCAGGTGCTCCGCGCACGAATGAGCGCGAGAAGGCCGTTGTCAGCCGGCGAGCCGCGCGCTACGTGTGCTTCCGGTGCGCCGAGGTCGGCGTGTGCGAAGGTCCACCGTGCTCCGTTCAGGCTCGTGCTCTTCCGTCGCGCTGTTCGCCGGTCTCGCGTTGGCTCTCTGGCCGGCGCGCGTCCTCGCCCAAGGGGAGGGGGACGACCGCGGTAGCGGAGCCGTTCCGCGTGGCGGTTCGGGCGCGGTAGTGAAGCCCGCCGATCCCGCCGACGCGCCGAAGAAGCCGACGGTCGTGCCCCCGAAACTGGTGCACTTCGAGAGCGCGCCGTACCCGGCAGAAGCACAGAAAGAGGGCGTCCAGGGCGACGTCGTCCTGAAGCTGACCATCGACATCACGGGCAAGGTGACGAGCGCAGAAGTTGCGGAGGCTGCGGGGCACGGCTTCGACGAAGCCGCCCGCGCCGCAGCCCTCAAGTTCGTGTTCGAACCTGCGACCCGTGACGGCAAGCCGGTGCCGGCGAAGATCCTCTACAAGTACTCTTTCACCTTGAAAGAGGCGCCGACGCCGCCGGGAGCCAAGCCACCGCCGGTCGAACCGCCGAAGACCGGCAACCTCGGCGGCGCGCTGCGCATCGCCGGCTCCAACGCGCCGCTCGCCGGCGCCGAAGTGATCGTCACGCTCCCCGACGGCCAGAGCCGCCGCCTCACTTCGGACGCCGACGGCAAGTTCGTGCTCACCGATCTTCCGCCAGGGAAATACAAGGTGAAGCTCGGCGCGGATGGCTTCCAAGCCCAAGAGCACGAGGAGGAGGTCGTCGCCGGCGAGGCCGTCGAGCTGACCTATCGGCTGGCGGCGGAAAGCGAAGGTTTCGAGGTCACGGTCCAAGGCGAGCGGCCGCCGCGCGAAGTGACGCGGCGCACGCTCGAGCGCCGAGAGATCGCGCGCATTCCGGGCACCAGTGGCGACGCCCTGCGCTCCATCCAGAACCTGCCCGGTGTCGCGCGACCGCCGGGGCTCGCCGGCCTTCTCATCGTGCGCGGCTCGGCTCCCAACGACACCAACACGTTCGTCGACGGCAACATCGTCCCGCTCATCTACCACTTCGGTGGGCTGTCGAGCGTGATCCCGACGGAGCTCCTCGAGCGCATCGATTTCTATCCCGGCAACTTCAGCGCTCGCTACGGCCGCGTGATGGGCGGCATCGTCGACGTGGGCCTGCGCTCGCCGGACACCAGCTGCGACGGTCCCTACGGCAAGAAGACGGAGAAGAAGGGCTGCTATCACGGTCTCGCGCAGGTCGACCTGATCGACGCCCGCGTCTTGGTGCAGGGCCCCATCGGGCCGCTCAAGGACTGGTCGTTCGCCGCGGGCGCGCGCCGGAGCTGGATCGACACCTGGATCAAGCCCGTGCTCGAAGAGTCGGGCGCAGGCGTCACCACCGCGCCCGTGTACTGGGACTACCAGCTCATCGCCGACCATCGCCCTGCCAAGAACCAGAAACTCAGCTTGCGAGCGTACGGGTCCGACGACCGGCTCGAGATCCTGATCCGCGACCCGCTGGCCCAGGACCCCATCGTCGGCGGCAACATCGCTTTCCGCACGGGGTCGCACCGCGCACAGGCGCTCTACACGGGTGAGCTTTCGAGTGACGTCGACGTGAACGCGATGCTCTCGGCGGGGCGGAACCAGCTGCGCTTCTCGCTCGGGACCATCAAGTTCGATCTCGACACCTATCCGGTGACCGCCCGCACGGAGTTTGGCTTCAAGGCGGCGCGCGGGTTCAAGCTCTACGCGGGCTACGACTTCTTGGTCGTGCCTTACGACGTGCTGGTGCGGGCGCCGCAGCCCCCGCGCGAAGGCGAGCCCGACCCGGGCCCGTTCGCGGCGCGCCCGATCCAGGAGACCGCTCAGTCCGCCACCGCGTTCCGACCGGCCTGGTACCTCGAAGGCGAGTGGACCCCAGCGCGTCGATTGCGCGTCGTCCCTGGGTTCCGCGTCGACTACGCGCGGGACTCGGGGCACGCCGACCTGAGTCCGCGCATCAATGCGCGCTACGACATCGTGCCGAGCGTGGCGTCGACCGAAGACGAGGCCATCGGCAAGAAGCAGCTCCGAACCACGGTCAAGGGCGGCGTCGGCCTGTTCCACCAGCCGCCCCAGTTCCAGGAAACGGACACGGTCTTCGGCACCCCCAACCTGTATTCGAACCGGTCGGTCCACTACTCGGTCGGTGTGGAGCAGGAGCTTTCGCGGCACATCGAGCTCTCGGTCGAAGGCTTCTACAAGGACCTCACCCAGCTCGTCAGCCGCAGCGCCAATGAAAACGGCGCGTTCGCCTACAACAATGACGGGCTCGGCTCCGTCGTGGGCATGGAGACGCTGCTCAAGTACAAGCCCGACTCGCGCTTCTTCGGTTGGATCGCCTACACGCTCTCGCGCTCCGTTCGGAAGAACAGTCCTGACGACACCGAGTACCTCTTCGACTTCGACCAGACGCACAACCTGATCGCGCTCGGCTCGTACCGCTTGGGGCGCGGTTGGGAGTTCGGCGCGCGATTCCGCCTCGTTTCGGGCCCGCTGACCACCCCGGTGCTGAAGCCTCCGGGGCTGCCCGCCCTGTTTGCCGCCGATTCTGGCGCCTACGCCCCGCTCCAGGGCGAACCCAACAGCGAACGGCTCCCGCTGTTCCACCAGCTCGATCTCCGGGTCGACAAAGCCTGGCAGTTCAAAGACTGGCGTTTCTCGGCCTATCTCGACGTCTACAACGCCTACAACAACCAGGCGGTCGAGGCCGTCAGCTACAATTACAATTACAGCCAGCAGACCTACCAGACCGGCCTCCCCATCATTCCCAGCTTGGGCCTGCGAGGTGAGTTTTGAACGCGCGCGTCCCCCTTGCTCTCGTGCTCTTGGCCGCCGCGACCGCGGGTTGCGGAGCAGAGTTCGATCCGCCGCACGAGCTCAAGACGCTGCGCATCCTGGCGGTCCAGAAGACCGAGCCCTACGCCAAGCCCGGCGAGGAGGTCGAGCTCTCCATGCTCTGGCACGATGGCAGCCCGCGCGCGCCGCGGCCGGTCGAGGTGGCCTGGTTTTCGGGTTGCTTCAATCCTCCCGGCGACCTGTACCAAGGCTGCTTCGCCCAGCTCGCTCAGGGCGGCAGCCCGGGTCCGAGCGGACTGCCTCCGGGCTTCCAGCTCGGAACGGGCGACACGTTCAAGTTCACGCTGCCTTCCGACGTGATTTCGGCTCGGCCGCCGCCGGCGGATCCGAAGCAGCCACCGTATGGGCTCGCCTACGTGTTCTTCGCCGCTTGTGCCGGCAAGCTCGACCGCCCCCCGAGCCGCAGCTTCGCGTTCCCTCGCTTGCTACGACCCGAATGGCAAGACGTTTCGGCTCCGACGCATTGTCGTTGGCTACTCCGGCATCACGCCTTCGATTCGTATCGCAAATTCAAAAACCCCATCAGGACTGGTCGCACGACGAAGAGAGATACCGCCGGCAGCTGCATCGACGGCGCTCGCGTCGGCAACCCGCCCAGAAGAGAACCCTCGACTGCGCCAGCGTGCTCCCTGCATCAGCGCGCTTGCGCCGACGACGGCGACGAGCGTTCGGACATCTCGATCTCAACTCGGTGGACGCTTGAGCGCGGAGGTCGACCAGATTCTCCGTCGACGCCTACGGCAAGACGTATGGCGAAGATGTGGATCCGCTACTACGTCACGCGGGGGAGTGAAGATGATGCGCACGCTCTCCTGAACGACGCCTGGCGGGCTGGAACAGCGACTACGGCACGAAGCCCTGGCATGCGCGCCGCCGCAGGAAGAAGCCGGGTCCGATGAGGAAGACCTGGGCGGTCGTCTACGACAACCGCAGGTCAGCTGGTTCGCGCGGAAAGCGTGTCGAAGAAGCGGTCTGCTACTTCGCGTCGTTCTCGTCTTCGCCTGCGAATCAGCCGCTGCCGCCCGAGGCGGTCGAGAGCGAAAAGTTCAAGGTGCCGAGCGCGTTGGCAACCAGCCAGTTCGGCTTTGGGACGCTTCGATGGCGGGGCCGTCCCCAGCGGCAGCCTTCATGGAGCAAGCAGACTTCCCCGGCGCATCGCCGCGGGCCTCGGCATGGCGGCCGAGGCCTGTACAGTTGTTCGACGAAGCGTGTCCGGGGACGTGCACCAAGCTCTGCGCCGCTCAACAGAACGTCCCGCCCTCACCCGGAGATGCGCGCACCAAGATCAACCCGGGAACTGCATCGGTTCTTGCCTCACGGAGCGAGATCACCGAGCGCGACTCGCGAACGACTGAAGCCGCGTTGTTCCTCGTGCTCAAGTCGTGGCGCGCATCGATCCCGACGTGCAGGAGCCCGCGATGCGCTCGGCGTGAGCCCTTCGCCCGACGGGACCTGCACTGCGCGAGCTCAGGCGCTTGCCGGCGCCGGCATCGGTGCGCGTTGGCTCGCCGAGGCCGCGAACGACGGCGTGCGCTGGTCGAGAGCCAGGAAAGCCCTGGACGATGAGCGTCTCGAGCATCGACTATGTCCACATGCAGAGCGACGGTCCCTCACACACGCACCCCCGCGGCGAGATCGACCTCTGCTTCGCGGTGAGCGGATCCGCGGTCTTCGACGGGCAACCCGGAAGGGTGGACGACCTTCCGGAGATGGCACGTGCCCAGCGTGCGTGGGGGCATGGACATCCTCTACTTCGCCAGGCGGAGCCGGCCCGCTTCGATCAGCGCGGCGCGGCGCAGTGGACGGTGTGTCGGCCAGCGCTTTCCCGACCAGACCTCGTGCTCGCCGCCCTCGAGGTGGTGGATCGAGTCGTGGGTACTACGCCTCGCCTGGTGCGCGGACGAGTCGGCGTTCGCGGACCGTTTCGTGACAGGGCAGCCGACAGAGCGCTCTAATTCGTCGAGCTCGCGACGCGGGGTGCGGGCCAGATCAGCAGGAGAGCGGTGATGTGAACGATCTTGGCTGGCTTTTGTTGGGCGTGGAACGCTGGTGGTGCAGGCCTGCGGAGGCGACCGAAGACCTTCGGCAGCAAGAACACACAGGGGGCTCCTCCACTGGGGGGCTCTCGTTCGGGCGGCACTTCGAGCGGAGGCACCCTCTCGAGCGGCGGAACGTCTGCCGGCGGGAACAGCGGCGCAGGAGGCGTTGCGGGTGGGGCCGGTGTTGGCGGCACCGCAGCGGGCGGCGCGTCGGGCGCGGTGGCGCGGGTACCGGCGGGCGCGGCACGGTGGAGTGGGCGGGAGAAACGGCGGCGCGGGCACGGCGGAGGCGGCACCCGGCGAGCGGGAACGGGCGGCGCAAGGCGGAAAACCGGCGGCGCGGAACCAGGGATAGCACCGGCGGAAACCGGCGGCACCGCGACGTGCCCCGGCACTGCGCCGCAGGACGGCGCTCAGTGCACCTCGCTCGGTCTGAACTGCCCGCCCGTTCGGGAACCAGCAGTGCACCTACTACCGACGAACCAGCTGCGCTGGAGCTGCGACCCCTGTCCAGCTGCGCAGCCTCAGGAGAACGCGCAGTGCAACAACAACGGCGCACGCTGCAACTACGGAGCGCAGCACCGGGTGCTTCGGTCAATCTGGAATTGCACGACATGTCCGGCCATCGCTCCGCAAGACAACTCCAACTGCCAGACTCAGCAGCCGGGCTCCAGTGCAGCCATGGAACCACGGCATGCGCCTGTCAGGCCTTGGAACTGCGGCACTGTCGGAGGCGGCGGCAACAACTGCCCGCAGAACGAGCCGAACCCGGTTCGAACCGCAACCTCCCGCCCACGACGCAGTGCAACTACGGTCAGACCACCTGCGTGTGTTTGAACGGGCAGTTCTGCAACCGAGCAGCCGAGCTGGTCGGTGGAGGATGCTTCACGAAGCCGCGTCTGGGGCGACAGGTCCTTGACGCGGTTTCGTCTTCAGAGCGTCAGGTTGTCGGCGCTCAACAGCCGCCGGAGGGCTTTCTTCAGGCAACCGCCGCTCAGGAGTCTGGCGCGCGTGGGTTGCAGAGGCTTGGCGCATTACGCTTTCCCCAACGCGCAACTCCTGCCCCTCCCGATTCGCGACGACGCGCGCGGTGGTTTCAGGAAATGCCGAAGCCGAACGGCACGTGCCCTTCGCCATTCGCCGATCATGCTCGGCGCCGACTACGAGACGACCCGGGGATGCACGCCCATCGCCGGCCGCCCAGTGTTCGGTCGCCGTCTCGCTCGTCTCCGCGTCGTGCTGAGCGCAGGCCACGCAGCGAAGCATGACCTCGATCACCGGCAAGGCGCTCTACATCGGTCCGATGATGTGGCGAGAGCTCACCGAGTTCTCGCCCGGTGCCACCTGCCTGGTTCTCGCGTCCGATTACTTCGACGAGTCGGACGACCGCAAGTGAGCGAATTCGTGCGCGAACCCGGAGGGTGGCGGAATGCGCGCGTTCCGTTCCCTCCTCGACCTCCACTCGGAAATGGAGCTCCGAGCGGAGCTCGACGCCGCGTTCCAGCGGGTGATGGCGTCGGGCCGCTTCGTGTGCGCCCCGAGCTGGAAGCGTTCGAAGCCGAGTTCTCGAGCTTCACCGAGTGTCGCTACGCCGTCGGCGTGAGCGGTCTCGCGGCGCTGGAGCTCGCGCTTTCGGGGCTTCGAGTAGGGCCCGGGGACGGCGCAGAATGCCCGCCTGGACCTTCATCGCCACCTGGCTCGCCGTCGTGGCGGTCGGCGCGACTCCCGTGCCCGTCGAGCCAGATCCCTCGACGGGTAACCTCGACCCCCGGGAGCTCGAGGCGGCGTTCACCCAGCGCACCCGCGCCGTCATCCCCGTGCACCTCTACGGACGCATGGCCGACATGTCTCGCATCGTCGCCATCGCGCACCGGCACGGAGCCTGGGTGCTCGAAGACGCTGCCCAGGCCCACGGCGCGACGCATCGCGGGATCCCGGCCGGCGCGTGGGGCGACGCGGCCGCGTTCAGCTTCTACCCCAGCAAGAACCTCGGGGCGTTCGGGGACGCCGGTGCCGTCACTACCAGTGACGCCCAGCTGGCGGCGCACCTGCGCGCGCTGCGTAGCTACGGCGCACGCCACAAGTATCAACACGAAGAGCTCGGCACGAACTCGCGTCTGGACGAGCTACAGGCGGCGTTCCTGCGCGTGAAACTGCGGAACCTCGGCGCCTCGAACTCGCGACGCGCCCGCATCGCGCAGGCCTACACGGACGGGTTCGCGGGTCTGCCCGGGCTCGAGCTGCCCGCTCCGGATGCCGAAGGGACCTCGGTTCACCATCTCTACGTGGTGCGTCACCTTCTGCGGGATCAACTGGCGGCGGGGCTCGGCGAAGACGGGGTCGAGACCCTGATCCACTATCCGGTTCCTCCCCATCGCGCCCGGGCCTTTTCCGGGCGTTTCGACCACCACTCGCTCCCGCTGGCGGATCGGCTCGCAAGTCGGGTTCTGAGCCTTCCCATGGGACCGCACTTGTCGGCTGAGGACGTCGACTACGTGCTCACGTCGGTGCGCGCCCGCGTGCTCGGCCTCGCGGGCGAGAGCGCCCGAGACCGTGCCGCGTGAGCGGCGGAGGAATGCGTCATGTCAGGCTCAGCGTTGATCGGGCGGTACACGGAAGTAGTCGAGCGGAGACTTGTCTCTCGTCTGGGTCATGCTGGCGCCAAAGAGCTGCGCGGGTGGGACGTCCTTCAGGATGGTGGCGCCCGCGCCGATGAGGCAGTCCGCTCCTACGTTGATGTTGTTGGCGAACGTGGCGTTGACGCCGACGAAACAGCTCGCGCCCAGATCGACGAACCCCGAAATCACGACGTGCGACGCGATGAAGACGTGGTCGCGGATCTTGCTGTGGTGACCGATGTGGTTCCCGCTCCAGAGCACCACGTTGTCACCGATCTCCACGAACGGCTGCACCACGTTGTGCTCGAAGATGAAGCAGTGCTCGCCGAGCTTCACGTTGCGCCAGACGAACGCTCGCGAGCTCACGTACGATGCCAAGCCATAGCCGCGGGCTTTGGCCGAGAGCATCAGGCGCTTTCGCAGCCGGTTCAGCTGCGTGTACGTGGCCGCCACGTACACGGAGTGTTCGGACGGCGCGAAGTGCCGTTCGAGGTCCTCGAACGGGACGACCGGCTTCCCGTCGAGCTCGGTCTGCTTCAGGAACGACCGCTCCACGCTGAAGGCCACCACCTCGTAGGGCGAATCGAAGCTGAAGTACTCGCAGGCGATCTGCGCAAACGCAGTGTCGCCCACGATCACGAGCTTCTTCGCCTGGTCGCCGGGGAGGGAACTCGAGTCGGCCATGGGTCCGACACGCTCGCGTATTTCGTCCGGAAGCTCAAGCTCCCGGCGGGGAGGGCCTGAGCCCGTGCAGACGCTGGAGTCCGCGCGCGCGGTCGCCGTGGGTGAGCGGCTCGCGGTACGCAGCTACGCGCCGTCCGACGCGGCGCGTTGGGACGCGTTCGTGCGCGCTGCCAAGAACGGGACGTTCCTGTTCACGCGTGGCTACATGGATCATCACGCCTCGCGTTTCCGCGATGCATCGTCGCTCGTGTTCGATCGCGAACGCTTGGTGGCCTTGGTTCCTGCGAATCGAGACGGAGACGAGCTCGCGAGCCACTCGGGCCTCACCTACGGCGGCGTGGTGGTGGGACCCGACATGACGACGCCGAAGTTCGTGCGGGTGTTCCAGTCCCTCGCGGAAGCGTGGCGGCGCGCCGGCGTAAGGCGAGTGAAATACAAAACCGTTCCGAGCATCTACCACCGGCTTCCCGCCGAAGAAGATCGCCATGCCTTGTTCCTTGCCGGCGCGGAGCTGGTTCGGCGCGACGTGCTTTCGGTGCTCGACCTCTCGGCACGGCCGAAGCTGGAGGAGCGCCGGAGGCGCGGGCAGCGGCGCGCCGAACGCGCCGGGATCGTGGTCGCTCCAAGCGACGATCTGCGCGGTTTCTGGCGTGTCCTGCGCGAGAACCTGGCGCACCGGCACGGAGTCTCGCCGGTGCACGACGAGGTCGAGATCGAGCTTCTGCGGCAGCGATTCCCCCGGGAGATCCGGCTCTACGCGGCCCACGCGGGCCCGCGCATGGTGGCCGGCGTGGTGGTCTACCACACGGGGCCCGTGGCGCATGCCCAGTACATCGCCAGCACTCGCGCCGGTCGCGAACAAGGGGCGCTCGATGCGTGCTTCGCTTGGCTCTTCCGTGAGCTCGCGAGCGAGGCGGCGTTCTTCGACTTCGGTAGCTCGAGCGAACAAGACGGCCGCCTGCTCAACGCGGGTCTCGTCGAATACAAGGAGGGATTCGGCGCGCGCACGGTGGTGCACGACTTCTACGACTGGAGGCTCGCGTGACCGCCGTCGACCTGGGGCGCTACGCCGCCGAGTACTCGGCTCAGTACGAGAGCGAAGACTGGTTCGAAACCGTCCTCGTGCACGTTCGCCGAGAAGAGGTGCTGAACGCACTCGGGAAACACCCGCACGCTTCGGTGCTCGAGATCGGCTGCGGTCTCGAACCCTTGTTCCCCTTCGTGCGCGACTTCCAGCGCTGGGTGGTGATCGAGCCCGTACCTTCCTTCGTGGAGTGCGCCCGGCGCGCCGCGCTCACCCATGCCCGGGGAGCACGTGTGGAGGTGCTGGAGGGGTTCGTCGAAACGCGCGAGCACGAGCTCACCGACCGCGGCCCCTTCGACTACGTGGTCGCGAGCAGCGTGCTGCACGAAGTTCCGGATCCCCGGCGGCTCCTCGCCGCGCTTCGCCAGCTTTCCGGGCCGGAAACCCGCATCCACGTGAACGTACCCAACGTGCGATCGCTGCACCGTCTCTTGGCGCTCGAGGCGGGCCTCATCTCCGACGTGTTCGCGGTATCCGAGATGGAGCGGCGGTTCCAACGCAGCACGCGCTTCGACGCCGAGACGTTGCGCGCCACCTGCGAGGCCGCCGGCTTCCGTGTCGAGGAGCTCTGGACCTATTTCCTGAAGCCCTTCACCCACTCGCAGATGGCACGACTCGTGGACGCGCGCGTCGTGTCGCGCCCGGTGGTCGAAGCCCTCGCTCGAATGACGCGCTACGTGCCCGACCTCGGGGCCGAGATCGGCGCGCAGTTGAGGCGCTCATGAAGGTTTCCCTGGGGCGGCGCCGCTGGCGTCATCTCGGCGTCGTCCACTGCCCGAGTGGAGGGCGAAGCTACGCCCGAAGCCACGCCAGTGGTCCCACGCCCATCGTGCTGGGCGACGTGGTTCGCGTCTACTTCCAGACCCGCGACGAGCGCGGTATCGGTCGCATCAGCTTCGTGGACCTGCTCGCGAGTGACCCGAGCCGTGTGGTTCGCGTCGCCGATGGTCCAGTGCTCGACGTGGGGGCGCCGGGCTCCTTCGACGAGAACGGAGTCTTCCCGTGCGCGGTGCTGCCCATGCCCGGTCTCGGTCTCGGGATGTTCTACGTGGGCTTCGAGCTCGGAGCCAAGGTCCCTTACCGGCTCCTGACCGGACTCGCGGTGAGCAGCGACGGAGGCGAGTCCTTCGAGCGCGTGCGCCGGACCCCCGTGTTCGAGCGCAGCGACGCCGAGCTCTTGTTCCGTTGTGGGACCTGGGTCTTGGCCCGAGGGCGTGGCTATCAGGCCTGGTACGTCGCTGGCTCGAGCTTCGACACCGTCGGGGAGCGACGGGTGCCTCGCTACGAGATCCGAACCGCGCATTCCCTCGATGGGATCGCGTGGCCCGACCACGGCGCGCCCGTCTTGGAGCGGTCGACGGACGACGAGCTCGGATTCGGCCGCCCCTACGTGGTCCCGCGCGAGTCGGGCTGGGACCTCTACTACTCGGTGCGCTCGCGCGCGCGCCAGGGAGGCTACCGCTTGGGTTTGGCGTTCTCCGCCGACGGAGAGACCTGGGAGCGCGCCGACGCTGCGCTCGGCTTCGAGCCTTCCGGGGACGCTTGGGACAGCGAAACCCAGTGCTACGCAGCGGCGCTTCACACCGACCGCGGGAAGTTCCTCTTCTACAACGGCAACGACTACGGGCGGGCGGGGTTCGGTGCGCTCGAGCTCTTGGAGGATTCGAGCCATGGGTGAATCATTGCGCGTGCTGATCGTGAATGGCGTGGCGAATTTCGATCACGTCCGAACGTTCACGTTCGAAGTGGCCTACGAGCTTTCGCGGCTCGGCTGCCAGACGACGCTGCTCGACGCTGCGCGACCCGTGGCGCCCGAGCTCGTGGAGAACACCCTCGCGAGCAGTCGCCCAGACTTCCTGTTCTCGTTCAACGCCTTCGGATTCCACCTTTCTCTACCGGGTGGGCGCCCGCTCGCCTCTCGCACCCTGCCGTGGCTCACGTTTCTGGTGGACGATCCGACCTTTCACCTGCCTTGGGGGCCGTTCCTGCGGCAACCCGGCGTCGTGTCGATCGTCGGCGATCCGCAGTCGCTCATCAGCGCGCGCCGCATCGGCATCCCGGAACGAGCGTGCCACCTGGTCTACGCAGGCGGTCACTTGGCTCCCTGGGTCGAAGACAGCGAGCGCTGTCACGACATCCTGTTCATCGGCTCGGTGGAAGACCCGCGCGCGATCCGCCAGAGCTGGGACCGCGCGTTCCCGCCCGGTGTGGTTCGCTTGATGGAGCTCTTGAGCGAAGCGTGGTCGAAAGACGTTTCGGTGCCGGCGCAGACGCACCTGGACGAGCTCTTGCGCGGGTTCGGGCTGACCTTCTCGGAAGCCGAGCGCTGGCACGTGGAGGCGCTGGTGCTCGGCAACGTCATCCGCTACGTGAAGAACGCCGAACGAGTCGCGACGCTGCGGGCGCTGTCCGATCTACCCATCAGCGTCTTCGGCAGCGGCTTCCGCGAGTTGTTCCCCGACGCGAACTTCCGGTTCTTTCCGGGCGTGTCGTTCCCGCGCTCCCAGGAGGAGCTCTGCCGCGCGAAGATCGGCCTGAACGTCCAGTCCTTGGCGGTGCACGCCGCGGGCGAACGGGCCCTCGGCGCGCTCTTGAACGGGGCGCTTCTGGTCTCGAGCGAGAGTCGCTACCTGGCGTCCGAGCTCGAGCCGGGTCGCGACTACTTCCCGTTCGACACGCAGCCGGCCTCGCTGGAGGCCGCCCGCGCCACCATTCGTCACTACCTTGCCCACCCCGACGAACGACGCGCGCTGGTACGACGCGTGCGAGACGAAGTCGCCCCGCGCATGACGTGGGCGGCACGCACTAGCGAGGTACTCGACATCGCGCGTGCCGTACTCGACGAAGCGCGAAAGTCACGTGCAGCCGGGGGCGAACACGTGCAGGGTAGCCTTCAATGAGAGCGTGGTGTCTGCCGGCGTGAGCACGACGCCCACTCGCCGGTTCGCGGCGACTCCCACCTGGTTCACCGTGAAGGGCAACGTAGCCGTGGCGCTGCCGAGCACCAGGGCCCCGTTCGACACGTGGACCGAGCGCACCAGCGTGAGCTGGGGATCCACGGGATAGGCCACTGTGGCCAAGATGGTGCTCGGGTCCACCAGCGCGACGGGGCCGCGTCGAACGGTGGACCAACCGGCCGACGAGTAGCTCGCCAGGTCGATCCAGGCCCGAAATCGTTGCCTCCGGCGGTGAGGCGGCCAGCGCAGGACGACCGCGCTGGTCTCCGGTGTGCCCGCGTCGTCGCGGGTCACCCGATTCGTGCTCCAGAGCAGCGAACCGTCGTAGGCCGAGGCGAAGAAGTGCGCGGACAGTGAGGCGGGAGCTTCGAACGCCATCGCCGCCTCGCTGCCGTTCTGCGCGCTGGTGGTCCCCGCCGCGGAAACCAGGGTGAACGACGGGACCACCGGGGTGTTCGAGGTATCGACGCGGAAGCTCACGAGCCGCTTCCCGCTGGAGGCCACGATGCTGGCGCCCGGCGCGAGCCCCGTCGACGGGTATTGAGAGACCGTCGCGTTGTTCGCCACCGGAGGCTCGAGGAGCGCTGCCGGGAAGAACGTGGCCGAGGAGTTCTCCACGAGGAAGAAGCCTTGCGCTCCAGCCGGGAACACGCCGTCCGTCGCGCCCGACAAGTTCACCCCGACCTGGTTGAGCGCGAGGGTCGTGGCGTTGGGATCGGTGGGGGGATCCAACCACGCGACCTGGAGCTTGTCGGAGGCCACTGCCGACAAGATCAGGAGTCGGTTCTCCGCGGCCACGAGGCGCGCCACGGTGAACGTCGGCGCATCGACCGTGAGCTTCTGCGGGGCCGCCGGATTCGTGGTCCGAAAGGCGTTGAGGGCGCCGTCTGCGGTCGCGACGAACACGAGGTCCCCGAAGCCTGCCACGCAGCGCTGCGCCACGTTGCCGCAGCCGATTTCCGCACTGAGCTCGAGGCTCGTCGCTTTGAACCCGAACGGTTGGGACGCGCTGCACTTGCCGGAGGTCGCTTCGCAGGTTCGGCCTTCGCAGGCGCTCTTCGACGGGCAGAGGTCGAACGCGCACTGCCCGCTGGCACAGCGGCCCTCGAGGCACGCCGCGTCGGTCTTGCACTGCGTGTCGGCGTCGCAGGGCCCGCCATCGCCCTTGCCGCCCGTGGCTCCGACGCCGCCAAAGCCCGAATCGACGACGCCGCCGCTGCCGCCGCCCGCGCCCGACGCGCCACCTGCGCTGGCGTCGGTGTGCGGGATCAGACTCTCGTCCAGGTCGAGCTTGCAGGCCGCGAACCACGAGCCGACGGCGACGAGTGCGCTTCCCACCCAAATCAGGCGACGCATCAGAAGCTACCTTTCGCGTAGAGCGTCCCGGGGCCGAGCTCGACGCGAGCGGCGGCTGGACGCTCCTTCTTCGTGGACTGCCAAATCACGAGTGACCCGCCGGCAACGGTGAGGACTCCGCCGGCGATCAGCATCACGTTGGTGCGGGTCTCGAGCCCTTTGGCGTGGTCGTAGGTCTTGCGCGTGGGGTCGGCTTTGTAGGTGTCCTCGGCGTCTTTGGCCGAGAGGCCCAGGAGCGCGCCGCCCGCGAGCCCCGCCACGCCCGCTCCGATGCTGATGAAGCCCACGGTCTTCCACGCGCTCGACGGGGACCGGCGTTCTTCGACGGGGACCTTCCGCGGCTCGGAGAGCTGGACCTTCTTCACCTTGGGGGCGTTGGGCTGCGGCTCAGCCTTTTCATCCACGTCCACGTCCTGGTTCTTCCCAGCCTCGACGCTCAGCTTGCGCGCGTCGCTGGTCCCGTCGGCGCGGGCGATGTGGAGAGTGTGCTCGCCGGCGCTGGCGTGGACCTTGCCGGGTACCGCGACTTCCATGTGATCGTCCAGCCGCACTCTCGTGCCCTCGTCGCCGTTGGCAGAGATGGTTCCGAGCTCCTTGCGCAGCTCTGCCAGTCGCTCCTCGCACTTCTGGCGTTGTGAGTCGTTCAGCTTCGGGGTGGTCAGCGCGAGGGCGTAGGCGTCGGCCGCGCGTGCAGGCTCCTGGGCGAGCTCCCAGGCTTGCGCCGCCGTGTACAGAGCCACGGCGTTGGCCTTCAGACGCCCGGCGGCTTCGAACGCCAGGGCCGCCTCGCGGTACTTCTTTTCGCCCATCAGGGACTTCGCTTCGCCGTAGAGGCGGCGAGCCTCTGCGGTTGCGTCGTCGTCGGCCCAGGCTGGAGCGCTGGCAGCGATGCAGGCGAGAGCGACCACCAGGCCGACACGTCGCGGGATACTCGGCATGACGCGATTGTACACGACTCGTGCGTCAGAACGGATTGTCGGGGATGTCGACCTTGGCCGGCTTCTTGGGCTTTTCCTGGGGCTCCTTGCCCCGAGGCTCCGCGGGCTTTTCTGCCGGTTTCTCCGCCGGCCTTCCGTTCTCCGCTCCGCTCGGTGCTCCGGCGCGCGCTTCGTCCGCTTCCTTCTGGAGCGTGACGTCGAGCTTTTCCGTCTTGTCGTCGAAGGTCTGCTCGAGCTCTTGGTAGCCATCGGCCCGCGCCGTCAACTTGCGCGTCGCCCCGGGCGCCGGGCGAGGGAAGGTGAGCTGACCCACGGGTTGCACGACACCGTCGATGAGCAGGGTGACGCCCGCCTTCGGCTCGATCAGTTCCACCCGGAGCTCTGGCGCCGTTGCGGCGGTGGGCTCCACCGCGACGGCTGTGGGCGGAGCGGGCGGCGGCGCTGCCGTCGCCCGCGAGCGCATCACGTAGAGGCTCCCGCCTCCCACCGCGACCACCAGGAAGAGGAGCACGCCCGCTGCAACCCCCACCAGAGCGGTCTTGGCCGCACTGTCCCCGCGACGGCTGTAGGCGGTGCTCCCCGGCGGGGGCGCCGTCTGCACGACGGGCGAGAACTGGCTCACGGCGCTCGGTCCGGACGCATGGCTCACGCTGCTCGGCGCACTGGGCGCGGAAGCGTGGCTCAACGTGCTGACGGAGCTCGGAGCTTGCTGGAACGTGCCCGAAGGCTCGTGCGGAGCGATGGGCGGTGGCGGCGGCGGCATGGCTTGCACGCTCTCCGGCACGAATGACGATTCGGGTGCTGCCGCCTTCGCGCGCTCGCGGATCTTGGCGACTCGCTCTTCGACGTGGCGACCCACCCGTTCGCGCACGGTCTCGGCGACATGGGCTTCGGTGACCACGGGTCCCGTGTGGGCGAGCCACTCTTCGAGGGCGAGACGCATGGCTTCCGCGCTGGCGTAGCGCTGCTCGGCCGGCATGCTCATGGCCGTCAGCACGATGGCTTCGAGATCTTTCGGGTAGCCGGCCACGACGGCGCTCGGCGGATCGAAGCGCCCTCGGGCGAGCGTCTTCATCACTTCGATTTCGTTGTCACCGGAGAACGGTCGGAGTCCAGTCGTGATTTCGTAGAGCACGATCCCGAGTGCGAAGACGTCGCTTCGCCGGTCGATGGCGGCACCGCGCGCTTGCTCGGGTGCCATGTACGCGACCTTGCCCTTCACCTGCCCGGCCAACGTCGACTCGTGACCCGTGCGCAGCGCTTTGGCCACGCCGAAATCGGTGACCTTCACCATGCCGTCGAGCGACACGAGGATGTTCTGCGGCGACACGTCGCGGTGCACGAGCCCCAGCAGCTCTCCCGTGTCGTCTCGGAGCTCGTGGGCGGCGTGCAGTCCCTTGGCCGCGTCCGCCACGATGCGCGCGGCCACGCGTGCGTTCAGGCGCTGGGCCACCGCTTTCTCGCCCTTGGGCGCGGGTGGCTTCAGCACTCGGTTCAGCGCCTCGCCGTTCACCCACTCCATCGCGATGTAGAGCGTTCCGTGCTCCTCACCGAGGTCGAAGATCTCGCACACGTTCGGATGGTGGACCCCGGCCGACAGATGGGCTTCGTCGAGGAACATGGACTCGAAGGCCGGATCGTTGGCGAGCTGCGGCAAGATGGTCTTGATGGCGACCACTTTGCTGAAGCCGCGTTGGCCGTGCTGCTTGGCAGCCCAAACGCGCGCCATGCCTCCTTGCGCCACGGGCACCAGGATCTCGTAGCGTCCTAGACGCGTTCCGGCCCGAACCTCGTGGGGCACCGGCGTCGTCGTGAACGCGGACATTCCGCTTCGAGTATAGCCGATTACGGGCTGAGAATCGGGCTCGGCTGCCGCGCTCTGGATGTCGTCTGCGGTCGGCGCCGGGCGCACATGCGCGGCATGCGGCGGCGTGCCCGAGCGCTACTTCCCGGCAGGCTCCAGCGCCGCCAGGACGACCTTGTTGCCGTAGGCCGGAGGTGGGGCGATGAGCTCCGGCGCGTCTTGGTCCCGCTCGGGACGGTCGAACCTCGTCCGGATCTCCGGGGGGGGCGGCGGGGCGGGCTCGGGGGGGCGGGTGGCGGCGCAGCCCACGAGCGCGGCGCCGAGGAGCAGGAGGCTCGAACGCACTAGGGGCAACATACGAAAAGTCTAGCGCGCGAACGTCGACGCGCACGCCGCGACGCGTAATGATTCCCGCCGCGTGCGTTTCCTCTTCGCTCTCGTCGCGAACCTCGTGCTGCTCTTGGTCTGGCCGCTCCGAGCGCTTCGCCGCCGTCGCGCAGCACCTCGGGGTGCTTGGCTCGAGGTGGAGCTCGAAGGCGGCCTGGTCGAGGTGGCTCGTTCCGTCCCGTTCTGGCAGCGGCACCGGCAGCCGGTGGCGCTCGAGTCCCTGCGACGACTCGCGCGCGTGGCCGGTGCCGACCCCCGGGTGTCGGGCGTGCTCTTCCGAGTCCAAGGTCTCTCCATCGGCAGCGCACGCGCCACGTCGTTGCGCGAGGTGATCGGTCTCTTCCGGCGCTCCGGCAAGGAGGTCGCCGTCTATCTGCCGCACGGAGGGGGAACGCAGTCCGTCTTCGTCGCCTCGGCCGCCGACCGCATCCTGCTCGGACCGGAAACGCAGCTCGAGCTCACGGGCTACGCCGTGGACGCTACCTATTTGCGCGAGGCGCTGGACCGGCTCGGCGTCGAGCCCGAGGTGTTCGCCAAAGGCCGCTACAAGACCGCCGGCGAGTTTCTGGAAAAAAAGAGCATGGGCGAGGCTCAGCGCGAGCAACTCGGGGCGCTCCTGGACACGCTGCACGCGGGTCTGCTCGATGCGCTGGCGAGCGGACGCCGGATGGATCCGAGCGTCGCGCGAGCGCTCGTGGACGAGGGGCCGTGGTCCGCGCGTCAAGCGCTCGCCCGCGGTCTCGTGGATGCGATCGTCTACCCCGACGAGCTGCCGAAGGCGCTCGTGCGGGACGGAACGTCACCCGCTCCGCTGATCCCGGCGGGGCGCTACCTCCGCCGGCGCTGTCCGCGCTTCGTGGCACTTCGCCGGCGGAGCTACGTGGCCGTCGTGGACGTCGTGGGTCCCATCGTCTCCGAGGTCCCGATGTCGCTCGTGCCGGTCGCCGCCGAGAAAGCCGTGTGCCGAGCCGTGGACTTGGCGCGCGAGGATCCTTGCGCCCGCGGAGCCGTGATCCACGTCAGCTCGCGCGGCGGAAGCGCGCTGGCGTCCGATCGCATGCTGCGCGCGGTGAAGAACCTGGCCGCGGTCAAGCCGGTGAGCGTGTATCTGGGCGACGTGGCAGCGAGTGGCGGTTACATGATCGCCGTCGGGGCGAGCCCCATCGTCGCTCAGCCCAGCACCGTCACCGGTAGCATTGGCGTCATCGCGGCCCGCTTCGGCGTCGCGCCGCTCCTGGCGCGCCTGGGTCTCGCAGTCGAGGTGGTGAAGCGCGGTGCCTCCGCGGACTTCTCCAATCCGGCGCGGCGTCTCAGCGCGAACGAAGTCGCGCGGCTGGAATCCCAGATCGAAGAGACCTATCGATCGTTCCTCGAGGCCGTGGCCCATGGGCGCGGCATGAGCGTCGAGGCCGTGCAGCCGCTGGCCGCCGGGCGCGTCTGGAGCGGCGCCGACGCCAAGCGCCACGGACTCTTGGACGAGCTCGGAGGATTCGACGTGGCGCTGGCGAGCGTGCGGAGTCGCCTCGGCGCGGGGGCGGAGGCGCTGGAACCCTGCGTGGTGGGACCCGAGCCTCTCCGTCCCATGGGTCCACTCGGGCGGCTCTTGGGCGTAGGGGCGCTCCACACCGGGCTCGGCCCCACGCTCGAGCTCGTGCAGGTGGCGTTGGGCGACGCCAGGGCTCGAGCGTGGTTGTTCTCGGAGGTCTCCGCTCCCCACGACGGGTGACGGCGTCAGTTCACGAGTGCGCTGCCCGCGGCGGAGCTGAAGCTCCCCGTCCACGGTGACCCGACCAGTTTGACCTTGGTCTGAGCGGTCAGGTCGTAGCGAACGACGTCCACGGTCGAGCCGGCGTCACCCGTGGCGATGTCGACGCCCAAGAGGTGATTTTCGTCTTCTAGAGTCGGAGCGCCGGAACCGACGAAAGCTCGGTGCCGAACGTCGGCTGCCCGACGCTCCACGGGTACCAGTGCTCCGCGAACGTCGGGTCGAAGCTGTCGATGATGGCGCTCGTGGAATTCCGGAGCAGGAATCTCGCCAGGAAGTCTTGATTCGCGGGCGTGTATGCCGCTGTCGCCACGAACGTCGTGAGGTCCACGGCCTCCACTCCGTGCTTCGTACGACTGGTACCGCCGTCCGCGGACGCGAAGCAACCGGCGTGCAGGACGAGGAGGCGATTCTGGCCCGCGTCGAACGCCATGTCGACCGGATTGGCCATGGAGAGCTCGATGCCTTCGCCTGCAGCCGCGCCGTTGAGATCCACCAGCGTGTCCGTCGCGAGATCGAGCGCGAGGAGCAGTGCGGGGACGGCGGGACATGCGAGCTGGAAGTCCGGTGCCTTCACGGTCGTCCGGTCGATCCTCCCGAGCAGGAAGTACATGCGGTTCGCGCCCGCAGGCCTCACGGCGCTCGTGGCGTCCGCCGACCCGTCGAAGTCTTTGGAGAACCAATACGGTGCGAGGTCGACGTTCCCGACCAGGCTTCCGGACGAGAGATTCACGATGGCGATCCGGTTCACGTTCTGGAGCAGCACGTGCGCGCGCGAGGTCCCGCCGCTCTCGCTCGCGATCAAGCTCACCGGGTTCGTGGACCCGCTGCCGCCCAGGCCGAGCGCGGCCTTGCCCACGTCGATGGTCTTGTCGACCTTGCCAGTGGCGTCGAGCACGTCGAGCTTCGCGCTCGTGCGCTCCAGCACGAAGCCGCGTCCGGCCGACGATGCGGGTACCGCGTCACCGTCGTCGAGGGTCACCGATCCGACCACCGTATTGGTCGCGAGGTCCACGGTGGCGACCTCGGTTTTCGAAAAGAAGTCCGTCCCGGCTACCAGGAGCCGACCGGGGCCGGGGCCGCCGTCGCCCGCGCTGCCCCCGGCTGCCGCGTCACTCCCCCCGCTCCCGCCCCCCGCGACGCTGCCGCCGCTACCGGAGGCCCCCGAGCTGCCCGAGCTCCCACCGCTCGCCGTGCCACCGGTCGCGCCGCTCCCGGCAGCCCCTCCGCTCCCCGGACCCAGCTGCTCGTCTTCGCCACACGCCACCGCGAGCGCGACCGCACAGATCACACTCATGCCTACCTTCATCATGACTCCTCCGTCTGCAGCCCCCTCCGGGCTGCGTGCTCCTCGCGGAGCGGGTGTCACGCCGAGGCAGGTTTCCTGACTCCCGGTTCGTCCTCGGGCGAGCCCTTCCCGGGCTCTTCGCCCAGTGGCTGTGCTCGCCGTCGTTCCCGGTCACAGTGGCGGGGGCCGCGCCGGAGTTTCACCAGCTTCCCTCGACCACGGCGCGAGGCCGGGTTTTCTTTCCGGCCCGGGAACCCGAGTAGCACGGGCAGTCACTCGAAGTCGAGCGGCAAGGCCGGGAACGTTTGGCCAGGTTTTCCTACGCTTTCGCCAGGATGGCGCGATCCACAATTGAATCGGAGCACCAAATCGGGGACGCTAGCGCCGGTGCTCGCGGGGCGGGTGCCAGCCGGATGACACAGTCCCCTCGCAACGTCGCGCCCCTCGGGCAAGGCTCAGTGGTCAACGACCGCTACGAGATCCGCCAAAGTCTCGGCAAGGGCGGCATGGGCGAGGTGTTTCTCGCGTACGACCGCAGCACGCAACAACCCGTCGCGCTGAAGGTCGTGCGTGAAGAGTCACGGATGCCGGGTGACGATGAAGCGCTGCGGCAAGAGTTGCTCCTCGCGCGTTCGGTGAGCCACCCGAACGTGTGTCGCGTCCACGACCTGGCTCCGAGCCCTTGGGGTCCCATCCTGGTGATGGAGCACATCGCCGGGCAGACGCTCCACACGCACATCCGACGGCGGAAGGCCCAGGGTGGCTACACCTCGGACGAATTCCGGAAGATCGCCAGCGAAGCCTCGGCCGGTCTCGCTGCCATCCACGCGCAGGGCTTGGTGCACGGCGATCTGAAGCCTGGCAACGTGATGGTGACCAACGATCGCGCCATCATCCTCGACTTCGGTTTCGCGCAGGAGCGCGCGCGGCTGAGCGCGCGACGACCGGGTGCACCGCCCGACGGCGGAACGCCCAACTACATGGCTCCCGAACGCCTGCGTTCCGGCGGCGCGAGTCCCGAGGACGACATCTACGCGCTCGGGCTCACGCTCTGGGAGATGTGGACGTGCCGCGTGCCGGAGCCCGGCTATCGCCCGCGTGCGAAGCCGATGCGCTCGCAGATCATGTTCGACGTTCCCGCCGGGCTCTCGGTGGACGAGGTGAAGCAGGTTTTCCGCTGCCTCACCGAAGAGCCCGCGCTGCGGCCGCAGGCCCGGCACCTCCGGTTCTTCAACCCCACCGCGCTCACGACGAGCCAAATCCAGATCCCGCGCGAGCGGCTGAACCCAGGGCCGCCGCCCGGCCGCCAAGCTGCGGAATCGTTCATGCCGGGCGCACAGGCGCTGATGCTCACCTTCGCCACCAACGCATCGGAGGCGGCCAGCACGCTCTACTCGCTCGACAAGCCGCTGATGAGCATCGGCCGCCGCAACAACCAGGATCTGATCCTGCCCGAGGCCACCGTTTCGGGCGCGCACGCGGTCGTGCGTTGGCAGGCAGGGTCTTGGGTGATCGAAGACGTGGGCAGCACCAACGGGACGTACGCGGATCATTCGTACGACCGCAAGAAGACGGTGGCGCTGCTGCACGGTGCGGAGGTCCAGCTCGGTGAGTGCCGGCTGAAGCTCGTGAGCCTGCAAGAGGGCTCCCCCCCGCATCAGCGAGCCAAGGCCTACCTCGCGAAGCGCGACGGACTCACGGGCCTGCTTCGCCACGAGCACCTGGTGAGGGCGTTGAAAGACGACGCCGGCTTCGCGGAGTGGGATGCAGTGCCGCTCACTGTCGCGCGCTATCACGTACGCGGTCCGAACCGGCACGTCAGCGAACGGCCCACCATTCTCGAAATGCTGGCACTCCGTCGCGCGGCTCAACGCGTGATCGAGCTCACCGAGATGCTGCTCCTGAGCGTCGTCCCGGTCACGGCTGGCCTCAACGGCCCGTTGCGCTTCGCCGTGGCCATGACCGGTCCGAGCATCGACGAAGCGCGCCACGTCGTCGAACAGGTGGTTTCGCAGGTCCAGGGTCTGATGCCGGAATCTCTGGATCTGGCTGCGACGTTGGTGAGGTGCGAACCGGGGCAGCCCGTCGAGTCGCTGCTCGAGTCTCCATGATGTCCCGCCCACCCACCCCCACCCCAGTCCTCCGCCGGGGGCTGAGCGCTCGTCACGCACACGGGGGCGGCTGACTTTCGCCCACTCTGGACCGGGGCATGAGCGTTCCGAGTCGTCCCTCCTTGCCGAGCGAGCCGAGCCTGCGGCGGCTCGGTGTGGGAGGTGGTGGTGGGGGCGGCGGCGATCGACCGTTCCGCGCGCAATTGGTCGTGGCGTTGGTGGTCGGCCTGGTGTTCCTGGCGGTGCCGCTCTACCTCTGGCGGCGTCCGAGCGGCAACGAGCAGCGACCGGGGATGCGGGTGCGAAGCCCGACGCGCGCGCCGAGTCCTGGATTCCGCCGCGCCCGCACTGGGCACGACCGACGCGGGCGCAGCGAGCGACCGGGTGAAGCTCGGGACTCTGCAGCGGGTGAAGTGCGGCGCTTCCGCGCGCGGTGGGCAAGAAGGCAACTTGTGTGATCGGCTCCCTTTCTTCGAGGAGCAACTTACGCGCGCCGTCCGAGACAACGTCGACTGCGCGCCGAAGACCGGGAAGGAGGGCAGCATCAACTACGTCCTTTCGGTGGACTTCACGGCGCGCAAGGTCCACGTGTTCCCCGGCGCGAGCGGGAGCTGGAAAGGGCCCGCGGCGCGCAAGGCGGCAGCCTGCGTGAAACGCGCGCTATCGGCGCCGGACTGGGCGGGGATGCAGCACCAGTACAAGTACTATTCGATGGCGCTGCTCGCGACCTATCCCGCGCCCGCCGCCCCGGCCCCAGCCGCGAGCACCGGCGGCGTCGCGCCGCCACCGGTGGACGGCGGTCCAGCGCCGCTCTTCGAGTGAAGGCTCGGCATGGCCACTCGGAAGACCTGGCTCCGAAGGGCGCGCAAGTGGGCCGACCGAGCCGTGCTCTCGGCCGTGAACGGTTTCGTGTACGTGAGCGAAGGTGCCTCGAGACCGGGACGGAACGCCGCTCAGCGCGACGTGGTATTCCGCCGGAACAAGCTCGAGCTCGCGCGCATACGCCCGATCCGAGACCTCGACTTCGAGCTGGGCCGCGACACCCACCGCTTGAGCTTCGCCCGCCACCGGACGCCCATCCTCTTGGTGCCGCCGCTGATGGTCCGCCCCTACGTGTACGACCTGCGTCCGGAGCACAGCATGGTGCGCACGCTCCGCAACGCGGGCTTCGACGTGTTCGTGGTCGACTTCGGCGTGCCGGATCGCGACGACGAGCACGTCCGGCTGGACGACTACGTGCTCGACTACGTGCCGGCGTGCGTCGACGCTGCGCTCGAGGTCGCCGGCGCGCGCGGCATCACTCTGGCGGGGTACTGCATGGGCGGCCTGTTCTGTCTGATGCACGTTGCCACCCACGGTGACGCGCGCGTGAAGAACATCGTCACCATCGGTGCCCCGGTGAACTTCACCAAGATGCGCGCGGCGTACGTCGCGTCGCGAGTGGGTGCGCTGGGCATCGGCCCTTTGATGGACGTCGTCGGCAACGTTCCGGGGCAGGCTTCGTCACTCGGCTTCAAGCTGATGAGCGGGGCTCGCGTCTTGACCAAGTGGGGCGACTTCTTGGCCAATCTCGACGACGAAGACTTCGTGCGCTCGTTCGATGCCGTGAACACCTGGGTCAACGACCTCATCCCCTACCCGAAAGAGGCGTTCAAGCAGATGGTGCGCGAAGTGGTGAGCAAGAACCGCCTCATCCGAGGCGGGCTCTCGTTCGGAGGACACACCTGCGAGCTCTCCCGGGTCACCCAGCCGCTTCTGGCATTCGCGGGGCGTGGCGACAACATCGCGACGCCGGCGGCCACCGCCGGCATCGTCGACCTGGTTGCGTCCACGGACAAGCAGCTGTGCGCCGTTTCCGGTGGACACGTCGGAGTGGTCGCGGGCTCGTCCGCACCCGTCGAGGTCTGGCAGCGCATGATCGACTGGCTCGACCCGCGCTCGCGGGAGCCGTGAATTCGCCGTGCCGCCCGGCGACCGCTCCCCGCGCATGACATTCGGTGCAAGGCACGCTATCGACTGGGCGGCCCGGCGCGCCCCGAGTTCTTCCGGGAGGATGGAAATGAGCGACTCCGAGATCGTCATCCCCGTCGTGGACCTCGAGGACGTCGACCCTTCCGACGCCGAGCGCTGCGAGCGAGCGGCGGCCGCGCTGCGTCGCGGATTCGGCGAGCTCGGTCTCGTGTTCGTGAAGAACCACGGCGTCGATGCCGAAAAGGTCGAGCGTCTGTACGACGCTTTCAGTGAGCTTGCCGCGCGCCCGACCGAGGAGAAGATGGGCCTCTCGCGCCCGGATCTCTGGTTCCAGAGGGGCTACACGCCGCCCAACACCGAACAGGCGGTGGTGTCGAGCGCACAGCCCGACTTCAAGGAGTGCTATTTCGCCGCGCCCCTGCCTTCGAGTCCGGAGCTTCGGCTCCAGTACCCGCAGATCCACGCGGACAACGTGTGGCCGAGCTCGATCTCCGGGTTCCGCGAGACCTATCTGGACGTGGGCCGGGAGCTCCACCGCGCCGGGCAGCGTCTGCTCATGTGCGCTGCCCTCGCCCTGCGACTTTCGCACGATACGCTCTGCAAGATTGCCGAGGGCGGCCCCCACGTGTTTCGCCTGCTGCGCTATCTGCCTCTCGCGCCGGCACAGGTCGGGACCAAGATCGTCTGGGGTGAGGAGCACACCGACTTCAACCTGTTGACCCTGTTGCCGGGTGGACAGTTTCGTGACCCGTCCGGCGCGCGCTCCGGTCCGCCGGACGACGCTTCGGGACTGTTCCTGCGCACGCGACCTTCGCCCGAGCATCCGACGGGGCGCATGGTGCGCGGCGTGGCCCCACCGGGCTGCATCGTGGCGCAAGTCGGCCAAGCGTTCGAGATCCTGACGGGTGGCGCGTTCCTTGCGACTCCCCACGTGATCACCGCGCCCCACACCGCCGGCTACGCTCGCCTGTCGGCAGCCCATTTCGTCCACGTGCACAGCCACGAGACTTTGAGTCCACTGCCGCAATTTCGTACCGAGCGCGCCATCGTGGACTATGGCCCTCCAGTACTGGCGGGAACCTACGCCCTGAAGACCCTCGTCGACATCCGACTGGCTCCGCCCGAGGCGCTCGACCGTCTCGGCTACCGCCACTACGACCGACTGAGCGCCCTGCGCCTGAGCGACAAGAGGCAACGAGAGATCGGATGAGCGGCTCGGCCGTGGAGTCCGGCCAGCTCCCGAGTCACGAGCAATACCTCGCGCTCGCCCGCTTCCCCTCGCTGGACGGACTCCGAGCGCTCAGCATCGTCCCGGTCGTATTTCACCACTCGACGCCCCATCCGTTCTCGGGTGTTTGGGGCAAGGGGCCGCTGGGCGTGCATCTGTTCTTCGCCATCAGCGGGTTTCTGATCACCACGTTGCTCGTGCGCGAGCGGGCACGGCACGGGGGGATTTCGCTGGCACGCTTCTACGCCCGGCGGAGCCTCCGCATCTTCCCCCTCTACTACCTGGTGCTCGGGCTCTACGTGGTGCGGGCGCTACTCTTTCTCGAAGACTCACCCATCCGCGCTCACTTCTTTCGGAGCCTCCCCTTTTACCTGAGCTACACCGGGAACTGGTTCGTCGACTACTCCGTGCCCCACCCGGTGATCTTCGGATTCTCGTGGTCGTTGGCGACGGAAGAGCAATTCTACCTCTTCTGGCCCCCCGTCCTCGCGCTGCTCGCGGGCCGCCGGCTTCCCATCTTGGTGCTGGTCGCGCTGCTCGGGCTCGATCTGGGCACCGAGCACGGCCTTCTGGCGGCCGTCATGCCGACGGGCGGTCGGGCCGAGCGCATCGTCACCAGCATCTCGGCGCCCATCGCGCTCGGCGCTCTGCTCGCGTTGCTCCTCGACGAGCCGAAGAGCTTCGGTTGGGTGTCGCGCGCGCTCGGCTGGCGCTTCAGCGCGGCGACCTGTCTGCTGCTGCTCTTGCTCGCGGTCGCGCTGGATGCGCCGCTGGTCGCCATCCACGTGCTCATGGTGGCGCTGGTCGGCGCCGTGTCCTTGCGCCCAGACCACCTGCTCGCCTGGATCTTCGAGCTCCGTCCGGTGCGCTACCTGGGGGAGGTGAGCTACGGGATCTACCTCTGGCACGTGTCTGCCATCACGACGCTCCGCTGGCTCTGGCCCGCGGCGCCACTGCTCGTGTCGTTTCCTCTGGCCCTCCTCCTGGCGACCGCCATCGCCGGGCTGTCGTACGGCTACTTCGAACGACCATTTCTCGCTTGGAAGCGCCGCTTCGAGCGCGTCTCGGTGTCTCGCGCCGCTGAGAGGATTCAGTCGACCGAAACGTAGGGCTCGAGCTCGACGTGCACTGGCTCCGCGTGCCAGATGTCTCGCGCGTATTCGCGGATGGTGCGGTCGCTGGAAAACGAACCCGAATGGGCGATGTTCAGGATCACCTTCCGCATCCACGTCGCGCGCTCACGGTACTCGCGCTCCACCCGGGCCTGACAGGACAGGTAGTCGGAGAAGTCGGCCGCGATCAGATACGGATCGTGGCGCCGGACGTAGTCGGCGATGTCGCGGTAGAAGTCGGGTTCGTCGGGCGAGAAGAACCCTTGCTCGAGGAGCTCGAGGGCCCCTGCGAGCTCTTCGCAGCCCGCGATGTGGCGGGCGGGATCGTGGCCGCGCGCGTAGGTCTCGGCCACCTCCGCTGCGTTCAGCCCGAACAGGAAGAAGTTTTCGGCGCCGACGCGCTCGCGGATCTCCACGTTGGCGCCGTCCAGGGTGCCGATGGTCAGTGCGCCGTTCATCTGGAACTTCATGTTCCCGGTGCCAGATGCCTCTTTGCCCGCCGTGCTGATCTGCTCCGACAGGTTGGCCGCGGGGATGATGCGTTCCGCGCGCGACACGCTGTAGTTCGGCACGAACACGCAGGCGAGTCGGCCCTTCACTTCCGGATCCGCGTTCACCACCGCTGCGATGTCGTTGATGAGCTTGATGTGCTTCTTCGCCTTGGCGTATCCGGGCGCCGCCTTGCCCGCGATGATGACGGCGCGCGGCTGAATGTCGCGATTCAAGAAGCGCAGCCGGCGATACAGCACGATGACGTGGAGCGCGCACAAGAGCTGGCGCTTGTACTCGTGGATCCGCTTCACCTGGACGTCGAACAGGGCGTCGGGGTCCAGCCCCACCCCGACGAGATCGGCCACCATGCGCGAGAGCGAGCCTTTGTGCGCTTGCTTGATGTCCCAGAGCTCGGTCTGGAGCTCCGGGTCGTCGGCGTACGCCGCGAGCTTCTCCAGCGCCATGAGGTCCCCGAGAAACTCCCGCCCGATGCGCTTTTCGATGGCACGCGTGAGCGGCTGGTTGCAGGTGAAGAGCCAGCGCCGTGGGGTGACGCCGTTGGTCTTGTTGTTGAAACGCTCGGGCCAGAGTTCGGCGAAGTCCCGGAACAGATCCCGACGTACGAGCTCGCTGTGGAGTTCGGCCACTCCGTTCACGCTGTGGCTGCCGACCACCGCGAGGTTCGCCATTCGCACTTGGCGCACCGGGCCCTCTTCGATGAGACTCAAGCGTCGTTTGCGATCGTCGTCGCCCGGCCAATGCACGTGGACCTGGCGTAGGAAGCGGTGGTTGATCTCGTAGATGATCTGCAGGTGACGCGGCAGGACGCGCTCGAACAGCTCGACGGGCCATTTCTCCAGCGCTTCGGGCAAGAGAGTGTGGTTCGTGTACGCCAGCGTGGCCTGGGTGATCTCCCAAGCTCGCTCCCACGGCAGGTGCTCGCGATCCACCAACAGGCGCATGAGCTCCGCCACGGCGATGGCCGGGTGGGTGTCGTTGAGTTGGATCGCCGCCTTGTTCGGCAGCTCGTCGAAGCTCTGATGAATCTTCTTGTAGCGTCGCAGGATGTCGCGAATCGAGCAGGTCACGAAGAAGTACTGCTGCTTCAGGCGCAGCTCCTTGCCCGCCGGCGTCTCGTCTTTCGGGTAGAGCACCTTGGAGATGCTCTCGGACAGAGCCTTCTCTTCGACGGCCCGCCGGTAGTCCCCGTCGTTGAACACCTGGAGGTCGAACTCCTGGGAGGCCCGCGCCGCCCAGAGTCGGAGCGTGTTCACGGTGTCGTTGCCGTAGCCGGCGATGGGGTAGTCGAACGGCACCCCCACGACGCGCGTACCATCCACCCAGCGCGGGTGGTAACCGCGGTCGTCCCAGTAGCCTTCGACGCGGCCGCCGAATTGCACGTCGACGGCGTACTCCGGTCGGGCGAACTCCCAGGGGTGACCGAATTTCAGCCAATCGTCGGGTCGCTCCACCTGATTGCCGTCCACGATCTCCTGGCGGAAAATCCCGAACTCGTAGCGAATGCCGTAGCCGTAACCGGGGAGCTCGAGCGTCGCCATCGAGTCGAGGAAGCACGCCGCCAAACGGCCGAGGCCGCCGTTGCCGAGCCCCGGGTCGGGTTCCTCGTCGAGAACCGCTTCGAGCTCGATGCCGTATTCGGACAGGCCGCGCCGTGCGAAGTCGTAGAGCCCCAGGTTCACCAAGTTGTTGGCGAGGAAGCGGCCCAACAAGAACTCCGCCGAGAGGTAATAGACGCGCTTGGGGTCACGCTCTTGGTAAGCGCGCTGCGTCGCCATCCAGCGCTGGACGAGGCGATCTCGAACGGTGTGTGCCAGCGCAAAATTGACGTCCAAGAGCGTCGCTTGCGTCAGCTCCTTCGACTGCGTGTACGTGAGGTGATCCACCACCGCGCGGCGCAGGGTCTTCTCGCTCATTCCCGTGCGGTCGTCTTCGACCTGGATCACGACGCGTTCGGATTCGTTCCCCATGTTGGTCCTCGCTGTCGGGCACGATACTGCCGACTCGGCCCCGGCGTCAGCCAGCGTTCGGCTGTTCGGCCAAAAGTTCGGACGTGTCGTTCGGGTCCCACAATTTCGTAGGTCGCAAACGACAGCCACGGCGCGTGAATTGGACTAGGCTCGCGGCGCCTTTTCGGCTTTTCACCGCGAGCCAGCTGCTTCCGCCCGCTTCGGCGGTGTGGCACGTGGCTTGCTGGGTGACGAACCCAGGATGAGGAACATGAAGACTCTCACGAATCTCGCTCTCACGGCCGTCGCTTTGCTCGGAGCTCGCGCTGCAGTTGCGCAGCCCGCCGGGCTCATGAAGCAGGACGCCGCGTCGGCCGGAAAGACCGACGTCGCCGCCGAAGGCTTCCAAGCCGCGGAGCGCGACAAGGAAGACGCCAAGGACGCGACCGAGGCGAAGATTTCTGCGGGCGGCATGTTGACCACCGGCAACGCTCGCTCGCTGGCCGCGACCACCGCGGGCAACTTCCGGCTCCGTCGCAGCCTGAACCAGCTGAGCATCGCGGCTGCAGCCAACTATTCGCGGGCGGCGGCGAATGCCGATGCGGACATGGAGACCACGGTGGAAAACTACCAAGGCAAAGTCCGTTACGACCGCTTCGTGGCCAAGCAACTGGCGCTGTTCCTCTCCACGTCCGCGCGGCGCGATCGCTTCCAGGGCCTCGACCTCCGGTTGAACCTCGATCCTGGTGTGGCCTACTACTTCATCGACGAGAAGGCGCAGCAGCTCTGGACGGAAATCGGCTACGACCTCCAATACGACGTGCGGCGTGACGAGAACATCGACGCTGCGGCGGCCAAAGGTGAGAGCGTCGACAAGACCAAAGTACAGCACAGCGGTCGCCTGTTCGCCGGCTACACCAACAGCGTGAACGAGCACGTCAAGTTCAACACCGGCGTCGAATATCTCCAAGGCCTGCCCGAGACCGAGCGCTGGCGTCTGAACTGGGACGTGGGCTTGAGCTCGGCCATCGGCGGCGACTTCTCCCTCGCCACGACGTTCAGTCTGAAATACGACCATGCGCCGCTGCCGGGCGTGAAAGAGCTCGACACGGTCACGGCCATCAACCTCGTCTACACCCTGATGTGAGCCAGGCCAGGGGCTCACGGGGTTCGCTCGAGCGTGAGCGACTCGGGGACCACCAGGCGGTAGCCGAGCTCGTCCACTTCGACGCCGAGCCCGACGGGTGCCAAGAGCTGTCGCAGGCGCCGGACGTTCTGCCAGAGAGGCGTGTCGTGGCGCAGCGGGTCGTATTCCGTCGCCCACATGGCGAACACCAGGTCGTCCTTGGACACGACGGAGTTCGCTCGCGAGGCCAGGCAGTAGAGGAGCTTGCGCAGCACCGGACGACTCTTCAGGGACGTCGCACCCGCGTCCGTTCGGAGCTCGTGACGCTCGGAGTCGAGCACCACGCGCAGGGCCTTCGAAGCGGAGCTCGCGGTGATGCCGGCAGCGGCGAGTCGCGTCATCCACGCTTCGAGCGCTTCCAGCCGTTCCGGGTCGACGCCGTCGGTCGCTGCCTCGCGCCGCGCACCTGCGAGCTCTTCGGCCAGCGTCGCCGTATCGCCAGCGCGCTCGGCGCGCGCTGCCCGCGCGAGGTGGAGGATGGCGCGATCGAGCCCGTAGCCGGGGCCGAGCGCCAGCTCCTTGGCCGCCGCGAGATCGACCTCCGCTTGCACGACGTCGCCTCGCGCCGCCGCCGACAGCGCCGCCAAGGCCCGCTCGCGGCAGTACTCGCCGCGTTTCTGGAGCGGCGCTCCGCGCGTCGGGTTCTCGAGCTGCTCCAACGGGTCCCAGAGCGAGCTCCGTTCGAGTCGCCGCGCCAAGGTGAGGCAGCCGAGCTGCCGCGCGAGCGCGAGCGCAGGCGCGCGCACCCGTTCCGCCGCGCTCCGCCGTCCGAGCACGAACAACGTGCGCGACAGCCAGAGCGCTCCGGTCAGCCCGTAGTGGACGCCGCCGAGCGGCTCGTTCAATCGCTGGGCCTCGAGACGTATTTCCAGGGATCGCAGCCGATCGCCGCGGTCGAGCAGCAGCGACGACTTGGACGCCAAGATGAAGATCCGCGCGCTGTCGTCTTCGGTCTCGACGTCGAGGTCGAGCTTCTCCAGCAGCGCGTCGGACTCGGCGATGCGGCCTGCGCGACTCAAGATGACGGCGAACGTGAGCGGTACGTAGACCGCGTGCTCGTCGAGGGTCTGGAATTCGATGAGGCTTCGGGCGCGGCCCAGCGCGGAGGCCGCCCGTTCCCAGTCCTCCTCGGCGTTCAGAGTCATGGCCTCTTGCAGGGCGAGTCGCGCCGCCACCGCCTGGGTGGGCGCCTGAGCACGCGCCTCTGCCAGCCGCGCGCGCGCTTCTTCGCCTCGCCCCTCGAGCGTGAGCGCCGCCGACAGCCGCACGAGCGCTCGCACGCGAAGCTCGGGATCGAGCTCCGGCGAGCGCAACAGCGGCTCGAGCAAGGCTTCGGCTCGTCGCGGCAGACATTGGTCATACGCGGCCTCGGCCAGCGCGTAGGCGAGCTCGGGTGCCGGAGGCCCCGGACCTTCGGCGAGCTGGGTCAGCTCGTGGTAGGCGCGCGGCAAGTCGTAGTGACGGCCGATGCAGCGGGCGCGTTCGACGGACAGCTCGAGGCTGCGCCGTTCGGGGGGCACGAGCTCCATGCAGCGCAGCAGCTCCCCCGTGGCACCCGCGCGGATGACGCCCGCGGCGTGGTCCTTCAGAGCGCGATCCAGGTCGTCGAAGCGTCCGAGCGCGACCAAGTGCCGCGTGAGGGCTCGGACCTTGCTCTTCTCGTCCAGCTCGGAGTGTTCGAGGAGGCGGACGAGCTCGCTCTCGGCCACGCACCGCTCTTCGGCCGACGAGCGCCCGAGCAGCGCTTCGCGGAACAAGTCGTGGATCCGGGTCGCGCCGCCGGCATCGACGTCGACGACGAGCCGAGTCGCCAGCACGGCGAGGGCAGGGCGGAGCCGCCCGTTCGGCAGCAGCTCCTCGAGCATCGTCATGGGCAGCGGGCGGTCGGCGATGGCCAGCGTGAGCGCCAAGCTGCGCGCGTCCGGCGGTAGCTCGTCGAGCTCCGGTCCTGGCGAAGGGTCCTCGCCCAATGGGCCGGCGTGGGCGCGGCGCAAGAGCCAGGGGTTCCCCGCGGACCTACGGAGCGCGTGCTCGAAGCCTGCCGCGGGGCCGTAGAGCTCGTCGAGGGAAGTCCAGAGACCGCGCGCCGCTTCTTCACGCAGCCCTTCGACGCCGAGCTCGAGGCGGTCCGGTGCGCGAGAGCTCACTGCCAGCCGATGACGCGACGTGAAGATCGCTCTGCCCGAATGCAGCTCCTTCGCCAAGGTCTCCACCAGCCCACCCGCGGCGACGTCGCCGAGCTCGTGAGCGTCGTCGACCACCCAGAGCGCTTTCGAAGCGTCCAAGCGTCGGACGAGGTCGGCGAGGCGTGCTTGGGTGTCGCGCGGCTCCGGTCGCGCGCGCTTACCGAGCTCGCGCCGGGCGTCGTCGACCAGAGCGTCGAGCGGTGCACTGCCGGCGTCGCAGTACACCACCTTCTGTGGCCACGAACGCGCGAACGCCAAGGCCAAGCTGGTCTTGCCGACTCCGCCGACTCCGTAGAGCCACGCCACCGAGACGCGATCGAGCGCGCTCGAAAGTCGCGCGAGCTCGGTCTCGCGCCCGACGAACAGCGGCGTCACCGGAAAGGGCGTCACGGTCCCGATTCGTGCTCCCGGGGAGCGAGCGTAACCCGACCGAGCTCGACGCGCGCGGCTTCGCGGGTGAGCACCTCTTTCCGTCGCTCGGCCGGCAGTCGCGCGCGGAGCTCGGCCATGTGATGGACGAACTCTGCGAATTCGGGGGTCAAGACCTTGTCCTCGAGCTCGTCGCGCAGACGTTTCGCCAGAGCCGGAGCCACACCTTCGGTGGCGACCGCGAGCGTCACCGGACCGCGGCGGGCCAGCGCCACGTGGTGGAAGCCGTTTTGTCCCGGTTGGTCCACGGCGCAGAAGAACAGCCGCCGGCGTGCGCACTCGTCGGCGAGACTTTGCGCGAGCGCCGGGTCGCGCTCGGTGAGCACGACGAGCCAGGCGGAGTCGAGGTCCGCCCCCGTCGGAGCGCGGCGGTCGAGGCGGAGCTCACCCGCGAGCGCGAGCTGCTCGAGCTCGGGGTCGGGTGCGTCCCCCAGGACCAACACGTCGGCGCCGGCCGCCAAGAGTGCGCGGGCGCGCCGCACGGCCTCCGCGCCGGCGCCCACCACGACGCAGCGCTTGTCCGCCAGGAGGAGCGCGACCAGGAAGCTCTCGGGTTTCACTTCTTCTCCTTGGGCGGCGGGGGTTTCTCCACCACCGGGACCAGCGTCTTGGTCACGAACTTGAGCTCACGCTCAGCCTCGCCGATGCGCTGGAGAAACAAGCCGGTGAACGTGCTGAAGAGCGCGTCCCCCGGCGCCGCCGTGCCAGTGCCCGTCGGGCGGCTCACCCAACGCTTGATCTTGTTGAGGAGCTCGGGGCTCACGGGATTCACCTGCACCTTTGCGCTCAAGTACACGCTGGTCCCCACAGTCAGCTGATCGCTCGTCGCCACGAGCAACCGCCGGGCTTCGGCGCAACGCCGGACCACGCCGTCCACGGTGATCGCAGCGGTCGAGCGCGTGCCGCCAGGACGCGTCGTCTCCACCAAATACACCTCGTCCCAGACGTGCCACGTGATCTTGCAGGTCTGCGCCGTGGTGGAGACCGGGTCCTTCACCCCGGGCAAGTGGACCGTGCCCGTCAGCACGATGGTGGTCGGCAATCCGCGGCTCAGCTTCTTGCGGATTTCGGCGTCGATCACGTCGCGGAACGCCAGGTCGACGTAGAGCTGGGTCTTCTGCGCGTTCCAGACGAATCGGGCGTCGCGCGGCGGTGGATCCTTCTTCTCTTGGGCGTGGACGACCGGTGCGCGGAGCAGGATCGCCCCGAGAACCAGCGCTGCGAGCGCCCAGGCGACGAGCGTGGCTCGGCGGGCGCCGGAGCTCACCGGTTTGCCTCGTTTCTGACCGGGATGAACCCGAGCACGTTGGAGAAGGCGAAGGCGAAGCCGCCCGCCGACGTGTCCATCCGGAAGCCGAGGTTGGCCGTGAGATCGACGGGAATCAGCTGGAGGCGCGAGTAACCGCGCGGCGGATCCGTCAAGTCACGGCGATGTGCCACGCCGTAGAGCCCAGCGCTGCCGAAGAAGTCGATGCCGTAGACCGAGCGCGTCCCGCGGTAGAGGGGGATGCGATACTCCCCTCCGACCTTGGCCGCGTAGTGTCCGTAGCGGACCTCGACGATGGAGTTGTCCAAGAAGTTCGGCGGGGGCCGGCGATCGACGTTCATGCCGAGGACGCGGCCCGGCAAGAAGTCGCTGTAGTCGCCCACGTAGTACTGCTCGAAGAACGGTGCGTCGCCGGAGATGGCGCCGCCGAAGAGTTCGAGTCGCACCACGTGACGCTTCCACGGCAACTCCCACCAGCGCGATGCCGCGACGTCGAGCCGCTGGTAGGCGTAGTCGCTCCCGAGCGGCGTGAGGCCCACCTCCCCCGAGACGCTGGCGAGCCAGCCGCGGGTGGGCAGGAAGGGATGATCGCGTGTGTCGTGTTGGAGGTACGCACGTGCCGTCGAAAGCACGCTGCGCCCCGGCAAGATGTCGAAGAGGATCGGCTCCCGATCGAGGCCGCGGATGTGGCTCGCCGCCCTCGGCAGCGACGCATCGATGGCCTCGAGACGGTAGTTCAGCCAGAGCTGCGTCGGAACCGAGAGGTCTCGGCCGATGCCCAGCGTTCCTCCGAAGCGCTTGTAGGCCACGACGGCGTAGTCGGGCACCTGGTTCAACTGCGACGGGTCGTCCCAGAGGACGTCGGCGTTCCCGAAGAAGTCTTTGGCGTCGTTGAAGAGCAGCATCCCGCTCGCCATCCAGCGCCCGCCGAGGAAGGCCGGATCGAGGAAGCGGACGCGGAGCGCCAGCTGATCTTGAGCGAGCCCCACGGCGCCGCCCAACGTGATGCCAGTGCCCGCCAGGTTGGTCTCTGCGACGTCCACGCCGGCGTAGGCGGTGAGCGGTCGCGCGTTGCCGCGCTTGTCGGCGTCGGCCGATAGACCCATCCACAGGTCGTTGACGATGATGGTGTTTCTCTCGACGACGTCGATGACGAGCACGACGCGCCCGCGGCTGCCGCCCTTGCGCAGCGAGAACTGGACGTCGCGGAAGAACCCGGTGCCGAGCAGCCGGTAACGCGTGAGCTCCACCTCCGTGTCGTCCACGTCGATGACGTCGCCTGGCTTGAACGGCACGTAGCGCATGACCACGCGGGAGCGCGTGCGCCGATTGCCCCGGACCTCGATGGCCTCGAGCGTGTAGCGCACGCGCGGCTCCGCGGCGGCGGTGTCCAGTTCGAGCTCGCTGGGTTGCGAGGAGGGCGGCGGCTCGCGGCGCGCGGCGGCGTCGGGTGGCGCAGGAACTCCACGCTCGGGGGGCTCGGTCGTGCCCCAAGTGTCGGGAGCGTCCACCCGGGGTGCGCCCGCGGGCGGCTGTCGCGGAGGGGGTGCTTCGAGTGGAGTCGGCGCGGCAGCTTGCGCGAACGCCGTCTCGTGCCGGAAGCTCGTCGCGAGCAGCAAGGAAGCCGCGGCAAGACGCCGCATCGAGAGTTCGACGAGTCGAGGCGCCGGCCGATTCAAGGCGATCCTCCCCGAAGTTTTCGGCCGCTTCACGCCTCGAGCGTAGTCCAGGTCGGCGCCGCCGTCAGTCGGGCGCCGCTTTTGCGGGAGTCACCGCGGCAAGCGCTCCGCGACGCGGCGCCAGAGCGCATCCGGCAGCTTTTCAGCGAAGTCCATCGCTCGCGCCAGCGCGAACGGGTATTCGACGACGGGCGTTCCGCGCCGCAAGCCGTCCACCGTGAGCCGAGCTGCGCGAGTGGAGTCGAGCAGGAACGGCATCGGAAAGCGCTTGTCGCGGGTCATCGGCGTGTCCACGAAGCCCGGCCGCACGTCGACCACGTCGACGCCGTGGCCGTGGACGTCCACGCGTAGGGCCTCGAGGTACGTGCTGACTGCGGCCTTGCTCGCAGAGTACGCGGCGTGTCCGGCGAGCCCGCGCATGCCTGCGAGGCTCGTCACTGCAGCGAGCGTACCCTTGCCGCGGGCTACCATGCGCGGGGCGACCGGAACCAACGTGGCGAGCGCGCCCAGCGTGTTCACGGAGAAAACTCGCAGCACCTCGGCGGGCAAGGACCTCGACGCCATGGGTGCTCAGATCGACTCCGGCGTTGGCGGCCACGAGGTCGGGCCCGCCAGGGCTCGTCGTCCCAGCGGAGCACGCAGCCACGCGTCCGTTCGGTATCGGTGACGTCAGCACTTCGACGAACGCCGTACCGCCGCGTTCGCGGACCTCCTCTGCCAGAGTCTCGAGCTCGCCTCGTCGGCGCGCCTCGCGAGGACGAGCTTGGCACCTGGGCGCGCGAGCTCGAGGCTGATCGCGCGGCCAATGCCCGAGGACGCACCGGTCAAGAACACGTTTTCGAAGTGGGCGCACGCCGCCAGCATATCCGGGGTTTTCCCGGTGGTCGCCAGGCTCGGGCACGGGGCGCATCGCGCACTGCCATGGGGCGCGCGAAAACCAGCTACACTCCCGCCGTGCCGTTCGCCCGTGGCAGCGTCATCGGAGGTCGCTACACCCTACGCCGCGCGCTGGGCGAAGGGGGTGTGGGCGAAGTGTGGGCGGCGGACAGCGCGCTTTTCGGGCCCGTCGCCGTGAAACTCCTGCGGCCCGAGTGGGCGAAAGATGCCGAGGCGGTGGAGCGCTTCGCCGTCGAAGCGCGCTCGGCCGCTACCATCTCCCACCGACACGTCGTGGCCATCTACGACATCGGGGCGACGGTGGAGTCCGTCCCGTTCTTCGTGATGGAGCTGTGCGAGGGCGAAACGCTCGAGAGCACGGTCGCAGCTCGCGGAGCGGTGGGCCTCGAATACGCGTGCGAGCTCGTGTGTCAGGTCCTCGCGGCTCTGGACGCCGCGCACTCCCACCGCATCGTTCACCGCGATCTGAAACCGGCCAACATCATGGTGGTTCATCCCGAGCCGGATCGCCCGGAGGTGAAGGTGTTGGATTTCGGCATCGCGTGCCGGGCTCGCAGCGACGAGTCGGGCGGCGGGCGGGTATTCGGGACGCCCAGCTACATGGCGCCCGAGCAGATCCTCGGGCGCGCGGTCGATGAACGCACCGATCTCTACGCGGCGGGCGCCATCCTCTACGAGCTCTTGACGGGGCGGCGCGCATTCCAGGGGCGCAACGAAGCCGAGATCATGACCAACGTGTTGCAGCGACCGCCCATGCCGCTCCGGGCTTACGACCGCACGCTGCCCGCCGCCATCGAGAGCCTGATCCGCCGGTGCCTCTCCAAGGACCCGCGCCAGCGGCCGGACTCCGCCGAGTCGCTGAGGAAGGAGCTCGCGAGGTTCCTGCCTCCTCCCGCGAAGAACGCCACGGCGGCGGGGCGCGAACGCGTCAAGAGCATGCCGCTGCCGCTCGTGAGGCGCTCCCCCGGCGCGGAGGAGCCGCCGAGCGAAGCGGTGCTGCCGCTGGTGCGACGCGGCGGCACGGGCGTACCCGAGTCCCGACGGCGCGCCGTGCTCGAGCTGGTTCACGACACGCCGAGCCACGATGGCGACGACGAGTGACTCACGCGCCCGGGAGCGCGCAGCGCGGTCGCGGCCTCACTTCTTGCCGCGGTAGTACTTGGTGGCGCGCCGCTCGCCCTTCTTGTGCACGGCGCCGCTCTCGAGCAGTTTCTTGAGAGGAAGCACCAGGTCCTTGGTGCCCACCCCGAGCGCGCGGGCGATATGCTGTGCCCCTTCGCCGGGATTGTCCTGGACGTGCCGTTCGATGCGTTCCGTGAGCGCGCCGAGGTCGGACGCGGTTCGCTTCGAGCCTCGAGCCTCGACCCGACGGCGTCGCGTCCGCGCCGGAGTGCCCTCGGCGGGTCGCGTCGCCCGGCCTCCGAGGGCCTCCGAAACGGCCTCGAGCGCGGCGCGCCGCACGAGCTCCGTGAGCTCGTCCACGAATTGATCGATGCGGGCGCGAATCAGTCGGTCGACTTCGCTCATGACGAACACAGCTTTCGAGGGACTCGATTTCGGCGTCAAGGGTCAAGGCGCGACGCTCCGAGCCTCCTCACTCGGCGAAAGACCGCTCCCGTGGCGTCCCACGGTTGACGTTGGCCGGCGTTTCTGCGAAAAATTTCCCCTTCGTGGATCAGCCTCGCTCGCGCATTCCGACGCTGCCCGATGGTGTGGCCGCCCAACATGGCCACCTGTCGGCCAGCATCCATGGTTTGCGCCATGCGCACGCCGCCGGGCATGCCTGGGAAGAGCTGGCCGCGGCCATCGATGCGCTGATGGCGGACGTGCAAAAGCACTTCGAATACGAGGAGCTCCTGATGGAGCGCGCACACTACCCGAGGCTCGAGCAGCATCGAAATCAGCACAGCTCCTTCCTGCGGCGGCTCATCGCGCTTCGGGCAGAGTGCGACCGCCGTGAGACCGAGCTCATGGGTGTCCTGGTCGAACTCTTGGAGGCGTGGTTCAAGTCCCACGAGCAGACCGCCGACCGTCACGCCATGGAGTACTTGGGCATCGAGGAGTGACGGTCAGCCTCGCACGAAGGCGTGGGAGTCACCGTCGTTCCAGCGTGGCGTTCGTTCGTAGAGCCCACACAGACCGCGGAGCCGTTCGGCGAGCTCGGGCGTGAGCGCTTCTGGCTTCACTCGGAACGACCAATTGCCTTCGACGGTCCCCGGCGTGTTCATGCGCGACTCGCTGCCGAGGCCGAGTACGTCTTGAATCGGGAACACGGCGAGGTTCGCCACCGACGCGAGCGCAGCTCGCACGAGGTCCCATTGGATCTGCCCGGAGACCCCGCCGAGGTAGGCGACTACGCGTTGGCGTTCGGCATCCGACGCCGCGGCATACCACCCCACGGTGGTGTCATTGTCGTGGGTGCCGGTGTAGACGGCGGTGTTCTGAACGAAGCGATGCGGACGATAGTCGTTGGGCTCGTCGCTCCCGAAAGCGAACTGGAGCACGCGCATGCCCGGCACGCGGAAGCGGTCGCGCAGGGCGTGGACCTCTGGGGTCACGATGCCCAGATCTTCCGCTAGAAATGGCAGCCCGCCGAAGAGTTCCCGCGCCCGCTCGAAGAGCGCGTCGCCCGGCACTTGCACGAAGCGTCCCACTCGGGCGTCCGTGGCGCCGGACGGGATCTCCCAGTAGCGGTGGAATGCGATGAAGTGATCCAGTCGCACCGCGTCGAACCGCTCCAGCGTTTCTCCGAGGCGCGCCATCCACCAGTCGAACCCGCGGCGCTGCATGTAGTCCCAACGATAGAGCGGATTGCCCCACAGCTGGCCCGTGGCACTGAACGGGTCGGGCGGCACACCGGCGACCACCGTGGGCTTGCCCGTCTCGTCGAGGAAGAAGGCCTCGCGGTGGCTCCAGACATCGGCGCTGTCGTGTGCGACGAACATGGGTACGTCACCGAGGAGTGCCACGTTGCGCTGCGCACAATGTTCTCGGAGGCGCCGCCACTGCCGGCGGAACCAGAGCTGGACGTGCTCGTGGTAGGAGATCTCGTCAGCGAGCTCGTTCGCGGCTCGCTCGAGCGCCGTGGCCTTGCGTGCGGCGAGCTCGGCGTCCCACTCGCACCATGCCTGGTCGGGGAACCGGCGCTTGAGCGCCGAGAACAGCGCCCAGTCGCGAAGCCACGGGTTCGTCGCGCGCAGGACCTCGAGATCGTCCGTGTCGCGTTGGGCGGCCCGCGCGACCGAACGCGCGTGGGCTTTCCGGAGCCAGGGCTCCCGAAATGCTTGGATCTCGGCGAAGGTCGCCCCGTCACGCAGGGTGAGGGTGGCGTCGGCCGCGTCGAGCAAGCCGTCCGCGGCGAGGTCCGTGAGGCTCACGAGCCATGGGCTTCCCGCGAACGCCGATGGGCTGTCGTAGGGCGACCCGGTGTAGCCGGGCGGGACCACCGGCGGCGTCTGCCACCACGTGATCCCGGCGGCCGCCAGGTGGTCGGCGAAGGCCCGCGCGGACGGCCCGAGATCCCCCGAGCCGTGGGGGCCCGGCAGCGAAGTGACGTGCAGGAGCACGCCCGCGGCGCGCTCGTCGAGCTCCGCGACGCGGGCCAAGCTAGCTCCCGCTCCCGCCGGGGCGGGCCCCGGTTCGCCGAACGCCCATCTAGCTCCCCCCGTCGGGTGGACTCGCGCTCTCGACCGCTTCCTCCTCGCCGTCACCGCCTTTCGGGGGGCGCAGCATGCTGACGACGATGGCGGCGGTGAGCACCGCTGCGATGACCCCCAAGCTCACGAGGTTCGGTACGTGAAGTACCTTCGAGAGCAGCATCTTGGCGCCGATGAACACGAGGATCACGGCGAGCCCGAGGTCCAGGTAGTGGAATCGGCTCATCATGCCGGCCAGCATGAAGTAGAGGGACCGGAGCCCCAGAATGGCGAAAATGTTGCTGGTGTAGATGATGAACGGGTCGTCGGAGACCGCTAGCACCGCTGGCACCGAGTCGACTGCAAACAGCACGTCGGTGAACTCGATTACGATCAACACCAAGAACAGCGGGGTCGCGTGACGCACGCCGTTCTTGAGGACGAAGAAGCGATCGCCCTCCAACTGGTCGGTCGTGCGCAGGTAGCGCCGCGCGAAGCGCAGCGCCAGGTTGGATTCCGGGTCGACGGCGTCGTCTTCCTTCTTGAAAGCGAGCTTGGCGCCCGTGATCACGAGGAAACCGCCGAACACGTACATCATCCAGTGGAATCGGTGGAGTAGCGCGTTGCCGGCGAGGATGAACGCGCCGCGCATCACCACTGCGCCGACGATGCCCCAGAACAAGATGCGTTGCTGGTGGCGTTCTCGCACGCCGAAATACGAGAAGATCACCAGGAACACGAACAGGTTGTCGACGGACAGCGACTCCTCGACCAGGTACGCCACGATGTACGTGACCGCCTTGTCGAAGCCCATGCGGTAGTGGACGAAGCCCGCGAAGGCGAGCGCGGCCACGATGGCGACTACGCTCCGCACGGTGGCCTCGCGGAACGAAACCGCGTTGGAGCTCTTCCCGACCAACATCCGGTCGAGCAGCATCGTGGCGATGACCGCGCCCACGAATGCTGCCCAGTCGACGAGGGTCGCGGTGCCGAGCATTTTGCGCGTTTGCTAACACGCGCGGAAGGGGGTGCGCCAGACGAGAAACGCGCGCGAAATTCGCGGCGTCACACCATTTGTTGGGGCTGTCTGGCCCGATCCTTGCGCCTCTGAGCGCTCTGCAAGATACGGGCCCCCACGTCCAGGCGAATGAACGCGAGCATGGCCCCGAGCACGGCCACCAGGCCAATGCCCGCGATCAGGCGATTGTACTCCTCGCGCACGAACACCGTACCCTCACCCACGCGCGGCATCCCATGGGGCTCGGCGGGGAAGCCATACTGCTTTGCCAGCGCTTCGAGGCTGGTGAGGTGGACTACCGGCACGCCGCGCTGGGCGAAGCGGAGCATCACCGAGTCGGCGAGCTCGGCCCCGCCCGGTGGCGACATGTTGAGCCCCGGCTTGAACTGCTTCTTGCCGACGTGTGTGCCCACCGATGCCGTGCCGCCGCCGACGTTGATGTAGGCCTTGATCTGCTTGCCGCCCGCCTTGGCGTCGAAGAGTGCCATGCGTTGTTCGATGCCGTCGGTCAGGTTCTTGGCATCGATGCGTTCCACACCCGCGCGCTGAATGGCCTGATCGATGAGGTTGCGACCCTCTTGCGACATGCCGAAGCCGTAGTCTTCGATGCCGCCCCGCGATGCAGCAATGGAGCGGAAGCTGAAGAGCCGCTTCTCGAAGAGAGCCTTCTCCATGTCGAGCCACATGAACGCAGGGTCGTTCGCTCCCCACTCGGAGGCGGAAGCGCTGGAGACCACGATGGGGGTGAGCTCGAGGGTTTGGACTGCCGCGAACGTCGCGATGCAGAGCGCAGGGAACGAACCGGAGGGCCCAACGGCGACGACATCGCCTTTTTCCACGCCGGCGCGCTTGAGCCAGTGCACCACCAGTGCCGCGAAGTTCGGGTTCACACTCAGGCGTTTGGCGGAGATGTATCCGGTGTTGGACGTGACCGCAGTCACCGAGCGACCGATGAGACCGGTCTGGTGGGGGTCCGCCTCGGGGTCGATGCCGATGCCGCGCGCGATCTTCTCCGCCTTCACCGCGTTGAAGGCCTCGAGCGCCAGACGCGAGGCCGCGAGCTTCTCGGTGTAGTTCTTCTGGCGTGTGGAAACCGGGAACTTTTCCACGGCGACGAACGCCGCGAGCGCCACGCCGGCGATGAGCAGCATGACGGATCGAGACACGCCTTGAGGTCGCCAATAGACCTTCTTCATCCGCGGAGCTCCGCCCCCACCACCAGGACGAGGATCAAGCGAACCACCACCGACGCGGTCACGAGCGCGGCCACTGTCTCGACGATGCCTTGGCGGTCGAGCCAGAGCGCAATGAGCCCGGGTATGATGAACCCGATCACGCTGAGCTCGATGCTGCCGTGCCCGAACGCACCGGTCGACCAGCGCAGGAACATCCCCACGAGGTACCCGATCAAGATCATCAGCACCGTGCGGCGCCGCCCGTACACGATGGTGAACGAGCTCAAGGTGTGGACGATGGCCCAGGTCAGCACGCCCGCGAGCACCGTGAACAGCACGTCCAGCGGCTTCGTCAGATGGAGCGCGATGTAGCCCGGCACGATCATTCCGCCCGCCGCGATGCCGAACATCTCGGTGAACAGCAGGCTGATGGCCAGACCGATCCCGACCGAAATGGGCAGGAGCTCCATCATGCGGCGCGGCTCCTCGGGTCCGTGCTCTTCGGATGAGCGCGGTTCGCGAAGTAGCGCGTGAGCGACAGCCCATGGCCACCGATGTTCCCCATGCCGAACACCAGCGCCGATTCGTCCACCAAGCTCACGACCCGTTCGAAGATCTCATCGTCGCCGAGGCCCTCCGCGATCTCGAGCTTCGAGGGGTCGAGGCCAGCGCGCACGGCCGCGCGCGCGAACAGATAAGTGCCCGTGCCCATCACGACGACGACGTCCGCGGGGCTCATCTTGGGCAGGGCCTCGCCGAGCTGCAGCGAGCGTTCCGGCCGGTCTTCGCGGCAATTGAACAGAGCGATTCTGGCCTTCAGCTCCGGGTGGCGGCCGATGGACAGGTCCCAGAGCTGCTCGGTGGAGACCGGGTCGTTGGCGGCGAAGCCATTCACGAACACCAGCCGGCGCCCGAAGAAATCGAGATCGTATTCGCGGAGCGCGCCCGGATCGGGACGGCTCTTCTGCATGCCCGAGAGCGCGAGGCCGCGTTCGACCCCGAGGTCCTCTGCGACCCGGAGCGCCAGCGCGACGTTTTCGCGATGCTCGGTGTAGCTGAAACCAGCGAGGTCCTCGTCGCTCACGCTCGTGAGGTCGGCGTCGTCGATGGCGACGAGCTCGGTCTTGCGGTCCTTGCACGCCTCACGAAAGACCTCGAGCTGCTTCTTCTCGGCGGTGAAGAGCTTGCCGCGGAGCGGAATCATGGACGCGAGGGCCAGCGCCACGTCGCGATCGGTCGGCCCCATCACGTCCAGGTGGTCCGGCCGGGCGTTGGTGATGACTCCGTGGGTCGCGCGCACGAGCTCGAGCTCGGAGAGCGCCTGCAGCTCGGGCTGGAGAGCCATGCACTCGATGACGAGGGCCTTGGCGTCGTGGGCCGCGGCTACCGAGACGATGCGCCGCTGTTCGATGACGTTGGGGCCGGACGGGCGAAAGATCGGCAGCTCGCGACCGTCGGGGAGCAGGAAACGCGCGAGAGTGCCCGTGGTCTTCGCGCAGGTCACGGTGCCGTGCTCGCGGAGCGCCCCGGCGATGAGTCGGGTGACGCTGGACTTACCCCGCGTGCCGTTCACGTGGACCCGCACGGGGATCCGCGCGAGGTTTCGCCGGTGCACTACACGTTCGAGCGCGCCGGCACCGACGAGCAGTCCGGTCACGATGCTGAGGGAGATGGCGGCGGCTCCGAGTGCCACGGAAGAATGCTGGTTAGAGCATTTTCTCGGGTTGTTTGCGAGCGGAAGGGGGGCGGCCAGAGCGACCTGACGAGATCCTCACTCCGGCGCGCCGAGGCCCAACGGAGTCGTTACGCCGGCCGTGGAATGCTGATCTCCGTCCGCCAGCGAGGCCGACGAAGTGAGGAGACATGCCGTATCGAACGAGTAGCGATCCGAGATGGGCCGCCTGGAGGCACCCGAACTTCCGAGCCCCCCCTTGGTTCCGGTCTTCGCAACGGCGTGTTTCGCCTGCGCCTCGCGGGTGGCCGTCGCGTCGCACGGCGGGGAGCGCTTCGGCGCCCAGGTCAGCTTGGCGTTGGGCATCGTCGTGACCGGTTTGGTCGAGGCGGGCTTTGCGCTGGCTGCCCGTCGGCCTCGCTCGGGGGCCGAGCCGGGCGGTCGGGGACTCCGGATGGGGCCGTACGTCCTTCGTCGAGGTTGCGCTAAGGTCGCCCGTCGCTACCCCGGTCACCGAAGGAGACAGAGATCGTGTCCATCCTCATGAAACGCGGCGCTGGCATCGGCGCGACGCTGACCATCGTGCTCTTCACCACATTGGCGCGAAGCCAGAGCGCCGAGCCGGAAACCCCCTGGTACGAGGCCCTGCGCCCGTCGGCGTTCGTGGATGGCTACCTCGGCGTGAACGAGAACTTCCCGAAGCCGGCGAGCGGGCAGAACCGATATCGCGCCTTCGACACGACGAACGGATTCGCTCTGTCGTGGGTAGGGTTCGACGCGAGCCTCGAGCCGAAGCCGGTTGGCGCGACGCTCGGTCTGCGCTTTGGTCCCACGGCGACGACTCACGCAGGCGCGGACGCGGACGCAGGTCTCGCCAACGTCAAACAGGCCTTCGCTTCTTGGAAACCCTTCGAGTCCTTGATCCTGGATTTCGGCAAGTTCGACACGCCGTACGGCGCGGAGGTGGCGGAGAGTCAGCTCGACTTCAACTACACCCGCGGCGCGCTCTATTGGCTCGCGCAACCGCTCTTTCACACCGGGCTTCGCGCGACGCTGGGGCTCGCAGACGAGGTTTCGTTGAAGGCGCTCGTCGTGAACGGCTGGAACACCAGCATCGACAACAACACGGGGAAGACCTTCGGCGCTCAGCTCACGTACGCGCCGATGAAAGAGCTCTCTCTCGCCCTGGGTTGGATCGGTGGACCGGAGCAGCCCGACCACGGCGATGTGGAGTGCGCCGACGACCAGGTGTTCGACCCGAGCGCGCTTCGCTGCGTCGCGTCGCCTGGAACGGCCGCCGCTTCGTATCCCGTGGATCGAGGCGGCGCCAACGACCCGGAGTCGTGGAAGCACTTGGTGGACTTGGTCGTGTTCGCCTACCCCACCGACGATTTCAGCCTGTTCCTCAACGCCGACTATGGCACCGAAGGGGTTCGCGACGCGACGAACGCGGTGACGCGCGCGAGCTTCTACGGCGCAGCGCTCGGGCTGCGCTACGCGTTCGCCGAAGGTTGGGCCGTCGCGGGCAGAGCCGAGTACATCGGAGATCCCGACGCTTACCTGACCGGCGTGTCTGGAGGAGCCCTCGGGACCGGCACGTTGACTCTGGAAGCGCGACCGACCGAGAACCTGGTGCTCAAGCTCGAGCAGCGGAGCGACGTCATGCTGAGCGCAGACGGGGACGATCGGGTGTTCCCGAAAAAGGTACGCGACCAGTCGAGTGCCCAACACACCACGACGCTGGGCGTGGTCGTGAAGACGAACTGAGCGCGGGCGGCGCGGGGCGCGCCCCTTACGAGATCCTTACGCGCGGGCCTGGCTTGCTTTCGCACCGCTTGCGTCCTCGGCGCTAGCGTTTGGGTGACTCGTCACCCGAAGGCCGCCGCCATGCTGGACGTCACCTATCTCGGTCTCACCGCCCTCTTGTTCGTGCTCACTCTCGGTCTCGTCCGCGTGTGCGAGCGGGTCGAGGAGTAGCTCCCATGAACACCCTCTACTGGGTCGGAGCGATCGTCTCCGCACTTCTGTTCGTGTACCTCGTCGTCGCAATGCTCGAGCCGGAGTCACTGCAATGAGCTGGCAAGGTTGGGTTCAGATCCTGCTCTACGTCGGCGTGCTCGTCGCGGCGGCCAAGCCGCTCGGCAGCTATGTGGCGCGTGTCTACGAGGGCGAGCCGGTGTTCATGGAGAAGGTCTTCGGGCCGCTCGAGCGCCTGATCTACCGCCTCGCAGGGGTGAGGCGGGACGCGGACGATCCGTGGAAGACCTACGCGCTCGGCATGCTGCTGTTCAACATGGCCGGCCTGTTGGTCGTGTACCTGCTTCAGCGCGCGCAGGCGTCTCTGCCGCTGAACCCGGCGTCGATGCCTGCGGTCACGCCGGACAGCTCCTGGAACACCGCGGTGAGCTTCGCGACCAACACCAACTGGCAGGGCTACGGCGGGGAAGCGACGATGTCCTACGCCACGCAGATGCTCGGGCTCACGGTGCAGAACTTCGTGTCCGCTGCGACGGGCATGGCGGTGCTGGTCGCGCTGATCCGCGGGCTCGCCCGCAAGAGCGGCAGCGGCATCGGGAACTTCTGGGTCGACATGACCCGGAGCACTCTCTACATCCTTCTTCCGCTTTCGTTCGTGGTGGCGCTGATGCTGGTCTCGCAGGGCGTGGTGCAGACCTTCTCGGCTTACCACGCCGTTCCACTGGCCGAGGCGCTGAAGGACGCGGACGGCAAGGCGGTCGTGGATCAGGTGATCGCGGTCGGTCCCGCGGCCTCGCAGATCGCCATCAAGCAGCTCGGCACGAACGGCGGCGGGTTCTTCAACGTGAACTCGGCACACCCGTTCGAGAACCCGACCGGTTTCTCGAATTTCGTCGAGCTCATCTCGATCCTGATCCTCGCCGCGGCGCTCTGTTACACCTTCGGCAAAATGGTCAAGGACACGCGGCAGGGTTGGACCCTGCTGGCGGCGATGCTGGTCATCTTCGTCCCGCTGCTCGCGCTCTCGACCTGGCAGGAGCAGGCCGGGAACCCGGCTCTGGCGAGCCTGGGCGCCGACCAGATCGGCAACGCCCTGCACTCCGGCGGCAACATGGAGGGTAAGGAGTCGCGCTTCGGCATCTCGGCCTCCACGCTCTGGGCCACCGCGACAACCGCGGCCTCGAACGGCTCGGTGAACGCGATGCACGACTCGTTCACACCGCTCGGTGGCCTGGTCCCGATGTGGCTGATGCAGCTCGGCGAGATCATCTTCGGCGGCGTCGGCTCGGGCCTTTACGGCATGTTGATGTTCGCCATCGTCGCGGTGTTCGTCGCCGGTCTGATGGTGGGCCGCACCCCCGAGTACCTGGGCAAGAAGATCGAGGCCTACGAGATGAAAATGGCTTCGATCACCATCCTGGTGCCGCCAGCCGTCGTCTTGATCGGCACGGCCGTGGCGGTGGTCTCGGCCAGTGGCCTCGAGACCATCCACAACCCCGGCGAACACGGCTTCAGCGAGGTGCTCTACGCCTTCTCGTCCGCCGGCAACAACAACGGCAGCGCGTTCGCCGGGCTCGGCGCGAACACGCCCTTCTACAACACGGCGCTCGGACTCGCGATGTTCTTCGCACGCTACTGGCTCGCGATCCCGGTGCTGGCGATCGCCGGGTCACTCGCGGCGAAGAAGGTCGTCCCCGAAGGCTCGGGCACGCTGCCCACGCACACGCCGCTCTTCGTCGTGATGCTGGTCGGCACCGTCATCGTGGTCGGCGCGCTCACCTTCATCCCCTCACTCGCGCTCGGCCCCATCGTCGAGCACCTGATGCTGCATTCCTGAGAGGCACGTCATGGCCCAACCGAAGCCACTCCCCAAGTCCAGCGTGCCCGAGACCGCGCCGTCCTCGAGCAAGGCCCTGCCCGCACACGGGGCGGACCTGGCGGCGCACCGCCCGCGCAGCGCCGTGCGCCCGCTGTTCGATCCGCCCATCGTCAAGCGTGCGATCGTCGATGCCTTCAAGAAGCTCGATCCGCGACATCAGATCCGGAATCCGGTCATGTTCGTGGTCGTGGTCGGCAGCGTGCTCACCACGGTGCTGTTCGTGCAAGCGCTCACCGGCAAGGGCGAAGCTCCGGCGTCGTTCATCGGCGGCATCACGGCCTGGCTCTGGTTCACCGTGCTGTTCGCAAACTTCGCCGAGGCGATGGCCGAGGGCCGCGGCAAGGCCCAGGCCGATACGCTGCGCAAGGCCAGGAAGGACATCCAGGCCAAGCAGCTCCAGAAGCCCAAGCGGGACGCGGCAACCTCGCTGGTCTCGGCGGCTTCTCTGCGCAAGGGTGACCACGTGCTGGTCGAAGCCGGCGACTTCGTTCCGGGCGACGGTGAGATCGTCGACGGCGTCGCTTCGGTGGACGAGAGCGCCATCACGGGCGAAAGCGCGCCGGTCATCCGCGAGAGCGGCGGCGACAAGAGCGCCGTCACAGGCGGCACGCGCGTGCTCAGTGACTGGATCGTGGTGCGGATCACGTCGAATCCGGGCGAGACCTTCCTCGATCGCATGATCCGCCTGGTGGAAGGTGCCAAGCGCCAGAAGACGCCGAACGAGATCGCGCTCGACATCCTGCTCGCCGCGCTCACCATCATCTTCCTGCTCGCCACCGTCACGCTCTTGCCGTTCTCGATCTACAGCGTGGGGGCCGCGGGCAAGGGGGCCGTGGTCACCGTCACCGTGCTGGTGGCGCTGCTCGTGTGCCTGATCCCGACGACCATCGGAGGGCTGCTCTCGGCCATCGGCATCGCGGGCATGGACCGCATGATCCAGGCCAACATCATCGCCACCAGCGGTCGAGCCGTGGAGGCGGCGGGCGACGTCGACGTGCTCCTGCTCGACAAGACCGGCACCATCACGCTCGGAAATCGCCAGGCCACCGCCTTCATGCCGGCCAAGGGCGTGCGGGAGTCGGACTTGGCCGATGCCGCGCAGCTCGCGTCGCTGGCGGACGAGACGCCGGAAGGCCGCAGCATCGTGGTGCTCGCCAAGGAGAAGCACGGGTTCCGCGAGCGCGACGTGCACGAGCTCGGAGCCCACTTCGTCCCCTTCTCCGCGCACACTCGCATGAGCGGCGTGGACCTCGAGTGCCGTCAGATCCGCAAGGGCGCGACCGACGCGATCGAGAGCTACGTGACGGAGCAGGGCGGCAGCATGCCTCCCGACGTGAAGCGTCAGGTCGAGGAGATCGCGCAGCAGGGCGGGACGCCGCTCGTCGTGGCCGAGGGGGCGAACGTGCTCGGCGTCATCCAGCTCAAGGATATCGTCAAGGGCGGCATCAAGGAGCGCTTCGCCGAGCTCAGGCGCATGGGAATCAAGACCGTGATGATCACCGGCGACAACCCGCTGACCGCCGCGGCCATCGCGACCGAAGCCGGAGTCGACGACTTTTTGGCCGAGGCGACCCCCCAAGCCAAGTTGGACCTCATCCGCGACCACCAGAAGGGCGGGCGCCTGGTGGCGATGACAGGGGACGGCACCAATGACGCACCGGCGCTCGCGCAAGCAGACGTGGCGGTGGCCATGAACACCGGCACGCAGGCGGCGAAGGAAGCCGGCAACATGGTGGACCTCGACTCGAACCCCACCAAGCTCATCGAGGTGGTCGAGATCGGCAAGCAGCTGCTCATGACTCGCGGCGCGCTGACCACATTCAGCATCGCCAACGACGTGGCGAAGTACTTCGCGATCATCCCGGCGGCGTTCGCCACCACCTATCCGGCGCTCGGCGCGCTCAACGTGATGCGCCTGGCCACGCCCGAGAGCGCCATCCTGTCCGCAGTGATCTTCAACGCCATCGTCATCGTGTTCCTGATCCCGCTCGCGCTCAGGGGCATCGCGTACAAGCCCATCGGCGCGTCCGACCTGTTGCGCAAGCACCTGTTGGTCTACGGGCTCGGCGGCCTGATCGTGCCGTTCATCGGGATCAAGCTGATCGACGCGCTCTTGGTCCTTCTGGGCCTCGCGTAAAGGAGAATCGTCATGTGGAAGGAGCTCAGACCCGCCCTCGTCACGCTGGCTGCCATGACCCTGATCACGGGCGCAGCCTACCCGCTCGTCGTCACGAGCATCGCGCAAGCGGCGTTCAAGGACAAAGCCAACGGCAGCCTGATCGTGAAAAACGGAAAGCCCGTCGGCTCCTCGCTCATCGGCCAAGAGTTCCGTGACCCGAAGTACTTTTGGGGCCGGCTGTCGGCCACCGGCAAGGTTCCGTACGATGCGAGCGCGTCTTCCGGGTCGAACCATGGCCCGCTCAGCACCGCCCTCCACGACGCAGTGAAGGGACGGGTCCAGGCCTTGCGTGACGCTGACCCGGAGGCCACGGGTCCGGTCCCGGTGGATCTCGTGACTGCGTCGGGCAGCGGGCTCGACCCACACATCTCGCCGGCCGCAGCCGCGTTCCAGGTGCGGCGCGTGGCCAAGGCGCGAGGACTCGCGGAGGGCAAGGTGCGCGAGCTCGTGACCGCCCACACGATTCCACGCCAGCTCGGCGTATTGGGGGAACCAGTGGTCAACGTACTCGAGCTGAACCTCGCCCTCGACGGGACGTGACAAGATGGACGCGCGATGACCGAAGGGCGTCCGGATCCCGAGCAGCTCTTGCTCCGCGCCGAGGCAGAAGCAGCAGCGGAGCGCAAGAAGAGCCGCGGGAAGCTGACGGTCTTCTTCGGCGCGGCTCCGGGCGTCGGCAAGACGTTCTCCATGCTGCAAGAAGCAGCGGTGGAGCGCGACGTCGAGGGTCGCGACGTAGTCGCGGGGCTCGTGGAGACCCACGGCCGATTCGAAACGACCACTTTGCTCGCCGGGTTCGAGCTCCTGCCGCGGCGCGCGTTGGAATACCGCGGCACCACCCTGCACGAGTTCGACCTGGATGCCGCTCTCGCTCGCAAGCCCGGCTTGCTGCTGGTCGACGAGCTCGCCCACACCAACGCCGAGGGGTCGCGTCATCCGAAGCGTTGGCAAGACGTGGAGGAGCTGCTCGAGGCCGGCATCGACGTGATGACCACGCTGAACGTGCAGCACCTCGAGAGCCTGAACGATCTGGTGGCGCGCATCACCGGTGTGGTCGTGCGCGAAACCGTGCCGGACTCCGTGATCGACGGCGCGGACGAGATGAAGCTCATCGACCTGCCCCCGGAAGAGCTGCTCGCGCGGCTCAAGGAGGGCAAGGTCTACGTGCCGGCGGCAGCCGAACGCGCGATGGAGAACTTCTTCAGGAAGGGGAATCTGATCGCGCTCCGCGAGCTCGCGCTTCGGACCACGGCCGAGCGCGTGGACGCAGACATGCAAGCCTGGCGGCTGGCCCAAGGGATCGAGAGAACTTGGGGAGTGCGCGAACGCATCTTGGTCTGCATCAGCCCGAGCCCTCACTCCGCCGCGCTGCTCCGCGCCGGCCGCCGCATCGCCTCCCGGCTCCACGCCGAATGGTTCGCCGCCAACGTCGAGACGCCCCTGACCCAGAACCTCGCGTCCGCGGAACGCGCACGCATGACTCAGCACCTGCATCTCGCGGAAGCGCTGGGCGCCGAGACCGTGACGCTGAAAGGCCAGAGCGCGGCGGAGGAGCTACTGGCGTTCGCGCGCGAACACGCTGTGACCAAGATCGTGGTCGGCAAGCAGCGCGTCCGCCGCTGGCGGGATCGGCTGCGGACGTCGTTCGTGGACGAGCTGGTCGTCGGCAGCGGCGACATCGACGTTTACGTCACCGCCGGCGAGGTCGACGCACCGGCCGCTCGCGAGGCTCCCTTGGCCGCGCCCGGGTCACCCTCGCCCGGGAGTGAACTCCGCTTTCACGTGAGCGCGGCGCTCGTGGTCGCGGCTGCGACCGCCGTGGCGTTCTGGCTCTTCGGTCGCGGCGCGCTGGCCGACGTGGTCATGACCTACCTGCTCGGGATCGTGCTCGTCGCATCGCGCACCAGCTTTCGCGCAGCGATCGTGAGCGCCGTCCTCAGCGTGCTCGCCTTCGACTTCTTCTTCGTGCCGCCCTACCTCACCCTGTCGGTGGTGGACCTGCGTCATGTCGTCACTTTCGGAGTGATGCTGCTCGTCGCGGTGGTGATTGCCGGACTGACCGAGCGCGTGCGGGCCCAGGCCGCGTTCGCCAAGAAGAGCGAACGGCGGACGGCCGTGCTCTACGCTCTGAGTCGCGACCTCGGCAGATCGGCCGACGCGAGCTATCTGCAGAAGACCGCTCGCCGCCACCTGGAGGACGTCTTCGACGCGAAGGTCGCGCTCCACGTGCGCGGGATCGACGGCGCGACGGAGCTGAAGGAGGTCAGCGATGGGCTCGAGATCACGGAGCGCGACCTCGGAGTCGTGGCTTGGGTCGCGAGCCACGGCAAGGAAGCGGGTCGCGGCACCGACAACGTCCCGGCCTCCGATGGGCTTCATCTGCCGCTCGCGGCCGCGACGGGTGAAGTGCTGGGCGTCATCGGCTTGTACCCGCGTGCGGCCGATCGCCTCCTCGATCCCGAGCAGCGGAGGCTCGCCCAAGCGCTCGTGCAGCTGATTGCCTCGGGGGTGGAACGCGCGCGGCTGGCCGATGAAACCCAGCGCGCTCGAGTCAAGATGGAGGCCGAACAGCTACGCAGCAATCTACTCTCCAGCGTTTCGCACGACCTCAGGACGCCCCTTGCCGTGATGAAGGGCGCCGCGAGCACGCTGGTCGACGACGACGCCAAGCTCGTTCCCGAGACGCGCAGAGATCTCGCCGAGACCGTGCTGGAGGAGACCGAACGGCTCGAACGCCTGGTCGCGAACCTCCTCGACATGACTCGCCTCGAGTCCGGCGCCGTCCGTGTGAAGAAAGAATGGCAGTCGGTCGAGGAGATCGTCGGCGGCGCTCTGGCGCGCACCGAGCGACAGCTCGCGGGTAGGCAGGTCGAGGTGCGCGTCCCCGCTGACTTGCTCGTACCGTGCGACGGCGTCCTCATCGAACAGGCGCTGGTGAACCTGCTGGAGAACGCCGCCAAACACACCAGCGCCGGCACTGCCGTGCGGATCGAGGCCGCCAAAGACGAAGGCGCGGTACGCTTGTCCGTCGCGGACGCAGGCCGAGGCCTCGCTCCCGGTGAAGAGGCCCAGGTGTTCGAGAAATTCCACCGCAGCGCTTCGGCGCCGCCGACCCCCGGGTTCGGGCTCGGTCTCGCCATCTGCCGCGCCATCGCCATCGCCCATGGAGGCAGCATCCGCGCGCACAATCGTCCCCAAGGCGGTGCGAGGTTCGAGCTCACGCTGCCGGTCGAAGGGCAACCGCCCGGGCTCCGTCTGCCCGAGCTCGGGGACGGGGGCGTGCTCGTGGAGGCCGAGTGACCACCGCAGCTCCGCTCGTATTGCTCGTGGAAGACGAGCCGCAGATGCGGCGCTTCTTGCGCGGCTCGCTCGGCACGCACGGCTACCGGATCCTCGAGGCGACGACCGCCACCGAAGGCATGGCCCAAGCCGCGTCGTACAACCCGGATCTGATTCTGCTCGACCTCGGGCTTCCGGATCTCGATGGGCTCGAAGTCACCGCCCGCCTCCGCGAGTGGACGACGGTGCCCGTGATCGTGATCTCCGCGCGCGGGCAGGACGAAGACAAGGTGAAGGCTCTCGACGCAGGGGCGGACGACTATCTGACGAAGCCGTTCAGCGTCGCCGAGCTCCTCGCCCGTATGCGAGTCGCGCTGCGTCACGCTTCGCGCCTGGGCTCCGCAGAGGAGGAATCGACCTTCAGCTTGGGCGACCTCCGCGTGGACTTGGCGAAGCGCCAGGTGTTCGTGGGCGAAGACGAGGTCCACCTCACCCCGACGGAGTACAAGCTCCTCGGCGTGCTGGTGCGTCACGCTGGCCGAGTGGTCACCCACCGCCAGCTGCTGAAAGAAGTCTGGGGTCCCCACTACGTGGAGCGCACGGAGTACCTCAGGGTGTTCGTGGGGCAGCTCAGGCAGAAGCTCGAAGCGATGCCTGCGCGGCCGCGCTACCTGATGAACGAGCCGGGCGTCGGCTATCGCTTGAAGACAGAGTAGCCGGGCTACGAGGAATGTCCCGCCCGTCCACCCAACTGCTATCCTGAAGCCTGCGATGCGGACCGCCGCCTGGATCTTCGGGCTCGTGCTCTTCGGGTGCGGCGGTGGGGGTGACTCCGAAGGCGGAAGCGGCGGCGCACATTCCGGCGGCGGCGCCGGCGGAGTCGCGGGCGCGAGCGGCGGGGCCGCGGGCGCGAGCGGGGGCGCGAGCGGTGCGGGTGGCTCGGGGACTGGAGGCAGCGCGGGGAGCCACGTGGTGATCGAGGGGGGTGAGCTACGCATCGATGGCGTGCCCACGTTCCTTTACGGCGGGGACCTCCACTACTTCCGCGTGCGCGACCCCGGCTACGACGCAGCCAAGACCGAGGCGCTCTGGGTCGAGTCTCTCGAGCTGATGAAGGCCGCCGGCATGAACCTCGTCACGACCTACGCCGCCTGGGACTACCACCACGTGGGACCCGGCCAGTGGGACTTCGCTGGCGCGCGTGACGTCGGGAAATTCGTGGATCTCGCCTGCGATCGCGGCTTCCACGTCGTGTTCAAGCCGGGGCCGCTCATCACGGGCGAGTGGCCTCGCGGGTTCGGTACGTTCGGCGCGGTGCCCGCGTGGTGGAAAGAAGCTCACCCCGAAGCGCTGGCGCGAAAGAGCGACGGCACGCCGTTCAACTACTCGCCCACCGGAGCGAGTGACCAGACCCAACCGAGCTATCTCCACCCGACGTATCTCGCTGCGGTCGAGGAGTGGTATTCGCAGGTCCTGGCGCAGGTGAAGAAGCACCTCGGCGGCTGTCTCGTCGCCATTCAGGTGGACAACGAGACCAACCTCTATTGGGGGAACCGCTTCGGAGACGTCGACTACAGCGACGTGGCCCTCGCGCACTATCGCGAGTTCTTGCAGAAGAAGTACTCCGGCATCGCTGCGTTGAACGCCCGCTACGGGAAGAGCTACGCCGCGTTTTCCGAGGTCGAGCCGCCGAAGTCGGCGCCGAGCTTCACCACGCCGCGCAAAGACAACCCCTGGTACGCCGATTGGTATTGGGCCGGGCAGGCGCTCTCCGCGAGCTATCTCGCCGAGCTCCGGAAGCTGTTGCTCGCCGAGGGTTTCGGCCCGCCCGACACGCTTTTCTTCACCAACGACTCGCCGTTCGCCCTGCTCTTCACCGACCTTTCGCTCCGCAACGTGCTCGTTCACGACGGGCCCACCAAGAATCCCATCGGTCTCAGCGGGCTCGACCTCTACCCGAAGCAGTTCACGACGAACGCGCACCTGATGGACCAGCCGTTCCAGGTGGACTACTTCGTCCAGCTCTACGACCAGGCGGGTGACCTCGCGACCGGGCCCCAAGACTACGTCTACGCGGCCGAGCTCCAAGGCGGGTTCTATGCGTACCCGGCGCTCGGATCGCCCGAGGTTCGACCGGCCGCCACCGACCAGCTCCTGGCGCGCAGCATCGGCCGCGGCCTGAAGGGCGGAGCGTTCTACGTCGTCCGCGACGGCTTGAACCTGGATGGTTCGAAGTACGACTACCAGGCTGCGATCGGCCTCGCGGGCAACACGACCCCTCGCTACACGGTGATGAAGCGCTGGGGCGCGCTGCTCGCGACCTACGGAGCCGACCTCCTCCGCGCAAAGGCGGTGAAGAACCGCATCGCCGTCTTGACGAACGGCCACTACGCGGCGCCGGCCGGGGCGGTGCTCGACGACATGCAGCGCCTCGTCACCATCGAGGAGCCGGCGCTCTTCGGTTGGCTCGCGTCGGCCGGTTACGACCCCGAAGTGCTCGACGTTCGTCTGGCGACGCCCGAGAAGCTCGCGACCCTGAAGGCGGTCTTCTACTTGAACCCGGACTTCGTGGACGACGCGAGCGCGACGAAGCTCGTCGACTACGTGAACCAGGGTGGCTTCTTGCTGAACTTCCTGTGGCCGGGGCGCCAGAACGAGGCGTGGCAGTCGAGTGCCGCATCGAACGCCTTCGCGGCGCTCTTCCCCGCGAAAGACGACGGCTTCTGGCAATGGCTCAACGCGGCGCGCGAGGGCACGGTGAACGCGAGCTTCCCGGGCCTCTCGGCTGAGCTCGAGAGCTACTGGTACGAGTCGCAGTGGACGCCGATCGGGCCACACACGCCCCTGCTCTGGGAGCGCACCGAGCCGTTCGGGACCAACGGTTCGGTGGTCGGCTGGTTGGCGCAGGACGGCGGAAAGAACCGAGCGCTCATCGGCACGCACGTCGCCACGCGCTTCAACCAAGACGACTACTATGCGCTTCCGGCGGCGGAGATCACTCGCGCCACCGCCCTCGCTCGGCACTTGCTCTCCGTCGCCGGCGAGTCGCCCATCGTGAGCACCGGCGCTCCGCGGGCGCTCGCGTGGGCGCGCCGTTCCGACGCACGTACGTACCTATTCGTCGTCAACGACGAGGCGAGCGCCAAGGTCGTGCACGTGAGCTTCCACGATCTCGCAGCGCTCGGGCTCGCAGCGGGCGAGAGCTACGCCGTGAAAGAGGTGCTGTCCGGGCAGAGCCTGGGGCAGAAGACCGGCGCGGCCCTTTCGGCCTCGGGCCTCGACGTCTCGCTGGATCCAGAGAGCCCGGGCGTGGTGGTGGTCGAAAAGGCTCCGTGACTCGCACGCCTTCCCGTCGCGCTCGCTTTCACGTACGCTGCGCAAGTAGGAGGTGTGCTCATGAAGCGGTCGGCCGTGCTCACTCTCGTCCTTCTGACCTGCGGGCTCGCGGCGTCTTGCGGCGGTGACTCCGACAGTGACGGCGGCACCGGCGCCAAAGCCGGTACGGGCGGGAAAGGTGGCACCGGCGGCAGCGGAGGCACGGGCACGAGCGGCACCGGCGGTTCTGCGGCGAGCGGTGGCGCCGGCGCGACCGACGGCGGCACCGCGGGCGGGGGCGCGTCCGGCACCGGCGCTGGCGGGGCGGGCGACGGCGGGACCGCCTGCGGCACCATGACGTGCGCTGCGGACCAGGCCTGCTGTCCCGGCCTCGAGTATTGCTTCCCAGCGACTTGCACCAATTGCTGCCCGAGCCTCATCGATGGCGGCAGCGGTGGGTCCGGCGGTGGCTCCGGCGGTGCGCCGGTCGACGGCGGTGGGCAATGTGGGCTCCAGACCTGCGGGCCCAACCAGAGCTGCTGTTCGCTCGGCACCATCAAGTACTGCTACCAGACCTCTTGCACGTTCTGCTGCCAGGGCCTCGACGGCGGCATCGGCGGCATCGGCGGTATTGGCGGCTTCGATGCTGGCTTCGGCGGTTTCGGAAACTTCGGTGGCTTCGATGGTGGGCTCGGCGGATTCGGAGGGTTCGACGCCGGCTTCGGCGGTTTCGGGAACTTCGGTGGCTTCGACGCCGGCAACGACTCGAGCTTCGGCGGTTTCGGAAACTTCGGCGGCTTCGGCGGCGCGGTCGACGGCGGCCTGAAGTGCGGCTCGGTGACCTGCGGCGCAGGTTACTCGTGCTGCAAGAACCAGTACTGCTATCCGTCGGCCTGTCTCGCCTGCTGTCAGCCCTGACGCACGCGCGGCTCAGTCACACGCGTATTCGCCGATGGCCTGCGGCGTGCCGTCCTGGCTCGAGTCGCACGCGACTGCCATTTGTTGCGTGAGCTCCGGCGTGGGCGCTGCACCGTGCAGATAGGTCGAGCCGGCTTGCCAGTCGGTGCCCGGATACCAGAAGAGCATGAGCACCCCCGCGTCGAGCGGCTGTCCGTCCGGGCGCGCCAGGCGATCGCGCACGGGCAACGACAGGCTGTCGTCGATGGCGGGACAGCCGAGGCTCGGCCGCGCCCAGCCGCACTTCTGCACGTAGGCGTCGCCCACCGGGGCCCATGGGTGCATCACGATGTCTCGGGAGCAGACGTTGTCGTTGTAGCCCGGTTCGAGGCCCTCCAGCCGAAACGAGGGGCCAAAGGTTCCGACGTAGGTTCCTGCCGAGCGGTAGAGGCCCAAGCTCGATTGGTTCGAACCCGAGACGTTGGAGAAGGTGATCGCGTGTGCGAGATCCACACCGTCGGTGGACTTCCGCCCATGGGCCACGCGCAGGTTCCAGATGAGCTCGCTTCGGGACAGGTCGACCACCCACTCGCGGAGCTCGGACGAGTGTTTCCGGAAGTCGACCACCACGAATTCCGGGCGGCGGCTCGCGCCCCACGCCCAAGCATTCCGGTAAACGGCGAGGGCATCGGTCGCGAGCGCCGGATCGACGCCGAACGAAGTGAACGTCGCGGGTGTGCTCAGCGCGGCGGCCACAGAAAACTCACCCTCGTGCCCGGCGGGCTCGTCGACGACCAAGAAGTAGTCGCCGGCGGGTAGCCACGCACCGACGTTCGTCGGGTGTGCGTCGATGCAGCTCGCGGCGTCGTCGGCGCCCAGAAGGAGCAGGAAGCTGCCCTCGGGACCTGCCGTCTTGGCGGCGGAGACGAAGCCGTCTTCCGACAGCGTGATGCGGTGCACGACTTCTGCACCTCCGAAGTCCTGGCCCTGGGCAGCAGCGCAGCCGTACTCGGTGAAGGTCGTGCGGGTTGCGTTCGACGTGGTCGACGTGCGCGTCATCGGTAACGCGTCGACGCACACGACGTCGTCGCAGGGGGAGCCGCCTGCGTTCGACTTGCCACTCGCGGAAGAGCAGGCGAGGGCGGCGCACGCGGTGAAGAGGGCGAAGAAGCGCGGCGTCATGGGTTCCGGCACGCGTTCGAGGGTACGCGCGTTTCGCTCGAAGGTCATGCGGCGCTTCGGTTCGCTGCCGTGCCCGCGAAGCGTGTGGGTCGCCATTGCCTTCCGGGCCCGGCGGGGGCAGGGGGGAGGAGGAGGTCTCCCCGTGCGCTTCCCCGGTCGTCGCAAGCACAAACACTACTTCCCCGTGCACGAGCGCGACCCGTTGCTCCACCACGCTGGGCTCGACACACCCGAGGTGAAGATCCACATCGTCGGGGTCGACCAGACGCTCGTGGACATCGACGCACGCGTCGAAGACGAGCTGCTAGGGCGCTATCAGCTCCCCAAGGGCGGCTCCACCGTCATCCCCAACGATCGTGCGCTCGCCCTCTACGACGAGCTCTTCCAGGGCGGCCGGATCAACTACGAGTTCGCCGGCGGCACCGTCGGCAACACGCTCCACAACTACTCGCTGCTCGCCGACGACGCGGCCATCCTGCTCGGCGTCATGAGCGACCCCATCCGCTTCGGTACTTCGGGTTATCGCTACCTCTCCAGCACCTCGAGCCGCGTGAATCTGGATCACCTGCAACCGGTGGATGGGCCCATCGGGCGCTGCTTTGCCTTGATCACGCCCGACGGTGAACGGAGCTTCGCCATCAGCGCCGGCAAGATGAACGAGCTTCGCGCCGAAAGCGTGCCCGCGTCGGTGTTCACCAACGCCGGTGCCTTGGTGATCTCCGCCTATCTGATGCGCGCCAGCTCGGGAGAGCCCATGCCCGACGCCACGCGACGCGCGGTGGCCCTGGCTCGAGAGCACGGCGTTCCGGTGGTGCTCACGCTCGGGACGCGCTTCGTGATCGCGGAGCGGCCGGACTTCTGGCGCTCGTTCATCGAGGAGCACGTCGACATCGTGGCCATGAACGAAGAGGAGGCCGAGGCGCTCACGGGCATCGCGGACCCGCTGCTCGCCTGCGAACGCACGCTCGACTTCGCCGACCTCGTGCTCTGCACCGCAGGCCCAATCGGGCTCTACCTCGCCGGCTACACCGACGACCAAGTGAAGCGCGAGACTCGATATGCTCTCTTGCCGGGCGCGATTCCGGAGTTCAATCGCTACGAGTTCAGCCGGCCCATGTTCAGGGACGCGTGCCAGCGACCCGTGAAGGTCTTCGCGCACATCGCGCCGTATCACGGCGGACCGGAGCGCATCACGAGCGCCAACGGCGCCGGCGACGCGGCGCTCTCGGCGCTGCTCCACGACATTTCCGCCAATCGCTACCACCGCGCGCGGGTGCCCGCCTCGGCCAAACACGTCCGGGAGTTCCTGACCTATTCGTCCATGAGTCAGGTGTGTCGCTACGCCAACCGCGTGAGCTACGAAGTCCTCGTCCAGTCCGCGCCGCGTCTCACGCGCGGGCTGCCGGAACGTGAAGACGGTCTCGACGACGAGAAGTACTGGGCGATGTGAGGCCCGCTCGGGCGATTGCCCGGGCGCCCGGCTGGCGGCATCTGGATCCACGCCCAGAAAAGCGCGCTTCCCGCCGATGGAACCCGGCCGAGTCCGGCAAGGGTACGGACAGGAGCCAAACGATGCGCTTTTCGACCCTCTCCCTCGCCCTCCCGCTCATCGCCGGCCTCGCCGGCTGCGCCTTCGAGACCGCGGAGTCCGAACCTGCGGAAGAGTCGGACGCGACGGCTGAGAGCAGCGAGGCGCTGAGCAGCGTACTCACCTGGGCCGACATGCCCACGAGCACCATCACGGACGGCGCCCACGTGTACTTCACGGCCTTGGACTCGAACTATCAGGAGCGGATCTACCGCATCCCGGTGAACGGAGGCACGAAGCAGTCGCTCGTGGCTTGCACGGGTTGCGGCAAGCTCGCTCTGGATTCTTCCTACGTCTACTTCAACACCGGTGCCGCGCTCTTCCGCATCGCCAAGGGGGGAGGCTCGAAAACCAAGCTGGCAGCCTCCGCCGTCGACGGCTTCGCGGACATGGCCGTGAGCGGTTCGTACCTCTACTTTGCCGGTCCCGACGGCGTGAAGCGCGTCCCGAAGGCAGGGGGCAGCGTGAAGGTCTTGTCGACGAAGGCGAAGAGCGTTCGCGGGTTGGCGCTGGACTCGTCCTACGTCTACTGGGTGAACATCGATGGCGGCACGATCCGACGCGTACCCAAAGCCGGTGGAACCACCACCACGCTGCTCACGGCCACCGAGCCGTTCGACATCGTGGTGGACGCGAGCCGCATCTATTGGACGAACCTCCAGGGCCTGATCTGGCGCGCAAATAAAGATGGCTCGAACCCCTGGTACGTGGCTGCAGGTCAAGCTACGCCCACCGACCTCGCGTCGAACGGAACCCATCTCTTCTGGACCACCGACAACAGCGTCAAGCGATTGGACAAGGAGCGGCTCGGCATCACGACGCTGGCGTCGGGACAGAACGGCCCCGAAGCCATCACCGTCTACGGGTCGGCGGCCTACTGGTCGAACTACACTGGCGACCAGGTGATGAAAGCGACGTTCTGAAGGCGGGCGTTCAGCATCCCAGCCGCGGTTCCGTCTTCGCGTCAGCGACCCGCGCGCTTCGTCGCCTCCGGAGCGGCCACGCGAGCGCGAGGAGAAGCAGCAGCGGAGCGCGATCGCGTGAGCTGCCGGCCGCGCGACACGCGCAGCCTTCGGCGTCGTCGACCGAGGTGTGCTTCGTGCCGCCCGTGGCTTTGCTGCCGCCCGATCCCGAGTCGCCGCCTTGGCCCGCGCTGCCCGCGGCGCCACCGGTGCCACCCGTTTCGCTCAGCCCTCCTCCGCTGCCGGCCGCGCCTGCCGTTCCTCCGCTACCCGTCGACGCCACGACGTCGATCTGCGCTTCGAGCTGGTTGTCGGGTGGACCGCCTTGCCCCGAGTCGCTGAACCAGGTCGTGCCTTCCTGCACCACGCCGAAGTGCTCGTGGTAGGTCCCCGGTTCGCTCGGCGCGTGCAGGTTGAACGCGAACTTGTAGGTTTGACCGGGCGCCACCGTGCCGGTCACCGCTGCCGGCCGGTTCGGTCCGAGCCAGCTCGAGTCTGCGAAAGGGCTCGAGCGGTCACGGGGCTCGGTGGTGCCGAGGCGCGTGTTCGAATCCCACGGAGCGGTCCCGGTGTTTTTCAGCGTAATGAACGCGGGCAAGGTCTCCCCCGCTTTCATCTCCAGCGCGCTCACGGCCAGTGGGAACGACTGCTCGACGAACGTGGCGCCGAAGAACGACGCTGCAGTGCCGCCGGCGAAGGCCTGGAGCTCCGCGCTCGTGCCGTTGAACACGTCGCGGTCCCAGCCCTTCCCGTTGCTGCAGTATTGGGTCTGGCCGTCGCAGTACTGCCAGAACGTCCATTTCGTCCAACCCGGGGGGACGAGCGGACACGTGGTGCCGTAGTGGGCGATCCAGAGCGGATACTTCCCGAACGCCGTCGAGCCGACCTTGTCCTGCCAAAAGTAGGGGCCGGTGTAGATGATGGGCCGTTTGCCGGTGCCTTGCTCCACGACGTCGAGCCAGGTCTGCACCTTGGAGGCGATGGTGGCCGGTGACTGTCCATCCGTGGCCTCCACGTCGATCACGCACGGCAGATCACCGGCGCCGAGCTTTCCCACCTTCTTCACCACCATGTCGGCCTGCGCCGTCGCGCTCTGGCCCGGCCGGAAGTACTGGTAGGCGCCTCGGACGATGCCGCCGTCTTTCATCTTCTGCCAGTTCGCGTCGAACCAGCTGTCGACGTAGGTGGTGCCGTCGCTGATGCGTGCCAGGCCGAACTCGACGCCTGCGGCCTTCCAGTTGAAGTCTCCCTGGTACTTCGAGACGTCGGCGCCCTGGACGCCCTTGTAGCGGTCGGCTCCGCAGACCTTCGTCACCGCGTCGGAGCTCTCTCCGACGGGCTCGCCCGCTCCAGCGCTTTCTCCCTCGTAGTCCGCCGTGCAGGCGATGAGGGGGAGGGTGAGGACTGCGGACGCGAGGAGGCGAACCCGAGCGGACATCGCGCGCGTGCGTGCAATGTCCGAGCCGTCGCCGTTCCCCGCGATTTTCTACTCGCTCGCCCCTCGGCGCGTGCCAATCGGCGGTTGGCGGTGCCATGCGGAGGTTGGCGCTTGGCTGGCGCTCTTCCACACGGCACCGCGCGCTGGCCGGCTACTTCTGTGTCACGCAGGTCCCGCCGCTGCCGCAGTCGGCAGTGCAGAGCCAGCTTCCAAGGGTCGGATCGCAGGAGCACGCCGAAGGCCGGCAAGCTGTCGGATCACAGACCGAGCCGCTCGGGCAGCCACCGTCGCAACCCTGCGAGGGATCGGGGCCGTCGCAGATCTTCTGCGTCTCGGGCACGCAGGCCCCGCCTTGTCCGCAGTCCGCGGTGCAGATCCAGTCTCCCGTCGTCGGATCGCAACCGCAAGCCGAGGGCCGGCACACCGTCGGATCGCACTTGCTCCCGCTCGGACAGCCGTTGTCACAGCCGAGCGACGGATCCGGCCCCGTGCACTTCGGTGCTTGGTTCTCGGAAACGCAGCTCCCGAGCCCGCAGTCCGCGCTGCACTGCCAATCGCCGGTCGTCGGATCGCAGCTGCAAGCCGAGGGGTGGCAGGCGTTCGGGTCGCACACCATCCCGCTCGGGCAGGCCTGGGTCGGGCCGCACCCGAGCGTCGAGGGATCGGGATCCTGACACTTGCCGCCGTTTTGGTTGTTGCCTTTGACGCCCAGAGAATCGTCGCTGCCTCCACAGGCGGCGAGCAGGGTCAGAGAGCCGAACACGAACAGAAGGTGTGAAAGCTTGCGCATGGAAATTCTCCCGAAGTCTCGTTTGGAACTGGCCCCTCGAGCCACCTCGCCCCTCGATTCCCAAAACTCGCCAAAGTGATCCGTTTTTCTTTTCTGCCCGGTCAGGGCGCGCCGAGTCCGGTGAGCTTTCGAATCTTCGCGGCGTGGGGCGAGGCGGGGTTCGTTGCGAGATGGCGTTCCGCCAGCGCCCGCGCCTCCGCGCTCCGACCCGAGCGCACCAGGGCGTCGAGTCGGACCACGAATGCCTCGGCTCCCATGCGGCCGCGCGGGAACTCGTGCGCGTACCCATCGAGCTTGGAAAGCGCCTCGCCGGGGCTGTTTCGCCTGAGCGCCTCGCGCGCACCATCCAGAAGCTCGACCTCGCGGGCGAGGGTGTCCGCGACGGGCGAGGGCAACGCACCGACCGAAGGCGCGATCGGGGTCGGGTCGACCTCCTGCGTCGCGGCAGCGGCGGGCGGCCTCGCGGCGTTCGGCTTGGCGGAGGTGGGCGATTCGGCCGGTGGCGATTCGATCTCGGGCTGGGTCATGACCCGGGCGCTCGCCGCCACGGCCGTGGGGGCGTGAGCCACCGGCTCGAGCTCACGAGGGGAGGAGCGGGGCGGGGCCACGAGCGTCGCGCCCGTGCTGACCGCTGCACCGACCAACGCTCCCACGCTCAGCCACTTGAGACCGAGCCAGCCGAGCGATTGGAAAAAGGACGACGAAGCCGCCGTCGCGCTGCCCGTGGCCGTGACGGCGGTCGAGGCCGCCGCCACCCCGAGCGCCAAGCTCGCGCGCCGGAGCGCCCCGGCCGGCGGACGCTCTTCGCGCATCGCGCGCATCAGTTGCCGGGCGCTTTCGTCGGCTCCGTCGCAGAAACGTACCGGATCTTCCATCACGCGCCTCCCGCCACGGCCAGGCGTTGTTTCAGTCGTCGCTCGAATGCTTCGCGGCCACGCCGCAGGCGCGAAGCGACGGTTCCCAGGGGGAGCTCGAGCATCTCTGCGATTTCTTGCATGGTCATCTCCTCGAGCTCGTACAAGACGAACACCGCGCGCTGGTCGAAGTTGAGCTCTTCGAGCAGCGCGTGACACAGGGCGCGTGCGCGGGCACCCGCCAACAAGTCCTCGGGGTTTCTCGCGCTCGAAGGTGCCTCGTCGAACTCGGGCTCGGCCACCTCGCGGCGGCGCGCGCGAGTGCGATGCACGTGCGCCGCGTGATGGACCGCGGTTCGGTACAGGAACGCCCGCTCGCTCCCGACGACCACGTCGCCGAGCCGCTTCGACAGCGTCATGAAGACCTCTTGCGCGACGTCTTCCGCGTCGCTCTCGGGGACCCCGAGGCGGCGGAGCGATCGCCACACGAAGTCGTAGTGCTCCGTCAGCACCCGTGCGAGTCGCGAGCGCGACGCGTCGAGCGGGGGCGCTCGCGCGACGTCAATCTCGGACTTTCCGGCCGTGAGGCTCACCACGCATGCCCCATTCCCGGTCGCGGCCGTCTTGATCCGTTCACGGAAAAATTACCGTGGCTCCGAGCCGGAAATCGATGGCCAGCGGCGCGCTCTCATAGAGGTTTTCGTCTGGACTTACCGGGTCTTCGAAGAAGTAGCCCTGCTTCTTCCAGGGCACGAGGAGCCCCGCGTTGGCGCCGACCTCGAGGGGACCCAGGAGGGCGTAGCCGGCGCCCAGCCGAGCTCCCGAGGCGCCCCAAAGGCGCTTCGATGTCTTGCCCTGGACCAGCTCGCCGCCGCTCTCTCCGGCCGCTTGGATTTGCCCGAGGTCCGTCACCGCGCAGGCCGTCACGCGAACGGTCCCGCGGAGCGGTCGATAGCAGAGGCCGAGCTCGCCGTGAGTGAGCTCGAAGCGCGCGTGGCCAGAGCCCACCGCAACGCTCCCGGTCACTAGTCGCGCCCCGAGGGCGCGCGCGAGGAACCGGCCTTCGGCGCTCCCGATCCAGGCATGTACCTCCACGCCGTAGAGCGCCGACGGCGCGGGCCCGAGCATGGCCGCCGCGCCGGCTCCGAAGCCGCCGCTCAGCGCAGGCGAGGCGGAGTCGTGGGGTTCGGTGGGCGCGGGCGTCGGGTGCGCCAACGGTGAAGGCGCCGCGCTCGGCGGCGGCGAGGTCGGAGGCGGCGGTGGCTCGGCGACACCGCCGAGCACTGCGTTCGGATCCAGACCCACCGCGGCGACCAGGGCGAGCGCCCGCACCACGGATTCGCACTGCACGCCATCGACTTCGCGCGCGCTCGGGGCACCGTCGAGCGCCACGCTTCCAGAAAACCCAGCGTCCGTCGTCCGGATGCGCACGCTCACGGCGCGCTCGCCGCCGGCATCGACCACGCGCCAGTCGGGCACGCGCTCTTCGACCCCGCGCACGAAGGCTGCCCGGTCCGGCAGCTCGCCGGAGCCTCGTAGCTGACGAGAAAAGAGCCGGCCCAGGCCGTGGAGCTGGCGACCGAGAGCGCGACGGCGACTCTCGAGCAGAGCCTGCAAAGCATGGCGCGGATCCTAGGTCACGGCGCCTGTTTCGACCACGAATCGCACGATCGCGCCCGCTCGAGCACTATCCGAAGGGCGCGCTCGGCCGTGCCAAGTTGTGCCAAAATCGCCTCGAAACCGCTGCGCCTGCTGGCGCGCGAATTGCACCACTCTCTGCCATGCGAAGGGCGAGCTGGACGTGGTGCCTGACGATGGGCCTGGTCGCGGGCAACACCGCATGCGGCAGCACGGCGGACGACGAAGGCGGGTCGGGGGGAGCCTTTCAGGGACGCTTGTGTGCCGAAGGCGCGACGTGCTCTGCCGGAGCGACCTGCAAGTTCGGCGGTGTCGAGTCTTCGGTGGACTGCAACTGCGATCCATCCGGGCACTTCTTCTGCGATGCTAGCTCCTACGGCGGTGCGCCACCGTTCGTCGCATGCAGCGAGCAGACCGCGTGTAGCGCCGGCGCCGGGACCAAGGAATGCGTGCAGAGCAACGGCTACTGTACGCGCTCGTGTACGTGCAACGGGACGTGCGCCACCGAGTGCACCGGAAGCGGACCGGCCCAGGGGTATGCCGGTGCGGTATGCAATCTGAGCTATTGCGGAGACTCGCCCATCCAGAGGTCCTGCTCGGTGCACGACGGCACGTGCAGCTACAGCGTCGAATGCGGTGAGAAACAAACGCTGACCGGGAGCTGCCCCTGAGTCCTTCCGCGGCGCTGCGTTTCGATTCGGAATGAGACTCACTTCGCCGAAGCTCCCGCACGTGCTTCAGAGCCGAGGCAGGAGAAGTTGCTCGATCAGGTCGTGGAGTGGATGCGCCTCGATGTGGCGCTCGCGCGCCCGCAGTTCGAGCAGCTCGGCCAGCGCGGCGCGTCCGAGGGGTGTGCCGGAGCGAAAGCGCCGGTAGTCGAGGGGGGCCGTCTGACCTTCGGGGCAGGCTTTGGCGAAGGCGCGCGCTGCGTTCTTCGTATCGTGGTTCGCGGTGCCGAAAGCGGGGCCACATCCGGCCGCTTCGGCTGCGTGGCGCAGGGCGCCCACGAGCTCCTCGTCACTCGCACCTTGGCCGAGAAGCTCGAAGGCCCGTGCGAAGCCCTCCCCGTAAAAGGTGTCGGCGTGGATCGCCATCATACGACCCAAGAATTCCTTGCGACGCCCCGCCGGTGCGCGCTCCAGGTTCCCGGCAATCTGCAGGGCGGCGCGTCGGACGAGCAGCCGCCCGCCACCCTCCGACGTGGCCAGTCGGGCTCTGCGCTGGTCGCGCCGAGCGCATTCTGTGCGTCGCGAACCCCCTGGACCATGCTGTCGAGGTTGCGGTCCTCCTGGACCCGACCGTACGCGCCGATGGCGAGGGTCACCGAAGTACCGGCGACCACCAGACCGGCGACGACGCCCACCCCCATCCGCATACGACGGTGCTGTCGCGCTGCGACGACTTCCATGTCGCGGACCGAGGCCATCGCTTCGGCGTCGCTCGACGCTTCGGAGCTTCCGCTGAGCTTGCCGACCAGCGCGCGGCGCTTTGCCATGGCTTCGATGCTTCGCTCCGACAGCGCGAGCTCGGTGCGGTCGTCGTCCACGCCGCCGAGCTCGACGGCGAGCTGCCCGGTCTCGAGTCCGTCCTTCTCGATGCGGAGCTCTTCGTAGGCGACGGCGGACGCCGAGGCTCGCAAGAGCAGCGTGAACGTCGCGACGACGCTCACGGCGATGAAGTAGGCGCCATGGTCGCCCGCCCTCTCGAGTACCTGGGCGAATCGAATCAGCGCTCCCTCGAGGAACAGGATCAGGAAGGCTACGCCGGCGAGCCGGAGCCGGCTTCCGCCGGTCAACGAGCGTGCACGGCGGAGGGCAGCGAGCCCGCCTCCCTCGATGGCAGCGACCGGCCCCACGACGAAGAAGATCGCTGCGGCGAAGTAGCCGGGAAGGAGGCACGCGGCGAAGGCTGCGGTGGTCGCGAGCCCGGCCAGAGCGCCCGGCACGAGTGCCCTTCCCAGAACGCGGAAGCCGCCCCACGCGACGTCGCCCGCTCGGAGCCGGCTTCCGGCCTGCGCGCGTACCACCGGAGCGACCAGGAACGCGCCGAGGAGCGGGGCGAGAAAGGTGGCCCAGGCGGAAAGCGCCACCGGCGCGGCGTACGCCCATGTGTCGTCTTCCGCAGCCCAGGTGGACGCTGCCAGCGCAAACGCGCACGCCGGAAGCCAAGCGAGCCCGAGCGGCAAGAGCGCGCCCGGGACGAGGCGTGGGACGACGGCCACGGCTCTCCGGAGGAGCTCCGACACCCGCACGTTCTGGTGCACCCGCCGCTCGACGAAGCCCATCTTCAGCGCCGGCTCGTACGCGCGTGGACCCGTAGCCCTTCCCCCGCGCGCCGCTGGCGCCGTCGCTCCATCGCGAGTTCAGCCCGGCTGCATCGAGCTCGCGCTGCCGTCTACGATCGCAGCGGATACGTTCCGTTCGCGGTCAGAAGCAGCGCTCGACCGTGAAGGTCCCCGACACCGTGATGGGGCCAGCCGCCGAGTCCGGCGGAGTGGTATCGAGGTCGATGGTGGCCGTGACGCTCTCGTCTGTGACCTCACTGATGGTCAGGGTTGTTTGCCCACCGTTGGACTTGATATCCGTCCCGTGCTTCTCGAGCACGTCGAACCAAGCTTTGTCGTGGGTCGCCGGGACGCGATCCGGCGCTGTGAGGGACACGAAAAGTCCGTCCGGTCGCTTTTCCCCCGTGAACTCAGTCGAGCAGTCGATGGCGGCCGTACTGAGTCGAATCGTCATTTCTGGGTCGCTCGCGCCCCCGAGGATCGTGCCGCGGTTCACGACGCCATGACTAGGAGCGTGGGTCGCGCCGTAGTAGCCAACCTGGACGCTGCCCGAAATCAGGCGTGTGCCGCCATCGGTAGTGCCGCCGTCGGATTCGCTGCCGCAGCCCATCACCGCTACGCAGATCGAGAACGCCATGGCCTTTCGAGGGACTCGCACGTCTTCACTCTCTTCGGGCTCGCCCGTCGTCGGCGACTCCGAACGCTGACTCTAACACCACCCGAGTGTGGGCTCGCCTGAAAGTGGGTATGCGTTCGCCGAGCTCAGCGGCGAGGCGGCGGAGCGGCATCCGCGGATGGGGCCGGAGCCGGCGACTCCGGCGGCGGTGAGCAGAGGTCGCGGCGCTCGATCTTCACTTCACCGCTGGGAGCGATCCGGACCGTGACGGACTCGAGGCGCTGTTCGTCGTCGTAGAACTCCGGGATCGCCGACACGGCCACTACGCGAATCGCGTCGGGGGCCTCTCGAGTGAGCCGGGGGGCGAACACTTCCACGCCTCGACACCACGGGTGCCGGCGCGTCTCGACGCCGCGGATGCTCGCAGCGAACGACGCGAGCGCGAGCCAGTCGGAGTCACTGAGCGGCTTTCCGAGGAGCTCGAGCTCCCGGATGACCTGGCCGAACCCCGGCTCACGACAGCCCGCGCGGAGCGAAGAGCCCACTCTCCACACGAAGCAGGGAGTCGCCGTCGCATGGCGCTTCTCGGGCGACACCTGCACGCCGATCAAGCCAGCTACTCCGAGCTCGCGCCCGTGGGCGGTCGCGTCTTCGTGTTCGCCGAGCGCTCGGATGGCGGCGGTTTCGGCTTCGGCGACGGTCGCTTCGCGACACCTCCGCTCGTGGGTCCCGCGGAGGGGCGCATGGGTGCGAGCCCACACCCAACCGAGCGCCGCCGCGGGCACCAAGCTCACGGCCCCGAGAAGGGCACCGAGCGACCACCTCGGTCGCGCCCGTAGTCCCGCGCTGCTGAGTGACAGGACCAGGCACGTGAGTGCATCGACGCTGGCGACGACACCCCGATGGCTCAGCACATTGGCGCGAACGTCGCACGGAACGCGCATGCGACTCACGAAGTCGATGGTGGCGAAGCTCGCGAACGCCACCGCCGAGAGTGCGCCCAGCGCGCACAGGTAGAGGCCATCGAACGTCGATGGCTTGGTGAAACCGCGGGCCGCCGCTACACGGGATGCGAGCAGCGCGAGCACGCACCCGATGGGAACCGCGTCCATCGGGGTGAGCGCGCCGGCGATCCGCGTTGCTCCCAGCGCGAGCAAGACGAGCGCGGCCTCGGCAGCCAGCCGCGCGTGGCTTTGCGAAGGAGCGCCGCTGCGACCCCGGAGGATCCGTTCCGCCGTGGCCAGGGCGACCGAGGCCATGAGGAGCGTCGCCGCACCGGTTGCGCCGGCCCCGAGAGCATCCCAGGCGTGTTCGCCCAGTGCCTCGCCGCTCGCCTCGCTCCGCCAGTGCGAGATCGCGAGCGCGTAGGCGAACGGGCTCATCGCTACGAGCAACAGAAGGCCCGCCGAAGCCTTCGCCGTGCGCAGTCGCAGCGTCCAGGTCGCCGCCAAGAGCCCTGCCGCGACCCACGTCGATAGGCGGACCCAATCGAACCAGGCGCCTTGCCCCTCCCCGAAGCGAGCGCACCACTCCGCGGCAGCGGCAGCGCCGCAAGAAATTGCGAGCGGCACCACGACACACCGGAGCCAGCCCACACTCGGCCCGTCTTCGCGCCCCGACATTGGTTTCCGCGGATGGTGCCCGTTCGGGCGTGCGAGCTCAAGCCGGACAGTCGGTCGCTCGTGCACTGTGACCGACCTCGACCTGCGGGGGGCGGACGCGTATCTTCGGACTCGGGGTGGCCTAGCTTGGCGCGACCGATGTCCGGAGCTCCACTGGTGTCGGACTTGCCATCGTGGATGGGCCGTTTGTTCTTCTGGCTCGGGCGGAGCTTGTACATCGGGCCCGCGGGCACCACGGACGTACACGCGCACCACGCTTTGCAGATCGCTCTGGCCTTGGATGGAGTGCTGCGCGTTCGCGACCCCGAGCAGGACGCGTGGGTGAGTGCGGACTTCATCGCCGTCAGGCCGGATGCGCCCCACCAACTCGACCATGATGGCCGCCTGCTCGGCCTGCTCTACGTCGACCCCGAGCTCCACGGACTGAAGGCGGGATCTCTGCCAGCGGTTTCAGCCGTTCGAGGGAAGGCCCCAGGCTTCGCGAGGGTCTGCTCGCGTGTTGGCGCGGAGATTCCGGCGTCGACGAGGCGCGGCGTTGGTCGGACGCCATCCAACGTCTCGCGCTGCCCGAAGCGCAGACCCGTAACGCTACCCGGTCGGACCCTCGCGTCGCGCTCGTCGTAGCGGCGATCCAAGCAGCAGGCGGACACACTCCTGGGCTGACGGCGCTCGCGCAGAGCGCGGGCCTCTCCCGGAGCCGGCTCGGGCACCTGTTCCGCGAAGAGGTTGGCCTTTCCATCACGCGCTACGCCTTGTGGGTGCGGCTGTGCATCGGCGTCGAGAGCCTGGGCTCCGGACGCGGGGTGAGCGAAGCAGCGCATGCTGCTGGATTCGCGGATCACGCGCATTTCACCCGGACTTTTCGCCGCATGTTCGGGGTCGCGCCGGCCCAAATTGCTGCCGGAGAGTTCGTCAAAGTCGAGCCTCTCTTCGACCCGCCGTGTGCGCCTGCGGCCGAACAGAAACGCTGAAGTCGGTCGCGCGCAGCAACAGCGTTCAAGCCAGCCCCAGGGGCGCTTCGCTAGCTTGCTCAGGCCGGTCCAGTCTGGACGGGCGGGAGGGCCGAACGTGAAGAACGCGCAATTGTCCGGGAAGCGAACGGTGGCCACGCAATGCAAGGTGGGCGCCTGCGAGCCGTTCTGCGGCATCGAAGTCGACGTCGATGCGGGGCGACTCGTCGCAGTCCGACCTGACGACCAGCATCCGCTCTCCGAAGGCTACCTCTGTATCAAGGGCGCCCATCTGCTGGGCTATCAAAACTCGCCGGATCGCGTGACCCATCCGCTGGCACGCAAGTCGGGGCGCTTGCAGCAGGTGAGCTGGGCGAGCGCGATCGAGGAAATCGGCGGGCGTCTCCGCGCAATCGCGGATCGCCACGGCCCTCGAGCCGTCGCCACCTATTGGGGCAACGCCGCCGACTCACAGGCGATCACCATGGCCAACACGTTCTGCCATGCGTTCGGTTCTCCCAACAGCTTCAACGTCCTGTCCCTGGAGTACACCGATCGCGGTGCGGTAGCTGAACGGCTCTACGGCAACGAGAACTTGATCCTGCAGCCCGACGTGACGCGGGCGAAGTACGCACTGCTCCTCGGCACCAATCCTCTCGTGACCCAGGGGTTGACTCTGCTCCAGCGCCGCCCACACGTGGGTGCCGACCTGAAAGAAGCCATGCGAGAGGGCGGCAAGGTCGTCGTCGTCGACCCGCGCAAGACCCAAACCGCGCGCATGGCCAGCGAGCACCTTCCCATCCGTCCCGGCACCGACTTCTACTTCTTGCTGGCCCTGATCCACGTAATCTTGGCGGAGAAGCTCTACGATCGCGCTTTCGTCGAGGCGCGCACCCAGGGCCTCGAGGCTTGGCTCGAGATCGCGAAGCGGATGCCTCCCGACCGCGCGGCGAGCATCACCGGGATCGACGAACGAACCATCGTGCGCGTAGCGCGCGAGTTTGCGGCCGCCGACGGCGCCTACGTCTCGACGCGGGTCGGAGTCCAGACTGGCAAGAACTCCACGCTGACCGAGTGGGCCGTGGCGACCCTCGTAGCCCTCACCGGGAACATCGATCGTCCCGGCGGGCTCTTCTACAACCCCGGAGTCATCGACACCCCCGCGCTGATCGCGCGCTTCACCCGTCGCAAGAACACTTCGCCGTCGCGAATCGGTGGCTATCATCCCATCTTCGGCGGCCTGCCGAGCAGCATCCTCGCCGATGAAATCCTCACCGAGGGTGAAGGCCAGATTCGCGCGCTGATCGTGGTCGCGGGCAACCCGGTCATCAGTTTTCCCGATACCGCGAAAATGGAGCGCGCGCTCGAGAAGTTGGAGTTGCTGGTGGTCGTCGACGTGTTCGTCAACGACACCGCAGCGTTCGCGGGGTACGTCCTGCCCGCAGCCACGTCCTTCGAGCGAGAGTCGTGGCACTTTCTGTCGGATGCGTTCAACCCCCGCCCCTACGCGGAGCTCCGGCAGAAGATCGTGGAGCCTCCTGGCGAGTGCCGCAGCGAGTGGGAGATCTTCAAGGCGCTTTCGCGCTCCGCAGGTGTGCCGTTCTTGAACAACCCTGCCTTCGATCGCCTGGCCCGCGTCCTCGACTCCGTCGGCATCGGATTTTCGCCGGCACTGCTCCACCGCTATCTCCTGTTCGGCAAGACACCGTCCTACGGCGCGCTGAAGCGCAACCCACGCGGAGTGGACGGGCACCCACTGGTGCTGGGACGCTTCTTCGACGGTGCCATCAAGACCGCGGATTGCAGGATCCAGCTCGCGCCGCCGGCGTTCGTCCAGGGGGTCGAAGCCGCGCTCCGCGCGTCCGCCGAGACCGACGCAGGCTACCCGTTCGTACTCATTTCTGGAGCAAGGAGATCTGCGTCCTACAACTCGTGGACGCACAACATCCCGGCTCTTGCAGAAAAGCTCAGGGGCAACTGGGCGATGATGAACCCGGAGGATGCGGCCCGCCTCGGTATCACCGACGGGCAATCCGTGCGGATCCGCTCGGCGAGCGGCGCCATCGAAATCACGATGCGTCACGCCCCCGAGGTCGGTCTCGGCGTGATCGCGGTGCACCAACACTGGGGCCACACGTACGAGTCGGGGATGACTACGGCTCGGAAGTATCCAGGAGTGAACGTGAACCACCTGCACTCGGATGGGGTGCGCGACCCGTTCACGGGCATGCCCGTGTTCAACGGAACGCCGGTGGCGGTGGACCCCCTGTGACGCGCGGGTGCCTTTCGGGCTGGCGTCGCGCTGCTCGGCACGGTTCAGGGTTCGAAGATGACCATCGGCCCGGTGTGGCAGGAGTTGCAGCTGCCACCCGTCGGGGCGGAGCTCATCTGCAGCTCGCCGTTGGCGTTCCGGATCTTGATCTCGACCTTGGACCAATCCAAGGTGGCGCCAGCTCCCGCGTACCAGAAGTTGCCGTTCGTGCCCGTGTAAGCCGTGTACGTCTGGGTGCCGTCGTTCACGCCCACTTGTACGTGTGGGGCGGGCGTCGTCTTGTCGGCTTTGAAGACGGTGCCGCCGAACAACCAGAGCTCTTCGTTGGCGGGCCCGTTGGGGTTGTGACAGCCGAGACAGTCTTTCCCTGAGTTGTGCTCGCCATTGGCCGGGTTCGGCAGCGCGCTCGCGTTGTAGGCGGACGGCCAGAAGCCCGCGCCTGCCGCCCCTGCCACCCCGCCGCCGCCCGTCCCGGCGCCGCTGCTGCCTCCTCCTCCCACGACGCCACCCGTGCCGTTGCCGCCGGCGGAGCTTCCGCCCGCTCCGGTTCCGCCGCTGCCGCTCGCGCCGCTCGCGCCGCTCGCGCCATAGTCGATGTCGCTGGAACCACCACAGCCCGACGCCGCTGCACAAAGGACGAGACCCGCCGCGAGACCGATTGCTTGCATGCCCTGCTCCGATCACGAAAGTCACCGGCGGGCGGACAGATCAGGCGCGAAAGTGTTGCGTCGCGTCGTGGGCGCTCCAGCGGCTCGGGAGGTGACTGACGGGGGTGGCCCTCGGTTTTGCGGGGGCGGGACCGTCGGACGGGTTCGAGCCTGACCGGCGTCCGTCTCCAGCCTCACTCGGTAGTCCGGCCAGACAGCGGCCAAGAGGCGCAGCGTTTCGGGCGATTGCGACTGAGAAAGTCCCTCCCCCTGCGCCCTCGTTCGGCGAGCGCGAATACGCTACCCTCGCTCCGTGGCGCGCAATGTGTGGGTTGGAACCTTTCCGCGCGCGCTCGCGTCGATGCTCGCGCTCGTGTCGTACGGGGGCGCCGGTTGTTCGAGCAGCGACAGCGACGACGGCTCACCAAAGTCCGACGCGTCGCTCGACGTCGCCGGTGGCAGTGGGGGCTCGTCGGGCACGGCGGGGAGCGGGGGTGCGGGGGCGAGCGGTGGAAGCTCGGGAGTTGGCGGCGCCGCCAATGGTGGCAGCGCGGGGGCTGCCGGCGGCGGCGGCGGCGGTGGAAGCGGCGGGAGCGGTGGCAGCGGCGGCGGCGGCGGTAGCGGCGGAGTGCCGGCAAACTGCGAGGTCTTGCTCGACGCGCCAGGTCTTGCTCACGAGTCCACTGCCGCGCTGCTCAAGAAGTCGACCCCGATCGCCGAGAACGCTCCGACTTCGTGGCAGCGGGTCGACGTGTCGCTGGACGTTTTCGTCGCGGATTGGAACGGCAAGCAAGGGCAACACGAGGTGTTCACGTTGCTCCGCGCCAACGCGACCGATCACAAGTTTCGCTGGGTGAGCGGCGCGATCGGATACGTCGCGTTGATTGGCCCGGCCAGCCAGCAGACCGTGATGGTCGCGAACTTGAACTTGCCAGGTGCCGCTGCACCGGATGGGCGCCGCATTACGAAATCCTACAAATATCAAGCCCAAACCAGCTACCACTTCGACTACACCTACGACGTCCCGAATGACCTGCGCCAGGTGAAGGTTTCCGAAAATGGCCAGCAGGTCACCGTCGTGACGGGCAAGGTCAGCGTGCCCCAAGGGACGCCGCCCGTGACCAGCATCGAGGTCCCGACGCCGGGCTTCGAGCTCCTGTTGGGCGGGGAAGAGGTCGCGGGGGCACCGGATGCATCGACGCTGGGTTGGAAGTTCTCCAATCTGAAGGTCGTCGGCTGCCACTGAAGGCGATGGCGAGGCGTCGATTCATCGCGGCGACGCTGGTTCTCGGGGCAGCCCTGCGCCCGGCTGTCGCCGAGGCCGCCAACGGGCCGCATCCCGCCACCAGTACGCCCGCGGCGCTGTGGGGCGAGCTCGAGCCAGTGGATCTCCCCGGGCCACCAGCGGAGCGCGATCACAGCGGCTTCGACGAGTTCACACAGTTCTACTACACGGCTCACCTCTTCGCTGCGCCGTGTGCGCGCGGCTCGCGGCTCTTCGTCGCCGAGAATTGGGGCCTCTCCATTTGGGACCTGTCGAACCCGGCGTCGCCCGCGCTCACAGGCCGCTTCGACTACGACACAGTGGGCAGCGGTTGGGGCCAGAAGGCGACAGGGGAGGGCGCCAAGATGCCCGTCGTCGACCTCGCTCTTCCACCCGATACCGGCGACGTCGCGCTGTTGGCCGCCGCCTCGGCTCCGATGGGCATCGCCATCGTCAAGACGGCGTCGAAGGTTCCATTCGTGATCTACCAAGACGCGGGCCCGAACAAGACCTCGTCCGCGACGTACGCCGCGGCGATACAGGGTCGACACTACGGCTTCAGCGTCGATGGCTCGAACGCACTGCGGGTCTACGATCTCGATCAGGCGAGTGCGTTGACGCTTCGTTGCGTGGAGGACGCTCCGGCACCGAGCTCGGCCTGTCCAAAGGTCTTCCTCGGCTCTGCTTTCCAGACGACGTTCGTGAACCCGAAGACTGGCAAACCGCAGGACAAGCAGCTGCAAGCCGCGGCGGGCGTCGACCAGCTCGTGGTCACGGGCGGCGTCGTCGGCTTCGACCTGTGGGACGCTTCGCAACCGACGAAGCCCATCCACCTCGCTTCGGGAGAGAGCTTGGCGGCCGTCCCGCTCGCCACGGCATGGAAGCACGGCGGCCGCACCTTGGTGGCGACGGTGATTGGCCCGAGCTTCGCGGACCCGAGCGTCAGTTGGAATCTCTCCGTCTACGACGTGACCGATCTCGTCGCGGGCAAGACCACGAGTTTCGCCAAACTGTCCAGCGTGCCGCTCCCGGCGGCCCCTGCAGTAGCGGTCGCGCAGCTCGAGACCAGCCTAGGCGCCGGCGGAACGCCCTTCGTGTCCTACGCGTCGGGCGGTTTGTTCTCGCCGTCGCCCACCGCGATCGGCATCCGAGCGGAGGCGCTGTGGGATGTGAGTGAACCGTCCAAGCCGCGAGACGTGACCCCACCGGCGCAGCAGCTCGATGGCGGGCTCGTGGACTACTGGGGATGGTCGTATCAATTCGGCTGGGCAGGGCCCCGGGGCGCGCTGGTCGCAGGCGAGCACGTCTATCGCGCAGCGACGAGCTTGTTGGAAGTGCACCGCTGGAAAGTGCCAGTGCAGGACGGCGGATCAGCGGACGCATCGAGCGGAGGTACGAGCGCCGACGCGAGTACGGGCGGCGCCGGCGGCGTTGGCGGCATCGGCGGCGTCGGCGGCGTCGCTCCGGCTGGAGGCGCAGGTGGGACGCCTGCCGCGAGCGGCGACGATGGCGGTTGTGGTTGCCGCGCAGCGGGAGGCCGGAGCTTCGCGGCCTGGTCTGGTCTTGCGGCCCTGGTGATCATCGCGCTCGGGCGTCTCGGGTCGTCGCTTCGGCGGCGTTGACTCGGCGGGTTGGGCAGCGCCGATCCCGCGCGTGCAGGTGCAAGAGCGTGTAGCATCTCATGGTGATCGATCGCTCGACTGCGGTGTCGGTGCCTCGCGTGGCAACCGCTCGGCTGCTCCTCCGCGAGTACCGGCTCCCCGATTTCGACGCCTACGCGGAGAATCTGGCCGACTCGGTCTCGCAGCAGCACCTGTCGGGTGTGGTCGATCGGCGCACCGCTTGGCGCCTCTTCATGGTCGGTCCGGGCTCCTGGATGCTCTGCGGCGCGGGGTGGTGGGCCGTCGAGCTCACCGAGACGCGTGAGGTGGTCGGAACGGTGGGCGCCTTCTACCGCGAGAAGGCGGTCGAGCTCGAGCTCGGGTGGAACATCTACCGGAAATTCTGGGGCCGAGGCTTCGCCACCGAGGCGGCGCAGGCTGCGCTCGAATACGGCTTCTCGGCGCACGACGCGCCGCACGCCATCGCGCTCATCGACGCACCGAACGTGGCCTCCATTCGTGTGAGTCAAAAGCTCGGCATGCGGTACGAAGGCGACGTGGAGCTCTTCGGCTCACCCGTCGGACGCTACGTCGTGAAGCGTCAGGCCTGATGGCATACCTGCGCCACCGCGCCGGACCTCGCCGGTGCTCGTCGCGAGCCGCGTCTCCGCGCGAAGACCGAATGCAGCCCGTGCTACGCTCGCCACCCATGCCGCACCGAGGAGCGACGGGTGTGGTGCTGGCGCTTCTACTGCTGACCCCCGCGTGTGGCGGCGATGCCGCTGCGCCCCCGCCCCGAGCCGCGAACCGCGTGGAGATCACTGCGCCCGACGCGACTCTACCGGAACGGGAGCAACCCCGGAGCCGGCGGACGCAAGCGTCGAAGCCGGACCGCCCCCGCGCCAACGGAAGGACGTATACGCGCTCGGGGACGAGGCCGTTGTCGCGAGCTACGCAATGACGGTTCACGCGGTGCATCAGCGTCGCCCAGGAAGCCCCACGCGCGCTCAGCGCAGCGCACCTGGCTGGCGCCCGGCAGAGCCTCCGTCCAGCGCTCGTGAACGGCACGAAGGGTAGGTTCGTCGGACTGCCTTCGCAGCTCGAGACCACACGGGTGTGGAGCGGCCCTCGAGGTAGCTCGGGCCCTCCGGCACGTCAGAGGCGCGCCTGGGCCGCTCGGGCCAGGCGGACGATCTCTTCGCGTACCAGGTGCACCGCTTCGTCGTCGGCCACGGCCGTGCGCCACACCAGCTCGAGGGGCGTGCGGCCCAGCGAGAAGGGCAGCGGCGCGGTGCGGAGGTGAGGGCGCGTTCGCCGGATCTCGCTCGCCATCAGCGTGGGAACGGTGGCCACCAGCGAGCTGCCGTCGACGACACACCCAACGCTCTGGAACGAAGGGACCGAGACTCGGACTCGGCGAGTGATGCCCAAGGTGTCCTCGACGATGCCCCGCAGATCACCGTTGTACGAGACCACGACGTGGTCGTGCTCCAGATAACGAGCCAAGCTCGGCTTCTTGCCCAGCCGCGCGAAGCGCGGGTCGAACAGGCAGGTGAGCGCGCCGACGAACAGCTCCGTGCGCTCCGTGCCCGCGGGCAGATCGTCGGCGACGGTGACTGCCAGATCCACCCGCGCCGAAGCCAGCGCCTCACCCACGCTGCGGAACTGCACGGGGAGCACGATCAAGCGCAGGCGAGGCGCGCTGTGCGCCAGGGCGCTCATCAGCGCCGGCAAGAGCCAGGGCTCGGCCGCGTCGGCGAGCCCCAAGCGCACCGTGCGCTCGCTGGTCTTCGGATCGAAGTCGGTCGGCGAGAGCGCCGCGGACAGCAACGCCTCCAGGTGCGGTCGCGCCCGGCCGAGCAGGCGCTCGCCCCGGGCAGTGAGGGTGAGCCCGCGCCCGGCCCGCGCGAAGAGCGGCGCACCTACGGCCGTGGACAGACGCTTCATCGCCGCGCTCACCGCCGGCTGGGTCAGGTACAGCCGCTCCGCAGCGGCGGTCACGCTGCCGGTTTCCGCCGTGACCACGAACACCCGCAGCAGGTTCAGGTCCAGGTCCCTCGTATTAACAGCGTTCATGTGTGGCATTCAGCCTATTCACTGGATTGAAGGATTGGAAGCCGTAGTCTGGGTCCCAGGAGGAGCCACCGATGAGCGACAGCTTCAGGACTCTGGGAACCCACGGGCCGCGGGTGTTTCCGCTCGCGTTGGGTTGCATGGGCATGAGCGGTATGTACGGGCCGAGCGACGACGCCGAGGGTGAGCGCGCCATCGCGCTGGCGGTGGAGCACGGGGTCACCCTGCTCGACACCGGCGACTTCTACGGCATGGGTCACAACGAAATGCTGGTCGGGCGCGCCATCCGCCACTGTCGTGATCGCGTTCAGCTCTCCGTGAAGTTCGGCGCGCTACGCGGCCCCGACGGCAGCTGGCTCGGCGTGGACGGGCGGCCGCAGGCGGTGAAGAACTTCGCCGCCTACAGCCTGAAGCGGCTGGGCGTCGACGTCATCGACGTGTATCGCCCGGCGCGCTTGGACCCCGCCGTCCCCATCGAAGACACCGTCGGTGCGGTCGCGGATCTGATCAAGGCTGGGTACGTGAAGCACCTCGGCCTTTCGGAGGTCGGCGCGGAGACCATCCGTCGCGCGCACGCCGTACAGTCGGTCGTCGACCTGCAGATCGAGTATTCGCTCGCGAGCCGGGGTCCCGAGGCGCGCATCTTCCCGACTCTGGCCGAACTCGGGATCGGCGCGACGCTCTACGGCGTCCTGTCGCGCGGGCTCCTCGGGGGGAGCAAGCCGAAGGGGCCAGGGGATTTCCGCTCCTACCTGCCGCGCTTCACTGCCGACAACCGCACGCGGAACGACCAGGCGGTGGGCAAGCTGGCGGAAGCCGCTCGGGCGCGCAACATGACCCCCGCACAGCTCGCCATCGCCTGGACGCTGGCGAAGCAGCCGAGCTTCGTACCGGTGGTCGGCGCGCGGAACGTCGCGCAGGTGGAGGACGCCCTGGCGGCACTCGGCAAGCCGCTGCCCGAGGCCGACGTGCGGGAGCTCGAGCTGCTCGTCCCAGAGTTCGTCGGCGAGCGCTACTTGCCGGAGCAGATGCGGCACCTGGACAGCGAGCGCTGACCCACGGTGGAAAACGTGCGGGTGCCGGCGATCAACGGGCAGATCGCCGCGCAGGACAGAAGGTCCGTTCTGACGCGAGCGTTCGTTCTCTCCGGGTATGGTGGCTACGGCGGCGCGCGACCTAGAATCGCCGCATGGGACTCCTGACTTTCAGCATCAACGTCACCCTGGACGGCTGCGTCGACCACCGGGAGGAATCGCCGACGACGAGACGCATGCCTTCTTCACCCGCCTCATGGACGATGGAGGGGCGATGCTGTGGGGCCGCGTCACCTACGAGATGATGGAGAGCTACTGGCCGGCGGTCGCCCGCGGCGACGCAGAGGGCGCCGCCGGCGATACGCGAGTGGGCGGTCAAGCTGGAGGCCAAGCCGAAGTACGTGGTGTCGTCGTCGCGGAAGGACTTCCCGTGGACCAACAGCCACCACATCGCTGGCGACCTACGCTCGGGTGTGCAGAAGCTCAAGGACGCGACCCCGGCCGGCGTGCTCCTCGGTAGCGGCAGGCTAGCGACGGAGCTGGACCGGTTGGATCTGATCGACGAGTACAAGTTCCTCATCCATCCCCGGATCGCCGGCCACGGCCCGACCCTGTACCAGAGCGGCTTGCCCAGCACGCGACGGCTCGAGCTGGTTTCGGCGAAGCCGCTCCAGAGCGGCGCGGTCGCGATGCACTACCGGCGTGAGCGTACGTCTTCCGGTTGAATGCAAGTCGGACGGACCTGAATTGCCCGTTCGGCGAAACTGGTGTTTTTGACTGCGTCGCCAGGGATTGAGGTCGACAGCCAGCGCCGACGGACCACCCACGAGGGCGTTTCGACTCCCGAGCGCGCGTCATGCAGACGGGTGGAGTGCATCCGTCCCGCGCGCGGGCAAGCGCCAAACCGTGCTTCAGCCGGTCACCAAGGGAACCATTCGTTCGGGATGCGCTGCCAGGAAGTCGGCCGGCGCCGATCACCCTCGGGCAGCACCAAGGAGCCCACGAACGCAGCGTGCTCGTACACGCTGCCGATGCTCTTGGCGATGCTGTCGAGGTCGCGTTCGCTGGCGACGCCGTTGCTGGTCGCCTTGTAGAACTGCACGGTGATGCGGATGGGGAACTGCGGGTCGCGTTCGATGAGGAGGTTGCCGCCCTCTTCGAAGGGGCCGCGGTTGCGGCCGTGGCCGAGCACGGCTTGCTCCACGTCGCTCTCCTTCTTGTCCTTCTCCATGGCCTCTGCCGGGGGCGACGCGGCCTTCATCGGGGCGGCGCCGGCGGCGGCCATGGGGGCGGAGGCTTCTTCGTCGCCGAACGCTCCGCCGAGGCGACCGCGGTTTCGGTGCTTGAGCGGCACCTGGATCAGGAACAGCACGTCCGCGCCGCGCTGGAGGGCGGTGCGGTCGTCTTGGGTCTTGGGGCCACCCTGGCCTTTGATGCGCTTCTCGACGTCGCTCTTGCGCTCGGCGGTGAAGGCGGCGCGCATGCCCTCGTTGTTGAAGTAGAGCTCTTGGCCGACGCCCATGGCCGTACGATCTTCGGGGCGGTTCTCGATCACGGTCATGCTCGTGCCTTGGCGGGTGACGAGCAACGTGAGGACGGCGGGGGAGCCCGGCGCGGATTGGTAGTTGAAGAGCGCGGGGTTGAACTCGGCCTTGCCCTTCTTGGGAATGGGCAAGAACAGGGCCTGTGCGCTGACCAAGAAGTGGGTGTCGCGGGCAGCGAGCAGGTTGCCGCTGCCTTGGATGGTCCAGGGCTTCGAGGCGAAGCGCTTGATGTCGCGCAGCACGTCGGTGAGCGGGATGGTGTCGAGCTTGCTCTTGTTCTTCTGGTTCCCGACTCGCACGAAGAACTTGTCGGCGGGCACGTCGCCCGTGCGGTCGGAGAAGTTCGGGAAGCGGATCACCGGCATCAGCGCGGTGGATTCTTGTGAGGCCCCCGATTCTTTGTAACGGACCTGCAGCGTGAAGTCGGAGATGTTGGGGCCGAGCGAGGAGCCTTCGGCGCGGCCGGTGTCTTCCCAGGTGACGTTCACGAGATCGAGGCCGCGCCGGGTGACGCCGTCTCGGAGCTCGGAGTCGCTCACCATGCCGACGACCTTCTGGACGACGCTCGGGTAGCTCGGATCCGCCGAGCCCACGATGCCCCACTCGGGCTCTTCGCCGCTCTGCTCCGGGTCGCCGGTGGCGATTACGTTGCCGCCTTGGCCGCCCTGGCCCGGACCCCTCGCCACCTCCGCTCCACGCTGGCCTCCGGCACAGGCCGCGACCACCGTGGAGCACACGAGAACGCTCATCCAGCTACGACGACGCATCACGCTTCTCACCTCTCACTCCCAACCGCCGCCCCAGCCCCCGCTTACAGGGACGAGCCTGCTTTCCATGCTGATCTTGGCGATTCCGACCGTTTCGCGGTTTCCGTTCAGGAAGAACGGTACCACTCGCCGGGCGCCCGCGACGTTCACGATGATCTCGCCGCGCACCGGGGCCGAGCCCGAGCCGCGGGTGACCTCGATCACGTATTCACCTGGCTTCGCACCGCGGAGCGCCAGGCTCTCGCGACCCGTGTTCACCACGTCTTGGGCGCTGATCACGGCCTTGGTGGGGGCGCCGAGCCACGAGACGCGGTTCCCGTCCGGATCGATGAGCGCGAGATCCACGTCCGCGTCGCCGCCCGTCCAGCTCGCCTCGAGCTTGAGGTCGCCCGAGAGATCGTCTTTCAGGGAGTCGAACTTCGCGACCTGGGTCTCCGCGGCCGTGCGGACGCGGTCCTCGACGGCCGAGAGCATCTCGTCGGCGAGCCGGCCTTCCCCCGTCTTGCGACCGCAGCTCACGGCCTCGGCGAGGAGTGCCGCGTCGCTCGAACGAAGTTGGGCGAGCGCCAGGGAGTGACGGCAGCCGACGGCGGGGCGGCCAGCCCAGCGGTGCAGGCGTGCCAGGCGCTTCTGGGACGGGATGTCGTCGGGCCGCACGTCCACGACGCTGCCGAGGATGCGGATGGCACCTTCGCGATCGCCGCTGCGCGCGGTCAGATCGGCGCGGGCCGTGAGGGCGTCGGCGTCGAGGGGCTCCTTTTCACTCCAGCGCTCGGCGAGTGGGCGCGCCTGCTCGAGATCGCCGGCGATGGCGTAGAGCGAGAAGAGCTTCCTGAGAGCGCCGCGGTGATTGCTGTTCGCCTGCAGATCGCGCTCGGCTTGCCCGATGGAGCTCGGCAGGGCGGCCTTGGCGGTCACGCGGCCCTCGAGCACGCTGCCCTTGCGCTCCCAGATGCGGCGCATCGGGATCATCGTGCGTCGCCCGCCGCCCCAGGGCCGAGACGGTGCGGGACGCGCGCGTCGTGCCGAGTCCGCTGCGATCTCCTGCTTCGCCTTCTTCTCTTCGGCGAATGGCAGCGGTTCGGAGGGAGCTGCCGTGGTCGGCGCTGGGGCCGGCTTGGCTGCGGGTGGGCTCATCGCGGCTCCGGAACCGCCGCTCATGCCCAGACCACCGAAGCCTGCGCTCGACTCGCTGTCGGCGAAGTCGCCGCGCGCGGCCGCCTTGTCTTTGGCGGGGCCAGAGAACGCATCATCCTCGGCTTGCTCGGGCTCCTTGGCGCCGGCGGAGACGCTGCCGGTCGCGACCTCTTCGCCGGACCACTGGTGAGTGGTGCGCGTGTGGTCGAGGCCGAATGCTTTGAACATGGCCTCGCTCTCCAGTACGAGGAGCGACGTGAAGCGGCTCGCGACGTCGAAGGCGCTCGACAGACGGATGGCCTCTTTCTTGGCGTCGGCGCTCGGCTCACGCTCGAGGTCCGCGATGCGCGTCGCTGCGAACAGACGCGGGACGAACGCGTTGCCCTTGGCTTCGCTGGCTGCGAGCTTGAGCGGGTAGCGCTGCTCGAATCCCTCTTTACCGAGCTTGCCGCGCACGACCACCGTGCCCTCCACGTCGGACTTGTCCATGCGCGCCACGAGCACCTGCTCGCCGCCAGCGACCAGAGTGTCGACCTTGCGCGGCGCGACCTCGCTGAGCCCCGCCGGGAGCTCCACGGTGACGTCGCGCAGCGTGGTGCCGTAGGTGGCGGAGAGCGCCGCGAACACGGCTTCGGCCGTGGTCTGACCTGGCACGTAGGGCAGCATCACGCCGCCGCCGCCGCGCGCCATGGCGCCGAGGGTGTCGAGATCCGAGTCGGCGCCGATGGCCACCGTGGTCACGTTGCCCGTGCCAGGAGGCAGCGCATCTTCGATGGCGCGAGTGACGTACGCGGGTCGGATGGCGCCCGCGGTGGGCATGCCGTCGCCGATGTAGACGACGTGCAGGCTCTGGTTGCCGGCGGAGCTCGCCGCCGAACGCGCCGCCCGCACTGCCGCCGTCGGGTCGCTCGCGCCCTCGGGCACGATCCCCTCCAAGAAACGCCGCGCTTCGAGCGCCGTCTGACTGCTCGGGATCTGCACGCCACCGGGCATCACGCGGCAATCCGTGTCGCAGGCGAGGAGCGTGAAGCTGTCGCCGCGATCGAGCTCGCGTACGAACTTCTGGGCCACGTTGACGGCGCGCTTGTAGCTCTCGCCGAACATCGAGCGGCTCGAGTCCACCACGATGGCAAACGTGCGCTGGCCCTCTTCCCGCGAGCGCGGCAGCTTGGGTCGGAGCGCCACCGCCACGTACGGCGAGTCTTCGCCGAGACGCGCCGCGACCGGAGCCGCAGGCGTCGTGCCCGCCGGCTTCTTCTCCGCCTCTTTCTTCGCGCTCTCCGGCAGCGGCTTCGGCTCGGCCTTGGCGCGGAGCTTCGAAGCCTCGTCGGCGCTCGGCTTGTAGGCCCAAGCGGTGAGCTCGGCTTCGCGATCCGGCAGGGCGTATTCCACCGTGAGATCTCCCGAGGGCGAGAAGCTCGTCGCGTTCATCGCGAGCTGATCGGCGCCGTTGGCCTTGCCGCGGGTGAGCTCGTAGCCCTGCGAGCGCACGCCGAAGCTCTCGTCGTGTCCGCGCACCTGCACGTCGACGTCGAAGCGACCGACCTTGGTCGATCCGCTCGGATCGTGGGCCAAGGGGTAGCTGTAGCGGCGCACGCCACCGGTGGGCTTGATGGTCTGGGTGTAGGCGAGGATCACGCGCCGCGCGCCGCGCTTCGGGATGGGATAGATGCGAAGCTCGAAGCGGCCGCCGCGCTGCCACTCGAGCAGCGCCGGGTCGCGCCAGGGCCCCGGTACCCACACGATCTCTTCGCGGATCTGCTGCCGGATCTGCGGCGCAGCGTTGACGATGGCGCCGCGCCAGATGGCCGCTGCGCGATCGCGGTCCACGAAGGCGCCCTCTTCGAGCTTGCCGTCGACCTCGAGGGCGAGCCGCTCGATCTTGGCGTCCGGCGGCACCGGGAAGCGGTAGATGCCCTCGAGCACCTCGTCGGTCTGGTTGGTGAAGGTTTCGTCGACCTCGGTGCGCGCCATGGCGCCCGCGATGCGCACCTTCACCGAGTGGGCCGTGAGGCTCACGGCGTTGTCGCGCTCGTTGCTGTCGCCCGGCTTCTTGGCCTTGAGCTCGCCGAGCCCGCGCACGGCCACTTCTTCGGTGTCGCCTTCGGCGATGGCAGACTCGCTCCACGCGATGCTGTCGCCGAGCGTCGCGGAGGAGCCGACGAACGGAGGCATGCCCGCGTACGAGCGGCCTTGCTCGCCCGCGCGAACCGTGACCTCGCGGCCGTCGCTGTCCGCGAGCTTCACCGTGCCGCGGCTGACGTCCACCGTCGCGCTATCAGTGCTCGCGGTGAGCGAGAACTTGGTGCCGAGCACCTCCACGTGGCCCTTCGGCAGATCGATGCGCGCGGTCTTGCCTTCGATGTGCGCGACGTCGGCAACGATGGTCCCGGCCTCGAGCTTGGCGTGCCGCCCCTTTTCGCTGCCGAGCGCGACGCGAGTGCCGCGATCGAGTGAGAGCTCGGTGCCGTCCCCCAGCGTGACCCGAGCGCGAGTGTGCGCGTCGGTGACCAGCACCGAACCCGCGGGCACGGCGCCTTGCGCTGCGGCTTTGGCGCAGCTCTTGCCGTCGGCGTCGCACACTTCCAGCCCGGCGCCGGAGAGCTTGGCCACGTTGCCGTGCCAGGCTTCGGCAGCGACCTCGTCGCCGCCCGTCTTCGACTTGCCTCGCCCGTACACGATGAGTGCGGCGGCCGCGGCGACGGCCAGCGCGCTGCCCACTCCGCCGATCACCAGCCAGCGGCGCGTCGACTTGGGCTTGCCGGTGGCGAGCTTGGGCCGCGCGTCGAAGGCGCGCGGAGCTTCCGGCACCGCGGGCTGAGGCAGCGTCGCACTCGGGATCGGCGCGGTCGCCACCTGGGCGACGGCCGGCTCCGCCGAGCGCGGCGGGGCACTCGGAAGGGTGGCGGTCGTGGTGGGGGCCGGTGCGGGCGTGGGCGTCGGTGCGGGCGCGGGCGTCGGCGTCGCGCTCGGGATCGGCGCCGGCTCGGCGCTCGGGATCGGTGCCGTCACCGTTGCCGGCGTCGTGGCGGGCGGCTCCACCGGAGCGGGACCACTGCCACTGCTCGCTTGCGCGCTCTCCGGCGTGCCTCGGCTCGGTGTGCGCTGTTCCACGCTCCCGGCGCTCGGCCCGGCCTTGTCCAAGGCCGCCATCAGGCGAGCCTCGAGATCGCTCGGCGGCGCGTAGTCGGCGCCCGCGCTCGCGACCAGCGCCAAGTGCTTCTCGGCGTCGTAGCGCGCGTCTCGGCACTGGTCGCACTCGGCGACGTGGTCGAGGAGATGGTCGGGTGCGGTGCCGTCCAGGAGGTCGGCCATGCGCTCTTCGACCTCGGCACAAGTAGTGGTGCGGTGGCTTTCTTCGGACATGACGTTACTCCTTCACGACCTCACGCAGACGGGCGAGTGCCCGGGAAACACGCTTCCTAGCCGCGGCCTCGTCGATGCCGCAGGCTTCGCCGACTTCGCGGAAGCTGAGCTCGCCGGCGTAGCGCAACACGACGGCTTCGCGTTCGCTGGGCCGGATGTCGGACAAAGCAGAACGCGCCGCTTCGGCGCGCTGGCGGAGCTGCATGAGCTCTTCCGCGTTGCCGTCGCGATCCGCGTCGTGGACGAGGCGCAGGCGCGCGGTCCGGCGGGTATTGCGTTCGAGGTAGCGCGCGCATTTCCGGCGAGCGATGCCGAAGAGCCACGCTCGAAGCGAGCCGTCGCCGCGGTAGTCGGCAAAGGCCGCGTGGGCGTCGAGCAGCGTCTCCTGGAGCAGGTCGTCGGCCTCGGCTTGAGAGCCCAAGAGGGCCATGCACAGTCGCCCCACGGCCGCGCCGTGATGGCGGGCCGTGAGGGCCAGCGCCTCGCGCGGGTTCCCGGCTGCGATGGCCGCCTCGATGGCCCGATCTTCCGCCGAGCGTTGGGCGCCCTGACCCTCGCTGAGCTCCGTCGCTGTCTGACCGCCCATTCTGAGCTCCTTGTCCGATCCCATGTGGTCCTTCGCCCGCGGTTCGTGACCGCTTTTTTCGTAACGGAGCTCCCCGGCCCCGGCTTGCAGGGTCGAGTCTCGGCCCATCGGTTTTCAACCCCGGCTCGGACATTGTGGGCAAAGCCTGAAAACTACAGAGAAAAATACGGGCCTCGGGCGTCGCGGCGGTGCGCGCTTCGTGGCAAACTGAGCCCGCCGTGGCTTCCGAGTTCGCTCGCCGCGTCACCCCCGCCCTCGAGGCCATCGTCGCCCGGGTCATGCCAGGGGCCGTGCTCGTGGACGTACGACCGTTCGCGGTCGACGATGCGGATCTACACGACGACGCGACGGCCAAGGCTGCGGGCTTCGGCGTTCCGCTTCGGCTCGAGCTCCGACTGCCCGACGGGCGGCCCGGTGTTCTCGTGTTCCACACCGCCAAGAGCGACCGTTTCGGACACGATCGCCGCGCCGATCGCGCCGCCGAGCTCTTGCTCGCGTTCGATCGCTTCGGCAGCGTCCCCGGCCACGTTCGGGCTTTGGACGTCGGCGCCATCTTGAAGGGTGGGCGGGGGCTCGTGTCGCTGGCCGATTCCGGCGAGTTCTACCTGGTGACGTCGTTCGCCGAGGGGCACCTCTATGCCGACGAGCTCCGCCGCATCGCGGAACGCGGAGCCGCGACGGAGGCCGATCTCGCCCACGTCGACGCGCTGGCGGAGCACCTCGTGCGCATCCATGCGCAACCCATCGACAGCCCGCTGCGATACGAGCGCACCATCCGCGACCTGCTCGGCAGCGGCGAGGGCATTTTCGGGTTGGTCGACGCCTACGCGCCCGACGTGCCGGCGGCTCCGCCCGAGCGCTTGCGTGCCATCGAGCGCGCGTGCCTCGAATGGCGCTGGCGGTTGCGCGGTCGGACCGAGCGCTCGCGCCGCATCCACGGCGATTTTCACCCGTTCAACGTGGTGTTTTCGCAGCGAGGGGAGCTCTCGCTCCTCGACTCGAGTCGAGGTTCGCAGGGTGACCCCGCCGACGACGTGACCTGCATGGCCATCAACTACGTGTTCTTCGCCGTCGAGCACCCCGGCACCTGGCAGGCGGCCTATCGCGCGCTGTGGCGTCGCTTCTTTTCGACCTACTTGCAGCGAAGCCGGGACGACGAGCTTCTCGACGTGTGTGCGCCGTTCCTCGCCTGGCGCGGCCTCGTCGTCGCCAACCCGACCTGGTATCCGAACGTGAACGCCGACGCGCGTGACCGAGTGTTCCGTTTGGTCGAAAGCGCGCTCGCTGCGCCGCGTTTCGATCCGGACCTCGCCGACCAGGTGTTCTCATGAACGGCGTCGTGGTGTGGATGACCGGCAAGCCCTCGTCGGGCAAGAGCACCTTGGCCCAGAGCGTGCGCGACCGACTGGTGGAGCTCGGTACTCCGAGCTGCGTGCTCGACGGGGACGAGGTGCGCAGCGCCTTCGTTCCGCGGCACGGCTACGATCCCAAGTCCCGAGACGAGTACTATTCGACGCTGGCAAACCTGGCCGCCGTGCTCTCGCGCCAAGGTCTCGTCGTCGTGGTGCCCGCGACGGCGCATCTCCGAGTCTTTCGCGAACGCGCTCGGCGGGTCGCGCCGGCCTACATCGAGGTGTACGTCGAGGCGAGCCAAGAGGAGGTAGAGGCGCGGGACGCCAAGGGCCTCTACCGCGCGGTCCGCGAGGGGCGCGCGGGGGGCGTACCCGGAGCCGACCTCGGCTACGAAGTCCCGAGCGATCCCGAGATCGTGGCCCACGGTGGACGAGATCCCGAAGCGCTCGAACGCACGCTGCTCGCCATTCGGAAGTTCACGGCGCGTGACTGACGCGAACGAACCGTCGGAGTCGCGACGCACCCGCGGCGCGCTCGCCATCGCCCTGGCGTCGGGCTCCTGGGGCACGTGGAGCCTGTTCTTTCGCCCGGCGGAGGCCAAAGGCGGCGTCAATGCGGCGCTCGAAGTCACGGTGATTTACACCACCATCCTGCTCTTCACGGCGCCGCTCGCGCTGCGTGACCGTCCGCGCGCGCGGCGGCCCACCTCCGCGTTCCTCTGGCTCGGCGCGCAGGGCGTATTCGATGCGACGAACGGACTGCTGTTCTTCTGGGCGATGCAGACGACGACGCTCGCCGTCGCCGTGCTCACTCACTACCTGGCGCCGGTGCTCGTGGCGCTCTCTGCGCCGTGGGTGCTCGGGGAGAAGAGCGATCGGCGTACGATCGCGGCGCTGGTGGTGGCGTTCACGGGCCTCGTGGTGCTGCTCGAGCCCTGGCGCGGCGGCGGCTCCGCAGTTGGCTTGGGCGCCCTGCTCGGTGGCGGCAGCGCGCTGTTCTTCACGGCGAGTTTGCTCGTGGCGAAACGACTCCAGCGTCACTTCGCGCCGACCGAGATTTGGCCTGGCACCTGCCGACCGGGATCGCCGTCAGCTTGCCGTTCCTTCCCGCGGGCGTCGCCCACACCCTCGCGACGCCCTCGTGCTCTTGCTGCTCGCCGGGCTCGGTCCGGGGCTCTCGCTGGCGTGCTGTTCATCCGTGGCCTGGCTCACACGGAAGCGAATCGCGCGTCCATCTTGATGCTGCTCGAGCCAGTGGTCGCCGTCGTCGTCGGGGTCGTCGTCTGGAACGAGGTTCCTCGGCCCCTGGTCTGGGCGGGTGCCGCGCTGGTGCTCGGCGCGGCGTGGTTGGTCCTCACTACGCCGCGCGCTCCCGGCGCGCGAGGGCTCAGTGGCGGAGGAGCCAGTCTGCCAAGGGCGTGAAGACGCGCTCCTGAGCCAGCCGGCTCACGAACAGATCGGCGTGGGCGAACCACGTGTCCGTGTCCCCCACGGCGAGCACGTCCCGAGCCGGGCTTCCGATGGCGTGGCGGGCGCTCTCCGCGGCTTCGGGCGGCACGATGCCGTCGCGATTGGCGATCACACACAGCAGCGGCCGGTCGATGCGCGCGAGCGCTGCCGTCACGTTGACGCCCCGCACGATCAAGTCCCGGCTCTGGAACCAGCGGGCGATTTCGCCATTCAGCTTCGGGATCGGATCTTCCACCGTCTTCACCAGTTCGTCGGCTCGCGACAGATCGACGATGGACGTGTTCATGTAGATGGAGAGCAGGCTCGGTGCGCGGCTCGCGACCCAGGGCAAGACGAGGCCGGCCATGCGCCGCGTGCCCGACACGCGGAGCTTCTCCGCGACGCGCGGCGAAGCGAACGCCAGGCGCAAGAGTGGGTGCGCGCCCTCCCAGCGGAGCGGCGCGCCGATGCCCACGATGGACCCGATGCCATGGGTCTCCGGATGGTGAGCCAGGTAGGTGAACACGTAGGTGCCGCCCAGACTGCAGCCGATCACGTCGACGCGCTCCGCCTCGGTCTGGGTGTTCTTTCGCACACAGTCCATGGCCTGAGCGAGGTCGCCGAGCGCCAGCGCCTCGAAGCCCACGTTGCGCTCGCCGCCGAGCGAGCGCGATTCGCCTTGGCCGCGGAGATTCGACGTCCACACCTCGAAGCCGCGCTCCACCAGGAACTCGATGAGCGACGGCCCCGTGGGGTGGAACACGAGTGGCGTGGTGTTCATGCAGTACCCCGGCACCAAAAGCACCGGCTTGCGGCCGGGCGTCATCCGCTCCGGTCTGGAATAGCGCCGGACGTCGAGAGCCCAGCCCTCGCTCCGTGGCCAGTGCCGATCGACCTGCATGCGGCGCGGTGTACCACGACCGTTCCGCGCGAGCGACCCGGGACTCGGCCCGAGCCGCGACGTGCCCTTGGCAGTCCGCGCCGTTCGGCGGATAGTCCGAATCGATGCCCGAGTTGCCCGACGTGTTGATCTACGTCGAGCGCCTGGCCGCGTTCGTGGGTGGGCACGTGCTCGAACGGGTACGGCTCGCGAGTCCGTTCGTCGTGCGCTCTTTCGACCCGCCGATCCGTGAGCTCGAAGGCAAGACCGTCCACGGCGTCGAGCGAATCGGCAAGCGCATCGTGCTGGCATTCTCCGAGGATTTGTTCCTGGTCTGCCACCTCATGGTCAGCGGGCGGCTGCGTTGGCGGCCGCGCGGTCAGGCCATTGCCAAGAAGGTGGGCCTCGCAGCTTTCGACTTCGATTCGGGCACGCTGCTGTTCACGGAGGCCAGCACGAAGAAGCGGGCGAGCTTGCACGTGGTGCGGGGCCGAGCGGCGCTCGAGCCATTCGATCGTGGCGGCATCGAGCCGCTCGTGGCGTCCGTCGCCGAGCTCCAAAGCGCCATCCAGCGCGAGAACCGCACGCTCAAGCGCGCGCTCACGGACCCGCGGATCTTGAGTGGAGTCGGCAACGCGTACTCGGACGAGGTGCTGTTTGCCGCGCGACTCTCGCCCGTGAAGCTCACGAGTCGTCTCGAGCCCGAAGAGCTGTCACGCCTGCATCAGGCGCTCGTCAGCACGCTCACGAGCTTCATCGAACGCACCCGCGCCGAGGTCGGTGAAGGCTTTCCCGAAACGGTCACCGCATTCCGCGAGGACATGGCGGTGCACGGTCGCTACGGGAAGCCATGCCCCGAGTGCGGCACGAAAATTCAGCGCATCCGCCACGCGGACAACGAGGTGAACTACTGCCCGCGCTGTCAGACGAGCGGGAAGCTCTTGGCGGATCGCGGGTTATCCAAGCTGCTCCGGGGTGACTGGCCGAAGAGCATCGAAGAGCTGGAGGAGCGCCTCGGGAAAGGCGAATGATGTGCGCGCCATGGCCGGTTCCATTGCTGAAGCAGACGCCGTAAATAGAGAGTCGAGGTCTACATGCGCGTTGGCCGCATCCTGGTTCCCGTCGAATACTCGGAGCATTGCCGGGCGGCGCTGCGCATGGCGGGCGATTGGGCTCGGCGCCTCGGCGCGAGCGTCGAGGTGATCCACGTCTGGGACCACCCGCCGCTGGTGCCAGACGACGTGACGGTCGAGCACACCGACGGAGAGCGTCGCTCGCTGTTCGAATTGCTGGGCGAGAACGCCGAGCGCGAGATGAACGAGTTCTTGGCGAGCGTCACTCTTCCCGGCGAGCTCAGCGTGACGCACCACCTCGAGACGGGTGAGCCGGCGCGTGCGATCCTGGCCGCCTCTGAACAACGCAACGCCGACCTGATCGTGATCTCGACTCACGGGCGGCGAGGGTTCCGGCACTTCCTCATGGGCAGCGTCGCCGAGAAGATCGTCCGCTTGTCCAAGGTGCCGGTGCTGATCGTTCCCGCTCAGATCGCGCGACCCGACCCATGAACACCCCGCCTCGGGCTCCCCGCTTTCCGCGCGCGCTGTCGTCTTGGTCGAGTCGGGCGCGCCGCTGGGTGCGCGGACGCCCGTACGCGATTTGGTACGACCGCGTGTACCGATTGCCATTCGCCTCCATCGAGGCCAGTACCAGTATCGACCCGCGGCGTGCCGACATGGCCCTGTCGTACCTGGTCGGGAGCGGGTACCTCCTGCCCCGCGACGTCCGGGCGCCCAGTCGCATCCGCTACGAAGACTTGGCTCGCGTGCACACGCACGAGCTCTTGGAGTCGCTTCAAGACCCCGTCGTGCTGGGCAACGTGTTCGCGGTCGACCCCTCCGACGTCGTAGTGGACGAGGTGCTCCACACCATCCGACTGGCCTGCGGGGGCACGCTGGACGCCGCCCGTGAGGCGCTCGCGACGCGCGGTGCGACCTTGAACCTGCTCGGCGGATTCCATCACGCGGGCCCCGGTCGCGGCGGCGGGTTCTGCATTCTGAACGACATCGCCGTGGCGGTGGCGGCGCTGCGCGCCGAGGGCTTCAAGAAGCGTGTGGTCGTGATCGATCTCGACGCGCACCCGCCGGATGGCACCGCCGAGTGTTTTCGCGACGACCCCAGCGTCTGGATCGGATCCCTGTCGGGCGCCGACTGGGGCAAGCTGCCCGGTGTCGACGAAACCGTGTTGCCGCGAGACTGCGACGACGGGAGCTACCTGGCACAGCTCCAGGCGCTGCTCGGTCGCATGCCATCGGCGGGGCTCGCTTTCGTGCTGGCCGGCGGAGACGTGCTGCGGAACGACCGCTTCGGCGCGCTGGCGCTCACTCTCGAGGGCGTGCAGCGCCGCGACCTCACGGTGCGGCGCGCGCTCGCTGGCATCCCCCAGGTCTGGTTGCCCGGGGGCGGCTACACGGCGAACGCCTGGCGCGCGCTGGCCGGGACGGGGCTGGTCCTCGCGACGGGTGACCTGACGTCCATCCCTCGAGACGCCGATCCGTTCGGCGCCGAGTTCGCGCGGGTCGCCGAGAACCTGACGCGCGACAAGCTCGAAGGGCCGTTCTGGATCACCGAGGCGGATCTGCTCGGAGAGCTCGATCGGCACGCGAGCCGGAGTCCGCGCTTCCTCGGCTACTACACCGCCGAGGGTATCGAGTTCGCTTTCTCCCGCTACGGCATCCTCCAGCACTTGCGCCGGCTCGGCTACGGGTCGTTCCGCGTGGCCGTCGATCGCGACGAGCGAGGCGATCGGTTCCGCTTGTTCGGCCAGTCGAGCGGCGTCGAGCACCTGCTCATCGAGTGTGTGCTCGAGAAGCGACGCATCGGCGAAGAAGAGGTGCTCTACGTACATTGGCTGACGCTGCGCCACCCACGCGGCCGTTTCAGCGACAAGCGACCGCGCTTGCCAGGCCAAGAGGAGCCGGGGCTCGGTCTCGCGCGCGAAGCCGGGCAACTCTTCGCCCGCACCGCCGAGCGCTTGCACCTGGCGGGCATCGCGTTCCGTCCGGCTTGGCTCCACACGGCCTACGCTGCTCGCTTCGCCATGGTCTTCACCGACCCGATCCACCAGGCGCATTTCGAAGCGCTGCTCCGTGACCTGGCGCCGCTGACCTTGATGGAGATCACCCGTGCCGTCGCCGAGGGACGCGTCCGCATGAACGGCCAGAAGTACACCTGGGAAGCAGGCGAGATGGTCTACTGGCTGGATCAGCGACAGCCAGACCGCGAAGCCGTCGAAGCCGAGAAAGCCGCGGTGAAGTTCGAGATCGACCCCGAAGCGGCCGCCCGCGTCAGCGCGTGATCAGCACCGGGCAGTGGGCTCGCCGCAGGATCTCCAGGGCGACGGACCCCATGAACAGGCGTTCGAGACCTTTGCGCCCATGGGTGCCCACCACGATCAGGTCGGCCTGGACGTCCTCCGAGAGCGCGATGATCCCGTCCGCGGGCTTGCCGAAATCCACCGCCGCGAACACCCGCTTCCGGTTCAGCTTTCGCCCGCCGGCCTCGAGGAGGTCGAGCTCCTTGGTGATGAATCGGTCCAGGTTCTTCTGGGCCTCGTCGCGAAAGGTCTGGTGCATCTCTGCGCTCTCGACCTGCGGGCGCCCCGGACCGTAGCCCTCGGCGACCGCCGCGCAGTAGATCTGCACGTCGCGGTGGAGAGCGATGTCGAGCGCAGCGCGCAGCGCCCGTTCGCTCTGTTCCGAGTAGTCGACGCCGACCACGACTTTGTAGGTCTGCGGCACGGGCGGGGCGGGCGGGGGAGCGCTCGACATGGGCGCTCTATCGGCCGCTTTTGTTCCGGGGGCAAGGGCCTCGACGCAAGGCTTTGGCGGTCGTGTACCCTCGCGCCCGTGGATTCCCCGACCCCTGCCCACGCCGTTTCCCGCTACGTGGTTCGCGTTCGTTTCTGCGAGACCGACCTGATGGGCATCGTCCACCACGGCTCGTACCTCGGCTATTTCGAAGCCGGCCGTGTCGAGTACATGCACCGCCGCGGCGTGGAGTATCTCGAGTGGGCCAAGCAGGGGCTTCACCTGCCCGTCGTCGAAGCCCACGTTCGCTATCGCAAGACCGCGCGCTTCGACGAGCGCCTCGTGATCGAGACGCGCCTCGGCGCATGCTCCCGGGTCACGGTTCGCTTCGACTACCGCATCTTTCGCGAGATTCACCCGGCGGAGGAGCTCGTCACCGAAGGCCACACGCTGCTGGCCTGCGTGGACGATCGCCATGCCCCGCGGCGCATTCCACCCGAGGTGCTGTCGGTGCTCGTTTCCCCCGAGACTCACCCGCGACCCATCGACGCTGCCTGACGCTCACAGCGAAACCGGCGGCGGGCGCTCTTCTTCGAGGTGGGCGGGTGGGGGGGTGTCCTGGTCGAGGTCGATGGCGGCGTGATCGATGACCTTGCGCGCGACGTGGATCGGTACGTTGTTGCCGAGCGCGATGGCGATGGCGTCCGACGGCCGCGCGTCGAGCTCGAAGCGATCACCGCCGCGGGTCAGGATCAGCGTGCCGTAGAACACGTTGCTCTCGACCTTGTCCACCCGCACGCTCTCGACTCTCCCGCCGAGCTTGGCCACCGAACTGTCGTAGAGGTCGTGGGTCAACGGGCGACCATAGGCCTTCTTCTTCAGGCGCAGGTCGATGGAGAGCGCCTCGGTGGCACCCACGAAGATCGGCACGGCGCGTCGGGTCCCGTCTTCGAGCAGGAGCACCGCGTCACCGCCGTGCGGTAGACGCACGACGCCCGCGACGCGGACGCGCGCGTAGCCGTCGGGCACGGCGGGTGGCGGCGCAGTCGGCGCCGTTGCCGACTCGACGGCGGATGCTCCCGGAGCCGCCGCTGGCGAGGGCTTCTTGCGCAGCGCCTGGAGCTTCCCGCAACCCGACGCCAGCGAGACCACGAGACCGAGCGCGATGAGGGAGCGGTTCATGCCGAGTCTCTCTCGGAGGGCGGCAGAGACCTGGCGATCGTAGCTCAATTCCCCACCAGGAGCCGCGGCTCAACCGCGAACGCGCGGCACCCGCACGCGCGGGCCGGGACGCACGCAGAGCTCGGTGAGTCCTTCGAACGACTCACCATCGATGATCGGCGCAAGCGTTTCGTCGCCCACGGCCTCGACGCGCATTTCCCGCCCCTTGCACTCGCGCAGGCGCTGACTCGGGATCGCTCCGCCGCGAGCCAGCGCGGGAAGGGCCAAGATGATCTCTTGGGGTACGATCTCGCCCGCCTGGAAATGCAGCGCACCTGGGTCGCGTGCCAACGGGAACACGCGAAACACTCCACCCAGGTGCAGATCGATGGAGCCCGCGTGGATCGCGCCGTGGCTCGTTCCCGGCACGGGCTCTCCGTCGATGGTCACTCGCGCCGACGTGGGCCGGAATACGTCGCTTCCATAACGCAGATAGCGCGGCGGAATCGTCGCCGGCACGCTGCCGAGCAGACGCGAGCTCACCGCTTTCACGACCACTCGGACGATGGCGCCCGCCCCGAGGCGTTTCTCCTGGTAGTACTTCGCGAAGAAGCGCTGGCCGATGCCACCGGCAGCGAGCGCGAAGCCCAAGCGATCGAAATCCGAGCCGTCCGCGTGTTTGCCGGTGAGCCAGAGCGTGTCGAGCTCGAACACCGGGGGCATGTGCCCGCGGTCGAGCTCCCGGGTGAGCGCGGCGAGGATGCTCTCGGCATGCCCGCGGATGCCGACCTTACGGGCCACGAAGTCGATGGTGCCCCCGTTGGTGGGACAGAGCGGCGGCAACACGGAGACGTCGCCGGTGAGCTGCCGGGCTTCGTTCAGCACCCAGTGCAGGGTGCCGTCGCCGCCGTCCGTCACCAACACGTCCGGCCGGTCGTCGAGGATTTGCCGGACAGCGTCTCCGAGCTCGGCGAGCGTGCGCGTGGCATAGACGCTGCCGCGCCAGCCCAAAATGCGCTCGAGACGGCGGGCGCGACCCGCGAGCTGTCGGCGTCCGCCCCGGGCGTTGGGATTCAGGACGACCGCGATGGATTGTGACAAAGGGGCTCCAGGGCGCGACCTCGGGACCGAGGGGGAGTGTACTTATCATGTTCGCAGGCACGGATCCGCCCGCCACGCGCTCCGCCGTGCCTCTCCTCCGAGCTCGGGCCCGAAAGCCGCAAACGAGACCCTCCGCGGAGTTTTTCGCTACGCTGGGCGCAGGCCGAGCATGAGCGACGAGCCCCGACGCCCCGCGCGCCCGCGCACCTCGTTGGTGGATCGCGGCTGGGACGAAGTTCCCGACATGATCCCCGACGACACGCTGATGGATCCGACCGTGGATTCCAAGGAGCTCACGTCGCCCGATCCATCGCGTCGGCCGAGTCAGCTTGCGCGCCCCATGGGCTCGGCCCCACCCGGCCCGAGCTCGCTCGGCCTGCCCCCGGCGCGCGGTTCCCGCTCTGGTGCTCGCGCCGAGCCCCAAGCTCCACCCTCGAGCCGTGCGTCGCGTCCTCCACCGCCTCCGAGTTCGCGCGCGTCGAATCCGCCGCCGGCACCCGAGCGCGCTTCCAAACCGCCGCCCGCTCCGCGGCGTGCCTCGATGCCGCCGCCGCCGCCGAGCCGCGCCTCCGTACCACCCGCGCCGCCCCCGGCCCCGCCTCCGCCGTCGCCATCGCCGACGTCCCCCGAGCCCGTGACGCTGAGCGCTTCCCTCGAGTCCGTCGTCGAGGCGAGCGCTCCGCCGCCGCCTCCGATTCGGCCCGCGCCGCAGATCGAAGTGATGCCTGCCGCCGGCCACGCGCCCCCAACCCCCATGGCGACCGCTTCGCCGCGGAGTCCGTCGATGGCGTCGCTGGTCCCGACGTCTCCATCGCCCACCTGGGATCACTCCGGCGCTCCGCCGCCTTCGGTCCCGTTCGATGGGGAAGTTCCCGAGCTGAAGGCGGCGCTGGCCCAACGCGTTCGCGTCGGCCAGGGCACGGGTCCACTTTGGGCGTTCGCCGTCGTGGCGTTCGGGATCGGCGCCGCGGGTGTGGCGCTCTTCGCTGGCAGTTGCTCCGCGATTCTGACCGCGAGCCCCAAAGCCGCGCCCGCCCCGAGTGGTTCGCCGCGCAGCGCGACGAGCTCGACCGCGGCCGCGCCCGCGAGCGAGGGTGCTCCGCCCGCGAGCGAGCGCGCCGCTCCCGCACCGCCGCCGCCCGCCGGGTCCGACGCGAATGCGCGCCGCGCCGGCGACCTGCCGCCCGCCGAGCGGAGCATCGAAGACGTGCTCGCGCTCTCGCTCGGCAAAGCGGAGACCAAGCGCGGGGAGCTCGCGAAAGAAGCGGATCGAGCCAGGAGCGACGCGAGCTACGCCGAGAGCAGCGAGCTCGCGCAGAAGCTGAAGCAGCGGCTGAGCGACCCAGACACGCAGCGTGACGCCGTTGCGGAAATGGCACGGCTTCCGGGAACGCGTGGCGCCGACCTGCTCTTCTGGGTGCAGTCGACTCGCAAGAAGCAAGACCCGGCCGCGGAGCTCGCGGGCATGCTGCTCGACACCGAGGCCGTACGCAAGAAGGCGTCGCCAGCGCTGCTCGTGGCGCTCGACCTGCGCGCAGCGGAAACTTGCGATCAAGCCAAAGCTGCCGTCGTGCGAGTGGCGGAGCAAGGCGACCGCCGCGCAGTCCCCTTGCTCGGACGCTTCCTGCAGAAGAAGGGTTGTGGCGAGCAGAAGCGCGACGACTGCTGGGCCTGCCTGCGCGACGGGGACGAGCTGAAGGAAGGAACCAAGGCCGCAGCGAAGCGCGGGCCGCCGAAGCTCTGACTCGGGTATCGCCCTTCGGGCGAAACCCGAGGGCTTCAGGTCTCAGGCTCCAGGCTACAGGTCAGGCACGCGTCTCGAGCGACCGAACGAGTCCGTCTAGTGCGCGGACGAGCTCGTCGTAGGCTCGAGTCGGTCATCCGCCGGAGGCGCGAAGTTCGTTCACTCGACCCGGCGACGCAAGGCTTCGTTCATGCCGACGAAGCCGCGCGCCATGGACGTCAGCCGCCGGCCCATGTGCTGGACGAGCCGGCCGCTCAGATCTTCGCCGTGGACCAGGCGCGTTCTCTCGGGGTCCAGCGGAAAAAGCTCGAAAAAATGCCTGCCGTCGAACCAGCCTCGCCACCAGAGTGTGCTCTCCCAGGCCAGCAAGCGATCGGGCTCCAATTGCGAGAGAGCGGCCTTCTGCACGCGCTCGCTGCCGTCGCCTGCGGTAATCACCAGCCGCAGCTTCGAACCGACGAGGAGCTCACCTTCCACGCTCTTCAAGTACGGATTCCACTCGGAGTAGCTCCCGAAGTCGGTGAGCGCGGCGTAGACCCGCGTGGCGGGTGCCCTGATTTCGATCTCGGTTCGGAGCTGCACTCGACGAAGCTTAAATCAATGCCCCGTCACCGCCGACAAGAACACTCGGCGGTTCCACGAATCAGGATCGTCGGCGCCGCGGGCGCTGGCCGCTCTTCCTCGGCTCGGATAAGATTCTCGGGTCATGCAGCTCGTGGCAGCGCGCCTCGTCCGAGCCGGTCCGTTCCGCGATCTGCACCTGCCGTTTGCAGACGACGACGGGCGTCCCCGCCGTTTCACCGTGGTGTACGGCGGCGCGGGCGTTGGCAAGTCGACCTTGCTCGCCGCCCTGCAGGCGACTCGCCCCGGCCATACCGTTGCCCTCTCGCCGGGCATGTTGCCTGGCCTTGGCTTCGACCCCGGCAGTCCTCGTCCGACGCCCCAAGCCATCTGCGACTATTGGCTCGGGCAGGACGAACCCGAGCGCCCGCACCCGCTCCGGGTCGCGTCTCCCGGGGTGCGGATCGGCGACAGCGACCAAGAAGACGCATTTCTGCGGCGCGAGCAGGCGCTCTTCGAGCGACGCGCGGGAGGCGGAGGCTTTGCGTTCGCCTCGCTCCCGAGCCATCGCTTCTTCTCGCGTCAGCCCATCGGGATCTCGGCGCCGCTTCGCACCATCGCCCGCTACGACGTACGCGGTCCGACGGCGACGGACGAAGCCTCGCGTGCCGACCTCACGCGCGAAACCAAGCAGGCGCTGGCGTATGCAGCCATCGGCGCTTCCTTGGCGCGCGGAGGCGCCGACCGCGGGCGTCGGCTCGATCTTCTCGGCAGCGCCATGCACCGGGCCGTCGACCACCTGGCGGTCCTCGCAGGTTTCTCTTATCGCGGGCTCGACGCGGCCAGTTTCGAACCCGTGTTCTTGGATGCAGACGGCCGCGAACGCTTCTTCGACGTGCTCCCGACGCGGGCGCGTCACCTCGTGGCGTTCGCGGCGCTCTCCACGCGCCTGCTCTGGGCGGCGTACCCGGGGCACGACCCGCGCACCAGCGAGGGCATCTTCGCCATCGACGACGTGGAGCTGCACCAGGACCGCGCGGCGCAGGCCGGGCTCGCCACCGCGCTCTGCCAAGCGCTGCCCGGTGTGCAATGGATCGTCACGACGAGCTCGAGCGCCGTCGCCGCGTCGGTGGACAGCCGCGAGGTCATCGCACTCCGCCGCGTCAGCGACGAAGACGACGTCGAGCTCTACGTGGGCGAGGAAGCCCGGACGCACTGACGGCGCCCGAGGCTTCGCTTCACAGGCAGCCGTTCTTGACGCCGGGCGATGGCGTGGGCTGGCTCGAGAAGCTCGTGCCCATGTCTTCGCTGGTCTCGTCGTGGCCCGTGAGGCCGTTGCCGCCGGTCGCCTTCTCGCTCGACTCGATCTTGCAACGCTCGATGGCCAAGTTGGCTCCGCCGTCGCCCGCGACGCCTTGATTCGCCGGCTTCTGCGAGGCGCGCGGCGTGTCCGGCTGGTAGCCCGCGACGCCCGTCTTGTCGATACGGGTGTTGTCGTCGAACGCCGTTCCCCAGACGACATAGTCGACGTCCTTCACCGTGGCAGAGCTGCCGTCCCAGCGGAAGAGCACGATCATCTCGCGATCGTTGCTGATGAGCGCGCCGGCTTGGTTGCCCACGCTGCCGTTGGCGGGGATCTGCATGGCGGGCACGCTCTTGCCTCCGCAGGTCAAGGCCGCCGCCGTTGCGTTGAGCGTGAAGGTCGGACACTTGCCGAAGGTCTGCTCGAACGTCGGCTTGCCGCTGGCGTTTTCGGGCGCCACGACCAGCAGGGCGCCGGCAGCGAGCTTGGTGCCAGCCGGGAAGCGCGCCAAGAAATCGGTACCCGCCGTGCCCTGGGGGTTCCAAGGGCCGCTCGTCACCTTGTGATACGCGCTGTTGTCCGCGAGGTAGTAGTCGCCGAGGTCGACCTCGGCGTTGGTGGGGTTCATGAGCTCGATGAACTCGGCCCCGCCCGGCTCGATGCCCACTTCGGTGATCAACACGTGATCGCCGCTCACGCCTCCGTCGGTGCCGCCGCTGCCACCGCTGCCGCCTGCGCCACCCGTGCTCTGGCCGGCCGAGCCGCCGCTTCCCCCACCGCCCGCCGCACCACCCGTGCCGCCTGCGCCGGCCGCTCCACCGGTATTGGTGCCGCCGCTACCACCGGTGCCGCCTCCGCCCGCGTTGGTTCCTCCAGTGGCGCCTGTGCCACCGAAGTTGCCGGCGCCGCCCGCGCCCCCTCCCGAAGAAGAGCACGCAGCCTGGAACACCAAGGCGCCGAAAGCCAACCCAAAGCCCAAGAAGAATTGCAGCGTCCGCATGCCAAGAGCCATTCAACGGACTCCCGGGCGCGTCAACCAGCGGCCCGATTCTCGCAGCCTCGATCGGTTCTCGCCGGGCCGAGGGGGACTGCCGCCTGGGGCGGCCTGGGCCCGTCGCACTTCTACGGCAACCGATCGAAACGCTGCGCCTCTTGGCCGCTGTCCGGTCCGACTACCGAGCAGGGCTGCGGATTCTCGGTCGTGGTCGAGGGCTTTCCGCCGGCGAGCGAAGGAGCGCAGCGCGTCGCCCGCCTGACGACGGTGTTTGCAGAGCGGCCTCTGCTTGCTATGGGAGCGTGTGATGGCGCGCTCGCACGCTGGCGTTGTTGATCGTGTTGTCGCTGGCGCTCGCTGCGTGCAGGATGGCGAATCCGGGTCGGGGTGGCGGTGGTTTCATGGTGCCGGCGGCGCTGAACGGGAGTGCCGCCGGGCGGCGGGCCGGGGGACTGGTGGTGCCGCGTGCGCCCACCCCCGCGCGTTGCGACGCCTTGGCAAAGGGGAAGCGGCTGTTCCGAGTGAGCGAGCACGCCGCAGCCTATGCCAACGACGAACTGGTGCTCGTTCTGTTCGGCGGTTCGAGCGTGCTGGACCAGTGCAACATCCCCGGACCCGAGTACAACGCCGAGATTCTGGGTCTACGATGATCCGTGCGGCAATGGACGGCTGTCCCGGCCTCGAAGCCTGGGCCCGCGGCGGCACATGATGGCGGCCGGCGGCGGCAGCGCGTCTATCTGTTCGGTGGACGCTTCCTGCCCTGCCGGGCTAAACGGGTTCCTACACGCCGTACGACGTGATCTCTGGCGCTTCGACCCCAAGGCGCGAACTGGAGCGAGATCACGGTGAGCGGCGCAAAGCCGTCGGCTCGCGTCAGTGGTGCGCTGGTCTGGGACGACAAACGCAAGCGTCTTTGGCTCTACGCTGGGAACACTTCGGCGAGCGGTGCCAGCTACGCGCCGGTCGGCGACCTCTGGAGCTTCGATTCCTGGCGTGACGAGCGGCCTGACCGAAGCGCCTGCCGGCGGGTCGACGCCGCCTGGTGCGCTTGATGCACGGCATGACCGTCGATACTCCAGCGTGACCGCCTCGTCGTGTTCGGCGGCGCCGACGAGATCGCGTTCGCGGGGACCGCCACATACATGAAAGACACGTGGGTCTACGACCTCGAGGCGGGCGCCTGGTCGCTGCTCGACGACGGCAGCAGCACCGCACCCGAGGGCCGCTTCTGGCCCACGGTGGTGTACGACGATCGCACTGACGCGGTGCTCTTGTTCGGCGGTCACGACGACGGGCAGCTCGGAACCGAAACGACCTGTGGCGCCTCTCGCCGAGCGGCGAGTGGCTCGAGAGCGAACCGGGCGACGCCTACGACCAGCCGGCCAACGGCTTCTGCGACTTTCCTCCGGACTTCGCCAGCGTGAAGAAGGAGCTGCCCGAGCGCCGGAGCGCACACGTGTTCGTGTGGAGCTCGCCGTGTGGTCGCGCGATTCTGCAAGGTGGCAAGACCGATTGCGGCGCTGTGGACGACACCTGGCAGTACGACGGTGCGAGCTGGCAGAAGCGCACCGACGCCAGCGAAGGTGAAGTCTGCTGGCTTGCGCTGGCGCCCCGATCCGACCGTGTGCGCCAATCTCTGCAACTGACCGCTTTCGAAGCCCCGAAAAGCCGTGGCACTTTCCGGGTGGTTTGCCCCGGCTGGCGCCGCCTGCTCTATCCTGGGCAAAGTGGTGTACTCCGCCCCGGTCATTCGGCTCCGTCGTGTGCTCGCGGCATTCGCCGTCGTCGGCGTGGTAGCGACGGGTTGCTCGCTCACCGAGAATCTGGACGAGCTACGCGCCACGACGCCGAGGCAGGACGGTGGAGCTGCGCTGTTAAGATCAGGAGGACTGCCGCCGATTGCGGGCTCGCGCTCGACGGCTGTGGCGGAGTGATCGACTGCGGCACGTGCACGGTGCCAGTACTGGTGGCGGCGGTGGCGCGAATCGCTGCGGCGATTTTCTCGCAGCGCCAAGAGACTCGTCAGGATTCTGGCGCCGAGGTGGCGCGGCGTCTCCGACGGTTGCGGGCAGCGTTCGATTGCGGAGGGTGCACCGCACCCGAGGTGTGCGGAGGCACGGGCGTGTCCAACGTCTGCGCCTGCTCGCCCAAGACCTGCGGCCTGGAGGGGCCAACTGCGGCGTGCTCCTGGATGGCTGCGGGACGGACATCTTCAGAACCCGCCAACTGCCCGAGACGTGTGGTGGCACGGGCAAGGCCAACGCCCAGGGCCGCCAGCCCAAGACCTGCGCAGATCTCGAGCCGGCTGGTGGACTCCAGTCGAATGGCTGGTGGCGGGACCATCGACTGCGGCGCGTGCCCCAACGGCAGACATGCGGCGGCGGCGGGCTGAACCAATGCGGTGCCGGCCCCTGCACGCCACGACCTGCGCTGCCACCTCCAAGAACTGCGGCTCGCTCTCCGATGGTTGCGGCAAGGTGTCGAACTGCGGACCTGTAGCGCGCCGGACAGCTGTGGTGGAGCGGCACGCCCAACGTGTGGCTGCACCAAGACGACCTGCCAGGCGGTGGGTGCGAACTGGTAAACATCTCCGATGGCTGTGGCGGTAGTCTCGGCTGCGGTCCGTGTACTGCACCGGCCTGGCCTGCGGGGGCCGGCGGTACGCCCAACGTGTGCGGTTGCGCCAAGACGACCTGCCAGCAGGGAAGAACTGCGGAACCATCTCCGACGGTTGCGGCGGGCAGCCTGGCCGCGGTGGGCCATGCTCGGCGCCCGAGACCTGCGGCGGTACCGCATGCCCAACGCATGCGGTTGCGCCAAGACGACCTGCCAAGCACAGGAAGAACTGCGGCAGCATCTCGGATGGCGCTGCGGCGCGAGCCCCCGATTGCGGCCTGTGCTCGGGCATCGACACGTGCGGCGGCGGCGGGAACTCCGAACGCGTGCGGCAGCCGCGGCAGATTTCAGGTCGCGCCCGACGGCAGTACATCAGCCATCACCGGTCTCGATTGCACCGGGACCGAGAGCTACTACGACGCATGACGCGGCGGCATACAAGCGCGGCCCAACCCCTCGGCGGGCGCGGTTCGTGGCACGTTGCTTCGCGTCGAGACCAACTGTTCCTACCGCGACCCGTCGGGGGCCTGCTTCAACGCGGCCCGGAGGCAACACGCTGGCAGCTTCGCGCGCGTCTATCGGTGATCGACTCGGCCAAAGAGGCTGCCATGGTGACGCTGGATGTCCGCGCGTCGCTCAGTGCCTCCGCACCGGGGAGCTCCCACGAAGCCCAAACCGCCTCCCGTCCCGCATCGCGGCCCGAAGCCCCACGCGAGCCCACCGTCGCGCGCGATGCCGAAAGTCGCGCCTCCCGCGCCGCCTCCCCGCCGGCCGCCGCCACCTCCACGCAAGCAGACGATGGAGGTCGACGCGGCCTGGCTCGTGGGTGAAGAAGAACGAGCGTCGGAACGCGCGCCTCGCCGAAGCCAGCGCCCACCAGCGAGCAAGCGTCCCGCGGCGAGCACGAGGCAGCCCGCGACCCAACCGAAGAGCCCCGCCGCCCCCCTTCAGGCGAGTGCGCCCGTCTCCCGCCGAAGCCTGAAGCCACCGCGGCGCGAGACCATCGACGTGGAGCTCGCCTGGCTCGAGCCCGACGCGCGCAAGGACGCGCGCACGAAAGCGCAACCTCCGCCGTTCCCTGGGGCAAGCGGCCAGAAGCCACGGGGCAAGCTGCCACCACCTCTGCCGCGAGAAGAACCCCCCGAGAGTCGATCTTCGCGGCGCCGATCGCGTTGAGGGAAGACGAGCGGAGCGAGCGACGTAGGACCGTGGCCGTGCGGCTCGTCTTCGTGTCGTGCTTCCTGGTTCTGACCTCGCTGTTGGCGCCAGCCCGGGCCGAGCACGCGCAGCGCGCCGAGGCGCCGCCAGACGAATTCGACCTCGACGCCATCGGTGCGGTGCGCGCCGGGCTCGGGTGGTCCGAGCTCTACGACGCCCGCATCCTCTCGCTGTCGTTCGAAGATCACATTCGCGTGGCGCGCCTGTCCGACGACGTCGGCGGGCTCGTCACGTTCGGTATGGACGGTCAGCGGCCGCTCGGCGTCTCGCGTTCGAAGCGCGGTTTCCTGGCTACGACTCTCGGGGGCGGCTTCTTGTTCCACAACGAGCCGGGGCCCGCGGTCGTGCTCTCGATGACGCTCGCGCCGCTCTTGTCGAGTGGGGAAGACGGGGCAACCAAGCTCGTGGGGTTCGGGCTCGGCACGCGCGCCGAGGTCTATCCGTTCTACGAGACCTTGGCGAAGGTCGTGCGCTGCGAGCGCGGGCCGTTCCGGACCTACGTTCTCAGCGGCCTCCACGCCTGGCTGTTGACTCGACGCGACTGGCTCGGTCAGAGCGGCGAGAGCTACGCGTTCGGTCTCGGCTTCGACCTCGGGCGCAACGTAGTGCTGCCGGTGCTCGGCGCCGCCCTGCCGGCCGCCTGCGCGTCGCGCTGACGCGAATCACGTCCCCGTGCACTTGCCGAGCGCATAGTTGGGCTCGCACTCGCATTTGCATTGCGCGAGCTTGCTCGGATCCGTCTGCAGGCACCCCGGCTTCACCGCCAGCGTCGAGCTGCCCTGCCCCGGCCCATCGACTTCCTGGATGACCACTTCCAGATCGAACGCCGCATCGAGGATCGGGCTCACGTCGTAGTTCGGGCAGGCCGGAATGTGGGTGACCTGGCTCACGCTGCGCAGATCCGGCTCCTTCCACTCGGGCTCTCCGGGCACTGGCTTCATCACGATGTCGCGCCCCTCCTGCATTCGGATCTCGTGGCTGGTTGGATCGAGGAGGCGGGTTTGAATGTTCACCACGTCGCCCCCCAGGCCCTTCACTCGGGCGCCGATGTGGATCACGTGCCCGCCCTGGGGGGCCGAGACGAGCTGGATGGCATCCCCCGGGCCGAGCATCTTCATCGGTTGCTTCTCCGCCACGAAATCTCCGGGTTTGATTTCGAGCGGGATCACCACGTCGGACTTCGGCTTCTCGTCGCCGGGGTCCGGGCTCTTCTCGCTGCAGGCGACGAGCAGGACGGCGAGGGGCCAGAGTCGAAGCGCGGGGACGCGAAGCACGCATCCAAACTTTGCCGAAAGCCGCTGCGCGCGCAAGCGCCTTGCCCCGGCTCCCCGTTGACGCCCGGGTCCAGGGTCACAAGGCTTCGGCTCAGCCGTGCGCGTGCTCTGCATCAACCCGAACCGCGAGCACATGCCGTGGCCCGTGATGCCCGTTGGGCTTGCCATGGTCGCCACCGCGTTGGCGAACGCCGGGCACTCGGTGAGCTTCCTCGACCTCACGTTCAGCCGCGACCCGGCCGCCGAGGTCGCGCGCGCCGTGGCTCGGGAGCGGCCCGAGCTCGTGGCGCTCGGGATCCGCAACCTGGACAACTGCAACTTCGAGCGGCCCGTGTTCTTCCTGCCGGAGATCCGCGACCAGGTGGTCCGCGTGTTGCGGGAGCACGCGCCCCGCGCGCCTCTCGTCGTCGGAGGCGCGGCGGTGAACGTGTGCCCACAGGAGATCCTCGACTACCTCGATGCGGACTACGCCATCGTCGGCGAGGGCGAGGTCGGGTTGCCCGAGCTCTGCCGCGCGCTCGACGCCGGGAGGGAGCCGCACGACCTGCCCGGCGTGCTCGTGGGTCGAGGTCGGCGCTCGCTCCTGCGCGTGCATTCGAGCGGCGAGCCACTCGCAGGTCGGGCGTGGGTGGCGGAGCTCGGGGACGCCGGTTCCAGCGAGCTGACTCGCTGGGTGGAGCTGCGGCGTTACCACGCGCTCGGAACCCCGTATCCGATCCAGACCAAGCGCGGCTGCGCGCTCGAGTGCTCGTACTGCGTGTACAACAACATCGAAGGGCGGCGCTATCGACTGCGCGACCCAGCGCAGTGGTCGACGAGATCGAGGCCGTGACGGCCCACGGCGTTCGTCACGTCGAGTTCGTCGATTCCACGTTCAATCTCCCGCTCTCCCACGCCCGCGCGCTCTGCGCGGAGCTCGAACGGCGCAAGCTCGACGTCGAGCTCTCGACCATGGGCTTGAACCCCGCTGGTGTCGGTGACGAACTGGTCGATTGGATGAAGCGCGCCGGTTTCACCACCCTGATGTGCACGCCCGAGAGCGCTTCGGAGGTGACCCTCGCCTCGCTGGGCAAGGGCTTCAAAAAGGAGGCGGTCGTCTCCACGGCGCGCGCGCTGGCGAAAGCCGGGATGCCGACCTGGTGGTTCTTCCTGATTGGCGCGCCTGGCGAGACCATGGCTACGGTGCACGAGACGCTGCGTTTCTGCGAAGAGTACATCCCGAGCTCGCATCTCGTGCTGTTCAGCACAGGCATCCGCGTGTACCCGGGCACTCCGCTCGAGCGCCATTGCCGCCAGACGGGTTGGTTCTCCGCCGACGAGTCGCTGTTCGAGCCTTCTTGGTACCTCTCGCCGGAGCTCGACGTCGGGGAGCTCTACTCGACTCTGTCACAGGCTGCCATCGAGCATCCGAATTGGATGACCAACGCCGAGACGGTGATAAGTCCCGAGTTTGCGCGCTGGATGAAACGCGGCTTCCGCGCGGTCGGGCTCGGCGGTCCCTTTTGGTTGCACCTCCCACGCCTATTCTCGCTGGTCTCGCGCTTTGGTGCGCGGCAGCGCGGACTCGCCCAGGCGCAACGGGATCTGGAGAACGTGAAAGACGTACGTCACCACCGCTGAAGTGCGCGCTGTCGGCGGGTGGCCCGGCGGGGCCTCCAGCGTGCTGGCGCACGAGCGTCCCGAATGCACCGGGCTCGACAGCCCGTCGCGCCGCGGGTAGACGTTACGCCATGCAGGGCCAGGGTATCTTCGTCGTGCTCGGAGCTTTGGGTGTCGTCGCTGCTTGCGCGGCTGGCGAGAGTACGGATGGGGGCGGCGGCGGCCAGAACGTCGGCGGCTTCGGCAACGTGGTGAACTCCGGTGGTTCCACCTGGGGCGACGGCAGCGCCGGCAACGGCGCGAGCGGCGGCGTGCCGGCCGGAGGTTTCGGGGGACAGTCGGGGAGCGGCGGCGCGAGCGGCAGCACGAGCGGCGGCGGCGCGGGCGGAACGGGTGGCGGCACCGGCGGCGCCACGGGCGGCGGTGGCAGCGGTGGCAGCGGCGGCAGCGGCGGCGACGCAGGTCCCACGTGGCCCACTTGCGACGTGCAGCCGAGCGGCGTGCCGACCAAGACCATTCCGCAGATCTGGGCGGACAACTCCGCTACCGAAACCCAGGTTTGGGTCCCGGGCGTGTTCGTCACGGCCATCAGCGGGAGCGCGTGCAGCGCCGGCACGTCGTGCCAGATCTTCCTGCAACAAGACGAGACCTACGCAACGCTCGCCGCCGGCGCCAAACACGGCATCAAGATGCGCATCGCGAGCACCGTGACCCAGCATTTCACCGGCGTGAAGGTGGGCGACAAGGTCGACGTCATGGGCTACGGCTGGCGTTACAACCTGGGAGGCGCCAGCGAAATGGTCGTGCAGGTCAACTCCCAGCTCCCCGGCTGCGCCAAGAAGATCGGCACCGGGAACCCGACGCCCATCACCGGCGTGCAGCTCTGGATCTCGGCGTGAGCGCCTACGAGACCAGCGTCGGTCCATTGCTCGTGCAGCTCGCGACGGTGACCGGAAAGCCCGCGGCGCCCACGGAGATCTTCGGCTTGTGGAAGACCGGCGTCGGCATCGGTGACGCGGGTCCCGAGAGCTTGGTGAACGCGAGCCCGTTCTTCCTCCCGAACAACGCGTTCACGGGGCTCCCCACCGACGGTCTGACGCCCAAGGATTTCAAGACCATCACCGGCGTCTTCGCCGTGTTCCAGCCCTTCGTCGAGGCAGGCGTCGCACCCAAGTACACGGTGGTCTACCCGCGCGCCATGAGTGAAATGGCCCAGTGACGCTACTCGAGGAGCGCGCGGCGCTCCTCCTCGCTCCAGCGACCGAAGGGGCGCTCGGAGAGCGCGGAGTTCGCCAGGCGCGAGTCCGCGCTCACGTCGCGACCGAGCCAGCTCGGTGGGTTGGCGAGAGCGCGCGCGAAATCCGCTTCGTCTGCCACCTCGAGCTCGGCGATGACGAGCCCGGCGTTTTCGCCGCTGAACTCGTCGACCTCGAACTGGAAGCCGGCGTGCTCGATCACGTGACGCAGCTTGTCGATCAGGGGTGGCTTGCAGAGCTCGAGCAGCACGTTGGCGTCGGTCAGAGGGAGCTCGGATTCCACTTCCACACGACGCACGCCTTGGGCTCGCCCCTTCACCGTGAAGAAGCCGCGCTCGCCGCGCACGCGCACGCGCACGACGCGATCCGGATCCGTCGAGAGGTAACCCTGGCAGATCCGGGTCGTGGTTCCGAGACCGCGCCACGCCCCCCCGCGCACCAGGAACTTGCGTTCGATCTCGTAGCCCATGCCGGTGGAGAGTTTGCGACAGGCCGCGTGAATTCGCGAAGACATCGCGCGCTGGCGGAGGCGGGTGCGGGTCGCACCTCGGAGCACAACCACCCACGAACACGATCGTGCGCCCACTTCGTCCGGGACAACGCGCGGTCAGTCATGCGAACATCGCACTGAGCCTGCTCCAGGCGTGGAGGGAAAAATGGGTGGCATGAGGTTCGCACGCACGCACGCACGCACGCACGCACGCACGCACACGCGATCCGCGTTGCTCTCTTCGTGCTCGGACTGCTTTTCGTCGCGACACGAGGTAGTGCCGACTTGTCGCACAAGCCGGCCGCGTTCGACTTCCAGGAGCGCACCGGATTTCCGTTGAGCTGGGACGATCGCGTCATCGGTCTCGACGCGCTCGACACGGACATCAAGGGTGCGATGGCAAACGCGGGCGACACGCTGCTCGACTGGTTGACCGTGCGCGAGCGGATCAGTGCTAGCGCGCATGCTAGCCGCCGTGCGGCCCGGGTGGTGCGGGTCTTCACCGATCAACCCGTGTACCTCTACAAGGGTTTCGCCCTACTGCCCGATCCGACGACACCGGATACGAAGCTGGACCTCGACAAGGCCTGGAACGTGGACGTCGATTGCGCTGGTGGAGACCCGGACAATTTCAAGAGCGCACGCTGCATCTCCCTTCACCGTGATCACGTTCAGAACAGAAGTGCGATCGCCTTGGTCATCGTCGCGAGGACCATCATCGTGCGCGGCGAGAACGCCACGGGTGGGATGTCGCTCGTCACGGTGAGCGAGAGTCTGCACATGGGCGAAGACGCGACCATCGACCTGTCAGCTCGACAGGATGCTGCGCCGACGCTCGGTGTTGGCGAAGCGTACGAGCTCTTCCGCGCGCTGACGGGCTCCCCTGCCGAGACCAAGTCCATCGACGATTCGCTCACCGCGACCGTGCCTGGCACGCAGCCCGGCCCCGCCAACCCTTGGTACTTCGTGAAGCCCGCCGGTGGCGCCGAAAACGACCCACTCGCCGACTTGCAGTGGCAACTCGACGTCGCTCGGCAGGTCGTGCCGGACTACGATTGGTCGGCTGGGGATCCGTGCGGTTCTGAAGCCGACCCCGACACTTGCTGGAAACGGCGCGAGCCTCGTGGGCTCGCCGGACTCGACGGTGGGAGCTGGTATGGGCTCACCCTGCGTGCGACACCCGTCTACGCCCGTTCGCTCGGGCAGCCCGGGGGCGCCGGAGGCGTCGGCCTCGACCACCCGGAGGACGTCGCTTGTCGCCCACCCCCGGTCCAATACAACGCCAACTGCCACGTGCACAACTTCGGGTGTAACCCCGACAATCCGAACGGACCGCCCTGCCCTCCAGCGCCGCCACCACATCCCGCTGACGAGTGCGTGTGCCACGGCGAGCAGTGCCTCCAGACCCAGTGCAACGTCAACTACGCCAGCGACTCGCCCGGCACGGACTGCGTGGTGACCTGTGGCATCTCGCCCCTCGCCAAAGGACAACGCGGCGGCCAAGCGGGGCCCGGAGGGCGCGGCGGAGTGGTGCGGATCTCCGCGGTCACCCGCCCTGGTCTCTGTGATTCGTATCCCGAGGATGTTCTCGACGATCCCGCCAAGGCCCACTGGCTGGACGAGCGCTGCCTGAACGGTCAGGCCGACGACGGTCCTCCCGGCGGAGCGGCGGATTGCGAGTCCGACTTCTGCCAGTTCGATCCGAACGTCAGCGTGTGTGACTCCGCGGGCTCCACCGCGCCGTACAGTCCGGTCAGCTTTGGCGGCATGCCAAGCGCCGAGGAACTCATCGAGATCATCAAGGGCGCGGTGCCCGACCCGGGTCCGACCCCCACCCCAGAGCTCGGACTTCTGAACCCGCTCGTGCAGCCAAGCCCCAGCAGGGTCGGCCTCACGCGTGCGTTCATCGATGTCACGGGCGGCAACTACGTGCAGCTCGCGTTCGCTGCCGGCTCTCCGTCGGTGCCCGAGCTGTCTGGGGTAGCGACGACCCCGCAGTGGGCGCCCATGACGCCGCTGCTGCTTCCTCCGTCCTTGTTCGGTCAAGTGCTGAGCCCCGAGCAACTCGCCTTGCTGCCGGCGGAACCAGACGAGTCAGTTGACGACGATGCGTTCGGAGACGACGTGCAGGCCGCACAGTCTTGGGAGGACGACGACGACCATGGAAAGATGAAGAAGAGCCCGTTCGTCAAGGCGCACCGGAAGTGGCGCAAGCTGTTGCGCTTCGTCCGCGCAGAGCTCGTTCTGGCCAATCCGTCGCTGACAGGCTGTGAAAAGCACTGCCCGGAGCTCAAGTGGGTTTTCGTCGATCGGCTCACGCGTTTCCTGGTGCGCGATTCGGTGCGCGACGCTGCGCGCCGGCTCGCGGGGACGCCCCAGGCGGGCGTCGCGAACGCGGTCCTGGTGGAAGGCCGACTCCGACCCGTGCGGGTTTCCTTGGTACGACCGCCATCGGGCGGGCGACCGACCATGATCCTGAAGGGCGGCGCTGGCGCGGTTCAAGTGGTCGATGGGCCGCTTCAGCCTACGATTGCGGATGTGTGTACCACTCCGGCCCTATCCGTCTTCGATCCCGACTCCTTCAAAGGTGGCAAGGCAGGCGTCCCCGGTCTCGGCGGTCAGGGCGCGTTCAAGCGCTGCGCCGGCTGGCACCCCACGGTCCCGTACGTGTGCGTGCGTCCTCCCCTGGACAACCACTGTACGCGCTCGGACGTCACGGTCGGCCAGTTCGTCTGCCCCGACGATAGGTGCCGCACGCTGCGGGCGTTCCCCAAGTGGATCAACCCGCCGTGGCGCACCATCCCGGCCGCATGGGAATGTCCGCCGGGCTACCCCAACAAGGTTCCGCTCAGCGCCAGCGGTTTGGACGTCGAGCCGGGCCCCGGAGTGACCGTGTGCCCGGCCAAGGTCGGCGGGGAGGGTGGCGTCGAGTGTGATGCGCCGGAAGGCGCGCTCGGAGGCCTCGTCCCTGCGGGCGTCCCGCTGGCCCCGGAACCGTCCCAGGTGCGCCCCTGGTCGAAGGTCTCTTGGGCCTTCGCAGTCAACAAGCTCCACCCGCTCGAGCTCCGGCGGCGGGGTGGTCGCGCCAATACCTACTTCAAGCGGGGCCTCGAGCTCGGGGCTGCGGCGCGCTACCTCTCCACCATCGCCTACACGCGGTACAACGAAGTGCCGCTCTGCAACAGCCCGCCGTGCGACGTCTGCCCGGACGATCCGGGCCAGGCCGCCAACGATCGCCTCAAGCTGCTCTGCGCGCTGGAGCAGGAGCTACAGTTCAAGCTCGACCGCATCGTGCGCCACGAGAACATCTACGGCTACCCGTTCAACTACGTGCCGCCAGCGTCGGTGCAGACCTCGGAGCCGCTGGCGAAGCTCGATCTGGTGACGCTGGTGAAGGGGGAGATGATCACCGCGAAGACAGATCGGGGTTTCTGGATCGACTACGGCAAGATCCTCAACGACGAGTACAAGAACGTCACCGGCGCGACCACCAAGCTCAACAACGAGATCGCCTTCCTCAACGACGCCACCGATTCGGACGGTACGCTCACGCTCGGGCTGGCGCTCGCCGACCAGCGCGTCCACGCCGCCGCGCTCGAACTCGATCAGATCGCGCTGACGATCAAGCAGCTCCAGGGCATGAAGGTTCTACTGAAAACGAGCAGCGGCTCGGGGTACGTGGACTTCGTCAAGGTAGCCGTTGGCGTCGGCGTCGCCGCTGGCTTGGGCTACGGTGGCCCCGCAGCTGGTGCGCTCGCTCTCGGCATTCTCGAAGCGGGCTACTCGAACGCAAAAGAGGATGAGGCGAAGAACAAGGACGCCAAGGTCTACGCCACGGCCAAGGAGGTGACAGCCCTAACGTTCCAGGAGAAGTACAATGCCAATCTCGATGATGATTGGGCGAGCAAGGGCGGGACCAAGGCCCTCGACGCACTACTCGACGGGTACGAGCCACTGCTAAAGAACTGGCTCGACGCCGCTCTCAAGCATTTCGGCCTGAAGAGCGAGGCAGCGGCCAAGCAGACGCTCGGAGAAGTGCTACTCGATGCCGCGGTGCTTCAGCAGGCGATGGACGCATTCCGAGCCGCCGCGAAGCTGGGTCAGGCGATGGCCGAGCGCCGGCTCGAGGCACAGAAGATCCTGGAGGCCGGCCGGAGAAAGGCGCAGCTCCAGGCGAGCCTCGCCACGGTGCAGGGGATCGGCTCAGGAACCTATCCGTCGCCCGAGGTGCAATACCAGATCGCGGATCTGGCCTTGCTTGCGGCGGCCACCCGCGTCGACCGCGCGGGGGAATACTTCTTCCTGCTCCGGCGCGGGGTGGAGCGGGACGCCGTGCCCCTCGACCCGGCGACGGGGAACAGCGTGCTGGCGGCGAACGAGAACGCCTTCATCAAGAACGACCCGATCTGCCAGGCCAACACGCTGGACGCCAGCTCCCTCGACATGAACTTGATGACGCTGGACTGCTTCCAGCAGCGGGTCGGCTACCTCGAGGCCTATGCCGCCGGGCTCCAGAGCGCTGTCAATGTGCTCGATCTCCAGGACACCACGATCCCGCTGAGCGACTGGACGCTGGGCACCGACGCGCAGGGCCAGCCGGCGTATTCGCTGAAGCTGGAGGTCACCCTCGCAAACGCACACCGCGACTACCGCGCGAGTCACCGGAAGCAGAAGCTCTTCGACGTGACCTTCTTCCTCGAGACCAACGACCCGGTGCCCGCCGCCATCCCGATCCGCATCCGGCGCCCCGAGACCAACCTTGATGTGTACTGGATCGGGCAGACCACGCCGCCCGGCGGTGGCCAGCCGAGCCCGGTGTTCGTGAGCTTCGACGTGGCCCACGCCATCCCGTCGAGCCCGGGCGATCTGCTGTTCCAGCTCCTCCGCGACACGTCGACGTACCAGCGGGACGCCTTCGCGTGCAACGCGCTCGGCGTGAACAGCCCGCTCGGGGGCCAGCTCGACCTCTGCAAGCTGAGCAACCTCGAGCCCAGCTCGGTTGGCAGGGCGTACGTGGAAGGGCTCTCGCTGATCGGAGATCTCGAAGTCGAGGTCCCGGTCGCCTCGCTCGGGGGCCGCGTGCCGACCAAGCTGTTCGCGGACGTGCGTTACACCCATGCGATCAACTACTAAGATTGGGGGGGCCTTGCCCCCCGCGGCTCGCTGGTGCGACCGCTCCCCCCGCCGCCTACGGCGGGCTCGCTTCGCTCGCGGAGTTGCCCGGGAGACATTCACTCGTGCGAGGACGGCATCCTGCCGATGGGCAACTACTGACCGTGTGCTGGTCCCCGCGGTGCTCCTCGCGCTCCTGACCGGCGCGGGCGCTTGCAGCGACGGCGAAGAGAAGGCGTCCGGGAGCGGGGGCGCGCCCTGCGTGCTCGACGCAGGTCCGGACGCCGATCCGTGCGACGCGGACGGTGACGGGTTCCGCGCGGTGAGCTGCGGTGGCGACGACTGCGACGACACTCGCAAGGCCATCCACCCCGGCGCCACCGACGTCTGCGACGGCGACGACAACGATTGTGACGGCACTGCCGATCAAGACGACGCTTGCGACTGCGCGCAGGCGCCTCCGAAGCCGGGGCTAGCGTTCAGCGACAGAGTGTGCCTGAAGGGTGGGTGGTTCTGGATGGGGATGGGGCCAACCGACCCACACGCCGCGGCGAACTACTACGTCGCGGTCCCAGTTCACCAGGTATTCGTGTCGCCCATCCACATGGATCGCTACGAGGTCACGAACCGGCGGTACATCGCCTGCCTGGACGCGGGTGCGTGCTCGCTCGAGAACTTGGCCGGCACCTCCAAGACGTGGGATCGCGCCGAGCACGAGACGCAGGAGCAGCTCGACCGGCCGTTCCTGGGTGGCAGCGCCAAGAACGGCGGCGAGTACTGCAAGTGGACCGGTGGGCGCCTACCCACGGAGGCGGAGTGGGAGCGCGCTGCCGCGGGTCTTGGCGACAAGCCGCGCCCGTATCCGAGCGGGTTTTCGATTCCAACCTGCGAGGAGGAAGTGCTCTTCGAGTGTGGCGTGCCGCTGACCCCCGGTGGTGAGTACAAGGGGGCTGACCGGGTCGGCACCAAGAAACCGAACCCCGACGGACTGTTCGATCTCGGAGGGAACGCGAGTGAGTGGGTCGCGGACCTATGGTTCGACGATGCGTACGCCACCTGCACGCCGCCCTGCAAGAACCCGTGCGCCGGATGTTCCACGGGGAAGAACATGTGGGATGACGACGGACACGGTGACCGAGGCGGTCAGGCGGGCCTCGTTACTGTCACCTCCACTCCCCATTTCTTCCGCTCTCAGTTTCGCGACCGCACGGGCCAAGACCACGCCTCCCACGACCTCTTCAACCAGGGCTTCCGGTGCGCGTACCCGGTCGTACCGAAGCGCTGACCATGGCGAGGAGGGACGAAGGAACCAGAAGTTCTTCGCCGTTGGTGATGCGACCACCAAGCTCAACAACGAGATCGCCTTCCTCAACGACGCCACCGATTCGGACGGTACGCTCACGCTCGGGCTGGCGCTCGCGGACCAGCGCGTCCACGCCGCCGCGCTCGAACTCGATCAGATAGCGCTGACCATCAAGCAACTCCAGGGCATGAAGGTTCTACTGAAAACGAGCAGCGGCTCGGGGTACGTGGACTTCGTCAAGGTAGCCGTTGCCGTCGGCGTCGCCGCTGGCTTGGGCTATGGTGGCCCCGCAGCTGGTGCGCTCGCTCTCGGCATTCTCGAAGCGGGCTACTCGAACGCAAAAGAGGATGAGGCGAAGAACAAGGACGCCAAGGTTTACGCCACGGCCAAGGAGGCGACAGCCCTAACGTTCCAGGAGAAGTACAATGCCAATCTCGATGATGATTGGGCGAGCAAGGGCGGGACCAAGGCCCTCGACGCACTACTCGACGGGTACGAGCCACTGCTAAAGAACTGGCTCGACGCCGCTCTCAAGCATTCCGGCCTGAAGAGCGAGGCAGCGGCCAAGCAGACGCTGGGAGAAGTGCTGCTCGACGCTGCGGTGCTTCAGCAGGCGATGGACGCACTCCGAGCCGCCGCGAAGCTGGGTCAGGCGATGGCCGAGCGCCGGCTCGAGGCACAGAAGATCCTGGAGGCCGGCCGGAGAAGGCTGGCGCAGCTCCAGGCGAGCCTCGCCACCGTGCAGGCCATTGGCTCGGGCTACCCGTCGCCCGAGGTTCGCAGATCGCAGATCCGGTCTGCTCGCTGCGGCCCGCGCGTAGATCGCGCGGGGAGTACTCTTCCTTCCGGGTGGAGCGAGACGTTCCCCTCGACCCGGCGACGGGCGGCAGCGTGCTGGCGGCGAACGAGAACGCCTTCATCAAGAACGACCGATCTGCCAGTCGACCCTGACGCAACCCTCGACGTGAACTTGACGTTGACTGCTTCAGCAACGAGTTGCTTCCTGGAGGCGTACGCCGCCGGGCTCCAGGCGCCGTCGGCGCCGATTCCAGGACACCACGATCCCGGCCGGAGCGACTGGACGCTGGGCACCGACGCGCAGGCCAGCCGGCGTATTCGCTGCTGGAGGTCACCTCGCAACGCACACCGCGACAATGCGCGAGCACCGGAAGCGAAGCTCTTCGACGTGGCCTTCTTCCTCGAGACCAGCGACCCGGTGCCCGCCGCCATCCCGATCCGCATCCGCGCCCCGAGACCAACCTTGATGTGTACTGGACGGGCACTCACGCCGCCCGGCGGTGGCCAACTCGAGCGGTGTTCGTGAGCTCCGACGTGGCCCACGCCATCCTGCTCGAGCCCGGGCGATCTGCTGTTCCGTCCTCCGCACACGTCGGCGTACCGCGGGTCGCCTGCGCAACGCGCCGGGTGAACAGCCCGCTCGGGGCCAGCTCGACTGCAGCTGAGCCCTCAGCCTGTTGGCAGGGCGACGTGGAAGGGCCTGGACGGAGATCTCGTCGAGGTCCGGTCGCCCTGCTCGGGGCCGCGTGCCGACCAAGCTGTTCGCGGACGTGCGACCGCACCCGTACGATCAACTACAAGAATGGGGCTCGCCCCCACGGCCCGCCGGTGCACCGTTTCCCTGCCGTTCACGGCGGGCTTTCGGCTGCGAGTTGCCCGGGGGAGACCATCGTGCGAGGACGGCATCCTGCCGATGGGCAACTACGTGCTGGTCCCGCGGTGGTGCCCTCGCGCTGACCGGCGCGGGCGCTGCAGCGACGGCGAAGAGAAGGCGTCCGGGAGCGGGGGCGCCCTGCGTGCTCGACGCAGGTCCGGACGCCGATCCGTGCGACGCGGACGGTGACGGGTTCCGCGCGGTGAGCTGCGGTGGCGACGACGCGACGACACCGCAAGGCCATCCACCCCGGCGCCACCGATCTGCGTGGACGGCGACGACAACGATTTCTCGACGGCACTGCCGATCAAGACGCCGCGACTGCGCGCAGGCCCTCAGCAGGGGCTAGCGTTCAGCGACAGAGTGTGCCTGAAGGGGCTGGTTCTTGGGGATGACCACGGCCCCTGCGCACGAGAACGTACTCGCAAGTCCGATCCATCGAGTCCCGTTTCGCCGATTCATACGGATCGTGAGGTCACGAACGCCAGTACATCGCCTGCTGGACGCGGGTGCGTATGCTCGGGAAGCCGGCACCGAAGACGTGGGATCGCGCCGAGCACGAAACGCAGGAAGCTCGACCGCCGTTCCGTGGCAGCGCCAAGAACGGCGGAGTACTGCATGACCGGTGGGCGTCTGCCAACGGAGGCGGAGGAGCGCTGCAGCGGGCTTGGCGACGAACCGCGACCATATCCGAGCGATGACGCCACCAACGTGCGTAGAGGTTCTACGAATGTGCAGTCTTTGCAGGAGCGACTTCGAGGCTGACCGAGTCGGCAGCCGCCGAACCCCGGGTTGTTCGATCTCGAGTAACGCCCGTGAGGGTAGCGGACCTGGCCAACGATGCCTACGCCGCCTGCGCACCGCCCTGCAAGAACCCGTGCGCCGGATGTTCCACTGGGAAGAACATGTTTGATGATGACGGGCACGCTCAGCGTGGGCTGCATGCCGGCTCCATCTCCGCGAAGCAGGCATTCTACCGCGCGCAGTTTCGCGACCTATCGCTGCAGGATCAGGCCTCCACGACCTCAACCAGGCTCTGCTGCGCGTACCCGGTCGCGTCGAAGCGCTGACACCGACGAAGGGCGGTGACATGGCGACGACGATGAAGGTTAGCCCGACGGCGAAATACTGAACCATCTTACTCAGTGTTGGTGATGCGACCACCAAGCTCAACGATCGCGTTCGTCAGCGACGCCACCGACTGGATGGCACGCTCACCTGGGCCTGGCGCTCGCGGACCAGCGCGTCCACGACGCGCCGCGCCGAGCTCACAGATCGCGCTGACGATCAAGCAGCCCGCATGGTTCTACTGAAAAACGAGCAGCGGCTCGGGGTATGGACTTCGGCCGGGCGTCGGCGTCGCCGCTGGCAGGGCTACGGTGGCCCGCAGCTGGTGCGCTCTCGGCATTCTCGAAGCGGGCTACCGAACGCAGAGGACAGCAGACGCCAAGGTACGCCACGGCCAAGGAGGCGAAGCCCTAACGTTCCAGGAGCTGCCAATCTGATGATGATTGAGCGAGGCGGGCAAGGCCTCGACGCACTACTCGACGGCGAGCCACTGCAAAGAACTGGCTCGACGCCGCCTCAAGCACCGGCCTGAAGAGCGAGGCAGCGCCAAGCAGACGCGAGAAGTGCTGCTCGACGCTGCGGTGCTTCAGCAGGTGATGGACGCACTCTGCCGCCGCAAGCTGGGTCAGGCGATGGCCGAGCGCCGGCTCGAGGCACAGAAGACCTTGGGGCCGCCGGAGAAGCAGCTCAGGCGGCCTCGCCACGGTGCAGATCGGCCAGGAACCACCCGTCGGCCGAGGTGCACCAGATCGAGATCTGGCTCTGCCTGCTGCGCCACGCGCCGATCGTGCGGAGTACTTCTTCCCCTGCTCCGGCGCGGGGTGGAGGACGCCGTGCCCCTCGACCCGGCGACGGGCGGCAGCGTGCTCGCGGCGAACGAGAACGCCTTCATCAAGAACGATCCGATCTGCCAGTCGAGCACCGACGCGAGCTCCCTCGACGGAACTTGATGACGCTGGACTGCTTCCAGCAGCAGGTCGGCTACCTCGAGGCCTACGCTGCCGGGCTCCAGAGCGCGGTCAACGTCCTCGATCTCCAGGACACCACCATCCCGCTGAGCAACTGGACCCTCGGCACCGACGCGCAGGGCCAGCCGGCGTACTGGCTGACGCTGGAGGTCACCCTGGCGAAGGCGCACCGCGACTACCGCGCGAGCCACCGGAAGCAGAAGCTCTTCGACGTGACCTTGTTCATGGAGACGAACGATCCCACGCCCGCCGCCATCCCGATCCGCATCCGGCGCCCCGAGACCAACCTGGATGTGTACTGGATTGGGCAGACCGCGCCGCCGGTCGGTGGCCAGCCGAGCCCGGTGTTCGTGAGCTTCGACGTGGCCCACGCCATCCCGTCGAGCCCGCGGGATCTGCTGTTCCAGCTCCTCCGCGACACATCGACGTACCAGCGGGACGCCTCGCGTGCAACGCGCTCGGCGTGAACAGCCCGCTCGGCGGCCAGCTCGACCTCTGCAAGCTGAGCAACCTCGAGCCCAACTCGCTGGGCAGAGCGTACGTGGAAGGGCTGTCCCTGATTGGAGATCTCGAAGTCGAGGTCCCCGTCGCCTCGCTCGGGGGCCGCGTGCCGACCAAGCTGTTCGCGGACGTGCGTTACACCCATGCGATCAACTACTAAGAATGGGGGCCTTGCCCCCGCGGCTCGCTGGTGCGACCGCTCCCCCCGCCGCCTACGGCGGGCTCGCTTCGCTCGCGGAGTTGCCCGGGAGACATTCACTCGTGCGAGGACGGCATCCTGCCGATGGGCAACTACTGACCGTGTGCTGGTCCCCGCGGTGCTCCTCGCGCTCTGACCGGCGCGGGTGCTTGCAGCGACGGCGAGGAAAAGGCGTCCGGGAGCGGGGCGCGCCCTGCGTGCTCGACGCCGGCCCGGACGCCGATCCATGCGACGCGGACGAAGACGGCTACCGAGCGGCGGCTTGCGGCGGCGACGATTGCGACGACGCGAACAAGGACGTTCATCCAGGCGCCATCGACGTCTGCGACGGCGACGACAACGACTGCGACGGTACCGCGGACCAGGACGATGCGTGCGACTGCGGGGAGCCGCCACCGAAGCCGGGGCTGCCGTTCACCGACCGCGTGTGCCTGAAGGGGGGGTGGTTCTGGATGGGGATGGGACTCACGGACCCCCATGCGCACGAGAACGCGTACTTCGCAAGTCCGATCCATCAAGTCTTCGTTTCGCCGATTCATATGGATCGCTACGAGGTCACGAACCACCGGTACATCGCCTGCCTGGACGCAGGTGTCGCAAGCTCGAGAAGTACGCAACGTCGAAGAAGACGTGGGATCGCGCCGAGCACGAGACGCAGGAGCAGCTCGACCGACCGTTCCTGGGTGGCAGCGCCAAGAACGGCGGGGAGTACTGCAAGTGGACGGGCGGACGTCTACCCACGGAGGCGGAATGGGAGCGCGCTGCCGCGGGTCTTGGCGACAAGCCGCGCCCCTATGCGAGCGGGTTTTCGATTCCAACCTGCGAGGAGGAAGTGCTTTTCAGTGTGGTGTTCCGCTGACCCCCGGTGGTGAGTACAAGGGGGCTGACCGGGTCGGCACCAAGAAACCGAACCCGGACGGACTGTTCGATCTCGGAGGGAACGCGAGTGAGTGGGTCGCGGACCTATGGTTCGACGATGCGTACGCGACCTGCACGCCGCCCTGCAAGAACCCGTGCGCGGGATGTTCTGCCGGGAAGAACATGTGGGATGACGACGGGCACGGTTCACGTGGCTTGCATGCTGGGGTGATCTCCGCGAAGGACAACCCGGCGTTCTACCGCGCCCAATTCCGCGACCGGTTGCTCAAAGACTACGCACGTCATGACATCTTCAACCAGGGCTTCCGCTGCGCGTACCCGGTCGCGGCGAAGCGGTGACTCCGATGGCGAGCCGGGCGGCGTGGTCAGTCGCGGTGCTCACGTTCGTGACGGGCGCTTGCAGTGACGGCGAGGGAAAGGCGTCCGGGAGCGGTGGCGCGCCCTGCGTGCTCGACGCCGGCCCGGATGCCGATCCGTGCGACGCGGACGGCGACGGTCACCGGTCAGTGACAGGGGATCGGCTCAGGAACCTATCCGTCGGCCCAGCCTCGATCGCTTCTCGCCGGGCCGAGCGTGAGCGCCGCCGGCCGTTGGGGAGAGTTGACCCGGGACGTGGCGGTACGAGGCTGTTCGCCGCGCGGAGCGTAAGCGCGTGCGAGCCAAGGCGGGGCCCTGGTTCGACGCTGCTGAGCCGAGGCGGAGGTTGTCAAAGAGCAGGTCGGCGCGAGGCCTGGGCGATGGCTACGAAAGGGGCGGTGGGAGTCGGTGGTCTCGCAGGCCCCGGAGCTGGTGCAGAGTCGCGGTGACGGCGGCGAGCAGGATGTCGCGCATCAGGTCGCGCCATGCCGATGAGCCGGCGCTTCATGCGGCCCGTGGTTGCCATGACGTGCTCCTCTCTCGCTCTCTCATCCGTTCCCACGACGCTGCCGCTGCCAAGTCCACCGAGGGCATCCCTGCCCACCCCCTTGTCGGGGCGGGCTCGGGCCGTCTCAAGGGCAAAGCACGGCGAGTGCCGCGCGCAGCAGCGGCTGGTGCTGCGGCTCGACCCCACGTGCTCGCACCTGCTCGAGGGCTTGCCGCGCCGCCTTTCGTTTGAAGCCCATGCGCACCAGGGCGAAGAGCACCTTGTCGTCGCAGGGAGTGCTGTTCGCTTCGCGGTGAGCGCGAGCCTCGGAGATCTTCTCCTGGATGTGCTCCTCGCCGAAGACCTGTCGCGCTCGGTAGGCGTTGTGGCCCTGGCAAAGCAGGGAGCAGTTATCCACCGTGGTGGGCCCGCCCTTGGCGAAGGGCTCGATGTGCTCGATGGTGAGGAAGCGTTTCTCGGAACAACGTCGCCCCTCAGCGTCGACAAAGGTGCACTGGTCCTCGTCTCGCTCTCGCACCGCTCGCTGGACCTCGACGGGCACGTGTCGAGAGCCCGGCTTCGTCTCGCGGCGCTTGCGCGGCTTGCCCGCGCCCGAGCGGCGCTTGACGGCGTCCTCGATGAGCAGGTCCAGGCCGAGCTCGAGCAGGGTTGCCAGGTCGCCGCTGGGAACCTGGTGACTGAGCAGATTCCGAGCTGCCTCGAGCTTGTCGCGGAACGCGACCCCGGCGGTGAGCTCGATGCGCACGGTCGCCGGCGACAGCGGCTCGACGCGCGAGCGATGCGGCGGCATCGGCGAGGGTCCGGAGTTACCTGCTCCAGACATTGTTGATAAGTCCGTCTGAACGGGCTCCGGCAGCATCGGGGTGATGGTCGGCGGCACGTCCGGACGCGGGAACCACCTGGCGATGAGCTCTTCGAGCTGGCGCTTGGACTTCCCCCGCGCCTCGCCGAGGAGCTCGTCGACGTTGTCCTCCGTCAGGTACCCCGAGAGCAGGAACAGGCCGGTCAGATGGACCTCCCCCGACGCGAGCTCGTCGAGCACCTGAGGGAAGCGCTGGACGAGACGGGAGACTCGCACGCGCTTGGTGGCACCGTCCTCGGAGTAGCCCAGGCGCTCCAGGCAGTAGGCGAAGAGCGACGAGCAGGCGTCTTCCAGGTAGAGCTTGCGCCGGTCGAGCTCGGCCAGGTGGAAGATGACCTCCGCGGATGCGGCGCGCTCGGTGCTCACGGCGGCCGAGAGGCGCTCGCGGAGCTCGCGATCGGAGAGCAAAGGGGAGCTTCGCATGTCTTCGTGCATACCACGCGAAAAATTGGCCTCGCTGCTGACACGCTGAGCGCGTTTCGCGGGCCCGAGCTCGTCGCGAGTCGTCGCGCGCGCGAAGCGCAATTAGCGTGCGACTTCGTGCCCGCACGACGCCGTCATCGCCGCGGTCGTCGAAGCGTGAGCCGAGGCTGCTCCGAAACGTGTCAAGAGCGAACTGCGAGACAATGCACTTTCTTTCGTGACACCGAGAGCAAGGACGGTGCGAGCACGTCCCCCACCGAAGGGACGTGCACGGAATGCCCTTGTGGTCTTTGTCAGCGGCAGCTCTGTGGGCGAGGAACAGCGGGGCGAGTCTTGATCCGTCACGCTGCGGCTCCACCCCGGGGCGGCGGCACCGAACGCGAAGGCACGCCTCGGGGCGAGTGCGAATTTGAGCATCTGCCTTCGCGCACCTTCGCGCGCCATCAACCGATCGACAACGCGTCGCTTCTCAGCTGCTGCCCGGCCCGACTTCCGAGCGGGGATGCCCGTCGGCCGAGGTGCAATACCAGATCGCAGATCTGGCTCTGCTCGCTGCGGCCACGCGCGTCGATCGTGCGGGGGAGTACTTCTTCCTACTCCGGCGCGGGGTGGAGCGGGACGCCGTGCCCCTCGACCCGGCAACGGGGAACAGCGTGCTCGCGTCGAGCGAGAACGCCTTCATCAAGAACGATCCGAACGACAACGATTGTGACGGCACTGCCGATCAAGACGACGTTTTTGATTGCGCGGAGGCGCCGCCGAAGCCCGGGCTGCCGTTCACCGACCGCGTGTGCCTGAAGGGCGGCTGGTTCTGGATGGGCATGGGACTGACGGATCCAGACGCGCACGAGAATGCGTACTTCGCGAGTCCGATCCATCGAGTGTTCGTCGGTCGCGTCGAAGCGCTGACTCCGATGGCAGACCGCCTTACGCCGAGCGCGGCAAGAGGACGCCACCCGCCGACCGATATCCGCAGCCGAGGGCCGCAGCCCCAGCCTCGGCCCCGGCCGCTGCGACCGATGCCGGCGACACTCCTCGAGTTCGGGTTCCCCCCAAAGATAAACGCGGCGCGCGTCATCTCTTGTCGCCGATGATGGGACGGCGATTTGGCGGACGGCGACGGGCTCCGCGGGGTGAGCGGCGGCGGAGACGACTGCGACGACATGCGGAGGGACATCCTCCCGGGGGCGCCGCAGCGCCGTGGGCAATGCATGGCTCAGCGCAAGAAGACACCGAGGACGGCCGCTTGCACCAGGAGCGCGACTAGCGCGATGGCCGACGCCGGGCGGAGCCGCAGGCCGTGCGCCGCCGTGATCGCGCGGCTGACCAGCAGCCACTCGGCGGCCGCGAGCACGAGGCCGGTCACGCGCACGAGCTTGCCGAGCGCGCCGAACCCGAAGGCCGCGAACACCACGAGGTCCGGGAGCACGAAGCAGCCGAGCAGCGGCAGCGCGTAGGCAAAGCCCGCGGCGGCGCCCAGCGCGCGCAGGCGCCCCGACCCGCCGAGCAGGCGCGCGAGCGCGTGGGTCACGACGGTGAGGAGCCACCAAGCGCCGAAGAGCAGAGGCACGAGCCCGACCGCCTGATAGAGGTAGTAGTCGCCCGGGGGGATGGGCAGGAGCACGCGAGAGGGTGCGTGGCCGCTCCGGTGGAGCCAGACGCAAAAGGCCGACCAGACTCCCGCGGTCGCGCCCACCGCCCAGCTCGCTTCCGCCAGGTGCCCGGACGCTGCGAGTTGGTCCAGCGTCCGGCCCGGTCGCGTCACGAGCCGTCCGGCGGACTTTGCGGCGGAGAGGAAGCTCACGCGCGGCATGATACCTTCCCCGGTCGATGACCGAGTCGACGGCGCTCGCGGTGGCGCCTCCGAATCTCGCGGCCTTCGTGGCCAAGCACCCCTGGCCGAGCGAGCTTCTGGCGAAGGGCCGACCGCTCGAGAGCCTGTGGCAGTTCGAGCTCGCGGCGAGCCCGAGCGAGATCTGGCCGTATCTCTCGGACACTTCGCGCCTGAACCGAGCCATGAGCGTGTCGCGCATGTTCTTCGAGGAGCGCGACGGCGTGTTGCACGGGCGGGCGGTGAATGCCGGATTCGTCCAGGAATGGGTCGAGGTTCCTTGGACTTGGGTCGCCGAGAAGACGATGACGTCGGTGCGACTGTACAGCCGCGGCTTCGCCCACGCGGTTCGAGCCATCTTCGACCTGGAGCCTCAGGGCGAGCGAACCCGCATCGACGTGTACTTCGGCTGGGTGCCGCGGGGCTTCTGGCAACGCGCTCTGCTCGCCCTCGGCATGCGCCAGCTCGCGCGCGACTTCGCTCGCGTGCTCGCGGAGGTCGACTCCAACATCCAAGACACCCGCCGCGCGTCGCTGCCGCTCACGCTGGTGCCGCCGGCACTCGGTCCCGAAGCTTCGGGGAGGCTCCGTGAGCTCGCTCGACGCCTCGAACGGAGCGGCGTTCGACCGGAGCTCGTGCAGCGGATCGTCGATCACCTCGCCTCCGGCGACGAGATGGACCTCTATCGCATCCAGGTGCTGCCGCTCGCGCACCGCTGGGGCGTACCGGAGGCCGAGGTGCTCGAAGGTTTCTTGAACGCGACGCGGGTCGGGCTCTTGTCCATGTCTTGGGACGTGATTTGCCCGCACTGTCGCGGCGTGCGTTCGGAGATCCGCACCCTGGGGGAAATCCCGAAGCGCGACGGTTGTGCCGTGTGCGGCATCGATTTCGAGACGTCCGCCGAGAACGCCATCGAAGTCACGTTCCACGTCCACCCGTCCATCCGCCGGGTCGAGCGCCAGTTCTTCTGCAGCGCCGAGCCGGCGTTCAAAACCCACATCAAGCTCCAGGAACGCCTGCCGCCGGGCGCGCGGGTGAGTCTCGCGACGTCGCTCCCACCCGGACGCTATCGACTGCGCGCGTCGGGTGTGGAGAGCGCGAGCTCGTTCGACGTGCGGCCCGAGGCGGAGAGCGACGAACTGGTGCTCTCGAGCTCGGGCGCGGGAGCCCCCTCCGTTCGCCCGCGGCCGACGCTGGTGCTCGAGAACGACGCCAGCGCGGAGCGCACCTTCGTGGTCGAGTCTCCGAGTTGGTCCGACGACGCGCTCCGGCCGGATCGGCTGCTCTCGTTCCAGGGGTTCCGGGACCTGTTCGGAGCGGAATACCTCGCTTCCGACGTCCAGCTCTCGGTGGGCAAGCAGACCATCGTTTTCACGGACGTCGTGGGCTCCACTCGGCTCTACGCCGTGCGCGGAGATCCAGGTGCCTTCATCGACGTGAAGCGTCACTTCACCGAGATCGTCGAGCTCGTGCGGCGCCACCAAGGCGCGCTCGTGAAGACCATCGGCGATGCAGCCATGGCGGCCTTCGCGAGCCCGGTCGATGCGCTCGCTTGCGCCGAGGACATCCAGCGGGCATTCCCGCCGGGACGCGAGGACCTCCGAATTCGAGTGCGAGCGAGCTTGAACTCGGGCCCGTGCATCGCCGTGAACCTGAACACCAACCTGGACTACTTCGGCAACACGGTGAACCTCGCAGCGAAGCTCCAGGCCTGCGCCGAGGCCGGCCAGATCGCCTTCCCCCGTGACCTGCTCGAGCAACCTGGTGTCAGGGCGCTCTGCGAACGGCGAAACGCGCAGCTGGTCGAGCTCTCCTTCGACGCGCCCAACGGGCCCATGAGCGTGCTGCGCTGGGACGTGAACCCCTGAACGGCCGGGAGCTGGCCGCTCGGCCGCGAGCGTGACACGCTTCGGTACGAGCACATGCGGACGTTCCTGGTTGGAATCGGGCTTTTCGTTGCGGCGTGCACCAACGACTACGACGCTTTCGAGTTCGACGGTACGGGCGGCGCCGCCACGGGTGGAGCGAACAGCGGGGGCGCTGGCAGCGGGGGCACGAGCACGGGAGGAACCAGCGCGGGGGGCGCATCGGGTGGTGGAGCGCCGAACACGGGTGGCGCCCCGAACACGGGTGGCGTGCCGAACACCGGCGGAAACGGCGCCGGGGGCGGCGCGGCCAGTTGCGCGGCGTTGTACCAGGGGAAAGATGGCGTGCTCGGCCTCTGCCCCGGTGCTCCCGGCAGCTGCGAGCTTCGCTTCCGCGCCACCGTGGTGAGCTGCAAGGACCTGTGCGCGTCGGTCGGTGCCACCTGCCAGGGGATGTTCAACAACGCGGGCATGTGTGGACACGCCGAGCCCCACGAGTGCGGCGACCAGAGCCTCAGCACCGCCATCTGCGTCTGCTCCCACGGGGGTTGACATAGTTCGACAACTGTCGTATTGATGTGGGCGTGACTCGGAGCGACGACGTCAAACGGTTGAGCCGTGCTTTCAAAGCGCTGTCGAACCCGAATCGACTCCAGCTCTTCCTGAACCTGCTGGAAGAGAGTCGACTCGATCTGGCCAAAGGCCGCGTGCACGATTGTTTTCTGACCGGGCTCCTGAAAAACCTAAACGTCGGCGCTCCCACCGTGTCCCATCACGTGAAAGAGCTGGAAGACGCGGGGCTCATCACCACGTCGCGCGACGGCAAGCAGCTCGTGTGCAGCATCGTTCCCGACTCCATGAGCGCGCTCCGCGCCGTGTTCGAGTCGAGCGCGCGGCGCGAAATCCGCAGCTGAGCCCGGTTGGCGGGCCCGGCGCGGGTATTTTTTCGTTCTCATAGTTCGAAAGTTATCAAAGCGTAGGAGAGAAGAATGCAACGCCAAGTGATTGCCATCGAAAAATACGGTCCGGCCCGAGTGCTCGCGTTGTCCCAGCGCGAGCGGGAGCCGGTGGGGGACGACGACGTGGCGATCCGGGTCGCGTACTCCGGGATCAACTTCGCCGACATTCAGATGCGCCTCGGATTCTACCCGGACGCGCCCAAGCGTCCGTTCGTTCCCGGCTACGAGGTGAGCGGAATCGTGGAAGAGGTAGGCAAGAACGTGCGGCGCTTCCGCGTGGGTGACTCGGTGGTGGCGGGGACCTATTTCGGTGGATACGCCTCTCACGTCACGGTGCCCGAGCGGCAGGCGTTCCCGTTGCCCACAGGCGGCGATCTGAAGCACGGCGCCGCGCTGCCGGTGGCGTTCTTCACGGCCCACCTCGCGCTGTTCGAGATGGGCCGAATTCGAGCGTCCGATCGCGTGCTCATCGAGTGCGCGACAGGCGGCGTGGGAACCCTGGCCGTGCAGATGGCTCGCCACGCGGGCGCCCAGGTCGTGGGGCTCACCACGACTCCCGAGAAGAAGGACTACATCCGCGGGCTCGGTGCCGAGGCCTTCACTCGCGACGAGTTCTTGGCCGACACCAGCCTCGCCGGCTTCGATTTCATCCTGCAAGCGTCGGGTGGGCGCGACGTCCTCGTGTCCCTCGATCGGCTGGGAAAGACCGGGCGGGTGGTGTGCATGGGGCTGAACTCCGGCGTGAAGGACGGCAAGCGCAACTACCTCCGCCTGGCCAAGGCCGTGTGGGACACGCCGCGCCTGTCGGTGCTCAAGATGTTCGATCGCAACGCGGGCGTGTTCGGGCTGAACGCCCTGCGTGTGCTAGAGGACGCCACTTGGGTGGAGCGCTTGACGCGCGCCATCGAAGCCGCCGGTGAGATGAAGCTCGAGCCCCACGTTGGCGGTGTCTTCGCCGCGCGCGAAGCGGCGCTTGCCCACGAGCAGCTCGAAACGCGCCGCGCCACGGGCAAGCTCCTTCTCGACTGGTCCTGAGCGCGTCACGCGGACTTCGCCAGCTCGACCACGCTCGCCACCGCCTGGGCGATGCTGCCGAACGCGGACTCGGCGCCGCCGATCTGCGTGACCTTCACTTCACCGAACTTCTGGCCGACGGCGGCTGCGAGCTTCGGCAGGTTCTCGGCGGTGAGCACCCGGGCCTGGGCTTCGGCCCGCTCGCGCTCCGCGCGCGCCTCGGCCAAGGAGCCCTCGGCTCGCGAGCGCATCTCGAGCAGCACCACCTCGGCCAGCGCCTGGCGGCGTACCACGTCGCTCTCGAGCTCGGCGCGCTCGAGCTCGGCCTACTTCGCCACGGCCTGCGCTCGGAGCTCGTGGGCCGAGAGCTCCGCGCGAGCTTCTTCCATGGTTCTCTCGTGGGCGAGCACCAGATCTCGCGTGCGGACCTCGGCCTCGCGCCGCGCGATCTCGGCGGCCTGGCTGCGAAGGCCAGCCGCCGCTACGAGCTTCTGCTCCTCGATCTCGCGTGCCGTGGCGGCGTCCCGGAGCAGTGCGGCCTTCTTGGCTTCGGCCGCCGCGCGATCGAGCTCGTCGCGACGCTCGCGCACCACGAGCTCGCTCTGGATGCGAGCTTCTTCCACCTGCCGCGTGAGCTCCGCCTCGCGGGTGGCGATCTCCTTGTCGGCCTGGGCTTTGGCCTGGCGCGCGCTCTTCTCGAGCTCGGAGCGATAGGGCGCCTGCATGGCGGCGAAGACCTTGTCCGAGAGCACGCGCACCTCCTGGATCTCGATGGTGTCGATGACGATGCCCCAGCCCTTGGTGGTGAAGTCGTCGAGCTTGCCTTCGCCGCCCACCACCGGAGAGACCTCGCGGATCAGCTCCTCGGCGAGAGCGCTCTTGCGCTTCTGCAAACAGTCTTCGACGCTGAGGTTCGCCACCAGGCGCCGGGTCGCGCCGACGAACATGCCGGCGAGAGCCTCCTCGAGCTTGACCTGTGCACGCTCCGGGAAGCTGAAGTTCAGCACGCGGTACGCGATGAGCGGTTCGGCGATGCGGTAGACCGCCAGCCCCACGATCTCGACGCCGACTTTCTCGCGCGTGACCTGATCGGCGCGGAACATCAGGCGTTGGAACGAGGTGGGCACGATGGCGACCGCGTCCCACGGCCACTTGAAACACGACGCGCCCTGGCCCGAGCTCGAGTGGCGCACCTTTCCGCGCCGGACGTGCACCAGGTATTCGCTGGGCTTGGCCGTCACGAAGCCCCAGCGCTTCGTCTTCTCGGGATCTTCGATGGGCTTGCCTCGCCGCCAGCCGACGGCTTCGGCGGTGTTCTGGCTGATTTGGATTTGGGCGTTCTGCATGGCTTTTCGTCTCCTGCTCGAGCCTTCGCACGCGCCGTGCCAGCGCGCCGCGCGGGGAAAACCCCTTGGAACACCCGGTTTGCACCGGTTCGACGCGTCCTGCCGCACTCGGCGGGAGCGATCGCTCGTCTAGGAGCTTGACGTCGCGCTTGCCCGTCGCGAAAACGCCCGCCGATGCGCATTCCGAAACTGCTCCTCGCGAGCCTGCTTTGCACCCTCAGCCCCGCGGCCCGAGCCGAGACGCCGCCCAAGCCCAGCGGCGCGCTCTCGTTGCCCGTCGAGCAATACACGCTCGAGAGCGGCATGACCGTCCTCTTGAGCGAAGACCATCGGCTGCCGGTGGTGGCCGTCGAGGTTCGTTACCTGGTGGGCTCCGCCCACGAGCGCAAAGGGCGAAGCGGCTTCGCCCACCTTTTCGAGCACCTGATGTTCCAGGGCAGCAAGAACTTCGACGACGAGTACTTCAAGCCCTTCGAGCCCATCGGTGGCAACGTCAACGGAACCACCACCCAGGATCGCACGAACTTCTACGAGCGCGTGCCGTCGAACTACCTCGAGCTCGCGCTCTGGATGGAGTCCGACCGCATGTTCAATCTCCTGCCGTCTCTGACTCAGGACCGCCTCGACAACCAGCGCGACGTGGTCAAGAACGAGCGGCGTCAGCGCTACGAGAACCCGCCCTACGGCTTGGCCTGGCTCTACCTCACCGAGGCGCTCTACCCCGAGTCCCATCCCTACGGTCACACCGTCATCGGTTCCCACGCCGATCTCAGCGCCGCTTCCCTCGACGACGTGAAGGGCTTCTTTCGTGAGTACTACGTGCCGTCCAACGCCGTCTTGACCGTGGTGGGTGACTTTCAGCCCGCCCAGGCCAAAGCCCTCGTGAAGCAGTATTTCGGCGGCTCGGAAGGTTCACCTGGCAAACGCGCGCCGGCCCCGAAGGCCAGCATGCCGAAGCTCGAGCAGATCGTTCACGTGGTGAAGACCGACGACGTGAAGCTCCCGCGCATCTACCTCGCGTGGCACACGCCAGCCATCTTCGCACCGGGTGACGCCGAGCTCGATCTGCTCTCGAGCATTCTGACCAATGGCAAGACCAGTCGGCTCTACAAGCCCCTCGTGTACGAAAAGAAGGTAGCGAAGGACGTCGAGGCCTTCCAGGCGTCGATGCAGGCGTCCAGCTTCTACGTCGTGCAGGCGACGGCCGCTCCCGGCAAGAGTGTGAAGGAGCTCGAAGCCGCGCTGCTCGACGCGCTGGCGAAGGCGCTCGCCACCCCGCCGAGCGCCGACGAGATGAAGCGCGCGGTGAACGGCTACAAGAGGACTTCTTCCAGCGTGTGGAAGGCGCCGTCTCGCGCGCGAGCACGCTCAGCACCTACTACCACGCGACCGGAAAGGGCGATTACTTGAAGACCGATCTCGGGCGCTACACCTCGGCCACGCCCGAGAGCGTCCACAAGACGGCCACCAGCTGGCTCGACCTCGCGAAGTACGCGCGCATCGACATCGTTCCGGGGGCGAAGGCGGGAGGGGCACAGAAATGAAACGCGCGCTCCTCTACTCGCTGTTCTGTCTCGCGGGTTGTGCGGGGGAACCCACCGCGCCGCCGAAGACGCCGGGGCCCGCTCCGCTGCCGCCCGCGGTTCCCACTGCGAAGAACGAGCCGGCGGCTCGGGCGCCGGATCGACGAGCACTCCCGGCGCCGCCATCGACGCCCAGCTTCGCGCTGCCGAAGCCCAGCATTTTTTCACTCAAGAACGGCATCAAGGTCTACTTCGTCGAGCAGGGGCCAACTCCCCTCGTCAGCGTCACGCTGGTCATCCCGCGCGGCGGCGCCAGCGACCCCAAGGGCAAGGCCGGCACCACCGCGCTCATGGCCGACCTTCTGGACGAGGGCGCCGGCGGCAGGGACGCGCTGTCGATCTCCGAGGAGTTCCAGCGCCTCGGCACCGATTACGGAGCCAGCGCCGACGTCGACAACGTCATGCTCGCCATGAACACCATCGCCGAGAGCTTCGAGTCCAGCGTGAAGCTCCTCGCCGACATCGTGGAGCGTCCGGCCTTCGACCCCAAGGAATTCAAGCGCCGGAAGGAGCAGCGCATCGCCGATGCGCTCGCTTCCGAGAGCGAGCCAGCGAGCGCGCGCGCCGTCGTGCTGCGCAAAGCGTTGTTCGCGGATGGCTACGCTGCCGAGCTCGCGAGCGGCACGCGCGCCACGCTCGGTCGCATCCAGATCGGCGACGTGAAGAGCCAGTATCAAGGCTTGCTCGTGCCCGAGGGCGCTGCCTTCGTCGTCGTCGGTGGCATCGGGAAGGAGCCGGTGCGGGATGCCCTCGAGCAGCACTTCGGACAATGGGCGGGCAAGGCCAGCGTGAAGCTGCCGGTGCCGAGCGCCAAGCCGGTCGACAAGGCGGTCTTCTTCGTGGACTTCCCCGGAGCGACGCAGACGGCCATGGCCATCGCGCGCCGCGCTCCGGGTGAAGGCACCGACGAGTACTTCCCCGCCCAGGTCATGAGCCGCGTGTTCGGCGAGGCCTTCACCAGTCGCCTGAACCTGAACCTGCGCGAAGCCAAGGGCTACACCTACGGTGCGGGCTCGAGCTTCCGGCGCTTCCAGGCCGTGGGCTTTTTCGGCCTGAGCGCCAACGTGAAGCGCGAAGTGACCCGCGAGAGCGTCGACGAATCGCTGCGCGAGCTCGGAGCGCTGTGCGGCGAGCGGCCCATCACGGCCAAGGAGCGCGACGAAGCCGTGGGCGGCCTCTTGCTCGGCTTTCCGGCGCGGTTCGAGCGCGGAGGCGACGTGGCCATGCAGCTGGCGAACCTGCCCCTCTACGGTCGCCCCGACGACTGGCTCGAGAAGTGGTCCGAGCGGGTGAAGGCGGTCAGTACCGAGCAGGCCAACGCGCTCGCGAAGGGCTACTGCAAGGCGGACGAATACGTGATTGTGCTCGCCGGCGACGGCAACGTCGTCGTGCCCACGCTCGAAGGGCTCGAGCGAAAGGTCTCGTTCTTCGACGCCCAGGGCAATCCGACCGGCGCGCCCAAGCCCGCCAAGAAGCCCGCGGCCGCGGCGGATGGAGCGAAGGCTCCGCCGCCGGCGGGAGCCAAGGTACCTGCGGGAGCGAAGGCTCCTCCAGCGGGCGGCAAGGCTCCGGGGGCGAAAGCGACGGCTCCGCCCGCGGGAGCGAAGACTCCTCCGGCGGGTGCGAAAGCGCCGGCGGTGGGCAAGACCAAGTAGTGACCGTGGCTCGCTCGCCGCGACCCGCGGTGCTATGAGCGGTCCCGGTGGCTGGCCGGCGTGGGGCGGCAGCACCGAGGGCCTCTTCATGTCGCGCTTGTCGTTCGCCATTTCGACGCTCCTGGTCGCGCTCGCGGTTTCGGGTTTCGCCGCTGCAAAGGGCAAGTCGAGCAAGACCTGTCGCCACGGCGGGCTCACCGACTCCGAGGGGCGCAAGGTGCGCTGCCTGACCCGCGCCGAAGCCGAACAGCTCGGCGAAGACTCGCAGCCGTCGGACCCGCCCGAAGTGGACGACGCGCCGAAGAAACGCCTGCCCTCGGTGGAGGTGCGGGCGACGTTCCAGAAGGGCAAGACCGGCATCGCGAAGCAGCGCCTCACGAACAACGCAAACGTGTTCGCACGCTGCATCGCCGATCACGGCGGGCTCAAGAAGGCCCGCGCCGAAGTGCGCATTCGCTTCCAGGTGGCTCCCTCGGGCCGGGCTCGCGACGTGTCCGTGTCCAAGCGCCGTTCGGTGGCGCCGGCCGCCGCGCGCTGCATCGCTTCCGCCATCCAGGGCTCGTTCGTGGGTGTACCGTCGGAGCAACCCACCGTCGGGACCGCGGTGCTCCGCTTCGAGTGAACGCGACGCGAAGCCCGTTCGCGAAGCGAGCCGGCGAGGAGCACAGCGAGTCGCGTCGGGGTGGCGAGGGCCTCAGGGCGAGAGCAGGCCGAAGTAGAAGAGCGCGGGCAGGAGCAAGCCGGCGATCAGCGCCTCGCCGCCGATGAAGCCCGACGCGAGCGTGACCGAGTGCCGTTCGTGGGACTCGGGCGAGAGCTTGTGCCAGACCCAGCCGGCGATGGCTCCGATGGCGATGGGGATGTTCAGCGTTCCGGGCAGGATCAGCGCGAAGCCGAAGCCAGCGATGCTGGGCATCCAACGCAGGCCCTTCACGTCCTTCAAGAGCGTGACCACGACCCCGACCACTGCGGCGATCACGGTCCAGGTCATGGCTCCCTTGGGAAAGGCCGAAAGGCCCTTGGTCATGAGCACGGCCATGTTGGCGAGCTTGAGGCCAGTGGGTGCGGCCAGGCCGTCGCCCCCGAGGCCGTAACGCCGGATCAAGATCGGGTACATGATGGCCACGGCGGCAGCCCCGATGGGGATCGAGAGGAACTGCACCCAGGTGAGGACGCGGGGCACCGAGCCCACGATTTTGCCGGTCTTGTAGACCTGCATGGTGCCTTCACCCTGCGAGTTGATGTTGCCCGCCGTGCCCGCGCTGATCAGGTTGTGGGCCACGTCGGCGGAGAACAAGCGGAAGATGGCTTGCAGCGTGTTGGCCATCAAACTCACCGGACCCTGATTGGTTTCCCCCAGCACTCGCACGCCGACCAGGATCAAAGGCAGGCCGCAGAGTACGGAGAGCACCGTCTGGTAGAAGGGGAGGTGGAAAGGCGCTCGCTGCTGCACGAAGGCGAGCGCGATGGTGATGACGCTCGCCAGCACCACGATGGTGCGAAGCGACATGTCCTCGCGGTTCCCGTTGCCGCGCTCGGCCTTCAGGGTGCGGAACATGGCGACGATGCTCTTGTATTGCAACGCCACCGAGGTCATGGCCGACGTGATCATCATGGCCGTGGCGGGCCACATGAACCACAGCATGACGATGGGAAACTGCTTGCCGCCGAGGTAAGCGCCGAGCATGCCGCAGTGATCGTGGAGGAACGCCGTATCGGCAGCGCTCGGGGTGCCGGTCGCAGCGATGGCGTCGCAGGCTTGGATGTGGGCCGGTGCGATGGAGCCGTGGACGATCTGCATTCCCGCGGCCTCGATGACGCTGGGGCCGAACACCCAGGTCACGATGGAGCCTGCGAGCATGCTGAGGCCCACGTTCAAGCTGATGAGGAGCCCCGTGCCCACCGAGAGCACGCTGACCTCGATGCCGACGCCGAAGCGCATGGCGATGGGAACGATGGGGATCTTCGCCAGTCCGTCGCGCACGAAGGAGAGCACCATGCCGATCAGCGTGCCGAGCCCGAGCGCTCGGAGTTTGTGGCGGGACTCGGCGGTGCCGGCGTCGAGCACCGAGATGGTCTCGGCCGCGGCGACCCCGTCCGCGAAGATCATCTCCGGATCGTCGATGAAGTAGCGTCGGAAGAGCGCCGCCACCAGCACGCCCACCGAGCCCGAGCAGGAGAGCCAGAGGAACATGCTCCACGGGTCGACGTGGGTCTTCACGCTCACCGACTCGTTCATGTTCAGGTAGCCGAAGGCCGCTGCCACCACGCACATGAAGGCCGTCGCCGTGGCCGAGGTGGCCGCGGTTTGGATGATGTTGTTTTGGACGGCGTTCTGACCGCGGGTGCGCTTGGCGGTCACGTAGAGGTAGAGCGCGCCGATGAACGCGGCGAGCACGCTCACGTTCGGCCCCATGCCGAGCTTGAGCACGATGTAGGGGTAGGCGAGCGAGATCAGCGTCGACACCAGGATCGCGCCCGAGACCGACTGCCAGGTGATTTCTTTCTTCATGCGACGACCCGAGAAGGCAGCGCGGACCCCGCCACGCTCGCGGCGCTACGCTACATCGCGAAGCTCCGCCTGGAAAATCAGAAGTCGAAGCGGACCGCGAGGGTCGGCACCACGGCCACGAACGTGTCGAAGCCGTTTTCGTCGGGCAAGAAGAGCCGGCCGGGACGCACGTCGGAGCCGTCCGCATAGCCGGCGGGAACGTCCGACAAGAGGGCGGTGCGGTCACCGTCACCGCTGCCCAGATTGTTCGTGCCGGTGCGCGGTGCGCTGGGCGCGAGCAGCGCGAACACGCCGACGCCGAGATCCAACGAGAGCCGCCGGCTCAGGCGATAGCCGAAGCGCACTTCGGGTCCGACCAGGGGCATGAAGAGGTCGCGACTCTCTTCCGGCACGCTCGTGCTCTCGCTCACACCGTACACGTCGCTGGCGTTGGCAGGGTTCGGCACGTCGCCGCGAAACGTGCCTCGGTTGTCGAAGCGCGCCCGCACCCTGGCGACCCCCGCCCACATGCGGAACGTGAGCGGTGTCTTGGGAAACATGCGGTAGCTCGCGCTCGCCGCCGCGACGATGCCGGACATCCGTGTCTCGTCCCGGTAGTCGCTGCTGGCATACCGGGCCTTCTCGCCTTCGGCGCTCAGCTCGCGGGTGGCGCTCGCGCGAAGAGACAGATACCCCAGGAAGAGCTCGACCCCGAGCTCCGGTGTGAACGCGAATCCACCGCGAGCACCCGCCAAGAGTCCGAAAGGCCGCGACCGCTCGCTGCAGCTTCCGTCGCCACACGCAGCGTCCATCCCCCCGCCGAACGAAGGCGCGAATGCTGGTCCCCCCACCGCTTCCACGTAGGCGTGCGGCACGAAACCCGTCTGCCAGAGCGGGCTCGACAGATCTCTCTGGAGCGCGACGGAAAACACGCGCTCGCGCCCGGCCTTCACTTCGATGCGCTCGCGGTACGGAAGAAAGCCCTGCTCGGCCAGCTCGAGGACGTGCACGCCGCTCGGCAAGCGTCCGCCCCAGACGCCGGCGCCGACGTCGACGCCATCGACGAAGACGTGGGCAGAGGAAGGCGTGGGCTCCACGCGGATCGCCGCGTCCAATCGGCGCGCACGCAAGGTGAGGCTGGTCGCTTGGCCGAACCTCACGTGGGCCGCGCTTGGCGGCGTCCCTTCGTCGCCGACGCCTTGCAGCGCTACCGAGTGGCTGCCGGCTGCCACGCTGCCCGACCACGGAGTCTTGCCCACTGCGGCGCCATCCACGAGCACCGTGAGCGTCTTGCCGCTCGCCTCGCTCACGACCAAGGTCCCGATGCGCGTGAGCGCTCGTTGTTCGGCGACGACCTTCTTCTTCTGGCCGCCCGCCACGATGACGCTGACTTCGACCGTCTCGAAGCCATCGCGGGATATACGCAAGGTGTGGGTGCCGGAGCCGACCCGGATCGGGGCGAGCGGGACCTGCCCCCGCTGTCGGCCATCGACCACCACCACCGAACCGGCCGCGGCAGTCACCTCGAGCTCGCCAACGTTGGTGCGGAGCTGCGCGAGGGCCTGCTCGATCTTCGTGCGCTCCGCTGGTGCGAGAGTCGCGCCGTGGTCTCGCAGAAGTTCTTCGTACATACCGAGCGCCTCGGGCCAGCGCTTGAGCTGAAGCAGACTGGTGGCGGCGTTCTCCACCGCGACCTTGGTCGGCAGAAGCTCGCGTGACGCCAGGAACTCGGCGAGGGCCGCGTCCCAGCTCTCGCTTTCTGCGAGCTGGACGCCTCGAAGGAATCGTTCTTTTGCGCGAGCCTTCTTGTCGGTCGCTGCGTCGTCCCCCGCCGAAGGGGGCGTTCCGGGGGGCGCGGGCTCCTGTGCCCCGGCCGCGCACGGAACTGCGAGTGCCAAAGCCGCCCCCAGAAAAAGACGCCGGATCATGCGTGGGCGCAGCTTACCGAGATGCGCAACGGGGGAAAGGGTGTACCCGGCGCGCACACGAGCGCGCTTGACGAGTGCCACCGTTCCCCGCTCATTTGGGGAGCTGGAGGCAGACGTGAGCCAGGTCTCTCGACGTGTATGGGGATGGTCGATGGTTGGCGCGCCGCTTCTCGCGTGGGCGTGCGGTGAGGCGCGCGAGGTGCCCGCCCGTCCTGCGCCGATGTCGACCCGAGCCCTCGGCGCGCTGCGCGACGTCGAAGCCCATCTCGGCTTCTCGCTCGCCTCCTCGGTCTCGCTCCGCGAAAGCGCAGCTTCGGTCCACGCCGCCGTGCAAGGAGATCTCGAGTTGCCGCGCGAGGCCGACGCAGCGCTGGAGGTGGCCGATCCAGAGCGCCGCGTGCGGGCCCGGGTGCGCCTCGAAGGAACTAGCTCCGTCCGCGGCGAGCTCGGCGCTGGGGTCATGGTCTACGCGGGCGGCGGCCCCGAGGGCTCGGACTTCACGCTGCGGGCGAACGCCACCGGCTTCGAGGACTACGTTCTCCATCGCCAGCGACCCCGCCGCGAACAGCAGACCTATCGGATCGACACCGCGGAGATCCCCGGACTCCGCCTCGTCGATGGCCGGCTCGAGCTCGTGGACGCCGATGGCGCGCCGCGCCTCCGAGTCGAGCCGCCATTGGTGATCGGCGCCGGCGGCCAGCGCGCCCACGCTCGCGTTCGCATCGAGGGCTGCGCGTACGATGCCGATCCACGCGCGCCCTGGGGGCGGCCCGTCACTGCGCCCGGCTCGGGCGAGTGCCGCGTCGTCGTCGACTGGTCGGGCCTCGGCATCCGATACCCGGCGCTGGTCGATCCCTCCTGGGTGAACGCGGCCAACGTGATGCCGTTTGCCTCGCCCCAGAGCCTCACGAACCTCGTGGACCCAGCGCAAGCGAGCACCAAAGCGCTGGTGGTGGCTCAAGCCGGTGCAGCTCTGTTCGATCCGGTGACGCGGACCTTCGCGTCGACCGGCGCCATGAAGACTCCCCGGAGCTCCGTCACCGGCGTGCTGTTGAACGACGGCACCGTGCTGTTCGGCGGCGGGTTCAACGGCGGCGTGCTCGCGACCGCCGAGCTCTACAGCCCGGCCACGGGGACGTTCGCGTTCACCGCCGGCAATCTGTCGGCCCCGCGTCGCAACATCGCGGTCGCCAAGCTCACCACGGGCGAGGTTCTGTTCGTTTGCGGCGAGGCCTCCAACGGCGATGGATCCACGGCCTGGGACCTCTACAACCCGACGGCCAAGACGTTTTTCCAGCTCTCCGGAGGCGACGCGCCCGACGAGCGGCGTGGTTGCACCGCGACTTGGTTCGCCAAAGACAAGGTCCTCGTCGCCGGCGGCTACGACCACATCCAGGGCACGGCCACCGCCACCGCCGAGATCTTCGACCGCGAGTCCGCCTACCCGTATTTCCGCACCGTCGGCGGCTCGATGAACCAGGCCCGCTACGATCACCAAGCCGTACTCTTGAAGAGCGGACGCGTACTGCTCGTGGGTGGCGCCTACAACACCACGTCCGTCGAGGTGTTCATTCCCGGCGCGACGCCCGCGGCCGGAGTCTTCGGCGCCGGCCCGCAGCTCTCGACGCCGCGCCGAGCACTGGCGCTCGAGCGGCTCTCCAACGACTGGGTGCTCGCCGCCGGCGGCTTCAACGCGGCCGCACAACCCCAGGCCAGCGCCGAGATCATCGACCCTGCGCTCACGAACTGGTCGGCGACGGCGTCCATGAACACGGCGCGCGCCAACGTTCGATCGCTCGCCCTCGCCGGCAGCGCCGTGCTCGTCGCCGGCGCCACGAACGGTGCCGAGCCTGGCCGCCCTCGGCCAATGGGGCGGCGTGTCCGGCGCGGCTGGGCGAGTGCGCTTCGGGCATTTGCGCCGACGGCGTGTGTTGCGACACTGCGTGCACCGGGCTCTGTCAGGCTTGTACGGCGGCGCTGAAGGGCACCGGGGCAAACGGCAGCTGCGGGTTCATCGGGGCGGGCCAGGCGTCCGGCGGCGACTGTGTGCCGAGCGCCGCCGACCCCTGCGGCAAAGACGGCACTTGTGACGGCGCCGGAAGCTGCCGCACGGCGCCCCCCGGTGCAGCGCCGGCCGCCGGAAGCTGCCCCACACCCGCAACACCCTGTGGCTACGACGGCAAGTGCAACGGTGCCGGTGGTTGCCGCCAGGTGCCGAACGGCAGCCCACCGGTCACGGGCACGTGCACGAACGCCACCAACGTGTGTGCGAGCGACGGCAACTGCGACGGTTTCGGAGGCTGCAAGCCGGCCGCGAGCGGCGCGCCCTGCGGTAGCGCGGCTTGCAAGAACAACGCGCCTTCCAGCTATGCCTGCTCGGGGTCCGGCACGTGCGACGAAAACGTCGCAGGAAAGTGCGATCCGTTCCTGTGTCAGAACGGCCTCTGCCCGACGACCTGCGCCAGCGACGCCGACTGCGTGTCCGGAGCGTTCTGCGACGGCGCCCCGAACGGCACGTGCAAGGGGCAGAAGACCAACGGCACGCCCTGCACCAACGGCGCGGAGTGCTCCTCGACCCAGTGCGTCGATGGGTTCTGCTGCGACCAAGCTTGCGGCGAGCAGTGCTTGGCCTGCGACGTGACCGGTAAGCTCGGGACTTGTTCACCGGTCACCGGAGAACCCCACGGCGTGCGACCGAAGTGCGCCGGAGCGGGCGCGACCTGCGGGGGCACGTGCGATGGACAGGCCGTGGCGTGCGCGTACCCGACCGAACAGACCGCGTGCGGGCAGACGAGCTGCAAGGACGGCGTGATGACCGGACCGGTGTGCGACGCGCTCGGCGCGTGCAACTCGGCGGCCCAGCCGGTCGACTGCAAGCCCTACGTTTGCGCCGACGCCGTGGCCTGTCGCACGAATTGCGAGAAGAACTCGGATTGCAGCACGGGCTTCGCTTGCAGCGCGGCCAAGAAGTGCGAGCCCTCGGGCAACCACTGCGAGGGAAACGACCTGGTCGACACCGAAGGCAAGAAGACCGCTTGCGCGCCCTACGTGTGCGAGGGCAGCGCCTGCAAGACGACCTGCGACACCATCGATGATTGCGTCGCGCCGTCGGTCTGCAACGCCCAGGGCAAGTGCGTGAAGCCGGCGGGTGGCGCCGACGACGGCGGCTGCGGCTGCCGAACCGCCGCACGTCGTTCGACCTCGCTGCCCCTCGGGCTCGTGCTCGGGCTCTTGTCTTCCGTCGCTCTCCGGCGGAAGAAGAAGCGGAACGCATGAGCGACGGCGATTCCATCCCGGTCGACCACGTCGACGCTCCTCCGCAGTCGGCAACCAGCGTGCGCGCCGAGAGTCTGATCGGACGCGTGGTCGGCGGGCGTTACGAGCTGGTGAGGCTCCTGGGCAAGGGCGGCATGGGAGCGGTCTACGAGGGCCGCAGCAAGAGCACACTCAAGCGTTGCGCGGTGAAGGTCCTGGTCTCCGAAGACCTGCTCCAACACAAAGACGTCGTGAAGCGCTTCTTCCGCGAGGCGAAAGCGGGGGCCATCATCGAGAGCGAGCACGTCGTCCAGACGTTCGACTCCGGGGAGGACGCCGACGGGTTCCCGTTCATGGTGATGGAGCTCCTGAACGGGGAAGATCTCCAACACGTGATCCGGCGCCTCGGGGTCTTGCCGCCGCCGCTGGCGATCAAGCTGACGCTACAGGCGGCGACCGGCCTCGCCAAAGCCCATGACGCCGGCATCGTCCACCGCGACGTCAAACCCGCCAACCTGTTCTTGACCCAGCGGGATACCGGAGAGCTGCTGGTCAAGATCCTGGACTTCGGCATCGCCAAGAGCCTGCTCGATTCGCTCTCCGAGACCGGGCTCGACCTGACGCGTACGGGTGCCGTGCTCGGAACCCCCCTCTACATGTCGCCCGAGCAGGCGCGAGGCGGGACCAACCGAGTCGACGCGAGCACCGACGTGTGGTCCCTCGGCGTGATGCTCTACGAGATGTTGTGCGGCGAACTGCCCTACGGACGCGTCACCGCTTTGGGCGACCTGATGGTGGCGATCATTACCGGTCCCCTGCCTGCGATCCAGGACAAGGCCCCATGGGTGGAGGCGTCGCTCGCCGAGGTCGTGTCGCGCGCTCTGAGCCGGGACATCGACAAGCGCTACAAGAACGCCAGCGAGCTCCGCGACGCCTTGGCCCGACTCGTAGACGACTCTCGTGTCACGCCCGACCTCCTCGTGCCCCTCTCGGAGACGGCGCGCCTCTCGGTGGCAGCACGGCCCGCAATCACCGGCGACGTCTCGCTGCGCGGCGCGGACCGCGGTGGGCTCAGCGTGACGACGGCAGCGGTGGCACGACCGAAGCGGCGGCGGAGCACCTGGCTCTTGTTCGGGTTGCTCGGCCTGGTGGTCGTGGCCGGAGCCCTCGCGTTCGGCAACGAACGAGCTCGTCGGAGCCCTGCCGAGCCCGCGCGAAGCGCGGAGCCCAAGGCGTTCAGCGTCCGCGTCGCACCCGCCGACGTCGAGGTGTTCGTGGACGGCATCCCGACGGCTGCGGAGGCGGGTCGGGTGGAGATCCGCGGTGCCATGGGTACCACGCACACGCTCACGCTGCGGCGGGGCAGCGAGCAGCGCGAGGCAAAGGTCGCGCTCACGGTGGACGGCCCGATCCCGCCGAGTCTGGAGCTCGCAGCCACGCTCTCCGTGGCTCCGGCCGAGCTCACGCCGAGCGCACGACCGAGCGACTCGCCGCGTCCGCAACCAAAGAAAGGCAGCGAACCGACCGGCGAGAAGGGCAACGGTGCAGCGTCGAGCCAGCCGAATGCGCCGACGGCGCCGACCCAGGTCAAGCCGGAGCAAAAGAAGCCGGAGCCCAAGGTCAACACCGACACGAGCGAGTTCGGCTGACTCGGCCTGGCGCGATCCTGGAGGCGCCCCGCAACCGGTGCGGGCGAACACGGCCCAGGACAGGCCTCTGGCCGCGAGCTTCATACGACGTGATTCGCCCGCTCGCGGTCGCTGGATCGCTCCGGGTTCACTAGGGCTTGTCGGCCACGAACCAAGCGAACGCGCCCAAGAGCTCCTGGCTAGCGCGCACCACGAAGCCGGTGCTCTCCAGCGCGGCGACGAAGCCCGTGCGATCGAAGCGATCGCGCTGGGGGTGATCGAGCAGCGTGCGCCACACCGGGTGCACGATGAACCGCTCCAGAACCTCTTCGGCGAAGAAGCGCCCGCCGGGCCGGAGCACACGGAAGATCTCGGAAAGCGCGCGCCGGTAGTCCGGCACGTGGTGGAGGATCCCGAAGTCGAACACCGCGTCGTAGCTGGCGTCGCCGGCTCGGATTTCCGTGACGCTCCCTTGCCAGAGATGCACGCGATCTCGCTCGGGCGCCAGCCGACGCCGGGCGAGCGTCACCATGTGGGGGTCGAGGTCGAACGCGTCCACCTCGCTCGCGCCAAAGCGCTCGAGCAGGACCTGCACGCCTCGCCCGCTGCCGCATCCGACTTCGAGCACGCGCTGTCCTCGCGCGCGGCCTCCGAGCTTCTCCAGGACCGCTGCTTCGTAGTGCCGCTGGATCAACGCGCGCACCGGATTCAGCATCATCGCCTTCTCGAAGCGGTTCAGGAGCATGGGAGCCGAGTCTACGCCCTGCGAGCCTCCGAAGTGGCCCGGACGCGTTCGGCGTGTGTGTGCCTGTGCGTCCTGCCCGCCCCGACCGGGATTCCGTCGCCCCAGTGCGAACGGTCGGGCACTCCCGTTTGCGGCCCCATCCGCCGCGTGATTGAATCGGGAGGTCGCACTCTTGGGTCGGAGGCTTCGATGCGCTTCGTGGTTTGGTCGTGGTTCTTCGGCACGTGCCTGGCCGTCTTCGGCTGTGGCGGTGGCGATGACGGTACCGCCGAGGGCAAAGGTGGCGCCGTGGGTGCCGGGGGTTCGGGCAGCTCGGGGGGCAGCGGCAAAGGTGGCAGCCTCAACCTCGGCGGAGGCGGATCGGGCGGGGGTTCCGCCGCGAGCGGCAGCGGGGGTGGCAGCGCGGGCTGTGGGCTGAAGCTGACCGGTACCGTGCGCGACTTCTCGAGCTCGCACCCGGATTTCGAGGACTTCACCGGCGACGGTGAGAAGGGCATCGTCCAGAACGCGCTCGGCGCCGACGACAAGCCCGTCTACGTCGATGGCCCCCACTCCTACACCACCAACAAGTCGAACTTCGACCAGTGGTACCGGGACGTTTCGGGCGTGAACCAGTCCTTCCCGTTCACGTTCACGCTCGCCAAGAACGGCAACGTCTACACCTACGACAACGGCACGTTCTTCCCCATCGACGGCCAGGGTTTCGGCAACGAAGGAAACCCGCACAACTTCCACTTCACGTTCGAGCTCCACACCGAGTTCAAATACAAGGGCGGCGAGGTCTTCACGTTCACCGGTGACGACGATCTCTGGACCTTCATCAACGGCAAGCTCGCCATCGATCTAGGCGGCGTGCATCCGTCGCAGAGCGGTAGCATCGACCTCGACGCCCAGGCGGCTTCCCTGGGCATCACCCCGGGGAGCAACTACTCGCTCGACGTGTTCCAAGCGGAGCGCCACACCGACGAGTCGCACTTCCGCATCGATACGAACCTCGAGTTCACGAGTTGTGGAGAACCTCCCAAGTAGTTTCCTCACCGCCCCAATCGGTCCCCATGCGCTACGAGCAGAAGAACCCCCTGCCGATTCCGGATTCTGGCGCGTACGACAGCGTGAAGGCCACCATCGACACCGTCTTCGACTGGCAATACGCCCTCGCCGACGAAAAGCTGCTCTCGCTCTACGAAAAAGGGAAAGCACAGGGCTGGAACGCCACGGACATCGACTGGAGCGTGGACGTCGACATCGCCCGTCTCGCGACCGAATCCCGCGCCGACGTGTTCATGAACACGTTGATGGCTCCGCCCGTGCCGTTCACGCTCGAGACGGCGATCCAGTTTCGGCAACACATGAACGCCTTCATGCTCTCGCAGTTCTTGCACGGCGAGCAGGGGGCGCTGATCGCCAGTGCCAAGATCGTGCAGACGGTGCCCTGGGAGGAAGCCAAGTTCTATGCCGCGAACCAGGTGGCCGACGAGGCACGGCACGTCGAGGTGTATCACCGGTACCTGACCGAGAAGCTCGGCCTCTCGTACGAGGTGCACCCGAGCTTGCGCGGGCTGCTCGATTCGATAGTCCAGGATTCGCGCTGGGACGTCACCTATCTCGGCATGCAGATCTTGGTCGAGGGCTTGGCCCTCGCTGCCTTCGGCACGATGCGTCTCGTGAACCAGAACGAACCGCTGATCCAGGAGATCACCGATCGCATCATGCAGGACGAAGCGCGGCACGTGGCCTTCGGAGTCCTGTCGCTCCAGAAGATCTACGGCGGTGAGCTCTCGGGCGCGGAGCTCAGGGAACGCGAGGACTTCGTCATCGAGGCCACCGCGCTCCTCCGCGACCGCCTGCTCGGGACACCTGTCTTCGAGCGCCTCGGCTGGGACACCTCCGTGTGGGTGCCCTGGATGATCGAGACGCCGTTCCAGCGCGGATTCCGCCAGATGATGTTCAGCAAGATCGTGCCGAACCTGAAGCGTCTCGGCCTGCTCACTCCCAGGGTGCGAGCGGCTTTCCAGAAGCTCGACATCTTGCGCTTCGAGAACGAGCCCGACTCGGTGGAAAAGCCCGAGGTCGCGCCGCCCGAAGAGCTCGTGCAAATGATGATGCAATACATGGCCGAACACATGGCCCCGCCGGGGCCGGAGGGATCGACATGAGCCACCGTCGTCGGTATCCAGGTCGAGTTTTCGCCACGTCCTTCTGTCTCGCCACGGGAGTGTGGGCACTCGCGTGCGGCAGCGACGACTCGGGGGGAGCCGGCACCGGTGGCAGCGGCGGCAGCCACAGCGGCGGTGCCGGCAACGCCGGCGGGACGGGCAATTCCGGCGGTTCCAACGTCGGGGGCGGCGGCGGCTCGAGCGGCGGCGGCACCAAGAACCCGACGTGCGAGAAGGGCACGAGCGGAGGCGACGTTCAGGCGCCCGTGTTCTGGAAGAACCTCGACGGCGAGACCAGCTGGTTCGCTTCGCCGATCGTGATGGACCTGGACAAGGACGGGAAGAACGAGCTCATCGCGGCCTACTATTCGGTCTACGTGTTCGACAGCTCGGGCACTCAGCTCGACAAAGCCAGTGACGGTGGCGGGCGCGTCTACGCGCCCCACGTGGTGGCCGACCTCGAAGGCGACGGCGTGATGGACATCGTGCTCGGCAACGACAACCAGGTACTCGCCTACGAATGGAAGGGCGGCAAGCTGTCGAAGAAAGCGGGTTGGCCCGTCGATACGACCACGGCGGGCAACGCGCCGGAGGTGCGCGGGCTCGCGGCCGCCGATCTGAACGGAGACGGCAAGATCGAGGTCGTCGCGACGACCACGCAGACCGCCAACACCGAGGACGGCGGCGCGCAGGTCTTCGTCTTTTCTGCCAACGGCCAGCTCTACCCGCCGTCGGGCATCTCCTGGCAGGCGTGGCCCCGCTACAACAACAAGACGGGCGGCCTGGAACACGACCGCAACGGTCAGGGGCCACCACGGCTACGGCCAGCACGGCCTCACCGCCGGCATCGGCAACATCGACGACGACCCCGAGCTCGAGATTCTCGCGACCTACGACAACCACCACATCCAGGTGTTCAACCACGACGGTGGCCATCGACTCGTCGCCGTGGTTCACCAACCGCGACCAATACAGCGGCCAGCGCATGACCTGGGGCCAGTTCATCCGCTGGGCGGATCCCAAGGTCGAAGTCGGACCACTATCACGATCACGGCGAGTGGCCCCACCGTGGGCCGAGTGGCCGCAATGGACGGCTTCGCCGCCCAACGTCGTCGACCTGGACAAGGACGGGAAGAACGAGGTCATCGGCGTACCCAACGTGGAGAAGAACGAGCCGTACGAAACCCAGGCCTACGCCATCCTCGCCCTCGAAGGCAGCTACGGCGATGGCAGCCGGTCGGCCATGCGCAAGGCCGGCTGGGAGATCTGGCCCGCGGCGGCGCGCCGATCAAAGTCGACGGCTACTATCCGCCTGGTGGTGCCGGCGGCGGCGACGGTGAAATCTCCAGGCGACGACAAGCCGGAGATCGTCGTGTCGCTGAACGACGGCCTCATGTACGCCTTCGATGCGACGGGCAAGCAAATCTGGAAGTTCAACTACTCGCTCGGCAAGCCCATCATGTACAGCTCCGAGCCATCGCCGACCGAACCAGGACGGCTCGCCCGAGGTGCTGTTCTCCACCTTCGGTGATCCCAACACCACGGACTCGGCCAACGGTTCGTCCTCGTAGCCGATGGCGGGCTTCTGCACGACGCCTCGCCCAACGCCGGCCACAACGGCAATCGGCAACGGCGCGCCGGCAGCGCCCGCGGCCGAAGACCTGGACGGAGACGGCGTGCTCGAGGTGTTCTCGTCCAGACCTTCGAGCATGGCATGGACGTGTTCAAGGTGCCGCCTGGGCACGAAGTGCTCAAGCAACCACCGCGCGGGGCGGCCCGCTCCGGATGGGTCAACCGAACGGCTCCTGATCCCAATGCGGGAGATCCCCATGCCTGTCTTGCCCAAACCCTCACGCCTCGTCGGCCTCGCAGTCGCGGGCCTCGCGTTCGCTTGCTCGGTCTTCGGTTCGGACCTCGGTTCCTTCACGGAGGGGGCGGGACGGACGGTGCGGGTACCCGGCGGGGCAGCTCTCCTGCGCAGGGGACTGCATCGACGCGAGCCCCGGATCCCAAGCACCGCGGGGCCTGCGACAACGCCTGCGCGGCGGGAAAGGTCTGCGACGTCGGGGCTTGCGCCGACAGCTGCTCCGGCGCGAAGACGATCGCGGTGGAGCGTGCGTGGACTCCGGACAAGGATCCGAAGCACTGCGTGGCGACTGCGCGGTCGCGTAACGCCGGCCAGAGCTGCTCGAGCGGCAGCTGCAGTGAGGCCTGCGCGTCGGGCAAGACGGCTTCTGTGGTGGCTCGTGCGTCGACCTCCAGTCGGACGACCAGCACTGCGGAGCTTGCGGCAACAACTGCCCCACGGGGCAGGCATGCCAGGCGGCAAGTGCGAGCTTTTCCCGCAGCGGAATCAAACCGAGTGCAGCGGCGCCTGCGTCGACACCAGCACCAACGTGAACCCACTGCGGCGGCTGCGGCAAGGCCTGCAACCTGGTGTGAGGTGTGCACGGCGGAGCGTGCAAGATCTTGCCCTGGCGGACAGGTCGAGTGCAACGGCTTGTGTGTGAGGATCTCCAGACCGACGATCAGAACTGCGGCTCTGTGGCCATGCGTGTCAGGCAGGCGAGGTGTGCGGGAACGGCCAGTGCGTCTCGAATTGCCCAACCGGTCAGACGAACTGCGCGTCTGCGTGGACACGACCAGCGAACCCGCCCACTGCGGAGCCTGCGGCACGGCCTGCACCGCCACGCAAGAGTGCAACCAGAGCAAGTGCGTGCTCGCGTGCAAGACCCAGCTGAACCAGGCTCACCGATCCCTGGGGCTATTCGTGGGACGGCCTCGAGCGCGCCCGCTACGCTCGATCAGGCGCTGCAGATCTGCGAGACCGCCGGAGGTCGCTTGCCCACGGCGAGCGAGCTCTAATGAGTCAGCGCCACGCAGTCGGCCACGGTCGGTCAGAGCACCACGAACTTGTGGTCGGCGGTGCCCTACGGCGCCGCGAGTCAGATCCGTGTTCGGCTCTCCGATGCCAGCACCTCGTCCACGGGCAAGACCTCGAGCCTCTACTACCGCTGCGTCTGCCCGCCGCCTCTGCCCGCCACCTTCACAGGGGAAAACTGCTTCGGCCCCGCGGCACAAGGCTGTTACGGGCTCGACGCAGAGAACAACAAGGCCTCCATCGACGCCGCCGATCGGGCGCCGCTCCCCAAGGGTTCCGCGATCTGGGAGTGCACGTTCAACCGCGGACACCTGGCGGGTCCAACACGAATCGTGGAGGCAGCGAAGCAAGGCATCGGCGCGGGCAGCAACCTGTATCTCCACACGGGGGACGACGTTCGCAACGACTCCGACTTGCTCCTGCGCTGGCAAACCACGTTCGCCTTGAGCTCCGCCGTGGCCAACGGTTCGACCACGGATTTTCGACCGTTCCGCTGCACGGGGTCGAGGTCGGCGGCACGCACCCGAGCACGGTCCCCGACGAGTGGGTGCCCGCGGGCGGCGGACCCAAAGGGGAGACCAAAGACACGGCCGCCGCGGCCTGGGCCACCTCGGTCAGCGCGTGCTTCGGCCGCGGTGGCCACGTGCCCACTGCCACCGAGCAGCCGAGCCTGTCGTCGGCTTGCCCACGGGCACGAACGCCTGGCCTGGGGGCCGACGTCGGCACCATCGTTCTCGTGCAGGCGACCCAAACCGGCTATCGCTGGACCGGGAGCGCGCCGCCCGTGTACAGCGGAGCGGCAACGACTTCCTCGATGCTCGCGCGGACCTCGACTCAGGCGTCGCGTTGCATCTACTACCCCGTCGACACGAGCTACAGCGGGCCGTCCGCAGCGGCTTGCGCCGCAGGGGGAGGCGGCTCCTGCAAAGAGATCACGCTCCCTGGGGGCCGGGCGCCAAGATGTGGGTCGACGCTCGATCGCTCCCCGGCGCTCAACCTCGAGACCGCCATCGACAACTGTCGGAAAGAGGGCGGGCACCTGGCCTCGAGCCGAGACTACGTGGAAGCCATCCGAGCGGGTCTGGCCAACGGGAGTGGAAGCTTCGTCTGGGACGGCGACTTCTCCCTGGTGCTGGTGAGTCCGTTGGGGGCGAACTACGTGCTCCGCGCCGGTGTCGTGAAGTGGACCGGCAACGAACCGGCGTTCGGGGATGCTTATGGAAGCTCCTCCTCCACCACGGATATCGGCAGTTCTTTGCCTTATCGGTGCATGTGGACCAACGAGGTCCGCTGAGATCCTCCGCACTCCGCCTGCCGCCTTCGAGCGAAAGCGCTACCCTGAGTCGAGACTTGCTGATGCAGAATGGACCGCCCATGACCTCCGGGGGCATCGGCTCCGGGACCGAGCGCCGGCTCGGTCGCTACGCTCTGTTCGACGAGATCGCGCAGGGCGGCATGGCCACGGTGCACCTCGGGCGCATGTTGGGTCCGGTCGGGTTCTCGAAGACAGTGGCCATCAAGCGACTGCACCCGCACCTCGCGCGTGACCCCGAGTTCGTCAGCATGTTCCTCGACGAGGCACGCCTCGCGGCGCGTGTGCAGCACCCGAACGTCGTCGCCACGCTCGACGTGGTGGCCGCCGAAGGCGAGGTGTTCCTCGTGCTCGAGTACGTGCAGGGCGAAAGCTTCTCGCACCTGCTGAAGGCCACGCGCATCAAGGGTGTGCCAGTCGCGCCGCGTGTGCTCTCCAGCGTACTCGTGAACACCCTCCACGGCCTGCACGCGGCGCACGAGGCGTCGGACGAACACGGGCATCCGCTCGGCATCGTGCATCGCGACGTGTCGCCGCAGAACATCCTGGTCGGCGTCGACGGCGTGGCGCGCGTGCTCGACTTCGGCGTAGCCAAGGCAGCGGGGCGCTTGCAGAGCACGCGTGACGGCCAGCTCAAGGGCAAGATCGCGTACATGGCGCCGGAGCAAATCCGGGGCGATCTGGTCGATCGTCGCACGGACATCTACGCGGCCGCCGCCGTGCTCTGGGAAGGGCTCACGGGCCGGCGCTTGGTGCATGGGATGAACGAGGGGCAGGTCTTGCACGCGGTGCTGGCGGGAGGGTTTCCGCCGCCCTCGGCGGTGCATCCGGGCACGCCGCCCGAAGTGGATGCGCTCGTGATGCGCGGCCTCGCGATGGATCCGGCTCATCGCTTTCCGACTGCGAGGGAGCTCGCCATCGCGCTCGAACGCACGGTGGGCGTCGCTTCCCCCTACGAAGTCGCCGAGTGGGTGCAGTCCGTGGGAGCCGAGGCGTTGTCCATTCGCGCGGCGCGCGTGCGCGAAATGGAGAGCACCAGCGCCGTGCGGGTTTCCCTGCAGGACTCGCTCGCCCAGTCGGCCGACCCCGCGTTCGACGCGTCCCGCTCCGGAGTGCTGGAGTCCAGCGTATCGCAGCCGAACCGACCATTGCCGCCGGCCCCCGGCGTGGGGGAGGGCTCCGTGTCGTTCGCGCTGCATCCTTCCTTCGCCGTCCAAGAGGCTCCCGCCGGAATGATGCCCCAACCGGCCTACGGCGCTCCGATGCCTGCGATGCCAGTTCACGGGCCACATCCCGTTGCCGCCGCACCTGCGCGCAGCTCGGGCCTCAAGGTCGCGTTGGCGTCCGTGCTCGTGAGCTTGCTCTTCGGGCTCTCGGTGTTGCTCCTGATCTTCTGGTTCCGCGGTCGGCGCCCGGTGGAAGACAGCGGCATCGAAGCGCAGCCGAGTCCAGGGACGGCCACCGCTCCCGCAGCCGCGCCGCCGAGCCTCGCCGCCCCGGCACCGAGTCCGCCCGTGGCTGCCCCACCTTCCGCCGAGCCCGCCGCGCGCGCCGAACCGGAGGTCGCGCCCGCAGCGCCGTCTGCCGCGCCCAAGACCGACAAGCCCGAAGACCCGAAGCCCGCTGCGGTCACGAAGCGCGACGAGCCGAGCAAGGGGAGCTCGAAGCCCGCGGAACCCGAGAAGACGAAGCCCCCGAGCGGTGACAAGCCCGCGAGCAAGCCAGCCAAGGGCTGCGACTCCCCCTTCTACGTGGATTCGAACGGCATCAAGCACATCAAGCCGGAGTGCATGTGAACATGATCGGACGCCGAAGAGTCGAGCTCTGGACCCTGCTCGTGGCAGCGCTCGTCGCTACGATTTGTGGCGCGCCGCCGGCATTCGCCGGCAAGAAGGAGTGCGCCGCAGCGTACGTGCAGGCGCAGGAGCTCAAGCAGTCCGGAGCCTTCAAGAAGGCTCGAGAGCAGCTGCTCGTGTGCGCCAAAGACGAATGCATGGCGGCGGTGAAGAAGGACTGCGTCGCTTGGCTGGACGAAGTGAACGCGTCGCTGCCCTCCATCGTCATCGAGGCCAAAGGGCCCGACGGGAAAGAGACGTTCGACGTGAAAGTGACCATCGACGGCGAGGTCGTCGGCGAGAAGCTCGACGTGAAAGCCATCGAGGTCGATCCCGGCACGCACAAGATCGTGCTCGAGTATGCGGGCCAACCCGCCGTGGAGCAGGAGCTCATCTTGCGCCAGGGACAGAAGAACAAGACTGTCGAGGTCAGCTTCGAGAAGAAGAAATCCGAGAAGGCTGCGCCGCTAGTGACCGAGCCCGAGCCCGCTCCGGATGCGGATGCTGGCGCTACCGACAAGCCCAAGCCGCCCGTGCTCGCCTACGTGCTCGGCGGTGTGGGCGTCGTCGCGTTGGCGGGCACGGCGTATTTCTGGCTGGGCGCCGAGAGCAAGAAGAAGGACTTGGAGGACTCCGGTTGCTCTCCCAACTGTGCCGAGGGCGATGTGGATTCCATCAAGGACAAGCGCTTGTTCGGCGACGTGGCCCTGGGAGTCGGGGTCGCGTGCCTGGGCGCCGCGACGTGGCTCTACCTGAGCCCCAAGAAGAGCGCGCCCAAGCCCGCCGCTGGCCTCGATTTGCGCGTCGGTCCCCACGGCGCGTTCGCCGGATACGCCGGGCGATTCTGAGGCGACCGTTCCACGGCTTCAGACGAAGCCGAGCCAGTAACAGACCGCGATCCCGACGGAGAACCCGGACGCGAGTGCGATGAAGCCGGACGTCCAGAGGCGGTTCTCGCTGGTGAACCCGGGGATGGCAGCGAGCGTCAATTCGGGTTCCGAGCGGGGGGGCATGGGGTTCTCCTCTTCTTCTGGTGTGGGCCTCGGCGGCGAAGGCTCCATCGCGCTGGGTCCCTCGAGCGCCGCGAGCTCGGGCGCTTTCGGCGCTTTGGGGATCGGGTGAATGAAGGTGATCCGAGGCTTGTCGGCGACGAGCGGGAACGGATCGAGTGAGCGCCCGAGGCTCGGCCGCATCCGAACGACGCGCGAAGGATCGGCCCACGGCAGAATCAGCTCGGCGAACGCGGCGGCGCTCTCGGGTCGGTCCTCGCTCCGCGGAGAGAGGCCTCGCGAAATTGCCGCAGACAAGCTCTCGGGCACGCTCGACGTACGCGCCGAGAGCGGCTCGAAGTCCGCGCGCAGCGAGGCCTTCAGGATCTGGGTCTCGTTCTTGTAGCCGAATGCGGCTTCACCCGAGAGGAGCTCGTAGAGAATGGCGGCCGACGAGTAGACGTCGGCGCTCGGCCCGAGCTCCATCCCGAGCGCTTGCTCCGGCGGCATGTAGAGGGGCGTGCCAGCGGAGCCGAGCCCCGCGTGGTCGCCCTCGCAGAGTCCCTCGGAGATGCCGAAGTCGAGCACCTTCACCCGAGGTCGATCCGGCTCGGGGTGGGTGACTACGATGTTGGCGGGCTTGAGGTCGCGGTGGATGATGCCCGCCCGGTGCGCTGCCCCGACCGCCGCCAGCACCTGGAGCATGAGCTCGCAGGCGTAGGGAACGGGAAGCGGACCTCGCCGACTGAGGATCTCTTCCAGCGTCTCCCCGTCGAGGAGCTCCATCACGATGAAAGGCTGTCCGCCCGCGTCGACGCCGACGTCCAGGATGTCCACGACGTTCTCGTGACCGATGCGCGCCGCAATCCGAGCTTCTCCCAGGAACGCGGTCTTGACCTCCGGGCGTGCGGCCAGCGCCGAGGAAAGGACCTTGACCGCGACTTTGCGACCGACGAGCAGGTTCTCCGCCTGATACACCGAGCCCATGGAGCCCGCTCCCAGCACGGCGCCCAGCGCGTACTTGCCCGCCAGCACGCGCGGGCGCGAACTCGGTGCGTGAAGATCGTTCACCGACTTCGCTGAACGACCGACTAGGCGGGAGCTTTAGGCTATCCGTCGGCGTCCGCGCTCGGGGGCTCGGCGCTCGCCCAACCGTTCGAGTACTCGAAGAGCAGCCCATCCAACGTCAGGCGCGCTCGTAGGGTGCGCGCTTGCTGGAGGACTACGTCGCCATACACGAACCCCGGGTGGAGGCGGACGAAGTAGTGGCTCGCACCCAAGCCGGCCGTGGCCTGGGTCACCGCGTCGGCGAGCAGGCCCCCGCGCGCCCGGATCCCCAAGAGCTCGCGGAGTCGAGGCGCCACTTGCCCCAGCTCCAGCGGTGGTCTCGACGGGCTCGGGGCGTTGACGAACGGAAGCTCGAGACGGAAGGACCGCACGCGCCGCGACCCCGCGCGCACGACCACGGTCAGGGTTCCCGTCAGCTCCGCGCTGCCCGTGAGATCGAAGCGAACCACTCGCTCTGCGCCGCTCTCCGTCACGACGGCAGGCCCGGCCTTGGGCCGAGCGCCCGCGCGGGCCTCGATCTCCGCGCCGAGCAGCGACCAGACGGCGGAAGCGACGCGCTCCGCGTCGTTTCCTTGGAAGCGGTCCTCCACGACCAGGTCCTCCGCGTTCTTGCGGATCCAGGCCGTGCGTCTCTCCACGTCTTGCTGCGTCGCTTCGATTTCCCCGCGCGCGTCCGCCGGGAGGCTGCGCACGAAACCCACGCTGAACTTGCCCCAACGTTTGAGGATGAACGCCGGCGGTGCGGGCTCACCCCAGGCCGTGTGCGAATCGTCGGGAAGGTCCACCAAGAACAGCCGCTCTTGTCCGACGCGGCCCAGGAGATCGAGCAACGGATCGCGGACCTCCGAGGACACGGACTTGCTCTGGTTCACGGGCACGGGCGACGACCAGAGCGGAAACGACTTTCGGTAGGTCTGGAGCACGTGTTGCGGGTCACCGCGCAGCCACTCGAGCACGTCGATCACCGCGTAGTCGAAGCGGACCTCGCCACCGGCGCGCCGCTCGCGACCGTCCTTCATCTCTCGCACGCGTCCGCGCACCCAATGGCGAGCCCGTCCCAAGTCACGCGCGAGCCCGGCGCGTTCTGGGCTGAGCGAGGGCCCCGGCGAGTAGCTCGGCGCCGATGGCGCGCGCACTGCGTCGGCGTCGCGGTCGACGACGACGCTGCTCGCCGGGGGCGCAGGGGCCGGCGCGCGCGCCGACGCCACCGGGGGGTGGTCGGGTGGAGTCGGGGCGCCGCAGGCGTCGAGCAAGGCGACGGCCAAGCACGAAGCGGTTCCGACCACCCGCAGCATGTCACCATGGTCACGAGCGGCACTGCGCAAGTCAATGGCAGCACCCGTGCCCACATCACCCGCGCCGCCGCTCGGGGCGAGCCCCCACACGCGGAGCGACTGGGACACATGCGCCCACGCTGGGTCGCGCCCAGATTGCCCGCTCGTCGCTTGGATGCTAGATGGGCGCCGCCTCGCGCCCCCGGGCAGGGCGCATCGAGCAAAGGCTCCGGCGCATTCGTCGCCGCGGCCCGGAGGAGTCGTCGCCGTGACCAAAGTCATCGCCGTATCGCTGGTCGTCCTGACAGGGGGTTTGTTGTTCTCGTGCGCGGAGAGCGACGGAAGCACGACGGGCCCGGCCCAGTGCGGAGACGGCGTGCTCGGGGGAGTCGAGCTCTGCGACGGCACGAGCCTCGGCGGCCACACCTGCACGACCGAGGGTTTCAAGGCCGGCACGCTCAAGTGCTCCGCGGCCTGCGCTCTCGACACCTCCACCTGCTGCAATGACCAGTGCGTGAACGCGGGGGACACCACCTGCGAAGGCAACGCGGTCATGAAGTGCGAACAGCAGGCGGGCGGCTGCCGCGCCTGGGTGAAGAGCGAGGACTGCGGCACGAGCGGCAAGACCTGCGACAACAGCGGCGGAGCCGCGCTCTGCAAGAGCACGACGTGCACGGACGCCTGCCCCAAGGTGAACGACACGCAGTGCAACGGCAGCGCCATCGAGTTTTGCGCCGTGGGCCCCGACGGTTGCAAGCTCTGGGCGAAGGCGAGTGATTGTGCCGACAAAAGCCAGAGCTGCGACGATTCCAGCGGCACCGCCCAGTGCTCCGGCGCGTGCGTCGACCCCTGCAAGTCAGGCGAGCTCAAGTGCAGCGGCAACGTGCTCCAAGAGTGCACCAACCTGTCCGGTGGCTGTCTGGGCTTCGCGACCAAGACGGACTGCGCGGCGTCGGGCGGCGTCTGCACCGGCACCGGCGTGAGCGCCGCTTGTCAGTCCGGATGTACCGCTGGCTGCCAGAAAGAGGGCCTGCAAATCTGCACCAACAACGCCGTGCAGACTTGCACCAAGCAGAGCAACGGCTGCATGGACTGGGTCAAAACCCAGGATTGCGGGAGCCTGCTCTGCAAGCTCGCGGCAGGCGGCACTGCAAAGTGCGAGGGCGTCTGCACGAACCCGTGCCCCACGCTGGGCGCGAAGCAGTGCAACGCCAACGTCGTGGAAGAGTGCAAAGCCGCGACCGGCGGCTGCCAGGAGTGGAAGGTCACGACCACCTGTCCGCTCGGGCAGGCCTGCGATTCCACCGGCGGCACCTTCAGCTGCAAGACGGCGACGCCCACCGGCGAGGATTGCGGTCACGTCATCGTGGTGCAGAAGGGCTCGAACACCATCAACTGGACGGCGAGCAAGAACGACTACCTCACCACCACACCGTCGTGCTCGTGGGCCGACGTGGACGGGCCCGACGTGGTCCTCGTCTACCAGCCCACCTTCACGGGTACGGTGGACCTCACGTTCGAGAAGCCCATCGACAACCGGTGGGTGGCCGTCGTCGGCAGCGGCGTCTGCGGCAGCCTCGGCTCGCAGCTCTCGTGCGTCTCCGAGTACACCGCGCCGACCATGGGCGACAGCTTCCCGGTCACCTCTGGGACCACGTATTTCCTCTACGTCGCCGATACCAACAGCGGAACGGCACCGCTCTCCAACCCGCTGAAGCTGCAAATCACCGAGATCGACTGCAGCACCTTCAGCGCCGGGGCCGTGAGCCTCCTGCCCGCCAATGGCGCGACCACGAGCTCGCTCAAGCCGAAGCTCCAGGTCACCTTCGAGACCGCCGTCCAGACCACGGCCGGTACGGTCACGCTCACCGGCAACAAGGGCACGACCCTGTCGTACAACGTGGCCACGGCGAGCGAGGTGACGTTCTCGGCCGACGACAAGACCATGTACATCGAACCCGCGGCGCCGCTCCCGCCGGGCGAGGTCGTCAACGTGAGCTGGACCGGGCTCACCGACGCCAAGTGTTCGAAGCCGCTCAAGGCTGCGACCTGGAGCTTCACCGTCATCACCCCGCCGTGTGCGCCGGGTGCGAGCGGGATGGTGGGCAGCACCGTGACCAAGCTGCCCACGGGCACGGCTTCGAGCTACCCGTCGGTGTACTACGTCACCCCGGATCAGAACCCGACCGGTTACGTCTACTTCGGTGGTTCCACCGAGCTCTGGCGCGTGGCCAAGACCGGAGGCACCGCGGTGGAGATCACGACGGCCGCCGGCCTCGGCGCTTCACAGCTCGGCTACGACATGATCGTGAACGGCAACGACCTCTTCACCATCGAATCGAAGTCGAGCGGCACCACGGGCTTCGTCTGGAGGATCTCGAAGGACGGCGGGCAGAGCTGGCCGCTCGCGGACTACGCGACCTTCCCGTCCACGCCCCTCGACACGTTCGACTCGGGCAATTTCTACAAGGGTCGCATCTACATGGTGACCAACGAGTCGAGCACGTCGGGCGACGCGACCCAAATCTGGTCCGTGGACGCCACGCAGGCGACCCCGCCGGCCACGGCCAAGCTCGAAGCGAGCGTTCCCGGCGAGGCCTACTGCATGGGCATCGCCGTGGACGACCAGAATTTCTACCTCGCGTGCGGCGACAGCGACCGCCTGGTGCGGGTGAATCGCACCACCAGCGTGGTCACGCTGCTGACCAACGCGCTCGACCTCTCCACCACGCAGAACTACCTCCACGCCAAAGACGGCAACGGCGACGGCACCGCCGACTTCCTCTACTTCAAGGGTGGGGATGACATCGTCTACTTCACCTGCAACCCGGCAGGCGCCACGCCCTACAGCGACACGCTCGTGACCTACGGCACGGGTTACGGCGACTACGGTCTCGGCTTCGACTCCACGGCCAACCGGCTCTACGCCTGGGACGACACGACCTACGAGGTCGTCGTCATCAAGTGAGCCGCCGCGTGGCATCCGTCCCGCTCGCTCGCCTCGAGCGGGAGGGACTCGTGCGCCTGACGCACCCTCCGTTCGACGTGTGCATCGGGTTGGTCGATGGAGCGCCCTTCGCCGTCGAAGACGCCTGCAACCACGCCGGCGCGAGCCTCGCCGAGGGCACCCTCGACGGCGAACGGCTGGCCTGCCCGATGCACGGCTACGTCTTCTCGCTGCGCACGGGCGCGCTCCTGGCTCCGCGTGGCCTGTGCGCCGACCAGCGACGTTTCCGCTGCGAGCGCCTCGGGGACGAAGTCGTGGTCTTCGACGACTTCGCGCTCGAAGTCCGCTGACCCGGCCCGCCGGACCGCGAACCGCTTGCGGCCACGCGCGCGCGTCGTCAGGCTTCCTCGCGCCATGCGGAAGGTCACCTTCGGGTTCGGTCTCGCGCTCGGCCTGATGCCCGCGCTGACGGCCCACGCGACTCCCATCCCTCGTTATGAAGATCTCGTGACGCGTCGCTCGCTTCGGGCGTCCGCGAAGCTCCCGAAAGCGCTCTCCACGCCGCTCTACCAGAGCACCGAGGTGAAGAAGATCGACACGCAGCTCGATCTCGTTCCGTCGAGCGGAGTGGCCACGGGTCACGTCGACGTCGAGCTTCACGCCGTCGGTAGCGTGGGTCAGGTGGCCCTGCTCCTCGACTCGGGGCTCGCCGCCACCGGGGCCAGCGCTCCCGGCAAGACGGTGGATGTGGCGAATCAGGTCGCCCAGGGCTATGCGTTCGTGAATCTCACCCTCACGCCGGCGATGGCACCGGGGGAGACCGTCACGATCGCGGTGGACTACTCGGGCACGCTCTCCTGCCAGTCGCAGGGCTGCTACGCGGGAGCGCCCCTCTCGTTCATCTCCGAGAACGCCGCCATCCCCGGCGTCTTCGATCAGGACAACGTCGGTGGCTACAACGCGTGGGGCGCGAGCCGGAGTCTCACGCTGTCGGTGCCCGAGGGCATCGACGCCGTCGCGAGCGGCGAGCTTGCGAGCTCGTCGACCGCAGGTGGCAAGACGACCCGAGTGTGGAAGATCCCCGCGTTCCACAGCTACGGCGGGAATGTGGTGATGCTGGGCGTGCTGGCGGACCAGCCCGCGACGGGCGTGAGCATCCCGACGCGCGTCGTGAGCACCCAGGTGGGGCCGAGCCACGTGAGCGAAATGGTCGGCTTCATGCAGAAAATCCTGCCCTTCGTCGACGCCCAGGCAGGGCAGAAGTTGCCCTACGCGGAGCTCAAAGTGTTCAAGCTGCCGCTCGGTTGGCTCGACATCTTCCGCGGCACCGCCGGCTACGGGCTCACCCTGCTCAGTGAGGACTACGCCGCCGGGAGCGTCGCGTACTTCGAGGAGACGCTCGCTCACGAGAACGCTCATCAATGGTGGGGAGTACTGGTTTCGCCGACCGACATCCCGGTCACCCGCTGGCTGGTCGAAGGCATGGCGACGCTGAGCCAGATCGACTACGCCGCTCAGGTCCAACACGCGGACGTGCCGCGCGACGAATATCTGGCCCGGCGCTACCGCGAGCACTGGATGTTGGTGAAACACCTGGGCGACCCGAGCTTGCCGCTGGTGGTGGATCAGACGAACCAGATCCCGGAAGACTCCATCGCCAACACGTTGTGGGCCTACATCCGCTCGTCGGCCTTCCTCGAATACCTCCGGGTGGTGGCGGGCGACGACGTTTTCGCGAAGCTGCTCCGGGCCTGGGCCCAGACCTGCAACCAGAAACCCTGTGACACGGGTGACTTCGAGAACCTCTTGGAGGCCGAGAGCGGTCAGGACTTCGGCCCGGTCTTCGCTCAGTGGGTGTACTCCGGTACGGCTGCCGAACCGAGCCTCGCGTTTTCCCAGTCCGGCGGAACGCTGTCGGTGACGGCGTCGGGGATCGACGGGCTCAGCGTGCCGCTCGAGCTCTTCGTCGAAGGCGAAGGCGGCAAGCTCGAGAAGCGCAAGGTGGTTTTCGAGGGCAGCGCGCCCGTGACGCTGGCCATCCCCACGCCGGTGCGGCGCGTGCGGCCGAACCCGAGGCAAGACGGCCTGATTTGGAGCCGCTCGGCCACGCCCGGAGACCGGGACTTCGACGGCGAGGTGGATGGATTCGACGTGATCCAGTGCGCGTATCGGCTCGGGCGCGAAGCGGCCCCCAGTCAAACCGGCGGCGAGGGGATCTGGTCGAGCGATCTCGATTTCGATCCACGCTGCGACGAAGACCAGAACGGAAGCATCTCGGACGCCGACCTCTCCGCAGTGACCGCGGCGTTCGGCAACGTCAAGGGAGGCCAGTGATGCGCGCGAGCCTCTTGGGTGTGGTGCTGGCGAGCGCGTTGTCCGCTCTGGCCTGCTCGTCCGATTCGGAGGACTCCGGTGGCAAGCCGACTCCGAAGCGCACTCTGGTATTCCGAAGCGATGCCAGGCCCGCTGGAAGCTCGGTGACGCTGCGCCAGAAAGAGCTCGGCTCCGGCAGGCTGGTGCTCGAGCTCGTCGGTAACTCCGTCGACGCTCTGTACGGTGTCGCCTTCCGCCTGCGCTACGATCCGAAGGTCCTCGGGTTCGAAAAGGTCGAGGCCTCTCCGCACTGGGGCGCGTCGCCACCCTTGGCGTTGGCTTCGGAGAAGACCCCAGGGCTCGTCGTGCTCACGCTCACCGAGAAGGGCAAGAGCGCGGGCGTCAGCGGAAGCGAAGTGGTGCTCGGCACTCTGGCGTTCCAGCTGAAGGTCGAACAGGCATCGGCCATCGACGTCGTGGTCGAGCGGAGCGGCGCGGTCGGCGCCGACGGACGCGCGCGCCCCGCGGTGGGCTGGGCGGGCGGAGATCTCGTGCTCGAGTGAGCTCGCCCCGGGGCCAAGCCAGTCGACTTCAGTGTCCGACGGCGGCCGCCGTGTCGGAAGCGGCTTTGGCGCGATCGGCGGCGTCTTGCTTCTGGGCTGGGTTCGCGAGCTCGTTTTTGGCCTTCTCGTAGCGCTCGGCAATGCCCTTGAAGTAGGCCGCGTCGGCCGTGGTCGGGCGCGCGATCTCGAGCAGGCGCGCCGCATCGAAGGCGGCCATGCCAGCGACTTCACCCTTGCCCTTGGCGAGCTCGTCGAGCTTCTTGACGCCATCCGACAAGATGACGCCTTTGGCCATCATCTCGGTGGCGTCTTTGGGCCCCGTGGCGAGCGCCGTAGCGAGCGCGACCAAGAGCTCCGCCTCCGCCTTCTGCGCCGGCGCGAGCTTGCCCTGTCCGAGCACGCTCGATGCTTTCGAGAAATCCGCCGCGCGCCAGTAGCGCTGTCCCAGCCGCACGAGAGCGCGTGCGTACAGGCGTCGAGCCTCCGGCCCGAGCTTGCGATCGGCCTCGAGCTTCTTGTGTGGGCCCTTCGGGAGGCCGCGCTCGAGCAGCGCCCGCAGGATGGGGGTGTCGAGCTTCTCGTTGCCGAGCAAGCGCTCCGCGTAGGGAGTCGGAAGCCCGAGCGCCAGGGTTTCGAGCTCGCTCTTCCCGCTTTGCGCCGGCAGGCTCGGCACGAGCAGGGAGTCGAGCGCATCGATGCGTCTACCGGCGTAGACTTGGGAGAGGAGCTTCCGCGCTCGTGTGACACGGGGGTCGTCGATGACGCCTTCGTCGGCGAGCTTCTTCAGACCCACGAGCGCCGCATCACGCCCGCGGTTCTTGCGAGGCTCGAGCGCTTGCTCGAGCGCCGCCAAGTAGGCCTCCTTGAGCTCTGCGTCTTTGGCCATCTCATCGGGCACGGGCGCGTTGCGTGCGACCTCGACGAAGCGCAGATCCGCGAGACCGGCTTCGACCGCGACGATCCCTTTGCCATAGCCTTCGAGATTCGAGCCATGAAGCGAGACGGAGTAGATGGCCTTGGCTTGGCCTTCGATCCACTGGCGGAGCGGTCCGGACACGAACTGGTTGACGCGCTCTTTGCCGAAGGGGGGCGCTAGCTTCGGGGGCTCCCGGACGAGTCGCGCCGCTCGAGCCGCGTACGCGAGACCCATCAGCGTGTCCCTGAGGCTCGGTTCGAGCCCCGCGGGCGGAGACGCCAGAAGCGGCTCGACGATCAGATCGCCACACTTCACGGGCGCGAGCTCTGCGCGAAGCGCCCGCACGAATCCGGGCGGAAGCGAGCCGCACCCGTCGACGTTCTGGAGCAAGGCGTCTCGCTCTTCGGCGTCGGTCTTCTCCAGCGCGAGGGCCAGCGACTTCCGCGTGCTCTTCTCGTCGCACGTCCCGGCGAGCCCCGACTTTCTGAGCTGGAACGCCTGGCAGCTCGCAGGCGGAGGCGGCACCTTTTCGGCGTCGCCCGGCAGGGTCGCGTCGGGCGCTTCGGGCTTGGGCTTCTCGGGAGGTGCGTCCGGCTTTTGGGACGGGGTCGGCGCTACGTTCGGCGGCGGATTCGCCCCCGCACACGCGGAGGCGAACGAGAGTGCGAACACGGCGGCGACCAGCGAGACCGGGCGTGACATGGGAGCCGCGTCCTACCTCAGCGGCTCCCACCTTGCTACCATCCCGGCCCGTGCCCGAGCGCTCGCGCGCCGTTTGCTTCTCCGTCGCCGTGGGCCTCATAGCTTGTCAGAGCCACGCGCCGGAAGGCGATTCCTCCGCCCGCAGCGACTCGGGCGCTGGCCGGACCTCGCGCGGCGTCGGGCTCGATGCGGCCAGCGCCATCGCTCGGGGTGATGGCGCGGCGCTTCGCGGGCTTCTGCCCGCGACGGACTTCGAGCTCCGCATCGAGACTCGTCAGACGCTGGTCGAGACCGACGAGCGCACCAGCGAGACCCTGCGCACGCGCTCGGAGGTCGACACTTGGCTCGCGGGCTTGCGCGCGACTCTCGCGTGCCCGGGGGACAGTTGTCGCTACCCCGGCGGCTTTGCGCCAGGAGAGCTCGCCCGTTGCGCCGGCGACTGCTGCTATTCCGATTGGCCCGCTGGCGTCGAAAAGGGCACGCTTCACCTCCGTCGCATCTGCGCGCTCTCGGCAGCGACCGGCGAGCGGCATCTGTCGTACATTGGCTTCGTCGAGGCGAAATGAAACCAAGCGCTGCAAGTTGCCTGCTCGCCCTGTCGCTCCTCGGTTGCGGGGAGGATCCGGAAGACTCGCCCTCGGAGCCCAAGCCGCTCCGCGTGATGACCTACAACGTGCTCTGCTCCCTGTGCAAAGGCGGCGAGTACGACCCGTGGCAAGAGCGCCTCGACTACTTCGAGGACATCTTCGCGCGACAAGATCCGGACCTCATCGGGGTGCAAGAGCTCACGCCGCTCGCCGGTGAGGTCGATGCCTTGCTCGCGCGGGCGCCAGGCCGCGGTGCGCTCTACTTCGAAGAGGAGGGCTGGCCGCCCTATCCGGATGCGGCGATTTTCTATCGCAAGTCACGCTTCGAGGTGCTCGAGCACGGGGAATATTGGCTGAGTCCCACTCCCGACACGGCGCGATCGACGGGCTTTTCGGATCCGCAGTTGCCGCGCCTCGTCGAGTGGGCGCGCCTGCGCGACAAGGCCGGTGACCGAGAGTTTTTCTTCGCCAGCACTCACTTCGACAACAACTCGCCGAGCCAGGAGCTGAGTGCTCCGCTCGTGCTCGAGCGCACGGCGCCCTTCGCGGATACTTTGCCCGTGGTGTTCGTGGGCGACTTCAACTCGCGGCCGAACAGCAAGGCGTACGGGATTCTGACCACCGACACCACCCATGGCGTGACGTTCGCGAACTCCTACGACCTGGCGGCGTCTCCCGGAATCGTGACCAACCAAGACCCGGCGCCCGCGTTCGACACCGCCGAGCGCATCGACCACATCTTCGTCGCGGGCGATGGCGTGACCTGGACGGCGAGCGACTGGAACTCCGATCTCTACGTGTACGGTGCCAAGAACCGCTATCCGTCCGATCACTTTCCGGTCACGGTGACTCTCGACCACGACTGACCCGAATCAGCTTGTGGTCGGCCGCGCGCCGCGGGATAAGCCGCTCGCCATGGCGGACAGCCCGTTTTCCAGCAAAAACCCAGGGGATCTTTCGGACCTGCCCGAGGTCCGGGTGACGCCTCGCGAAGAGGTCGAACGGATCGTGCTCGCGGCGCGGCGAGCCCAACCCGAGTGGAGTGCCAAGAGCGTGGACGAACGCGCTGCCCTTCTGATGGAGCTCGCGCGACGCTTGATGGCCGAGCGTGCCACGGGCCTGCCGATCCTGAGCAGCGAGACCGGGCGCAGCGAGACCGAGTGCCTGATGAGCGAGCTCGTGAGCCTGGTGGAGTTCTTCAAGCAAGCCATTCGCGGCGGGAAGAAGGCGCTCACGCCCGAGCGCATCAAGATCTCGGCGCTGGACTATCCCGGCAAGAAGGCCGTGGTGGAGCTCGTGCCGCGGGGCGTCGTCGGCATCATCGCGCCTTGGAACTACCCGCTCGGGAATTTCATGAAGTCCCTGGTGCCGGCTCTTCTGGCGGGAAACGCCGTGGTGCTGAAGCCGAGCGAGCACACCCCGCGCACCGGTGCGTGGCTCGTGGAACATTGCCACGGCGTCCTGCCGAAGGACCTCGTGGGTCTCGTGCAGGGCGGCGGAGAGGTGGGGGGCGCGCTCCTCGACGCCGAGATCGACGCGGTGGTCTTCACCGGCTCCGTGCGGACCGGACGTCGTGTCGCCGTGCGCGCCGCCGAGAAGCTCATTCCTTGCTCGGTGGAGCTCGGTGGGAAAGACGCAGCCATCGTCCTCGGAGATGCCGACCTCGAGCGAACCGTGGCCGGTGTGGCCCAGTGGAGCTTCCACAACGCGGGCCAGAACTGCGCCGCCATCGAGCGGGTGTACGTCGAAGAATCCATCGCCGATGCGTTCGTCGAGCGCTTGGGCAGCTTCGCGCGTACGCTGCGCGTCGCTCCGGCCGAGTCCGCGAGCGAGCTCGGTCCGCTGCAGAACGAAGCGCAGCTCCACGTCGTCGAGCGCCACGTGAACGACGCGAAAGCGAAGGGAGCGAAGCTCGTGTGCGGCGGATCGCGGGTCGGCAAGGGGTATGGCTACGAGCCCACGGTGCTCGACGGCTGCAGCAACGAGATGAGCGTCATGACCGAAGAGACGTTCGGCCCGGTCATCGCCATCCAGCGTGTCAAAGACGCCGAAGAGGCCTTGAAGCGCGCCAACGATTCGAGCTACGGCTTGAACGGCTCGGTGTGGACCCGAGACATCGACAAGGGGATGGCGCTGGCGCGCCGGCTCGAGGTGGGCGTGGCGCTGGTGAACAACCACGCCATCACCGGGATCTTGCCCGAGACCCCCTGGACTGGCGTGAAGGAAACCGGCTTCGGCATCGCGTCGAGCCGCCACGCCTACGGCACGTTCACCCGACCGCGCACGCTGTTCGTCGATCGTTCGAACAAGCCCGATCCGTGGTGGATGCCCGCTGACGAGAACCTGCGCGCGCTGGGCGAGGCCCTGGTCGAACGCCAGCTGCACGGTGGTCTCGGCGTGCTCTTGCGCCTGGGCGGGCTCGTCGGCAAGCGGGTGAAAGCGATTACGGCGGCCGTCTCGGGCGCTCGTCCCAAGTCGCTGCCACCGCCCGCGAAGAAGTCCGTGCCGCCCGAGAAGAAGGCATGAAGCCCTGGCGCATCGTAGAGAGCTCGGTGCTGCTGGAGCGCAAGTGGCTCGCGGTTCGCCAGGAGCGCATCGAGCTGCCCCACGGCGGCGAGATCGACGAATTCCACGTGATCGTCGCGCCCGATTGGACGGGCATCCTCGCACTCACCGAGACCGGCGAGGTCGTGCTGGTCGAACAGTACCGTCACGGCGCGGGAAGAGTCAGCCGCGAGCTCCCAGCCGGCGTGATCGATCGCGGCGAATCGCCGCTCGACGCCGCCGTGCGAGAGCTACGCGAAGAGACGGGCTTCGAGGCCAAGGACTTCGCGCCGCTCCTCACCGTACAGACGGAGCCGAGCCGCCACACGAACCGCGCGCACTTCTTCTTCGCCTCGGGCGCCCGCCGCGTGGCTTCCCAGAACCTCGACGCCTCCGAGCACATTCACGTCGTACTCGTGGATCCGCGCACGCTGGTCGCTGCCATCGAAAGTGGGGCGATTCACCACGGCGTGCACGTGGCCGCGATCCTCTTGGCGGGACGACGGGGCCTCATCGATCTCGGGTGAGCCGGCGCCGGATCGACGACCACGCGAGCCCCAGAACACCAGCGATCGAGAGCCAGGTCGAACGCGAGGACGGTGCCGTTCGGCAGCCACATCCGCCGTCGTCGCTCGAGTCTCCGGACGCCTTTGCGCCCCCCGCGCTCGCGCCGCCGCTGCCCGCCGTCGCGCCCCCGCTGCCACCCGCTCCGCCGCCACCGGCAGCACCGCTACCGGCAGCGCCGCCAGCGCCGGCAGCTCCGCCGGTCGCTCCGCCGCCGGTACAGCCGTAAGGCTTCGCTCCGAGGTCCGTGCCGTCTTTGGCGGCGCCTCGGGCAGGGGAATTCTCGCTCAAGCAGAGGTTTCCGTTCTCGGGATCGATGAGCAGTGGGTCGGCCTCGATGGACGACTGCTCCGAAGCGTTCCCATCGGCGAGGCTCTTCTGCTTCCAGTCGGCGAGGGACGTCGCCATGTTACCGAAGGCGACCGCCCCGGCGCGATTGTGGAACAGGTTCTCGTCGCCGGAGTAGCGAGCGAACGTGAAGAGGCCGCCGAAGCCGAGCGTGTCCTTGCCCGAGTGGCTGAAGATGTTGCGGGTCCAGACGTCCTTCACCGGGTCTTCGTAGTCGAGCGTGTGCACGCGGGAGTCGGTTCCCGTCACGTAGAACGTATTGTGATCGTAGACGTTGCCTGCGTTTTGGTTGATGAGCCCCGATTCCTTGCTCAAAAAGCAGTTGTTCTGGAAGTGGTTCTCGCTGCCGATGCCCTGCAAGAACGTGGCGGGGCCCTGATCCGAGCGAAACACGTTGTTCTTGAACACGTTGCGGGACGGGAAGGTCTTGTCCACGTTGCCGGACGCGATGCGAATCGCTTCCTGGGTGTTCACCCAGAACACGTTGTCCTCGTAGGTTCCGTCGTCGGATTCGTCGCGCAAGTAGAGCCCGATGGTCGTGCCTGTCCCGCGGATCTGGTTCTTACGGAAGATGGAGTGCGTGGCGCAGCGGATGCGCACCGAGGCGGTCGCCTCGGGCGGAGGGTCGTTGCGGGTGTTCAGGATCGTGTTGTTTTCGAGCAGCGTGTCGGTGCGCGGGCACGGGTGAACCTTGCCGCCGATCACCTCCAGCAAGATCTTCACGTCGGTGGCTCCGCCGGTGATCTGGTTGTTCAGCACCTTGTTCTTCAGCGGCGCCCAGTCGGTCTGATCCCCGTTGGAGACCGCGATGCCATATTGCCCCACCTTGTTGTTCTGGATCACGACCTCGTCGCCACCCATGTTGTTGATGCCGTCGACCTCGAGCCCGTCGAAGGTCACGTCGCTGATGTCGTTGCCGTAGATGCGCACACCCCCGTTGGACTTGAAGTTCTTCACGCTGACGTGGGCTGGCGCCGTGCCGGAGAAGTGCGCGACCTCCAGGGCTTCGCTGGATTGCACGGTGATGGTCTTGCCCGCTCCGTCGAAGCTCACGTCTGCGGCCCGAATCGAGAAGCAGATGTCGGCGTTCGGCACCGTGATGTCGGCGCCGAGCACGTAGCTTCCGCTTTGGTTGATGACCTGGCACTGGGTGAGCACCGTGGGCGCCGCGTGGGAAGGCCTCGCGAGCAGGGTGCACGCGCCGGCGGCCAGGAGCGAAAACGCGAAGCGGTGGCAAGAGAAGGCCATGACAGCCTTCGAGGCTAGCGATCTTTCGTCGTTCCGTGAACCCCCGGCGGCCTCAGCGCGACGCGCACGCGGCTTGCTTCACGTCCAGCGAGAGCTCGGAATAGTCGTCCTCGGTCTTGGTTTGGGGGCCTGGGCGTTTCGACGCGCCGCGAGCTTCGATGACGGTTCCCTCGACACGCATCGAGCTCCCACAGGTCGGAAGGTCTCGTGCGTAGATCACGATTTGCTCGCCCCCTTCCAGGTCGAAGTACTCCGGTCGTTTTCCCGGTACCTGAATCATCAGGTGTTGCCACGGGATCTTGGAGATCTTGCCGAGGGCCGTGACCTCGTCGCCGGCGTTCCAGGCTCGGCGAGGCTTGTCCTCGAGCGCCTTCGACCGCTCGGGCGCCCGAGCGCCTTCGGCGGACCCGACGGCGGGTGGCTTCACGTCCACGCTGGGCGGCGCGGGTTCGGGCTGCTGCGTTCGGGAACAGGCGAGCACGAAAGCGAGGGCGAACCACAGGACCGCGTGGCGCATGGAGGGAAGCTCCCACGCCGTCGGGCAAACACCAAGCGCCGCGGAATTCCGCGCGTTTCTTTGGCGTTCCGGGTCTTTGGTGTTCTGCTTCGGCGCGCGCACGATGGACACGGGTCCCACGGCTCGGCGAAGCCAAGTGTTGCCGGTGGCAGGGCTCGCGTTGCTCGTCGGTTGCTCTCGAGCGGAGCCGAACGCGAGTCGGTCGGTGTCGTCGGCGCGTGCGTCGGCGTCGTCGGTCGCGCCTGGGGCCGTCGCTGCTCCGTCCTCGAGCTCCGTAGCGCCCGGGCCGGATGCCGGCCCCGACGCCGCCGTTCGGCCACCCTCGGGACCGCGCCTGCTCACGTTGGGCTACGAGATCTCCGACACCCATCCGTTGAAGCAGTTCACCTGGCGGCGCTGGCAGAAGCTGCACTGGCAGGGCGACGCGAGCGTCCTTTCGGCTTTGCCCGAGGAGCCCGCGGCGCCGGACGGTGGTTGTGGCAACGGCATGCTCAGGATCCATGGGCAGTTCGTGCTCGACGCCTCGGGGCGCTCCGACACCGATCAGGTGCTCGCCGACCAGAACGCCGCGTGCACGTTCTGGCGCACGCAAGATCACGGCGAAAACGGGCTTTGCGACCGCTTCGACCCCGAGAAGTGGCGGAGTCGAGTCGCGTCCCTCCCCAAGCGCGAGCTCGACTTTTGCATCGACCGCTACGAGTACCCGAACGCGTACGGCGAGTTGCCGCTGGTCGTGGTCACCCATGCGGAAGCGGCCGCCTTCTGCAAGAAGGAGAGCAAACGGCTCTGCAGCGAGGACGAGTGGACCTTCGCGTGCGAAGGCGAAGAGGCCCTCCCATACCCCTATGGGTACGAGCGAGACACCTCCAAGTGCAACATCGGCGTCTTGGGCCCCGGGCCCACCAAAGACATGTTCGCCCCACGCACCACCCACGACACCGCCAAAGGCATCGATCTCTCCTGGCGCGGCAAGCGCTCCGGCGAAGTCGCAACCTGCAAAAGCCCGTTCGGCGTCATGGACATGACCGGCAACGTCGACGAATGGACCGAGAGCGCGCGCAAGTACGGCCGACGCATGATCATGAAGGGTGGTCACTGGGGCCCAGCCCGCCAGCGTTGCCGCCCCGCAACGCGGGGCCACGGGCCCTACTACATCCGGTATGACCAGGGCTTCCGCTGCTGCAGCGATGCCCCGCGCTGAACGCTCGCGCCCGGGCGAGCGGGCTCACATGGAAGCTTGCGCGACCCGGCGCTTGCGCGCCTGGAGCTCTGGGCTCTCCGCCACGGCCATGCCGACCAAGCGCAAGCCCTCCGCGAAGTGCTTGAGACCGGTACGCACGAGCTCGGCGTGCTCTTCGCCCACGTCGGGGTAGCCGCGACCCTCGGCGTCGGGCTGAACCTTGCCCCAGTTGGCGAAGAGGCGGCCCCAATCGCTCTTGAGGGCCTCTTCGACGCGCTTCTTGCCGTAGTACGGATACCAGAAGAGGTCGTGGTAGGTGACGGACGCGACATAGGCCCAGGGCGCGAGCCAGGTCTTCAGCGACCACTCGACGGGCTTCTTCAAGGGGCCCCAGTAGATCCGGTGCTGGTTCCGGCTGGCGAACGTCATCTGTTTGAACGGGCCGTCGAAGTGCCAGTTTTCCTTGGCGGCGTCGACGTCGCCCACGATCTCGATGTCCCGCGGATCCCCCACGCCGAGCCCCTGCTCGTGGGCCAGGCGCACGAACTTCAGGTCCCGCATCGGATCCATGCCCATGAGCTTGCCGGCCACGGCGTCGATGGCGACCTGGTCCGCGCTCGCCAGGAGCACGTTCTTCACGTGAGGCACCATGCAACGCGGCCCCGGCCCGTCGCCGGCGAAGGTGCCGTCGGTCACGGCGAACACGCCGCGATGGATCTTCTTCTGGATCATCAGGAGATCCACCAAGGTCTCGTGGATCACCGGGTGCGTCCAGTGACGGTGCTCGTTCAACAGGCCACCGAATGCGTTCTTCATGGCGCCCGTGGTCGTGGTGAAAATGTGGGTCTTCACCGTGGGCAGGTGGATGATGTTCTCGCCGATGAACCGCTTCGGGATGCTGAAGCCCTTGGGGTAGACCTCGTTCAAGCACAGGAACTTCTTGGTCAGGTCGCCCACGGCGTCGCGGACGTCGATCCACTCTTCGCCTTCGTAGAGGTGAACGTTGCGCAGGCCGTGGGCGCGCACCACGTCGACCTGCTTGTTCTCGCGCTCGCCGAGGTGCGCGTCGATGACCACCGTGCGGTTGTGGCAGGCGTGGATCAGATCGCTCTTGTAGCCGTCCTTCTTCATGGCGCGGATCACGCCCTCGAGCTGCCACGGCGTAGTGGAGGAGCTCGGATAGAAGAAGTGCCAGGAGATGTTGACCTTGAGCCCGGTGTCCGCGTTCTTGTCGACGACCTCCTGGTACCCCGCGAGGTTCATCACGCGGTGGTAGTCCTCGAGGACGGTCTTGGGAGACGTGCGGACGATCGCGACCTTGGAAGCTCTCATGGCGAGGGGTATGTGCCGCGTTTTTCGGCTCTCGCCAAGCGGCTTCGGGCGGGCTCCACGAAAGCTCCTCGAAGGCTGCACCGTCGCCCGAAAAAAAGACGCGCTTTGGGGCCTTTGCGCCTTTGCCCGTGGCTTCCAGCCCGCGCTGACGCCGTGGCCGGGTCTCGGGCTCGGTTCAGCCGAGCTTTGCGATCATGAGCGCGGTCGCCACGTACGCCATGGCTTCGATGGCGCCCATGCCCACGTTCCTGTCGCGGGCAATTTCCGTGTCCAGCGTCCCGCCGCGGAGGGAGAAGGAACCGAGCAGGATGGTCTGAACGACCAGTTGCCGCACGACGTAGAGGCCCACGCCCCACGAGAGTGCTTTTCCGTATGCGAGGAGCGAGTCGGTCCAGCCCGTGAAGGTGCCCTCCACGGCTTGGCCGACGACCACCGCGACGCCGATGGTCAGGCCCGCGTAGCTCAAGGCCGCAGCCACGTTCCCCGACAGGATCTCCGCCGCGTCGTCGTAGCTCGTGAGGAGCCGGAAGAGCAGGACGAGAACGTGCAGAGTGACCTGGGCCAAAGCGAAGAAGATCAAGCTCAGGCCGAGCGTCTTCAGGTCGCTGCCCGACACTGCCTTGGCCACGATGATGCCCGTGGCGAGGGAGTGCGCCCCACCCGCGACGCCTGCGGCCATGTTGCCCGCCTCGATCTCCGCGTTCAGCCGGGACTTCAACAGCGCCCGCACTCCCATGCGTGAGCTCACGAAGAAGAGCGCCAGCGCTGCCACACTGAAGGAAGACACCCAAATGGCGTCGGCCTTGACGCTCCGCTCCTCCATGCTGCCCATGGTGATGTTGGCGGCGATCAAGAAGATGCCGAAGAGATCTCCCCCGTGGAGCAGCGCCCGGGCCACGTTGCCCTGCTCGAGGTCGGCCTTGAGCGTCTTTTTCGGGAACAGCAGCCGCAGCGTGAGCTGGAACAAGAGGAGCAGGCCGATGGTGGCGGCGAGCGCGAAGGCCAGGCGGTAGTACGGACTGTCCGGTTGCATGCCGCAGGGAGAATATCACGCCCTCCGTCCTTGACGGATCGCGCGAGCGGAGGAAGCCTCACGTGTCCCGTGGACCGTTCGCCACTGTCGGCTGCCGCGCTTCGCGCCGTGCTCCTGCCGTTCGGGCAGGCGCGACCGCTGCCGAAAGCCGCCTACCTCGAGCGGTCGGTGTTCGAGCTCGAGCGTGCGCAGCTCTTCTCCCGGAGCTGGCTGTGCGTGGGGCGAAGCGAAGAAGTGGAGTCGCCGGGTGAGTTCGTGCGCGCCCCGCTCGGCCCCGAGGGCATCTTGGTCGCGAGGGGAGCAGACCTCGCTCTTCACGCGCACTTCAACGTGTGTCGCCACCGCGGTGCGCTCCTGTGTCACGAACGCAAGGGGAGGGTCGACGCGTTCGAGTGCCCCTACCACGCCTGGCGCTACGAGCTCGACGGTCGACTCGGCAGCGCGCCGGGCAGCGACGGCCGTGAGGGCTTCGCGCGCGCGGAGTTCGGGCTCGAGCGCGTGCGCGTCGAAGAGTGGGCGGGTTTCGTGTTCGTGAATCTAGCGGACGACGCGCCCAAGCTCCTGGAAGCATTGGCGCCGATCCCCGAGGCGCTCGGTCGCCTGCATCTCGGGGCCCTGCGTCTCGGGCGCAGGCGTGAGCACGAGGTTCGCGCGAACTGGAAGCTCTTGGTCGAGAACTTCCAGGAGTCGCACCACTTCCCCCGAGTGCATCGCGCGCTCGAGCGCTGGACGCCATGGGAGCGCTCGACGAGCACGACGCTCGGCGGTCCCTGGCTCGGCGGCACGATGGAGCTCGTCGCCGAGGCGGAGACGGTCTCGCTGGACGGGAAGCGCCACGAGCGGCCGTTCCTCGCCGGCTCGAACGCAGCGGATCGGCGCAAGATTCACGACTTCTTCTGCTGGCCGAACCTCCTTCTCAGCGTGCAGCCGGACTACCTCTTGAGCTACCTGGTCTGGCCCCTCGCGCCGGACCGGAGTCTGGTCGTCGCGGACATCCTCTTCCACCCCGCCGCGTTCCGGCCAGGGTTTGCCCCCGACGACGTCTACGACTTCTGGGACGTCACGAACCGCGAGGACCGCGAGATCTGCGAGAGCCAGCAGGTCGGGATCGGCTCCCGCGGTTTCGATGGTGGTGTGTACGCCTCGAGCGAGGACGGGACGCATGCTTTCGATCGGCGCGTCGCGAGCTTCTACTTGGAGCAGACCGAGTCATGACGAAGCTCTGGGGCATCTTCGGTCGACCGTATCTGGACCTCGAACCGTACGTGGATTGCGACCTTCTCTCCGAGCTCGACCAAGAAATCTGCGCGGGGTTGGTCGAAGTGGAGGTCGGCTATACCGGCGGGAGCTTGAAGTGGATGGGCGTCGCGGCCCCGTGGGTGCTCGACGACCCCTACGAGGATCTCGGCTGGGTCATCGAGCGCATGACGCGAGCGGAGCGCGAGAAGCTCGTCTCCCTCGCCGATGACCCCGGCGTTTTCGACCCCGAGCGGCTCATGGAGTATCGCTTCGGCGACGAGACCGAGCACCCACTCTCCCGCCGGCAGGTGCGTTGGCTCGAGTACCGCTTCGGCGTGTATTTCCCCTGGAAAGTCGTGTTCCACCTCTTGGAGAACTTCCGCTGGGAAGACAATCACAGCGGGCGCGGCAAAGACTGGAGCGCCGACGCGCTGCGCTTCTTCCCGAAGACGGTGGCCTTCGTGAAGTCACTTCCATTCACCGAGATCGGTCGCTGCCTGATCTTCGGCCTCCTGCCCAACGATCACGCCACCGTCCACCGCGACAGCGAGCCTGGGTCGAGCGTTTCGGTCGCTCAGTGCATCAACATCTGTCCGCGCGGCGACAAGCGCTTCTTCCTCGTCGACCCGGAGGGAGAGGACCAGACGTTCGTGAGTTCCCGGGTCTACTGGTTCAACGACATGGACTATCACGGCGTCGAGGCGGATCCGTACTTCCGTTATTCGCTCCGCGTCGACGGCAAGCTCGACCCCGACTTCGTCAAGCGCGCGGCTCGAGCGGCTCGCACGCGTTGACGGCCGCTGGGCTCACTCGGACGAGCTACGGATCAGCGTCGCCACCGAGAGCGCCTCGTCGGTGGTGGAGCCTTTGTGGGTCCGACAATAGATGCCCGCGGCGTTGCCTGCCACCACGTAGACCCCGTGGTTGACGACCTCGCCGCGCTCGTTCTCGCGCGCCTCGAAGAAGCGCTGAGCCACCCAATGGCCGACGCGGGCGTGCGCCAGGCACTTCTGCCACTCGTCGCTCTGCGTGAGCCGGCCGACCACCACCTCCTCGCCCTCGGCGCCGTAGTCGCTCTTCAAGACCCATTCGTCCTGCTCGCTGGCGAGCACCTTCGGGTCCAAGGTCTCCAGGCGAAAAGTCGCCGGAATGAAACGTCGGATCACGTCTTGGGCACCCGGGCCGAAGTGGTGGATGCGCTCCCACATGAGCGCCATGCTGCGCTTGTTCTGCGGCAGCACGGCGCCGAAGGGGTTCACGATGCAGAGCTTCCCGGCCAGGGCCGCCGCCAGGGCGATTCCGAGCGGCTCCCGCAGCGGCTCCGCGTCGGGCACGTTCTCGTCGTCCCACGCGCTGATGCGCTCGCCCCACCAGTCCGTCTTGTAGTGCCGCAGCATCACGCTCACCGGCACGTCGAACAAGCACGCGCGCCCGTCCGAATCGAGCGTGAGGTTGTAGGGTGAGCCGAGCACCACGTCCCAGCCCCGCTCCTCGAACCAGCGCTTGAAGAGTCGGATGACGCCCAGGTCCTCGGTGAACTCGGTGGGATAGACGAGTCCGGCCACGCGCGGATGGTCCGGCCCCAGCGCGTAGCGCGAGAGGCCTTCCACCATCTCGCAATATGCCGTCGCGAGGTTCGCGTTCGGATCTTCCGTCGTCGGGTGGAGCGCGTGGAGCGCGCGACCGAGGACGATGGCCTCGGCCTCGCCCGTCGGCGTGTCGCTGTTCAGCTCGGCAAACGCCAGGCCCTCGTCGGTCATGAACACGTCTGCGCGCGCGATGCCGTGCCACATCGGGCGCGACGATTCCCACATCGCCTTCTGGTAGGGCGTCAGCCGAAAGAACGTGTCGAGGAGACTCGGATCGTCGACGCACATCCGGCAGACGTCGTTGTAGACGCCCGCCACGAGCTCAGTAGCGCGGTAGAGCGCCGATCGTTCCCGGGAAGACAGGATCAACGGCTCGGTGGCCAAGCGGGGCTTCCCGCGGATCCACGGGTCGGTGACGATGCCCGATTCCACCACTTGGGCGGCGAAGTCGTCGTAGCTCGTGTACGGAGATTCACTCATGTGAAAGAGAGGCTGGTTTCCCAGGACGCGCGGACAGTATCATCTCCCACCGCGGTCCCGCGCGCCTCTCTGCTTTCGCGTGACCGGATCCAAGTTCGAGGCCTGCACGGTGATCCACGGAATCTGGGGACGACCCTTCATCGACCTCGAGCCCCACCTCGATCTCTCGGCGCTCGATGCCATCCACGAAGAGGTGTGCCTCGGGCTCTCACAGGTGCCCGTGGCGTACACCGGCGGAAGTCACCGCTCCATGGGCATCATGCCGCCGTCCCTCCAAGAGAGCGCGCTCGGCGACTATCGGAGCGTGCTCTCTTCGCTGACGCCAGCCGAGCGCGCTGTCTTCGCGACGTTGGCCGACGACCCCATTGCCGCCCGCGAAGAAGACGTCCTCGATTTCGGCGAGGAGCGTCCGCTCACGCTCTCACGCCGCCAGCAGCTCTGGCTCGAGTACCGCCACGGCGTCTACTTCCCGTGGAAGGTCTACTACGAGATGATCCCGAATCACTATTGGGACGAAAAGAGCTCGGGCGCAGGCAAGGCCTTCACTCGTGAGGCGCGGACGTTCTTCCCGAAGACCGTAGAATTCGTGAAACGCCTGCCGTTCAGCCAGATCGGGCGCTCGAACATCATGGGCCTGTCGGCCCTCGACTACGGCACCGTCCACCTGGACGGAGACCCGCGGAAGAAGCCCGAGGCCGACCACTTCATCACGTTCTGTCCAGCGGGGAACAAGCGACTGTTTCTGTGGGACGAAGCGAAGAAGGAGAAGCTCTTCGTCGAGCGCCGCGCCTACTGGTTCAACGACTCGGACTACCATGGGGTGGAATCCGCGCCGTACTTTCGCTACTCCATTCGGGTGGACGGGATTTTCTTGCCAGAGTTCCTGCACGCGCTTCGTCAAGCCAACGCCGACCCGGCGGGAGGACCCGGTTGAACCCCAACGATCCCACGTTTCGTGAAGGCTACCGCGTCGACAAGCCCGGCATCGTCGGCGCCAAGTGGTGGCAAGAGGGCGTCGTCGAGCAGGCCGAGGTCGCCATCCCACGCCGCACCGCGCTGGCAGGCATGGTGGGGCTCGCGACCGTCGTCGGGGGCATCGCCGTGATTGGGTCCGCGCTGGCGATCTGCGGTGCGGCGGCCGCGAGCGACGACGAGGTGGAGTTCAAGACCATCGATCAGGCTTCGCTCGCGACCCAGCGCAAGTACGGCTGGAACTTCGGTGCGGTCACCGAGACCTTGGTCTTCGACGGCGCCCAGAAGACGCCCTTCGATCGCACGGCGCTCACGCGCCTCCGGAGTGAGCTCATGCCGGTGAAGGGAGATCTTCGCCCGTTCCACTGGCCCACGCTCTTCGAAGCGCCCACGGCCATGCCCACGACGCCCGTCGAAGGCGAGTCGCCCACGGAGCCGCTCTCGAACGTGCTCATGCCGGTGTTCACCTCGGCCATGGACGTGGCTTACCGCCGAGGGCGCGCCCTCGCGTCCCTGTTCGAGAAGGCGACGGGTGACACCGCCGTGTTGGTCGACCTGCCCGGTCCGGAGTCGGTGGCGATGGCCGCAGGCATGGCGGAGCGCTTCGAGCCCGTATCGACCTTCGACAACTGGCCGCACCCGCGGGGAGTCGTCCCCGCGCACATGACGCTGGCCGCCGCCGCCTACTACCAGCCGCTTTTCGCCAAGACTCAGGCGCGGCGCACACTCTCCGCCGTTCCGCTGTTCGTACTGGACCGCAACCGGCTCGCGGCCTACCTGGACGAGACGCGGCAGTTCGACAACCGCTACGTCGCCAAGTTGCCTCCGCCCGACGCCCTCAAGAAGCTCGGCGTTCGGCGCTTGCTCTACGTCGTGCCCGGCGGCGCCGACACGCAGGAGCTCGACGACCTGAACCAGGACTTCCTGGACTACGAGAAGGCCGGCGTGGACGTGAAAATGGTGGCGGCCACCGACTTCAGCGCGGGGGCTCCGAGCGTGACCGCCGAGGAGCGGCAGAAGCTCGAGCAAGCCGGCGACTGGCCGCCCTACTACTACGGCGGCGACACCGGTTCGTCCGAGGGCTTCTGGACGGACTACGGCTGGGACGGCGGAAGCACCGGCTCGCGCACGAAGCTGGCGCCCAACCGGCGGTCGTCGTCCTTGCGTTCGTGGTCGCCCGCGCCCCGCGCCACGTCGTTCGGTTCGAGCACGTCTGCCCCGAGCGGGAGCCCCGACGGCACCGGCTCGATGAGCAAGGCCACGAAGATCGCCATCGGCACGGTCGGCGTCGCGGTGGCCGCCGGGACCGGCGTCGTGCTGGGTACGCGTTACGGAACCGGGCGGAGCAGCGGGCCCCGCACGAGCGGCCGCAGCGGCTCGTTCGGCCGCTCCACGGGCTCGGGGTGGGGCTGAGACGTGTCGAACTCGATCTTCGCCGTCGAGCTCGCCGTGCGCACCTACCCGAACGATCCGTTCCGGCGCGCGCTGCACGAACTCGTCCGCTCCCAGCCTTCGATCCAGACGCCCATCCAGAAGCGGCAGCTCTACTACCAGGCTGCACAGCACATCAACGCGAACTTCGCGTCCGTCGAGCGCGGCTGTTGGGACTACTGGCCCGACCACCAGAAGGCCATCGACGACTTCGAAATGTGGACGCAGGGCATGGTGACCGAAGAAGGCGCGCGTCAGGCTCCCTCCTACGATCCGCCACCGCGCTACCTCACGTTCACCATGGCGTTCTTGCTGGTACACGGGTCGCCCACGGACCAGGCCATCGCGCAGCGCTGCAACATCCCGGAGGAGAACCTCTGGCGGCGCGATGTCTTCGGCTACATCGTGCAGGCCGTCGCCTCCATCGATTTTTCCCATGTTCAGTCCGACGTCGTCTACTTGATCCCGGGCGACGATTCCTACGCGCTCACTCCGCAGGATCTGGCGCTGCCGAAGTTCCATTACCTCCGCCCCATCGGGTGACTCGGCCCTCCCGAAGTGGTTTTCGCGTGGCAGAATCGTCGTGGCAATTGGCTCCTCTCGCACGTCGCGCGCGGAGCTCGTTGGATCACGCGACGCGCGGGACGAGTGCGGTCGCGATCGTCCTCGGACTCGCTCCATTGGCTGGCTGCCGTCCCGCCGGCAGCTGTCCGAGCGCGGGTCAGAATGCGCAACAGGTAGGGGTGGGGAGCGACGCCGTGTGCGCCGCACTCGCGGACGGACGCTTGCTCTGCACGCTCGGTAACGCATCCGCCGTGGCGCCCAGCATCGAATACGCCGTCGAAGTGAGCGTCGGCCGCGGCTCGGGATGTGCGCGGCTGCGAGACGGCGGAGTCGTCTGTTTCCGGCTTCGCCACCCGGTCGATGCGGCCGGCCGCGCGCGTGCCGGCGAGCTCGCCATCGACGTCGACCTGCGACGCGCGCCCGAGCTCACTGGCGCGACGTCCATCTCGACGGCGGAGGACGAAACCTGTGCAGTGGCCGCGCCCGGAGACTCGGTGTGGTGCTTCAGCACGTTTCGCGAACCGAGCGCGGTCGAGCAGCGTCCGACGAAGCTCGAGCTGACGGGCGTGCGTTCCATCCATCTTGGCGCCACCCAGGGCGTCGCCGTGCTGCGCAGCGGCGAAATCGCCGAGTTCACGCGGAGTTTGGCCACGGTGGGCGCGCGCGTACCGGGACTCAGCGGCGTGATTTCCGCTGGCTACGGGAATTCCCATGGCTGTGCCCTGCACGGCTCGGGCGAGGTGTCGTGTTGGGGTCGAGACTGGTTGGGCCTGCTCGGCGCGGGTGAGCTCACCACGAGACGCGGCCCCCTCACGGTTGCCGATGTGCACGACGCGCGCGGCTTGGCGGTCGGTTACGACCACGCTTGCGTTTGGGACGACGGCGGGCGCGTTCGGTGTTGGGGAAGCGACCAAGCAGGACAGCTCGGAGGCGCGTTCGAGCACGACGGCGCACACAGCGCGAAGCCGAAGAGCATCCCTGGCGTGCGCGCCATGCAGCTCTCGGCCAAGACGAGGACATGCGGCATCCAAGCGGGTCGCGTGACCTGGTGGGGGGAGGCGCCGTGGCTCGCGTGCCCCTGAATCTGCGCTTCACGCCAGGCTTCAGAACCAGACTTCCCAGCGCCCGCGCTCGACCTCGACCGCGTGAGCCGTGACGCTGATGCGGTCGCGCCGCCCGCCGAAGGGCTGGATCTGGTGCAGGCGGTAACTGTCGAAGACGCAGAGCTCGCCGACGCCGTACTCGACGATGGTGTTCGGGCGCTCGAGCTCCTCCTCGGTCGCGTCGTCGGCGCCCGAATAGCGCACGTCCCAGATGGCGATGCCGCCGCCGCGCTGCGGCGCGTGCAGCATCACGAGCAGCGAAAGCGCCGGTTTTCCCGCGGCGATCTGCTCCCGGTCGAGCCCTTCGGTGTCGAAATGGACCACGCCGCCGCGGCGCGCCACCACGTCGCCGCTCGGAAACACGTGGACGCCGGGACCACACCAGCCCGAGCGCCGCTCCGCGCGCTCAGCGGTCAGGAGCGAGACGGCTTCGATCATGCGAGCTTGCAGGCCGGGCAGCGTGGCTTCGACCAGCGCGTCCGACTCGGCGGCGTGGGCGAAGTACTCCTCCGAGAGGTCTTCCTCGTAGTGGGTATACCACGCGCGCCCGAGCGAGTACTGCTCGCCGCCGAACGCCGGCGTCCAACTCTCCCGCGCTCGATAGACTGCGTTGGTGAAGTCGTGGCACTCGTCCCACGACAGGAACCCGGCTGCGCGGAGCGCAAAGTGGCGTTCGAGGTTCGAGAGCAGGAGGTCGCGGTCACCCGGTGTTCTTGGTGGCCACTCGATCGGTCGCGGCAATTCGCTTGGCTTCACGGCTCTCGGACCAGGTTGCCTCGGCGCGCCTCAGCAGCTGTCACCGCAGCTGGCGAACTTGCACTGCTCGCTCCCGTTGCAGTTCAGGCACTCTTTGCAGACGGTGGGATTGCAGAGGCTCGCGCACGTACCCTTGCAGCAGACTTCGGAGTTCGGCATCGTGCAGCTCTTCCCACAGCTCCCGCAGTTGTAGTAGTCCGTCTGCACGTCGGTCTCGCAGCCCGGCACTTGCGGGTTGCAGTCACCCCACCCCGCCAGGCAGGTGCACTTCCCGCTGCCAGGCGCGCAGTACTGGTTCGCGGCGCAACCCGAGACTTCGCAGCAAACGTTGCCGACGCAGTGCTTGCTGGTGCAATCCGGATCGGTCCCGCAGGTTGCTCCATTCGGCTGACCGGTGGCCCCACCCGAGCCCCCGGTCGCCGCCGTGCCCCCCGTGCCCGCGGTCGAGCCTCCGGAGCCGGAGCTGCCGCCCATGTTGGTACCGCCCGAACTGGTCCCAGCGCCGCCGGTGTTCGTCCCACCGGTGCTGGTGCCGCCGGTGCTGGTGCCGCCGGTGCTGGTGCCGCCGGTGCTGGTGCCGCCGGTGCTGGTGCCGCCGGATCCGGATTCGTTGGTGGACGTGCTGGAGCAAGCGACGGCGAACGCCACGAGAGGGAGAACCCACGGTCGACGCATGGCCCGACGCTACAACTCGTGGCCCGCCCCGTCGAGTCGGGGAGAATGCGTCGCAGCGGTCCGTTGCCGCCCTCTATTTCCAGTCGGCGCAGCCGCCAAAGAGCGCCGAAGCTGCCGAGTTCGACGCGACGGCCGTACACAAGGTCTTGCAGACCTGACTCGCCGTCTGACCCGGGCAGCACTTGTTGGTCGCGTTCACGAAGGGCATCGCGCCGGGGATGCCGCCGCCGCACTGTGCGCTGCTCGCCTCGGCGGCAAAGCAATCGAGCACACCCTGATCTGCGCTGCCGCCCGCGGTCGCATCCGTCTCGCAGCGGCTCAAGCAGCCGCCGCACTCGAGGTGGTTCGGGCCACTGAAGCCGAGCTTTTCGAGCTCGGGGCCGAGCACGGGCTCGACGGTGGCGTTCTCGGCGGCGCAATCGCCGATCAGCTGGCAATACGAGCGGCAGGTCTCGGTCTTGGTCGTCCCACACGTCACCTGGTTCGTATTCTCGAAGGTGGCTGCGCCGTCGCTGCACTCGAAGTTTGCGCTCGGTTCCGGTGCCTGGAACTTCCAAGGTCCACCCTTGGCGAGTCCCTTCGGGTGCGCCAGGAGGTAGTCGATCATCCAGCCGTTCGCCCCGTCGAGCCAGGCATGCCCCAAGCTCTTTCCACGGCAGTGGGCCTGCTCCGCGTGCTTCTCGTAGTACTGGCTCGCGAGTGCGGCTTGCTCCACGAAGTTGAACTCGGGAACGGTAGCGCCCGCGGCCGTGCCGCTCCACGCGTCGTCGTCGCCGCCCCAGGTGACCAGCACGGATAGCTCGTAGAGTGCGGGCGGCGGCTCCGGCGCGGTGAAGTCGAAGATGCCGGATGCCGGGATGCCACCAGCGAGCAGCTGAGAGCGCGCTCGGAGCACACGATTCGCGAAAATGCCACCCGCCGAGTGCCCCGCGACGTAGATGCGCTTCGCGTCGACGGAGTGATGGGCGGCGAGGCACTTCACCAAGCTGTCGAAGTAGTCGAGATCCAGGTTCTCGAGGGTCTCGTCTTTGGGCTCGCGCAGGCCGTCCCACACGGGCCAAAGCGTTCCGTGTCCCGCGCTGTCGGGCGCGACGACGATGAAGCCCCGGTTCACGAAGTCTACGAGGTGGGCACGGTCGTAGATGGCCTGGCCTGTTTCGCCCGTGCCGTTGAACGCTACGAGGAGCGGCCGCGGCGTCGCGTCGCCACCGCTCGGAAGTCGTAGCAGGAAGCTTCGCGCTTCGCCCGCGACGTCGTAGCCTGCGTGCTGCCCGTCGCTCGGGGCTGTCTGGAACGCCGCCGGACAGTCGGTCGCCGCGCTAGCGTCGAGGCGCGTGGGGGGGACCAAGACCAGCGGGTCATCGCTCGGCGTGCCGCCGCTGCCCCCGGCACCCCCGGTGTTTTCGCTGTTTTTCTCGCTCGTTTCGTCGCTGCCGCAGCCGACGGAAAGCGCAATGAGCGCCAGCAAGAAAGCCGGGACGATGGCTCGCGTCATGCGCTCGAAGTTAGCACGTGCGTCAGGCCGAACACGCGGGCGGCGTTTTCGTAGAGGAAGGCGCGGCGAGTCGCGTCGTCGAGGCCGAGCTCCGGCAGCTCGCGCAGGCACGCGCCGGGGTCGATCATCGGGTAGTTCGAGCCAAAGAGCACCTTGCGCCGGCCGTGTCCCGCGAGAAAGCTGACGAGCTCCGGCGGAAAGCGCTTCGGTTTGTACGCGCTCGTGTCGATGAAGACGTTCTCGTACTTGGTGGCGAGCGCGATCATCTCGACGTGCCACGGGTAGCCGATGTGGCCGCCGACGATTGCGAGCTCGGGGAAGTCGAGCGCCACGCGGTCGAGGTACGGGATGGGCCGGCCGGGCTCGGACGGAGCGAGAGGCCCGGTGTGCCCGACCTGGAGGCAGAACGGGATCCCGAGCTCGATGCACTCGGCGTAGAGCGGGTAGTAGAGCCGATCATCTGGCGGCCGATCCCAGAGCCAAGGCAAGATCCGGAGGCCGCGTAGCCCGAGCTCTTTCACTGCGCGTCGGAGTTCGCGCACCGCTTCCATCGGTCGGGCGAGATCGACCGATGCGATGCCCGTGTAGAGGTCGGGACGCAGCCGCACCAAGGCTGCGACCTCGTCGTTGCCGATCAACGTCCCACTCGGGCCGTACCACGCCGAGACCAGGGCGTGTCGGACGCCGGCGGCTTCGAGCACCGCCGTGGTGACGTCGGGCGGGATGCTCTGCGGGATCTCCAAGTTCCCCATCCAGCGCCGGAGGGACGCGAACATCGGATGAGCCAGAAACTCGGGGCTCGGGTGTTGGATCCAGGCGTCGACGACGGGCTCGTGGGCCATCTCGATCTCGATCTACGATGACCGGATGGGGAGCGAAAGCGCCGATTCCTTCGACCTCGTGGTGATCGGTTCGGGTCCGGCCGGGGAGAAGGGCGCGGCGCAGGCGGCCTACTTCGGCAAACGCGTGGCGGTGATCGAAGGCGAACCCGAGCCCGGCGGTGCGGCAGTCCACACCGGGACGCTCCCCAGTAAGACGCTGCGCGAAACCGCTCTCTACCTGTCCGGTTTTCGCGCGCGCAACCTGTACGGCGTGGCCGTCGAGCTTGCGCGCGACGCCACCGTGCCGCGGCTCATCGCGCGCAAGAATGCCATCGCCGAGTCGGTTTCACGCTCCATACGCGAGAACCTGGCGCGCCACGGCGTCACGTACATCGAAGGCTGGGGCAGCTTCATCGATGCGAACACGGTGCTCGTGAGGAGCTCGAGCGGTGAGCGACGGGTGCGCGGTGAGTATGTCTTGATCGCGACGGGCTCACGTCCGCACCAGCCCGCGGACATCGACTTCGCCGATCACGGGATCTACGACAGTGACGAGATCCTGAAGATCGAGAGGCTGCCGGCGTCCATGACCATCCTCGGGGGAGGGGTGATCGGTTGCGAGTATGCGTGCATGTTCGCAGCTCTCGGCGTCGCGGTGACGCTGGTGGACGCTCGCGACGACATCTTGCCGTTCTTGGATCACGAGATCGTCGCGCGGCTGCGCGAAGCCATGAGCCACCTCGGCATCCGCATCGTACTCGGCCAGCGTTGGACCGGTGTGAAGCGGCGAGGAGAGAGCATCGTCACGGAGCTTTCGTCCGGCCCCGTCGATAGCGAGTACCTCTTGTTCGCGGCGGGGCGCATCGGCAACACGGAGCGGCTCGGGCTCGAGGATATCGGGGTGTCGGCCAATGCCCGCGGGTACCTGCCGGTCGACAAGGACTACCGGACCACGGTGCCCAGCGTGCTCGCCGCAGGGGACGTCGTGGGCTTCCCGGCGCTGGCATCGGCCAGCATGGAGCAGGCTCGGGTCGCGGTCTGCAAGGCCTTCGGCTTCTCTTACAAGCAGGCTGTAGCGGAAATCGTCCCCTACGGCATCTACACCATCCCGGAGGTCAGCGCGGTCGGTGAGACCGAGGAGACCGCTCGCGTGAAGGGCATGGACGTGGTCGTCGGTCGCGCGCTCTACCGCAACAACGCCCGCGGGCAGATCACGGGAGACCTCGAGGGCATCACCAAGCTCGTGGTCGAGCGTTCGACGCGTCGCGTGGTGGGCGTCCACGTCATCGGAGAGCGAGCCAGCGAGCTCGTCCACATCGGTCAGACCGCCTTGCACTGCAATGCGAGCGTCGACCTGTTCATCGAGATGGTGTTCAACTACCCGACGCTCGCCGAAAGCTACAAGTACGCGGCCTACGAGTGCCTGGGCGCGCTCGCGCGTCAGAAGTGACCGACGAAAATGGGTGACCTTGCGTCAGCGGGGCGAGGAACGGCGTGAATAGGGTGTCTTTGCATCCACCTGCGCCCATTGGTGCACGCCCGCGCGGCGCGATTCGGGTGACTCGCAGTCACCCGGGCGGCTCGAAAGCGTGGAAAACGTCATGGCGCTGACGCGAAGGCGCCCGCATCTCGCGGTCTACCTGCCGCGCCGCGTGCTTCCAGGCACCTCGTTCGAGGTGCGCTTCGAGCTCGAGGCGGTCCGCCCGGTTCCCATCGACTACTTCGACGTGCTCCTCACCGGCGACACCTTCGTGGCGCTCGGGAATCGAGACCGCTACGCGACACTGAGCCCGCTCGCGCTCGGGGCGCGGGTCGCCGCGGCCGGGGAGCTCCCCAGGGCAAGCAGACCTACACCTGTCGCTTCACTCTCCCCCGGACGCCGCGCCGACGTTCGACGGCCACCCCGTGCGGCGCGCCTACGAGCCCGCGCCCACCTGTCGATCCCGTGGTGGCCGGACCTCCGGTCGAGCTACGTCGTCGTGGTGGGCCTGCCACCTCCGACCACACGTTCGGGCGAGCCGCTGCTCTACTCGAGCGCTCCGGACGGCCCGAAAGAGCGCGAGCCCCACGCCGAAGTGAGCCTGGCGAGCTCGGAGCTCGCCGCGGGAGAAACCCTGCGGGGCGCCGTTGCCCTCAGCAACGTGGAGCACGCGCGGTACACCGGCATTCACGTCTCGCTGGTCGGCCACGAGTACGCGCCGAGCCTCGAGCGGCGTGGCGAGTTCGGACGCTGGGAGGTCGACGTGCCGGCGAAGGAGTTCCGGGAGGCGGAGCCCGTGGAGTTCTCGCTCCGCGTTCCCGAGCTACCTCCGAGCTCGAGCGGCGGGATGTTCCGCGTGTGGTGGATGGTCGAGGTACGCGTCAGGCGACGCTTGGGGAAAGACCTCGTGTTGTCGTTGCCGATCACGCTCGTGGCGAGCTCGGCTTCCGAATCCGACGTCCCCCGACGCGCTCCGCCCAACGTGGGGAAGCCGCGGCTGGAGAAGGTCTGGAACGAAGTCGGGCGCGACGTCGGCATGCAGCTCGAAGACGAACGCCTCGTGGCGCGGGTCGAACACGTAGACGTGATGGTTCACCGCGAGCACCTGAGGGCGGAGGCCCACTTGCTCGGGGAGCTCTCGTTCGAGCCGCTCGGGCTGGGACTCGTCGGGGCGGTCAAGTCCGGCCTCGAGCGGGTGTTCGGCTCGGACGGCGTGGAAATCGGCCATTTTCGCCTGCGTGGTCACGACGGAGCGCAGGTGCAGGCGTTGGCGGACGCGCTCCGGCCGTTGCTCGCGGGGTTCGAGCTGCAACGGCTCGACGATCGCCGTCTCGTCTTCGCACTTTCGGGATCCGGCGCCAGCCGCGAGCCCGTGGAGCGCGTGGCGCGGGCAGCGCTCGAGATCGCGCGGCTCCTGCCGCGAGCGACGCGTGCATTGCCTGCGCCAGCTGCCGTGGACTTCGCGGCTTGGCGAGCGTTGGCTGCGCTCCTGGACGGGGCACTGCATCCCGCGCCGCCGAAGCTGACGCTCGAACGCGACGGGCGAGCCGTGACCGTCGAGCAACGCTGGCACGAAGGCGTTCCGGCGGGCGTCGAGATCCTGCTCGGTCAGGTCGTCCCCGAGTCTTGCGCGCAGATGGAAGGCTGGCCGGCTGGCGCTCGGTCCTTCGCTCTGAGCTCGGGTCTCGCCGGCCTCGAGCTTGGGACCGCGGACGGCGCGCTGCGCCTCATGGATTCCTCCGGCCAGTTCGAGCCCGAAAAGATCGCCGCGCGCCTGCGCGACCTGGTCACGCTCTCCGAGCTCCTCGTGCCGCGCACGGCCTATCGCTGAGTATTTGTGACGCAGCGCTCGTCGACTGCTCGTGGGGCTTCGCTTCGTGGTAGAGCCTGACCATGTCGATTCTTCGGGTGATGAGCTCACGAACTCTCGCGGCGCTCACGGTCGCGCTGGGTGCCACCGCAGGCTGCACCGCGTCGGTGTCCGAGAACGAGACCACGGCGTCGAGCTCCGAAGCGATGATGGCGCCGTGGATGCCGAACGTTCGCGACAACACCGACCTTCGTCGCTATCTGCCGTCGGAGAACTACACCGCGGACCATCCGTACGTTTCGTACTTCTACAGACGGAACGGCACGTTTTCGAACTACTTCCGCTTCTACTGGGACGCGAGCGGCGCGGGCGGATTCTGGGACGTTTACAACGCCTACCAGCGGCTTCCCGGAAATCCGCCGGGCAAGCTCCTGATCTGGGAGAAGCACGGTGCGGATGGTTGCGTCAACGACTACGGGATGCTCTTCGTCTACGCGAACCAGAAGAAGGTGGTCGAGGTCGGCGACTGGATGACCTATCCGAAGACGTCGTGCGAACCCGGCGCCACCTGGAAGGCCATCAGCTACAAGGACCACTACACGGGACAGAACTCGGGTCTGATGTGGTCCGACGGCATCGACGGGAACGATCTCGGTGAGTGGCAGACGCTCGACACCTACGTGAACGGTGTCTACTACAACGTCTATTACAGCGAGGTCCCGCTCCGGAAGAAGTTCACCGCTGCGTCGCCGTTCCGTCCCGACCATCCGTGGGGCGGCCAGTACAACGACGCTGTCCGAATCGTCCTGCACCACGGTGGCTACGGTCCGTCGCCCGCGTGTTGGTCCTACCGCGACTTCTCGCACCTCATCGACGACGGCAGCGGCTACTCGTACGGCAGCGAATACGACCACGTGACCGGCTACGATTCGTACTTCGTCGGATACGTCTTCGCGGCGGGGATGGGTCCCGTCGAAGAAGCGCTCATCAGCGACGAGAACGGCAACGTCTTCGGACACGCGTGTTCCGGCGCGGCCATGCTGAACTCACAGTGGCCGGGCGTGACCGACTATCGGCAGTTGGTGACCCACCGCTACTGAATCGAAGCCCCTGGCGCGCGGCGAACGGAGTCCGCTATCGTCCGCTTCGGTGGGCAAGAACTACGGCTTCGAAGCGCGCGTTCTGCTCTGCAACCACTGCGGGGCGCCCCTGGCGTTGCCCGAGGCCGGGGGGCGTGTGGCCTGCCAGTATTGCGCCGCCGAGAACCTGTTCAGCGCCCGTGCGGAGCTGCCGGTCTTCGCCCCGCCTGCCGCCCGGGCCCTCAGCGAGCCCGAGCGGTTGGCTCGTCTCCGAGCCCAGCTCGGCGTCGAGCGACCGGCGCCGGCGCTCCTCGCGCCGCTCTTGGACGGCACGCGCGTGCCCGCTTGGCGCATGGACGAAGCCTTCGGCGTCCATCGTTCCCTCCGGCAGCGCGCGCTCGCCGGTGACTACAGCGCGGCCGACGACCTCGCTTTCCTGGCGTTGGCCCTCGGTCGCGAGCTCGACCAGGACCCGGTGCGCCAGCGCGCACTGCTCGAAAGCGCCCTCGATGCGTTGACGGTTCCGCGGCATCGACAGCTCGTGCTCGGAGCGCTCGCGCGCGGAGCAGCTCGCGAGGGCGACGTCGCGGGCGCCACGCGTTGGCTCGAGCGCTGCGATCCCAACCTGGACGACCTGATGGCGGACTCCAGCTACCGCGTGGCGAGAGCCTTGTGCTCGACGCTCGGCGCTGCGCACGACGACGTGCTCGCCGTGCTGGGTGGGGACGCGAAAAATGGCGTACCCATGGCTCCCGAGTGGCGCGCGCTGTCCGTGCTGCTCCGCGCGAACGCCCACTTCGCCGCGGGTCGCTCCAAGGACGCCGACGCGGTGCTGGTTTCCATCGAGGTGTCGGAGCTCGAGCCGGAATATCTGCGCTATCGAGGCATTCTCGCGGAAAACCTCCTGCGCCGGGCCGAGACCAGCCACCGCACTGCGAACGGATGCATCGTGCTCGCGCTTTGGCCCCTCGCCATCGGGGGCTGGACGACCTTCGCTCTGTTCTACGAGCGCGGCGACGACAACGGGCTCCTCGCGGTGGTCGCCATGCTGGGCGCCATCGTCGGGAGCCTCGCCGGGCTGCCCGCCGTCGGGATGACCGCGCTCTTCGTGAGCTCCGTCCTGAAGAAGTCGCGTGCCGCCTGACCGAGGCGCTTCCTCGTCTCGGACGCGCGTCTCGTGCTCGACGTAGGAACGTTGTCGCCGATGGCGGGCGGTTGATTTAGAGTGCGCCCATGCCGAGGTCCCGCTGGTTTTTGGTTCTTGCCCTGACGTTCGGCGTGTGGGGCTGCGACGAAGAAAAGAAGGCCGAGCCCGCGAAGTCGGCGACGGCCGCCGCTCCAGCGGCCCCGGCTGCCGTAGCGTCGGCGGCCAAGTCCGCCGAGCCTGCCAAAGAAGAGAAGAAGCCTCGCACCAAGCGCAGCGCCGCCGACTGCCCCAAGGGACCCGCGGTTTCCTTCGCCGACAAAGGCGTGGAGGCCGAAGTGCGGAAGAAGCTCGCCAAGGCCGAGGGCGACATCACGCAGGCCGACCTCGGCAAGCTGAAGAGCCTGAATCTCTCCCAGATCGACACCCACGAGCTCGACCCGTGCATCTTGCCGCACGCCAAGAACCTGAAGGAGCTCTTCCTCGGTCCCGGCGACCTCGATGACCTGTCGCTGCTCGCCGGCCTGACCGAGCTCGAAAGCCTCCGGGCCAGCATCAACAAGGTCGCCAACCTGGCACCGCTCGAGAAGCTCACCAAGCTCGATCGCCTGGATCTCGGCCGTACCCAGGTGACGAATCTCGGTCCGCTCGCCGGCCTCACGAACCTCACGGAGCTCGCCCTCGACGACACACCGGTTCGGGATCTCAGCCCCATCGCCAAGCTCGTGAAGCTCGAGAGGCTCAGCATCCAGCGCACTCAGGTGAAGGACTACAGCGCGCTCAAAGACATGAAGAAGCTGAAGTTCCTCTACGTCGCTGGCACGCCCGAAGGCGATCTCGGTCCCATCCAGCCCCTACGAGACAAGGGCCTCAAGGTCGTCGACTGAGATTTCGGTGACGTTCGCTTCACGAGCCCGCGATCTCGGGCGCAGTCGGACCGGTGGGCGTCGCGGTCCTACCGGTGGGCGCGCGCATCCGGTCGAGCTCGATCCATTCGTCCCATTCGGGCCCGTAGCCCGTGTAGCGGATCTTGTAGAAGCCGTTCTTGATCTGCCGCACTTCGGCCGGGAAGTACGAGCCGTGCCATTCGACTTCGATTTTCTGTCCGACCCGCGCACTCCGGAGCGGACGCGAGGCCGAGGGAGCCGCAGCGACCCTCACCCGCTCCGGGCCGACCCACTCGTCCCACTCGGCGCCCCAGCCCGTGTAGTGGATGCGCTGGAGCCCAGCACGGGTTTCGAGCACCTCGGCTGCCCACCATTGCCCACCCCAGAGCACCTCGACCTTGCGGGCGGGAGCGACCGTCATCGGAGCAGGGCGAGCTGCTCGCGCGGTCTTGGCCGGCCGTGAGTCCCCGAGCGCAGGAAGCGATAGGGAAACCAAGGCCAAGCCCAGCGTGAGTGTGAGCGCGAACCGGCGACCGAAGCCGGCGCGCGGCGCGGGGTGGGGGACTAGGGTGGCGGAGGGTGGGGGGGACATTCTTCGGGGACCCGCTGCTGAAACGACGGGCCCATCGTCTCCTTACGCTCGACACTCCATACGCTCGACGGAGCCGGAAGATTTCGCACCACCACGCCATTCGTGGCGTTCCGGTGCGCTGCCGTTCCGACGGGTCGCCTGCCCGAATCAGAGCTCGATCTGCGACCCGACTTCCATCACTCGGTCGGAGGGAACGTTGAAGAAGGTGGAGGCTCGCTGGGAGTTCCGGCTCATGAAAGCGAAGAGCTTCTCGCGCCAGATGGCCATGCCAGCTCGTTCCTTGGTCGCGAGCAGCGTCTCGCGCCCCAAGAAGAACGTCGTGTGCTCGACGGACCAGTCTTCGAGGTGTCGCTCTTCGAGGAGCTGCGGAATGTCGGGCTGCTCCATGAAGCCGTAACGAGCGACGACGCGCCGGAACCCCTCGGGCAGGTCCTCGACCTTCACGCGCTCGTCGGGCATCACGCGCGGCTGCTCGGTCGTGACTACCGTGAGCAGAATCACTTGCTGGTGCACCACGCGATTGTGGGTGAAGTTCTGCATCAGCGCCGGGGGCGTTCCGTCGGCGTTGCTGGTCATGAAGACGGCGGTTCCCGGCACGCGGGCCGGGCGCTCGATGCGGATCAGCTCGAAGAAGTCCGTCAGCGGGATCATGTTCTCGCGCATGCGGAGACCCAGGATCTCGCGACCTTTCTTCCAGGTGGTCATGAGCGCGAAGATCACGCCGCCGATCACCAGCGGTACCCAACCGCCGTGGGCGATCTTCACGGCGTTGGCGCCGAAGAACGCCAAGTCGACGCACACGAACATCAACGTGAGCGCGCCGGCCGCGAGCGGGCTCCAGCCCCAGCGCTGGCGCGCCACCACGTAGGCGAGCAAAGTCGTGATCACCATGGTGGTGGTGACTGCGATGCCGTACGCGGCCGCCAGCTTCGAGGACGACCCGAAGCCCAACACCAGCGCGATGGTCGCGATCATCAGCATCCAGTTGATGCTCGGCACGTAGATTTGCCCGATCTCGGTGAACGACGTGTGCTGGATTTCGACGCGCGGCCAGAACCCGAGCATGGTGGCCTGCCGAGTCAGGGAGTACGCCCCCGAGATCAGCGCTTGCGAAGCGATGATGGTGGCGAGAGTCGCCAAGATCACCAGGGGAATCAGCCCCCAGGCCGGCGCCGTGCGAAAGAATGGATGAGACGCCGCGCTGGGGTCCGCCAGCAGGAGCGCGCCTTGCCCGAGGTAGTTCAGCATCAGCGCGGGGGCGACCAACGCCATCCACGTGAGCCGGATGGGGCGCGCACCGAAATGACCCATGTCGGCGTAGAGCGCCTCGCCGCCGGTGACGACCAGGAACACCGAGCCGAGCACCAAGAAGCCCACCTTGCCGTTTTCGACCATGAAATGCACGGCGTGGTGGGGGAGGACCGCCCGGAAGATCGTCGGGTGCTCCACGATGTGGTGGATGCCGAGCGCGGCCAGCGTGGTGAACCACAGCAGCATCACCGGGCCGAACACGGCGCCGACCTTGGCGGTGCCGAAGCGCTGCGCCAGGAAGAGCAGCGCGAGAATCGCCACGGTGGTGGGCACGACGAAGCGCGCGAAGGCGGGTGTGGCGATTTCCAGGCCCTCCACGGCCGACAGCACGCTGATGGCCGGAGTGATCATGCCGTCGCCATAGAGCAGCGCGGCGCCGAACAGGCCCAATGCGATCACGGCCATCCCCGAGCGCGAGCCGGCGCGATTTCCCAGCGCTAGGGCCATCAACGCGAGCACGCCCCCTTCGCCGCGGTTGTCCGCGCGAAGGACGTAGGCGAGGTACTTCAGGGAGACGATGATGGTGAGGGACCAGAAGATGAGCGACAGGATCCCGAGCACGTTGGTCTGGTTCACGGCGAGGGCATGTTCGCCGTGGAAGCACTCTCGGAGCGCGTAGAGCGGACTCGTGCCGATGTCGCCGTACACCACGCCGAGGGCGGCGATGGCGAGGGTACCGAGGCTCCGGCCGTGCGGGACATGGTGCCCACGACGGCTGACGGGCGGGCGCGTCATGCGACTCGCCGGACCGCGGCTCGCAGGCGCAAGCGATGGCTTCTGGGGTTTGTCGCTCGGCGCTGCGCGCTCGGGTTCGGGCTCACGAGGCGGCACGGCAGCTTCGGCTTTCGACGCCTCTTTCGGGGCGTCGGTCTCGGCAGCCGGCTCGGGCTCGCCTTCGCCGGGCGTTGCCGCGACGGTTTCGACGGGCAACGCCTCGACCGGTCGAGGCTCGCCTGCCGGGGGCGCGCCGGCCGCGGCGGGCTGCGCCTCGTTCGCTGCCGGGCTCTCGATCGGAGGCTCGGTCGAAGCGCCGCCCGCCGGTTCGGCATCCTGAAGAGCAGGCTCGTCGCGCGGAGCGCTTTCCGCGGCCGGCGGCGGCGCGTCGGCGGGTGCTGCCTCGTCCGCGACGGCGGGCGCAGGCGAGGGCGGGGACTCGGCGGCTGGCGGCGGAGCTTCGGGCGCGTCGGGTGAGGCAGCAGACGCTGCCGGCGCCGACGCGACCTCGGCCGCGGGCCCTTCGGCCCGAGCGACGTCCAACGCAGCACCCGACTCGGGATCGGGGCTCGTGGGGGCCGGCGAGGACGATTCGGTGGGCTTCACAGCTGGGGCTGTCGTCGCGTCGTCACGGCCGGGGATCTCTCCCGAACGGCTCACGGCAAGAGCGGTAGTCTGCTCCCGGACGCTGGTCAAGCCGACCCCGAAAACGGCGCGCTGTTTCGATCCGGTGGCGCTGCACCAGCGGCTGAAAACCTTGCAGCACGCGGCGTCGGCGATTGACGTTGGCGGCGGCTGTCGACGACTCTTCGCCCCTCTGGAGTAGCGGATGGCCATCGAGCGGGGATTTCGCGCGCGCTTTCGGTATCGCTGGGAAGAGTTCCTGAGCGGTGGTGCCGGCAAACAGCTGTTCTTCTTGTTCGCGTTCACCATGCTCCTGGTCGTGGTGTTCACGCTGCTCTCGGTTTTGGGCGGAGTCGCCGGTGTGGACTTGGCGGAAGGCGGCTGGCTCGACCGCTCGTGGTTCTACTTCACGCGGCTCATCGATCCCGGAACCATGGGAGGGGACGCAGGGAACCCCAATCGTTTCGTGTCGACGCTGGCCACGGTGTCCGGCGTGGTGGTGGCCGGTCTCCTGATTTCGTCCCTCGCCGGCAACTTCCAGGAGCGCCTCGAGGCCATCAAGCGCGGCAGCTCGCCGGTGCTCGAGCATGGCCACTTCCTGATCCTCGGTTGGTCCGAGAAGGTGTTCAGCGTCATCGACCAGCTCTCCGAGGCCAACGTCGAGAAGGGCCGCATCGTCGTCGTGGTGATGGCCGAGCTCGACAAGGTCGAGATGGAAGAAGCGCTTCGGGAGAAGGTGCAACACCCGAAGCGCGTCAAGATCGTGGTGCGCTCCGGGAGCTCGGTGGCGTTGGGTGACTTGGCCAAGGTCAGCTTCGAACGCGCCCAGTCCATCATCGTGCTCGTCGACGACGCTCAGCGGGATCACCCCCACTCGGCCGACGGGCGCGTGATCAAGACGCTGATGGCGCTCTACAACCACCCCGATGGTCGAGGGCGGGTCGAAGCCATCAAGGTGACCGCCGAAGTGATGCTGGCCGAAAGCCGGGAGATCGCTCTGATCGCGAGCCGGGGCCGAGCCCAGGTGATCAACACCAACGAGTTGATCTCGAAGATCATTCTCCAGACGTCGCGCATCAGCGGCCTCAGCCTGGTGTACGACGAGCTCTTCAAGTTCGAGGGCAACGAGATCCACTACGCGCGCTTTCCCGCGGTCGCTGGCCGGCGCTTCGCCGACCTCTTGCTCGAGTTCCCGAACGCCTGCCTGGTGGGCGTGGCCAAGGCGGATGGCTCGGCCCACGTGCTGAACCCGCCCGCGGACTACGTCGTGCAGGCCGACGAGGAGCTCTTGCTGGTGGCCGAAGACGACCACATCCGCTGGCAGCCCTACGCGGGCCCCTTGCGTTTCGACGGCCTCGCGGTGCCCAGCCCGGCCGCTTCCGAGAAGCCCGTCGAACACCTGCTCGTGCTCGGCTACAACGAGAAGCTCTTCCCGATCTTGAAGGAGTTCGACGCCTACGTGGGAGCCGGATCGTCCGTGACGCTCGTGAACTCCGTCGAGCAGGCCGAACGCGAGCGTGAGATCGCCGACCAGAGCGGTCGGCTCGACAACATCCGGATCCAGCACCTGGTCGGCGACTTCACCAATCGCCACGTGCTCGAGCAGGTCCAGCCCGAGCGCTACCCGACGGTCATGGTGCTCGGGGACGCTTCGGGCGTTCACGGCCCCGACGAGAGCGAAGCTGCGGACACCCGCGCCATCATCGCGCTCCTGCTGCTCAGAGATTTCCGCCAGAAAGCCGGGGTGCAGGGGCAAGAGGTGTGCAGCGAGATCCTGGATCCACGGAACCGCGACTTGGCAGCCACCACCGAGATCAACGACATCGTGATCAGCAACGAAATGGTGAGCATGGTGCTCGCCCAAATCACTCACGAACCGCGGGTGCGTCCGGTTTTGGAGGACTTGTTCCAGTCCGAGGGCAGCGAAATCTACCTGAAGGACATCGCCCACTACGCTCCACCGGGACAGGCGGTGACCTTCGAATACCTCCTGCTCGCTGCCAAGGCGCGCGGCGAGGTCGCGTTCGGGATCCAGATCCACGACCCCAACGCTGGCGCGCGCTACGGCATCGTGCTGAACCCGTGGCAAAACCGCCAGCACGGCTTCACGCCGAAACCCGCCGACCGACTCATCGTGCTCGCCGAAGACGACGGGTGAGCCGGCGGGACGGCGAGCGAGCCGAAAGCCTCACTTCACGTTGAGCAGGGCGTTCACGTCGAACAGCCCACCGTCGATGGGAGCGACGAGCGAGCCCTTGGCGTAGGCGTTGAACCCTGCGTAGCCGGCCTTCTTGTAGTGCTCGAAGCTCTGCGCCCAGTTGTTCTGGGTATCCATCTGCACGTTGAGTCGGAGATCGGCGGCGTTCGGCGAGGTGAGAGAGAGGAGCGCGTAGAGCACCGGCTGCTCGGCGTGGGGGTCGAGCCCGTCGGCCAGCGAGAGCAGCTTGTCGTAGAGCGCGAGCGCCTCGCGAGCGCGCGCCTGGGCCAGCGAGCCCGCGGTGGCCTTCTCGTAGTCCGGACGGTTCGTTGCATCGACTGGGAAACGGATCTCGACGGTGCGGGGACCGACCGCGCCGACGTTCTGAATCAGCGCCTTCTCCGCGGCCATCAGCTTTTCGTAGGACAGCGCGCGGGTCTTGTACTCGGCTGCCATGGAGCTCAATACGGCGCTGTCGTTGGCGCTCGGGATCTTGGCGCGCTGGCTCACGATGGCGGATTCGGAAGCGCCGCGATCGACCAGCACGGCGCGGAGATAGGCCGTGAGCGCGTTCTTCAAGTCGTATTCGGTCTTACCCGAGAACATGCTGGCGAGCGCCTTGTCGTCGAGACGCAGATCGACCACCACCGAAGACGGCGGGCCGACGAGCGCTGCGGCTGGCTCGAGCGTGGCCTGGGCGGTGAGACGGAGCGTGCCCGCCTTCATCACCAGGTCCTTGGCCGCCGGTTCGAGCCCCGCCACCGCCTGCTCGAGGGCGCTCGCGCCGTCTGCGCGCAGCTGGACGACTTTGGGATCATCGAGCACCGAGAGCCGGCACGGGTCGAAGGCCTGACTGTTGGGGCAGGCCGTGACTACGTAGCGCTGGAGCTCGTTGCCTGGCTTCTCGATGGCTGCGAGAGCTTCCTTGCCGCCCACGCTCTGAATCACCGCGTCGAGGTGGTCGAGGAGCTTGTCCCGCTCCATGTAGTCATCGCCCTCTTCGAGCTGGAGGAAGAGGTTGGCTTCGCCTTGCGCAGGCACGCTTGGGTTCGCCGGGTCGAAGACCAGGCCGCTCACACCGACTCGCGTGTAACCGTGCGAGGAGAAGAAGTAGCCCGTCTGCTTGTGGAGTCCGTCGAACAGGATCGTGCGGGCCCCGCCCGGAGTCTGAACGACGACCGAACCCTGAGTCTCTTCGATGTTCTTGAAGAAACTCATGCCGAAGATGTCGATGCCGGCGTTCGACGTGGCGCTCACGCCCGAACGCGACAGATCGAACTCCGCGACCACTCCGGGTTCGCCTTGGGCCGAGAGGGCCTGGGCCAGCCGGATGTCGCCCTTCAGCGCTTGCGCCAGGGCCTGCTCGGTCAGCTTCGGATCGCTGCCGCTGTCGAGTTTGAACCGGAGACGCGCCACCGAGAGGCGGGTCTCTTGTTTGGTCTTCGCCGCCCGCGCTTCGATGAAGCTCAGCTTGGCGTTCATCTGGTTCTGGAGCGCCTTCTCCACCAAACGGCCGAGGTCCACGTCGATCCCGCCGAGCGTCATCTTGGTCTTGACGAGGCCTTGGATGCCCCAGCCGTCGGTCAGCGCGATGCTCGCGCTCTTCACCTTGGCGCTCGACACGCCGACGTCCACCACGACCGCGTCTCCGCCGAGCCGCACCAGCTGCACGTCCATCTGTCCGGAGAGGTGCGCCCGGAGGCCGCCGGAAAGCACGAGGTTGTACGAAACGCCGGCCGCCGGCGTGGCGACGAGCAACGGCACGCCGACGCCCAGGTTCAGCCCGATGGCTCCGGAGCCGCTCAGCGCGAGAAGCTCGCCCGGCTTCATGGCGCGCACGTCGGCCGCGCTCCGCGGCACTACGAAGCCGCGCCCCCCTTTCAACGCTGCGAGCGGGGCCCCGCCGAGTGCCTTCGCCTCGCTGTCGAAGGGCGCGATCACGCGCGCCTTGAGGTTGGCGCCCAAATCGAAGCCCACGTTGACGTTGGCGCCAGCGAGGCCGCCGGCGGAGAGCCCCCAGTTGTGGCCAAAGGCGGCCGAAAGCTGGAACGCGAACTCGCCGTACACGCTGGCTGCACCGCTCGTGAGGTGGTCGCGCCGCAGCTGGTTCACTTCGGTCGTGAGCTCGCGCTCGCCGTACGCGACGGCGAGGCCGGTCACGAGCTTGTCCAGGTTGCCGAGGGTCAGATCGTTTTGAGCCTTGGCGCCGGTCGCGTAGACCTTGGGCTCGCTCAGCTTGATGCCTGCGTAGTCGCTCACGGTGAGCGCATCGTTGAGCTGGTCCGTGGCAAAGCCGGCGCTGACGTTCATCAGGTCGCCCAGGTCGAGCTTCTTGGCGTCACGCCAGAGCGAGGTGATGGAACCCCAGCCGTCGCACTTGCCATCGCAGCTGACTCCCAGGTTCTCCGGCGGAACGTCGCTGCCGGTGCCTCCGGACGAGGTGCTGCTGGAACAAGCACCGAGAGCCAGAAGGAACGCGGAACCGGTTGCGCAGAGCCAGCGGGATTCGATACGACGCCGAGTCATCGGGGCACTCCTTGGAATGCGAGGGGAAGCAGCCCAGAATAGCCGCGGACGGCCGCTTCCGGGAGCGCGAATCCTGCGAGCGTTCGGCGCCACGTGCGCCCGAGCCCCAGGCCCGGCTCCCTCTGGTACGGTGACTTCCTCATGAACGTGCTCGGTTTGGAATTCGCCCATCACACGGGGCTCTTCGAAAGGGCCCGCACCCCCGCGTTCGTCGGTGACCGAGCGCACGTGCTCCCGACCCAGGCGTTGGTCTTCATTTCGGGCGGGCGGGTCGCGGGCGTGCTCGGGCCCGGCGACCACGTGCTCGACCCGCGCCAGATCCCGTTCCTCGGCCCCATCGCCAGCCCCCGGCCCAATGGCGCCGTGTTGGGTGACGAGGTCCTGTTCGCGAAGACGGGCGATCCGGTCAGCATCGACGTGAATGGGCCGTTGGACGTCGTCCAAGACGCAGCTGTCGGCGAGAAGGTGACGCCCAAGATCGGCGCTCGAGTGCGGGTCACCGTGTTCGATCCCGTTCTGGCTCTGGGCACGCTCGCGGGAAACTTCGATCAGGGAGTGCTCGAGCAGTGGGTGAAGGCGCGGGTGCTGGACGCTGCCCGGGAGCTCGGGCGCAAGACGCCTCGACTCGTGGAGCTCACCTCGCCGAGCAAGGCCACGGAGCTCGGACGAGCTCTCGGCGAGCTCGTGGCCCCCGTGCTGGGCAAGGCTGGGCTCGGACTTGCCGAGATGGAGGTGCTCGCCATCACGGTGCCGGACGAGATCGCTTCGCGTCTGCGCTTCATGGGCTCACGTTCGACCGAATACGCCGATGCGCCTTCCGCGCCGTCGGCTGCCATCTCGGCGGTCGGCCAGCGTGTGCGCACGAATCACGGGGGTCAGTGGCACTCCGGCAGAGTCGTCGAGCTGACGGGCGATCGCGCGAAGATCACTTGGGACCAGAGCGGTGAGGTCTCGGCACTCCCGCTTTCTCTCCTCGAGCCGGAGCCGCTGCGGTGCGCATGCTCCCGGCGCGCGCGTCTTGGCGAGTGGAGCCCGGGTAGCTACTACCCGGCCACCGTGCGCGTCTACAACGGCACGCTCTACGAAGTGGAGTTCGCCGAAGGTGCGACCCGCTGGCTGCCGCCCGGTGCGGTGCGACTCGCCTGAGGCTCACTTCCCCTTCTGTTGGTCGAGCCGCACCGTACGATCCCGGAGCGGCTTCGTGCGTTCGATGGGCAAGGTCCTGTCGATGGGTCGAGTTTTTTCCACGAGCCGGGCCTCGTCGCCCCGGAGGGCGGCGATGTCGTCTTCCAGGGCATCCGTCTCGGGGGCTTTGCGGACACGCGCGAGGCCGATGCCTGCCAGCACCACGCCGGCGACCTCGATGGCCAGAAAGAGGAGCACACTGATCCCGGGCCAGCCCTCGACGGTCATGCCGTAGACCCGCGCGCTGGCGATGCCGAGCAGCGAGAGCAGGGCGGCAAGGAGTCCCGGGAGCTGCCATTCCTTGCGCATCGCCGTGACCGCGAGGAAGACCCCGAGCCCGATTTCGATGCCACCGTAGAAGGCCCGAAGCTCGATGAGCCCGAGCTTGCTCACCGTCCCGAGATCGGCGAACGCAGCGAGCTTCTGCGGTGCGAGCAGTGCCGCGACGCCGAACGCCACGTAGCCCGCCGCCAAAGCCAGGAGCACCGCTCGCGGTGCGCCGCTCGCCCCTCCGGGGGCCGGAGACTCACTCATGCGCGCGAATGTAAATCACCGTCGTGGGTTCGACCACGAGTGCGGCGCATTCTCTGGCTACCGGCGAATTCCGGCGCTTTTGCTGGCGCCCGGCGTGCCGGTGTGGGAATCGGGCTTCGCCGAGGTCGGGGAAGCTCACTACACTCCGACCTTCGATTCCTTGGGCCGCTCGGGGCCCGTTGCCCGGCGCGGCCCGCCGCGAAAGAGCACTGGTTCAGTCGCCGATGATGGAACGGTCGAGTAGCGAGCGGAAGCGCGAGTTCGTGCGTTGCGTTGCGGCGGCGACGCAGCGCTTGCTGGAGGCCGAGGCGCGGCGCACGAACGCGTGCGTGGCGCCGCACCTCGGCCCGCCGCTCTTGGCTCGCCGGTTTCGAGCCGAGCGTCTCCCCGGGGACGCGGAGCTCGCCGGATTTGCCGAGCGCTTCGCGCGCTGGGTCCTCGGCCTGGCAGCGGCCGAAGAGCGGCCGTATTCGGAGGACGACCTCGGGCCCGCGGAAGACGGATGACGAACCTCGAGGACATCGGCTTCGGGCCCGATCTCGAGCAAGCGCTGCACCGCCTGGGCGATCCGGAGCTCGTGCCCGGACGGGTCACGCGGGTCGACGCGGACGTCGCACAGCTCCTGGCGCTGGCCGGCGAGCGTCGCGCGCGGATCCCGAAGCGCGTCATCCGGGCCGACCCCGGTCGACCCGTGACCGGTGACTGGGTCGCCGTGAGGCCCGGTCGCGACGACGTCGTCGAATGCGTGCTCGATCGGCGCACCGAGCTCGGGCGGAAGGCTGCGGGCCGCCGAGAAGCCAGACAAGTCCTGGCAGCCAACGTCGACGTGCTGTTCGTCACCATGGGTCTCGATCGAGACTTCAACCTGCGGCGGCTCGAACGCTACCTCACCCTCGCGAACGACGGCGGTGTGCGCCCGGTCGTGCTCCTCACCAAAGCCGGACTCTGTGAAGACCCCGAGCGGATGCGCGCCGAGGCCGCGCAAGTCGCGGCCAGCATCGACGTGCACTACATCGACGTGCTTTCGGGGATCGCGGCGGCGGCGCCGCTCCGCTACCTGGGGCGAGGCATCACGGCTGCTCTGGTCGGGTCATCGGGTGCGGGCAAGTCCACGCTGGTGAACCATTTGCTCGGGGCCGAACGCATGCGGACGCGCGGCGTGCGGGAGCACGACGATCGCGGGAAGCACACGACGACCGTGCGCGAGCTGCTCCAGCTTCCCTGCGGAGGGGCCATCATCGACACGCCAGGTTTGCGCGAGCTCGGGCTGTGGGCGGATCCGACCTCGCTTCGGGAAGCGTTCCCCGACATCGAGGCCCTCGAGGGCGGCTGCCGGTTCCGGGATTGCGCCCACCGAAATGAGCCAGGATGTGCGGTTCGCGCCGCCGTCGTCGCGGGCACTCTCGACGGCGCACGGCTCGCGAGCTACATCGCGCTCCAAGACGAAATCGAGGGACGCGCGCGATCTTCGCGGCGTGCGCGGCGGTGAGGCATGACCAAGAACCAGTGGCGCTGGGTGGCTCCCGACGGGTTCGAATACACGGGCGATCTTTCGACCCTCAAGACCGCACTCGCGGAAGGACGACTCACGCCGTCGACGATGGTGTCCCCTCCGTCTCTCGGCGGTTGGCTGCCGGCCAGCGAAGTGCCCGAGCTAGGCGCCGGTGGCTTCGCGCCCGCCGCGCCGACCGCCCAGCCGCTCCCTGCGTTCATGCCCGAAGACGACATGCCCACGGTGCGGGACAATCCCATCCCCGAGCCGCTGCCCGAAGCGCCGCCCGTTGCACAGGCGTGGGGCACGCCATCGGCACCGCCGGTCATGACCCCGAGTGCTCCACCCGTGCAGTCGCGCGCTCCCGACGCACCGCCCGAGCTCGCTCCGGCGAAACGCTTGGGTTGGGGCTTCACCATCGGCGGCGCCGTGTTCGGTGCGCTGGTGCTCGGCGGCATCGGCCTACTCGGCGTCATCGCGAAGTCGAACGCGGACAAGGCGCCGGACCCCTTGGCGTCGGCATCCGTCGCGGCCGCGCCCAGCGCAGCGCACGGTTCGGCGCCGGCCGCGCTGCCGAAAGCCTGCAAGGCCGGTCACGCGAAGCTGCTCGAGAAGAGCGTCGTGCCCAAGGTGCCGCTGGAAGCGGAGGCCGTCGGGGAGGGACGCATCGCGGTGGCCTTCGCCCACGAGAAAAACCAGGCCAAGGCGTTGGTGCTGGCGGCGGACACCCTGGAAAAGCAGAGCGAAAAGAGCCAAGAGAGCCACACCGCCGTCGTCGGTGCCCAGGCCGTGGCGAACGCCGACGACATCGAACTCGTGGTGGACACCGAACATCCCGGGCTCCACGCCGCGCGCTCCGTCGTCGGCGACAAGCCGCTGCGCATCGGGGCGACGACGCGGGGCATCGCGCGCACGGAGGGCGACTCGGAGCCCGAGGTGGTGTGGCCCCTGACGGAGACGGACGTGACGGCTCCTCGCATCGAAAGTCACGCTGCAACGGGTCACTTCGTGGCGCTTCGCGCCGGCGGCCAAGCTGGCAAGCTGCTCGCGGGTTGGCTCTCGCCGGACGGCAACAAAAAGACCGACTTGAGCTCGCCCGAGATCAGTGCCCACGCGCTCGGCACGCCCACCGTGGCCGTCGGCGCGTCGGGTGCGCTCTTGCTCGTAGCCGCGAAGAGCGAGAAGGATTCACCCTGGCAGATCTTCGCCGGGCACGCGGCGCTCGGCGCAGTGCCCGACAAGCTCTCGCACGTGGCGCTCGGCTCGGGTGACTCGCCGCGCATCTCGCCCGCAGCCACGGCGCTCGCTGGGGGTGGCTGGCTGCTCCAGTACACGGAGGGGCCAGACGATGCTCACAGCGTCTTCGTGCAGGTGCTGGCAGCGGATCTGGCCCCGAAGGGTGAACCCACGCGCGTCTCGCCCCAGGGGGCCGACGCAGGCCAGGGCCGCGTCTTTTCCCACGGCGCCCACGCCGCTTCGTTTTTCCTGGTTTCCACCGGCGACGCCCACGAGCTCTGGGCCGCGCCGCTCGACTGCGACTGACGACGACCTCGTCGATGCCGACGCTGGGTGAGTACGACCTCAGGCCGTGGCCTTCTTGGCGGGGAAGCGGGCGATGAACAACAGAGGCTCGAGCCCCCAGGCCAGCCAGAACAACAGGAAGCCGACGACCAACACCAGAGGCCCGCTGCCGAGCAAGGTCGGCCAGCTCACCTGCGAGATGTCGCCGCTCCGCTTCATGATCCACTCGATCAGGTGTTCGACGGCGGGTTGCGCCACGGAGATGAAGATGAGCGGCACGACCTGAACCCAAATCAAGGCCAGGGGACCGAGCACCCAGAACTTCCACTGGCTGCGGAGGGGGACCTTCTCGTGCATCTTCAGGCGCAGGAGCTTCTGGGCTTTGCCCACGAACATGCCGCTCGAGACCAGCACGATGGCCACGTTCAGCACCAGGAACGCGATGCTGCCGACGAGGCTCACGTAGACCCAGGTGGTCGAGAAGTCCTTGGCCAAGAGCACGTAGAGGATCGCGGTGATGGCGTAGCCGAGCAATGCCTCCACCGCTGGCTTCGCCAGCGTGGCGAGCAGGACGCCGGCTACCAAGGTAGAGAAGATCAGCACCACGATCACCAGGAGCGTGACCAAGACCTCCTTCAGCAGGGTGAAGAACACCTCCTTCACCACGCTCGCCCCGCTCACGTTGCCGGCGGCAGCTTGGGCTGGAAGCCCCACGATTTTCGCGATCATCGGCTTCATGGTCATGACGAACGCCAGCACGGCGAGCACCGTGAGGATGGTCGGAACGTAGCCGAACAGACCACTCAGCCCCTTGAACCAATCGCCGATGCGCTTGAACACCATCACATCGGCCTTCAGCGTCTGGACGTTGTTCAGGATGGCAGACACCACGTTCTCTTCTTCGCCCGACGCGACGCGCGCGAGCGGCGCCTCGAGCAGCGTCGGGCCGATGACGGCGAGCTCTTCGGCCTGCTCCGAGAGCACGTCGAACGTGGCTTCCGCGATGCTGTATTGCGGATTGGTCGCCGATCCGGCGATACCCTGCGCGCTCTTCATCAGCAGCATCACGCTGGCGAAGAGGTTCACGCTGACGATGAAGCTCACGCAGGCGAGAAGGCTGTACTTGAACAGCAGCCCGAATTTCCCGGGATACTTCTTGTGCAAGAACAGCGGCGTGAAAAGCAGGAAGAAGCCAGCGAGCGAAAACCAGCCGATACCGGCCGACAGCGCGCCCATCTTCTTTTCTTGGCTGGCCTCGTGCTTGGCCTCGATCTTCGCCAGCATCTTCTCCTTCTGCTTGGCGATGAGCCCGCGCAGCGCCGTCACGTAGCTCTTCGGATCTTGCGGCAGGTCGAACTCGGGGGGGATTTCACTCGACTCGGGCGTCTCGGTCGGGGCCGGCTCGGCACCCGCCTTGTCCTTGGCTTCGCGCGCGGCAGGCTTCTCCTGTTCCACGGGCTTCTCGCGTTCCTGCTCCTTTTCAGGGGGTTTTTCGGCTTCCGGTGGGTTCTCCTGTTCGGGCTTTTCGCGCGCAGGCGCCGCGGCGGGGGCTTCGGCGCCTTCCTCTTCCGCCCACGCGAGTCCGCCGGCGGTGAGCGCCGCGAGCAGCACTCCGAAGGCGAGGTATCGGCGTTTCACCGTTCACTCCTTGATCTGCGCCAGCGCCACGTGCACAGGGCGGTCTTTGGTCGCCGGCCAGTTCACGAAGAGCGATGCCCGGTTGCCGTCGCGGTGGATGCGCATCTTCATGGTCGCGGGCTTCTTCAACCGAATCACGAAGTCCGCCATCTTCCCCGTCTGCACCGACTCGTAATAGTCCGCACTCGACTTGGGCACGCCCTCGACGTCGCTGATGCTCTGGACGTTGCCCTCGCAGTGGACCTTGAGCCACTCGCGAACGATTTTGGTGAAGCAGTCCTTGGCCCGTGAGTTCGCCTCTTGAGTGTTGATCTCCGAGGCCGCGGACCACTCGGCGACTGTCGGCGGATTGCTCTTGCCATCCGGGATGGCTGGGATGCCGTGCTCGTCGACGCTGGGCTTTTCGGCAGCGGGGGCGGGGGCAGCGGTCGGCGCCACGGGGGGGACGGCGGGCGCCGCGAGTTGCGTCGCGACCGGTGCGGCGGTCGCGGCGGGCGGAGGTGCCTTCTCTTCCGACTTGCACGCGAGGAGCGCGAGCAGCACGAGTGCCGAGAGCCCAGTTACCGAGCTACGTGAAGCCACCATGGAAAACCTCCGGGCGCGGATGATAGGGCGCGCTCCGGGCGGGCCGCTAGGGCCGCCGATTCCGCGGAAAATCCGGCAAATTGGAAGCGCAACCTGGGCTTCGGCGTTAGAGCGACCTGGAGCCGTGACTTCGAAGCGCTTCGGCACAGCGAGCCCCGTCCGGGCTGGTGGCTTCTTCACGCGGCGCCGCGCGCAGGCCGTCGTGCCGTCGCTCGCTGCCGTCGTCGCGCTTCTGCTCGGCGCGGATGCGCACCCGCATGCGCGCCGGAGTCCGCTCGTGCGCTCCGCCCTCGGGACGTTGACGGTTCCGGCTCTGGCCGTCGCGCCGGTCCAGCGACCCGCTGCCGCGCCCCGCGCGCCGCTACGCCTGCCGGCGCGCATCCAGCTCGCCATCGAGCGGGAGGTCGACCGCGCCATCGAGCGCGGCGACATGCCCGGCGCCGTGGTCGTGATCGGGCGCCGCGACGGCATCACGTTCCGTCGCGCGTTCGGTCTCGCGTCGGTGGAGCCGAGCGCTCGGCCCATGCACGAGGACTCCGTCTTCGACCTCGCCTCGGTGACCAAAGCCGTGGCGACGGCTACGAGTGTGGCGGCGTTGGTGGAAGAGGGGCGCGTGCGCTACGACGATCCGGTCGCCCGCTACGTGCCGAGCTTCGCCGCCGATGACAAGCGCGGGATCACGCTCCGACACCTGCTCACTCACACGGCGGGTCTGCCGCCCGTGAACGAGCTCGCCGCCGCAGAACGTGGACTGCCGTCCTTGCTCGCCAGCATCGGCGCCCTCCGGCTCGCGAGCGCGCCAGGCGAGCGCTATGGCTACAGCGACCTCGGCTTCATCGTGCTCGGCGAGGTCGTGGCGCGGGCCAGCGGCGAGCCGCTGGACGGTTTCGCGCGGCGCCGGCTGTTCGAGCCCCTCGGGCTTGCATCCACGGCTTTTCGCCCTGGTCCGGGGCCGCGGCTGGTGCCGACCGAGCGTGTCGGTGATGCCTTCCTCACGGGCAGAGTGCACGATCCCCGGGCCCGGGCGTTGGGCGGGGTAGCCGGCCACGCGGGTCTCTTCGCCAGCGCCGACGACCTCGCGCGTTTCGCGCGGATGCTGCTCGGCGACGGCAGCCTCGATGGCACTCGCGTGCTCCGTCCCGAGACGGTGCGAGAGATGACGCGTCCCGCCGACGTGCCCGGCGCACGCGTCACTCTGGGTTGGGACGCGCCCGACGACCCGGGGCGCGCCGCGTTCTCCGAGAAGAGCTTCGGGCACGAGGGGTTCACCGGGACGTCGCTCTGGATCGATCCGGAGCGCGACCAGTTCGTGGTGTTCCTGAGCAGCCGGCTGCACCCGGATGGCAAAGGACGCGTCGCGCCGACCGCACAGGCCATCCGTGCGCTGGTGGGCGCGAGGCACGAAGAGGAAGCGGGCGCGCGCATCCAGCTCGGCATCGACCGGCTCGCGGACGAGGACTTCGCGCGACTCCGCGGTCACAAGGTCGCGCTGCTCTCCCACTCCGCCGCTCGCGACCGTCACGGACAGCGGAGCATCGACCGCCTGTTCCAGGCGCTCGGCGCGGACCTCGTGCGCGTGCTCGCCCCGGAGCATGGCGTGTCGGCCGATCTCGAGGGCTTCGTGCACCAGACGCGCGACGCCCGGACGGGGCTCGCCGTCGTGAGCCTGTACGCGGAAAAGCCAGTGGAAGACGCTGCGTTCTCGGGTGTCGACACGGTGGTGGTGGACCTGGTCGACGCCGGCGCGCGCTTCTACACCTATCTCGCTCTGCTCCGCTCCGTGCTCGAGTCGGGCCGGCGCGTCGTGGTGCTCGACCGCCCGAACCTGGGCGACGCGCTGCACCCCGACGGTCCGGTGAGCACCGGCACACAGCGCTTCGTCGACCCACATCCGCTGCCCGTCCTCCACGGCATGACCTTCGGCGAGCTGGCCCGCCTGATCGCCTTCGAGCGCGGGCTCGCAAATTCGCCCGACGTGGTGGAGCTCGTCGGCTACACGCGCGAGCTCTCGTTCGACGAAACGGGGCTGCCTTGGTTCGATCCGTCACCGAACTTGCGCTCCCCCGTGGCGGCGCTCCTCTACCCCGGAGTCGCGCTGCTCGAGCAGACCAACCTGTCGGTGGGGAGGGGCACCGCGACACCCTTCGAGCTCGTCGCGGCGCCCTGGCTCGACGCACCGCGAGTGATCGCCATGCTCGGCCAGCTCGCGGGTCTGGAGGCAAGCGCCGCGGAGGTCGTGCCCGACCGTGGGCCCTACGCTGGCGAACGTTGCGCGGCGATCCGGTTTCGGGTGACGAACCGGCGCGCCGTGCGCCCGGTCGAGCTCGGGCTGGCGCTCGCGCATGCGCTCGAGAGCGTGCACCCGGGCGAGTGGCAGCCCGCGGGCATGGCCGCCTTGCTCGCCCATTCCGCCACGCTCGATGCCATCCGCGCGGGAGCGCCGGTCCCCGCGCTGCGCAAGCGATTCGAGTCGGAGCTCGCCGCTTTCGCAGCGCGGCGGCAGCGCTGGCTGCTCTACCCGAGCGCGGCCGCGTCCGAGGGGTCGAAGATCGCCGGGCGCTGAGGTAGCCTCCGGCGCCCATGCCCCTCACATTCCACCGCTTGCTGGTCGCGAATCGCGGGGAGGTGGCCGTGCGGATCGTACGAGCCTGCGAGAAGCTCGGCGTCACGCCCGTGCTCGCGGTGAGCGAAGCCGATCAGCACGCGAGCTACACCTCGGGTCGAGAGACCGTGTGCCTCGGTCCGGGTCGCTCCGCGGACAGCTACCTCGATCCGGTGCGGCTGGTGCAAGCCGCCAAACAGGCCCGCTGTTCCGCGCTCCACCCCGGCTGGGGCTTCTTGTCGGAGAACCCGCGCTTCGCAGCGCTGTGCGAGTCCCACGGCGTCACGTTCGTGGGGCCTCCTGCCCACGCGATGCACCTGATGGGCAAGAAGACGCCGGCCAAACGCGCGATGAAGGCCGCGGGCCTGCAGGTGATTCCTGGGAGCGACGGCGTGCTCGCCGACCTCGACGAGGCGCGTCGCGTCGCGAGCGATGTGGGTTTCCCGGTGCTGATCAAGGCCGAGAGCGGCGGCGGCGGGCGCGGCATGCGCATCGCGCGGAGCGCCGCCGAGCTCGAAGAGGCGTTCACCGGCGCTCAACGAGAAGCGGCGGCAGCCTTCGGCGACGACCGAGTCTACTTGGAGCGCTTGCTCGAGGGGGGCCGTCACGTCGAGATCCAGATCCTCGCCGATCGCTACGGCAACGTCTGCCATCTCGGCGAGCGCGACTGCACGGTGCAGCGCAAGCACCAGAAGCTGATCGAGGAATCGCCTTCTCCTGCGCTGTCGGGTGAAGAGCGGGCCAAGACCGGCGAGTTGGCGGCCCGCGCCGCGCGCTCCATCGGCTACGTGGGGGCCGGCACCATGGAGTTTCTGCTGGATGAGAGCGGGACGCTGCGTTTCATGGAGATGAACACGCGCCTCCAGGTCGAGCACCCCGTGACCGAGATGCGCACCGGGGTCGATCTCGCGGTCGAGCAGATCCGCGTGGCGGCGGGGCACCGGCTCTCGTTCGAGCCGGGGAGCCTCGAGTTTCTGGGTCACGCCATCGAGTGCCGCATCAACGCCGAAGACCCCGAGCGTGACTTCCGACCGTCCCCGGGCACGATCACCCGCTGGCAGCCTCCCGCGGAATCGGAGCGGCTCCGGGTGGAGACCCACGTGTCCGAGGGTTACAAGGTGCCGCCGTTCTACGATTCGCTGATCTGCAAGCTCGTGGTTCTGGGGACCGATCGCGAAGACGCGCGCCTGCGGATGCTCGCGGCTCTCGCGGAGATGAAGGTCGAAGGCATACGAACCACGATCCCGCTCCACCAGCGCGTGCTCTCGAGCGCCGAGTTCCAGAGCGGACGCTACGACACCCGCGCGATTCCAGGATTTTCGGCAGGTTGACCCCATGGCCCACGTTCCCGTCGTTCCCATCGGCCGTCCCCGCGAGAGCGTCGCGGATGACGCCACATTCTTCGGCCACCGCTCCGCGCTGATGGAGCTCGAGCGAACGCTGCGCGACCGCCGCGCCGAGGTTCACCTCGGCTGGGGCGAGAAGTACGTCAAGCGCGTCCACCAGAAAGGCAAGCTCACGGCGCGCGAGCGGCTCGCGCGTCTGATGGACCCGGGTTCGCGCTGCTTCGAGGTCGGCACCTTCGTGAACTACGGGATCGAGTTCGAAGGCGGCCTGAAATCCCCAGGCGCCGGCGTGGTCACGGCGTTCGCTCGCATCGCTGGCCGCTGGTGCATGGTCATCGCCAACGACAACACCGTGGCCAGCGGCTCGTGGTGGCCCAAGACGCCCGAGAAGATCCAGCGCGCGCAGACCATGGCGCTGCGGCTTCGGATCCCCACGATCTACCTGGTCGACTCGAGTGGCTTGTTCTTGCCCGAGCAGTCCCGGGCGTTCCCGGGGGCCACGGGTGCAGGGCACATCTTCAAGATGAACAGCGTGCTCTCGGCCCATGGCGTGCCGCAGATCGCCGGGGTGTTCGGGGACTGCATCGCCGGCGGCGGTTACATGCCGCTCATCAGCGATCGCGTGTACATGACCGAGCAGGCATACATGGTGATCGCGGGCGCGGCGCTGATCAAAGGCGCCAAGAGCCAGAAGATCACTTCCCTCGACATCGGTGGTCCCGAGGTTCACGTGCACCAGAGCGGCTGCGCCGACGTGCGGGTGCCGAACGACGAGATCCTGCTCGATTGCATTCGGCGCGAGGTGGAGAAGCTGCCGACCTCCGGCGCCGACTACTACCGCGGGGACACGCGCGGGATCGAGCCGGCGTTTCCGGCTCACGAGATCGCCGGGCTCTTGCCGCCCGATCACCGCGAGGCCTACGACGTCGTCGAGATCCTGGCCCGGCTGAGTGACCAGAGTCTGTTCTGGGAGGTGATGCCGGACGTCGGCGAAGAGATGGTGTGCGGCGTCGCCCGCGTTTCGGGTCTGTGGGTGGGCTTCATCGCGAACCGACAGGGCCTGGTAGGCGATCCGGAGCACCCCGGCCGCCAGCGTCCTGCGGCGATCTTCTACCGGGGTGGCATCGCCAAAGTCAGCGCCTTCAGTCGTGCCTGCAACGACGACGGGATCCCCATCATCTGGTTGCAGGACATCTCGGGTTTCGACATCGGCGCCGAGGCCGAGGCTCAGGGCCTCTTGGCCTACGGTTCGAACCTCATCTACACGAACTCGACCAACCAAGTGCCGATGTTCACGGTGCTGCTCCGCAAGGCGAGCGGCGCGGGCTACTACGCCATGAGTGGCCTGCCCTACGATCCGGTGGTGCAGCTCTCGACGACCGTCGCCCGCCAGAGCGTGATGGAAGGGCGTACGCTCGCCATCGCCACCTACAACACCAAACTCGACGACAATTTCGAGATCTTGAGCACGGACCCCGAGGAGCGGCGCAGCATCGAGGAAGGCATGCGCGCGGTCGAGCGCCGCATCGAGGCCGACATGGATCCGTTCGTTGCTGCGAAGCAGATGGACACCGACGAGATCGTGGAGCTGGGAGAGCTCCGGGACTATCTCGCCATGCTGGCAGAGGCCGCGTACCAAGCGCCCGGCGTGCGGCGCATCAAGAACAGCCGGATCTGGAGCTTGCACGACCTCGCCGTGATCTCGGAGGGCGTGCGATGAGCGTGCGTCGGCCGTTCCCCAGCGACGGGCGGGTTTTTCGTCGCACGTTGGTCGCCAAGAGCGAGAAGCGTCCGGACTCGACACTGGAGCTCCGCTCGCCCAACGTCGGCTTCTATCGCGGCGCTCCGCCACCCGGCGCCCTCGTGTTGCCCGGCGCGCCCATCGGTCAGCTCGAGGTGCTCGGCGTGCTGCACGATCTGTCGGCGGACGAGCACGCGCACGGCCTCGTGGTGGGGGAGATCCCCGGCGCACGGTTGGCGCGGCGTCCGGTGGACCACGGCACCGTGCTCCTCACGCTCGACCCGAGCGCGGGCGCGGTGCTGGCCGTCGAGGCCGAAGCCGAACAGACGGGCGCGGCGGGAGGGCTCTGCTTCCGCTCGCCTTCGAGCGGGCGATTCTATCGGCGCCCGTCGCCCGACAAGCCTTCGTTCGTCGAAGCCGGCGCGCGCATCGACGAAGGCCAGACCGTGTGCTTGCTCGAGATCATGAAGACCTTCCACCGCATCAGCTTCGGGGGACCGGAGCTCCCGAAGCACGCCCGCGTGCTCAACGTGGTGCCCGAGGACGGCGCTGACGTCGAGACCGGAGACGTGCTACTCGAGCTGGAAGAGGTCGACTGACGCCGGCGCGATCTCAAGGCGGTGTGCAGACGCCGATTCCAGGCAGGATCTGCAGGCACTTGTAGCCTTCCGCGCTGCGGCACTCGGTGTCCGATGCGCAGGGCGGGGTGCACATCGTGAGCGTGGTGCTGATGCGCCCGCCCGACTGCCCGATGCTCGCGCAGCCCGCCTCGTCGCCGCACTCGTCGCCTGAGCCTTGCGCGTCACACACCTTGGAGCAGAAGCCGCCCGGGAACGTGACGCTCGGGCCGCCTGGGATCCCCAACGTCGTATAGCAAGTCGACCCTGCCACGGCGGTGCACTCCGTGTCCGCCGTGCACGCGGCGCCGATCTTACCGCTCGAGCTGCCTCCCCGTTGCCACCGGCGGACGTTCCCCGCGTTCGTCCCGCCTGCACCACCGCCGCCGCCCGCGCCGCTCGTGGCCCCGGAGCCCGTCGCTCCGCCCGAGCCACCTTCCGATGCGCTGCATGCCGTAGAGAACCCGACGAACAGAGCCACGACCAGGCGGGAGGCACCCTGCATGCGCACAGCGTAGTTCAACCACCGATCGCCGGCGACAAGAACGCTGCCGCTGGATTCGGGCCGAGTTTCCAACCTTCGATTCGTTCGTCGCGCGAGGCGCTTCCATCCCGCCGAGTTCGGCCGCTTTACACCCTGGCGAATCCCTCTCATCATCGAGTCGCCATGGTCGCGCGCTCGCCTACCGTGCTCGCTCTCGGGCTAGCGCTCTTCGCGTGTACGGCCACGGAAGACCTCGACTCGCTCAAGGGCAACGGCGCGGGCGGGCAGGTGGTCGCGACCGGCGGAAACGCGAGCGGAGCGGGCGGAACGGGCGGCAGCGCTGGGTCGAGCGGAAGTGGCGGTTCGGCGGGTCAGAGCACGAGCGGCGGAGGCGGAAGCTCGGGCACGTCTCCGGGCGGCGGGGCCGGCGGTGTCGCTGCGGCCGCGGGCTCGGGTGGCGCCTCCGGCGGAAGCGGAGGCACCGGAGGTGAGGTGGACGCTGGCGCGTGCTCGAAGGCGCTGCTGGGAAAGCAGTGTGGTGATCCGGAAACTTCCACCCAGACACCGGCCTGCGACGAGTGCCTCAAAGACCAATGCTGCGGCGCGATGAAGTCCTGTCTGGACGACCCGGGCTGCGCGAGCCTGCTTCACTGCTTTTTCCAGTCTTGCCTCGGGGCGAGCGCTCTCGCTTGTGCGACCGCCGCCTGCGGCGGATGCCTGGAGGGTTTCAGTCTCGCGTCGTCGCTCCTCGGTTGCTCCAACACGTCGTGTGCCGCCCAGTGCCCGATGATCAAGCCCTGAGCCCTGCTGTCCACCTCGGGGTGAGCGACACGTCGGCTCAATGAGGTAAAAGGAGCCATGCGCTCCCTCCTGGCGATCCTCTGGCTCCCGATTCTGTGCTGGGCGTGTTCGGGTGCGCCGAAGCCCGCGGCGGACCCTCGGCCTTCCGACGAGGGCGGCGCCGCGCGCGCACCGGCAGCGCCCGCGAGCGCTCGGGCGTCGGTCGCTTCCGCGGACGGCAAGACGGCGTTCCGGTTCGCGCTGCCTGCCCCGGGCAGCGAGCGCATCGACCGCGAGAGCTTCGCGCTCGGCATCGACGTCGTCCTGACCGAGAAAGGAAAGCGCATCGCCAGCGAGAGGAACGGCGAGGGCAAGCGCATGGTGAGGCACACCACCGTGCTCGCCCACGACGGCCGTGCGATCACCAAGAAGAAGGTGCGCTACGAAACCCTCGAGAAGACGGTCCAGAAGGGTGAGCGCGAGGCACGGACGCCGAGCCCGCTGACGGGCAAGACTTACCTGGTCTCTCTCTCGAACGGCAAGACGGTGCTCGAGAGCGAAGCGGGGCAACCGGTGAGTGAGGTGGAGGCCGAAGCTCTGCTGGACGACAACAAGGAGTTCGGCAAGCCGCCCCAATTTGCGACCTTCGTACCCAAGCACGCGCTCTCTCCCGGCGAGAAATTCACTCCGCCGGAGGCCGCGCTCGCCGAGATGTTCGGCGGCAAGAGCAGCGGAAAGAGCTACGGCGACGTGGAGTTCACCTTCGTGGGGACCGAGGTCCGGGGCGGAAAGCCGGTGGGACGATTCGATTTCCGCATGACCATCGAAGATCGGCACGAGGGTGGCAGCACGGTGATCCAGAGCAAGGGCACGGTGCTGCTCCTGGTCGACGGCGGCTGGCCCGTCGAGCTCACCCTCGCCGGAGACGTGAAGCTCGACGCGCGGGGCCAGAAGCCCGGACAAGTCGTGAGTGGCAGCGGCAAGCTGGAAATGAAACTGGCCGCCGAATACCCGTAACGCCGGTCAGCGTGCGCGAACGCGAGCGTCGAGCGCTTCCCGAAGCCGTTCGCTCAGGGCCCGCGTGGTGAAGGGTTTGCACAGGAACGGTGCCCCGGCTTCGAGCACGCCTTCCCGCGCCACTTCGTCGGGCGCGAAGCCCGACATGTAGAGCACCGCCGCAGTCGGGCGGCGGCGCGTGAGCTCCCGGGCCAGCTCGGGGCCGCTCATCTTGGGCATCATGATGTCCGTGAGAAGCAGATCGATCTCGCCGAGGTGCGCGGCCTCGAGTGCGAGGGCGCTCGGGCCCGAGTCGGCGACGAGCACGTGGAATCCGAGCGACTGCAACGAACGCTGGATCATGCCGCGCACGAGATCGTGGTCTTCCACCAAGAGCACCGTCGCTGGCGCGCTCGACTCGAGCACACCCGGGTCGGCGGCCGCCCTCGTCGTGACGACATCGAGGAGCGGCAGGTAGAAGTGAAATGTCGTCCCACGTCCGGCTTCGCTCTCGACCCGGAAGTGCCCCCCTGCCTGCTTGATGACCCCATACGAGGTCGCGAGGCCGAGACCCGTGCCGTGGCCTGCGGGCTTGGTGGTGAAGAATGGCTCGAACAGGTGGGCCTGGGCCTCGGCGGACAGGCCCGTCCCGGTGTCGGACACGGCGACCGCGAAATACGGGCCGGGGTGGGCCCCGTCGTGGGCGGCCGCATCCGCGCTGGTCAGGCTCACCTGGCCGGTGCGGATGGTGACCCGACCACCTTCAGGCATGGCGTCGCGCGCGTTGATCGCGAGGTTCATCACGACCTGCTCGATCTGCGCTGCATCGGCGCGAATCGAGCCCGCCACCGGCCCCAGCTCGAGCTTCAGGAACACGCGGTCCCCGAGCAGTCGGTTCAAGAGGGACGCCATTCCCTGGACCACGAGGTTGGGATCGAGCGGCTGCGGCGCGATCACCTGCCGGCGCGCGAAGGTGAGGAGCTGACGCGTGAGGTCCGCAGCCCGCTGCCCTGCGGCGCCGATCCCCTCGATGTTCGCGCGGACGGGCTCGTCCTTGGGCAGGTGCTTCAGCGAGAGATCGACGTAGCCGAGCATCACGGCCAGGAGGTTGTTGAAGTCGTGGGCGATCCCGCCCGCGAGCCGCCCGATGCCCTCCATCTTCTGAGCCTGGAGCAGCTGTTCTTCCAGACGACGGCGGTCCGTGATGTCCGTGATCAGGCCCTCGACCACGGTTCGATTCCCACGCTCGTCGGCCACTCCCTGGGCTTGGTCCCAGACCCAGCGGAGCTCACCGTTCTTCTTCCGAATACGGTACTCGACGCTCGACTCTCCCCCGTCGCCCAGCGCCGCGCGCCGCCCTTCGCCGAAGAGCGCGACGTCCTCGGGGTGGACGAGGCTCGTGAACGACGTGCCACCCACGAGTTCCTCCGGTGTGAAGCCGGTGAGCGCCTCGCAGCCGTCGCTGACGAGCGTCAGGTCGTGAGCGACGTCACTCCGCGTTCGATAGGCCATGCCGCGCACGTTCTCCAAGAGCGCGGCGTAGGCTTGTTCGCGCGAACGCAACTCGGCTTCGGTGCGGCGGTGCTCCGTCACGTCGCGAGCGTTCACCACGACCCCGCGCACCTCCGGATCGTCGCACAGATTCTTCAGCGTGACCTCGAGCTCCGCGCTGCCCCCCTGACGTCGCGCCGCACGTACACGGATGATCCCGGGCGCCCGCGTGCCCGAAAGCACTTGGGCGAACGCGCTCCGGATGCGTTCGAGATCGTCCGGCTCCACGAACCGGAAGGCATCGCTTCCCGTGATCTCGACGACGCCGACACCGAGCACGGACTCCACGGCACGGTTGACCCACTTCACCCTTCCCGTCGCGTCGACGATGGCGATGATCTCTCCCACGCCGCCGAGCAGCGCCTCGAAGCGGCGCTCGGAGGCGCGCAAGGCCTCCGCGGCTCGCAGGTTGTCCATGAACGCGGCGTTCAACGACTGCTGCTGACGCGAAAAGTCATCGACCAAGCGCGCCGCGCTCAGCATCCGCGGCAGCACGGAGAGACGGGCGTGCAACGGGGCCCGTGGCGCCGAGACGATCCAGCGGCCGCCATGGGGGCCCGTGTGGGCCACGACGTCGGCCGGTGGCAGGTCGAGCACGGCCGGTATGGCGCGCAACGAGCCGGTGACGTGTCGGAAGTACCAGGGGCTACCGAGGTAGCTCGGTGGCACTCGCGCCTGGATCTGCAGCCGGTCGGTAGCGAGCTTCTCGACGTCGACCGAGAGGTTTCTGAACCACGAGGAGGCGAGGAACGACGTCGCCACCATGTAGATGCGCTCGGGGCTCGCCACGGCACGGCCGAAACGCTTCAGTGGCTCGGAGAGCTCCTCTTCGAACACCACCCTTTCGCCCAGCTCCTCGGCGCGCTCCGCGCCGAAACGCTCGCCGAAGCGCTCCATCAGCGCGGCGAACACGTCCCAGTCCATGCGTTCCGATGGGTCCCGGAGCTTGGCGGTGCTGATGGGCAGCTCTACGGTCACGTCCTCGAGCCGTATGTCGAGCTCTCGCGCGAACCACTCGAAGATCCGCGTGACCTTGCACGTCACCTCGTCCACGATCCTCCGAGACTACTTTCGCCTGCCGGGGGTTTCCACGCCGCTTCGCGCCAGCGGGCGTGGAGCTCGGGATTCGCGGGTTTGTGCGGCGCGCTCCGCGCGTTCAGTGGACGTCCCGGCCCGAGCCGACGCGGGTACGTCGCGGTCCAGCTCCGGCCCTGTCGCCGATGTGAGAACGGTCAGGTAGCATCCGCTGATACCCATGGATCGCGTGGACTTCGCCATCATCGGATCGGGCTTCGGCGGCAGCGTTTCGGCGCTCCGTCTGGCCGAGAAGGGCTACCGCGTGCTGGTGTTGGAGAAAGGGCGAAGGTTTTCCCGCAAGGACTTCGCCGAGACCAACTGGGACCTCCGCCGTTGGCTCTGGAACCCGGCCCTCGGGCTGCGTGGGATCTTCCAAATGACGTTCCTGCGCCACGTCACGGTGCTCCACGGCGTCGGCGTCGGCGGCGGTTCGCTCGTCTACGCCAACACGCTGCCCACCCCGACGGACAAGTTCTTCCAGGCGGCTTCTTGGGCGCACCTAGCGGACTGGCGCACGGAGCTCGCGCCGCACTATGCGACCGCGCGTCGCATGTTGGGCTCGACCACGAACCCGAGGGTGACGCCCGGCGATCGCATCCTCGGCGAGATCGCCGACGACATCGGGCGACCCGACGCCTTTCATCCGACCGAAGTGGCGGTATTCTTCGGCGAACCAGGCAAGGAGGTGTCCGATCCGTACTTCGGCGGCGCCGGCCCGGCCCGCACCGGTTGCACTCACTGCGGCGGGTGCATGACCGGCTGCCGGGTGGGCGCCAAGAACACCTTGGATCGCAACTACCTCTACCTCGCGGAGCGGGCAGGCGCCGAGATCCGCTCCGAGATCGAGGTGACCCACGTGAAGCCGCTCGCAGGCGGTGGCTACGAGCTCCAGACGCGTGGGAGCTTCGACTCCAGCGAGCGCGAGCGCGTCGAAGCCGAGCGAGTGGTCTTCGCCGGTGGCGTCATGGGCACGGTGCCACTCCTGCTCGCAGCGAAGGACGATGAAGGAAGTCTGCCTGCGCTTTCGGCTCGTCTCGGTGACTTCGTCCGCACCAACAACGAGGCTCTGATCGGCGTGATGTCCCCGGACTCGCCCCACGACTTCTCATCCGGCGTCGCCATCACCTCGATTCTACACACCGACGAGCACAGCCACGTCGAACCCGTGCGCTACGGTCCCGGGTCCTCGTTCTTCCGGCCGCTCATGCTGCCGCACTCACCCAAGAAGCACCCGCTCTCGCGCCTCTGGGGAGTGCTCGGCGATCTGTCGAAGAAACCGCGGCGCTGGGCCCGCGCGTACACCACCCGACGGATGTCGGAGACCACGCAGATCCTGCTCTACATGCGCACGTTGGAGGGCAGCCTGCGGCTTCGCCTCGGTCGCAGCGCGCTGACCGGCTTCGCCCGTGGGCTCGTCAGCGAGCTCTCTCCTGGAACCGAAGCGCCGACTGCGTTCTTGCCCGAGGCGGCCGACCTCGCGCGGCGTTTCGCCGAGAAGACCGGCGGTGTCGTGAGCGCGCTCTTCACCGAGACCATGCTCGGCATCCCGACCACGGCGCACATCCTGGGTGGTGCGTGCATGGGCAAGGACGCGTCCGAAGGCGTCATCGACGCGCAACATCGCGTCTTCGGCTACGACGGCCTCTACGTCATCGACGGCAGCGCCATCAGCGCGAACCCGGGCGTGAACCCGTCGCTCACCATCACCGCGCTGGCAGAACGGGCGATGACGTTCATTCCGCCGAAGGCGTGAGTCACTCCACCAAGTCGCGCCACTCGGCCCGCTCTTCCAACATCGCGTCGACGTACTCGAGCAGGGTGGTGCCGTCGATCTCGAGGTCGTAGTAGCCCGCCATGATCGCCGTGTGCGCAGCGCCCTGCCAGAAGAAGCGCTGGAAGCGATCGGGGTGGGCGGCGTGTAGTTTGTCCGTTTCGCTCAAGAGAACCTTCTCGAACTCGACGCCCGTCATTTTCAAGAAAGCGCCGCCGATGATCGCGTCTTGTCGTGCGCTGAAGATCGAAACGCGCAGGGTCGGGTCGTGTTCGAGCCCCCAGCTCACGATGCCGGTGAATTGACCGCCGGCGAAGCAGTCTTGGCACGACGCCGGCACGAACTGCGTCGCCTTCCAGTCGTTCACCACACCGTTCATCAGGGACGGGTTTTCGGGGTTCGTCACGCCCGGTCCCGCGTCGTTCATCACGAAGAGCTGCACGCCGGGGTATGCCATGCGCACCACGGCCGTCCCGAGGATGGTGCCGTAGCCGCCGGCGCTCGAGCCCGAGAGCACGACGCGCCGCGGGTGAGGGAACCGGCTCCTGGCGACGTCGAGCGCTGCCGAGAGGTTGGCGAGACCGCGGTGCCGGCGCACCACCTTTCCGCTCTCGTCGCGGATCAGGTTGTCGCCGCTGAACACCGAGCCGTCGCAATAGGCGACGAACACGACGTTCATCTGCGACAACGTCGGGTTGCGATCGGGGTCGGCGTCCGTCCAGCCGATGGGTTGCACACCCATACTCGCGTCCTCGTTGGCAGCGCAGAGATCGCTCCAACACGCGCCGCCGCCCTGCAGATAGATCAACAGATCTTCGGCGCCGACGTCACGCACACTGACCCGGAACGGAGATCCGTACATGCACGTCGGCCCGTCGTCGCGAGGCGTGAACACGTAGGCGTCGAAGTCGGAGTAGGTGAGGACTTTCTCCGGCTCGAAGCGGTCGAAGTACTTGTCGACGCCGGCGGCGGTGAGCTCGGCGCGCGCAGCATCGTCGAAGCCGTGCCGAGGCGCGTCGCCGGGCTCGCGCCAGGGCTCGTCATGACCGCACGCAGCCACACCGAAGCTCGCGGCGAACGCCAATGCGCCGATTCCTGCCCGCACCCTGGAGAGCTTGACCGATGACGGCGCCGGCTTCAATTCCGGGCGATCGGCTACGTACTGACACCGACCCGCCGCGATGGCGCGGGCCTCAGCTACACGTCGAAGACCAGCTCGAGCACGTGTAGCCCGCGGGCAAGGAGATGCAGATCTTCTGCCCCGAGCACGTGCAACAGCTGGCTGCCGACCCGCAGGTGGTGGCGCCGCAGACTTGCCCGGTGCCGCCACCCGTTCCGCCGCTGCCCGGGCTCCCACCGGTGCCGCCGCTGCCCGAACAGGTACCACAACCGGCAGAGCTCACTTTGCCGACGCACACGCTGTCCCAAGACGTCGAGCAGCAGTAGCTGTCGACCGCACACACGCAGGACTGGATCGACGCGTTGGTGCAACCTGGTCCCGAGTGTGAAGTGCAGCAGTTGCCGGTCGCACCCGAACCGCCGCTGCCGCCGCCTCCGCTCGGGGGCACACCTCCGCTGCCGCCGAAGCCTCCGCCGCCCGTGGGCAAGCCTCCGCTGCCGCCGAAGCCACCGCCGCTCGGCGAACCTCCCGAGGCGCCGAAGCCACCGCTGCCGCCGAAGCCTCCGCTGCCGCCGAAGCCTCCACCGCTCGGTCCGCCGCCGCCGCTCGGTCCGCCGCCGCCGCTCGGTCCGCCGCCGCCGCTCGGTCCGCCGCCGCCGCTCGGTCCGCCGCCGCCGCTCGGTCCGCCGCCGCCGCTCGGCGCGCGCTTTGTCCGCCGCCGCACGCCGCGCCACCGGCCGCCCGTCCGCCGGAGCTCGTCCCGGCGCCGCCGTCGGACGCGACGCAGTAGCCCTGCACACACACGAGGCCGAAGTTGCACGTGCCCGCGTCGTCGCAGGGCGCGGCGCCACCGCCACCACCCGACGAAGAGCAACCGAGCACGAGGCCAGCCAAGACAACCGTGATGGAACCCGGGAAGCGCAGAGGTCGCCGCATGGTGTGACCAAGAGCGTAGTCCAACGCGAGGCGAGCGGCGACGACCTCTGCCGACCTCCGCGACTTCGCAGAGAGTCTTCGCGCCGCTGTCGGCCCTTGCGCGCGGGTTCGGGTGTAGGCTCCCTCGCGATGAGCGGCGCAGACTTGCCTGCCTCCGTCGACGCGCCTCCCGCGCGGAAGAACGGTTCCCCACCACCCGACGATGACGGAGAGCTCGGCCCCATTGCGCGGGCCGCCATGGCCTTCACCGCGTGGGCGGAGCGTTGGATCCCGGATGCGTTCGTGTTCGCGTTGGCCGCCACGGCGCTCGTTTGCGTGGCCGCCATGACGCTGACCAAGACCCCACCGTTCGAGGTGGTGAAGCTCTGGGGCGACGGGTTCTGGAAGCTCCTGTCGTTCACGTTGCAGATGGCCATGGTGATCATCACCGGCTACGTCGTCGCGACGACGCGACCCGTCTACCGCCTGATCGCAGGGCTCGCCTCGGTCCCACGCTCGCCCCGCAACGCCGTGGCCATGGTGGCGCTCTTCGCCATGCTGTCGTCCTGGCTCAATTGGGGCTTCAGTTTGATCTTCAGCGCCATGCTCGCAAAAGAGGTGGCGCGCAAGCTGCCTCGGGTCGACTACCGCGCGCTGGCTGCGAGCTCGTTTCTCGGCCTGGGCACGGTGTGGGCGCAGGGCCTGAGCGGCTCGGCGGCGCTGCAGATGGCCACGGCTTCGGCGCTCCCGGCGAAGATCCGCGAGATCGTGGCGGGACCGAGTCAGGTCGTCGCCGGCGGCATCATTCCACTTCGGCACACCATCTTTCTCTGGCAGAGCTTCGCCAGCGTGGCGGTGGAGCTCGTGCTAGTTTCGCTCTTGGTCTACGCCATGGTGCCCGTCGGTGCTCGGGCGCGCACGGCGGCGGACATGGGCATCGAGCTCGGCGTGTCTCCCCTCGAACGGCCCGACCCCGAACGCAAGGGCACGCCCGGTGAGTGGCTCGAACACAGCCCGGTCCTCAACGTCCTCGTCGTGCTGCTCGCGGGCACGTATCTCGTGCGCTACTTCGTCACCGCCGAAGAGCGGCTCTCGGCCATCACCCTCGACACCATCAACCTGACGTTCTTGACGTTGGGTGTGGCGCTGCACTTCACGCCGGCTCGTCTGATGCGCGCGGTGAAGGAGGCGACACCGGGCGTGTGGGGCGTGATCCTTCAGTTTCCGTTCTACGCCGGCATCGCAGCCATCATCGCCGGCACCCAGCTGAACGAGCGCATCGCTCACTTCTTCGTCAGCGTTTCGACGCCGCTGACGTTTCCCCCGCTGATCGCGGTGTATTCGGCGCTGCTCGGCGTGTTCGTTCCGAGCGGCGGCTCCAAGTGGATCATCGAGGCTCCCTATGTGATGCAGGCAGCCCACGACCTTCGCGTTCACCTCGGCTGGATGGTGGCGGTCTACGACCTCGGCGAAGCGCTCGCGAACTTGGTGCAACCATTTTGGATGCTGCCCATCCTGGGGCTGTTCGGGCTGCGCGCCCGCGACGTGATGGGGTACACGTTTCTGGTTTGCCTGGTGCTCTTTCCCATCGTGCTCGTCATGGTGACTGTGTTCGGCAGCACGTTGCGATATCCGCTTTAGCGATCCCGTTCAGACCGGGGGGCGGCACTCCTCGCGCAGGCTCTCGATGGCGGAGGCGAGGGGGAGGACCACGCTGCCCGATTTTTTCCGAAGTGAGAGCGCGGCGTCGCGTTCTTCGCGAGCCCCGACCACCGCAAACACCGGCACGCCCGCTTCGTGGGCGAGCGCCACGCGGCGAGACAGCGAGTCGTCTCGCTGGTCCACGCGCGCGCGAAGCCCATGCGCCGCGAGCTCCACTGCGACCCGCCGCGCGTAGCCCGCGTGCTCGGCCGCGACCGGCGCGACCACGACTTGCTCGGGAGCGAGCCATGCGGGCAAGAGACCGGCGTGGTGTTCGAGCAGCACGCCGGCGAAGCGCTCGAGGCTGCCGTAGAGCGCGCGGTGCAAGAGCACCGGGCGAACCCGGGCTCCGCCGCGCTCGACGTACTCGAGGTCGAAGCGTTCGGGTAGCACGAAATCGAGCTGAATCGTGCCGCACTGCCAGCTTCTGCCCAGCCGATCGCGGAGTGAGAACTCGAGCTTCGGTCCGTAGAACGCGCCGGCTCCGGGTTGCTCGCGGAAGTCGAGTCCGGCGCCGACGGCGGCGCGACGGAGCAGCGCCTCGGCTTGGTCCCAGATCGCGTCCGACCCCGCCCGCGCGGCGGGACGCAGCGAGAGCCCGACCTCGACCTGCTCGAAACCGAACGCGCGGTAGAAGTCGAGGAGCCCGGCGCAGAAGCCGATGATCTCGCCCTCGGCGTCCGGGCTCGCAGAGAACACGTGCCCATCGTCTTGCGTGAACTCCCGCATGCGGAACAGCCCGTGGAGCGTTCCGCTCGGCTCGTCGCGGTGGACTCGCCCGAACTCTGCGAGTCGGAGCGGCAGGTCACGGAACGACGGCTGCGCGTCGCGGAAGATCTGGGCGTGCCCCGGGCAGCTCACGGGCTTGAGCGCCGCCTCTTCCGCGGGAAACACGAACATGCCTTCCGGGAAGCTCTGCCAATGTCCGCTCTGTTCCCAGATGGCGCGGCGCAAGAGCTGAGGCGTGCGCACCTCTCGATAGCCCTGCGCAGCGATCTGCCGGCGCGCCGCCTCCTCGAGCACGCGATAGAGGGCGAACCCCCGCGGGTGCCAGAACGCCATTCCGGGCGCTTCGTCTTGGAAATGGAACAGGTCGAGTCGTTTGCCGAGACTTCTGTGATCGTGTTCGTCGAGCATGGTCGTTCTCCGGGTGGGGGTCGTGGCCGCCGCGGAGCTCTCGAAGTGCAAACGCAAAAAGCCCCGCGGGCGCTGCCGGCGGGGCTGATTTCTGGGGGTTTTCGGGTCTAACGCCGCGCCCACACGAAACCGCTCCCGCCGCAGCGGGTAGTGGTCGTGGTGGTCGCGGTGAAGAGACGCATCACCCTTTCCATGAACCCGTCGCGCTCGCCTGTCAAGCGTCGCTCGTCCGCCGCGGGTTCGACGCTTCGCCATCCGTTCGTCCGCGCTCGATCGTTCTAGTGCACATGACCTCGGAGATCCGCGCGCTTCGTCCGCGCTTTCACCTCGATCGCTTGGGGCAGGGGGGACCTGCGGTTCTGCTGCTCCACGGCATTCCCGGCAGCCGCCACACGTTTCGCGAGGTGGCCACGCGCATGGCCGCCGAGACGCGGGTCTTCTTGCCCGACCTGCTCGGGTTCGGCGACTCGGCCCCCGCGCCCCCGGGGGCCCACGCCGAAGCCCACGCCGAGAGCTTGCTCTCGCTCGTCGACGAGCTGGAGCTCGAGACGCTGCACCTCGTGGGCTTCGACTTCGGCGGGCCCGTGTCCGTGGCGCTGGCGCGGCGACTCGGCCGCCGTGTCCGTTCGCTGTCGGTCATGGCCACCAACCTGTTTCCCGACACCCCCGTGCCTCTGCCGCTTCGAGTCGCGCAGGTACCGCTCCTCGGCCGGTTGATGTTCCGGTTGGCGTTCGGGCGCCTCGGGCTCGAGATGATGTGGCGCGCGGCCACCGGCGATCGCCGAGCGTTCCCGCTCGACCGCTTCCGGCGCTCGCTCGCTCCGAACTCCGTGCGCTCGACTCGGGAGATCTTCTACGCATCGATGCGCGATCTCGCCGGCCTCTACCAGCCCATCTACGAAGCCGCTTCGGCGCTCGCGCTGCCGAGCGTGGTGCTCTGGGGCGACCGGGACCCATTCTTCCCGGTCTCGGTCGGGCAGCGGTCCGCCGAGCTCCTCGGCGCCGAGCTCCGAGTGCTCTCCGGCGCCGGACACTTCGTGCCCGAAGAGCGTCCGGACGAAGTCGCCAATGCGGTGCTCGAGCTCGTCCACCGGGTCACGCCGTTGGCGGCGTCCGCTAGACTCGTGAGTGAAGCATGAACGATCGCGAGCGCATAGCAGCCGAGTGGGAGAGTCACCGCCCAGCACTCACTCAGTATCTCGCGCGCCTCGTCGCACGACAGGACGTCGCCTCCGAGCTCGTGCAGGAGACCGCCGTGCGCGCCCTCGAACAGCAGAGCGTGCCAAACGACGCCGCCTTGCTGCGAGCCTGGTTCTTCCGTGTCGCCACCAATCTCGGCCTCGACTACCTGCGGAAGCACTCCACCTGGCGCGAGAACATGCTCGACCTGACGAAGCTCCACGCCCAGGCCGACGCGCAGTTCCTGGCGGACTCGCGCCAGCTCGCCGGTTCGCCCGAGATGAAGAGCATCGCCAAGGACCATGTGGCGGTGTGCTTCGCCTGCACTTCGAGGAACCTCGAGCCCGAAGAGAGCGCCGTTCTGCTCCTGAAAGAGGTCTACGACTTCACGGTGGAAGAGGTGGCCGAAGTGATCCAGTCCTCGTTCGGTCGCACCAAGGCACTGCTCCAGTCGGCTCGGGCGCGCCTGGAGGCGAAATACCAAGGAAGCTGCGCGCTCGTGGCCCAGAACGGCGCTTGCTTCCAGTGCGTGGAGCTCGATCGCTACTTCCGCGCCGGCGCGGGCGACCCTCTCGCCGGCACGCGGCGCGACCTGGATGCACGGCTCGAGCTGGTGCGTGCGCGGCGAGACTCGCCGCTCGGGCCCTGGCACCAGGCGATGATGCGACTCGTAGCCGAGGTTCTGGACGAGGGCCCGCTGCCCGAAGCGAGCGGATCCGGCTCGCCCAAACGCTCGAGTTGACGGCCGTCGCCGGGGCGGCGACGCTTTCATCTTGCCCAAGAACGTCGTGTTCGTCGCGCCTTTCCCTTCCGACGCGACGATGCGCTTCGTGCGAGCAGTGGCAAGTCTACCAGACGTGCGTTTGCTCGGCGTGGTTCATACGCCGCCCGCCGGCAGCGACGAGCACGTGTACCACGACCTCGTGCGCGTGACCGAGCCCATGAGCCTTTCGGACGTGCTCGACGGCGTCGAAGTCTTGCGACGCCGGCACGGGGCGCCTCATCGCATCGTCGGCATCCTCGAGATGCTCATGGTGAACCTAGCCATCGCACGCGAGCGCTACGGGGTTCTGGGGACCAACGTCGCGACGGCGCAGCTCTTCCGCGACAAGGCCCGCATGAAGGACGCGCTCCGAGCCCATGGGCTGCCCGTGGCGCGTCATCGCTTGCTGCACTCGTTGGCCGACGCCCGCGCTCTGGCCGAGGAGGTTGGCTTCCCGTTGATTCTGAAGCCGCCCGCCGGAATGGGAGCCAAGGCCACGTTCCGCGTCGCCGACGACCAGACGCTGCGCTCGCTGCTCTCGGCGCTGCGAGCGTCGGAGGACAACCCCGTGCTCGGCGAAGAGATGTTGCGCGGGAGCGAGCACAGCTTCGAGACGCTCACCCTCGGCGGAGAGCCGCGAGTCCACTCGGTGTCGAACTATCACCCGGGCTGCCTCGAGGTGCTCGAAAATCCATGGATCCAGTGGGCGTGCGTCTTGCCACGCGAGATCGACACGCCCCGCATCCGAGAGCTAAAGGAGCTCGGCTTCTCCGCCATCCGCGCCCTCGGGCTCGAAGACGGCATGACCCACATGGAGTGGTTCGAGCGATCGGACGGCAGCTTGGCCATCGGAGAGATCGCGGCCCGGCCGCCGGGCGCCCAATTGCTCCACATGACCGGCGTCGTCCACGACGTAGACATCTATCGAGCGTGGGCGCGCGCAGTGGTGGACGGGGAGCTCGACGCCCCGTGGGAGCGCAAGTGGGCGGCGGGCACGGCCTACGTGCGCGGCATGGGGCGCGGTCGAGTCGCGCGGGTGTCGGGCTTGCACGAGACCTACGAAGAAGTCGGACGCTTCGTGGTCCAGGCGCGCTTGCCCGAGATCGGCGCCCAGAAGAACGACAGCTACGAGGGGGACGGCTACGTGATGGTGCGCCACGAGAGCACCGCCAAGGTGAAGGAGCTGGTTCGCTTCATCATCGAGACGCTCCGCATCGAATACGCGGCTTGAAGAAGGCGATTGCCGCATCCGGTTCGCGAACGTAGAACTCCGGAGTGCGTCGTTCGAGACTGGGTGTAGGGGCGCTCTGCCTCGGCTGCTTCGGGCTTCTTGGCTGCGGTTCGGACAGCGGCGACGAGAAGTCGTCGACAGGAGGGGCGGGTGGCAGCACGGGCGGCGTGGCGGGGGCCGCGGGCGCTTCCGCCGGCGGCGGCTCGGGCGGTGTGGGAACCGGAGGCGCGGGGGGCCTCGGAGGCGGCGCGGGCACGGGCGGAAGCAGCGGCGCCGGTCACGCCATCCTGAACGTCTTCGTCATCGTGATGGAGAACCACAGCTGGTCCACCATTCAGGCCTCCAAGTCGGCGCCTTACATCAACGACACACTGGTGAAGACCGCCGCGCACGCCGATCAGTACTACACGCCGCCAGGTCTCCACCCGAGCGAGCCCAACTACATCTGGCTCGAAGCCGGCGACGCCTTCGGGATCAAAGACGACAACGATCCGGACAAGAACCACCAGGCGACGACCGATCACCTGGTGAACCAGCTCACCGCCGCGGGCATTTCCTGGAAGGCGTATGCCGAAGACATTTCGGGTACGGAATGCCCGCTGAAGAGCGCGGGGCTCTACGGCGCCAAACACACGCCGCAGATCTACTTCGACGACGTCACGGGCGTGAACGATCCGAAGTACCAATATTGCATCGACCACGTTCGCCCGTTCAGCGAGCTCGCGGCCGACCTCACGAGCGGCAACGTCGCCCGTTACAACTTCATCACGCCCAACCTGTGCAACGACATGCACGGCGAGGTGCTCGGGCTCCAGTGCAACTCGCTGACGGCGAATCTGATTCAGATCGGCGATGGTTGGCTCGCCAAGAACGTGCCGATGATCACCGCCTCGAAGGCCTACGAGAACGGGGTCTTGTTCGTGGTCTGGGACGAAGGCGACGAAAACCTGATTTCGGGTGCCAGCGACGGTCCGATTCCGATGTTCGTGCTCTCGCCCTTCGCCAAGGTCGGTTACGCGAACAGCATCAAGTACACCCACAGCTCGATGCTGCGCACGTTCGAAGAGATCTTCGGCGTACCGCTCCTGCGTGACGCCAAGAACGCCACGAACCTCTCGGACTTCTTCACGACCTACCCTTGAACCTCAGGGCAACGGCCGGCGAAAGCGCCGGAAGAACGCCCAGAGCTCCTGATTGGCGTCGATGATCGACGTGCCGCGACCGAGCAGACGCACGAGGTAGCTGCGGTCGCCGCCGGGCCAAACGTGTCCCGCGCCGGTCAGTCGAAGGAGCTCCACCGCGCTTTCGTCGCGGCAGCCGCCGAACACCCAGCGCGTGGCCGTCTGGCCTTCGTCTTTACTGCCGGCCGCGCCCGCGCGGGTCTCCGCGGTGACGGGCTCGGGCGCGCAACCGTCGTGAGCCGCCCAACGCCGCACGACCGTTTCCACGCTCGGGTGGAGCACCCGGTGATCGGTGAGCGGGAACGGCGGTCCGAGCCCGCCGGCATAGAGCGCCCGGGGATCGTCGACGCTGTGGATGTGGAGCACGGGCACCGCCGGCGTCCCCGGCTTGGGATCCATCGCGTTCGCGCCGGCCACGGGTGCGATGGCCGCGACGAGATCCGGGGCCTCGATCGCCAGTCGATAGGAGAGCATCGCGCCGTTGGAGAGCCCGGTGGCGTAGATGCGTCGCCGATCGATGGAGACGAGCTTGGCCACGTCGTCGACCACCTTGCGCACGAAGTCGACGTCGTCCACGTTCTTGCGCTGCGCGGGCCCGCAGCACGAGCCCGCGTTCCACGTCAGGAGCCGCCGGGCGACGCCGCCCGTACCGTCCGGATACACCGTGACGAAGCCCTCGCGATCGCCCAAGAGGTGGAGCTTGGAGTACTCGCGTTGGTTCTCGCCGTGGCCACCGCCGCCATGGAACGCGAGCACGAGGGGCAGCGCCGTCGACCTCTCGACCGCTGGCGGCAGGTGCAAGAGATAGCCGCGCTCGATTCCGCCGTGGAACAGCGTGCGATCGTAGTCCCCAGCTGCGAGCGGGCCCGCGGTCGCTTGCCGAGGGCGAGCGTCGCGCGACGCGCACCCCGCCGACAACAGCACGAGGAGCAGGGCGCGTGTGCGCCTCCACTTTCTGCCGCTCGAGCGCCGCATGGTCTCTGCCCATTCTGACAAACCCAGGGCGGGCCATCGACCTACTTGCCGCCCCGGGGGGCCGATGGCATCGAGCGCGGCCATGAGTCAGGGCGATGCAGAAGTGGCGAAGGGCGAGGAGAACGCGGCCAAGGCGGAGGAAACGCCAGAGGTGGCAGCGCCGGCCGAGCCGCAGAAGGAGGAGCATCGTTCCGGCCTTCTCCACCTGACCGACGAGCAGATCCGCAGCTGGACCCTCGAGCAGAAGGACCGCTGGTGGCTCGAAAACGTCTACCGCGGCGACATGCCACAGCTCACGCTGCGCTCGGGGCTGACGGGGATGTTCCTGGGTGGCCTGCTCTCGCTCACCAACCTCTACGTGGGTGCCAAAACGGGTTGGACGCTCGGCGTCGGCATCACGAGCGTGATCTTGGCCTTCGCCATGTTCAAGATCCTGTCGAGCCTGCGCGTCGGCAAGGAGATCAGCTTGCTCGAGAACAACGCGATGCAATCCATCGCCACCAGCGCCGGCTACATGACGGCGCCGATGATCTCGAGCCTCGCGGCCTACATGATGGTGACCAAGAAGGTGGTCCCGATGAGCACCACGATGATCTGGATCGTGGCGGTGGCGACCCTCGGTGTGCTCTTCGCGTTCCCGCTCAAGCGGCGCTTCATCAACGACGAGCAGCTGCCGTTCCCCGAGGGGCGCGCGGCGGGCGTCGTGATGGAAGCGCTCCACTCCGGCGACGCCAAGGCCGGGCTGCTCAAGGCCAAGATCTTGGTCGTCACCGGCGGGCTCGCGGCGCTGCTGAAAGTGGCTCAGAGCGAAGCCATCATGAAGAAGCTCAAGGTCGAGATCCTCCATGTTCCGGAGTTCCTCGACGAGTGGCTGTACAAGATGACGACGCTGAAGCTGGGCGGCATCGACATGCGCCAGCTCACCGTGCGGCCGGACACGGACTTCGTGATGATGGCCGCGGGTGGCCTGATGGGCATCCGGACCGGCGTCTCCATCATGATCGGCGCCTGCATCAACTATCTGGTGCTCGCGCCGTGGGCCATCGGAGCCGGCGACATCCACGGTAAGGTGAAAGACGGCGTCACTCTCTACGGATTCCGCGCCATCACCATGTGGGCGCTCTGGGGTGGCGTGGCCATGATGACGACGGCCAGCCTGTTCGCCTTCTTCTCCAAGCCCCAGATCTTGCTCAGCGCATTCAAGGGCCTCTTCGGCAAGAAGGACCCGAGCCGTCAGAGCGACGTGTTGAAGGACATCGAGCTCCCGATGAACGTGTTCGCCATCGGGATCCCCGTGGTGGGCGGCATCGTGGTGGCTCTCGCCGCGCACTTCTTCGACGTGAAGGTGTGGATGGGCATCATCGCCGTGCCGCTCATCTTCGTGTTCACACTGATCGCGGTGAACTCGACCGGCCTCACCTCGATCACGCCGAGCGGCGCCCTGGGCAAGCTCACCCAGCTCACCTACGGCGTGCTCGCGCCCGGCAACGTCACCACCAACCTGATGACCGCGGGCATCACGGGCGAAGTCGCCGGCAACGCCTCGAACCTGCTGATGGACATCAAGCCGGGCTACATGCTCGGCGGGAAGCCGCGGCACCAGGCCGTGGGTCACGTGCTCGGAATCATCGCCGGCGCCCTGGCCTCGGTGCCGGTCTTCTACCTGGTGTTCATGCGGAACGGTCCCGAAAACCTCGTGACCGACCAGTACCCCATGCCCGGCGCGACCATCTGGAAGGCGGTGGCCGAGGTGCTCACCAAGGGGCTCTCGAACCTGGAGGTCAGCGCGCGCTGGATGGCGCTCGTGGGAGCGCTCCTCGGCATCGGGCTCGAGGTGGCGAAGCTGGTCACGAAAGGGCGCTTCTGGATCTCGGGCGTGGGCATCGGCCTCGCCTTCGTGATCCCGTTCAACACCTGCCTCGCCATGTTCATCGGGTCGTTCGTGTTCTGGTTGGCGGAGCGCGTGCTCAAGCGGGAAGAGAGCACGATGCACCAAGTGTTCGTGAAGAACATGGAACCCACCTGCGCCGGCCTCATCGCGGGCGGCGCGCTGATGGGCATCGGCGTCATCTTGATCGAGAACTTCGTGCTCTGATCGCCCGCGCTAGCGGCGTGCCGGCGGCCGAACCACTTTGCCGAGTGCACACTCGCGCTCCAGGCTGAAGTAGCTCGGCGTCGGTAGCCGCAGCGGGCCGAGCTCGACGTACATGCAGCCGAGTAGGTGCGTCGCGTCGCCGGCGTTCAGCGCCACCAAGGGGTCGCGCACGAAACGCATGAAGTCCCAGGCCGAGTTTTCGCCGAGCGCGTAGTCGAGCACGACGTTCGGGTGCCCCGGCACCGGCATCTTGCGGTCGCCGCTCGCGACGACGTGGAAGTGCCCGAACGTGATGGGCTCGCCTCTCTTCGTCTTGGGAACGCACTCCGCCTCGAGCTCGTTCTGTTCCAGCCGCACGTTCCAGCCGCGGATGACCGAAGTCTCGGGGTCTCTACAAAAGACCTTCTTGAACTTCTTCCAGGTGAGTCGTTCCACGAAGCCTGGCAAGTTCAGGCTCACGCCCTTGTATTCGCTGTCGGCGACGTCCTCGGGCGAAAAGCCATGTCCTGCCTCGAACGCGGCGCGGAGCTCGCGGCTCGACAGGTTCAGCAATTCCCGGGCAATCACACGCAGGTTCCGTTCGTGCAGGTCTGACCCGGTCCGCACTTGCGGTTGCAGCCGCCGCAGTTCGCCTCGTCCGTGTCGACGTACTTGCATCCGGTCGGGCAGCAAACCTGCTTGTCGGTGCAGGCAGGCCCCGAGTTGCAGGCGCACACCGCGTTGGCACCGAGCTTGTCGCACATCTCGCCGGGTGCGCACTTCTGAGCGTTGCAGGTGCAGATGTGGGTCGCCGTCTCGCAGGTCACTTGGATCTCGGGCAAGCCGTTGACGCCTTGGCACTGGCTAGCCGAAGCGCATCCGCATGTTCCGTCGTAGCAAGTGAGCGAGAACCCGAATGCCGACTTGGGACAGACGTTGGCGCACGCACCGCAGTTCGCCTCGCTGGCGCCGAGATCGGTTTCGCAACCGTCGTCGTTCGTGGGACTCGTGTTGCAATTGCCATAGCCCGTGACGCACGTGGGTGCGCAGGTGCCCCCCGAACAGCTCGTCGTCTGGGCGTGCGCGAGCGAACAGGTTCGATTGCAGCCGCCGCAGTTGGTGGACGTGTTGAGCGCCGTCTCGCAGCCCGTGGAGGGATTGCTGTCGCAGTTGCCCCAGCCGTTCGAGCAATTGAGCGAACACGCCGCGCCGTTGCACGACGCGGTCGAGTGCGCGCCGGAGGGGCACGCCGCGCACGACGGCGAGCCGCAGCCGAAGTACGGTAGGCCCGTCGACACGCAGTTGCCGTCGCAGCTCTTCGTGCCCGGGGAACAACCCCCGGTGCCGGTGCCGCCGGTGGCGCCCGTGCCTCCCGTGGCGCCCGTGCCCCCGGTAGCCCCCGTGCCGCCCGCTGCACCCGTGCCTCCGGTAGCGCCCGTGCCTCCGGCAGCACCGGTGCCTCCGCCGGCGCCGGTTCCACCCGCCCCGCCGCCTGGCGCGCCGCCACCAGCAGCGCCGGCCGCGCCCGCGGCGCCACCCGAACCGCCGTCTTTTCCTCCTGCGCCCGCGCCGCCCAGCGTTCCCTCGGGGACGCAGCGGTTCGTGAGCTTGTCGCACGTGTACCCATTGGCGCACGGGCAGCGTTTGCCTTCGAGATCCACCGAATCCACGGTGCAGCTCGAACCCATGACCCACCCCCAACCAACCACCAGAACGGCGAACAGCGAGCGTTTCATGGCATCTCCCCGCAGGGCAGCCTTCACACCATAGCGGGAGCTCCGGCCGGGCTCAAACGGGCACGAGATCCGTGGGGAATTCGCCCCCGGCGGCGACGGCTCGGCGGAGCCAGGGAAGATCTGCCCGGCTCGCGTGGCATAAGGCAGTGGCCATGTCCCAAAAGCAGACCTTCCTCCTCCTTCTCTCGTCCCTCTTCGCCGTCGCGTGTTCGACCGCTGGCGGTGGTGGAGGCGCTGCCCCGTGCGACGACGCCGGTGCATGCAGTTTCGGATTGGTCTGCGTCCAGGGCTTCTGCGTCGCACCTGAGGGTGGTGTGGGCGCTAGTTCCGGAACGGGCGGAGGATTCGGAGGATTGCCGGACGGCGGCGGTGCCACGACCTCGGGCGGGTCGGGCGGCAGCTTCGGTGGTGCAGCCGGCGGCGGCTTCGGTGGCGCAGCCGGCGGTGGCTTCGGCGGCGCAGCCGGCGGAGGTTTCGGTGGAGGCGGCGCTGGCGGCTTCGGTGGTGCAGCCGGTGGCGGCTTCGGCGGCGGCGGCAGCGGCGGCTTCGGCGCGACCGGTGGCTTCGGCGCGTCGGGCGGCAGCGGCGGTTTCGGCGCAACCGGTGGCAGCGGCGGTTTCGGCGCGACCGGCGGGAGCGGTGGCACAGGCGGCGTTCCGCCGACGGGCGGCGGCGGCTCGGGCGGCAGCGGTGGCAGCGGCGGTTCGACGACGCACAACTGCTGCACGTCGCATACGACGCCGGGCTGCACGAACTCCGCGATCCAGACTTGCGTGTGCGCCGCGGACTCGTATTGCTGCAGCACGAAGTGGGACAGCACCTGCGCGAGCGAAGTCACGAGCGAAGGCTGCGGCACCTGCTGAAAAGCGCCCTAGCTTGACCGGGGCCGGGTGACGTGGAAGATCCCGCGCTCCCCCAGCCCCCGTAGCTCAGGGGATAGAGCAACGGTTTCCTAAGGCGCGGCGGTCGTTCGACGTCGGCGTCGCACAAACGAATTCGCGGACTTGGAGCAGCCGCGAGCGGTGGCCCGAAAGCGCTAACTCCAGCAATGCCTTTTCGGTGCCTTTTCCCGCGGCGCGCCGCTCACGACTCCCAGGTCTCGCCGACCGTCTCCGCGAGCACGCGTCGAAGCAGCTCGTCGTCCAAGTAGAAGCCGGCGTCGCGCAGCGCGTGGAGCACGGTCGATGCGGATGGGATCCTGCCCTCCGCCCGCGCGAGCACGACCACGCCCAGCGTCCCGATGACCGCGACCCCAAGGACTCTTGCCGCGGCGCGCGCCTCCCCGTCGTCCACCACCGCTCGCGCCTTGCGTTGCCTCGCGAGTGACAGCACGGCGGACTCACCTGGCCCAAGCCCCCACTCCAGCACCTCCGTGTCCGGAGCGACGGCGACGGCCGCACCGCCGAAGCCGCGCTCGATGGCCATCCGCGCGGCGTCCCCGGCTGGGCCGGCAACTATCTCGGCGACGACAGCTTCGGGGATCGCAACGCTTCGATCCGCGCGTTCGAGAAGCTGAAGCTGCCCCACCTTCGCCAGCGTAATCAAGGGCGAGGCGTTGACCACCCACAGCTCACGGCTCATGTGGCCGAACCGACTCGATCAGCTCGTCTTCCGTTTCTTGGAACGGCGAGACGCCATGCCGGCCGAGCGCGTCGATGAACTCGGCCCGCGACACGCCAGCGATCTCGGCCGCCCTCCCCTGGCTCACGCGCCGCATCTCGTACCACTTGATGGCCGCAGCCAGACGCAGCTCGCGAGTGAACGCCTCAGGGTCGCGCCGGACGCTGGCCAGGGTTCCTTCGTGAAGCTCGAACGAGATGTGGATCATGTCCCGGATCCTGGTGGAGGTTGCTTCGGGTCAGGCAATGAGGCCGGCCACGGAGCAAGCTCCTCGGTGCTGTCGTTCTGATCCCAATCGCGCCATGCGTCCCGCGCACGCACGCGAGCGAGATCCCCAGGCCCCAACGGCGCGTGCTCGGGTGGTGGCAGCTTGGAGGGATCCATCGCGAGAAACGTACCACAGCACGGCGAGGCGCGCTCCCCACACGAACGGGTGGGGCCCGGCAAGGAGACGCGAAGCTCCCAGTCGTCTACGATTCGTGCGTGCGCATCGTCACCTGGAACATGGGCTGCAACATCCCCGCATCCGCCTATCGCAAGCACCACGACGAAGCCTGGGCGTACCTTCTCGACGAGCTGAAGCCCGACATCGCGCTCGTGCAAGAGGCCGTCGTGGCAAAGATGCGGGCAGCCCACGACTTCAACGTGACGCTGTGCGATCTGCTGCCGAAGTACGACGCCGGGACTGCCGTGCTCGTCGGTAATGGCGTTGAAGCAAGCGAAGTTCCCAAGATCTCGGTGAGCAGCGCGACGTACGTGGCTACGACCAAGGTGAGCACGCCGGCTGGTCTGTTGAATGTCGCGGCTGTCCACGTCTATCCCGGCGAGGAACAGCATGCCGACCTGCGGAAGATCGTCGAAGTGTTGCGGTCGAGCTTCGCCGAGCAGGCTTCGGTGGTTGGCGGCTTTCAGCGGCTCAGCGGCGGAGCTGACGGCGACACGCTCTGGCAAACGGACGTCGCATACGACGCCGGGCTGCACGAACTCCGCGATCCAGACTTGCGTGTGCGCCGCGGACTCGTATTGCTGCAGCACGAAGTGGGACAGCACCTGCGCGAGCGAAGTCACGAGCGAAGGCTGCGGCAGCTGCTGAAAAGCGCCCCAGCTTGACCGGGGCCGGGTGACGTGGAAGATCCCGCGCTCCCCCAGCCCCCGTAGCTCAGGGGATAGAGCAACGGTTTCCTAAACCGTGGGTCGTACGTTCGAATCGTATCGGGGGCGCTGATCTCACGCGGCTCGGCCGCCGCGACTCGCTCGCTTCGGCAGGGCGGCTTCGAGCGCCAGGAGCGCCCGGAGCGCCTCGTTGACGGACTTCGAATCGGGGAATCGGCCGGCCAAGTCGGCGTCCAGCGCTCGGAGCAGAGCGCTGGCCTTGCGCGCGCGAGCTGCAAGATGTCCACGCGTTGCGCGCGACCAATCGTATCGGTCGAGGTGACCCTCTGGGAGCCGACGAGAACTAGCCTTCTTCATACTTCCTCCGCTGGGCCGCTGAGGCTCGCCGCGCGCTGATGATGCGCGTCCGCCCTCCACGAATGCTCTCGATGTGTACCACGAACAGTACCTGGAACAGGGCTGACATGCCGATGGTGATATGGCGTTCTGGGTGAAGCAAGTCCGGTGCTCCGAGCCGAAGAAGAACCTCTACGAGAACGTGGCACGAGAGAACCTGCGCAGAGCCGCGAAAGTCGGGAAGGGCGTCATGTTCTGGAATTCGGAGGATGGGGACGCGAAGAAAAGCATGCACGCATTCGAAAGACGGGCTTCGCAACTGTCGAGCGCAGGTTCATCCGCAAGGACTGCGGGCGCACTGTGCTGGCTCAGCTGCTACCAGCAGCTCGTTGAACGAAGACGCATGTCGCCATGAAGCCGCGCGTACTCGGAATCGATCCCGCTCCCGGCAAAGGCCTAATCGTTTTCGACCCCGAGCCGAGCGATGGGAAACACTACTTCTGCATCAAGTCGGAGAACGCGCGCCGCTGGCTCGACGAACAGCGAGAGGCTGGGCCGTTGCTCATCGGTTGGGACGCACCCATCTTCGCCGACTTCGCCCTTGGGTACACGGCGCGCCCAATCGAGGAGTTCTTGAGAGGCAGGCTGGGCACTGCTGTGTCGGTGCTGGGCTTTTCCGGGTGCCCCCACTGGACGATCTCGCTCGACGTCTTGGGCCGGCCAGTTCCCGAGTGGTTCAAGTTCGAGCGGGATACCAGGCTGCCCTTGCTGGTGCCAGGTGCGGCTGTCGAAGGAGGCGGCGTGATGGAGACCCATCCGGCCGTCGCCCTCGCGGTTCTGGTGGACGGCGAGCTTGAAAAGTACAAGGGAGACACGGTCGGCGTCGTCGAAGCGCGCTGCCGGGAGATCCACGCATCGCTGGCTCCGCGCATCGCCAAATGCCTCGACATAGAGTGGATTCCCCTGCCACCCAAGAAGCCATCCGGCACCGGCTGGGACGACCTGCTCGACGCGCAAGTCTCGTACGCGTGCGTGGAAGCGGCAGCCCAAGCGCAGGCGATCTTGCTCGGCGACAAGAACGGCGGATTCGTCGTGCCCAAGACCGAGTGGGCGGAGCAGCTCCAACGAGAGTTCGAGGCGTGGCGAGACGAGCAGAAGAACACCAGGAAAAAGGGAATGAAGCGGTGATGGCGACCCGAGCCTGTGTCGCGGGGGTGCGCGCGCGAGACTAGGCCCCGGGCAACCAGGACAGACCTTCACCCGGTCGGGACCCCGCCCACTGGAGGCAAGCGCAGCCCGATCCCCCATTCGCCCACGCCATGCACGTCGCTATCCTCGATGAACACGTTCGTGACGATAGGCGGCCCCTCGACATCGTTAGCTCGAGCGCCACGAATGGGCGTCGCGTGGGGGGCCTACCATGCCGGAGCCGGCGGCGACCACGGTGCCGGCGCGACGGTGGCTACTGCCTGTGGGTGTACCGCTGCCACGCTCCCCCGCCGAGTGCTACGTTCTTTCTCGGAGGCCCACCGCAACGGCACAGCCCGCTTCCCCGCTCGATGTCCGGCCCGGAGTGCTGCCGCTCTTGGACATCGACGCCGCGCTCGCACGGCTCCCGGCCGAGCAGCGCGCGAAGGTGGCGTGGGCCAAGGCTCCGGCTTTGGATGCGCTGAGCCGGCTGGGAAGCGAGGTACTGACTGACGACTTGCTAGACGTTGCCAAGGCGTTTGCCAAACCACTGATGGCCGTCACAAGCGCGCTCTGGGAGGCCCTGGCGACGCGCGAAGCATGGCAGTCCGAGTTGGAGGCGTCATTTCGCGACGACATCGCACTCATGTCGCAGTTCTTCGGCGACCGAGAAGACACGCAGGATACACTCGATTGGTGTCTGGGGTTCGTTCGCCAACTCGCAGAACTCACCAGCATGGTGAGCACTCACGTCTTGGGGTCCGAAGACGACGCCGAAACGCTGGACGCTGCACGGCTTCGAAGCCTGCGATGACCGACTTTCTGTTCGACACCAACGTCGCGCAGACGCTCATCGACCCACGGGCAGCAAAGCGGACCCCGGCGGCTCGCCGAGGTGGAAGCCCGCGTGCGCCAGCAGGGCGGTTTGGTGCTAGCAGCCATCCTGGTCAGAAAAATCGTCCGCGGCTCGTTGTCCCGCGCGAGCACCGGAAAAAGCGCGTGGACCGCAGCCTCAGCGCCGCGCCATCACGTGGAACTCGACGAGCTCCTTCTTCGAGTTGCGCTTGCGGATTGCGCGGGCCTCGGCGTTCCTGAAGCCCGCCTTCTGGAGCTGGTCGCAGAAGAGCCGCTCGCTCGGGACGAGGTGGCCGTAGAAGGCACTGTTGCCGACGATGTAGTGGGCGCTCCCGCCGCGGCGCACGAGCTTCGCCGCCGCGTGGAAGTGGAGGAACATGTCGTGGAAGTACTTCTGGACGTAGCGGGCCATGAGCTCGCCGTTCTTCGGGTGCGCGGCGCGGATCTTGGTGGTGATCGGGCGGAGATAGCGCGGCACGAACGCGTCCGTGGGCTCCCAGCCGAGCAGGCGGCTCGTGGCGATGCCCCAGGTGCCGCCGATGGCCTCCCAATCGAGCTCGCCCGCGGTCTTGGCGTCAGCCAAAAATCCGAGCCAATACATGTACGGTCGGAGCTCGCGGATGTACGACATGCGGTTGGGGTAGGGCGGCGACGTGATCAGCAGATCGAACGGGCCGTCGGTGTCGCCGAGCTTCGAGAGTCCACGCGCGTCGCCCTGCTCGATGCGGATCCTGCCTCGCGGGTTGTCGGTGCAGGAGTCGACGACGGTTTCGACGTCGGACAGGAAGCGTTCGACGAAGCCGAGTCGCTGCTTTTCGCGGGGAGAGCGCTGGTTGGGAGAGGCCGGGTCTTTGAATGACATCGACTGGTGATTGAAGGCCGCGTTCGACAGCGCGATCATGCTGCGCGAGAACGCGACGTCGAGCAGATCGCGCACACGGCCGGAGTCCACGCGCGTGACCTCACTGCGGAGCTCGGTCACGAACGCGAGCTCGGGTGGGCTCCACCAGCGCTCGATGTTCTTGAGTGGCGGGGGCGCCGCGGGCTTCGCCCTCCCGTCGCGGAGGCGCTTGGCGATGCGCTGGGCGGTGTTCGCGACTTCGCGCGCGTCGGCTTCGGAGTAGCGCGCGCCCTTGACTCGGCCGAGCCAAATCAGAAACGGGTTGATGTCGGTCGCGACGGCACGGAGTCCGCGGTATCCGGCGCAGAGGGGCGTGGTACCGGTGCCCGAGAACGGCTCGAAGACGCTCTTCGCGTCAGCGCCGAATTCGGCGAGGACTTGGTCGACGAGCCGCACCGAGTAGGCCGGCGTGAGGCGGAGCCAACCGTGGCGTCCGTGCTGGACGTTCTGCTTGTAGGTGAGCTCTGGGCGCTGGCGCATGCCGCGCGTGGCAGCAGCGGCGGCGGCGGCGGCGGCGGTCGCGGCCGCCATCTTCACTTCTCCCTCGCGGCTACCCGCTGGCCGAGGTCGCCCTTCGGCGTGGGCCAATACGCGCAGCGTGGGGGCCGCTTGCCGCCGCTCGAGTAGGCGTGGACTCGACGATCGATGGCGACGGTCAGGGCGCCTGCGGTGTTGAGCAAGAGCCAGTAGCTCGGCCGTGGTCCGGACGGCGGGAGGGACCGCTGCCAAACGAGCTGGCCGGCGGCGCTGAAGGCGGCGAGGCTCTGTGGAGTCGCGGGCTCGAAGCCCGTGGAGAGCGTCAGGAACAACTGATCTGTGTCGCCGAGCACGGGGCCCGCGCGGACCTCGGGGTCGAGCGTGGCGCTCCACACCGGTTCCCCCGACGGCGTGAAGCGTCCGAGCAAGTTGAACGTCAGCTTGGAGGACCCCGGTTCGAGGTGCTGGCTGCCGATGGAGAAGAGCTCACCTTGCTCGTCGATCAACGTCGGGCCGTCGCCCCACGAGATGAACGTGGGTCCGCCGCCGACGTACGAATTTCGGAGCGTGCCGTCGAAGTTCAGGATCCAGAGACCGCGGCCGGTCATGTAGTCGGGGCCTCCGGCCAGTCCTTGACCGAGCCCGAAGCTCGGCAGCTTGCCCTCGAACACCAGCTTGCCCTTCGGCGTGAACGCTCGGATGGGCGTGCCCTCGCTCCCGGAGTCACCCGCGAGCACGATGTGCCTCGCCGCGTTCAGCGCGAGCTGCTGTGCGCCCAAGGGGTAGCCGCCTCCGCCGAGGTAGTGTTCGACCTTCGCCACCGCATGCATGGCGCCTTCTTTCGTCACGGCGACGACGTGAAGATCGAGGGTCGTTCGCCACCGCCGTGTAAGCCGTGCCGCTGGCATCGGCGGCGGTGTAGCCCAGACACATGACCTTGCCCGGCGCTTCGCCGAGGCCGCCCTGCTTGGCGAGCGCGTTCAGATCGGCCACGAAGGCTTGGGCGCCCGTGCCGAGCTCGAGCGCCAGGATGTTGCCGATGCCGACCAGCAGCAGGTGTCCGCCGGCCACCATGACCTGGGGTACGTAGCCAGACGCTGCGACGGCCTCCGAGACGTCGACCTGCCAGCGGAGCGCGCCGCACGTCGAGCGCGTAGACCGTCTTCACGTAGAGCGCGCTCTCGGCGCCGAGGTAGTAGGTCGAGCCGGCCTCGTCGGCGGCGACCGGGCCGAGCAACAGAGGTTCCCCACGGGGAGCTCCGTGCTCCACACCTCGTCCCCAGCGGGCGCGACCAGGATGTCGGCGGCACACTGCATCGGCAACGCAGGCGCGGCGCAGGGATCGACTCCGCCGTCGCTGCCCCCCGTTCCTGTGCTCGAAGGCGATGCCTCGGGAAGCGCGCTGCGTGAGCCGCAGGCGCTCACGACCAAGGCCGAGAGCAGAGCTCGACCGAGTCGCTCGAGGCGAGACATGGCGGCGAGCCTAGCCCAGCCCGCGTGCTTTCGCAGGCGTGAGCGCCCGCGCGGCGTCAAACGCCGAGGAGCTCGAACGTCCCGCTCGCGCCGCTGGTGAACCAGCGATCGCCCCGCCGGAACACGTAGCTCAGCTCCATGGGGAGCTCGGCGACCTTCTTCCACTTGCCTTTGCGAGCTTCAAGACTTGCGCTTGCCCTTGGCTTCGACCAGGAAATGATCGCCCGCTGCGTTCAAGAAGCATGCATTCACACTCTTGACCGCGAGCTCGGTGCCATCCGGTCCCAGCGCGATCAAGTGATAGAGCGTACCCACCGCGAGTCCGCCCGGACCAGCGGCGACCCGCGCGATCGGTCCGTGACCGCCTTTCCCGCGCGGGCCCGTCGCTTGGGTGTAACGAACGCTGGCGTTGCCGGAGCTCGCGTCGAGGGCGTAGACGCGTCCGGCGTGATTGTCCGGGTTGCCGTAGCCGAGGTTCCGGGGGCCGACTGCAATGAACACCTCGCTCCCGTGGGCGCTCGTGCTCACCACGTCGGCAGGTGCAGTGAAGCGGCAATGCTCTTTGCCAGCCCCATCGAAGACGATGACGGTGCGGCGATCTGGCTCGAGCGCTGCGTAGCGATCCGAGTCCAGCTCGTCGCATCGCCCTTGGCCCCTCGCCGCGACGGCCGGTGAGGGCGTCCAGACTTCGCGCGTCGGGACGGCGCGCGGACCTTCGCTGCTGCCAGCGCGCAACAGCGCTTGCCGTTCACGCTCGGAGCGCGCCTGGGAGAACGCGGCTTCGAGCGCGAGATCGCGCTCGCTATCGCCGAATGCCGGCGCTGCCAGCGGCGCTCCTCGCTCCGCCGACCATCGATCCCACGGATCGGTGCCCGGTGCGCGCGCGTTGCGGGCCACGACACTGCGGAGCGGCGCCACGGCGTGGAGCGCCCGGACGATGCGTTCGACCTGATCGAGAAATCGATCGCTTCGGCCGTCGACCTCCAAGGCGAGGCGCAGTAGCTCCGGGCGACGCCAGGCTCGGAGCGAGCGTTCGACGCCGCCCTCGCCGAGCAACGGTGCGAGGGCGTGGGCCACACGCTCCGGCTCGAGGTCCGCCTGCTCCAAGAAGCAGTCGAGCTGCCACTCGCCCTCGTACCAGTCGGCGGGTCTACGCCCGTGAAAGAGAAACGGATAGTCGGGTCCGGCCATGCTGTTCCCTCGCCGTGTCGGATAGGTGCGGCGCGATGGGCCGGCCATAGGTAGTTTGTCGGGCACATTCCGATCGGTCGTTGCCGGGCGCGCCGCCGCGAATCGATACTCCCGACGTGCCGCCCCGACAGCTCGACCCGATCCGCGTGGTGGAGGCCGCCTACTGCCTCGACGGCAGCGAGACCGATTGGCTCGGTGGCTTGGTGGACTCGGCGCGGAGCGCGCTCGACCGCGGACTCGGGTGTGGCGCGGCGACGCTCACTCTGCACTCGTCGGGTCAGGTTCGCTTCGACGCGTTCGCGGGTCTCGGTCCGAGCTCACCCGCTAGCGTCGACGACACCACGAGCCTCGCTCAGTTGATACAGGACTCGAGCATCTTGAACATGCTCGCGCGAACGCCGTTTGCGTTTGCGAGCGTGTCGGAGACCGTGAAGAAGCTCTGCCCTGAGCGCTTCGAGCAGCTCACCGGCGAGGTGGCCATCGGGCCCGCGCGCGACGTAGTGGGGCTCCTCGCTCAAGACGGGGAGGGTCGCGCGCTGGATCTCTTCGCGATGAGCCCCACGATCACGGGGACCAGCCCGAGACAGCGCGCGTTGTGGAAACACATCGGGGTGCATTGTGCCGCGGGCCTCCGTCTGCGTCGGAACCTGTCGCGCACACCCGAAGCATTGCTCGAGCCCGATGGCGCCGTGGCGGACGCTACCGGGGCGGCTCGTGAGCGCGGCCTGCGCAGCGCGCTGCGATCCGCCGTGCGCCGCCGAGAAACCGCGCGCGGCCGTGCCCGCTCTGCCGATCCGGAACGCGCGCTCGCTCTCTGGGAGGGGCTCGTGGCGGGGCGCTGGTCGCTAGTCGACCGCTGGGAGTGCGACGGCAAGCGCTACGTGGCGGCCATTCCCAACGCGCCGGAGGTCCCCGACCCGCGCAGGCTGACCGAGCGGGAGCGGCAGGTGACCCAATACGCGGCTGGTGGCGCGTCGAACAAGGAGATCGCCTATGCGCTCGGTCTCCACGTTTCGTCCGTCGGCACAACGCTGACCATTGCCATGCGCAAGCTCGGTGTGCGCCGTCGGGTCGAGCTTCCGGCGTTGTGCGGGGGGAGCACGGCAGAAGTTGTCGAGCTCCGGGTCGGGGCTCAGAGGCTCGAGGTAGTCGGAGCTCGCTTGGCGTCGACCCTTCCTGGCGTCCTCACTGCGGCGGAGGCCGCCGTGCTGGAAGGGCTGCTGCGCGGAGACACGGATCGGCACATTGCTTCGAGCCGGCGCACGTCGATTCGCACCGTGCAGAACCAAGTGCGCGCGATCTACCGCAAGTTCGAGGTCCGCAGCCGCGGAGAGCTGGCGAGCCTGGCGACCGCGGCAGACGGAGGGCTCGCCCGGTCTCGGGCGCCGAGCGGGGCAGCGGTGTAGACCCGGCAGCGCTCCTGCGGGAGAGCCAAGCGGAAGACCATCGCACTCGCCGCCACCATTTCATCGCTCGTGGCGTGCCCCCGACAGTGGTGGGACAGCGCTTCGACGCCGGGGCAGCGGATCAGAAACGGCCGACGAGCACGCCGCCCGCGCCGCGGGCGTGGCGCCGAGAAATCCAGTCTCAACGCCGGCGCCGTGGCCGCCGTCGAGGCAGGCGCCTCTGGGCGCGGTGAAGAGGAAGTACGCTGCTCCGGCCAAGGCGACGACGCCGACGCCGAGCGAGACGTCGCCGATCAGGTAGCTGGTCCGTGCCGAGCTCACGTCGTCACTCGGGCAGCTCGGCTTGCGCTTCTCGAGATCGCCTTCTCTTTGCTCCGTCCATCGAGCGCGAAGTAGGTGAAGCCGGCGAGGCCGACGATGCCGACGCCTCCCAGAATCCAGGTCGCTGCGGGTACCCCGCCCGACGGGGTCGTCGGGCCCGAGTCGCTCTCCGGTCGCGTGTCGCTGCTGGCGGTGCCGCCGCCGTCCGCCCCGTTGGCGAGCTTCGGAGTGAACTGGATCTCGACCCGGCGATTGCGCTCGCCGACGCGCAAGAGGAGCTTTCGTTCGATGGGAGTCGCCCCGTCGCGCTCGAAGCGGAACGTGTGCTGCCCCGGGTTCACTGGGATCGGCTGTCCCGTGAGCTCTTTCGCCACCACGGTTCCGTCCACCACCACGCGTACGTCGGCGATGTCGCTGCCGTTGGCGTCCGTAGCGACGACGACGAGCGAAGGGACGTCTTGCTGGACCTCGCCGATCCACTTGGCGCACTCCGAACGCACGGCGGGCGGACATTCGGGACGCGCGCAGGCGAGGAGCCGTTCGTTCGCTTCCTTGAGCTGAGAGTCCGCGCGGAGCTTCTGCGCTTCGGTGTGGGCGGCGACGCACTCTTGCTTGGTGTCGGCTCGCGCGGGTTGGGGTAGGAGCACGGCGAGCGCGAAGAGCAGGGCCGGACGCCTCACAGGCATTCGGGTTTGAAGTGCTTCACTCCGTTTGCGTCGAAGAAGTAGGGCGGTTCGCATGCGGCTACGGGGGGTTTCGTGCGATCGGCCACGGGAGGCTTCGCACGGGGGCCGGGCGTGACTTTGCCAGATCCGGAGGCGGATCCACCGGCGATCTTCTCCGTGTGGGATTTCTGCGCGTCCTTGTCGGGCTCCGCCTCGACCACCGGTGACACCTCGGGAGCCGATGGGGCTGCGCTCGCCGTGGCCAGAGCCGGCGGCTTGGGGGCGCTTTCTTCCGGCTTGGGCCCGAGACTCGCGGCAGGCTCTCTGCTCCGTTGCGGAGCAGTTCGAACGAAGCCGAATCCCCAGGCGAAGAGCCCGAGCACGAAGATGCCCGCCACGGCGCCGAGGCCTGCGGCCCACGCGCTGCTTCGGCGAGCCCGCGAGGGAGCGAATGATTGGGCCGTCCCGACGCTGGTGTGGGACGGCTCGAGGCCCTCGGCCAACGGGCGCTCGGCCGGCGGCGGCTCCGCGGCCCGGGGAGACGACGCGCCGGTCTGGCTCGCGTCCGAACCCGATGGCTGGCTGTCCTCGCCGTGAGGGAGCGCGCGTGATTGTCCCTCGATGGCCGCGAGCTTCGCTGCGCGGACGCGCAAGCTCTCGTCCGCCACCTTCTCGAGCCACGCCGCGACCTGGCGCGGCGTCGAAGGTGCGACGGCTTCCTCCAGGGCCGCGGCCATGTCGAACGCCGTGCGAAAACGCAACGTGCGATCCGTGGAGAGGCCGCGCAGCACGATGGCGTCGAGCTCCGCCGGAACGCCCGGGACGAGCTTCGACGGCGCCGTCGTGACGCCCGCCAGGATCGCGTCGGCGATCTTCCACTCGTTGTCGTCGTCGAAGAGCCGCCGCCCAACCAGGCATTCCCAGAGCACGACCGACGCGGCGTAGATGTCGGCGGCTCGATCGAGCTCACCGCGCTTGAGCTGCTCGGGCGCCATGTAGCGGATCTTGCCTTTGAGTTGCCCCTCTCGGGTCTCTTGGATGCGGCCTGCGGCCTTGGCGACGCCGAAGTCGACGACCCGCGCGATCCCGTCGGTTCCCACCATCACGTTCTGCGGTGAGACGTCGCGGTGGATGATCCCGAGGGGTTCGCCGGACTCGCTGGTGGCCTCGTGCGCGGCGTGGAGCCCATAGAGCACGCTACTCACGATGGCCGACGCGATGGCAGGCGGAACCCGGGCGCCCTCTTTGCGCAGCGTCCCCAAGAGCCGCGCCAGCGAGTCGCCGTGCACGTACTCCATCACCACCAGGAGCTCGCCCTCGAGGGCGACCACGTCGAGGGTCGAGACCACGTTGGGGTGGCGGATCCGAGCCGCTAGCCGCGCTTCGTCGAGCAGCATGGAGACGAACTCGGGATCTTGCGCCAAGTGCGGGTGCAAGCGCTTGATGGCGACGGTCCGTGAAAACCCTGCTTGCCCGAGCAAACGACCGAAGTGCACCGCCGCCATCCCGCCCGCGGCGATCTGCGCGAAGAGCGCGTAGCGTCCGATGACGCGGGCGGCTGTCTGCGCTTCGGACATCAGCGGCGAGCTTACCAGAGGTCGGACCTCGAAGCTTCTGGGTCGCCCCACGGGGTGATGGCTGTGCTCAACGCTCTCCGTACTTCGTGACGAGCTCGACACCGAAGCTCTTCAGGATGGACGTCGGCGGTGTGCCGCCGATTTGTACGATGACTGCGTCGTTCGCGAGATCGCGCTCACGCCCGTTGCCCCGAAGCGTGATGCCGCCGGAGTAGATCCGCGAAACTTGCGTGTTGGGCAGGAAACAGACCTTTTTGTTCGCGATTGCCTCGTCGATGCGCCGGCGGTTCTCGGCGCGACAGCGGGCGAATTTGTCGCGCCGGTAGCTGATGGAGACGGACTTGCACCTGCCGAAGTCGGAGAGGGCGAGAGCGCTCTCGACCGCGGCGTTGCCCCCACCGACCACGAGCACGTGCTGATCGGCGAACGGGTCGGGCTCGAGGAGTCGATAGCTGACCTTCTTGTCGTCTTCGCCCGCGACTCCCAGCTTGGCCGGCGCCCCGCGCATTCCGAGGGCCAAGATCACGTTGGCGGCGCGGTGCGTGCCCTTGCTGGTGTGAATCACCCACATGCCGTCGGCGTCCCGCGCGAGGCGCTCCACCAGCTCTTCGGTCACGAGCGGCGGCTTCACCTTTTCGAAGATGTCGTTCCAGATCGAGACGAGCTCTTCCTTCGACATGATCTTCTGGCGTACCCGCCCGTAGACGGGCAGTTCGAGCTCACCCGTCATCACGACCTTGGCCCGCGGGTAGTGCATGATGGTGCCGCCGAAGAGCTCGCGTTCCACCATGAGCACTCGCAGGTTCGCCGCGAGCAGCCCGAGCGTCGCACTGATGCCTGCGGGGCCCGCTCCGACCACGATGGCGTCGTAGGCGCCGTTCAAGCCACGTCGCCCGGGCTCGCCCCCGCTCCCTTCGGCGATGTTCTGCGCAGCTTCGGCTCCCTGCTTCACGGCGTTGCGAATGAGCCCCATGCCCGAGAGCTCGCCCACGATGTAGATGCCCGGTTGGTTGGTTTGGAAGTCGGGGCCGATGCGGGGCAGCTCGAGGCCACGCGTGCGCGTTCCGTACACGAGCTCGATGGCGCCGACCGGGCAGGCCTTCTCGCAGGTGCCGTGGCCGATGCACGCCAGCGGGTTGATCAGGTGCGCGCGCCCGCCCACGAGTCCGATCACGCCCTTCTCGGGGCAGCCTGCGATGCAGGCGCCGGATTGGATGCAGCGCCCCGGATCGATCTGCGGGTGGAGGCTCGCCGGCACCGCTTCGCCCATGGCCGCGACGTCGGCCTGCTCGCGCGCTGCAGCGCTGACTTTGCGGTGTTCGATGCGGTCCCAGAGTGCGTAGAAGAGCAGCACCAAGGCTACGATCCCGCCCAGGATGACCCACGACGTCACGGCGAGCTCAGGTCATAGCACGTCGCGTGCTCAGTTTTTCCCTTTGGGGTGACAGTTCAGGCAGAAATTCGGGGGCGCGGTTCCCGTCGGGTAGTTCTTCTCGCCCTTGTGCTTCGAATCCATCTTGGCGCGAGTGTGCTGCCCGGTGTGACAGCCCACGCAATCGGCGTTGCCCTTGCCATTCGCTCCGAGGGTCGAGTTGTGGCACTCGTTGCACGCGAAGACCTTGTGCGCGCCCGACGTGATCGGGAACTTGCTCTCGGGGTGGCCAGTGCCGGACGCGGGCTTCCAGGCGTTGGTCGTGTGGCAGTCGGTGCACGTCTTGGAGAAGCCTTGGTGACCGGGGTAGGGGCTCGCGTTGTAGTCGGCGAGGTGGCAGCCCGAGCAGGCGGTGGGCGTGCCCTTGTAGACCGGCGGATTGCCGGTGTGGCAGCTCGCGCAGGGCGTGCCCGTGTGAGCGCCGGTCAGCGGCCAGGGGTGATTGAAAGCTGCGGCGGGCTTCCAGCCGTTGGTCGTGTGGCAATTTTCGCAGGTGGTCGGGAAGCTCTGGTGTCCCGGAGCCGGGCTCGAGTCGTAGTCCGCCTTGTGGCAGCTCACGCAGGCCGTGCTCGTGCCCTGGTACTTCGGCGGATTGCCCTTGTGACAGCCGGTGCACGACGCCTTGGCGTGCGCGCCGTTCAGCGGCCAAAGGTGCTTGAAGGGCGCTGCCGGTTTCCACGCGAACGTGGTGTGGCAGTCCGAGCACGAGGTGGGGAAGCTCTGGTGGCCAGGATACGGGCTCTGATCGTAGTTGGCCTTGTGGCAGCCCACGCAGTCTTTCGGCGTGCCCTTGTAGACGTCGTTGATGTGACAGCCCGTGCACGGTGCAGTGGAATGCGCGCCCGTGAGGGGCCACGGGTGCGCGACGGGCGAAGCCGGTTTCCACGCCAGCGTGTTGTGGCAGTCGTCGCAGGTCGTGGGGAAAGTCTGGTGGCCCGGATACGGACTCTTGTCGTAGTCGGCTTGATGACACCCGACGCAGAGCGTGGGCAGCCCATCGTACTTGGGCGGTTCACCATGGCACTTCGCGCAGCCCGCTTTCGCGTGCGCGCCGGCCAGCGGAAATGGATGCTGGAACTTGGCGGGCACCCACGCCGTCTCGGTGTGGCAGTCGGCGCACTTCTCCGAGAACATGCCGGGGTGAGGCGGCTTCGTCGTGTTGGCGTAGTCGTCGCGATGACACACGACGCACTCGCTGTCGCCGATCTCGACGTGGTCTTTGGCATCGCCGGTCAGACCGCCGCACGCGCCGGCGAACGCAGCGATGCCCATCGCGAAGAGGAGAGCGAAGTCAAGAATTTTTTTCTTTTTCGCGCCCATCCAACTCTCACATCGGTATATCTTCCGCCGAGCTCGTGGCAAACGCCGAGTCCGACCCAAAAGTAACCGACGTGCGCCCAGAGCAGGCAGGCGGCGTCGTTTGGGCCGTCGTGCTCGTGCTCCTTCTGCTTCTTGCCGGAGCAGCTCTCATGTGGCGCGGCCACGAGTTCTACGCGCTGGACCTCGAGGGGCGCCTCGATCATCCGGATCGCGATCTGCTCGGGCCGAGCAAGCCCATCGGTCACGGCTACGGCGTCGTGGGCACGGCGCTCATGCTCACGAACCTCTTCTATCTCGTGCGACGGCGCTGGGCTCGCTCGAGGCTCGGGTCGCTTCGGGTTTGGCTCAACTTGCACGCGACCACCGGGCTCGTGGGCGGCGTCCTGATCGCGTTCCATTCGGCCTTCCAGCTCCGCTCACCCATCGCGACGACGACGATGATTGCGCTCTTCGTCGTGCTGATGACCGGCATTTTTGGGCGATTTTTGCACCTCTTCACGCCAGGGGTGGATCTCTCGCGCTTCGACTCGCACCTGCGCGTGTTCGACTCGGTCGGCGACAACATGGGCAAGGTGATCCGCGCGCGACTGAATGCAGTGCCTCCGACTCAACCGAGGCGGCCGTCGCTCTTGTCCGTGCTCCTCACCATCCCCGCTTGGGTGCGCGAGGCCGGACAGCGCCGCCAAATCGTGATCGAGACCGCCGCCGAATACGAGATCGCTCACTTGACCGAAGTGCGCTTGCTCGGGGCCAAAGTGCAAGAGAGCGCCGAGATCGCCGCGGCGGAGGTACGCTTGGTCGCGTTCGACGCGTTCGTTCGCTCGTGGCGAGGGCTGCACCGCTTCTTCGCGCTTCTGATGGTGGTGCTCGTCTTGGTGCACGTAGGAGTGGCCTGGTACCTCGGCTACCGCTGGATCTTCTCGACCGAATGAAGACGCGCGCGATCTTCCTCTGCCTGATCGTGGCCTGGCTCGTGGCCTGGGCGCGCCCGGCGTACGCGCAGCTCCTGTCGCCGGGGCCGCTCGCCGCCGCCCACGCCGACCTGGAAGGGGACGACAAGTGCGGTCGCTGCCACACCTCCGGCAAGGGTGTCGCGAACTCCCTGTGCACCAACTGCCACGTGAACATCGCCAACAGCTCCGGACTTCATGGTCGAGCCTGGGCGGGCCAGTCGTGCGCCAAGTGCCACTCGGACCATCGCGGCCGCGGCGCCGCCCTGGTGCGCTTCGATCCCAAGAGCTTCGACCACGGCCAGGTCTGGAAGCTGAATGGCGATCACGCCCAGGCCAAGTGCAATGCCTGCCACAAGGCGCGGAGCTGGTTGGGTCTCGGTACGGCCTGCACTTCCTGTCACAAGGACCCTCACGCGGGTCGATTCGGCGCCTGTCTCACTTGTCACAACGAGAGCGACTGGGGCGAGGTTCGAATGGAGAAGTTCGACCACAACCTCGCCAAGTTCCAGCTCCGCGGCGCCCACGGCCAGGTGGCGTGCGAGAACTGTCACGGCAAACCCGCGCGCTGGCGCGGGCTCGACTACTCGAGCTGCGCATCGTGCCACCACGACCCCCACGGCGGGCGCTTCACCAAGGTCTGCACGAACTGCCACGTCGAATCGAGCTTCCACACCATTCAGATGAAAGCCGGGGCGCACCCTGGCGTGAGCCTCGCCGGGGGGCACTCACGCGTGTCTTGCGGCAAGTGCCACGACAAGGGCGCGTTCGTGCGCCCGTCTCGCGGCCCGCGCTGCTCCGCTTGCCACAAGCCGGTGCACGAAGCGCCGTTCGGCAACCGCTGCGAGAGCTGCCACTCGATGATCCGCTGGCTGGGCCTGCCGACGAAGGTGGGGCTCTCGGCCCACGACAAGACACCGTTCCCGCTTCACGGCAAACACGTGGCGACGGGCTGCGAGAAATGCCACGCGCCCGAGAAGCCACCCCAGAAGCGCTTTCGGGAGCTCAGCTTCGGCCTGTGCAAGGACTGCCACAAGGACCCCCACGCCGGCGAGTTCCAGAAGCGCGAGGGTGGGGAGTGCCACGCCTGCCACGAAGACACGGGCTTCAAGCCGACGCTCTTCGGCAACGAGCTCCACGCGAATACCCGTTTCCCGTTGGTGGGACATCACGTCGCGGTGCCCTGCGGCAAGTGCCACACGAACCACGCGGAGGGCAAGCCGCGCATGGCGTGGAACTTGACCGAGCGCGTGTGCCAGAAGTGCCACGAAAACCCCCACGGCGAGCAGTTCGCGACCGAGATGAAGAAGCACGGTTGTGGCGGCTGTCACTCGCCCATCGGCTGGGACATCCCCAACATCGATCACGAGATCTGGCCGCTCACCGGGGCCCACGCCTCCGCGCCGTGCGGTCGCTGTCATCGGCCCACCGAAGCCGATCGCAAGGCGGGCAAGGGCGCGAGCTACAAGAACACGCCGCGCGAGTGCGAGGGCTGCCACGCGGACGTGCATCGCGGACAGTTCCGGCTCGGCAAGCCCGTCAAGAGCTGCAAGTCGTGCCACTCGACGCAGCGCTTCGTGCTCGACCGCTTCG
>JAXLYN010000009.1:0-277770 GCA_046351435.1 Polyangiaceae bacterium
CCAGTGATTCAGTCACCCGAACAATTCGCGAACGCCGCGGATGCGGAGTTCGCCGACGGAGTGGGCGGCATTCGTGCGGCCCGAGTGGGAGAGCACGTCGGTCCGTACGTGATCGAGACGTTCTTGGGCCCGGACGGTATGACGCAGCACTATCGCGCGCGCCATCGTTGGTATCGGCGGGTCGATGCGGTTACACTGGCCTGGGTCGCGCTCAGTCTTGGTTCTACCTACACTGCGAGGGTCAAGCGAGCCGCGAGCGCCCGGGAGGCAATCCGCCACCCGCATCTGGCGCGCGTGCACGCAGGTGGCACCCACGGGACGCCGCGGTTGGTGTGGATCGCCGGTGAGAGGCGAGCCGGGCCGACGCTCAGAACGTGGCTTCTGAAGGAAGGGCCCTTCGCTCCCGACGTGGCGATCCGTCTCGCGGCAGAAGTGGCCAGCGCAATGCATGCGTTGAAAGGGTCGGGCCACGGTCGCTTCTGCGTGACACCGCGCGACGTGCTGGTGACCTGCGGGCCTAGCGCAAGGGTTTCGGAGTTCTCAGCCGAAGATTTTTCGCACTATCTGTGCGGGCAGGGTCTGTTCAGAGAGAACTGGTACGGCCCGCCGGAGGGCTATCCCGAGTCGAGGAGCACGGCGTTCTCCCTGGGGCTCGTGCTCTACGAGATGGTCGCTGGGCGCGCGTTGTTCCCGACCGCCCAGGATGCGATGCGGTTTCGCGGCTGGCGGGCGTCCCGCGGCACTGCAGGCTTCGGCGAGGTTGGCGCCCGCCTCGATGTCTTGCTCGCCGTCGACCCCGAACTTCGGCCGTCGGTAGAAGCCCTTGCTGAGTTCCTCATCACGGGCCGGGTGCGTGCGTGGTCGTCGCTCGACGACGCACACGGGCACGGATCTGGCTGGACGGTTCGGTGCCGATGATCTCGAGATACGCGTTCCTACGTGTGGGCTTGGTGGTGGCTCTCGCCGCATCGATCGCATCGGCCCAGGCGAATCGCGAGGCGCCCGCTACGGACACGCTCATCGCTCGCAAGCTCTTCCGTGAGGCCAGTGAGCTACGCGATAGAGCGGACTGGCCGGGAGCGGTGGACAAGCTCCGGCAAGTCATCGACATCAAGGAGACGGCGGGTGCCCGCCTGCACCTCGCCCATGCGTTGGCCAAGGTCGGTCATTTCGTGGAGGCTCTCGAGAGCCTGGGGCGCGCCGAGAAGCTCAACGATGCGGTGACTTTCGACGGGGAGTTGGAGAAAGCCATCGCCAAAGAGCGAGAAGAGATCCAGGCGGTCATCCCGACCATCGAAATCCGATGTGCAGAACCTTGCGAAATCAGGGCCGTAGTCATCGACCGCAAGCGGGTCGCTCAACCTCCGGATGCCTTGTACGTGGACCCTGGCACCCATGCGGTCGAAGTGTATGCGTCCGGGCACGCGCCCTTCGTGACGGAAGTCGCAGCGCGGGAGCGCGACCGCCGGGGCGCGAGCGCGGCGCCGGGCGCGAGGAGAAGCCGAGCCACGCCAAGACCTACGTAATGCTCGGCGAAGGCGCGTTTGCGCTGACGGGCATCGTGCTCGGCCTGGCGTTCCGCAGCGCAGCGAGCAGCGCTGAGGACAAGGCAATTCTTCAACGCGCGAGCCTGACGGGCGACTGCGGCAAGCCCAGCCCGGACGAGGCGCCGCTCTGCGCCCATCTCGCCGACAACGTCGATTCGCGCGAGCGAAACGACAGGTTCGCGACGGTCAGTTTCATTGGCGCCGGCGTCGGGATCGGCGCGATGGTCGCGACCGAACTGTTCTGGCCGCGGGCAGGGAAGAAGAGCGGCCGGATCCACCCGCACTTCGTGACAGCCGAGAGTCGAACGGGTATTCAACTCGGGGTTCGAGGAGTCCTGGAGTAGGCGTCGGGGTTCCAGAACAGCGGGGCGCTCTCGGTGCGCGCCTTCAGCTCGGCTCGACGAGCACCAGGGTGGCGTGCTCGGGAGCGACGCCCAGGAACACGCCTCGCCCGTGCGCAAAGGTCACGCGGCGCTTGTAGAACACCGGCATCGGCTCCAGGGGCGGCTGCTCTTCGACGATGTGGAACAGGCGACTCGCAGTGCCGTCCGGAGAGTACCAGGTACCATCTCCGAGGAACGCGGCACCCGAGCCTGGGTCGACTGCGATGGGGATGTCATTCGCTTCCGGTGCGTGCACCGGCCCATCGGGCAGCGACGCTGGGTCGATCCGCGCCTCCCACAGCGCTTGGCCGCTCGCTGAAACCGCGATCGCACCATGGGAGTTCCACGCGAACCGCGTCCTCGAGGCGTCGAAGTGAGGAAAGTTTCCCAGCGAGACGGCCGTGCGAAACGTTTCTTGGTCTTGGCCCGGCGTTCCCACGCGGTGCCGGGCGACCGTGCGCCTCAGGTCTCGGCTCAGACCCAGGAGCTCGTACCCGTCGCGACTCGCCGAAGCGATCCAAACGGTACCGTCCACGACCCGAACGTCGGCGAGAGGCGTTGTGAAGCCCACACACAGCGCCAGACTGGCGCCCAGGGTTCGCCGCCCGATGGGCTTGCCGCTCCGGACATCGAAGGTCGCAACGTGACCTCGGCGCCGTGCGCAATAAGAAAGGGCAACGGTATCGCCCGAAGCGTGTAACGCGATTCGCCGGCCGTCGTCCCACGACGGGACGTCGATCACCTGGTGGTGAGCCTTGGCAAACGTGGCGTCGAGCACCCACAGCTCGATGGGCGATGGGTCTTCGTAGCCCGTTGTCGCGTACACGAACCCGCTGCCCGCACGCGAGAACGCGCTGGTGTTCCCGGCCTGAGAGAAGTCCTGCCCCGGCTCGAAGGAATGGATCTTCTCGCGCAGTGCTCGGGCCCGAGCCAGATCCCACTCCACTACTGCGAAGCCTTCTTCCGCCTCGCGTGCGAAGACCAGCGTTCCCCGGGGCAGGGTATCGCTCGGCGCGGCGCCGGCCACCACTTCCTTCGCCGCGAACGGCAGGTCCCAGCTCGCGACTCGAGGTGAACGCGTGGCGCTCCGTGCTCGTGGTGCGGCGGCGGCCCGGGCGTCTGGGTCGACGCCCGCCTCGGCAGCGTGAGGCGCAGTCTGCGAGGGCGGAGCGGATGAGCTCTGCTCGCGCCCGCACGCCGAGAAGAGCACCAACGCGAGCGACCAGGCCCTCATCGAATCTTTTCTCCGTACAAGCCGTCGATGTAGTGATCGTACGCGCCCTTCTTGGATTCCTTGAACACTCCGCTGCCGTCGAAGTACGCCCAGATCTTCGTACCCTCGTTGTAGAGCCAGACCTCGCGCTTGACGCCTCCGCGGGCGGCCTGTCCGCTCGCACCCCAAGACGAGTCGACCTCGAATACGTGCACCGAGCCACCTTGCATGAACGCGGGACTCACCGGCGCGCGCCCGGGGAAGCTCGGCGGCGGCGAGCCAACCGGCAGCGACTTCTTCGAGTAGACGGCGACCTTGTGTCCCGGATCCCCGCCCAGCACGATCAGATCACCGGGGCTGGCTTGGCGGACGTCATGACTCTTTCGCGGCGCGGGGATGCCCTCGTTCAAACCCAACTTGCGGGGCCTGCCGCGAGCGGCGGCGTGGGCTTGGTAGGAGAAGCCCGAGCAATCCATGCCGACCCCGAACTTGAACTGAAGATGCCGCACCCTCTCCGCGGGGCTCCGCCCGGGCGCGGTGTCGAGGTGGCCAGCGTCGACGAGTGACTGCGTCACGCGGCGTATCTCGTCCGGGGTGCCTTTCCCGCCGGCCACCACACCAAGGCGTTCGCCCAGCTCTCGGACGAGATCGGGCGGGAGGGCTCGCTTCAAGGCGGCCGTGGCTTTCTCGGGGGAGGGACCGTATCCCGTTACCATCCTGAAAGCCGGTGTCACTCGCACCTCCTGCCCACCAACTCGGTAGCGCGGCGTTGCGGAGGCTAGAAAATCGTCCATGCGCTTCTGCACTTCCGAGCGCTGGTCCGGCGTTGCGGTCCCGGAGACCCGTTCGAGCTCGAGCTTCCTGACCTGGGCGCGCGCGGCGTCGCGCGCCGCCAGCAAGGCTTGGGTGCCCTTGGACATCGCCGTGGGTTTCGGGCCGGCCGCCGTCGGGTGAGGCAATGGGTCGGCTGGTTTCCATTGGGTGCGCGCACCCCCGTGGACGGAGTGGACGGTCATGCCGCACTCTCGGCTACCTGCACGGAGCAGTTGCGTCCGTCACGCGGTCGGACAGACTTTCGGGTCAGGCGTAGTGGATCTGGACGGTTTCGATGACCTTGGTCATCGCGGCCTTGACGACCTCGGTGTCCGGATCCCGCACGATGACGTAGCCGTCTCCCTCGTAGCTGTCTGCGCGCGGTTTGCCCGTGGCAGGGAGCTGGCTCGCCACGACGAGGTGGCCGATGGCGCGATTCGCCTCGTCGACCCCGGTGATGCGCGCCACCCGCCCTCGGCCCACCCCGCGAAGGTAGGCGACCCCGACCGCGAACTTGCGCTCGTAGGGACCGTCGAATGCGTCGTCGATGACCGCGCGCGCCCACGCTCGGTACATGTCGGTGTCGTGGGCGAAGCTGTTGGCGAGCACCATGTGGGCGCCGGGCGGGCGCGCCGCGATTTCACCGATGGCGAGCGAGCCGTCGTTCTTCCGGAACCACTCCATGTGGGTGAAGCCCGTGTCGAGGCCCAAGGCGCCGATGACGCGACGCCCGAGCGCTCTCAGGTCTTCGAACTCCGCGCCGTCGATTCGGCGCGGCAAGACCACCACCCACTGGATCCACGGCGACTCCATCACCTCGAGGGGCGTTGGGTAGTAGCGGCTGATGGACTCGAACTGGACGTTCCCGCCCACGGTGATGGTCTCGTACGAGTGCTCGCGGCCCTGCAGCAGCTCTTCGGCCAGGGCCGGGCGCTCGGGTGAAGCGTGAATCGCGCGCAGTGCGCCGCGGAGCTCATCGGTCGTGCGCACGCGCCAAGTCGCTTTGCAGCCCATGCCCGCGGGCGGTTTCAACACCAGCGGCAAGCCAACTTCGTTCACGAAGGCTTCGGCGTCGCCCGCGGATCGGATCAATCGATGCCTCGCGCAGGGCAAGCCGTGCCGCCGAAGCTCGTCCTTCATGCGCGACTTGTCGCGGAAGAGATCAGCGGTCTCCGGATCCGTCCCTGGAACGCCCAGCGCACGCCGCACTTCTGCGAGCTGGACTTGGAGCGGCTCCAGAATGCCGAGCACGCGGTGCAACTTGCCGTGGCGCCGTTCGAGCAAGCGGGCGCCCGCGATCAGCTGCCGGGTGTCGAGACCATCGGACACCTCCACCTGGTCCGCGAAAATGCGTGCAGCCTCGCCCTGGACCCGTTCCTGACAGACGCCGAGCAAGCGCACGCCCGAAAGGGAGCTTGCCGCTCGGGCGAAGCGCAGCGTCGTCGAAAGTGGAAACGGAGCGAAGAACGCCACATTTCGCATGCGTTGCCTTGTACCATCAACCCATGAAGGTCGTCTTTCTCGCGCCGAGCTACCCGCCGGAGATGCAGCAATACACCCGGGGGCTGGCCGAGGTCGGCGCCGAGGTGTACGGCGTCGGCGACACGGCGCCCGCGCAGCTTCCGGCCTCGCTCCGCCCCTACCTGGCCGACTACCTTCAGGTCCCGCGCCTGCTCGACGAAGACGACGTGGTGGCCAAGGTGAGCGCTTGGCTGCGCGGTCGTGAGGTCGACCGCGTGCTCGCCAACTGGGAAGTGATGGTGCTCACGGCGGCGCGGCTCCGGGAGCGCTTCGGCTTGCCCGGCATGAGCGTCGACACCGTTCTCGGCTTCCGTGACAAGCAGCTGATGAAAGAGCGGGTGCAGCGTGCAGGGCTCCGCACGCCACGCTCGGAGCGCGTCCGCACCGTCACCGAGGCGCGCGCGGCCGCAGAGCGCATCGGCTACCCCCTGATCCTGAAGCCCATCAGCGGGGCAGGTAGCGCGGACACGTACAAGATCTCCGACGCCGCCGAGCTGGAGACCGTCCTCGGTCGCATGCGGCACGTGTCGGTGGCGAGCTGCGAAGAGTACATCTCCGGCGAAGAGTTCACGTTCGACACGGTGTGCATGGGCGGCGTGCCGGCCTTCATGAACGTGGCGCAGTATCTGCCACCGCCGCTGGTCGCCCGCTCCGAGGAGTGGGTGAGCCCGGTCATCATCACGGTGCGAGATCTGGAGCAGCCGAAGCTCGCGCGGGGTATCGAGCTCGGGCGCGGCGTCCTGAAGGCGCTCGGCATGGGGGACGGTTTCACGCACATGGAATGGTTCCGGAAACCGGATGGCGAGGTGGTGTTCGGCGAAATCGGATGCCGGCCGGGCGGGGCTCATCTCGTCGACCAGATGAACTACACCTGCGACATCGATTTGTTCCGCGAGTGGGCGCGGGTGGTGTGCCACGGCCGCTTCGAGGCGCCGACCACGCGCAAGTACAACGCAGCGGTCATCTTCAAGCGGGCGCTCGGGCGGGGCAGGATCACCCGCATCGAGGGCTTGGTGGACTTCATGCGTTCCTACGGCGATCACGTGGTGGAGGAGCGCTTGCTGCGCCCCGGCACCCACCGACGAAACTGGAAGCACACGCTGGTCTCCGACGGCTACATCTTGCTGCGTCACCCGGACTGGGACACCACGGCGCGCATGGCTGCTGCCGCAGCCACCCAAGTCACGCTCTACGCCGAGTGACGGACCGCTGGCCGATGACCGAAGACGCGCAGACCCGCGAAGTTCTCGAGCGAGTCGACCGCTACTTGGCGAGTCTACCTCGCGGTCTCTCGTCCCATCCGGATTGCGTATCGAAGGCGAGCAACCTCACCTTCCAGCTCGTGCACCGGCCTGCTCCCGCGCTTCGACAGCTGCCCGAACCCGTGCGCCGTGTGCTCGAAGATCCGCCGCTGCCCAGCACCTGGATCCCGACCACCGTGTTCGTGGCGGCCACGCTCGCCATCGAAGCGCACCACGGCATCACCGACGAGACCCTCGCCATCGAATCGACCGAAGAGATGCTGAAGAGCAAGCTCTACGGCCTGTCGCTGAAGATGCTCACGCCGTCCATGATCCTGCGCGCAGGCGCAGCGACCTGGGGCCTCTTCCACCGTGGCAGTCGCCTGGTCAGCCACAAGAACGGTGATGTGCTCGAGGCGCGCATGAGCTTCCCTTCCGGGCTCTTCCCGCTGGAGATGCTGCGGGGCTACGCAGCTGGTTTCCAGTGCGTCACGCGCGCCTCCTGGAAGAAGGACGCCCGCGTGCGGCTCGTGGACTCCGGGCCGACGTTCGGGCTCTTTCGCCTGGACTGACTCCGTCTCAGTCCACCTGGGTGCGCACGGACATGTATACGTCCGAGAGCTGGAGGAACGTGTTTTCGGTCTTCGTCGGCGCGCCGCTCGGGTTGCCGTTGAAGACGGGGTTGTAGTGGCGCAAGAAGAATCCGCGAGGGTGGGTCGCGTTGCGATACCGCACGTCGGTGTGCTCCATCATGAGCACGCCATCGACGTAGAAGCGCAAGACCCCATCGTCTTGCCCCACGGTGTTGGTCACGAAGTGCGCTTCGTATTGATGCCACTTCCCGACTTGGATGGGCGCGCCGGAGAACTTGTTTTGGTTGTAGTTGCGATTCACCGTGCCGTTGGCCTGAGTCACGCAACCCTGGTGGCGGAACTGGGTACGCAGCGTCGAGGTCTGCACGTTGTTCTGGCCCGTACTCACGGTCTTCTGCCCCCAGCCGATGAGCTCCGTGCCGTTGCCCGCGTTTTTGCAGCCCGTGCCCCAGTAACCGAAGAGCTTGAAGCCATCTCCGCCCATCTCGGCGGTGGTCCCGCCGTTCGCACCGAGGATGCGAATGTGTCCCGACTCGTAGAGCTCGGCGTACGAGTGCTGCCCTCTCGAGCTGGTGTCTCCGGCCAGACCCTCCCAGCCGATGAGCACCGAGCAGCCGTTTCCGTAGGGGTGACCCGGGCCGTACGTCCACTGATACACGTCCGGCGCATCGACCGGCGCGTCGGCGGCGCTGACGTGGGCCGCTTGGCAACCTTGCGTCGCGCGGAGCCAGCCTCCATCGAGGATTCCGTAGCCGGTGGTCTTGAAGGTGAGGTTCACCGGCAGGACCTGGGCCTGGAAGACGATCTCCGAGATCGGCGTCATGCCCGCGGGCTGGTTCGGATGCGAACTGCTCGAGCCGCTGGAGCCCCCGCTGCCTGAAGTGCCGCCGACGCCGCCAGTTCCTGCACCACCGGTTCCCGCGCCACCGGTTCCCGCGCCACCGGTTCCTGCGCCACCGGTTCCTGCGCCACCGGTTCCTGCGCCGCCGGTTCCGCTGGCTCCACCACTCGCGCCGCCGGACGAACCGCCTGCGCCCACTGGAACCGCCTGCGCCACTGGAACCGCCTGCGCCACTGGAACCGCTGGCGCCACTGGAACCGCTGGCGCCACTGGGCTCGCTGGCGCCGGCACCGCCGCCGAGCCCGCCGCTTGCGACTCCACCCCCGCCGCCGCTCCCGCCTGCTCCGCCGCCGCTGCCGGAATCAGCGCCACCGTCGTCGGAGCCGCAGGAGACGAGCCACAGTAGCGAAACGAAGACGGACAGCCGCGAGACGCTCATGGGGCAGCCGACGAGCAATCCTCGTTCCACATGGAAAACACGGAGCAATCGTCGTGTCGGCGCTCGAGCTGCGAATCAGGAGATCGCAGGTGAGTGAGCCGATGCGATCGCGTCGTGCGCATCAGAAGAGGGGCACTTCTTCGCCACCGGTCGGCGGTTTCTTCGAGCTGGTGCGCGGCTTACCGCCGCCTCGGGGCAGGGGCGTGAGTGTCAGGTCGAAGCTCTGGGCGTGATCGAGTTGGATTTGCTTCTCCACGGTCTCGAATCCGTCACGCCGGACCTCGAGCTTGACGCTGGAGGTCGACGGCGGGAGCGCGAGCACGAGCGGGGTAGCACCTTCGAATTTGCCGTCGAGCAGCACTTTGGCTCCAGCCGGTTTGGTGGATACGGAGAGCTCGACGGACGTCGCGGCCGGCGCAGGTGCGACCGGCGGCGCCGCTGGTGGCGTGGCGCTCGCGAGCGGAGCGGTGACGGCCACCGCGCTGGGATCGGGGGTTGGTCTGGAGCTCTCGGTGCTCCTCGCGAGCCCGAACTTCCAGCCGGCGGCGGCCGCGAGCAGCGCGAGCAGCGCCAACCCAGGCGCGAGCAGCCGGCGCCGGGCTTTCGGTCGCTCGCCAGTTTCGCTCGAACGTACGGAGCTCGCCATCTCCGTGATGTCTCGCAGCTCCACGCTCGGGTCCGCGTCGTTGACCGGGATCCGCGTGGGGGCGCTGCCGGCGCCCACTCGGCGGAGCAGCTCGGCCTTCTCGCTGATCCGGTCGGCAAACGCCGCGCGCATCAGCTCTGCCAGCTCTTCCGCCGGCTCGGGCGTCGCGCCGAGCTCGCGCATGCAGCCGAGCAGGTCACGGCGCATCTCGGCGGCCGTCTCGTAGCGGTTGGCTGGGTTTCGAGCGAGGGCCTTGAGCAACACTTTCTCGAGGGAAGGCGGGTAGCCGGGCACGAGCTCCGAGGGGCGGGGCAAGGGATCTTCGCAGATGGCCTTGAAGGTCAAGAGCTCGTTGGCGCGTTTGAAGAGGCGCCGATTCGTCGTGAGCTCGAACAGCACCACGCCGAGCGAGAACAGGTCCGAGCGGCGATCCAGGGGTTTTCCCAGACACTGTTCCGGCGACATGTACTGGAACTTGCCCTTGATCTCTCCGGTAGCGGTGCGCGTGCTCCGATCGGCCGCCTTGGCGATCCCGAAGTCCAGGATGCGAACCCCGCCGCTGTACAGCACGAAGACGTTCTGGGGAGAGATGTCACGGTGGACGAGGTCCAGCTTGTAACCCTCCGCGTCGGTGAGCTCGTGGGCCGCGTGCAGCCCCGCGCAAGCCTCTGCGCCGACATGAGCCGCAAGCGCGGGCGGAACACTCCTCCCCTGTACGACGAAGCGGCGCAGCACGCCGCCGATGCTCTCCCCCTCGAGGTATTCCATCACCAGGAACAACTCTCCGCCCTCTTCGCCGAGCTCTTGGACCTGGACGACGTTGGGGTGCCGAATCCGCGCCACGAGGCGCGCTTCGTCCAAGAACATGGCGGAAAACTGCGGCGAATGCGCGAGGTGAGGAAGGATGCGCTTCACGACGACGGGCCGCTCAAAGCCGCTCGGCCCGGTGAGTCGCGCGAGGAAGATCTCCGCCATGCCTCCGGTCGCCAGGCGCCCGACCACTTCGTAGCGGCCGATGCGTTCCGGGTGCGCCAGAGCCACCATTCCAGAGTGAAGGCTAGCGGACGCCCCGACTCGCGACAACCGGAGGAGGAGCGCGCTATGCTGGAGAAAGCGTGAGGATTCGAGCTCTCTTCAGCGCCACCCTGGCGGCGTGTCTCCTCTTCGGCGGGTCAGCGGCGGCTCAGCCGGGCGGCGAACGGGACTTCCGTTCGTTGGTGAAGGAAGCGACGGAGGCGTACGGCCGGGGCGAGCTCCAGCGTTCCGTCGAGCTTCTGCGCCAAGCGTACGCCATCAAAGCCGACCCTCGGCTGCTCTACAACATCGGCAAGGCCGAGGAAGGGCTCGGGCATCTCGACGAAGCCATCGCGGCCTACCGGGACTACTTGGAGAAGGACCCCAACGCCCAGAATCGCGACGTGGTTTCGGGGCGTGTCACGGTCCTCGAGAACCAACGCACCGAGCGGACTCGCCAACAGCACCTCGAGCTTCGGCTCAAGGCCGAGCGCGCGGAAGCGCGGGGAGACCGCGAAGCGGCCATCGCGGGCTACCGCGACTATCTCGCCGTCGAGCCCCAGACGGCCGAGCGCAAGGACATCGAAGCGAGGATCCGCAGCCTGCAGGAGCCGCCCAAGAAGACAGCGAAGCCCTCGCCGGCGCCGCCTCCGAAGACCGACGAGCGACCCTCGAGGTCTCCGTGGCCCTGGGTGGTCACCGCGGTCGGTGCGGCAGGCCTCGCGACCGGGGCCACCTTCGCGTTCCTTTCTCGCCAGAAATACGACGACGCCAAGAGCGCCCGCACGGGTCAGGAAAGCGACGACCTACGAAAGACAGGAGACAGCTACACGACCATCGGAAACGTGGCGCTGATCGGTGGTGGAGTCATCTTGGCGGGCGGGGTGACATGGCTGTTGATCGGCGCGCCCAAACCGACGGAGCAAGCGCGAGTGAGGCTCTCGGTGTCGCCCAACGCATTGTGGATCGACGGCTCGCTCTGAGAGGAACCTGGCAGGAGCACGCACATGACGAAGTACTCGCGAAAGTATGCGTCGGTCGTGGCGCTCGCCTGGATCGCCTGCAGTCGCGTCGGGGTCGACGCGGTCGGCAAGGATTGCCCCTGCCCGGACTCGCTCACCTGTGACCCGCTCTGCAACGTGTGCGTCGACAAGGAGAGCACTCCAGGCGCTCACTGCGGCAAGGGTTCGGGCGGCACGAGCGGCAGCGGCGGGAGCAGCGGGAACCCGGGAGGCGGTGGGACCTCGGCGGGAGCCGGCGGCGGCGGGGGGGCGGCGACGGGGGGCAGCGGCGGCAGCAACGCGGACGCCTGCACGCCGCTCGTGACGTTCAAGAACTTCCACGCCGAGTGGTCGGCTGCCGAGAACATCCTCTGGAAGTGGGAGCCGGACATCACGGACGCGGCGGAAGGCAAGAGCAAGTTCGCGGCGTACGAGATCGTCGTGACTCCGGACGGAGACAATCCCATCACCTTCGACCAGAAGACCAACCCCGAGCTCGGTGTCTTCGCTCAATCCAATTCGTTCGCCGACATCACGACCATGTCGCTCACCACCGGCCTCGGACCGGAAGCTCACCACGGTGTGCTTCGCGCCATCGACAACCAGGGCTGCACCTTCGAGTCGCCCTCCGTGCTGGCGCCTGCGATGACCAAGCCAGTCGGAGGCGCCTTGGAGATCTACGGAGAGAAACCTCCCGCTGGCTACCCGCAAGACGCGGTCGAGGTGAAGAACGGGGTCGGCTGTCAGGCTGGCCTGCTGTGCCTCAGGAGCACGGATTGTGTGCCCCCCGACGGCGGCACCGACTGCTTCCGAAACGTGCGCTGGTCGCCGGTGGTTCCAACCTCGAGCGTCGGCGCAGGAGCTTTCATCGACGCCTACCTCGAGTTCTACGTGAAGAGCGATTCCGTCACGCCGCTCTGGTGGAGCGAATCGTGGCTCTCGGTGGGTACGACGCTCTTTCGATTCAACCGCTACACCCTGCCCGCTGACGGGAAATACCACAAGATCCAGATCCCCCTGACCGCGCTCCAGACCAAGACGGGCACACCCCTCGACTACGCCCAGTGGGGCGGGCAGAACATCACCGAAGTCAACCTGGGCTCGCGCGCGAGCGTCGGAAAGCACATTTGGCTCGACGAGGTCTTCATCCGCTGGTGACGCTCATTTCTGCGCGCGACCCTTCAGGATTTGGAAGTAGCGGCGACCGATGCCGGAGGCCTCGGCTGCGCGTGAGACGTTGCCGCCGTGGGCGGCCAGCACCTTCTCGATGTAGCGCTTCTCGTACTCCTCCACCACGCGGAGCCGGCCGATGGGCAAGGGTGCTTTGCTCGCGATGACGCGGTCGATGTAGTCCTCTCCGGCTGCTGGGCTCATCGGGCTGGGCGCGGCGGTTTCGGCCTCTTCGCCGAGGGCAATGAAGCGCGCGATGGCGTTGCGCAGCGCGCGCACGTTGCCGGGCCACGGGTCGTCTTGCCAACGCGCCAAGGCGCTCGCTGGTGGGAGCCCCTCTCCGCCGAGCTCGCGCCAGAAGTGCCGAGTCAGGAGCTCGACGTCGCCCGCTCGCTCGCGCAACGGGGGCAGCCCGATGCGTCCGACCGCGAGCCGGTGGAAGAGGTCGTCGCGGAAGCGCCCCGTCTGCACCTCGTGGTCGAGGTCGCGGCGAGTCGCCGCCAGGATTCGGACATCGACCCGAATCGGGCGATCCGCTCCGATCCGTCGAATCTCCGAGCGCTCCAGCGCGCGAAGCAGCTTGGGCTGGAGCGCGAGATCGAGGTCGCCGATCTCGTCGATGAGCAGCGTGCCGCCGTGAGCGAGCTCGAACACGCCCTTGCGAGCGCCGACGGCGCCCGTGAAGGCGCCCCGTTCGTGGCCAAACAGCTCGGACTCGACCAGACTCGGGGGAACGGCCGTGCAATCGAAGACCACGTAGGGTCCACCCGCGCGCGGGCTGAGTTCGTGGATGGCCTCGGCCATCACCTCCTTGCCCGTGCCGGTTTCACCCTCGATGACGAGGGGGATGCTGGAGCGCGCGAGGCGCTCGGCGATGGGATAGAGGCGCCGGACCGCAGCGCTCGCCCCCAAAAACCGGCCGAAGGCGCTGGCCGGCGGGGGCCGCGGGGGCTCGGTGGCGCGGCGCTCGAGCTTGAGCGCCGTCGAACCCACGCGAATGGTGTCTCCGGGGCACACGAAGGCGTCGACCACGGCCACGCCCTCGACGAAGGTGCCGTTGGTCGAGCCGAGGTCGCGCACTCGCACCCGGGCGCCGGCGACCTCGAGCGACGCATGGCGTCGCGACACCTCGCGGTCCGTGAGCTTCAACTCGCAGGCAGGGCTCTGGCCCACGAGCGCAGCGGGCTGGCTCGCGTCGACGTAGATCTGCTGACCCGAGTCGGGACCACTCGTCACGACGACGACGAAGGCGGCATCTCCGCTGTCCGTGGCATCGTTGGACCGAATCGCCGTCGCGGCATCGTCGAAGTCCGATGCGTCCGAGTGCACCTAGGGAAGCTACCATGAACGGCTGCTTCGCAGTGCGAACCCACCGTTCGCCGCCGGGCAGCCGCAAGTGCGGCAAAAACCCACGAAAACCACTCGGCACGTGCCGTGCTTCCCCGATCTCGATGGCAAGGCGTCGGGTGTCGTGTCTCGCGAGCACTCATCTCCGCGCGGATCCGTCGCCAACGCACCCTACGAGAGGCGCGGCGGGCACCAGGAGATCGAATCGATCGCCCCTCGAGCTCCTTCAAGATGGCGTCGGTGGTCTCCGACATCTTGGCGGCGCGTTCCGTGCCGACCAGATCGTAGGTCAGGGTCTTTCCGGCAGTGAGCACGGCGCGCACGGCTGCCTCGATGGCGTCACCACCGCGGATCAGCGCTGTGTCGTTCTTCCGCTCCCCGAGCCAGCGCAGCGCTTCGCGGGTGGCCAGGATCATCGCCATCGGGTTTGCCTTGTCTTGCCCGGCGTGCTTCGGCGCGGAGCCGTGGATGGGTTCGAACATGGCGTGGCGATCGCCCACGTTGCAGCCCACGCTGAGCCCCATGCCGCCTTGGAGCACGCTCGCGAGATCGGTCACGATGTCACCGAACATGTTGGTCGAGACCACGACGTCGTAGTACTCCGGCTGGCCGATGAGCCACTGGGTGAAGGCATCGACGATGGCGACGTCTTTCTCGATTTCCGGGTAGTCGCGGCCAATCTCGTCGAAGACCTCGCGGAACAGGCGACACCCATCGAGCACGTTGTCTTTGACCAGCACGGTCACTCGGCGTCGCTTGTCCTTCGGCGCGCCGTTGCGCCTCTTCGAGATCTCGAACGCCATGCGGATCACTCGTTCGGAGGCGGCGCGCGTGATCACGCGGACGTCGGTGGCGAGAGTGGTGCGTCCGCCTGGTGAGAGCGTGCCGCCCATGCCGGCGTAGAGTCCCTCGGTGTTCTCGCGCACGAAGACCATGTCGACGTCGGCGGGCTGCCAAACCTGTTGGTGACGGCCGCTGATCCGATGCTGCACGCCTTCGTAGAGCTTCACCGGTCGGATGTTGGCGTAGAGATCGAGGCGCGAGCGGTTGCCGAGCACCGCCGAGTAGCCCGCCATGTGGCCGTTCGGCATCATGACGGGGCCCTTCCCGCTCGGGGATGGCCAACCGACCGCTCCGAGCAGGATCACGTCGGCGCGCGCGCAGCGCTCCTCGGACCCTTCGGGCCAGTCGCGCCCATGCTCCAGGAAGTACTGCCCGCCGCACGGGATCTCTTGCACCGAGAAGCGCGCCTTCGTGCCGCGTTCGACCCGCTCGAGGACGCGCCGAGCTTGCACCGCGATCTCGCGGCCGATGCCGTCACCCGGAAGGAGGACCACCTCGTAGCTCTGCTCCGCCATGGTCCGGAGATGCCTGCGCGGCGCCGGTGGGTCAAGGACGTGTGGCTCACACGCCCCAACCGAGAGACCGACCGAGGCGTCGGCGCCACGACTCGGACCACGCTTCCGCGAGGTTCGGGGTGGAACGTGACTTGCTAACGCGGCGGGCGATGGCACCGCGCTTCATTTGGCTCCTGGGATCACTTCCACTCGTGGCCGCCTGCAGCTCGAGCGGCGGCAGCGGCGGATTCTACGACGCGGGGGTCGGCGGTGGCTTCGGCGCCACGGCGGGCACGAGCCCGGTCGCCGGAGGCGGCGGCGCGGGAGCTCAGGCGGGCGCCGGCGGCGGCGGGCTCGCACCTGCGACGGGGGGCCAGGCGGGCGGAGGTGGCGCCGGCGCTGAGAGCTCGGGGGGCGGCGGCGGAACGGGTGCGTGCAGTGGCGGCCAGATGTTGTGCCCCAAAGGCTGCGCCGACCTCGCTGCCGATCCCGCGAACTGCGGGAGCTGTGGGTAACCCATGCGTGTACGACCATCCCGAACGCGAAACCGGTGTGTGAGAACGGAAAGTGCGGCATCCAGTGCGACGCGGGCCGCTCGCTCTGCGAAGGTCAGTGCGTCGAGCTCGCGAGCGATCCCGACAACTGCAGCTCCTGCGGCCGCTTCTTCTCCGGCCCCTATGGCGGAACAGCTCTGCCAAGCGGGTAAGTGCGTCGACAGCTGCCCGTCGGGCCAGAGCGCGTGCAACGGCTCGTGCGAGAGCCTCGGCACCGACCCGAGCAATTGCGGGAGCTGCGGCAACGTGTGCACCGCGCCGACCGGCGGAAGCGTGAGCTGCAGTGCTGGAAAGTGCACGCCCTCGTGCCCCGCGGGCAAGACGCACTGCAACGGCAGCTGCGTGGATCTCCTGAAGGACCACGCGAACTGCGGGAGCTGCGGCTACACCTGCGGCGGGAATTTCGCTTGTTCGGCTGGGAAATGCAGCACGAGCTCGTGCGCGTTCGCCGCGTGCACCGTCGACAACACCTACGACTCCGGCACGCACCTGGAGTGCTGCGACTCCAACGAGACGTGCAAGTACTTCTGGCTGAACGACATCAACGGGAACCCGAAGAAGCACTACTACTGCTCGCCGTGACGCACACCGCCGGCCGGCTCACTTGGCGGGGTAGTAGTCCCAGTGCGTCGAGCCGACGCTCGGATCGCAATCGTCGCTCGTGACGAGCAGCGAGAGATGATCGGTGTTCGTCCAAGCGAAGAGGCCGTAGTGGAGCGCTCCGTTGGCCTTGCCCGGTGCGTCGAATGCTGCGCCACACCTCGGCGCAGGCAAGCCGAACGCGCTCGGCTGGGCCGCGAGGCCCGAAGCGGATCCCGCGTACGCATCCCAGTGCGTCTTGCCGACGTTCGCGTCGCAGTCGTCTCGGGTCACGACCAGGTCCGGGAGCCCGTCGCAGCTGGCATCGAACAGGGCGTAGTACACGGCGCCCGAGCTCTTGCCGACGGTGCTCCACTCCACCGAGCAGCGCATCGCCGGCAGGGAATACCCTTTGGGCGCCGCCGCAAAACCCGCTGCGCTCCCCGCATACACGTCCCAATGGCTCTGGCCGATGGCGGGGTCGCAGTCGTCTTTCGTCACCAACAGATCGGGGCGCTGGTCTCCCGTGACGTCCAGGAGCGAATAGCCGAGAGCGCCGCTCGCCTTCGCGAGAGAGTCCCACTCGGTCGCGCAGCGCGCAGCCGGGAGGCCGTACGCCGACGGGCTCGCCGCGAACCCAGCAGCGCTCCCCGCGTAAACGTCCCAATGGGTTTGCCCGACGGTCGGATCACAGTCGTCTTGGTACACCACCAGATCCGGGACATGGTCGGCGGTCAGATCGAGGAGCGCGTACTCGAGGGCGCCGCTCGCGCGAGCGAACGCATCGAAGCTCACGCCGCAGCGAGCGGCGGGGAGCGCGAGCGTCGACGGCACGGCCACGAACCCGCTCGCGCTGCTCGAATAGAGGTCCCAACGCGCCGTCCCGACGGCTCCGTCGCAATCATCCTGAACGACCACGAGGTCGGTGAGCCCATCCCCCGAAAAGTCCAGGAGCCCGTACTCGAGGGGGCCAGTGCTCCTGGCTGGTGCGTCGAAACTCACGCTGCAACGTGCGGCCGGTACCGTGAAAGCCGTGGGCGCTGCGGCAAGACCCGCAGCTCCGCCCGGGTAGCGATCCCAATGCGTAGTGCCGACGGTCGCGTCGCAGTCGTCCTTGTGAGCGACGAGGTCGGGGTAGTGGTCGCCGTCGAGATCCGAGACGAACCAACGTAACGGTCCACTCGCCTTGGCGGTGGCGTCGAAGCTCGCGCCGCAGCGGGGTGCAGGCACCGAGAGCGGGCTCGGCGCGGCCTGAAAAGCCGAAGGCATCCCCGGCGCGCAAGCCGGCCCGGCGCCGCCGCCGCCACCGCTTCCGCCGGAGGGGCTGGTGCCGCCCGTGGCCGGCTGACCGCCTGCCGCGCCGCTCCCACCGCTCGCGCTCGCGTTCCCGAAGCCCCCGCCGCCCGTCCCGAATCCTCCGCCTCCGCCGGAGCCCGATCCGCAGGCCAAGACGCCGAAAGCCAGGAGCACGGATTGCCTTTTCCAAGTTCGCACGGTGCCCGCGCGCGGAGCAATCGCCGTGCCGTGCGCGTTTCGGCGGAAACCAGCCGGCGAGTGTGGCGCCGCCGCCATAGCCTCACGAGCTCGCGGGCGGCCAACGCGATCCGGTCAAGCGCTCCCAAATCTCCTCGAGCCCTCGCCGAGCCCCGAGCCGCACGTGGTGGTCGACCATGTCGGAGACGACGCTGTCCCCCGGGTTCAGCTCGACCGTGGGCACTCCGGCGCGCAGCGCGTGGACCACCGGCGCTGCGATGTACGGGAAGACCGCGGTCGTCCCGATGACCACGACCAGGTCGACGCCGCTTTCGAGCGTGAGCGCGAGCCGCTCGAGAGCCGCGCGTGGCAACGCCTCGCCGAACAAGACGACGTCCGGACGCACGAGCTCGCCGCACTCCGGGCAGCGTGGTGGGATCTCGAGCTCGGCGTACGAGTCGACTCCCACCCGGTAGTCGCACTCCGTGCACGCGAGGTGGCGGAGGTTGCCGTGGATCTCGATGACGTTCTTCGAGCCGGCATCAGTGTGGAAGCCGTCGACGTTCTGGGTGAGGATCGTATGGCATCCCCGCGTGCGTTCGAGCTCGGCCAAGATGGCGTGTCCCGAATGGAAGCGCGCGCCGCGGCACGCGCTCTCGATCTGGTGGATGTATTTCCAGGAGAGCGCCGGGTTCCTCCGCAGCATGTCGCCCGACAGCGCTTCTTCGATGGGCACGCCCTCAGCCGTGCTTTCGCTTTCGTAGAGCCCGCCGATCCCTCGATACGTAGGCAGTCCAGAGTCGGCGCTCATTCCGGCGCCGGTGACCACCAGCGTCCGCTGGGCGACTCGAAAGAGCTCGGCGACCAAGTCGAGGAGCCGCCCTTCGGACATCCGCGGAGTATACTCCACGGCGCTTCATGTCCGACGCGCATCGCCCAGGAAATTTCCCCACGACGCGGCACTCGCAGGTGCTCGCCGTGCGCAGCGAAGATCCTGCAGCGCGCCACCGCTCGTACGAGGTGCTCACCCTCGCCTACTACCGGCCGGTCTACAAATACACTCGCGTCCACTTTCGCAAAGACGAAGACGAGGCGCGCGAGATCACCCACGAGTTTTTCATCTACGCCTTCGAATCTGGAGCATTCGCTCGGTACGAAGCGGACAAGGCGCGCTTTCGCACTTATCTCAGGGTCTGCCTCGACCGCTTCATCGGCAAGCGACACCGCGATGGGCGCGCGCAGAAGCGAGGCGGAGGTCTCCCCCCGCTGCCGCTCGACTTCCAGGAGCTCGAGCGCGACCTGGTGCGCTCGGCACCGTCGGAGGTAGGAGACCCCGAGCGCTATTTCGAGACCGAGTGGGCTCGCTATCTACTCGCTACGGCCGTCGAGGCGCTCCGCCGCGAGTGTGTCGCCAAGAAGCGCACCCAACACTTCCACGTGTTCGAGCGCTTGGACCTCGCGGAGGACGACCGTCCGAGCTACGCCGAGGTCGCGAACGAGCTCGGCATTTCCGTGACCGACGTCACGAATCGATTGGCCTACGCGCGGCGGGAGCTCCGGAGGCTGGTCTTGGACGAGCTCCGCGAGATCACCGCTTCCGACGCCGAGCTCCGGGCCGAGGCTCAGTCGGTCTTGGGGATCCGCGTGTGACCCGCGTTCCCGCGGACCTGCTGGATCGCCTACGGGACGAGCCCGAGCTCGACACCCGAATCGTCGAGTCGGTGGAGGGAGCGTCCGCGGCCGCGCGCTTCGAGCTGAGGGAGCGCATCGGGGCCGGCGGGATGGGTGAGGTTCACCTGGCCATCGATCACCTGCGCGGGTGCAGCGTGGCCGTGAAGCTCCTGGATGCCATCGACGAAGACGACTACCGGCGATTCGAGCGCGAGGCGAGCGCTTTGGCCGAGCTCCGACACCCCGCCATCGTGGGCTACGTGGCCCACGGCAAGCTCGGCCCGCGGGCGTTCGTCGCCATGGATTGGCTCGACGGCGAGACCTTGGCTCAGCGCTTCGCTCGCCAGGGCCTCACGGTATCCGAGTCGGTGGCGCTCGGACGGCGCATTGCCTCTGCGCTCAGTCACGTCCACGAGCTCGGGCTCGTGCACCGGGACGTGAAGCCGAGCAACATCTTCCTCCTCGACGGAGAGCCCGAGATGGCGACACTGATCGACTTCGGCATCGCGCGTCGTGCGTTCGCCGAGAGCTCGCTCACCGCCACCGGCTTCGCCATCGGATCGGTCGGCTACATGGCGCCCGAGCAGGCACGCGGAAGCCAATGGCTCGACGCGCGCGTCGACGTGTTTTCGCTGGGCTCCGTCCTCTACAAGTGCCTGACCGGTCGTCGCGCATTTCGCGGGCGTGACCCTTTGGCGGTGATGGCCAAGACCGTGTTCAGCGAACCACCGCGACCCCGTAGTCTGATGCCGGCCATCCCGCCGGCTCTCGACGCCCTCGTGATGCGGATGCTGGCCAAAGACCCGCGCGAGCGCCCGAGCGACGGGCAAGCCGTGTGGCTCGAGATCGGGGAGATCGGTCCGACCGACGACCAAGACCGAGCCCCCGACAGCGGCGCCTATCCCATGCTCGGGCGTTCGGAGCGCCGGCTCGCGAGCGTGCTCGTCGTCTCGGCGTTCCGTTCGGAGGGTGGCCCGCGGCCGCTGTCCGGGAATCCCGCGGCGTTGGCGCGTTGGGTGGGTGCGGCTCGAGCCCATGGAGTGAAGCTCGATACGTTGGCCGATGGCAGCCTGATCGCGTCGTTCGGCCCGGAAACCGCGGCCTTCGACGCCATCGTGCGGCTCGCGCGCAGCGCCCTTTCGTTGAGCGCGCTCCTGCCGCGCGCGCGGGTCGTGCTCGCCACGGCTCGCGGACTCTCGGGGGGAGGTGCGGCTCCGGCGGACGTCGTGGACCGAGCGGCGGAGATCTTGAGTCGACAAGAGGCGCGGCGCGAGGCCGAGGCGCCCGCCATCACCGTCGACCGCGTGAGCGCTGCGCTGCTCTCGAGTCGTTTCGACGTCGCGACGTTCGGTGGAGAGCTGGCGTTGATCGGCGAGCGCGGCAGCGATTTCGCTCCCACGCACGAAGGGCGAGCTTCGCGTCACGTCGGACGCTCGCGACAGCTCGACGAGCTCGAGGCAGCGTGGGCCGACGTCGTGCGCACGCGGTCGCCACGTGCCAGCCTGGTCGTGGGCCCCGCGGGCATCGGCAAGACGCGTCTCTGGCAGGAGCTCGCGCGCCGAATCGGCGCTGGGGGCGCCGAGTTCGCCATCTGGAGCGGGCGTGCAGACCCGGGGCGTGCAGGAGCTCCCTATGGCCTCTTGAGCGATGCGTTGGCGCGTGCGTTCGGCATATTCAGAGGCGAACCCATCGCGAGCGTGCGCGACAAACTGAGCTCGCGCGCCGCGGGTCGCCGAGCGGCGACGCCGGAGCGGCTACGGGCTCTGCAGGCGGCGGCCGAGATGTTCCACACCGGAGGACGCGAGGCCGAGCTCGGTGAGCCCATGGTCTCGGACGCCGAACGCGTGAAGCTCGGCTGGCTCGAGCTCGTCAGCAGCCAAGTCGAGCGCGCGCCGCTGCTCTTGGTACTGGATGACGCCGAGTGGGGAGATCTGCCGAGCTTCCGCCTGGCTGCCTCCGTCGTGACGCGTCTGCCGCATGCGCCCGTGCTGCTCGTGTGTGCGGGGCGCCCGACGGTGGAGTCACTGTTCGCCGACGTTTGGTCCGAGCTCGCTCCCCAACGCGTCGAGGTCCCGCCGCTATCGAAGAAGAGCCGAGTCGAGCTCATCACGCTGCTCGCGCCCGACGAGCTCGACCGCACGCAGGTGGCACGCATCGCCGAGGCCTCCGACGGAAACCCCTATGCGCTGGAGGAGCTCGTGCGCACTCACCGCGCCGACCCGGGAGCGCCGCTGCCCGAAACCGTGCTGGCGCTGGTCGACACACGCCTCGATCGCTTGGGCCCCGACAGCCAAGCCGTGCTGCGTGCGGCGAGCGTCTTCGGGATGCGCGCGTGGCCGGGCGCGCTCGAAGAGCTCGTCCACGAGGTCGACGTGGAAGGAGCCATAGAACAGCTCCTGGAACGCGAGCTCGTCGCGCGTGCGCCGACGTCGCGCTTCCCCGCGGAGCCGGAGCTCGTGTTCCGCCAGTCCCTGGTGCGCGAGGCCGCCTACGCGCGGCTGACGCCCGAAGATCGCCGCCTCGGCCATCGCCTGGCCGCGGGTTGGCTCGAGCGCATGGGTGAGCCGGAGCCGGTCACGCTCGCAGATCACTTCGAACGCGGCGGCCTACCGGGCAAGGCTGCGGTTCACTACCAGCGAGCCGCCCGCCAGGCCCTCGGCGGCCTTGATTTCCGCGCGGCGCAGTTCCGCGCCGAGCGTGCCCTCGAGTGCATCGCCGAAGACACCCGCGCGGGAGCGGCGCCGCGACCCCGGGGGCAAATTGGCGCGCTGCACCTGGCCTTGGCCGAGGCGCTCCGCTGGCACGGCGACGCCCCGGGTGCGCTGGTGCACGCGGAAAGGGCCCGCAGTCTGCTCGAGGTCGGAAGTGAAGGTTGGCTGGCTGCCATGACCGAGCTCGTCGCGGTGCTCGGCCGGCTGGGGGAATACCAGCGCGTGGCCGAGACCCTGACCGAGGTTGCGCGTGAGCGCCTCGCGCTCGGTGCGCGGAGTGCTCAGGTTGCGGCGCTCTGCCCAGGGACGGCGCAGCTCCTGCAGGCCGGGCACCAGCAGCGGGTCGATGCCTTGGTGCGCGCCATCGAAGAGATCGCGGAGCGTGGGTCTCTGGACGTTGCGGCGCGAGCTCGACTCGAGCAGCTGCGTGGCTTCTTGGCGCTGCGACGCGGCGAACCGTGGCTCGCGCTGGAACACTACCGCGCGGCCCACGAGGCCTTCGATGCCCTGGGCAACGTGCGGCAAGCCGCCGTGGAGCTCGTGAACTGGGGGCACGCCGCCATCGAGCTCGGATCGCTCGACGAAGCGGAGCGAGCCCTCTCTCGAGCGATCGGGATCGCGGAGCTGGTCGAGCTCGAGACCGTGCGCGCAGTGGCCGAGCTCAATCGCGGTCGCTTGTATCTCCAGCGGGGGGAGCTCGAGCTCGCGCTCGCGTCCGAGATCGCGGCGCTCGAGCTCGGGATGCGCGAGAAGAGCCCACGCGTCACGGGCGCGGCCCGCATTCACTTGGCCCGGGTGGCGCTCGGGCGCGGCGACTTGGTGTTGGCCGAGGCGGAAGCTGCGGCCGCGGTCGAGCTCCTCGAAGTCGCGCCTCCACTCGCCGTGGGCGCGTTCGCGACGTTGGCAGAGGCCCAGCTCGCAGCGGGTCGGGCTGACGACGCCGAGCGCTCCGCCCGAGCCGCCGTCGACTGCATCGCGCCGGAGCAGCACGAGATGTTCGACGCCTTGGCCCAGGCGGTCTGGGTGAAGGTGGAGCTCGCGCTGGGACGGCGCGAGTCGGCGCTTTCGACTCTGCGAGTGGCCTTGCGCGAGCTCGACGCCCGCGCCTCCCGTGTTCCGGATCCCGAGCTCGCGAACGCCTTCTTGCAACGCGTGTCCGCGCACGCGGGCCTGCGCCAGCTGGCGCGCGATTGCGACCTCGAGTGAGCGCTCAGGCGACGAGCGGTCGACCCACGAAGAACCCGTCGCTGCCCTGAGCTTGGTAGAGCGGCAGGAGCACGAGACAGTCGGCGGGCGCGCGGATTTCGCCGCGTTTGTCCCGAGCGATGAGCGTGCCCGCTCGCGTCGGATGGATGGTGGAAAACCCCGGTTCCATGGCGAAACCGTGCTCGGGCGTGACGGCGTGGCGGGAGAGCACTTCGATCAGTCGCGGCAGATCGCCGCGAGCGGCGGACAGGATTGCGTTCTGCGCGCCGATGTCGGGCAGGTCGGTTTCGGCGACGACGCCGGCCGCCGTGAGCCCGACGTAGATGGCGGCGACGAGCTGGTCACGGGCTCGCGCGCTGTCGTGCTGACCGCCCTCCACCGCGAACGTGACGACCCCGCGCTGCCCGAGGTAGCCCGTGAGCACTCCCGGGAGCTCGGCTTCGAGACCGACCAAGCAAGGCAGCGCAAAGTGGGACGCGAACTCGCGATGGCTCGCGGTGGGGCCGACGACACCGAACGGCGTGCCGTCGGCGCTGGTCGTGTGCAAGTCGAGGGCGTAGACGGGGCCGGTCGCGCGCTTCAGGACGGCGTCCAGCGCGTCGGCGAGCTCCACGGTCTCGTGGAGCTCAGCGTCGATCTCGGCATCGGCCCGAGCGACCGCTTGGCGAGCGGCGCGCACGCGCTCTTCGGTGAACTGGCGGTTCAGGTCGCAGGCGAGGTAGCGACGGCGAGCGGCCAGCGCTCGCAGGTTGCCCACGAGCGCCACCACCTCGCCTCGCACCGGTGTGGCGTCATGCCGCAGTCGGGACAGAACGATGCGCGCGGCCTCGATGCCGGCGGGCTCGTTCCCGTGCATGGCACCCACGATGATCAGCGTGGGCCCGGCCTCGGTGCCCGTGATGCGATTGACTTCTCTCGGAGTCACAGGTCGTCCTCACTTCCCGCATCGGGCACTAGACTCGGCGTCTTGCCTTCTTCTTCGGCACCGCCTCCCAGCTTCTGCTCGATCAGCTTGTGGGCGATGGCCATGAAATCCTCCGCCGTGACGATGCCGACCAGGCGGTCGTCCTGCACCACGGGCAGACAACCGATACGATAGCGCTGCATCAGGCGGATGGCTTCCAGCGTCTCGGTCTCGAGCCCCACGGTGGTGGGGTTCTTGCGCATGATGCGCGAGACCGGGGTGTCTTTGGTGCTGCCCCCCGCCGTCAGGAAACGCATCACCGAGCGATAGGAAACGAGCCCGATCAAGCGGTGGTCCTTGTCCTCCACCGGGATGTGCCGAATGCGCTCCCAATCCATCAAGATCGCAACCATCTCCACGGGATCGTCGGCGTGCACCGTGAAGAGGTCCGTGGTCATGTACTGATCCACCCGCAGATAGTTTTGGTGCGACGCGTCGGCTTCGTCGAGCCGGGCGCGCTCCCACTCCGACACGGGACGCCGCGTCAGCTGCCGCTGGACCGTGGCCGCCACGAGCGCGTTGGCTCTTTCTCCTGGGGTTCCCTTGTCTTTCAGAGCGTTCCACGACGAGAGCTGCCAGCGCGCCCCGGTCCGCGCGCTCCGCACGCGGGCATCGATCACCCGGAGGTAGCGGGAGATGTCGGCCTCGTCGACCTTCTGGCGCCGCAGCCCAGCCTCGGCCACCGGCAGGAGGCGATCCAGGATGAGCGGCGCGGCGGCGATGTCCTTGCCGCCGAGCCAGGTGAAGTGAGCGCCGAGGCCCTCCCGTGCCGCCGTGTAGAAGTTCGCGCCGGCTTGATCGAAGTCCATGCGCTGGGCCACGTCGAGCCCTCGCGCACCGAGCTCGGCCATCATGCCGAACCAGAAGGCGCCGTTCGCGACCTCGTCGAGCACGCTCGGACCCGAGGGCATGATGCGGTTTTCGATCCGCAGGTGGGCCTTGCCTTCGTGGACGCCATAGCACGCGCGGTTCCAGCGGTATATCGTGCCGTTGTGGAGGCGCAACGCCTTCAGCAGGGGAACGTCGCCGCGGTCCAAGACCGCCATCGGGTCTTCGTCGAGGTCGGTCCCGACCAACGTGCGGAAGCGCGCGATGTCCTCCTGGTAGATCTCGACGACCGAGTTCTTGACCCAGCGCGTGCCGAAGCTCACGCGGGCCTCACTCTCCCGAAGGTGATGGGTGTGTGTACGGGTGTCGACCGCTTGCCGGAAGAGCGCGATCCGGGTTTCGGCCCAGAGGCGCCGGCCGAAGAGCAGCGGCGAGTTCGCCGACACGGCCATCATGGGACCGGCCAGGAACTGCGCCAAGTTGTAGAGCCGGGCGAACTCGTCGGGATCGACTTGGAAGTGCACCTGGAAGCTCGAGTTGCAGGCCTCTACCATCACCGAGTCGTGCTCGATGATGAGCTCGTCGAGCCCTTTGATGCTGAACTCGAACTTGCCGTCCCGGAGGTCGTGCATCACACGGCTCAGCGTCTGGTAGCGCGGGCTCGGCACCATGTTGTGGAGCCCGAGATCGCTCTTGCGCATGGTCGGCAAGATGCCCATCAAGATGGGCTGCATCTCGAACTCGTTCGCAGCCGACCGGGCCTTGTCGACGAGCTCGTCGAGCTGCTTCTCCAGGCGCGAGAGCCCGTCACCCGCCAGGGGCTGGGGGTCGCAATTGGCCTCGAGCTGGAACATGCCGAGCTCGGTGGTGAAGTGCTCGTCTTTCAGTCGAGACAAGATCTGAAGCGCGCCGGGCGCTGGGCCCCAGGTGGCATCGATCAGGAACATCTCCTGTTCGGCGCCGATGCGCCGCACGCCGGTCTCGAAGCGTTGCTCCTGGATCATGCGCTCGAGCGCGCGAAGGTCCGCCAAGATGGCGTGCATGAATTCGCGACGCCGTTGCGCGTCATGCTCTTGTTCCACGTGTTTGTGGGGTCGCGTCGTGCTCATTTCTGTCCCCCCGCTACTTCGTCCACTCGCCCAGCACCTGCGGCAGCATCTTGCGCCAAGTGATCCAGTCGTGATGCCAGTCTTTGCCCCACGGATCGACGCGGTTGGGGATGCCCTGCCGCCCCAGCACGTTGGCCATGTTCCAGGACTCGGAGATGTCTTCGGCGCGGCCCTCGCCGGTGGGCATCAAGATGAAACGCGTGCGCAGCACGTCCAGATGGAGGCCCGCGAGGCTCGGGACGAAGTGGATGGGTGAAGACACCCAGAACTCGTCGCTGAACTCGTCTGGGCGTGCGTCGTAGAAGCGGCGGATGTCGTAGGTGCCGCTCATGGCGCAAGCGCGCGAGAACAGGTGCGGGAAGCGACACACCATGGCCACCGAGTGCAGCGCGCCGATGGAGGCGCCCGCCGCCCAGACCAAGATCTCCGGGTCCTTGCAGTCCGCGCGGATCGCCGGCACGACCTCGGTCTTCACGTAATAGTGGAACTGGTTCTGAAGCCACATCTGGTGACGCGCCGAGCCTTCTCGGGCGAGCAGCGCTTTGCCCGCGACGCTGTCGCACGAGTAGATCTTGATCTTGCCCGCCTCGAGCAGCGGCCGGAGCACGTCGATCATCTGGAAGCGCTCGATCTCTTCCGCGTCGCCGCCGGCGGTGGGAAACACGAGCACCGGCTGGCCGAATGTGCCCCAGCGCACGAGCGTGACTTCGCGCTCGACACAGGGTGAGTACCAACGTTCGACGGTCTTCACGCCCGCGCTCCTTGGTCCGTCCGCCACTTCTGCACGCGCTGCCAGAAGAGCTCCGTGAACTGCTCGACTTCGTGGGCCGGATACAGCGCGGCGGTCTTCTTGCGGAACGCCTCCTTCGCCACCGGCGTGCCGAAGAACTCGTGGGCCACCTCGTCGAGGTGCGAGAGGTGCTGCGCGCAGAACTCCTCGAAGCGATCGGTGTCGAAGCGCTCCCGTGCGATCTTCGCGTAGGCGCGGAGCTTGTCGCGGTACGGCGCGTCGGTCTCCGCGATGGCGTAGAACGGCTCGAAATCCAGGGTCTTTCGCATCTTGCGCCGAGTGACCGCCGCAAAGATGCTCCACCGGATCTTGGACTTCACGAGCCAAGGGAAGTGGTAGTGGAGTGAAGTGACTTGGGAGTCCGGGCACGGGTTCGCGAAGTCGATGGGGTACCAAACGCCGTTCTGACTCAGGGCTTCGCACGAGTTGAAGTCCCACCCGAAGAAGGCGTTGATGGTGAGCGTCGTCTCCCGGAGGAGCTCGGCGTCGTCTGCCGAGAGGAAGCTCGACTCGGCATCCATCGTGTACCGGTCGTGCAGCGGAACGCTCGGGTCGTAGCGCACGATGCGCGTCTGGGGCCCGATGCCGATGCAGCGGATGAAGCGATCGTACGGATGCACCGCCTTCTGCAGGTGCATGACCAGCTTGCCGCTCTCTTCGTAGCGCGCGCGGAGGGCAGCCTCGTTGTCGATGCGACTCACGCCCTTCCACCCGCCGCCGTCGTACGGCTTCATGAAAAGCGGGTAGCCGAGGGCGGCGCCGACGCGGCCGAGGTCGAACAGCTTCGCGTAGCTGCTCAACGTGGGCTTCAAGTCGGGGAGGGGCTCGTAGCTCTTGGGCGGCACCATCCAGGTTTCGGGGATGGGCATCCCGAGGTGGATCATGGCGCAGTACGTGGTCTGCTTTTCCATGGATTGGACGGCCCAGGGGTTGTTGAGCACGTACAGGCCGTCCATCAAGATGGCCTTCTTGATCCACTCGCGGCTGGTCGAGTACCAGTGCGTGAGCCGGTCGAGCACCACGTCGTAGCGACAGGGTTGTCGCAAGTTGAAAGGCTCGATGGTCACGCGCTCGACGGCGACGCCCACTCGATCGCCATGCCACTCGATCCCGAGGTCGAGACGCTTGATGATCTCCTCGTAACAGATGGGCCAACAGATGTCGGCACCCAGCGAGAGTCCGATGTTGCGCGTGACTTCGGGCATGGAACGGGGCAGCTCCTTATTCCCGATCTTCTCACGGCGCCACGGGAAAAGCAGCGGCTCGGCCCGGGCTCGGCTAGCCTGCGCGAACCGTGAAGAAACGAGAGCATCCCAAAGCCACAGCCCACGGCAGCTTGCGTGAGGTCTTCGACGACGTGTTCGTGGTCACCGGGTCCTTCGAGATGCGCTTCGGGGTGCCCATCCGCTTCAGTCGGAACATGGTGGTGCTCCGTCAGGACGGTGCGCTGACCCTGGTGCACTCCGTTCGGCTCGACGAGGCCGGGCTTGCCGCGTTGGAGGAGCTCGGCAAGGTGGAGCACGTGATCCGTCTCGCCGGGTTCCACGGAATGGACGATCCGTTCTACGCGGAACGCTACGGCGCGAAGGTCTGGTGCCTGAAAGGTCAGCTCTACACGTCGGGGCTCGAGCCGCCCAAGGCGGAGAACGCGTACTATCGCGCGGACGTCGAAATGGACGAGAGCACGGAGCTGCCCGTCCGCGGCGCGAAGCTCTTCACGTTTCGGAGCGCCAAGGTGCCCGAAGGCATCCTGGTCCTCGAACGCGAGGGCGGGATCCTGATCACCGGCGACTCACTCCAGAACTGGCCCCGCGTCGACGAGTACTTCTCGTTCCTCGGTGGCCTGATGATGCGGATGATGGGCTTCATCAAGCCACACAACCTCGGGCCCGGTTGGCTCAGGGCGGCGAAGCCCGACGCGGCCGATGTCCGGCGAATCCTGGACCTCGACTTCCAGCACGTCCTCCCGGTACACGGCGAGCCGGTCATCGGCGGCGCCAAGGAAGCCTATCGGCCCGCCATCGAGCGGCTGGGGTAGCGGGAGGGCCAGATGTCCGCGTGGGGGGGCACCCTGAAGGGTGAGGGCCAGATGTCCGCGTAGGGGTACGGGGTGGTGAGGGCCAGATGTCCGCGTGGGGGTAGCCCGGCCGGTGAGGGCCAGATGTCCGCGTGGGGGTAGCCCGGCCAGTGAGGGCCAGATGTCCGCGTGGGGGTAGCCGGGGCGGTGAGGGCCAGATGTCCGCGTGGGCTGCCAGTTCGGGAGCATGGGTCCTGGGTCATCGGCTCGCGGTGCTTCCGGGTTTTCGATTCCGTTGATCGGTTTTCTCGAGAGCCTCCCCTCTCTCCTAGATGGCCGCGCGAAGCATCCTGTGGACGGGGCTCACCGTCCTGGTTTCGGTGACGCTGTGGAACTGCGGGGGCGACTCGGACTCGGGCGGTGCAAACCCGGGCGGGACCGGGGGAGCGTCCGCCGCGGGCGGAGCCGGCGGTAGCTCGGGGTCGACACCGACCGGCGGTGGCGGGGCGGGGGGAACCCAGTCGGACAGCGGGAGCGGAGGGGTCGCGGGCGGCGGGGCCGGCGGCACCAGCACGGGAGGTTCAGCGGGCAGCGCAGGGGGACCGACCTTCGTCGGTCGCTGCTCGGATCCGATTCCGGCCGGCGCTACTCCACCCCCGTCCCCACCGAGCTACTCCCAGGGCACGTGCCCGAGCTTCGCGGCGGGCGCCAACAGCATCCAGACGGCGGGCGGCAAGCGGAACTTCCTGCTCGTCCTCCCGGCCGATCCGAAACCAGGCGAGTCCTTCCCGCTCGTGTTCCTCTGGCACTGGCTCAAGGGGAAGGCCCAAGACTTCGTCGATCGCGCCGAGGTGCAGAAGGCGGTCGACGCGCAGCGCTTCATCGCCGTGGTGCCGGAGCAGAAGGGCGACCTCTTCTTCGTGTGGCCCGTCGAGAGCATCCAGTCCGACGCGCGCATCCAAGAGGAGCTCACGTTTTTCGACGACCTCTATGCGTGCGTGGACTCGGCGTACACGGTGAACCGGAGCTGCGTCGCCAGCACCGGTGTGAGCGCGGGGGCGCTCTGGACCGATCAGCTCGCACACCGGCGGAGTGAGTACCTGGCGTCGTTCATGTCACTTTCGGGCGGCGTCGGTGGTCTCGCCATCAAGCCGTGGGGTACTCCCAAGCGCAAGATCCCGGGCATGGTGCTCTGGGGCGGCCCCACAGACAACTGCATCGGGCTCTTCAGCTTCGAGGCGTTGTCGAAGGAGCTCGAGACGAAGCTCACTCAGGGCGGGCACTTCTTCCTCGAGTGCATCCACAATTGCGGGCACTCGGAGCCGCCCTTCACCACCGGCGTGACCTCGAAGTACGAAGGACTCTGGAACTTCGTACTCGATCACCCGTATTGGTTGTCGCCGGGCGTGTCGGTGTATCAAACGACGGGGATCCCGAGCACGTTCCCGGAGTGGTGTGGCATCGGCCAAGGCAGCTCGAAGCCGCGCGAGGGCGCCTGCATCGACGGCTCGAAGTGCTGAGGCTCACGCCGGCGGGACACCGACATAGCGAGCGCGAGGGCGGAGCAGCGCCCCGCTCGTGCGCTGCTCGAGGACGTGGGCGACCCAACCCGCGCTCCGGCCGATGGCGAAGAGCAGAGTGGCCGTTTCGGGCGGAGCCCCGAGGGCGCGCGCCAGAGCCACCAAGCCGAAGTCGAGGTTCGGGAGCTCACCGCTCGACTCGGCGACCAGCCGAGCGACCTCGTCCGCCCTTCCTTCGCCGTCGAAGGAGCGCGCCAGGGCGAGGAGCGGCGCGGCGCGTGGATCGCCCTTCGGATAGAGCGGGTGACCGAAGCCCGGCAGCGCTTCGCCGCGGGAGAGCCGCTTCTCGATGGCCGCTCGTTGGTCCTTCGGGCGCGCGGGCAGGCCGTCGAGGAAGGCTTCGACTCGCTCCGAAGCGCCGCCGTGCCGGGGGCCGGTGAACACGAAGAGCGCGGCGCCGACGCAGTGAACGAGATCCGCACCGGTCGAGGCGGCGACGCGAGCTGCAAACGTCGAAGCGTTGAGCTCGTGATCGAGGCAGAGCACCAGCGCCGCATCGAGCGCTGCGCGGACGCGCTCGTGTCGAGCGCTTCCGGCGCGAGGCGCGAGGTGAGGAGCGAAGTGGTCTGCGATGTTGCCTCGTGTCGCCGAGCCCACTGCGCTCCCGGCGAGGGTTCGAACGAGCTGCCGCCCGCGCGCTCGAGTCTGTGGGGGAGCTTCGCCCACGCGCGGCTCTCGACCGAGCACGGTCACAGCCTCGATCAAGCAAGGAAGCAGGCGCAGCCGAGAGCTCACCGGAAGCAGGGGTACCCGGTCGGGCCAACGCTCGTCGGGTTCGGAGCCCCACAGGCGATCCGCGACGGACTCGAAGCGCGTGTCGCGGGCCACGAGGTCGAGCACGTTTTCGCCGCGGTAGAAGATGCCGCGCGGTCCCACCGACGTGAGGGCCGTGTCGAGCACGGGCTCACCCCACGACAACGCGCCGGCCGCCACCGGCGCATGACCGCGGCGCGCTGCGCTTTGCGCAGCCACTTTGCGCACGTCTTCGGCGAGGTACATGCGCGTCTTCAGGCCGGCGCGCTTGACGCAGCGGATCCGCCCTCGGCTCACGTACGAGTAGAGCGTCGCGCGCAGCACGCCGAGCTCGCGGCACGCGTGCTCGGAGTCGAGCAGCTCGATGGCTGGATTCATCAATCCATCTACCGTGACCGGTTCCACGCAGTCATCATAGCTGGATGATGAAAGGCGGAGAAAAATGACTGGACTATCAATCAATGTATCGTCCACGCCCGAGTTCGGAGCCCGCGCTGGCGACTACCTCCGGCACCGTCACGGTTTTCCAGAAGCGCTGTTCCAGCGCTTGGCGAGCGCGGGCGTGACCCGGCCCGGGATCGCGCTCTTGGACCTCGGCACGGGAACCGGGAGCTTGGCGCTCGGCTTCGCGCGCCAGGGGCTCGAGGTGACGGGTCTGGATCGTTCGGCTGCCATGCTCGGAGCGGCGCGGGCGCGGTCCCGCTCCGAAGGGCTCGACGTGCACTGGCTGGAGGCTCCCGCCGAGCGTACGGGGCTCTCCGGCTGCAGTTTCGACGTGATTACGGCCGGACAGTGCTGGCACTGGTTCCATCGGTCCGCAGCCGCAGCCGAAGTCCAGCGCCTGCTCCGGCCCGAAGGCGTCTTGGTCGTGGCTCACATGGATTGGGTCGAGCTTCCCGGCTCGGTGCTCGAAGCGACCCTCCGCGTGGTGCGTCGTCACGGGACCTTCCCGCCCCAGGCACTCCTGGGCCAGCACGCGACCTATCCGCTCTGGCTGGACGAGCTCGGTGCCTCGGGCTTCGAGGTGGAGAGCTTTTCGTTCGACGTGTTTTTGGAGTACGACCACCGCTCGCTCCCGGGCCGCATGCGCGCCAGCGCGGCCCTCTGCGATCTGGGAGAGGAGCGGCTCGCCCGATTCGACGCCGACTACCAGAGAGAGGTTGGCCGGCGTTTTTCCGAGCCTTTCTCGGTGCCTCACCGCGTCTACGTCGTGCTCGCTCGGCCCTGAGAGCTTTTCCTGCGTCCTTCCGTTCCCGGCAGCGTCTTCCATACTGTGGACATCTTGCCCCCCACCCCGCCCGTCGCCCATGCGGTGACGCCCGTCTATCTGGCCTTTCGCGACGGGATCCGCCGCTACGTGTCGCGCCGGGTGCGCCCCGAGCACGTCGACGACTTGGTGCAGGACGTCTTGCTCCGGATCCACGAGCGCGCAGCCGAGCTCCACGACGAGGCCCGCTTGCCCGGTTGGGTGTTCAAGATCGCCCAGTCCGTGGTGGTCGACCACCACCGCCGGCGCCGCCCAGACCTCGCCCCGGTGGAGGACGCGGACTCAGCCGAGCCACCCGCCGAAGAAGGCGAGAACGTGAACGAGGTCGTCGCGACTTGGCTACGCCCCATGCTCGCGCTCTTGCCCGATGAATACGCGGAGGCAGTGGAGCTCGTCGACGTCCAGGGCCTCAGCCAGAAGGCGTACGCAGAGCGCGCCGGGCTCTCCCTCTCTGGGGCGAAGTCTCGCGTGCAGCGCGGGCGCCGCATGCTCGAAGAGGTCGTCCGCGGTTGCTGCGACCTCGAGCTCGACGCGCGCGGAAACGTCATCGCCTACGAGCGACGCAACTGCGGCGATGGCTCGAACGGCGGTGGCTGCAAGACCTGCTAGGAGGAGCGTTGGCGCCGCTCGCGGGCGTGCGTGCTGCGAGTCCTGTCGGCAGCGCTGCCGGAGTAGCGGGCCGTCACTCGGACACGAACAAGAGCGGCCCCGGGAACAACCACGAGAGCCCTTCGCGCAAGCGATCGCGCCAGTTTTCCCAGTTGTGACCGTCGCGCGCCTCGACGTAGCGCACGTCCATGCCCGTGTCTTGCAGCATGGGCACGAGCGAGCGGTTTTCGTAGATCAGAGACTCGTACATGCCGCAGCTCACGAAGACGCGCTCGGACATGGGGATCGGGCGGGCACGAAGTTGGTTCACGAAGGCCACGACAGGGTCGAACAGGGGCCCGCGGTGGTTGCGATCGCCGATGTCGGTGAAGGCGAACGAACCAGATTGCAGGAGCAAGCGACCGAAGTAGCCGGGGCGACGCCACGCGGTGGAGAGCGCCGCCACGGCACCGAAGCTCGCGCCCATCAGGCAGCGCGCTTGGGGTCTCGCGTCGATGGGGAGCGCCCGCTCGAGCTGGGGGACGAGCTCGTCGGTGAGGAAGCGGGCGTGGCGCTCGTCGTTGGCGTACTCGACCAGCCGATCCGGGGAGCTGGTCATCGCCACGATCATGTCGGGGATCTCCAAGCGGTGGATCAGGTTGTCGAGGATCGTGCCGAGGGCGGCGTAGCGCAGGTAGTCGTGCCCGTCGTGGACCACGAGCAGCGGGTAGCGGCGCGTGCGCCGGAAGCGATACGGGAGATACATCTCCACGCGGCGCCGGCCGAAGGTCGGACTGTCGAGGATGAGCTCGTCGACCTTTCCGGGGCGCGTCTCCGCATCCGGGTAGATCCACTTCGGGATCTCGTAGTCTTCGCCGTGGGCCACGGAGTTGGCGCCGAACGGATCGCGAGCCCGATTGGGGTTCAGCGGGTCTTCGCGCCACTCGCCGTGCCCGCCGCGGACGACCTCGAGCTTGTATTCGACGCGGGAGCTCTTGGGCAGCTCGAGGGTCAGGTACCAGACGTTCGTCCCCTCGATGCGCGCCAACGACTGGGAGGAGGGCAGACCGAACACCCAGTGCTTCAAGTGCACCGCGTCGGCGTCGCCGCGGTACACGAACGTGATGGCAGGGCCCTCGACGATGGGGAACGAACGCCCCTGGAAGAAGGCGTCCGCCGCTTCGGGCGTGGGCGTGCGTTTCAGGACGTCGATGGCGCGATCGCTCATCCGGACCAGCCTTCCTCGACGTCCCCGCTCGCGCGCAATCGGTGGCAGCTGGCGCGTTTGATCTTGCCGTTCGATGCGAAGATGCGAGCGCCGTCGCCCAGCGCCACACAGGTCGCGGGCGCGATGCGGCGCACGAAGCGCGCGATCCCCTCGCGATCGTCGAGCCGGATGCGGTGACGTGGGTCGGGCAAGACCACCAGATCTTTCACGAGCCCGAAGCCCGAATCGAGCGCCTCGGCGATGCCCGTGCCGTGGGGGGGGAAATCGTGGAACAAGAAGATGCGCTCGGTCAGCACCATGGCGCCCGCGGCCGCCGCAAACCAGCGGAGGTTGCCCGCGAGGCCCACCAGATCGAAGAGCTTGAGCCGGTTCAAGAGCGACACCACGTGCCCGCCCATCACCACGATGGCCTCGACGCCCTCGAGCTCCCGCGCGATCTCTTCGCGGTGCTTGGCCACGCTGGGGCGCTCGCTGGGCTTCCACTTGGCGAGGAAGGCCTGGTGCGTCGCGCTGCAACGCTCGATGTGATCGCGGTCGAGTTGCTGGAGCCACTCGACGGACTCTTGCAGCTCTTCGGCCAATAGCTCGGGGTCGACGTGGCGCACCGAGATGGCTCGCGCCGCCTCGAAGGCGTGGTCGAGTCGGATCCGGTAGAAGTCGTTGACCAGGCGCAGCCGCGCCTGCCTGGCCTTGTGCGCGGCAGCAAACTCCTTGTCGTCGGCGAAGACCTGCTCGGAGCGCGCGTGGAGCTTCAGGTTACGGGCTCCGACGCCGAGCGACGACACGAGCGCCTGGTCTTCGCTCTCCCGCTCTTGCCAGCCCGCGGTGACCAGCGCCACCTCGCCGCGAATCCCCGCCGACGCCAGCGCGCTGCCCACGTCGGGCTTGGGCTGTTGCGGGCCGAGGAGGACGACCGAAGGCACGGCGCTCAGTTCGCCCACACTTTCACGGTCTGGCCCACGATGTCGAGCATGCGGCGGAGCTCGTCGTAGTTCTCGTGCTTCAGTCGCAGCCAGGCGTTCGCCATGTAGCCGGCCTCGACCGGTTGGGTCGGCGTGCCCTGGGGCGGCGTGTGGGCGTCGATGATGTACGGACCGAAGGCTTTGCCGATGGCGTCGAGCCCGTCGTAGCCGCTGATGCGGCCGTCCTGGCTCGGGCGGAGCGCGATCATGCCCGCGGAGAGCCGGCGCGAAGGCCGCTGGCTCGGGCGAGCCGCGCAAATGGCCATGGCCCACTCGCGGTAGAGGTCCATGTCGTTGCCCACGTTGTACAGATCCCAGGCGCGCACACCCGGCGGGCGACAGCCGATCTCCGAGAACTTGAGACCCTTCGGCCCCGCGAACCACTCCATGTGGGTGGCCGAAGTCTCGATGCCGAGCACGTCGATCACCTTCTGACCAAGGGCCTTCAGCTCGGCGTAGCCGGGCGCGCTGTCGATGCGATTGGTCGCCACGAACTGGGGCGAGATCCAGCGCTTGCGCATCGCCTCGAGCACGTTCGGGTAGTAGTGGGTCGCAAAATCGTGGACCACGCGTCCGCGGATGGAGAGCGTGTCGTAGAAGCCTTCGTGGCCCTCGATGAACTCTTCGACCGCGATGGACCGCCCCTGGCGGTTCATGCCGAGGGACGTGAGGGCAGCGCCCAGCTCGCTCGCGTGGTCCACCCGCACCGCGCCCGACGCGCCGGCGCCGTCGCGCGGCTTCAAGATCACCGGGAAGCCCACGCGAGCGACGAAGGCTTCGACCTCTTCGGCGCTGTTCGCGCCCGTCGACTCGGCGCAGGGGATGCCGCCCTCGCGCAAGGCCTGCTTCATCGCCGGCTTGTCGCGACACAGGAACGCGGTGCGCACCGAGGTGCCGGGGATGCCAGCCGCTTCGCGCACCTTGGCCGTCGGCATGATGTGCGCCTCGACCGTCGCCTCGAGGCGATCGACGTGAGCCCGGCTCTGCACGAAGCGAAGCGCGCTCAGCACGGCGCCTTCGTCGCACACGTTCTTCACCTCTTCGTAGTGCAAGAGCCAGCGCTTGAGGTCGTCATCGAGGGACGACTTGCTGCCTTCGCCGATGGCGGTCACCTTGGCGCCGACCTCCGCCAGCGCGCGCACGAAGAGCTTCTGGTTTCCGGGAAAGCGGGGCTCGATGAAGACGACGTGCATGCGACTGATTGCTCTAAACACGAAGGGAAAGGCCGCGGCAAGCGCGTTCTGGCAGCCCGACTCAGCGAGCGGCCAGGCGCTCGTACAAGAGCTCGTACTTCTTCGCCTGGACCTCCCACGAGAAGTCCTTCTGCATTCCGTTTTGCATGAGGCGACGCCATTGAGCCCGGTCGCGGTAGACCTTGAGCGCGGTTTCGATGCCCCAGGTGAGGCCTTGGGCGTCGTGCTGCTCGAACGGAAAGCCGGTCCCGTTTCCCGTGCGCGGATTGAAGAGCTCGACCGTGTCGGCCAGGCCGCCGGTCTTGTGGACGATGGGCACGGTGCCGTATCGCAAGCTGTAGAGCTGGTTCAGGCCGCAAGGCTCGTAGCGCGACGGCATCACGAACATGTCGGCGCCGGCTTCGATCAGGTGTGCGAGCTCGTTGGAGAAGCCGCGGTAGAAGCAGACCTGCCGGGGAAACGTGCGCTGCAGGGCTCCGAAGCGCTCCTCGAGTTGGTGCTCGCCGCTCCCGAGCAGGACGAATTGGAAGCCGTGACGCCGGAGCAGGCGCGGGAGCACGCTGGCCAGGAGGTCGAGCCCCTTCTGTCCCACCAGGCGTGACACCGAGCCGATGACCGGCGTGCCTTCCGCGTAGGGCAGGCCGAGGGCCAGGAGCAGCGCCTGCTTGTTCCGCTCTTTCCCCTCGAGACTCGTACTGCCGTAAAGATGCGGGATGAACCGGTCAGTCTCCGGGCTCCACTCCGAGTAGTCGACGCCGTTCAAGATGCCGACCACCGTCGAGGCACGCATGCGCAGGAACGAATCGAGCCCGGCGCCGTGTTCCGGCGACTGAATCTCTTGGGAGTAGCGCGGGCTCACCGTGGTGATGCCGTCGGCGTAGAGCACGCCGTGGAGGAGGAAGCTCACGCGACCCTCTTTCAGGTGGTCCTGATGAAACAGATGGGTCACGCCGCCGAGCCCCGTGTCTCCGACGACGTGGCCGGGGAACACGCCCTGGTATTGCAGGTTGTGGATGGTGAGGAGCGAACGCGCCCGACCAAGGTGCGCGTCTCGGGCGTAGACCGTCTTCAACATCATGGGTACGAGCGCCGTCTGCCAGTCGTGGCAGTGGACCACGTTCGGCGAAAACCCGAGCTTCTTCGTGGCCTCGAGCGCCGCGTAGGAAAGGACCAGGTAGCGCAGGTGCTCGTCGGCGTCGGCCGTGTAGATGGAGGGTCGCGAGAAGAGCTCCGGGCAGTGCACGAAGTTCACCTCGAGCTCGGAGCCGGGCACGAGCGCGCTGGCGATGCGCACGACGAAGCGGTGGGGCCCGAGTCGGAGCTCGAGCGGCGGGAGGCCCGGCGTCGGGAGCAGGCGTACATTCCGCCGATCGATCTGAGCGTACGCGGGCAGAAAGATCCGCACGTCGTGCCCGAGCCGGTGCATGGCGAGCGGCAGCGCCTCGAGCACGTCCGCCAGGCCTCCGGTCTTGGCGAAAGGTGCCATCTCGGGCGTGATGTAGAGCAGCCGCACGACGGGCGAATATGCCACAGCGCGCCCGACTCTGGGTCCTCGGATTGTCGCGAAAACTACCCGTCTCGAAGGCCGCTCGCGCGCCAGACGCGAGCGGGTGAGCGCAGGCGGGCGAGGTGCGGAGTGGCGGCGCTCGTCGAAATCGGCGCCGCGCTCGAGAAGCCCGCGCTCGTGAAGTAGTCCTCGACCGCACGCCGGCTCGCGAAGTCCTCCCGCGCGCCTTGTCCGCGGGTCACGAACCAGATGCCGCCTCGCAAGAGGCGGGCCGCGGCGGCTACCGTGCGCCCGCCCTCCCGCGCGCGCAGATCGCACACGAACGCGCCTCGACCCCCGAGGGCGCGAGCCACCGAGCGTGCGACGCCCTCGCGCTGGCGGAGCTCGAAGTAGCCGAGCAGCCCCTCGGCCACGACCGCGGGTCGCTCGGCGCCCGCGAGCTCGGCGCTGAGCCGCGCTTCGAAGTCTTCGGCGAGGACATCGATGGCCAGGTGGCGAAGTTTGGACTTCGCGCGGGCGCGAAGCGCCGCGGGGACTCGCTCTTCGATGAGCTCACGCTTGGCGCGCACCATGTGAGGCAGGTCGAGCTCGAGGTAGTCGACCTCGCGATCCAGCGCCCAGGTCAAGCCGCGGCGCGAGAGGCCCGCGCCGAGCTCCACGATGCGGTCGGGCGCGAGCTCGTCCAGCGCATGCTCGATGGCTCGATGGCGAAGCTCGAGGTACTCGAGCATCGAAGGCAGCGTCGGATGCAGGACCGCGAGCCACTCGCCCGCCAGGCGGAAGGACCAGAACAGGCGCCGGCCTTCTTTCGTCGCGAAGAACTCGGCGTAGGGCAGGCCCAAGCGATGCCACGCATAGGCCGTGTAGAAGGCGGTGGGGGCGATCTCGTCGTGGGACATGGCAGTCGTTGCGGGTGCGTCGGAGGAAGACCCGGGCGTTGGGCGGCGTAGCAGGCTCCGAACGGTTCGTCAGCGCCCACCCGAGGTGTCGTGCACGATACGCCCAACCTTCCCCTGGAAGACGCCGAGATTGCCGCGGCGGCGCCGCCGCTCACGGCTGTCGTCGCCGGCAGAATCGTGCTCGTGCTCGGCGTCTTCAGCGCGCTCTTCGGGGTGCAGTCGCTGACGAACCTTCGCTTTCTCTCCTGGCACTGGGTCCTGCCCCTCTCGATCGTCCTCTTCGGAGCGGGCGCCCTCTTGTCGGGCTGGAAGCTGTCGCGTGGGCGCGGCTGGGCCAGCGTCGCGTCGTTCGTGCTCGCCGCCGTCATCGCGCTCGTCACCGCCGTCTTCAGTGTGTTGGCCCTGTCGTGGGGTTACTTCTCGCTCCTCACGCTGATGGTGGAGCTCGCGGCGCTCGTGGGCGGTCTCCTCGCGGCGCTCTCCATCGGCCCCTGCCAGCGTGCCGACCGTGCGCGGGCCGCCCTCGCCGGGCAAGGGCTCGAGCTCGGAGTCTGACTAGGCGCGTCGCGCCGAGCGGATGACGACGGGCTCGAGCGGTGCGTCTTTGCTGAACGGACCGCGGGAGCCCGTCTTCACCGCTTTGATGCGGTCGACGACGTCCATGCCCTGCGTGACCTTGCCGAACACCGTGTAGCCCCAGCCCGTGTCGCTCTTGGACTTGTGATCCAAGAAGGCGTTGTCCTTCACGTTGATGAAGAACTGTGCCGTCGCCGAGTGAGGGTCGCCGGTACGCGCCATGGCCACCGTACCGCGCAGGTTCTTGAGGCCGTTGTCGGCCTCGTTTTGCACCGGGGCCTGCGTGGGCTTGCGCTCGTAGCGTTCGTCATAGCCGCCGCCTTGCGCCATGAAGCCATCGATGACGCGGTGGAAGATGGTGCCGTCGAAGTGTCCGCTGTCGACGTACGCGAGGAAGTTCGCGACCGACTTGGGCGCTTTCTGGTCCTCGAGCTCGAGGGTGATGGGGCCGAAATTGGTGTCGATGACGACGGAGCTTGCCATGGCCAGGACTCTAGTCGCATCGCTCGTGGCTTTGGAACCGGCACGGTCTCGAGCGAGCGGATTCGGTGATATGACTCGGTTCGAGGTGTGACGATGCGGCGTGCGATGGTCTTGGTGTTTTCGTTCGCTTGGCTCGTGGCCTGTGGCGGCGAGAGCGAGTCGGGCGGCACCGGTGGCAGCTCGGGCGCCGGCGGAAGCGGCGGCGCGACGGGCGGGAGCTCGGGCACGGGAGGCGCGACGGGCGGCAACTCGGGCTCGGGTGGTGCAACCGGCGGAAGCTCGGGGTCGGGCGCTGCGTCCGGGGGCGCAGCGGGGGCGGGCGGCAGCACGGGGACCTGCGTCAGCGACAACGACTGCGTCACGAGCGTGTACACCAAGCTCGTGACGTCCGAGGCGGAGTGCTACTGCCCGATGTGCCCGACGGAAGCGCTCGGCAAGCAGGAGGCCGACGCGCGCGCGACGGCGTGGATCAAGTTCTGCTCCGCTTGGGAGAAAGCGAATCCGTGCCCGGTTCCGCCCTGCGTCGCGCCGCTGCCTCTCACCTGCGTTTCGGGCACGTGTGCCTTCAAAAACGACTGATCGGTGTCAGCTCGCCCGCGCCGCGTCTCGATAGAGCTCGAGGTGCAGGTGCGCGGAGCGGTCCCAGGAGAAATCACGCGCGCGTTCGAGTCCGCGGGCCGCGAGCTCCCGCGCCAGGCTCGGCTCGCGGACGAAGCGTTCGAGGGCGCGAGCGAGGCGCTCGCGATCGAGGGGCACGTGGAGCGCGGCGCCGCCCGTCACTTCGACCAACGCGGGCACGTCGCTCGCGATGACGGGCGTGCCCGTCGCGAGGGCCTCGAGGGCCGGCATGCCGAAGCCTTCGTAGCGCGAAAACTGGACCAACGCTTCGGCTCCTTGGAGCAGATCCACGAGGAACGTGTCGGAGACGTGGTCCGGGAAGAGCACGCGCGACCCAGCTCCTGCCCGACGCGCGACGACGTCGAGGGGTTCGGCCGCGACCACACCGAAGCGGCGCCCGCGGTAGAGGCGTTCGAGCATCACCAGGTGAACGTCCTTCGGGAGCGCCGCCGCGAGGAACGCGTCGAGCACGGCGCGATGGTTCTTACTGGGCGTATTCTGGCCCACTACCAGGAAGTAGCGCCCTTCGATGCCGAGCCGAGCGAGTGCGACCTCGCGCCGGGCAGCGCGGTCTTCGGGCGGCGCGAAGCGCGCCTCGACGCCGTGAGGGATCACGACGACGCGCTTGCCGGCGTCCGGAGCGCGGCGCCGAATGGCGTCGGCGGTGGCGCGCGAGATGGCGACGAGGCGCGTCGCTTCGTGGAGGGCGCGCTCGATCCCGTCGCGATAGAAGCGCGCCTTGAACGGCGTCGCCAGCGAGACGCCCTCGGCGAGCCCGGGCGCCTCGAGCCACATCAGGTCGTGGATCGTGACCACCGTGGGGCAGGCGATGCCGCGCCCGAGCAGGTTGAAGGGGGCGTGGAACACGTCGACGCCGCGCAGATCGACGAGACGCGATGGCGTGAACAGCGTGCGCAGGCCGTTCGCCGGCGCGGCGACGCGGCTCTCGCGCACGTTGGGCGCCTGCGAGAGCGGACGCGGCGCACGCGGGTCGACCCAGAGCGAGAGCGCGGACTCCGGTGCGAGAGCCGGGAGCCGATCGACCAGCGCTCGCACGTAGGCGCCGATGCCGCTCGGCCGCTCGCGCACGTAGCGGCAGTCGATGGACAGGTGAAGCGACGTGTCCGTCTCGGGTGAGAGCGCCCGCGCGGCAGCGACCTCGCCCATCACGCCACCACCTTGAGCCGCCGCGGCCCCGCCTTCGGACCGGGCTCGGCCACGCCCAGCGGCGGCAGCATGCGGTGCACCGCGCCTCCCCACGCGACGTTCTCTTCCACCACCCGAGCACACCAACATTGCGTGCAGCCCTCGCGAACCAGGTTCTCGAACGCAGCCTTCGCGCCCAGGCGCACGACGTTCTGCCCACCGCTTCGGGCCACCTGACCGCAGTGGTAGAGGTTGCCCTCCGGGTCGAGCGTCGCGTTGATGATGCCGGCCGCACACGGCAGGCGCACGTCGCGGGGGAACTCGCGGAAGTGACGCAGGCTCGACCAGCGGTTGCCGACGGCCGGGTGCCCCGCGAGCTTCCTCGCTTCGAGCAGGCGGAACGCTCGGCGCACTGCGTCCGGCTCGGACTGGAACGGGGCGCCAGGGCGCGAAGAGCCCAGAAACAGGCTGTTTCGCGCGGGTTGGAACACCACCTGGAGCCCGAGCTCCGCGGCGCGATCCAAGAGCTCGTCGAGGCAGTCGAGGTTGTGCGCGCCGACCACCGCCGTCAGCTCCACCGCGGTGCCGAGCTCGCGAGCGACGAGGGCGCCGCGCACGGCCTTGTCGTAGGCACCCGCACCACGGATCCGATCGTGAGCTTCGGGCGGTCCGTCGAGGCTCACCTTGAGCTTCGAGAGCAAGCGCACGGTCGCACGCCGCCTCGGCACCAAGATGCCGTTGCTGTTCATGTAGACCCGTACCCTGCGCGTCACCAGGAACGCGACCACCTCGTCGACGTCCCGGTGCAGGAGCGGCTCGCCGCCGTCCAGGGAGACGTGTCGCATGCCGAGCTCGTAGAGCTCGGTGAGAGCTCGATAGATCTGCTCGCGCGTCATCTCGAAGGGGAGCGGCGCGTGTCGATCGCAATATGCGCAGTCCAGATTGCAGCGGTGGGTCAGCTCGAAGCCGAGAGAGAGGGGCGCGGGTCGAAGGCCCGAGCGCGCACCCATCCCCCGCACCAGGGTCGAAAGTTCCATCGGCGAAGTCGATTGCAACGAGCATGCCCTGGGCCTCCACCCAGAGAATCGCGAACCTTGGCGGTGTCGACGAGCCGCGCGCCGTGCGCAGCTCGCCACGCGTGTGAAAGCGCGGCACACGGCGAGCCGGCGGCACCACATTCGCATCGATAATACCGATGGGTCGCGGGCAACTTATCGATTGGCGTCGGCGCCCGCGGCGCCCCAAGTTGCGCCCATGGCCTGGTCACTCCGAGTTGCACGCGCCTTCGGCATCCCGATTCGAGTCCACCTCACCTTCCTCCTCATCGTCGGTTACGGCGCCTTCACGTGGGGCGCCCGCCACGGGACCTGGGGCGTGCTCTTCGGCATCGCCTCGACCCTCCTGCTCTTCGCCAGCGTGGCCTTGCACGAGCTCGGCCACAGCGTCGTGGCCCAGCGCCGCGGGCTCGCGGTCCGCGAGATCCTGCTCTTGCCCTTCGGCGGCGTCGCGCTGCTCGATGGCAAGCCCAAGCGGCCCGCCGACGAGCTCGCCATCGCCGTGGCTGGCCCCGCCGTGAACTTCGTCCTCGCTACGCTGCTCGGCCTCGTTGGCCTCGGGCTCTTGGCGGCAGGTGCCCTCGACGTCGCTTCGATCCGGACCCTCACGCCCAGCGCGAGCACGTTGCTCGCCCTCGTGGTCGCTGGCAACCTGAGCCTCGGGCTCTTCAACCTGCTGCCCATCTTCCCGATGGACGGCGGCCGCGTGCTCCGCGCGATCCTCGCGGGTCGCTTCGGCATGGAGAAGGGCACGCGTTGGGCGGCGGGTTTTGGTCAGATCGCCGCGGTGGGGCTGGGCACCTACGCCATGTTTCAAGGCGCGTTCGTGCTGGCCTTCATCGCCGTCCTGGTGTTCTTCGCCGCCGGGCGAGAGCGCATGGAAGCGACTGCGCTCGAAGCGCTCGCCGGTTTCCGAGCCGGCGACGTGGCTCAGGTGCCCAGCGTGCTCCTCGAGCCCGGCGAGTCGGTGAGCTCGGCGATGATCCGCGCGTTCCGGAGCTCCGACAGCGTGCTGCCCGTGGTGCTCGGCGAACGTCTGCTCGGGGTGGTGACGCTGACCGAGCTGGCGCTCTCGGCGAAGGCCGGGCGCGCCCACGAGCCCGTCGCGGCCATCGCGTCCAAAGCCTGGATCGACGTCGACGTCGCTCTGCCCCTGCCGTCTCTCTACAGCGAGCTCGAGCGCTCGCGAGCCATCGTGGCGGTCGTTCACGAGGACGGCGTGCCCGTCGGTCTCGTCAGCAGCGAGCACCTGGGCCGCGCGGCGGCGATCTCGAGCCTGGGGTTGGGTGTCGAGCCGCGACGCCCTTCGACGGACGCGCCCGCTCAGGGATCGTGACGGAGCTCGGCGACCGCCGGGAAGCGGGTCGAAAGGTCGGCGAAGGGATCGCCTTGCTTGCACTCGAGTGCTTCCTCGAGGGCGGCGCTGGTCGCGTAGTCCACGATGGCCCGCGCATCGGCTTCGGAAAGCTGATCCGCGGGGCAGTCGAAGAGCGCACCGGCCAAGGTGGCGTTCTTGACCTGGTACTTCTGCGCGACCTCGAGGATGTTCTCGCCCTTCGAGTTCTCGAGCCAGCACAGGCCCGACGGGAAGAGGTGTCCGGCTTTCGCGAGGCCCACCAGTCGTTTCTTCGGCGGAGAGCCCTCGTAGCCCGTCACGGTGTTCGCGTAGTCCACGACCTTGTCGGCCTGCCCGCCCATGACCAGCGTCGATTCGAGGCTCGAGCCGGCCTGGGTTCCTCCCGCGGCGATGGGGATGAGCACGCGCGCGTCGTTGCCGCGGTTCGTGATGGCTCCACCTCCTGCGCTGTGACCGACCATGCCGAGGTGGGTCGCGTCCACGTGCCCCGACAGGAAGGCGAGGTTGCCCGCTGGGACCGCCAGAGCGGAGACCAGCGCGTCGAGATCCGCCGGGAGGTCCCGCTGAAGTTGAAAGTCGAGCATGTCGCCGAGGTAGAGGCCCGGATGGTCGGCGGCGAGCACGACGAACCCGCGACTCGCCCAGTGCTCCATGTGGTGGAGGGATTGGGTGCGGAAGCCCGCCGTGCCGTGCACGAACACGATGGCGGGATAGGGACCATGCTCGGTGTCGAGCGGTAGATCCGGGAAGCTCGCCGACGACTGCCAGGGGTTGTCGGCGTCGGGGATCTTCGTCTTCTCCGACTCGGGAAGCCAGCTCCGGAGGTCGTAGGTTTTCGGCGTCTTGCCCTGGTCGCTCCCGGCCGGCGCCGGATACCAGACCTCGACCGTCAACTTTCCCAGCTGGACCGTCCGCGCCCCCACTGGTGCCGGACCCGTCTTCTCGGGGTCGGCATCTTTGTCCAGGAGCACCACGGACGCGTTGCAGCCCGTAGTGATGCCGCCGCTCCCGCCCGTGCTGCCGCCTGCACTGCCGCCGGTGCCACCTCCGCCGTTGCCCGCGTTGCCGCCGGGCTGCGAATCCGAGCTTCCGCAACCCGCCACCAGGAGCGCCAGCGCGAGACACGCTTTCGACACGGAACGAGCGTCGCATGGCTTCGTGCTCCGGTGAAGCAAGCGCCCACGCGCGAGGCTGCCTCTCGCAGGGCAACCTTCGGTTCGAGTTGTCGAAATCCTTGGACGCCGCTCGCGCCGAACCCAGGTCAGTTGGGGCCCTCGCCGAGACAGAATTGCCGGACCAGCGCCGCGGTTTCTCGCGGCTGCTCGGTGGGGAAGTCGTGTCCAGCGCCGCGCAACAGTTGAAGTTGCGCGCCTGGGATCTCCCGCGCCAAGTGCTCGGAGCTCGCAGGCGCGATCAGGCGGTCGGCATCGCCGGTGACGATCAACGTGGGCATCGTGAGGCGGGCGAGGCGCCGGCTCGTGTCGTGACGCGCTGCTGCGAGCAGTTGGAAGAGCACGCCGCGTCGCTTCGGCGGGAGCTCGCGAGCGATGGACTGCCACTCGACCACGACCTCGGGATGCTCGCGCAAGAAAGGCTCGGACAGGATCAGTCGCGCGGTCTCGCGGATGGCGTCGGGCGCGGGCAAGCGCATCGGTGCTACCAGGGCGACCGCGGTGGCGACCGGCATGCGCGGGCCCGAGCCACCACCCGATCGGGTGCAGCCGAGCATGAGTTTGCTCACGCGGGTCGGTTCGGCCAACGCGAGCTCTTGCGCGATCATTCCGCCGAGCGAGATGCCGAGCACGTGCGCGCTCGAGATCCCGAGGGTGTCGAGCACGTGGATCGCATCGACTGCCATGGTGCGGGTGCTGAACGGCAGAAGCGGCACGGCGCTTCGACCGATGCCGCGGTTGTCGATCAACACGAGCCGAAAGCTCCGTTCGAGCTCGTGGAGGATGCGCCCCCAGTGACGGCTCGTGCGCCCCAGGCCGCGCAGCATCAGGAGCGGCGGGCTCGCCGGGTCGCCGCGCAGCGCGTAGGCGATGCGGTGCCTTCCCCGGCTCACGTACTGCATGCGAAGGGGCGTCGTGCTGGGACTGTCCAAAGGTGTGGTCGAGGTCGTCACGGAGCTTTCACGAATCTTCTGCGCCGATTTCGCGGCGCGCGCAGCAGTCTCGCCAATTTTGCCGAGCCACCGGTCACGCTAGCGCCACCCTCGTGAAAAGGGGAGGAATTGCCCCGGCATTCGCGGGCCCTTGCCGGCGCGCCTCGGCATCTGCCTTGCACGGCGCGGCCCGTCATGGCCCTCCATCCACGCCGGTCGCTCGCTCTCTCCCTCGCCCTGTCGGCCTTCTGCTCGAGCCCTTCGCTCTTCGCCGAGACGGGCGCCTCGGGCTCCCTCTCGCTCTCTTCTTCGGACGGGGCGAGCGCCCAAGGTGAATCGAGCGGCGGGTTCCTGTCCAGCTACCCCGCTGAAGCAGGGCTCTTCGAGCTCGGCGTGTTCGCTGGTGGAATTTGGGTTTCGCACAACCACAACCTGCGCGACACGACGGCGCGGCATTACACCTTCGACCGACCGACCCTCGAGCTGGGCCTCCGCGCCGGCTACTTCCCGCTGGCATTTCTGGGCGGCGAGCTCGAAGGGGCCCTCGGACCCACCGGCAAGGCCGGTGGCGATTCGGCGACTCTCTGGGGCGCCCGCGGGCAGCTCGTCGCGCAGTTGCCGGGCTACAGCGTGACTCCCTTCCTCCTGCTCGGCATGGGTCGCTTGGGTGCGTTCAGCGACAAGCTCGACAACGATGGAGATCCGACCTTCCACATGGGTGGCGGCGTGAAGGTGGCGTTCAGTGACATGCTGGGAGTCCGGCTCGACTACCGCGATCACTTGATCACGCAGAACCCCGACACGCGCTCGAGCAAACACGCCAAGGCCGTGAACCCGGAGCTGCTGCTCGGCCTCACGTTGACCTTTGGGCGAAGCCCCGCGCCGGTCGCCAAGGAAAAGCCGGCGAGCGATCGCGATCACGACGGCTTCTTCGACCCGGACGATCGCTGTCCGGACAAGAAGGGGGTCGCGCCCGACGGCTGTCCCATCGGCGATTCGGACCAAGACGGCTTCTTGGACGACGTCGACAAGTGCCCCAAGGAGTTCGGTGTCGCGCCCGACGGCTGCCCGATCCGAGACAGGGACGGCGACGGCATCCTCGACCCCAAGGACAAGTGCCCCGAAGAGAAGGGCGTCGCCCCCGACGGTTGCCCGATCAAAGACACGGACGGCGACGGTCTGTTCGACGACGTCGACAAGTGCCCGAAGGAGCCCGAGACCAAGAACGGGTTCGAAGACGATGACGGTTGCCCGGACAAGCTGCCCGACGCCGTGCAGAAGTTCACCGGCGTGATCCAAGGGATCGAGTTCGACACCGGCAAGGCCACGATTCGCAAGAAGTCTTTCAAGACGCTCGACGACGCCGTGGCCGTGCTCAAGGAGTACTCGAAGGTCCGCATCGAGATCAGCGGGCACACCGACACCGTCGGCAAACGCGAGAAGAACGTGGAGCTGTCGAAGGCGCGTGCCGACTCGGTGAAAAAGTACATGACCGACAAGGGCATCGACGCTTCGCGCATCGAGACCCGCGGCGCGGGTCCCGACGAGCCCATCGCCGACAACAAGACCGCGGCCGGCAAGCAGAAGAACCGCCGCATCGAGTTCAAGCTGCTGCAGTAGCGCGCCTTCTGCAGCGTGGCGGCGCTAGCCGCCGATCATCTTCTTCAGAGCGAACACCACACCCGTCAGGCTCTCGCCGGCGATGAGGCCCGAGGCGATGACGACGACGAAGCGCGCCGCCCAGCCCGGGAAACGCCGGCTCACGAGGGCCGCTGCGATGCCCCCGATGGCGATCATCACCGAGTTGTTGGCCGGGATCACCAGCGCGAGACCGACGCTGGTGGGGCTCGGCAGGTAGGGTTTCACCTTCTTCGGCGCGTAGCGCTCGATCAGCGCGAGCACGACACCGATCCCGGCGGCCACCAGGAGCGCCGTGAGCGCTCCCGCCGGCATGGTGCTGAGGCCCTTCTGGAACAGCTCGGCGACGGCCTTCCATTGGGCGACCGCCGGCGCGGGCCAGTCGTTCGTGAGCAGCATCTTCTTCGGATCCGGGATGAGGACCAGGTAGGCCGCGCTGCCGGCGAGCGAACCTGCGAGCACACCCCAGAGCTGCGCCACGGCTTGGGGTCGCGGCCAGGCGCCTATCATCTGGCCTGTCTTCAGATCGTGCAGGATGTCGCCGCAGTGACTGGCCGCGCCGCCGGTGACGTTGGCCGCCATCAGGTTCGATGTCGCATCGCCCGGGGTCACGATCCCGAAGGCGAGCTGCGTGACCTTGCCCATGGGCCCCACCGGCGTGATCCCGGTCTCCCCCGAGACGCGCCCCGCCACGATGGCGAGCACGAACGTCAGCGCGACTCCGAAAAGCGCGCCGTACCAAGGGATGCGAAAGAGATGGAGCTGCACGGCGATTGCGGCGACCGCGATCCCGGCCAGCACCACCAGGAGCGTGCGCCGGTCGACGTCGTAGCCAGCTTCCGCCGGTTCGTCGTTCCGGCTCGCCGTCCGCGAGCCCGTGAGGCCACGCACGATGCCGGGTAGCGACAGCAGGAAGCTCGTGAGCGATGCGGCGACCATCATCCCGACGCCGGGCCACAGCATCCACTGCACCATGGGTCCGAACCAGACGTCGCCCGGCTTTCCTGGGGCGACGAGACCGCGAGCGAGGAGCTCGGGCGCGATGAACCCCCAACCCGCAACGGCGCCCAGCAGAACGGAAAGACACGCCCGTGTCCCGATCAGCGCGCCGAGGCCCACCATCAGTAGGCTCGGCTCGATGGCGAAGCCGAGGTTCTTGAGGCTGATGGCCGCGACGCCCTTTTGGGCGAGCGCGCCCCGAGCGGCGAGGCTCGCCGGGAGCCCCCACTTCGGGAGCTTGAAGAGCTCTTCGGCGACCTTCAGCAGTGCGGCTACGGCCGCCCCGCCGAGCAGCGCTTTCACGCGCAAGATGGCCTCCGTACCCTTGGCGTAGATCTCCTTCAGAGTCTCGGCCGTCGCCATGCCGAAGGGGAAGGGCAGCTTGTCGACCTCGATGAGCTGCCGGCGCAACGCAGCCCCTACGGCGACACCGAGCACGCTGACCACGAACACCCAGACCGTGAGCCAAGCGAAGCTCAGCGTCTGTCCGGTGAGCAGGGTGAGCGCGGGCATGGCAGAAACCAGGCCGGCCGACGACATCGAGGCCGCCGCAGACGCAGCGGTCTGGTTCAGGTTGTTCTCGAAGATGCCGAAGGGGCGACGTGATCCTGGAACGGCGCGCCAGAAGCCGTAGCCCAGGAGCACCGCGGTGATGCTGACGCTGGTTCCCCAGCCGACCTTCAGCCCCGTGTAGATGTTGCACAACGTGAGCGCGGCGCCGAGCAGCATGCCCGTGAGCGCCGCGCGCAACGTCAATCGTGCGTGGGTTCCGTCGGCGCGCGCTGCGGCCTCGCTGGCTCTACTCACGGGCCCACGCTATCACACGCGCCCCGAACCCGAGCGCCAGCCGAGGGAACGACCTCGGCTCATTCCGGCTTGAACCACTTGGCGACGAGCCGACTCTCGAACTGAGCGAATGCGCTGGCGGTCAAACTGGCGTAGACCGCGGTCTCGAGCGCGCCGGCCGCCGGCTGGTCTGCGTGCTTCTTCACGAGCTCGTGGGACATGTTCTCGCCCGCCGTGAACTTGGTCTTGAGCGTCGCGGCGTTGTCCGGCAGCACGAACGCCGAGTTGTAAAACAGCAAGATCCCGATGAAGACGCCGCGGGGTTTCTCCACGGCGATGGCGCCGCCCGACCACTCCAAGCGGTGGGTGATGAAGAGCGTGGGGACCGTGACCGGCGGCGGCTCCTCGCTTTCGCCCTCCATGGGTTCGCCGCGCACGAAGGTGAGCGCTTCGGGCTCGAACACCTTGGCAAAACGCTCGATGAGCCGCTCGGCCAGGGCACCTTCGTGGACCTCGAGGCGCTTCGCGTCGAAGTACTGGCTCGGGTAGCTCGGAGCGCCGTTGAACTTGGGGTTCTTGCGGATCGCGGCGTCGGCGCGCGCGAGGGTCTTCGAAGGCAGGCGCCGGAACCGGATCTCGACGGCCGGACCGCGGTGGCCGGCATCGGTCTTCTTGGCTCCGACCTTCTCGGCATGGGCGAGCAGTCGACCCACGAAGTCCAAGTGGTCTTCGGCGCCTTCGGGCATCACCTTCTTGTAGCGGTCGCGGGTGCGCAGGAATGCGGCGTGCCGAGCCTGTTCGAAAGACGGGCCCAGACCGTGGTCGGGGTGGGCTTCGGCGAACGAGAGCAGAGCAGCCAGGCTGTTTTCGGCCTTGGCGCGCTCGAGCTCAGCCGCCATGGCGTTTCGCCGTGCGGCGTCGATCTCGGGACCGATGCCGGTCTTGGGGTTCTTTGCGACGAAGTCGTCGATGTCGGCCACGCTGCCGCGGGTCACCGCTTCTTTCAGCAGCGCGCGTGGCAGGAGCACCTCCGCCACCAGCGGCCGATGTCGCTGCCCGCGGGCGAGATAGGCGCGGTAGGCCGCGACGTCGTTGGCGTGTTGGGCCGCCGCCAGCATGCGGTTGTCGCTGGCAGTGTTGCGCAGCCAGAACAACGCAGCGCCGAGCGCCATGCCGAGCAGAATGCCGACCAGCCAGCGTTGAGACTCCCAAACGGGGGCCTTGCGCGCGAGCGGTTCGGTCGGCGCGAGCGGGCTCACCACCGCGGGCGGCTCGAGGGGGTCGATCTCGAAGCGTGCTTTCGCGTCGAGCCCGGGCAGGCGTTCGCGCGCCGCCTCGATGCGCTGCACCGCTTCGCTCTGGCGGTTGGGATCGGCCAGCGGCAGCGTGAAGCGAACCGCGCCAAACACCAGCGTGACGGCACCGGCCGCCGCGGGTGAGACTCGGGTCGAGGCGTCGAGCGGATAGATGCGCAGCCGCTCGTCGCGCGCGTCCACCAGCGCCGACTCGAAGAGATAGAGTCCGGGTTGGTAGGAAGATCTCCGATGCGCGACTTGATCTCGAGCGCAGACAGAAGACCAACCGCCACCGCCGAGAGCAAGAGAGCGTAGAGCCCGACGAGCGGGAGAGGATGAATGGAGAGCGCCGTCGACGCGTCGCCGAGGCCCAGGACGGTCAGCACGCCTGCCAGCAGGCCAGCTCCGAGCGCCACTACCACCCAGCGCGCCGCCTTGCTCTCCGCCCCCAGGCGATGCAGCACGGGCGTCGGCTCGAAGCGCCCGCTCAGGGCTTCGAGGAGCCGGTCCTGCACCGGACGCGGCAGGGCGTAGAACTCCACCTCTTTCATCGCGGGCCCGCCGGGGCCCCCTTCAGGTACCCGACCTGGGGCGTGCCGGGAAGCCGCCGCGCGTTGGGGGTGGTTCCTCGCTGGGTTGCGCGGGGGCCGATTCCATGGTTCGACTGGGGGGCGGCTCTCGGCACCCCGCTCGTCGCGACGGGCCTTCCGAGGGGGACCTCATGCGCCGGCTCATTTTCGCCCTGCTCGCCTCGCTCGCTTTCGTCGCGTGCGACATGAACCCGCAGCCCGAGGTGCCGGGCATGGGCGACCCCGGCGCAGCCGGCGCCGCGGGCGGAGTTGGCGTCGACGATCCCACACCGGGCAAGGTCGCGGAGCGGCCGCCGAACGACGACGATCTCACACGCAGCGACGAGTTCGGCGCACCCGGTTTCGCGGCTGGCAATGGCGATATGGATTCGCGTGGTGACGGCGGGCGAGAAGCGCCCGATGCGGGCGGCGGAGCACCCGGCACGCCACCGGTGCTCACGCGCTGAGTGCGCGACGCTCGGCACGCCCGGAGGGACTCGAACCCCCGACCACCGGATTAGAAATCCAGAGCTCTATCCAGCTGAGCTACGGGCGCAGGCCCGCATCACCTGTCACATTCGGGCGACGATTTCAAAGGGAACCCGCAGCAAGTAGGTTAGGAGCGCATGTTCGGCCGACCCGACCCGATCCTACACGCCGCGATCTGCGGCCTCACCCTCGGCTCGGCAGTGGCCTGCGGTGGCTCGCCCAAGCCCGCCGATGCTCCAGCCACGACCCGCACCGTCGAGGTGCCCGCGAGCTCCGAGCGGAGCGAGGGGCCGGAGGCGAACGCCGGCGAGCCGCCGCCTGCCGCGGGCAGGCCCAATCCGGAAGAACGCGACGATGATCCGAACGCGGCAGGCAAGAGCTGCTGTCGCGGGCTGAACGACTGCAAAGGCCTCGGCGGCTGCAAGAACCAACACAACGACTGCGCCGGGAAGAACGAATGCAAGGGGATGGGTGGCTGCACCGCGCACTGCCCGAAGTGACATGGTCGACGATCGAAGAGCCATTCTCGCGCGTCGAGCGCGTCTGGTCGCCGCGGCTGTCGCCGGCGCGGGGTTGTCCACTGGCGCCTGCGCCTCCGAGTCGAAGTCGGCTCCGTGCCTCGAGAACCCCAAGGCCATGCCCGACATCGTGGTGCCCGAGGCCGACGCCGGCAGCAGCGAAGCGACCGAGGCGGATGCCGCGCTGCCGCCGCGGGCGAGCGGTGAACCGACCCCGCCACCACGGCCCTCGGCGGTCCCCATGATCTGCTTGAGCGAGTACTGACCCCGACGATCAGTCGATGTCAGTCGATGTCAGCCGCCCGTTTCGGGGCCCTCGTCACACTAGGGGGCATGCGGGCACATCTGGTCGGGGCTACTTGGATTGCGATGAGCGTCTTCGTCGCGTGCAGCGCGGCGAGCGGCGGGGGTGGTGGCACGGGAGAAGGCAGCTCCGGCTTCGGCGGGACAGGCGGTCTCGCCGCCGGAGGCTCGGGCGGAAAACCGAGCGGTGGTGGCTCACCCGGTAGCGGCGGCACGGGCATCGTCATCGAAGCCGGGAGCGACGCGCCGCCCGACGCCAACGTTTTCGCCGGCGATCCCAAGACCTGCGCGGAGGCGGCCGCTCAGAAGACCTACGTCGGCTGCGACTTCTGGCCGACCGTCACGGCCAACTCGGTGTGGCCGATCTTCGACTTCACCGTGGTCGTGGCCAACACCCAAGACGTCGCGGCCGAGGTCAGCATCGAGCGCGACGGAAAGTCCGTCGCGAGCGGCAGCGTTCCTCCGAACGGTCTCTCGAAGTTCTACCTACCCTGGGTGGATTCGCTGAAAGGCCCATCGGTGAACGAGTGTGGAAGCCTGAACGACACCCTGAAGACCAGCGTGCGAGAGAAGGCCGGCGCCTATCATCTCGAGAGCAGCGTCCCGGTCACGGTCTATCAATTCAGCGCGCTCGAATACAAGGGCGAGGGCGGCCCCGCGGGCAAAGACTGGAGCACGTGCCCTGCGCTCAAATGCCCGGGCGGATTGAATGGGTGCCTCTCGTATTCGAACGACGCGTCCCTCCTGCTACCGAGCACGGTGCTCACCGGAAACTATCGGATCCCCGGCATGAAGGGCTGGTCGTTCGGCAACGTGCCGCCCTACTTCACGGTCACCGGCACCGAGAACGGTACGCACGTGAAGGTTCAAGTCGGAAAGGGCGGTGCGGTGGCCGCGGGCGGCGGACTCCCCAGCGTGAGCGCCGGGAGCACCCTCGAGTTCGATGTGGATCGAGGCGAAGTGGTCCAGGTCGTGGGCACGCCCACCACGGATCTCAGCGGGTCGCTCGTCCAAGCCTCCGCACCGGTGCAGGTCATCACCGGCATGGCGTGCGTATACCTGCCGCAGAACCAGAAAGCGTGTGACCACATCGAAGAGAGCGTCTTTCCTGCCGAGACCTTGGGGCAGCACTACTTCGTCACCGTGCCCACCGGACCCAACGGCAACGCTCCGGGGCACATCGTACGCATCTACGGCAACGTGGATGGAACGCACCTCGGCTATTTCCCGCAGAAGCCCCAGGGCGCACCCGACGTGATCCAGGCAGGAGACAGCGTAGACCTCGACATCGTGACGACCAACTTCGAGATCGCCGCGGATCACGAGATCGCGGTTTCGTCATTCCAGCTTGGAGCCACCATGGTCGATCCCAACACGGTCTACGACAAACAGAAGGGCGATCCGTCCCAGAGCCATTTCACCGCCGTCGAGCAGTTCCGAAAGAAGTACGTGTTCCTCGCCCCCCACGACTACGACGAGAGCTACGTCGACATCGTGCTCCCAGCCGGCGCTTCGCTGAACCTCGACGGCAACGCTCTCGCGCCGAGCACCGAAACGCTCTCCAACGGCTACTCGCTCGCGCGGGTGAAGCTGGGGCCGGGCGAAAACGGGACACACGTGCTCGAGAGCAGCGAACCGGTGGGGATCCAGGTCGTCGGCTACGGCCTCCAGACGAGCTACCAGTACCCAGGCGGGTCGAACCTCTTGCTCATCGCGCCGCCGCCGCCGCCCATCAAGTGAGGCGAGCCGTCGGCCGACCCGCTACTCGAGCGGGTGCGCTTCGGGGTTTGCATCCGCGCGGCCCCGTGGTCGATGATGCCGGGGTTGGACGACCACGCCCCGCATCCCGGGATGGTGATCTCGGATCGCTACCGCTTGGAGGAGCCCATCGGCGAAGGTGCGTTCAGCCTGGTGTTCCGCGCGACGGACTTGAAGGACGGTTCGGGCGTCGCGCTCAAGCTTCTGAGCCCGGAAGCCGTCAACGCAGCGGGATTCGACCGCTTTCGCCGCGAAGCAGAGCTCGCTTCTCAGCTCCGCCACCCGAACACCGTACGCCTGATCGCATTCAACCTGCGCATTCGCCCCCACCCGTTCATCGTCTACGAGCTCCTCGAGGGTGAGCCTTTGGCCAAGTCGATGAGCCGCGAGGGGCCGCTCGGCGAGGCCCGCTCCGCGGCCATCGCCATGCAAGTGGCGAAGAGCCTGCTGGAGGCCCACGAGCGCGGTATCGTGCACCGCGACATCAAGCCCGAGAACGTGTTCCTCACCCAGGCGGGGGACGTGAAGGTGCTGGACTTCGGCATCGCCAAGAGCGTGGAAGTCGGCGAAGGCCTGGTCACCCAAGCGGGCATCTTGGTGGGAACCCCGCGCTACATGCCGCCCGAGCAGATCCGTGGGAGCACTCCCGTCCCGGCCATGGACGTGTACGCCCTCGGGGTGATGCTGGCCGAAATGCTGTCCGGCAGACCGGTGCTCGAGTGTTCGGCGGCGGAAGCCTGCCTCGAGCAGCTCCGTCCCGAGCGCATCCCGCTGCCTGCGGAGCTCGAGCGCTCGAAGCTCTGGCCCGTCCTCTGTCGAGCCACCGAGAAGGACCTCGACGCTCGCTACGCCACCGTGAACGAGCTGCTCGGCGCGCTGGAGCACGCGTATGCGTCGCTGTCACCCGCGCCGCTCGTCGAGCGCCCGCGCGAGGAGCGAGTCCGCATCTCATGGGTGCCCACCACCGTCATGGAGAACCCCGAGCACGCGCCCCCGGCGGGCGCGACTGCGCCGCCGCGCGGCACGCGGCAACCGTTCGGTTGGGTGGCGGCCACGCTGGCACTCTTGGTCTTCGCGATCGTGGCCACCGCATTCGCGGTCTACTGGCTGCGGACGCAGTGAGCCGCCGTCACTTGGCGAGGGCGTGGAAGCGTTCGTGTACGGCGACGAGGCGCTCTTCGAACTCGGTCGACCTTCCTTGGCGCAGGCTTCGCTGGCCGCCGGAGCAGCGCTCACCAACTCGGCGCTCTTCGGTAGCCTGTGCCTTGGCCTCAAGTCCTTCGCCTTCTCGCAGGTGGCGTCCGCGCGCTTCGGCCCTTCTCGGCGTGCCACAGCGGCTTCAACACCTCGTGGAAGTCTTTGAGCGGGCCGGTGAGCTCGGCGTGTCCGCCGTGACCCGCGACTTCGGGTTCGGGGTGCCCACCGCCCGTCGGACCTCGCTGGGGCCATGGCAGTGAGCCACCGCAAGCCAAGCAGGCAGGGCGCGGAACGATGGGGAATGCAGCTTTCATCTCGGGGGCGGACCCTAGCGACTCCGCTCGCCGGTTTCAAACCCAGGCGTCGGCGGGTGTGCTGGAAACCACGCCGGCGAAGCCTCAGCCCGCTCTGGGCTCTGCCGGGCGGCAGCTGAGGGTCGAGATGAACCAACTGCCATCCGTTCGGCAAGGTGGGCTTCGCAACTGCCCTTCCCGCGTGGACCCTCGACGCTGAAGGTTCGAACGCGACGTCGCCGTGGCCCATGTTGGAGAAGTTCGTCACGCGCGCCGTTCCCGACGCGGCGAAGCCGCACTGCGCCTCGGCGTCGCTCTCGCACCTCGAGCGTACGGCGGAATGGTCGATGCGACTGCAACAGAGAACTCCTCGCACGGAAGCGCAAGCTCGACTCGAGCATCGGCAAGGGGAGCCGAGCTCGGGCTGAACTGCCGTCCACAAGCGGCGATGGAGGAAGCCATTAGAGCAGCCCCAGCGCCGCGCGAAAGCCCGGCAAGCGCGCTCATGCTGCGCGAGGATACTCTTGCCCGACAGCGGTGCTAAGCCCTCGTCCTGCCGCGTCACCCCGAGCTGGCGTCTTTACCCCAACACACGAGCTTGCCGTCGTTGCGCACGCCGCAGGCTGTTCCCAGCGGAGGCCGATGGAGGCGAACACCCCGGAGGAGGAAGCGCTCGCCAGCGAGCGCTGGCCTTCCACGCTTCCGCCAGGTAGGAGGCCGCACCAGGTGACGTAGCCGAGAGCGATCTGGTTGAAGCTCTGGGTCGAGTTGACCGTGCCCATGCCGAAGCCCCAACACTTGGCCTTGCCGGTTGCGTCGAGGGCGCAGCCGCTGTGGTCGTTCAAGGTGAGAGACACGTAGGTGCCAGTGGGTGGATGGATTTTCTTCGCGAAATCGACGCCCCAGCACGCGAGGCTGCCGTCTACCCGGAGCGCGCAGGAGAAGTCGTTGCCGGAGGCGACCTCGATGAACGTGCCGCTCGGCGGCGTGACCGCGGCCGGCGGCCCACCCCAACACGTCAGCGTTCCGTCGGTGCGTACGGCGCACGCGTGTTGCCAGCCCGTGCCCACGGCCTTGAACGATCCGCTCGGCGGAGCGGCGAGCGGCACGTCGCACTCGAGCGAGGAGTCTTGCTTGATGCCGCAGATCGTTCCCCAACCCGCCGACACCTTCACGAACTTGTCCTGAGAGAGGACCGGTGGGTTCTTGCCCCAGCAGGCGAGGGTCCCGTTCTGTCGGAGCCCACACGTGAAGTCGCCGCCCGGGGCCGCTGCTTGGAAGCATCCCGCGACCGGGTCGCAGCCGGTCACGCAGGTCTTGCAGTCCGCGCCCGGTCCGTCGTCGCAGACTTCGTTGGCCGTCGAGTCGGTGACGCCGTCCCCGCAGAACGAGGTCTTGCCCGCGACCAGCTTGCAGCTCGCGTCGCAGACCTGACAAGCCGTCGCGCCGTACGTGCAGCTCTCCGTGGTGAGGTTGCCGTCGTCGCACTGCTCGCCGCCCGCCGCGTCGAGCTTGCCGTCCCCGCAGGTGCTGATCGCGCCGCTCACGAGCTTGCACTGGGCACTGCAGACTTGGCAGCTCTTCTGGCCGTAGGCGCAGCTCTCGGTGGTCTGGTTGCCATCGTCACACTGCTCGCCCGCGCTCGGGTCGAGCTTGCCGTCGCCGCACGGGGAAGGCAGACCCGGTCCGAACGCGCAGGTCGGGCCACACACCGTGCAGGTCGCTTGTCCGGGCGCGCAGAAGTCCTGCACGGCGTTGCCGTCGTCGCAGCTCTCGCCGAAGCTCGCGTCGAGCTTGCCGTCGCCACAAATCGCGGTCTTGCCGGGCACGATGGCGCAGAACTCGCTGCACACGTCGCAGCTCTTCTGCCCGTAGGCGCAGCTTTCGGTGAGCTGGTTGCCGTCGTCGCACTGCTCTTTCGCATCCACCTTGCCGTCGCCGCAGGTCGGCGGTGTGCACTGTCCGGCGGAGCCGTCGCCCCAACACTGAATGGCGCCTCCCGCGGAAAGCGCGCAGGAGTGAGCGAAGCCGGCCGACACGCTCTTGAACTTGCCGGGGGGCGGCGTCGCCTGACCGAAGACGTTGGCGCCCCAGCAGGCGAGCGTGCCGTCGGTGTGGACGGCGCAGGTGTGCGCACCGCCCGCCGAAATGGCGGAAAACGCCTGTGGCGGTGGGGTCGCTTGCCCCTCGGCATTGGCCCCCCAACACACGACGCTGCCCCCGACGGCGAGCGCACAGGTGTGGTTCGCCCCGGTCGCCACCTGCGTGAAGGTTCCACTCTTCGGCGTCGCCTGTCCGTGGTCGTTCTGCCCCCAACACTCGATGCTCCCGCCGCCTCGCAGACCGCAGGCGTGATGCGAGCCCGCGTCGATGCTCGTGAATGCCCCAGCGGGAACCGGTGCGCCCCACGTGTATGCGCCCGGTCCCCAACACGTGACCTTGCCGCCCTGGGCGGTGAGCCCGCAGTTGTGGTCGCTGCCGGTGGTGATGTACGAGAAGGGCTCGCTGCCGTAGCCGGACCACGGTGCACTGCCGCCGAGGCATTGGTGCCCGCCCGCCTTCTCCACGCCGCAGGTCACTTCGTCGCCCACGTCGAACGCACTGACGTCGCTGCCGTAGGCGATGCCGCCGAGCGGAGAACCGAAGCAGTAGACCCTGCCGTTCTCGGAAAGCGCGCAGGTCGTGGTCTTGCCAGCGGCCACCCCTTTCCACCCGCACGTCGGAGCGTTCAGGCAGCTCGCGGTGCACGTGCCGCACGTCCCATCGTTGACACCGTCATCGCACTCCTCGCCGGGGTCGACGGAGCCGTTGCCGCAGCTCGGCACGTACCCCGTGCCGCCGCTGCCCGCGCCACCCGGTGCGGGCGCTCCACCGGTCCCGCCCCCGCCGCTCACGCCCCCCGTGCCGCTGCCCCCGCCGCCCGTGGCTCCGGAGCTTCCGCCGCCCCCGAATCCCGAGCTCGCTCCCGTGCCGGCCACGGAACCTGAGCCGCCGGTGCAAGCGGTCAGGCAGAAGATACCGAAGATCAGGAGGGCGCGACGGGCCACCGAGGACATGCGAGGGCCTACGGGCCAGGGGGCCGCTCGCTCGCCCTGAAATGAAATGAAACTGGTCGGGGCCACCGGGGACCGCGAGCTACCCTCGAGGCCATGGCGCGTCCGCTCACCGCCTTTCTCGGGTTGGCGCTGGCCGCCGTGGGCACGCGCGCCAGCGCGAAGAGCTGCGTTCATCACGCCTACGAGCACATGGACGTCGAGCTCGTCGACGTACGGCAGGCGGGGAAAGTGGTCGCCGCTCCACCGGGGCTCCGTCCGCTCGATCAGGCGCTGAACAGCGGGGAAAAGGGCAGGGGTGTCCTCTTCTGGGAGGCGAAGACCATGGGCTTCGGCAAGCTTTACGAGCTCGATCGCGTGGACCCGCCCACGCCGAAGGTCCTTGCCTACATCGAGTCCTACCGCGACCGCGCGTTGCGGACCGAGTGCGGGTCGAGCGTCCCCTACACGCCGATCCTTCCAGGACGCTACGTCTTCTCTCGAGAACACGCTGACGGGGCCACGGTTTCGCGTGGAGTCGAGCGCCCCGTCCTCACGGTGGCACCGGGACGTGCCGAGCTCGTCCTCGACTTCGGGGTCCTCGGTGTTCGCTATCAGGCAACCTACCGCGTCAAGTGTGCGTACTTCGACTGGGAGGCGGGCGGACTCAGCGAGCGATGCGCGCCTTCCGAGGCGAGCACGGGCGTCGCCACGCAGCTGCGGTCCCCGTCGCCCGACGATGCGCAGTCGGACGCGCCAGTGGTCATCCCTTCGGCGCAGCCGTCTTTGCCGGCTGCGCCGGCGATCGAGACACGTTCGGGGGCTCCGACGCAGTCCTGCGGCTCGTGCGCCATCGGAGCACGCCAGCCCGGTCGCCCGGGCGGCCCTGCGCTCTTCGTCGCGCTGCTCGGCGCGTTGGCGGGCGCGCGCCGAAGTGGCAGGCGACGCGGTCGAACGCGAGCGCTGACGAAAGGGCGCTGCTTCGGCTCGGATCGCAGCCGAAAGAAATGAGCCGCGCCCTCCAGCGGGACTTTTCGCTAGGATCCGACTTGGCTTGCTCCCCGTAGTCTTCGTCGACCTGTTCGATCACGCCGAGCTCGTGGGACTCGTGCAAGCCGCGTTGAGCGGGGACGTTGCGCTCGTGCCCATCGGCGAGCAGCTGGTCCGGCCGCGCTCTCACGCCTTCGAGCTTCGGGTACCCGGCCTTCGGCCGGTCGTGCTCCTCGGAGAGCCCGACGGCGAGCCGAGTGGAGGCATGCTGCCCGTGCGTCTCCATGCATTCGACGACGCTCATGCTGGGGAGCTGCTCGTCCTCGCTTGCTCGGCTCCCGACGACCCGACCACGGGGGTCGGGGACAAATACTCTCCGGGGCGCTGGCAGATGCTCTCCGTCGTCGACTCGATGGAAGCGGCCGAAGACAGCATGGAGCTCGACCTGCCGCCCGTTCCGGCAGGCTACGTGTTCCGCAAGCTCTCCACCGTGCCGCACGTGAACGGCATGGGCGAAGCGCTCTTGTCGCAGCCGCGCATCGACTCCGGTGACCCGCTCGTGGGGCGTACGCTCGGCGGGAAGTACCTGGTGGAGGTCGCGCTCGGTGCGGGGGCGACTGGCATCGTGTACCGCGCGCAGCAGGTGGCATTGCGGCGCCCCGTGGCCATCAAAGTCATGCACGCGCACTTCCGCGCGGCTCCCGGCTTCGCCAAGCGCTTCCACGCCGAGGCGCTCGCCGCCAGCAAACTGGACCACCCCAACGTCCTTCGTGTGCTCGACTTCGGCGAAGAGCCAGACGGTCTCCTCTACATCGTGATGGAGCTCGTGACGGGCAAGGAGCTCCGCGCGCTCCTGAACGAGCGCAGCCTCGGTCGCGATCGCGAGCTCGAGGTGATGCTCCAGGTGTGTTCGGCGCTGGTGGCAGCCTCGGAGCAGGGCATCGTGCACCGGGACATCAAGCCCGAAAACGTGATCATCGCCACGGGTGCCGACGAAGAGGGGCGACCGGTGGACGTGGTGAAGGTGTGCGACTTCGGCCTCGCCACCGTGGAGTCGCCCCGCACGGGCAAGGACGACGGCTCACTGGCGGCGTCGGCGGTGAACTTGGTGGCCGGCACCCCCCAATACATGGCGCCGGAGCAGATCCGAGGCGAGCGCCTCGACGGTCGCGCCGACGTCTACGCAGTGGGCTGCATCCTGTACGAGATCGCAACGCGGCGTCTGCCGTTCGACGGCGAGAGCGTGATGGATGTGGTGCAGATGCAGCTCTACAACGAGCCGCCGCGTCCTCGTGCCATCGACCCCAGGGTGGACCCGCGCTTCGAGTCCATCGTGCTCCGGGCACTCTCGAAGGGGCGAGACGCGCGTTACCCGTCGGCGCGGGAGCTCCGCGCCGACATCAAGTCACTGCTCGAAGCGCGCACGGCGGCTCGTGACGTCCAGCGCACGAGCGTGACGCTCGACAGCCCCGAGTCCGGGTTCCTCGAGCTCTTCATCGCGCTCACCACGGGCCTCGCGCCGGCCGGTGTGCGTGACGACATCGAGCGGGATCGAACCATCGAGCGCCTGTACACGGCTACGCGCACGGCCATCACGGGTCGCGGCGAGGTGCGATTTCTGACGCGCGCTCTCGACGGCCGAGACTTGCGCGTGCAGAGCGGGACGGGTGAGAGCTACGAAATCCGGTTGCTGGTCGGGCACAGCGCCGAACCCTACGTGCGGCGTCTCGCCGACTTGTTCGGCCAGCACGAGATCGCCTGCATCGCGCTGAAAGAGGGCGCGGCGCGCGCGGAAATCGCCGATCTGGTGTGGGCCTTCGAGACGGGCTTCACGCCCAAAGAGGTACTCGCGCGCCTCCGGCAGCGGACCGGGCGCGGGGTCATCGTGCTCGGCTCGGAAGATCTGGTGGGGAGACAGCGGAACCTGCCGAAGCCCGTGGACCTCGCGCTCACGCGCATCGCCCTCGATCTCTCGGGCCCCGCCGGAGTGGCCCTGGCCAGCCGCGAGCCGCTCCACTTCCGGGCGGGCGTCGTGGACGCCACGAGCACGCTCACGGCAGCGGAGCTTCGGCAGCTCCTCGCCAACGTCGATCTGCTCCAAGCTTCCAGCCAGCCCCTCACGCACCTCGCGCGCGTCGATTTCCGTCGCGCGGTGCTCGAAGCTCTCGGTACGGATCAAGTCGCCGAGCTCTCGGCCATGGTCCTCGACGAGCTCGCGAGCCGCGCAGGGATCAGCAGCACCGGGCACGAGGGCGGTATCGCGCGCTTGCTCGCCGAGGTGCTGGTCGGACGCGACGACTCGGAGACCTACGAGGTCCTCCGCCGTTTCTACGAAGCCTCCATCCTGGGGATGAAGGAGCTGCCGGTGGCGCTCCGCGAGTGGGCCGACGCCGAGCTCCTGGCGTTCGACCTGTCGCGGGATGCCGTGCGCGTCTTGGCGACGCTTTCGGCGAACCCCGAGCTCTCGGAGTATGCCGCCGAGCTCGAACGCGTGCGGCGTGCCATGCGCGTGCTGGCGCGTCGCGAGGACAACCCGGCGCTCTGGGCCACGGCCGCGCGCTTGCGCGAGCTCTCGGCGGGCGCCGAGCCCGGCGCGAACAGCCACGAAGCCTTGGCTGCGCGCGCGGCGGAGACGATCCGCGAGCCCGAAGTACTCGGCGCCATCGGCGAAGCGTTGCTGCGTGGCTCGAGCGACCAGCGCAACGCAGGCATCGGCATCTTGCGCGGCGCCGGATCTGCGGGGGCTCGCGCCTTGATCCTCGCGCGCCGGCGCGTGGGCGACGAAGCCGCCGCCCGTGGCCGGTTCATTGCAGCGCTGCGTGCCGTGGGCGACGTTGGCGTACCGGTGATCGCCGAAGAGCTGGCCCAGCTCGCCGCCGAGGGGCCTCGCTCGCACCCGTTCGACAGTGAAGACCTGCTTCGCTCGCTTCCCGAGCGGCCCGTGGAGAAGCTCGGGCCCATCATCGCGGAGTTCACGCGTCACGAGGCGCCGGCGGTGAGGCGGACGGCCATCGCGCTTTCCGCGGCCGCCCTCCAGGCGCGTGCGCGTGACATGCTCATCGCCGGAGTGAACGACACTGACGACGGTGTCCGCATCGCGGCGCTCGCCGGGCTCCGCCAGACCGGGCTCATCGATCAGCTCGCGGTGTCGCGCATCGACCGCATCCTGAACGCGACCAGCGGTGCCACCGAAGAGCTGCGTGCGGCCGCCGCCGGCGCGCTCAGCGCCGTGAACGGCGAAGCACGGCCGGCGGCCATCGACGTGCTCCGGCGGGCGCTCAGGCCGGTACGCATGTCGTTCATGGCCATGATCAAGGACGCCGCCGGCTCTCCCAGCGAGAGCGTGCTCGTGCTCACGACCATCGGGCGCGTGCTCATCGCGCTGGCGGGTCCGCTCGGCAAGAGCGACGTCGAAGCTCGCGCACGAGCGAGCCGCGGCGAGGTCAAGAAGGCGCTGCTCCAGCTCGTCGGCCTCGCCTGAAGCCAACACGAGCTGCCCAGGCGAGAGCAAAGAGGGCCGCGGCGCCACCTCGCGGGTCGACGCTGCGCGGAGAGGCGCGACACGCGCAGCCACCGTTGGTGTCGTCTTCGGACGGCTTCGCCGCGCTGCCGCCGGTGGCTGGGGCACCGCTGGACCGCTCGCGCCGCCCGTCGCGGCCCCGCCTCCACCGCTCGCAGCCCCAGCGGCGCCCGCGCTGCCGCCTCCCGACGTTGCGCCCGCCCCACCGCCGCTGCCGCTCGAGCCCGCCGCCCCTCCCGTGCCGGCTCCACCGCCGCTGCCCGAGTCTTGGGGCACGGGGCCGCCCGGACATCCGATGGGCGTCGCAGGATCGACCACGCTCACGTGCACCTTCTGCTTCTCGCTCCAGCCGACACCCGAGCTCCCGAGCAAGTACTTCGTGATGAACGGACTCGCGTCCAAGATGGGAAAGTGTCCGCCGCAGGAGCAGGAGCACGCTGCCTGCTCGACGCAGCGATTGGGTCCGCAGTCACGTACCTCGGCAACGCATGATTTGCCGTTGGCCTCCACCAAGAGCTTGGTCTTGCATCCAAACCGTGCCGAGTCGGCCACGTAGGCCCAAGTTCCGTCCGCCGTTCCCCCACAGCTCATGGGCTGCGTGTCTGTGCCGCCACCGAACGTCGTGACGTAGAAGATCCCGTCGGTGGGCACGTCGGAGTAGCTGAGCGCGGAACAGCCGCCCGAGGTCGGACACGTGCACCCGCCGACGCTCGCCGCGTATTGGATGCGCTCGACGGGTTCCTCCGGCTCCGAACCCGATGCGCATGCGGAGACTCCGCACGAAACGCAGAATCCGATGATCGTCCAGGACCGATTCCTCATCGCCTGTTCCTCCGCGAGCACTCACGAGACTAGCCCGGCCCGGAGGGCGAAGCGACTCCTTGCTTGCGCGTGGCCCTGTGCCGCACAAAGCTCCTCCTGTTTGCGCGTATCGGGGGCCGGATGATCGGCGAGTCGAATTCGGAGATCTTCGATGGGCTGCTCGAGGGTGTGCAGATCATCGATCGCGACTTTCGCTACCGCTACCTGAACGAGGCGGCGGCGCGCCAAGGCCGGCGCCCTGCCTCCGAGCTGGTTGGGCTCCGCATGTCGGAGGCCTATCCGGGCATCGAACGGACTCACCTCTACTCCGTGCTGGACGCTTGCCTGGCGAGCACCGTCCCCGCCGATCTCACCAACGACTTCGAATACCCCGACGGCTCGCGAGGCGTGTTCGCGTTGCGCATTCGCCCGATCCCCGACGGGCTCGTGATCTTTTCGCTCGACGTGACGGAGCGCCAGCGACTCGAGGAATCGTTGGCCGAGCAGTCCGCGTTGCGCGAGCGACTGTCGCGGGTCTTCGAAAGCGTGCCCGGAGTCGTCTATTCGTTCCTGCTTCGAGCCGACGGGACCACCGCGATCCCGTTCGCCTCGGCGGCGGCGGAAGACGTGCTCGGCCTGTGCCCCGGCGAGGTGCGAGGCGACGCTGGGCCGTTCATCGCCAACGTGCATCCGGAGGACGTGGACCGCGTGCGCGCAGAAGCCGAGCGTTGCGCGCGCGAGCTCGAGCCGTGGTGTCAGGTGTTTCGCTACCATCACCCCGAGCACGGCCAGCGGCTCATCGAAGGCACGTCCATGCCGGTACGGCAGGCCGACGGAAGCGTGCTCTTTCACGGCTTTCTGAGCGACGTCACCGAGCGAGTTCGGGCCGAAGACGCTCGGCGCGACGCCGAGCTCCGCGCGAGCCTGGTGTTTCGGCGCGCTCCGGTCGCCATCGCCGTGGTGCGACAGTCCGACGCCTTGGTCGCCGACGCCAACGCGGCGTTTGCCCGCCTCGTCGAGAGCCGGGCTGTGGAGCTTCGAGGTCGCCCCGCTGCGGAAGTACTGCGCTTCGAGCCCAAACCAACCGCGACGCTTCGCAGCGTGCAGCTTCTGGTCGGTGCACAGCAGACTCGAGACGTCATGGTCGACACCGACGAGCTCGACTACGGAGGCGAGAGCTACTCCGTCTTCTTCATCGAGGACGTCACGGAGCGGCGGCGTGCCGAAGCGGCGCTCGTCGAGCGCGAGGCCCACGCGAAGGCGATCATCGAGGCCACCATCGACGGGTTCTGGCTCGTCGACCGCGAGGCACGCATCCTCGAGGTGAACCCGTCCTACGTCGCGAGCTCGGGGTATCGCCGCGACGAGCTCATGGGGATGCGGGTCAACGAGCTCGAGGTGCTGGAGAGCCCCGACGAGACCCTCGCCCACATCGCGCTGATCCAGACCCAAGGTCCCGAGGTCTTCGAGACCGTGCACCGCCGCAAGGACGGGAGCCTTTGGGACGTCGAGATCAGTGCGACCTGGTTCCCCGAGCTCGGTGGCGGACGGATGTTCGTTTTCATCCGGGATCTCCGCCATCGGAAGCGTTCCGAGCTCTTGCTCCGAACGCGCCTCGAGCTCTCCGAGCTCGCGCGCTCGGGTAGCCTGGAGCAGGTCATCGAACGCGGTCTCAGGGCCGCCGAACACTTGACCGGCAGCGCCGCGGCTCACTTCGTCTTCGTGCGCGAGGGACGCGTCGTCGCGCCGACTCCGGGCGCTGCACCGGTGACGGACCTCGAGCGCGAACTCTGGGACGACTGCCTGCGCGAGCTGGCGCCCGCCTTCGACAATACCGAGTCCAGAGGTCCGCGGACGCTGGTCACGCATTTCGAGCGCGACGCCGAACCCGCCTCGCTTCTCGGCGTGAGCGGCAAGTCCGAAGACTACGGAGCGGAAGACGCGGGGCTGCTTCGCAGCTTGCTCGCGCTCTTGATGGACGCGGTGGATCGGGTTCGTGCCGAGCAAGCCCGCGACGCCAGCGAAGAGCGGTTTCGCGCACTCGTCGAGAACTTGGACGCCGTGGTGTTCTCGCTCGACCCGGCGGGCACCGTTTCCTTCGTGAGCCGGGCGGTCGCTGCGCTGGGCCACGCTCCGGGCGATCTCTTGGGGCGGTCGCTGGTCGAGTTGATTGCTCCCCAGGACGTGCACGCCGTGACGGAGGCCGTCACTCAGGCCTTCTCCGGGAGCCCGCAGCTGCTCGAGGCCCGTGTCGCGTCCGCCGACGGCACGCTGCGGCAGGCGCGGCTGGCTCTGGGTCCGCTCCAGGTGGGCGCGCGTCGCGTGGGCGTGAGCGGTGTGCTCATGGACGTCACCGAGCTTCGCGAGACCGAAGAACAGCTTCGTCAAGCTCAGAAGCTCGAAGCCGTAGGCCAGCTGGCTGGCGGTATCGCCCACGACTTCAACAACATCCTGTCCGTGATCTCGAGCTACTCCGAATTCGCTCTCGAGTCGGTGCACGAGTCGGATCCGCTCCACGCCGATCTACAGGAGATCCGCGCCGCAGCGGGCCGCGCGAGCAGCCTGACTCGCCAGCTCCTCGCCTTCTCACGCAGGCAAGTTCTCAAGCCCATCGTCATCAGTCTGAACACGGTGGTGAGCGGGATGCATGGCTTGCTGCGCCGGTTGCTCGGCGAGGACGTCGAGCTCGAGGTCGCCCTCGATTCGGCCCTCGGCAACACGCGCATGGACCCCGGGCAGCTCGAACAGGTGGTGATGAACCTTGCAGTGAACGCACGCGATGCCATGCCCGCGGGCGGTCGATTGGTGCTCCAGTCGCGCAACGTCGACCTGGACGAGTACACTGCTCCCGAGCTCGGTCTCGAACCTGGCCGACACGTCGAACTCGCGGTTTCGGACAGCGGCTCCGGGATCGCTCCCGAGGTTCGCAGCCGAATATTCGAGCCCTTCTTCACCACCAAAGAGGTCGGGCGTGGAACGGGCCTCGGGCTCGCTACCGTGTTCGGAATCGTGAAGCAGTCGGGCGGCAGCATCGCCGTCGACAGCGAAGTGGGGCAGGGCACCACGTTCCGGGTGATCCTCCCGCGCGTGGAAGACGTCACCGAAGCGCCGCCGGCCCTCGACCATGCCGGTGTCGAGCGTGGAAAAGGCGAGCTCATCTTGGTGGTGGAAGACGAAGACGCCGTGCGCTCGTTGGTTCGACGCATTCTGACCGCGGCAGGCTACCGAGTCCTCGCAGCAGCCAACGGCGGCGAAGCGTTGCTGCTCTGCGAGAAGAGTACGATCGCGCCGAAGCTGCTCTTGACCGACGTGATCATGCCCCAAATGAGTGGTCGCGAGCTGGCCGCGAGGCTGCGCCAGGTGGTGCCCGCGCTCCGGGTGCTCTACATGTCGGGATACGCCGACAGCATGGTGCGGGGCAACGTGCTCGAGACCGACGCGGACCTCCTGCAGAAGCCTTTCGCTGCCAGCGAGCTCACGCGCAAAGTTCGCGACGCGCTCGATATCGAGCTCTGACGCGGGGGCTCGACCCCGAGGCCGCGGAGGCTTATCCTGCGCTCGCCATGTGGGGACTTCGATTCATCGCCTGCGCCATTTCCGTCACCGCTTTCGCTCTCACCGTTGGCTGTGGCGGGCCTCCCGCTCCGGCCGAGAGCCCGGAGCCGGCCGAGGCGGAACCGGTGGCGAAAGCCAAGCCGGAGCCGCTGGTGGAGAAGCCGGAAGAGAAGAGCGACGACAGCGGCGAGAAGACCGACGGCAAGGGTGAAGAGCGCAAGTCGGGCGGCGCGGCGGAGCCGGCGTTCAAGGAAGGCATGTCGGTGAACGACGCCATCAACGCCGTGCCGCAGGGCACGCCCCGGGTGAACATCGACCAGGAGACCTTGAGCAAACCTCTGCTCGACGAGGCGCTCTACAAGCCGTGCAAGCTCGCTCCCAACCAACACTTCACGCTGAAGGTTGCGATTTGGGACGGCAAGGCGGTCGGCATCGACGTGGGCGCCACTCCCAAGAACGACAAGGTGGTGGCCTGCGTGAAACAGCAGGTCGCCAGCGTCACCTGGCGCGACAAAGTGAAGTCGCTCAACACCGTCGAGTATCAGTTCTGAGCGCTGGGCGTTCCGAGGCTGCGACAATCGTTCGGTCGGAGGCGGTCGGCGTCGATCGCGGCGAGCGCCGCGCGAGGCTCGCGCGCCGCGTCAGATGGGCGGCGATGGCGACCTATCTCGTCGGCGTTGGTGCGGTGTTGGCGTACTCTCCCTCGTGGGCGCTCGCGCTGGCGGCCGCCGTCGCTTCCGCGGTCGCGTGGGGCATCGAAGTGAGCAGCGGCCCGTCGCGCGCGGAGGCCATCGGCCGCGCACCCGGCACGCTCGAGCTCGGCGAAGGCTCTCTCGTCGTGCGGTTCGCCGATCGGTCGGAGACCTTTCGCCGCGACGAGATCGAGTCCGGCTTCGTCGAGGAACCGGACTGGGTCGTGCTCAACGCACGCGACGGTCGTGTGGTCTCCGCCCGGCTTCCTGGCCACGATGCGCGGAGTGCGCTCTTGCGCCACCTCGGCGTGGCCGCCAGCGATCGCGTGCTCTCGTTCCCCATCTATTCGCGGGCGGGTTCCGTGTCCGGCGGAGAGCTGATGGGCGTGCTCGCTTTGATCGGGCTCTTCCCCTTCACCCTCTTGGCGTGCTCGGGGTTCAGCTTGACGGCGTGGGCGCTCTGCATGGGCGGGTCGGTCACGCTCGGGGCCTACGCGGTCCTCGGCGTCTTCGGGCTGGTGGCGGCCCTTGCCTATCTCGCGTCGCGAGCCGTCTACGGCGCCCTTCGGCGGAGGCAGGTCGTCATCGGCACGGATGGGCTGCGCATCGAAGGCTGGCGTGCCCGTTTCGTTCCGTTCTCGGCGGTGGCTGGCGCCGACGTCGACGCGCGGGGCGTGCTCTTGGAGTTGAAGAACGGCAAGACTTTGCACCTTCCCACCGGGAGGAGCGACGGCATGTTCCCGACCGAGCAGACCGGCGAGGAAGCCGCGCGCGCGCGCCTGCTCCTCGCCCGCATCGAAGACGCGTTGTCCGCCCTCGGGACCGGCCGTGCGCTCGATCAGAAGGCGGCATGGCTCGAGAACGCGGGCCGCGACCTCGAGGATTGGCAGAAGAACCTGGCGGCACTCGGTGCCGAGACCGGGAACTATCGGCGACCTGGCATCAGCGACGCCGAGCTCGTCGAGATCGTTCGCGATGGCGGGCGCACTCGGGAGCAGCGCAGCGCCGCTGCGTTCGTTCTCGGCCAGAGGCGGGTCGAGCTCGCTGCCGTCGAAGCTGCGCGGAGCGCCTCGGCCGATCCAGACCTCGCCCGAGCGCTCGAGCGGGCCTACGCCGGAGCGCTCGAGCTGCCGCCGCGCCTGCGGCTGGAAGAGGCGGCTCCGTGCGCTGAAGAGGCCCCCGCTTCTGCCATGCTCGACGAGTCGGTCGACGACGGCCCTACTCGGCGCCAGCGCGCGCCTTGAAGCTCGTGCTGTCGCCGATCACTTCGGGACGGTCCACTTGCAGTTCGCGCCACAGCCGGCCGAACCGTCGCACTGCTCGCCGAAGCTGCCCTGGACGTAACCGTCGCCGCAGTACGGCGCCCAGTTGCAGGTCACCGTGCAAACGCCGGCTCCGTAGGCCGTCCCGACCGGCACGTTGGACCCATCGTTGTCGCACTTTTCGGGGCCGTTCTTGATCCCGTCACCGCAATACGCCGGCAGCGAGCAGTCCGGGTTGCAGGTGCCGTAGGCGCCGTTGTTCACGCCGTTGTCGCAGCCTTCGCCGGGATCCTTGATGCCGTTTCCACACTTGATGTGGCAGTGCGCGTCGCACGTGCTGCCGAGCGTGCCGTTGGCGGAGCCCTGGTCGCACTGCTCGGGTGGCTCCACGCTGCCGTTCCCGCAGCTCTGGAGCTGCACGAAGTTCTTGCAGTCGGGCGTACAGGAGCCGGGCTGCCCGCTGTTGACTCCGTCGTCACACAGCTCGCCGAAAGCGCCGTCGACGGCTTTGTTGCCGCAATAGGGAGCCGGCTGGCAGGCGTTGGTGCAGAGCCCGACGCCGTAGGCGGTCGCGCTGTTCGCCGCGCCCTGATCGCAGGTCTCCGGTGGGTTTTGCGGCGTACCGTCACCGCAATAGGCCGCGAGCGTACAGCTCGGCTTGCAGGTGCCGTAGCTGCCGTCGTTCTTGCCGTCGTCACACTGTTCGCTGCCGTTCTTCACGCCGTCGCCGCACTTCGGGCCAAAGGTGCAGTTGGGTTTGCACTTGCCGTAGCCGCCGGTGTTGTTGGCGCTGCCGTCGTCGCACTCTTCGCCTGCGTCGAGCGTGCCGTTCCCGCACTTCAGCTTGCAGGTCGCCATGCACGCGCTGCTGGTGGCGCCATTGCTCGCCCCTTCGTCGCACTCCTCACCGTTACCCGACTGGAGCACGCCGTCGCCGCAGCGCGGCCCGAGCGTGCAGCCTGGACTGCAGTGACCGTAGGTGCCGGTGTTGGCGGCAGTGCCTTGGTCGCACTCCTCGCCGTTCGACACCACGGCATCTCCGCAGTACGGGGCCCAGCCACAACCGGGTCCGCATTGCTTGGTCGAGCCGCCGTAGGTGACTGCGTTGCTGCCGTCGTCGCAGGACTCGGGCGGGTTCTGCAGGCTGGAGTCGCCGCAGAATGGCCCGCGGGTGCAATTCGGTTTGCACTTGCCGTAGGCGCCGGTGTTGTTGGCGGTGCCGTCGTCGCAGACCTCGGTGCCAGCGACGATGCCGTCGCCGCAAGTGGTGTTGCACACGCTGATGGCGTGGACGAAGTTGCTGAGCGTGAGCCGATAGTTCGAGGCCACGGTGTGGCGTTCGGCCTGGAACATGGCGATCTCGTACATGCCGCCCACGACCAACGACAGGTTCGTCGCGGCCGCGGCGTTCAGGGTGATGCTGCCGTTCATGGCGCCGTGGACGCCGCCGAGGTCGACCGCCAGCTTGCCGTTGATGAACACGTAGACGTCGTCGTCACCGGTGAAGTCGAAGACTTCCGGTGAGGCGCCGCCCTGGTACGTGAATTGGTAGCGGAGCTCGCTGGTGAAACAGAAGTTGTGCCCGTTGTAGACCTGGGCGTTGCCCCAGCCGAGCCCATCCACCGGGAAGAAGCTGGAGTTGTTGTACTGGTAGGTGTTGCCGGCGCCTTGGGTCAAAGTCAGCGTGGTCGGCGTCCCGCTGGGCAACCCGTTGGTGGTGTAGACCAGCTTCGAGTATGGGTTCGCGCCCGCCGCGCAACCGCTGTCGTGATACCACCAGCAGAACGACGTCGCGTCGGTGATGAGAGGGGTCGAACCGCTACCGGTCGACGAGTTGAAGACCGGCTTGCCGTCGGCGCCGAGCGCGCTCTTCACGAGGCCGGTCGCGGTGGCGATGTTCCACTCGAAGTCCGGGTGCCCGGGACCGGGTGAGCTCGTGCCGCGGTAGAGGAAGTCGCGATACAGGATCGGTATCACGAGCTGACTCGGCGGCGCCTGCACCTGCACGTTGCAGGTCCACCCGTTCTCGATGGTGCAGCTCGACGAGCAGCCGTCGCCGTTCTGCTTGTTGCCGTCGTCACACTGCTCTTGGGCGAACTTGAGCCCGTCTCCGCACGGCGCTGCACTGGCCGTTGGCGCACGAAGGTTCGACGGTGCAGCTTGGCGAGCAGGCGTCGTACGGGATCTTGTTGCCGTCGTCGCACTGCTCGAAGCCCTCTTTGTTGCCGTCGCCGCAGGTCGTCGCGTGGCACACGCTCTTGGTGCCGCTCGCGACGCAAGCCCAGCCGGGTTCGAGCTTGCAGCTCGCGTTGCAGCCGTCGCCAGCGTTGGTGTTGCCGTCGTCGCATTGCTCGAGGCCCACCCAGATGCCGTCGCCGCACTGTTTGGCCACGCACTTCCCGCCCGGGTTCGGGCAGGCAAAGCCGGGTTCGAGCATGCAGCTCGCGTTGCAGCCGTCGCCGGCGTTGGTGTTGCCGTCGTCACAGGTTTCGGCGCCCGCGACCACTGAATCGCCGCACTTCACCGTGGACACGCAGGGCTGACCGGGCGTCGGGCAGGTGTACAGCGGTTCGAGCTGACACAGGACGCCGCAGCCGTCGCCCGCGCCTTTGTTGCCGTCGTCGCAGCCTTCGCCGGCTTCGAGCTTGCCGTTGCCGCAGACAGCGATGGGCACGCACAGGCTGCCGGGCGTCGGGCAGTTGTAGCCAGGCTCGGCCTGGCACGTGCCGCTGCAGCCGTCGTTCGGTGCCGTGTTGCCGTCGTCGCACTGCTCGAGACCGCCCACGACGCCGTTGCCGCAGGTGTTGGCCGGCACGGGGCTGCACGGCCCTCCCGTCGGCGGACAGGTGTAGCCGGCTTCGACCTGCGTGCAGTCACCCACGCACCCGTCGCCCGTGCTCGTGTTGCCGTCGTCGCAACTCTCGCCCGGATCGACCTTGCCGTTGCCGCACACCCAGATCGACACGCAAGCCTTCCCCGGATTCGGGCAGGCGTAGCCAGGCTCGAGCGAGCACACGCCCGAGCAGCCATCGCCGGGGGTTCCGTTGCCGTCGTCGCAGTTCTCGCCCTTGCTCGACTGGATGACGCCGTCGCCGCAATACTCGTTCTTCGCGCAGGGTTGCCCGGGTGTCGGGCACAGCCAACCGGTCTCGAGTTGACACGTGGCCGAGCAGCCGTCACCCGGCGTCTTGTTGCCGTCGTCGCACTGCTCGCCGCTGTTCACCGCGCTGTCGCCACAGGCGGCGGTCGTCACCGGAGTGCACGGCTGCCCCGGGGTGTTGCAGGCCCAACCGGGCTCGACGTCGCAGGCAGCGGAGCAGCCGTCGCCCGCGTTCTTGTTGCCGTCGTCGCAGGCCTCGCCAGCACTGATCACGCTGTCGCCGCACACGGCGACGACCGGCGCGCAGGGCTTGCCCGGCGTCGGGCACGTGTAGCCGGGCTCGATGCTGCACACGCCCGAGCACCCGTCGCCCGGCGTGGCGTTGCCGTCGTCGCAGACCTCGGGCGCCTCGATGACGCCGTCGCCGCAGACGGCGGCCACATCGCAGCCCACGCACGCGTCCGTGCCGCCGTCATCGCCGCCGAGGCCACCATCGAACTGGATGCTGCCTCCCGAACCACCGCTCGCCCCGAACCCCCCCCCCCCTCCGGTGGCGCCGCTGCCACCGCTGGCTTGAACGATCTCGGGATTGCCGCTGCAGCCGAGCAACAAGAGCGTTCCGAGTGCGAGGGCAGGGCGACGAAGCAAGAAGACGCTCGACATGGCCGACACCTCCGAGAGTAACCGGGCATTTTACCCCAGATCCCGAGGGCCGCTCGCGCGGAATTCGCGTGATCCGTCCGAAGCTCGCGAAGAAACCGATTCGTGCCCTACGGGCACTCGATGCTCGCGGCCGGCACGGCGCACTTCTCGAGGGTCTTCTCGCACGCGACCGTGAAATCCACCGGCGTCATCAGCGGTGGATCGCACGGTCGGTTGCCCGCGCCGCTCGGCTCCACTTGGTTCCACTTCTCACACACCTGCTTTCGGAGCGAGACGCAGGCCGAGCTTCCGGCGTCGGCGCCATGTGACCGTGTGAGGCCCCGACGCCGGCCCTCCCGGCGGGTGGGCTGCTCGCTGCTCGGTCGTTGCACGCACGTGCTTCCCGCACGTATCCTCGAGCTGGTGAAGCACCCGAGCCTCTTGGCCCTCTGCCTCGCGACCGCCTCCGCTTGCGGCGGCTCGGGCTCGGCGGGCACCGGGACGGGCGGCAGCGTGAGCGGTGGCGGAGGCACGCCGGCGAGCGGCGGAAGCTCGGGACTCGGAGGCGGCGCGAGCGGCGGCAGTGCCGGCTCGGCGGGCTCGAGCGCCGGCGGCACCGGTGGCGGTTGCCTGCTCAGCGTCGGCAGCTATGGCAGCTACCTCCTCACGTTCTCGACTCCACTGGCCCAGGCCAAGCCCATCCTGTTCCACGCCGACGTCGTGGTCGATCCCAAGCTGCTGTTCTCGCTGACGCCGCTCGATGCCCATGATCGCAAGACCGTCGTCGGAACTCCGACCGGCGTCTACGCGGATGCGACCAGCGATGGCAAGTTCACGTTGACCGTGTCCGCATTCGACATCCCGGGCGCGGCCAATCCGTTTTCGAGCGCGGACATCGTCGCCGACGTCACGTTGTCGGGCCAGCTCTGCGGGCTGCAGGACTTCTACTGCGGGATCGGCGGCGGCAACTTGGTGACCCCGTTTGCAGCGACGCTCGCTGGCTCGACCTGGACGCTCGAGAAGTACCCCGCGAATGCCACGCCGCCATCACCGCCTCTCATCGATTGCAGCAAGACGCCGGCGGGACCAGCACCCTGAGGGTGCGGCGCCACCGCCCACGTAACCGACGGGCTCCTTCCCGCGTACCTACCCAGGCATGCGTTTCGCGGAACCGCCCTCCCGTGAGATCACGCCCGAAGGGGTGTACCGGTCGCGTCGCGAGTTCTTGCGGCGGGCGCTGGCGTTCACGTCGACGGCCGCCGCCTTCGGGACCGGGCTCACCGTCCTCTCCGGCCGCGGGCGAGGTGAGCCGCCGGCTCCGCCCGCGCCGGCTCCCTCGCCCGACTGGGTGCCACGATCGCGCGAGAGCTTCGGCCTGACCGAGCCGAGCACGCCCTTCGAGGCGGTCTCCACCTACAACAACTACTACGAGCTCGGTCTCGACAAGGGCGCGCCGAGCCGCCTCGGCCACCTGATTCGCACGCGACCCTGGACGCTGCGCATCAGCGGCGAGGTGGCGCGCGAGCTGGTCGTCGATCTCGACGAGCTCATCCGTGGGTTCGGTCTCGAAGAGCGCGTCTATCGCATGCGCTGCGTCGAGGCCTGGTCGATGGTCATCCCCTGGCTCGGCTTCCCGCTGAAGAAGCTGGTCGAGCGCGCGCAGCCCACGAGCCATGCGCGGTTCGTGGAGCTCCGCTCCCTGGAAGATGCTTCCCAGCTCCCGAACCAGGAGAGCAACGTTCTGCCCTGGCCCTACGTCGAGGGCTTGCGCCTGGACGAAGCGACGAACCCGCTGGCGTTTCTCGCCGTCGGCCTCTACGGCGGCCCACTCCCCGGCCAGAACGGCGCTCCGCTCCGCTTGGTCGTGCCGTGGAAGTACGGCTTCAAGGGCGCCAAGTCCATCGTGGAGCTCCGCTTCACGCGTCAGCGACCGGCGACCACGTGGAATCAGGTGGCTCCGCGCGAGTACGGCTTCTTCGCCAACGTGAACCCGAACGTCGACCATCCACGCTGGAGCCAGGAGAACGAGCGCCGCATCGGTGAGCTCGAGCGCCGCCCGACCTTGCTGTTCAACGGCTACGCCGAATGGGTGGCGCAGCTCTACTCCGGCATGGATCTTCACGCGAACCACTGAGCATGACCCAGGTCCGCGACCCCGGAGTGGAGGACATCGCGCGGCGCGTGCCCGGGCTCCGGCCCCGGCCCCAGGACTGGCTCGTGCCCGCGACGGTGACCGGCTCACTCGTGCCGTTCGCGGTGATCTTCGCGCGCGGCGTCACGGGGCGGCTCGGCGCGAATCCCATCGCGACCGCGTTGAACCAGCTCGGGCTCCTGGCGCTCCTGTTCCTGGTGACCGGGCTCGCTTGCACGCCGCTCAAGCTCGTCTTCGGCTGGACTTGGCCCATCCGCATCCGTCGCACGCTGGGGCTCTTCGCCTTCGCGGCAGCATCGCTCCACTTCGTCGTCTACGCGCTGCTCGATCAGCTGCTGATGGTGCGGGCCATCGCAGTCGACATCGCGAAGCGCCCATTCATCCTGGTCGGCTTCGTCGCGCTCGTCTTGCTCGTGCCGCTCGCCCTCACGAGCTCGAAGCAGATGTTGATGCGCCTCGGTTTTCGACGCTGGAAGCTCCTGCACCGGCTCACCTACCTGGTGGTCGTGCTCGGCCTCGTCCACTTCTTCTTGCGCGTGAAGGCCGACGTCTGGGAGCCCGCAGGCTACGCGCTCGTCGTGCTCGTTCTCTTCTCCGTGCGCCTCGGCTTCGCTTGGGCGGCGCGCCGTAACCGCAGCGCGCTCGGCGTTCACTGAAGCTACCGGTCGCCGCTCGCCACCGCGCTTCGGGCGCGTTCGAGCAGATCGCTCACGCCGACGCGTAGCGCCCACTCGTTCAGGTATCCGGCGTCGAGAATCAACGGCGGCGCACGACGAGCGTCGCGCCGTAGCCGTCACCAAGCACTGCGGCGATGAGCGGCCTTCAGTTCTTCGCGATCAGGGCTGCGGCCAGACTCTCGCCGAGGGTCACCGTCCCCGCATGGTCTTCGATGGGCGCCATCACCGAACCTGCCCCCGTGAAGGCGATGTAGGTCACGCCCGAGTCGACGCCGCCGGTGGCTGGATTCGGGTCGATGCCGAGGCTCGCGGCCATTGCATAGGAGGCCTCGCCGATGATGGCCTGAGGGCCCTCGTCGCCGAACACGCCGTACCGGACTTGGCCAGCGTAGATCACGGCTACGACGCTGCCGAGCGCGAGCCCAGCTGCGGAGTAATCGAAGCGTGAGCTCGGGAGCGGCACGACGACGTACGGTAGCGTGGCGGCGTTCAGGTACTTGCCCTTGGAATCGGTCGCGCTGGTCTCGGCTTGGAACCACGGATCGGTGGTCGCGTTGCACTCGTTGCCCGCGATGCCGTCGCAGTCGATGTCCATGTCCGCTTGCCAGTAGACCGCGCCGACGAGGCCGCAGATTGGAACGTCGGCGGGCGCGCTCGGCTCGTCGTCCTTCTTGTACTTGCCTTTCGTCAGCTCGGCGCAGCTGCCGAGCGTCGCGAGGAGCTCCGCTGCTCTGGGCGCGGCGCTGCCGCCCGAGCCCGCCGCTGCGCCGCTGCCCCGGAGCCCGCGCTGCCGCTGCTGCCGCCCGAGCCGGCGGTTGCGCCGCTGCCGCCCGAGCCCGCGCAGCCGCTCGCGCCACCCGAGCCTGCGACCGCGCCCGTCCCGGTCGCGCCGGTTCCGGTCGCACCCGAGCCGCCTCCACCACTCGTGCCCCCGCCGCCGGGGCCATCCGATTCGGACGAGCCGCAGCCCGCAACGAAGAGCGACAGCGCGAAGAGTCCCACCCACGTCCGGTGCATGGAGCTCAGTCTAACAGCGCGCTCGAGTCTTGTCCTCGATCACCTCGCGAGCTCCGACCACGCGAAAGCGTACTCGTCGGCCACCTTGTCGACGCGGGCGCGCACGAGGTCGGCACCCCCGTGCCCCGATTGGCGTTCGATGCGGAGGAGTACGATGCCACCCGTCGACGCATGCTGGAGCTCGGCCACGAACTTGCGCGCGTGGAGCGGGTCGACGCGATCGTCGCTGTCGGCGGAGAGCACGAGCACCGACGGGTACTTCGTGCCGGGCTTCACGTGGTGGTAGGGCGAGTAGGCATGGAGCGCGCGGAAGTCCGCGGCGTCGTCCGCGGAGCCGTACTCCTCGATCCAGGTCTTGCCCGATCCGAACTTGTGATAGCGGAGCATGTCGATGAGGGGGACGCCGCACAGGATCACCTGGAAGAGATCCGGTCGCTGGGTCATCGCCGCGCCCACCAAGAGCCCACCGTTGGACGCGCCGAGCGCCACGAGCTTCTCGCGTCGCGTCCACTGGAGCGCGACCAGCCGTTCGGCGGCGGCGATGTAGTCGTCGAACACGTTCTGCTTCGCGTGCCGCATGCCGGCTTGGTGCCACTTCTCGCCGTATTCGCTACCCCCGCGCAGGTTCGCGATGACGAAGACGCCGCCCTTCTCGAGCCAGGGGAAGATGGACGCGCGAAATTCCGGCGTCTCGGCGCTCTGGAAGCCGCCATAGCCGTACAAGATGGTGGGGGCCGCTCCCGTGCGCTTGGCACCCTTTTCGTGGATCACGAACATGGGCACGGTGGTTCCGTCTTTGGACGGGAACTTCTCTTGATCGACGACGTACTTCGCCGAATCGACCGGAACGTTCGCGCGGAAGTACCGAGTCTTCTGGCCGGTTGTGACGCGGGTCTCGAAGATGGTGAAGGGCTCCGTGAACGATTCGTAGGAGTAGTAAGCGAGGTCGTCGTCGGGATCCCCGACCAGCGTGGAGGCGCTGCCGAGGCCAGGGAGGTCGACCTTTCGGACGAGCTTGCCGTCGAGCTCGCGCACCTCGAGCTCGGAGACCACGTCCTTCAGATACGCGAGCGAGAGCTTGCTGCCCACGACGGAGATCCCTTGCAGCGTGGCGTCTGCGCGGGCAGGCACGATCTCTTTCCAGTGCTCGCGTTCGATCTTGGCCGGGTCGACGCGGAACACCCGCCAGGTGGGCGCACCCGAGTTGGTGTGCACGTAGAACCGATCGCGATGCACCTCCACGGAGAAGATCCCGTCGGCGCCGTCCGCGAGCCTCCGCCACTTGCGCGCGGCGGGCTTCTCGTTCAAGTCCTGGAAGTAGACGTCGGTCGCGTTCCAACCGTGCTCGATGGTCGCGAAGAGCCAGCGTCCGTCTTTGCCCAAGCTGGTGGCGAGGAATGTGCGGGCGTCGCCGGTTCGTTCGCGCACGAGCGTGTCGCTCGCCGGGTCCTGACCCAAGCGGTGCAGGCGCATCTCGGCGTAGCCCGGGCGTTCGTCCACCGGCACGCTGCCGGCCGGTGGCAGGGCCGTGTAGTAGAACGCGTCGTTTTGCCGAGTCCAGTGCGCGCGGGCGTACTTGGCTCCTTGGATCACGTCGACTTCGGAGACTCTTCCGCTGGCGACGTCCATCACGTTCATGGTGGCTTCGTCCGAGTTGTTGGCGCGAACGTTGTACGCGACCTTCTTTCCGTCCCACGACACCGACCACGCGCCGAGGGACTTAGAACCGTCGGTCGACCACGTGTTGGGGTCGAGCAGCACTTTCTCCGAGCCCTTCACACCTTCTCGGAAGTAGACCACCCACTTCTCGCTCTTGGGGGCACGTCGCGAGTAGAACCAGCGCTTGCCGAAGCGCTTGGGGACGGTCATGCCCTCGACATAGAAGAGCTCGCTCAAGCGTTTGGCGAAGCCCTCGCGCTCGGGCAAGACCGACAGCTTGCCGTTGGCGAACTCGGCTTCGGCCTTCATCCAGGCCTGCGTCTCGCTCGAGCTCGCATCCTCGAGCCAGCGGTAGGGGTCGCTGACGTCGACGCCGTGGAGCCGCTCGCGCACCACCTCGCGCCGCGTGGCCGGGTAGCCGTACTCCGGACGCGCGAGGGGCGCTTCGGCGCTCGGAGGTGGCTTCGTCACCGGCGGAGTGCTGGCCGAGAGCACCGGCGTGCTCGGAGTGCGACCGCCTTCTTCCGGTGCACACCCGAGGGCGATACCGAGCGATACCCAGACGTACGGAGCCAGCGGGCCAGCGCTTCGAAACATCGCGGGCGACGATACTCCCGTGGTGCGCTCGGGTCGACACTGCGGGGGCACGCGCAGCCGCCGGGAACCCGGCAGCGGGTCAGCTCTGGTCGAGCGCCGAGCGCCAGCGCAGGCTCGCTTCGAAGCGTTCGCGGATGATCCGGATTGTGCGCGCGGTCACCGCCAGATCCGTCCGCGAGAGGCCCGGCTCGATGGTGGCGAGCACTCGCTCGTCGACGCGATCCATGCGTTCGACCAGCTGCGTCCCCTTGGCGGTGATTTGCACGCGCTTCGAGCGCGCATGCTCGGGGTTGTCGAGGCGGCGCGCGAGGCCGTCCGCCACCAGCGAATCGACGACCTCCTGCACGCTCTGTCGCCGGAGCGAGCGCGCGCGAGCGAGCTCGGGCACGGTTTGCGCGCCGTAGCGCGCGAGCCCGCGCAGCACGCCGCGCCGCGCGGTGGAGCGCCCGCCCTCCCCGTAGATCTGTTCGGCCACCCAACGCAAGCGGTGGAAGAGGCCGATGCTCTCGTCGACGATGGCGCGGAGCTCGCCCCGCTCGTGACGCTTGCGCAAGCGCCGGGGTGCACGCGTCGGCATGCCGAACACATTTCCAGATGACAGGTAGCCTGTCAATTGGGACGGGGTGGGATCTGGCGGAGCCAGCGGGTTCGTGCCAAAGGCAGAGGCGTCAGGGAGGTCGGCATGGAAGGCACCATCACGGGTCTCGAACGCCTGGCGTTCGAGCTATCGGAAGAACAGAAGCTCGCAGCGGAGATGGCGCGGGAGTTCGCGACGCGACGTATCGCGCCCGGCGCGGCGAAGCGCGACCAGAGCGGCGTCTTCCCCAGCGAAGAATTGCGCGAGGCGGCCGGGCTCGGCCTCTTGGCGATGCGCGTACCGGTCCCCGAAGGTGGCGCAGGACTCGACACGGTCGGCTACGCGCTCTGCATGGAGGCCATCGCCGAGGCGTGCGCGTCGGTGGCGGTGGTGCTGGCCTCGAGCAACCTCTCTGCCAAGATCCTGAGCGACTACGGCACGCCCGCTCAGAAAACCCGCTGGCTCACGCCGTACGTCCGTGGCGAGGCAGGGCCCTTGAGCTTCGCGCTCAGCGAGCCGGGCTGCGGCTCGGATGCGTCGGCCCTCACCACCAGTGCGCGTCGAGATGGCGACGGGTTCGTGCTCGACGGCTCGAAGATGTGGACCACGGGCGCTTCGCACGCCCACGTGCACCTGGTGTTCGCGCGCAGCGACGGCCCCGGCAAGCGGGGCATCAGCTTGTTCGCGGTGCCGCGCGACACGCCCGGGCTCACGCTGGGCAAAGACGAAGACAAGATGGGCCAGCGCGCCTCGGGCACCGCGCCCCTCTCACTCGAAGCCTGCCGCATCCCGGCCGACCACCTGATCGGTCGAGCGGGCGGCGGCTACGGCATCGCTCTGTCGGCACTCGCGCCCGGTCGCGCCGGCATCGCGGCACTGTCCATCGGCCTCGGCGAAGCCGCGCTCGGTGCCGGACGCGCGTACGCGGACGAGCGTCGCGCCTTCGGCCAGCGACTCACCGAGTTCCAGAACACGCCGTTCGTGTTGGCCGACTGCCGCACGGAGCTCGACGCCGCCTGGCTGCTCACGCTGCGCGCCGCCAAGCTCGTCGACCTCGGCGATCGTGCCGTCGCCGAAAGCAGCATGGCCAAGCTATTTGCGTCCGAGGCTGCAGGTCGCGTGGTCGATCGCATGTTGCAGGTCCACGGCGGCTACGGCTACTCGCGCGAGTTCTTGGTGGAGCGCCTCTACCGCGACATCCGCGTGACGCGCATCTACGAGGGCACGAGCGAGGTGCAGCGCTTGGTGGTCGCGCGCGAGCTCGCCGGTCCGCCGGCGTGAGCGATTCGTGTTAGGGTCGCGAGCCGTGCGCTCGATCATGAAGTGGCTCGCGGTGCTCGTTGGCGTCGGTGCACAGGCATGCACCAAAGAGCCCTCACCTTCGCCCGCGTCCGCACGGACTCGTCCCGCGCTGGCACCGCCGGCCCCGCTTTCCGGCGAGCCCGCGCCGAGCGCGGAAGCTGGCGGAGCGCCCTCCGCCAGCCCCAGCGCGGCCCCCAGCGAGAAACCCGGTGAGCTCGAGAGTGCTCGCGTCGCCATGGCCGCCGTGGGCGCCAGAGACATCGAGTCCGCGGTGCTCCAGTGGCAGGTGTCTCGGGGCTCGACCTGCCCGTCCGTCGACGATCTCGTGCGCGAGCGATTCATCCTGCCGTCCCGCGCCACCGATCCCTGGGGCGAGAAGTACAACGTGAGCTGTACCGGTGACGGGGCTGCCGCGGTGACCTCGGCGGGCCCGGACAAGCAGCGCGGTACGGCGGACGACGTGGGTACCGCGCGACGACATTGAGCCGGGCGCGAACGCGAGGTCAGCCGGCGAGCGGCAGATACAGCAGAGTTCGAAGCTGTTCCGTGGGCACGTCGAGCGGGGTGTTCTCGTAGACCTCGAAGCTCTGGCCAGCTCCCAGGCGCTCGCCGCTGCTCGGAAGCCACTGCCCCAAGAATCGCGCCCACGCATCGCCGAGCTCGGTGTAGGCCCCTACGTGCACGGTTCGGGCGTAGCGGCCGGCGCGGATCCGCTGTTCGCCGAGCTCGGCGGGTAGCTTCGCTTCATCGTCCACGGAGACACAGGCGTCGGAGCGGAGTTCTGACTCCGCCGTCGATTCCGGATCGTCGTGGTAGATGGCGAGCATCTTCGAGCCTTGGCCGATGAGCCCTGCCGCGCCCGCGACGGAGCCCAGGCGCGCGAAGGCCTCCGAGATTCGATTGTAGGGTCCCACGTGGCGAACCGAGGCCGTACGCAGCTCGGTCATGTTGACGATTTCGACGTTCATGATGGTTCCTCCTTCGATGAAATGCAGGTCGGCGACCGCCGCGGTTCCCGGGCGGAAGTGGACGCCATTGGGCGTCGCGAGCTCGAAGTGGAAGGCGCCGGCGCAGCCTCGCCCGACGCCCGCACCGCTCTGCCGCGCCTCGCTGGGCGAGCAGGCGTAGGCCTTGCGAAACGCGCGCGTGAAGGCCTCGTGGGTCTCGTAGCCGGCTTCGAATGCGATGCTCGTCACCGGCGTCTCGCGCTCCACGAGGCACCACGCGGCCCGCTCGAGGCGCAGGCGCCGATGGAGCTCCAACGCCGTCTCGCCCACCATGCCGCGGAAGATGCGGTGGAAGTGGTACGGCGACATGGCGGCCCTGCGCGCCAGCGCGCCGAGGTCGATGGCGGCGTCCAGCCCGCCGACGATGTGTCGAACGGCGGCGCGCACGGCATCTTCGTAGAAAGTTCGTGTATCCGGCTTCACGAAGACGACTCTAGCCGCCCGAATCGCCCCCCGCTTGACCCGGTTTGCGAATTTTCGGCGCCGCGAACGTCGAGCTCAGTGGCGTCGAGCGAGGCGACCGTCCTCCATCTCGTGGAGCACGTCGAACACGTCGAGCGCCCGGTGGTCGTGCGTGACCACGAGCACGGCCGCACCTCGTTCGTGGGCGACCCTTCGCAGGAGCTCCATTACCGCTCGGCTGCGCACGCTGTCGAGGGCAGCCGTGGGTTCGTCTGCCAAGATCAGAGACGGCTCGTTGGCGAGCGCGCGAGCGATGGCCACGCGTTGTTGCTCTCCGCCGCTCAGCGTCTCCGGAAAGGCTGATTCGCGATGTCGCACGTCGAGGTATTCGAGGAGCTCGCGTGCTCTCTGGCGACCATCCGTCCGTCCGCCGAGCTCGCAGGCCACCTCGACGTTCTCGCGGGCCGTCAGAAACGACACGAGGTTCGCCTTCTGGAACACGAAGCCGAGATGAAGTCGGCGCAGGCGCCCGAGATCGGTGAGCGCCACGCCGTCGCGCACGACGGTTTGACCTTCGAACACGATCTTCCCAGCTTCGGGCAGCGAGACGAGTCCGAGCGCTTTGACCAGGGTCGACTTGCCCGCGCCGCTCGGTCCGAGCAGCGCGGAGACGGTCCCTGGCACGAGCGAGAGACTGACGTCATCCAAGGCGACGACCTCGGAAGGCCCGGAGCCGAACGTCTTCCGCAGCCCGGTGGCCGCGACCGAGTACTCCATGCTCAGCTCTCCAGTGCGCGTCCAGGGTCGACGCGCTGTACGTGCCAAAGCCCCAAGAGGCTCGCCAGCGAGACCACGGCCAACGTGACCATGGGCGCGGCGTAGCTGATGGTATCGGTGATCACCACGCGGCGCGGGAACATCGGATACGCGACGCTGCCGAGTGTGAAGGCGAAAGCGTAGCCCAGCGCGCCGAGCAACCACGCTTCTTGCACGACCAAGCCGAGGAGACGGGCGGCGGGCGCTCCCATCAGTTTCAAAATCGCGAGGTCGTGGGTCTTCTCCAGCGTCAGGTTGTAGATCACCATCATCACGATGACGGTGGCGGTGAGCGTCAGGATGATGGTGAAAAGGCCGATCTGCATGCGCGCTCGCTCGACGACGCCGCTCAAGAGAAGCTGTTCTTCTTCCGCCTGCGAGTACACCGAGACATCGCCCCAGCGGCTCAGCGTCCCGCGCACTTCCTCGATGCGATGGGGGTCGACGTTCACGAGTACGGCGGCGACGGGAGGCGACGATACGGCGGGCGCGCGCCAAGCCGGGTCGAGGGCCAGGTCTTCCAGCGCGGGCTGACCGCGGCCGAGGTCCGTGTGGCGGATCCGTTCGGCGACTCGCTGCCGCTCGAGCGCGAGGGCTTCGGGCGGCTGATCGGCCGCGACGAGCAGCGAGTCGGCGAGCGTCAGGAACGCCACCGAGTCTCCGCCCGAGGTCAGCGCATTTCGAGTGAGGCCCACCACGCGGTAGGACTCACGGGCGAGCTCCAGCGCATCGCCGACCTCGAGTCCGAGCGAAGCGTCCACGATGATCTCACCGTGAGGCTGCGCGATCGCTCGGCCGCGAATGAGCGGGAGCCCCGAACCGGTGTCGTCGGGCCAGCCGATGCCCACGAGGGCGATGCGCAACACGCTCCCGCGATGGTCTCGCTGGATGAGCTGATAGGTGTACGCTCGAGCCGCGCGCACGCCGGGCACCGCGGCCGCACGTGCCTCGATGCTCGGATCGAGCTTGGACGACTCCGCGAACGGGCCGCGGGTCTCGCGTTGGACGACCCAAAGGTCTGCGCGCATCGCCCGCGTGAGCAGGATCGCGTCGTCGACCATGCCTGCGTAGATGCCTTGCATGGCGACGACGACGGTGAGCAGGAGGCCGACCCCAGCGGCGGTGCCGAGGTAGCGGGCGACGTGGCGCCGGACGTCTTTGAAGGCGAGGTTCAACCGGCCCTCCAGCGGCGGCCGGGGGTGAGCGTGCCGTTGGCGGTCTTCGGTGCCAGCAGCGTGTCGCCCTCGCCGAGGCCCTCCAGCACCTCGACGTGATCGCGGCCCGAAAGTCCGAAGCGCGGTCGGATCAAACCGATGCGCCCCCCTCGGTCGGCGAATACGTATGCGCCGGCCGAATCGCGCTGGACCATGGTGAGCGGCACTCGCAAGACGTTGTCTTTTCGCGAGAGCTCGATCCGGACGTCGGCGCGCTGTCCGATGGCAACGCGCCGCGCGAGCCGGTCGGGCGTGAGCTCGGCGAAGACCTCGTGGGTTTGCCGGTCGGCCTCCCAGGCCACGCGGGTCACCCGCGCGGGAATCGGCTCGCTCGCACCCGGGAAGAAGACGGCGCCACGCTGCTCTTCGGCCAGCTCGTGAAGCACCGATTCGTCCATCGCAGCACGGACGTAGACCTGCGTCGGGTCCACGATGCGCAGCACGGTCGAGCCGATGGAAACGGTGTCGCCCGGCTCCCGCAAGCGCCGCGTGACGAGGCCTTCGAACGGAGCCAGGAGCGTAGCGCGCACGACCGCCACCTGCTTCTGCTTGGCACCACTGGCAGCAACCTCGATGCCGCGCGTCGCCTCGGCGCGTTGCGCGAGCACGCGATCGAGCTCGGCCCTCGCGACCCGCAAGCGGTCGGCGGTGTCGTCCTTCTGCTGCGCCGCGACGACGCCGCTCTGATACAAGCTGTCGTTTCGACGCGCATCGCGCTCGGCCGCGGCCACCACTGCCCGAGCACGCTTCTCGTCCGCCGCGATGCGTTCGAGCGACGACCGGGCTGCGGAGATCCCCGTTCGCGCCGCGCGAAGGTCGGCTTCGGCCTGGTTCGTCTCGATCCGAGCGAGCTCTTGCCCGAGCGACACGCGTGCGCCCTCGTCGACCAGGACTTCGCTCAGGCGGCCGACCAGATCGAAGCCGATCGCCGCTTCGCGCTGGCTCTCGATGGTGCCGCGGCCAAACGCCTCGTTCACGACGGCCCCGCGATCCACACGGCTCACTCGAGCCTCGTTCGGGCGGAAGAAGCGCATCCACGCCACGACGGCGACTGCGGCGAGGAACAGTGAGGGCCAGAAGGCGCTTCGGACCCGCGCGAGGCCCGTGCGAAGTCGCGAGTTCGTCATACGGTAAGTAAGTGCTTACTAGCGCCGGGTGTCAAGGCCGGAAAATAGCGAAAATCGCCGGCTGCCGCCCGACCGGGAAAGGCGGGAGTGCTCGCCCGGCTCGCCGCAGTCTGGCAAGCTTCCGGGAGGGTCGAATGCGACGTGAGCGCCTGCTCTGCATCGTCTTCGCCGCAGGCCTCGGCGCCGCCTGCGGCTCGGAGTCCGAAGAGCCGGCGAGGAAGGCCAGCGATGCGGGCAGCGACGCGAGCGACGCCCCGGACGCCGCCGCCGAAGACGCTGGGACCGATAGCCTGGATGAAGAGGCCTCGGCGCCGTCCAGGACGGCGGGCAGCTGTGGCGCGACCTCATGGGCGCAACGTTTCGGTGGTAGCGCACCGGGCTCCATCTCCGCCCTCGAGGCTGCCATCGCCGTGGTGACCGACCCTCAAGGCGCCGTGTTCACCGGCAGCTACTACGGCGATGTGGACTTCGGTGGGGGCTCGGTCGTAGCCGGGAAGCAGAACCGCTCGATGTTCGTGACGGCGCGCTCTCTCGATGGCAGTCATCGATTCAGTCGCGGATTCGGCGACGCCGCCGGCGGCGTGATCCATGCACCCGCTGCGCGTGGCAACGCCATCGCCCGGCTGCCTGCGGGTGGGTTCGTCGTCGCTGGAGGATTTGCGGGCGGCGTCGACTTCGGCAAGGGAACCCTCACGAGCAGCGAGAACCCAGGCGACTCCGGTGTGGATGCTGGGCTCGGGTTCTGCTTCGCCTGCTTCCCCGACGTCGTGGTGCTGGCCCTCGACGAGCAAGGGCAGACCCAATGGGCCGAACGCTTCGGCGGTCCCGACGGAGACGCCGCGCAGGCGTTGGCCGTGAACGCGGCGGGCACGATCTTCGTCGCCGGGACCTTCTCCGGGCTCCTGGACTTCGGGGCCGGCATCTCGCTGACGAGCGCGGGCGGGTCCGATGCGTTCGTCGCCGCGTTGGATGCCAGCGGAGGGCCAAAGTGGGCCAAGCGTTTCGGGGGAGCCAAGGACGACGCGGCGCTGGCTGCCGCAGTGGATACGGCTGGGACGTTGGTCGTCGGTGGCGCGTTCACCGGCGGCGGGGACTTCGGAGGCACGAACCTCACGGCCGCTGGCGAAAGCGACGGCTTCTGGCTCTCGCTCGACTCGGCCGGCAACGTGCTCGACCGGCATGGCCTCGGCGCCAGCCAGCGTGGCGCGGTCGCCGCCATCGCGGCCCGGCCCGGCGGTGGTTGGGCGGTGGCTGGCTCGGTGCGTGGCCAGGTCACTTTCGCTCAGAAAGCCCAGTCCACGGCGTACACCGACGCGTTCGTCCTGAACCTCGACTCGAGCGGAAAGGAAGCTTGGGCTCGGGTGTTCGGGACGACCGAAAACGATGGCGCGGCTGGCGTCGCGTTGCGCGCGGACGGGCACGTGATCGTGACCGGCACCTTGGGCTCCGGTCCACTCGATCTCGGTGGAGGTCCGCTGTCCTACGAGCTATCGGACGGAGCGTTCCTCCTCGAGCTCGACGGGTCCGGCGCGCACGTGTGCAGCCGTCGCTGGTCTGCCAAGCCCAACAACGAACCCGTGGGCGACAGCGGCCAGGTGACGACCGGCGCGTCGATGGACGGGTTCGCCGTCGCCGCGGGTGCCAAAGGCGAGATCTGGTGGGGTGGAGCCCTGGCCGGTCGCGCCGACATCGGCAAAGGTGAGCTCGTGTCGAGCGGCGGTGTGGACCTGGTCCTCGCGAAGCTCGCGCCCTGAGCATCACCGCTCCGCTGAGCTCGGAGCACCGAGTCTAGAGGTTCGGGCTCTTCTGGCCGCAGCGTAGGACGCAAGCGTCGTACTCCATGCGGCACTCGGGAACGGCGGGCACTCCACACCAGTCTGCAGCGGTGTCGCAGCCGTCGATGCAGCGATCGAGCGCGGTCTTGGGGCCGGTGGCGCGAACGCTGCCACAACCTGTTGCGAGCCAGCCAGCGAAGAGGGCGACACCCAACGCGACGAAGCGGCGCATCGGGGAAGTGTCCCAGGCCGCCATTCGACGTCAAGTTTCTCGGATCGCGCGCACCTCAGCCCACACGAGCCGGGACAGGAGCGCCGGGACAGGAGCGCCGCGACCGAGGCCACGCCCCACCCTAATTGATCTATGACTGCGGGCGGTGAGCGCGCCCCGTCACTTGGTGCTGGCCCCGTCGCGAGTCTTCGGGCTCGGCAGCGCCCTGGCGCTCGCCTGGTTCGCCCCTCGCGTCGCACGCGACCTGACCGTGATGGGGGACTCGCCGGAGCTGGTTGCGGCTGCCGCCGAGTGGGGAGTGCCCCATGCCCCGGGTTACCCGCTCTTCACGCTGCTCGGCCATCTGGCTGCCAAGCTTCCGTTTGGCAACATGGCGCTGAGGGTGAATGCGCTCTCCGCCGTCGAGCACGCTCTCGCGGTCGGCGTCGTCGGCCTGCTCGCGCAGCGGATCACCGGCTCGTTCGCGGCGGCCGTGGGCGCGGCGGCGCTCTTGGCGGTGTCGAAGACTTTCCTCCTCGGTTCGCTCTACGCGGAAGTGTTCCCGCTGAACGACCTCTTCTTCGCGCTCGTGCTCTGGCTCGCAGTGGCGGCCAAAGAGAGCAGCGGGCGTCTGCGGGCGCGCTCGTGGCTCCTCGCGATTGGAGCGTTTGGGCTCGGCCTCGCGCACCACCACATGCTGCTCCTCGGCGTGCCCGCATTCGCGCTCCTCGCCGGGCCGTCGCTTCGCAGGAGTCTGGCCGAGCGCGAGCTCACGCTCGGGGCGTGCTTCGCCGCGCTGTTCACGCCCATGCTGGTGTCGTTCGGATTGCTCTGGTGGGCGGCCCGCCACGACGCGACCGTTTCCTCAGGGGACGTGCACGACCTTCGCTCCTTCGCCGAGTTGCTGCTGCGCGCGGACTACGGCGGCCCCTGGAGCTCGAATCGCCATGCGACCAGCGAGCCCGCCTCCGATCGAGTCGGCGCGTTCGTGCTCTTGCTGCTGGCGAGCGTCGGGCCCCTGGGAATCGTGGCTGCAGCGCTCGGCGCGTTCACACTGGTGCGGATCGACCGTCGCGTTTCGCTGGCGATGGTCGTGGCATTGGTCGCGGTCGGTCCGGTGTTTGCCGCCCTCAATCGCATCAGCGTGGATGGTGAGGCGCCGCTCGCATACTTCGAGCGCTTCACGGCGATGTCGCACGTACCGCTGGCCGTGCTGGTGGGCGTCGGCGTCTCGATGCTGGGCGGGAAGCTGCCGCTCGAGCTCCCCGGCAGGCGAGCGCTCGAGGTCGGTCTGTGCCTCGTCCCAGCGCTCGCGGCGTTGTCGAGCACCGAGAGCGTCGATCTCTCACGCGACTGGAGCGGCCGCGCGCTCCGTCGCGACCTCTTGCGCGGCGTGCCGGAGGGCGCGCTGGTCTTGGTGTCGGGTGATGAGCACCTGGGGGTCGCGCAATATCTCTGCGCCGTCGAGGGCGCCTGCGATCGCATCACCGTCATCGCGCCCGGTCAGCTCTTTCTTCCCTGGAAGCTCGCCCAGACTCGGCGACGTGCGCCCGATGTGTTCTTGCCCGACGGTGCTCCATCGGTGACCCGGACCCACGAGATTCTGGAGGTCGAGGCTCGGCGGCGCCCGGTATTCGTCACGCCGGCGCTGCTGCGCAAGGACCGAGTGCTCGCCGAGCGCTTCCAGGTGGTGCCCACGGGTCTTCTCGCCCGCGTGTACGCGACTGCCGAGGATGCCGAGCGCGACCGCGCTACGACGCTCGCGCGCATTGCCGAGCTCGCTCGGGGGGAAGGTTGCGAAGGTTGCGCGCTCGACCCGCGCGACGTCATGCGCCCTTCCCAGCACCTGTACGTCCTCCTGACGTACTCCGCGCTTCTCGAGAGCGCCGCTCGACTCGCGGCTCGCGACGGGGCGCCGGCCGATGCAGCGCGCATCCTGACTCGCATGCGCGCGATCGACGCCGTCATCGGCCCGGTCCTGGTCGCGCTTCCGCCGAAGGGCGCGGCCGAGTGACCGGGTGAGCGCGCGGCCGAGTGACCGAGTGAGCGCGCGGCCAATTGACCGAGTGAGCTGAAGCGGCTGGGCGCGAACGATGCGACGGGCCCTCGCCGCGCCGCTGGGCAAGGCAGGATTTCCTTCATCGAGACGCGATGAACCGGCTACGATGCAAAGAAGTCATCAAAGGGTGGTGGACGATGAAGCGGTTCGGGGCGCTCGCGCTGGTGGCAGTTCTGTTCGTGGTGGCGAATGCGTGCAGCAGTGACGAAGCCGACGCGATTCGTCGCGGCAAGCTCGCCGACGGATGTTTGATCAACTCCGACTGCTCGCAGAGTCCTTTGCCGCTCGTGTGCGCGTTCGAGCGCTGCCACATCAAGTGCGAGAAGGACGCTGACTGCGAGCCCGGCCTCTACTGTCGCATCGCCGACAACCCCGTCCACGTCTGCCAGTTGCCGAGCGAAGTGCCCGACCCGCCCTGCAAGTACTCGAGCGAATGCCCCGGCAGCCAAGTCTGCGGGATCGACGGCGTGTGTCGCGACGGCTGCAAGACGTCGAAGGACTGCGTGCCCGAGCAAGTCTGCGTGTCGGCGACGTGCGCCTCCAAGAACGAACTCGACAAGGACGGACAGCTCCCCAACAAGTCCGGCGAGGACGGCGGTACTTCCGCGTGTCTGCACAACAGCGACTGCCCGGGAGACGAGGTGTGCCTACCCGTCGGAAAGTGCGGGGTCGAGTGCAAGGGCGCGAAGGACTGCGCGACGAGCGAAAGCTGTGTGGCCAACCAGTGCGTACCCAAAGGCGGGGGCCCGACGACGCTGCCGGAGCACTGCAAGAACGGTACGAAAGACGGCGACGAGAGCGGCAGCGACTGCGGCGGCAGCTGCTACCCCTGCCCGAGCGGAGGCGACTGCGGCAAGGCGCAAGATTGCGCGAGTCAGGTGTGCACGGCTGCCAAATGCCAGGAACCGATTTGCAGCGACGGCGTGCGCAACGGCAGCGAAACCGGCACGGATTGCGGCGGTCCGAGCTGCGCGGCGTGCCCACCGGCCGAGACCTGCACGGCTCCCGGCGACTGCTCGACCGGGATTTGCAAGAGCGGAACTTGCGTCGACCCGACTTGCGCCGACGGGCAACAGAACGGCAAGGAGACCGATGTCGATTGCGGCGGGGGCGCGTGTCCCGCCTGTGACGGTGCGAACAAAGGTTGCGTCATCGGTGGGGACTGCACGAGCGGAATCTGCACGGCCTACAGCTGCGCGCTGCCGAGCTGCACCGACGGCGTGAAGAACGGCAAAGAGACGGGGCAAGACTGTGGAGGCGCGACCTGCAAGGCGTGCAGCGTGGGGAAAGGCTGTTCCGCGCCGAGCGATTGCGTCAGCAACGTCTGCACCGGAGGCAGCTGCGTCGCGGCGAGCTGCGGTGACGGCGTGAAGAACGGCACGGAGACCGACGTCGACTGCGGCGGCGCCGACTGCGGCAAATGCGCGAGCGGGAAAGCCTGCGCTCAGCCCAACGACTGCTCCGCTGGGAGCTGCGTGGGTAATGTCTGCAAAGGATCGTTCAAGCTCACCGTGACTCCAGCCGGCACCGGAGCCGGAACGGTGAAGAGCGACGTCGGCGGCATCGACTGCGGAGCCAAGTGCAGCGCCGACATCCTCGACGGTTCGAGTGTGGTGCTCACCGCCACGCCCGCAGGGACTTCGAACTTCTCGGGCTGGAGCGGCGGCGGCTGCAGCGGCACCGCTACGTGTTCCCTGACGCTGAGCGCCGACACGACCGTGACCGCGACCTTCGGTGGCGTGGCTCCGGGTGGCGTGGTCTGGAAGAAGTCCCTCAACCCCGCCGCGGGCATCCGGTTGGTTCCCGGGGGGACCGACGCGGCCGGCAACCAATTCTTCGCTGGCGCTTTCAACGGCAGCGAGGACTTCGGCGGAGGTCCAGTGACATCCACGAGCATCGACGCGTACGTCGCGAAGTACTCGCCCAGCGGGGCGTGGCTCTGGTCGCGGAAGCTCGGAGGGGCAGGGAATCAGGTTCCCGAGCAGCTCTTCGTCGAACCGGGGGGCGACGTCGTGGTCATCGGCACTTCGACCGCGGCGACGGGCCTCGACTTCGGGGGTGCGCCTCTGACCTGCGCGGCGGATGGACTGTTTCTGGCTCGCTTCGCTGGTTCGAACGGCGCGTACAAATGGTCGAAGTGCATCGGCGATGGGGTCGACAGCGTCCGAAGCGCCTTGCTCGACGGAAACAACTTCGTCGTCGCCGGAACGCTCCTCGCCGGGACTACGGATTTCGGCACCGGCGTGCTCACGGCGCAAGCCCGCGACATGTTCATCGCTTCGTTCAGCCTCGCCAACGGTGCGACCGTGGCCGCCAAGCGTTTCGGCGGAACCCAAGACGACTACGGAATGGGCCTCGCACGCGCCAGCGACGGCAGCTTCGCGCTGATTGGCAGCTGCGACGGGAGCGTGGACTTCGGCGGCGGCGCCGTGACGGTCGCGAAGGGCAACGACGACATCTGCATCGCGAGGCTCACCTCGAGCTGGACGGGCACGTGGGCCCGCCAGCTGGGCGACGTCGGCGCGGACAACGGCTACGCGCTCGCCTTCGCGCCCAGCGGAAAGGTGGTGATGACCGGCATCTTCCGCGGTCAGGTGGACTTCGACACCGGGGTCGTCGACGTTGCCAAGGGAAACGGCGACATCGTGCTGGCGCAGCTGAACCCGACGACGGGCGCCATCGAATGGCACAAGGTCTTCGGCACGACGAATTGGGAGTACGCTTCGCACCTCGTGGTGGCCGCCAACGGCGACATCGTCCTCGCCGGGAAGGCGAGCGAAGCGTTCTCCTTCGGAGGGCCTACGGTGACCGGAACGAATTGCGTGAGGCTCACGTCGACTGGTGGACATATCTGGACCTTCAGCGACGGCTCCGAATGGGGCACGCCCAATGGCCTCGTGCTCACTTCGGGCGGAGGCGTCGTGCTCGGGGTGAGCGCCGGCGCCTTCGGGAGTCAGGGTTACGTGCTCGCGCCATAAAGCGCGGCCTCCCCGAACTCCTCCACTTCCCGAGTTCGCGCCTCGAGCTCAGCCTGCCTTCGCCATCCGGATGGTCTCGAGAGCCCTCGGAAACTCGAATCTCTCGATCTGCGCCTGGATCTCCGCCGCCGCCGATCCCAGCACGCCGTCCAAGAGGTCGCTCGACTGGACCGCGAGCGACAACGCCCGCGAGTCGTCTTGCGCCAGCAGCTCTTCGAGCTCCGACACCACCGCGAGTGCGCGCTCTCGCGCCGCCGGCTCGAGCGAGGCACGAGTGACCGCAGGCTTCGCCTCGTCGAGCGCCCGCAAGACCCCCCGCACCAGGGGCGCGAGCTCGCCCTCGACGGCCGCGAGCGCGCGTTCGGTCGCGGCGGGTTCGTCGAGATCGACCGTCAGCTCCAGCTGGGCCGCGCGGGCGGAGAGAGCGTGCGCTCCGAGCGTTGCGGCGACACCCTTCAAGGTGTGCGCGACATGCTTCGCGCCGTCGCGGTTCCCTTCCCCGAGCGCGGTGCGCGCCTGTCCGACGTCGAGGGCGTGTTGCTCGGCGAACAACTTCAGGAGGCGGACGTAGCGCGCGGGCTGTCCTGCCGACGCCTCGAGTCCGGCGACGAGATCGAGGCCCGCCACCGTGCGAAGGCCGGGCGGCAGCGAGCCCGGCGCCAGGTCGGCGGCCGGTGCGCTCGGGTGGCGAGCCAGGCTCGGCGGCAACCATGCGAGGACCGTGCGGTAGAGCGCCTCGGGGACCACCGGCTTTCCGACGTGCGCGTTCATCCCGGCGGCGATGCAGCGCTCACGATCCTCGGCGAACGTGTTCGCCGTCATCGCAATGATCGGTAGCGAGCCCCTCCCCGGGAGCATGCGGATGGCCCGGGTGGCCTCGAGACCATCCATCTCGGGCATCTGCATGTCCATCAGGACGAGCGCAAAGTCAGCGGCCGCCACCTGCGCGATCGCCTCGGTGCCGTCACTCGCGATCACGACTTCGAGGCCCACGTTCTCGAGCAGAGCGCGCGCGACCTCTTGGTTGATCTCGTTGTCCTCGGCCAGCAAGATCCGCGTTCCTCGGAAGCGCGCCAACGCATGCTCCGGGCGCGAGTCGGCGGGCGGACTGCTGATGGTCCGAGGGTCTCCGTGTGCGCGGGCCACTCGCATCGTCGCCCAGAAGGTGCTCCCGCAGCCGATTTGGCTCACGACGCCGGTGTCTCCGCCCATCAAGCGGGCGAGCCGGCGGCTGATCGCGAGCCCGAGCCCGGTGCCGCCGTAGTGGCGAGTCGTCGAGTCGTCGGCTTGGACGAATGGCTCGAAGAGCCGCAACTGCTGCTCTGGCGTGAGGCCGATTCCCTGATCTTCGACCTCGAGCCGGAGCATCCACTCCGCGGCGTCGCGAACTTGGTCGCCGTCGATGGTCACCCGAACGCTAACCGTTCCGCCGTTCGAGAACTTGATCGCATTGCCGACGAAGTTGAGGAGCACCTGTTCGAGCCGGAACGGATCGCCGCAGACGACCGTCGGGACCGCGGGATCCACCCGCACATCGAGCACGATCGACTTCTCCGCTGCGCGGGTCACCATGAGCGAGACGGTGTCTTCGACGAGTTGCGACGGACGGAACGCGGCGCTCTCGATGGTGAGTCTGCCCGCTTCGACCTTCGAGAGATCGAGGACGTCGTCGAGGAGGCGCAGGAGATGTTGGGCCGCGATCCCGACTTTCGCGAGCTTCGCGAGCGCGCCAGGGTCCCGGATCTCGGCCTTGGCGAGGTGCGTCAGACCGATGATGGCGTTCATCGGCGTGCGGATCTCGTGGCTCATGTTGGCGAGGAACGCGCTCTTGGCGCGGTTCGCGGCCTCGGCCGCGTTTTTCGCCTCGACCAGGGCTGCACGCTGGCGTTCGGCATCCAGACACAGGTCGAGGCTCCGCGCGAACTTCCCCAAGATCGGGGCAAAGAGAGCACGTGCGAGTCGAAGCGAACGCTCGGCCGCATCTTTTCGCGCGGTGAAGAGCACGACGTGTCCGCACTGTGGGAGGACTAGGGACACCGCATGGACGTATTTCTCGCCTCCGGGAAAGACTCCACTCGCTGATTCGGTGTGCTCCACAGCTAGCAGCTCGGTCGTCCACGGCGCAGTCATCCCCTCGAGGCCGCGCAGCGCTCGGCTGCCGAGCGTCACGTAGACGTGGGGGCCAGCGCTCCCGCGGAGCAGAACCGCGCCGGCCGTACAACCGGTGTGAGCAAGCAGACGCTGGAGCATGGCGGTGGCGAGCGGGCGCGGGCGTGTCTCACCCGCCATCGCCATCGCGAGGTCGTAGAGGATGCTGATGGTCTGGTTGTGGTTCAGCTCCAAGGCATGGCCACGATTGTTGCGTTGTGGAATGCGGGATAGGTCTGTTTCGGTGACCCGATTTCTCCAAGCGAGAGCACTCCGAAGAGCGGGCGCGGGTGGATCGCGGCCTCGAGCGCCGTGATCTCTCGAGTCGCCGCCGCCTCGTCGAGGTGGAGAAAGCGTCCGGCGCAGTAGAACGTGAGCACCGCGCTGCCGACGTCGACCCCCGCGCACGCGCCGGCGCCGACGGCTTCAGCCGCGCCCAGATCGTCGCGAGGGATGGCGCGCACCACGCTGAGCAGCGTGTTCTCGGGGACGTCACCCGAACAGAACACGGAGCCGTCGTCCTCGACTTGTATCGGAATGCGGACCAGCGGCTCGCCCTGTCCGCGGTTCAGTGCGAGAGGAAAGTGCACCCCGTAGCGGTAGAAGTTCTCACGATCGATCGCGACGCCATACTCGCGCTGGACGAGCTCGCGGTAGACGTCGAACGCCGGGCGACCGTCGATGGCCGCGATGCGCCCGCCCGTCGTCGTGGTCGCGACCCAGAGCGCGTCGCCTCCGCGGTAGTGGTGGGCCATGCTGGCTCCTGGGTGCCCGCGGAGCAACACGGCGACCAACGCGCCCGCCGCGAACGTCCGCTCGTCGAACACGCACGGCATCCTGACGAACGTCTCGCTCCCTACGCAGGTCCCCACGTAGCCCACCATGTCGCCGACCTCTTGGTACAGGCGGTCGACGATCTCGCCGATGTCGCCGAGCGTGGTATCGACGAGAAGGAGCAACGAGTCGGTGCCATCTGGGGACGCATTCGCGGTGACGAAATCGGCGAGCTCCGAGATCGCCGCGTCGGCGAACTTGCCGTCGACTCGCGGCATCGCGACGATCCGCCGCGGCGCCCCGCCGTCGAACGAAGAGAGCAAGACCCCGCGTCGGCGAAAGCCACCATGGACGACGAGACCGGGCACGATCCCACCGACCAACGGGCACGCTTCTGCCACCGCGACCTCCTGCAACGTCGCGACGCTGGGGGCATCTTTCTCGCACACGAACGCGAACAGGCCGCGGTCGGGCACCGCAGCGCGGAGAGCGCGCACCGCGTTCGTCATCTCGAGCGCGGTCGGTTCTTCGAGGTACGTGGTGGGGTCGGTCATCTTGGCTCCTGGTTGGAGATGAATCAAAGCGATGGGGAAGCGGCGTAGGGCAGACGGAGCGCTTCGACCTTGGCGCGGCAATCGGCTTCGCTGTCGGCGTAGCGTTCGGCGACGCGCTCGAACTCGCTGCGTAGTGCCATGAACGCATCGACTACTGCGGGATCGAAATGGGAGCCTTTGCCCTGAAGGACGATCTCGACCGCGCGCGCCAGCGGATAGGGAGCCTTGTAGACGCGGCGAGAGATGAGCGCGTCGAAGACGTCGGCGAGTGCCATCAAGCGCGCTGATACCGGGATGGCTTCGCCTGCGAGCCCGTCGGGGTACCCGGAACCATCCCATCGCTCGTGGTGGTGCCGTGCGATCTCTTTGGCCACGCGCAAGAAATCGAGCGGTTCGGCGACGTCTCGCTCGGCGCGTGCGAGCGCTTCGGCGCCGAGCGCCGCATGGCCCTTCATGATCTCCCACTCCGCGGGTGTCAACTTGTCGGGCTTCAAGAGCACGTGGTCGGGGATCCCTACCTTGCCAATGTCGTGGAGCGGGGCCGACTTCACGAGGAGTCGCAGGCAGCCATCAGCGAGCCCCGACCGAAAGCGAGGGTGCTCCTTCAAGGCGTTGCCGAGGAGGGCGACGTACTCCTGCGTGCGCTTGATGTGGTTGCCCGTCTCCGAGTCGCGCATCTCGGCGAGCTCGGCGAGCGCGCGGATGGTTGCATCTTGCACGAGAACGTTTTCGCGCATGCGGGCTTCGACTTCGGCCTCGAGAGCCACGTTGCGCGCGCGGAGCTGGTCGCGCGCGGCCTTGAGCTCGAGGTGGGTCTTCACCCGCGCGAGCACCGCTGCGGGCTGGACGGGCTTCTGGATGTAGTCGACCGCGCCGAGCGCGAGGCCACGCTCTTCGTCGCCCGTCGATTGGAGGGCAGTGACGAAGATCACCGGGATCGCGACCGTCCGAGGATCGCCTCTCAGTCGTTGGAGCACCGCGAAACCGTCCATGCCGGGCATCATCCCGTCGAGCAGGACGAGATCGGGCAACGGATCACCACGCGCGATCTCGAGCCCGCGTTCTCCACTCCGTGCTGCTCGCACGGTGTAGTGCGGTTCGAGAATTCCGCTGAGCACGCGGAGATTCTCTGGCGCGTCGTCGATGATGAGGATGGACTTCACGGGACGAACCTCGTCGATACCGCCCGTGGAGAACGGTCGAGCCTGGCCTTCCTTGAGCGCAGCTCGGGTGACGCGCGGCTTGGCCGAGGCCTGCTACTTCGGGAGCTCGACCCAGACCACGCCCCGCAACGCGCCCTCCGTGAATCCAGTGGCTTGGTCCTTCGGATAGCGCTCGGCGAGCTTCTGCTTCACCTCCGCAGGAATGACTTCGGCAGGACCGTGGCAGGTGACACACAGCGCTTGCGTCGGTAGTGGCTCCACCAAGCCGAGCTTCGCACCGAGGTCGAACACGGCTGGCGCCACGTCCGCTGCGGGCTTGCCCGCAACCTCGTCCAGGTACGTCTTCACCCAAGGGCGGGGCGCGTTCTGTTCGTTTCTGAGCTTGTGGCTGGTTCGCCCGATCTCGAGGCCGTTCTTCGCGGCGAGGTCGGCCGTCAGCTTGCCGGCCTCGCCGGAGCAGACATCGATCCCCCGGGCGTGCCCGCCGGCCTGGATCGCCGTCTGGAGCTGCCCGCTGAGCGTCTTCTTCAACTCGCCGATGGCGCCTCGGGCCTTGGCCACGGTGGCCTCGTGCTCTTTCGGTACGGGGTCGAGACGCTGGGGTCCGCTCTGGCAGCTGACGGCGAGGAACGCGTCGGTGAGTACTCGGGTCCACATGACACGTGGTGGGAGCCGGGCGAGGTGAAAAGGGTTCCTCGCCGGGACGCGGTGATGGTCTCGAGCGGGGGCAAATCAGGCGTGAGGCGCACCTCGCGAGGTTCTTGCGTCGACGTCCGCGGCCGATGCTGCCTTCCTGCCCGCGAGTGCCTGCGCACGAGTCGACGCGCTTCCTGCCGTCAGCTGCCCCGACGAACGCTAGGAGACCGGCGCGTGTTCGATGGGGGTCGCAGTCCGCGGAACGAGCGCGTCGAGACACGGAAGGACGACGGCTCGGGCCGCCTGCCGAGCGGCCTCGCTGGCTTCGCTTCCCTGGAGCCTCCCGTATCGACGCCAGGCGGCGGGGTCCACGTCGCGTCCGTCGTCCGTGCACGCGGTCCAGAGCGCGAGCTCGGTTTCGGCGCTGCGTCGCACGTCCGCCCCGAGCTCCGGCGCGACGCGCAGCGCCCAGGCCACGAAGCGCCAGGCCAAAGCCGCGTGGTCTGCCTCGTCGCGCGCGATTCGTTCGAGCACGCGCCGCGTGGCTTCGTCGGTGCACCCATCGAGTTGCTCGAGTGCCAATGCGGCACCGATGGACTCGGCGACGCATCCCTCTGCCACGTTCGCCAGGACGATCTCGCGCAATGACTGGCGCGGCCGGACTCCGGCGAGGTCGAGTGGTCCAGGGCCCCGGCAGCTGCCGCCGAAACGAGAGCCCAACGCAAAGCAGAGCCGCGCGTGCTCGATCTCGTCCCCGGCTCCGCGCTGGGCGTCCGACAGGAGCTCCGCAGGCGCTCCGACTGCCAACAGCTCGAGCGTGAATCGCGCGAACGAAGCCACCGAAGCGTGCTCGGTGAGGGCGTCTTCCGTCCAGGCCCGCGCGAGGGCGGAGCGAGTCGTCGCATCGATGGGTTCGGCGGGCCAGCTTTCCATCACGGCCCAGTCGCTGCGATGCGTGGCGCCGGCGCGACGATGGCCATCCGCAACGGACAGGGGGCGGCCGCCCGGGCGCGCCGGCTCTTGGCAGACTTGATAGCAGCAAAGTCCGTTCTCGAGGCTCGGACCCGTCGTCACGGCGACGCCGCAAGACGCGTAGCCCTCGCGAGTCAGACAGCCGCTGGCGTCTTCCGGCTTGTCGCGCATGCCGCAGCTCGCGAGGATCTTCTTCTGGTCGTGCGGCGCGAAGCAGTAGCGGGTCAACGGATACTGGCAATTCGCGGTGCCTGTTTCCCCCGGCGGCGTCGCGAAGCGCGGGTCTTCGGTCGTAGCCCGTTCGGAGCCACGGAGTGGCGGGTCCGGACGTGGAGTGGATTCGACGGGCTCGCGAGGAGCGCAGGCTGCGGCGCCGGTCAGTGCCAAGAGCAAATGCCGTCTGAGACCACCGAGCGACACCATGGTCGAGAAGGTAGCAGGCGCCCGACCGCGCTTCTTGCCGAGGTGGTAGACTCCCGCCTCGGAGGTCGCCATGCAAAGCTGTCGGATCGGTCTCTTCTGCCTGGGGCTCGGCGTCGCGACGGTCGCGTGCGGAAGCGACGATTCGAGCGCTGGCACCGGTGGCAGCGGCTCGGGCGGCACGCCAGCCGGCGGCGCTCCGAGCGGTGGCAGCTCCTCCGGCGGCACATCCGCGGGGGGCGCCGGCGCGGGCGGCACGGCGGCGGGCGGCACCGCGGCAGGAGGGACGTCCGCGGGCGGCAGCGGCGGTGGCACGGGGGCGGTGGGCGGTCTGGCTCAGAAGTACCCCGGGGACAAAGGCATCGACCAGGATCCGGACGTGATCTTCGCCGACGACTTCGAGAGCTACTCCAAAGCGGCGGACTTGTGGAATCGCTGGGACAACACCTTCCAGGCCGCCCAGACCCGCATCGCCACCGAAGCCGGGCTCTTCTACGCCGGCAAACAAGCGGTGGAGTTCACCTTGCCGAAGCAAGACCAAGAGCTCAGCAACGCCGTACAGAAGATCCTCACCACCGAGCTCGATCAGCTCTACCTCCGTTGGTACTCGAAGTTCGACGCAAAGAACGACATCGTCGGATCCAGTCACAACGGTGGCGGGATGTCCGCACACTACTTCAACGGCAATCAAGCCACGCCGGGGGTGCCAGCGGACGGGAAGAACAAGTTCCTGGTGGAATTCGAGCATTGGCGCGGTGAGGCCGCCACGAAGTCTCCCGGCATGATGAACGTGTACGTCTATCACCCGGAGCAGCGCAGCAACTACGGCGACCACTTCTTCCCGTCGGGGCTCGTCATGCCGAACACGAGCCTCCCGTTCGATTTCGGTCCCGACTTCAAGCCGATGCCCGAGGTCATTCCCGAGCTCGACCACTGGTATTGCTACGAGGTGATGGTGAAGGCCAACACACCAGGTCAGAGGGACGGTCGCATCACACTTTGGCTCGATGGCAAGCAGATCGCCGACTTCGGAAACCTGCGCTTCCGGGACGTCGCGACGCTGAAGCTCGATCGCTTCAACTTGTCGTTCCACGCCGGCAGCAACACAGCCGGCGAGACCAAGAAGTATTACGACAACGTGGTCGCCGCGAAGTCGTACATCGGACCCATGGTGCCCTGACGGGCCTGCGTGGCGGTCAGCGCGGCACGAAGGTCACGGGCAGCGTCAGCACGGCGCGAGACGCCCCGTCGACCGTGAATCGGGCTGCACGCACCCTCGACGCGATACAGGCCACGAGGCTCGGCGGTAGGTTGCCCGTGCTCTGGGTTCGAACGCCGGCGACTCGCCCGTCTCCGTCGAGTTCGATGGTGACGGAAAGGGCGCCGGCGAGCGACGGGTCGCTCTTCAACGAGGTAGCGTAGCAGCTCCGGAACCCGGAGCGCAGGCCCGCCACGACTCGAGCGGCATCGCTCACTGCGCCGGAAATCACCGTCGGTGTCGCCGCCGTGACCGACGGTCCGGGCACGACCGCACCAAAACCACTGTCGCCCAGGCGCACCGAAGCGCGAGTGCTCGCGAGCGAGCTCAGGTCGTCCGCGGGCTTGGGCTCGGGCCGAGCTTCGAGTTCGCCGAACTCGATCGCGTCCGTTTCGGTCGCGCGCTGTCGGGCGCGGTCCAGCCGGGAAATCGGGATCCCCGAGGCCGGCGGCCGCGTGACGGCCGGTGCGCGCACGCGGGTCAACGGCGTGAGCGTCTCGCGCTCGAGCGATGCCAGCTCCAGGGCGAGGCGCGCCGTGGAGGAGACCGCCGGAGACTCGGTCGCCAGCGGGGTGGCGCGTCCCCGACGGAGCTCGCCGTGAGCGTCCGTGATCTGGGCATCCGATCCGGGATCGGGAGTGTCCGCCAGGTGGAGGACGAGGGAGCCAGCGCCGATCGCCAGCGCCCGGCGCATCCAGCGAGTGTGCATCGCGTCGAACCTCCGAACTCGGGTTCGACAGCGCGTGGCTGGAGAAGTTCCGGTTCGACGAAACCCCAGGGGGCAAACGCCCATTCGGCCCTGGACGCGAGCAGCTCGCAGCCGCCATGCAATGGTAGACTGAGTGTCGATGCGCGCGCTCGTCCTGTCTTTCGTGCTGGTGGTCGGCGTCGTCAGTGGGTGCGGCGGAGACGGCGGCCCCGACGCCAGCGGACCTTCGTGCAACCCGAAGTCAGAGAGCTGCGACGGCGTGGACGAGGACTGCGACGGCGTCCCGGACGACGGCCCCTGTTCGGCTCCAATCACCGACGGCGCGTGGTTCCTCGGCGGTACGGGTACGGACCACGTTCGAGGAGTGGCCTTCGACCCCGCCGGCAACGTGTACGTGACCGGCGCAGTCACCTCGCCGGCAGATCTCGGCAAGGGTCCCGTGACCGGCGCTCAGGGCTATCTCGCGTCGTTCGATCCGAAAGGCGTCGCGCGCTGGAGCTACTCTTGGGGTGCCACCAGCAACGGCAGCGACTACGGGCAGGACGTTTCGGTGGGTGGAGGCATGGTCTGTGCTGCCGGTGGCTTCGCCGGGACCTTCGACTTCGGTGGCGGAGCACGCACGGCCGGTGGCAACAACGACGCATTGGTCGTCTGCCTCGATGCCGCGACAGGCGCGTACCTCTGGGATCGGGCCATCGGGGGCGACAGCTCCGACACCGCTCAAGGCGTGCACGTGACCGCGACCGGGGACGTCGTCATCGACGGCTTCGCCAATGCCGCCTCAGTGGACTTCGGCGGCGGAGCGCTGGCTCCGGCCCAGGGCGGGTTCGTGGCGCGCTACGCCAAGGACGGCACTTTCGAGTGGGCGCGCGTCTACGCGAACACGAATATCGATTTTGGCTCCAAGCCCGGCGTCGACGCGAGTGGCGCCGCCTACGTCACGGGCACCTTCTTCGACAACGTCGACTTCGGTGGGGGTCCCCGCAAAGCTGCCGGCTCGTCCAATGCCTTCTTGCTGGCCCTCGACGCCGACGGAGAGTGGCTCTGGGACCGGGTCTTCGGGTCCGCAGGCACGGGCATCACGCTCTATGGTGCTTCCGTGCGGCAACGCGGCGACGTAGTCATCTCCGGCGAGCTCACTGGGTCGCTTTCGCTCGGTGGCCCCAAGATCACGAGCCACGGCGATTCGTCCGCGGAAGCGTTCGTCGCGGCGTTCGATGCGAGCGGCAAGCTGGAGTGGCAGTATTCGGCCGGCGGCACGGGGGCGACGCGGGGCTTCGGCGCCGCCATCGGCCCGGGTGACTCCGTGGTGCTCGCGGGTCAGTATGGGGGGCTCGTGAAGTTCGGTGACGACACCCGCCCCGCTGCGACCGACGACATGTACGCGGTCGGTCTCACGCCCGACGGCAAATACCTGTGGGACTTCACCCTCGCGGGTTCGGACAACGAAGCCGTGAACGCCGTCGCGGTGGACGCCAGTGGGCGCGTGGCGCTGGGCGGCGAGGCTTGGGGTGAGCTCAGCGTGGATGGGATCACGCACACGAATGCGGGTGGCGACGACGGCGCGCTCGTGTTCCTGCGCCGACCTTAGCCGTCGACCCTCAGTCCTCGAATCCGTGTTCCCGTGCGACGGCGACTGCAGCGAGCAACGCTTCCTTGCTCGCCATCATCGCGCGAGCGGCACCGGCGGCTTTCACCGCAGTCTCCAGATCTTGGAAGTGGAGATTGCAGGTGTCACCTTCGGAGTTGCCGTGGATGTCGTCGCGCTCCGGGTCGACACCGGCACCCAGCATGGCCGCTTTGACCAGCCCCTCGACGCCGTACCCATTCAGGTAGTAGCCCTCCAGCGACTCGCCGCCGGCGAGCGCGTGCACGGCATCCCAATCGTGGAACGTCAGGCGCACGTCGTTCCACTGCGTGGAGCGACAATCGTGGAGCTCGAACGGGGCGAAGGTCGTTCGGTCGAAGCCTTTTGCGTCGAAAGTCGGTTCGGTCATGTGGACCGACGCTAGCACCCGACGAGCTCAGCGAGGGTCCATAGCGGGATCGGGCGGAGCTGCCGGTGGAACCGGCGGAGGCACCGGCTGGCCGGGTGGCGGCATCGGACGGCCACCGGGGCGACCGCCGCCCATGGGTCCGCCGCCCTCTTGCATCATGCGAAGCTGACCGATCACCGCTGCGTAGTTGTCCTGCATGGAGCGGCAATTCTCCGGTGCCATGAGCTCCGTCTTGGTCCGAACCATCTTGCACGTGTCGGTCTCGTTGCCGAGGTCCTTGCAGAGCTTCTGGACCAGGTCGTCACAGACTGCGCGCACCTGCTTGATGCGAGCCAGCGTGGAGGGAACGTCTTCGAGGGCGGCGCCGCAGGCCGCATGGGGCATCAGACCCGCTGCAGAGCGAGCCTGCGAGCAACCTGCCGACGTCTCGCCGGTCTCGGCGCAGATCTTGTCCTGCCAGGACTTGCACTCGCCGCTCGCCTCGCTGGAGATCGGAGCGGGGCTGCGCTTGAAGGGCGTCTTGCCTTTCGCGTGTGCGTCCTTGAGGAACCAACCGGCGCCCAGGCCGATGGCCAGACCCACGACGGCGAGCACGGCGCCTCGTGACGCCGCCGAGCTCGGGGGCGGGGCTACCTCGACCGGAGCCGATGCGCGGACCGGCTTTTTGGACTTGGCCTTGTCGCTGCTCTTGCGGCTCGAAGTGGACGCAATCTCACGCTTCAGAGGTTTCTTGGCTTCGGCGCGCGCTGGCGGCTTCGAATCCTCGCTCTCGTCGTCGTCGTCGTCGTCGTCGTCGTCGTCGTCGTCGTCGTCGTCAGCAAGGGGCTTTGCCGCGGCTTTCGATTCCCCCTTCGATTCGCCCTTCGATTCGCCCTTCGATTCCCCCTTCGACTCCACCTTTGCAGGCTTCTCGCTCTCGTCGTCTTCGTCCTGCTCCTCGAGCTCATCGTCCTCGGAGTCGTCGCGTCCCTTGTCCTGGTCGTTTTTCACGGGCGCACCCTAGGGGCAGCGGTGCCCCTGCGCCAGCTATTTCACCGCGTGCTCGATCTTCGGCCGCACGCGGGCGCGGTCTCACGGCTTTCGCCGTTCTCCCGCGTCGGGTCCTCGCTCCGCCTGGGGCTCGCGCTTTCGTTTCCACGGGATCAGGCCGGGCACGCGCTGGCGGTAGCGTTCGTATTCGTTCGGATCAGCGAGGAGTCGCACCAGGCGTTGCTCTTCCTGGCGCGTGAACCAAATCGCGCCCAGTCCGAAGGTCAGGGTCGCGACGAGCACGCTGGCGTACCCCGTGACCAAGAACACGCCGATCTGGTAGCCGAGCCCCGCGGCGTAGATTGGGTGTCGGACCACGCCGTAGGCTCCCCGCGTCTCGAGCCGTAGCTTCCCGTCTGCTTCGAAGAACGGAGTGAACGAGCGCACACGGAACCCAATCTGACGATCGGCGACCAGGCCGAACGCGGTGGCAACGGTGATCAGGAGGAATCCCACCCAGCGCGCGGCAACGGGAAGGAGAAGCGAGTATCCGAAGACGAAGTCCCCGAACCACCACGCCCCTGCCGCCAACGCGGCGAACGTGCCGAAAATCATGCAGTAGGTCGAGGCGCGATGCCGGCGCCAGAAGTCGAACCAGCGCCAGAACACGAAGAAATAGCAGGTGGCGGCCGCTGGAAGAATGGCTGTCAGCCCGAGAAGCCTCGTCATGTTGCGGCTCTCCACGCCTTGGGCTCAGAAGCTGAAGCTGAACGACTTGGTCTCCGGCGGCCCTCTGCCCCAAGGATGATCGCTCGTGCGCATCACCACGCAGCCGCCGAACTTCGGATAGGTCCGCGGGCTCACGATGATGCTCGACGCCTGGCCGAGCTCATTGAGCTTCACACTCACGGTGCACGAGTAGCTTCCGGCATCCGGCTTCGCTCCCTCGTTGCCTTTCCAGCACTGGGTGATCTTCTGCTTGTACCAAGGGAGCTTGTAGTCACGCGCCGGGTGGTCAGACACGTCTTTCATGGAGACCGCCTGTGGGTCACCCGAACCAGTCGCTGTCGCCGTCGCCGCGGGTGAGCCAGACGCCGCAGCCGACGCGCTGCTCGTTGCCGCGCGTTTTCCCGACGTTGCGGTCTCGGTGGCGCCGGCTGGCGTCGGTTGAGCGGCGCTCGCTGCCGGCGGTTCGACGGCGGGGGAGCGCACGGGTGTGCTCGAAGCCGCGGTGGGCTTGGGCGGTTCGGAGTCCTGCGTGTAGTAGAAGCCGAACGCGAGCCCGCCCACGAGGGCAAGTGCGAGCCCGCCGACGAGCAACAGACCCAGGCCTCCGAGCAGCCACTCGAGTCCGCTCGAGCCCCGAGGAGCAGTCGTTGGCGCCGTTGCAGTCTGCGCCAAGACGGGCCCGGTGGGGCCGAGGCCTTCGGGGATCGACGGCACCGAAGCCCGCGCTGGTGCCAGAGGCACGTGCGTCGCACTCGCAGCGTCGAGCGAGAGTGTCGGCGCGAGTGGGGCGAGCACCGATTGGAGCGCCGCGAGCGCGTGGCTGGCGTCGGGGAAACGCGACGCGGGATCGCGCGCCACCGTATGGGAAAACCAAGCGTCGAAGCCCGCCGGCAAGTTCGCCGCGACGCCGAACTCGGTGGCTCGCTGTGCGGCGGGCACCAGAGGATCGAGCATCACCTCTTTCAGCAGTCCCTGGAGCGTGGCACCCGATCCTTCGGCGGAGCGCCAATACAGGCGCCCGGTCAAACAGTGAAACACCACGAGCCCGAGCGCCCATACGTCCGTAGGCGGGCCCACGCCGGTCGTGCCCGTCTGCTCCGGAGCCATCCACAGCGGTGAGCCGACGGCTCCGGTGGCGCTGGCGGCGCCCCGGACGTCTTCGGTGAGCTTGGCGATGCCGAAGTCGAGGATCTTCAGCGTGAATGGGATGCCCTCGCGACGGGGCATGGCCAGATAGATGTTCTCCGGCTTCACGTCTCGATGCACGAGGCCGCTGGCATGCGCCGCGCCGAGGGCGTGGCAGAGCTGCCGCATGACTTCCAGCGTCTCCTCGCGGCGGAGTGGCCCTGCGCGCTCGATGCGCTGCGCCAGGGTCTCGCCCTCGAGCAGCTCCATCGCGAGCCAGGGCGCGCCAGACTCCGGATCGACACCTGCCGCCACCACTTCGACGACGTGGTCGCTATTGATGCGCGAGGCCACTCGCGCTTCTTGTTCGAAGCGCTCTCGCGATCGTGGATTCTCGACCAACGAAGGCAGAAGGAGCTTGAGCGCTCGCTTGCGCCCCGTGCTGAGTTGCTCGACCACGTAGACCGCGCCCATCCCGCCCATGGCCAGCGCGCGCTCGATGCGGAAGTCGCCGCAGAAGATCGTGCCGGGCTGGAGGCCGTGGGGGTGGAACACCGACGCGGAGTTTACCCCAGCCCGAGGAGCTTCATCACCCGCTTTGCTGCACGTCTTCGCCGTCGTCACTCCGGACCCAAGTCGCCGCGGCGTCGAGCAGATAGCCGTCCGTCTGAGTGTGGAGAACGCCGGCAAGCCCCAAGCGCCGCAACGTGGCAATGGCAACGTACAGGCGGTTGTGCGCCGACTCGACGCCGATCTTTTCGCCGGGCCACACCGCCGCGAAGAGCGCGTCGCGGGAGAGCACTCGTCCCGGGGCGTTCACGCGCTGCTCGGCCAACGCCGCCAGCAGGCGCCTGAGGCGTTGCTTGCGTCGGAGGCTGACGATGGCGGCCCCCGGCGCTTGGAACCAGCGCGCTCGTGGACCGATCTGGACGAGGGACTCGGGAGTCTCGGCGGTCGGCGGGAGAAGCTGGCCGCGAGCGTAGCGCAGCAGGAGTCGAACGTCGGCGGAGTCGCCCGAGTGATGCTCGACGCCTTCGAGTATGCGCTCCGCATCGGGTGCGGGAACGACGAGAGACAGCGAAAGGGCGTGGCAAGTGAGCAAGTCGACCTGACCCGCCTGTTCCAAAAGACCACGGGCCTCGGCGGCCGTCCGGAGAGCTTCGTCGACGCGGCCGCGCCGAGCGCACAGCAGCGCGCGCAGCAGCGACGATTGGCCGCGTTGCGCCGGGTAGTCTCCCAGCGGATCCAGCTCCAGCGCACGGGCGAGGTGTGACTCCGCGGAGTCCAGATCTCCGCGTTCTAGCGCGAGCAAGGTGAGCGCGTTCTCTGCGAGCAGCGTCTGGATGCGGTTACCGGACTGCAACAAGAGAGCGCGCCCTTCTTCGACGAGCCCCTGGGCTTCCGCGAGTCTGCCTTGCTCGTGGGCGATCCCGCCGAGCTCGCGCAGCGCGGCTCCCGCGAGGTATCGCTCCCCGAGCTCGTGGGCCACGGAGAGCGCGTCTCGATAGCAGGTTTCGGCTTCTTCGAGCTGCCCCAGCTGGCGCAATACGCCCCCCAAGTTCCCGAGCGCGATGCCTTCGTAGCGGCGGTCCGCCACCGCTTGGTGGAGCTCGAGGGCTTGCTCGTAGCGCACTCGCGCGCGGCGCAGGTCTGCTTGCGCGAAGGACACGCTGGCGAGGTTGTTCAACGCTCGAGCTTCGAGCCGGCGATCTCCTCGCGCTCGCGCCAATCCGAGAGTGCGACCCAACTCGAGTCCGGCCTCTTCCAGGGCACTTTGATCCAAGGCGCAGCGGCCCAGCGTGCGATGCGCTTCTGCTCGTGCGTCGGCTTCCTCGGGGAGCGCGCCGAGCGCCAGAAGGGCGTCCTCCCGTGCGGCGCCGATGGCGCCTCGACTCAGGCGAGCCTCGGCGCGAATCACCAGCGCCCTTCCCCGGGCTTCCCCGCTGAAGTGCTCGACGGCGCGGTCCAACGAACCGAGGTATGCGGCGCCGGGAGCCCGGCCCGAGCAAGCCGCTTGGAGCGCCTCGATCACCGCGAGGGCCAGACTCGGGTCGCTCCCGACGCGGCGTTCGAAGACGGCGGCGAGCGCGTCCGACTCGCGTTCGAGCCACGAGAGACACGCTGCCCGCTCGGGCCCATCCACGCCGCGCGCGCGCGCGAGCGCTCGCTCCACCAACTGACGGTCGCGGCGTTCCCGCGTTTTGTCCGGCGCCTCGGCGGGCGACTGGGGCGGGACCGAAGTGCGCGCGTGTTCACGCCAGGGCTCCGGCCCCGCGACCACGGCCGCCAGCTCCCAAGCCCGTACCGGCTGCGCGATGCCCACGAGCTCGAGGCTGTCGCCCCCTGGATGAGGTTCGCCGTCGCTGACGAGTACCTGCCCGCCCAGCGCAGCATCTGCCAAGAGGCGCACCTGCTCCAGCGCGTCGCCAAACACACGCTGGACACCGCCATCGGCGTTCGAGATCGAAAACGCGCCGGAGTGCACGGCTGCTGCCAATCGCACCGGACCGAGCTCGCCGCTCTCCAATGCCTCGACGGCAGGCGCAAGATCGCGAAGGAACGCCAGCGCCCCCGCCGACGACGGGAACGAAAAGAGGGTTCGCGCTCCGAGCGCGGACAGAACCTCGCCTCCGAAGTCGTCGAGGCGGCCGCGCGAGGCTCGATCGAACGCCTCGAGGACGCCGCGAGCCAGCCGGTCGTCGACACCGGACCCCAGCCCGTCGAGCCGCGTCTCGACCAGCACCCCGTGCGTCGCCGACATGCGGGTGAGAGTACCTCGGTCAGCTACACTCGGTCATGCGGCTCTCTCGAGCGCAACCATGCGCCGGGAACTACATGGCGCAGGCCTTCGCCTCGGCTGGGCCTCGAGGGGTCTGACAGGATTGTCGCGCAGCGGGGAACACGGTTCGACGGACCACGATTGCGATCACTTCAGATTCCAGTGATCTGCACCGCTGCGCGAGTCGGGGCACGCGAATTGCTCCCGCCGGCCTGGGCTTTCTTCATTGCGCTAGCGGGAGCGCACGGAGGGATCATGGCTCGATCTCACGCATGGGGTGCGCACGCGAAGGTGTGTGTAGCCGTCGGCTTCGTGGTGATGGGCGGCTGCGGCGCAGACATGTCCGGCGGTGGTTTCGGCCCGGCGGATCCGGGGCTGCCGACCTCGCCACCGACCAGTCCGGCGCCGACGGGGAGCAAGTGGAAAGGCGTCGAGGTGACCGGCGACTGCGGGCGGAGCACGCTCGCCTGGGTGTTGGTGGACGAGATGTGTGCGGACACCGACGACCCCGGCTACCTCGACGCGCTGCGCTCGCCGATGTTCCGCGACGGTACTCTGATCGACGACACGCTGTACGTGGTGGACGCGACCCGACTCTGGGTGCTCGACGTCGCGCAGACGGAGCCGAAGCGGTTGGGCGTCTTGGGTGGGCTCGGGCACCCGGTGGCCATCGCCAACCACGGCGGCAGACTGGTCATCGCCAGTGGGGAAGCCGGCCTTTTGATGCTCGAGCCGAAGCTTCCGGGGGTGCCAGTGCCGTTCGCGGAGCTACCACTGCCCGGCCCCGCGCTCGACGTCTTCATCGAGGGCGATCGCGCGGTGGTGGCCATGGGCAAGGCCGGCCTCGCCGTCATCGACCTGGCGCCCACCCTGGCCGTGCCGCCGGCGTCGCCCAAGCTATTGAACGTGGTGCCGAGCCCCGGCTTCGCCGTCGGTGTCGCGACCCGAACGTCCTACGCATTCGTAGCTGCTTGCGACACGTTCGCGGTGGTCCACCTCCAAACGGGCGAGCTGGTCGGCCAGAGCTGGCTGAAGGCCTACGACGCTTCGGAGATCCTGACCGCGCCGGCCCGCGACATCGCACTCGTCGACGACAGGGCATTCGTCGCCGCGGGTCGCCACGGTGTGGTCGAAGTCGACGTGGCCAAGCCTGCGACGCCTCAGCTCTTGGGTGAGTGCACGGAGCCCTACGACCAGTCGTTCTACGTCAGCGGCGTGCGCGCAGAGGGGCAGCGACTGTTCGCCGCGGCGGGCGAATGGGGTGTGCGCGCGCTGGACGTGGCAAAACCGCCTACCTGCGCTGTTTGGCTGTCGCCGCAGATGCCGCCGACGCCGAGCGGCGACGAGGCCTGCAACCCCAAGCCGCCCTGGCAGGTGCTGCCTTGGCACGACCTCTGGACGCCGCCGCCGCCCTCCAAAGACCCGGTGCAGACGCTGCCCGCGGGTGACGTCTTGTACGCGTTCGGTGATGCGCGGCGCATCGGCACCCGCGCCGTGGACGTTCGCGACGTCGAGAACGGCCTCCAGCAGGTCGGTCGCTACGATGAACCCAGGCTGGTCGTCGCTCTGGCTGCGGGCGGCGGCCGCGTCCTCGCGGTGGGCGAGGGCGGCGGGCTTTTCGCCGCGGATTCGAGTGGTCTGCTCTCGCCGCTCGCGGCACCCGAAAAGGTGGAACAGGGCGTCTCAGCGGTCGTGCTCGCCGATGGCCGTTGGGCCTTCTCGACGGAGTCGGAGCTTCGAATCGAGAGCGCCGCACCGAAGACTTTCGCGACGCCGCTCTTCGCCCATGGCCCCTCCGCACGCGACTCGGACGTGGTCATCGCGCTGGCGCAGGGTGTGGCTTTCGTCGATCCCGCCGGAGTCGAGACACTGGTGCCGGCGCCGCGGCCGGCGGCGCTGCCACCAGCGGTGGTCGCCAAGGCCGACGGCGTGTTCCTGGCTGCACCCGAGTGGGAGCGAGCGCTCCGCATCGACGCCTCGGGCAAGGCAGCGGACCTGCCACCGAACGGAGTGTTCGGAGCGGCCGAGATCTCCGACGCCAACCTGTGGCGCGAGGGACTGCCGCGGCGCCTGCTCGCCGATTCCGCGCACGGCGTGGTGGAGATCGCGTCGCTCGGCGCTCGCGCTGGGCTGACGCTGCACACGGGCGCTGCCGACGCGCCGAAGCTCGCGTTGCCGGCAGGCACCTACGTGGACGCGGTGGCTCACGGCGATACGCTCTACGTGGTGACCGCGGACCGCGGCGTGTATCAGAGCGCGCTCCTGACCGTTTCGCTCTCCAAGACCTCGGCGGTCTTGCTCCACACCGAGTCGTTCACTGGAGTGGCGACCTCCATCGCCGCAGACGGCGCGCGCCTCTACGTCGGCGACGCCGATCGGGGCATCCGGGTCTATTCCACCGCGGAGCAGCCGCCGACGCTCCTCGGGGTGTACGCCCTCGGAGGTGCACCGTGAACCGGTCCACACCCACCTTGGCGCTCGTCGCACTTTCTACCCTCGCTGGCTGCTTCGAGGCCGACTTCGGGTGGGATTCGGAGCCGGTCCCGACACCGCCGCCGGCGGCGACACAACATTCGCCGTTGGTGGGGGCCATCAAGATCCCGAGCTTCCCGCCCATCGGCCCCAACGGAAGCTTGAAAGTCGAGGGCTCGGACGCCGATGGCGATTTGGCGTCAGCGCGCTTGATCTTCCAGAACGAGTTGGTGCGTCCCCTGTCGGGCTCGGCGCACACGATCACCGTCTCCGGACCCGCGCTGGGCGAAGGCTATGGGACGTTCACCGTCTTCATCGAGGACCGCGGCGGGCGCTCCTCGACGCGCTCCGCCACCAACGTGTTGGTCGATCTGACGCCGCCCAAGATCGTGTTGGGCGAAACCGTGGTGTCGAGCACGGGCGACTTGGAGCTCTGGGTAGGCGACGCCTGGGTCCTCGGCGCCGTGCGGCTCGAGTTCGGCGGCAAAGAGTTGACTCACGAGTTCGAGCCCGGCTGGCCCAAGACTCTGGGCAAGACGTGGGACTATTCGCTGGTGAAGTTCTCGATGCACGATCTGCCAGCGACCCAGGGGTCCGCCAAGCTCGTAGCCATCGACGCCGCCGGCAACACCAAGACCGAGACGTTCACTCTGGACGTCGACGGCAAGCCGCCCGCCGTGTCCATCGTCTCCCCCGCTGCCGGCGCGACACTCGGCGGCGCGGTCGCGCTCGTCGTCGACTCGAGCGACGACGGCGGCGGCCCGGTGTGGGTCGAGGTCTCGCTCGGTGGGACACCGGTCGGCAACCTCAGCGGCGGCAAGCAGACCTTGACGGTGAACACCGCTGACGTACTACCGGGCCCCCGAGAGCTGGTCGTGACGGCCACCGATCGAGCCGGAAACGAGAGCGTGGCGAAGCGGAACTTCGTGGTGCAGTGAGGTCGCGCCTCGGGCGCGCCGAGCTGGGTCAGCTGCACTCGGTGGTGCAGCTCTGGCCGATGCAGCCCTGCACCGAGAACCAAGTCGGGTAGGCGCTCGCCTCGGCCGGGCAGGCCTGCTTCACGCACTGCTCGAGCTCCTGGGCGGACTTGGACTGGGCGCACGCCTGGCCCTTCTGAGCGGCGCAGGTATTGAGCGCCGCGCAGGTCGTGTCGTTCGCGCAGGCTTCGAGCTCGGTGCAGCACGACGAAGCCGCGCAGGTCGAGCAGGCCGGCTTCGGGTGCTGGACCTGCACGCTGCACGTCCCGCTGGTCCCGCCCCCGGCACCGGGGCTGCCGCCGGACGCCGTCCCGCCTCCCGTGCCGGGATTGGCCCCACCCGAGGCGGTGCTCCCTCCCGTGCTGGTGGTGCCACCGAACCCAGGCGTTGCACCGCCGCCGGACGAGCCGCCGCTGGGTGCGCCACCCGTCTGGGCGTTGCCTCCGCCCGCGGTCGCGCCGCCGGCACCGGCACCGCCGGAGCCGTCACTACCGCTACCCGAGCTCGCCGAGCACGCGGCGAGCGAAACACCGAAACACATCGTCAACGAGATTCTCGCGAGCGAGTTCATTGGGTCTCCATCCTGCGCTCTCAGCGCGTCATGTCGAAACGGGAACCATCGATTTCGAAGCGCGCCCGAGCGAGCTCGGACGTCGGAACGAACAGCCACCCACCGTCGAGGTGGTCGAAGTCGAAGTAGCGCCCTTGTACGAGCTTCCCGTCGGCGTTCACCTGGACGGTTCGACCGCCCAAGAGCGGTGTGCGGCGTCGCACCTTCTGGAACGCAGTGCTCGGCAAGCGCGGACCAACGGGTACGAGCCAGTAGTCGAAGTACGTGCCCTCCGGCAGCAGCAAGTCCGGCAAGTTCACGTTCTGGGAGCGCTGGAAGAGCGCGCTGTAGTTGTAGCCGGAGATCCAGCGCTTTTCGCAGTAGCCCATGAAGTCGCTGAACACGGCTGGGTCGCGGAGCTCACCCGTAGTGAGGTCGTAGCCAAAGTCGCCGATGGTGTTGCCCGAATGCGGGTAGAGCGCGTCGATGGACTTCGGATCCAGACCCGGTCCGCAATTGACGTGCTTGCGTCCGTGGGCGTGCCCCAGCTCGTGAGCTGCCGTGTCGGGCCCGTGCTCGGGGTAGCCGACGCCCAGCGCGAGTCTGAGCCCGACGTTGCCGACGTCGGGCGGGCTGTCGTTCAGCAGCGTCACACCGAGCATGCAGCCGGTGGCGCAGAACTCGAACAGCGTCTGGGTCGGCAGGAAGACGCCGTACAAATACACGTCGTCCGGGACGTTCTCCGTCTGGCGAAGCTGGTAGACCCGCATGCCCACTTCCTGCCAGCCCTTGCCGGTCGGGCTGATTGCCCCCTGCCAGTCGATGGGCGCGTGCACGCTGACTTCGACCTTCGACACCGGGTAGAGCGCGTGCAGGCGCTGTCGATAGCGCTCGACTTCGGCTTCGGAGGTGTCGGGGAGCCGTCCGGAGCCGTCCGCCCCGTAGGCGAACGGCACGAGCATCACGCGCATCGTGCTCGCGTGTCCCTCCACCACGACGTCACCGCTCGCGCGCGCACGCGAGTTCTCCGTGCGGCCGGCAGCCGGCTGTCCCAGCGTCACTGCGTAGGTGAGCTTGTCTCCGACGCGGTCAGCCGGGATTTTGAAGTTGATGCTGGTCTCGAGCTTGTCGCGTTCGGTGACGGGAAAGGGCGTTCCCTCGAGCTCGAGCGGAGGCTTGCCGTCGTCGAGCACCAGGCGAGCGGTCACCGGCGTGCCGTCGTAGCTGGCCGATGTGCGGTAGTGGACCCGCACCAGGGCCTCGCGCCCGGCGACGAGCGGTACCCCCGCCGGGGGCGCGCCGGCTTCCGTCCAGAGCACGCGCTCGACCGCCTGGTAGATGGCGACCTCGGTCACGTCCACGCCCGGGGCGCCCACGAGCTCAGTGGCCGCGGCGCCGGTTCCTCCGGCTCCCGCGCTCGGAGATTCGCTCTCGGAGCCGCAGGAGAGGGCCAGAATTCCGAGTCCCAAGCGGAGTGAAGTGGCGGCGCGCATGAGGATCGCCTTCCACGAGCTGGAACGAGGCTCCAGCTAAGAATTCTTAATTCTGCTCGGCACCCTTCACGGGTCGTCGAGCTTCCAAGCGACGAGCGCCATGCCCAGCGCCGCCGCAGTGAGCAACACGTAGAGCCAGAACAGCCCCATTTGGCTCGCGTACACGACGGGCGCGTCGAGCGCCGTGTGCAGACCCACCGCCAGCGCGAGATAGCCGAGTCTTCCCCGCGTCACCGCGCGCATCACCAGCACGCTCGCTCCGGTGTGGAACGCCATGGCGCAGACACGCTCCCAACCTGCGAGCGCGGCGTGATACCAAGGGGTCTCCCAGTAGCGGTGCGCGGCGTAATGGAGGATGGCGCGATCGGCCTCCGAAGCTCCCAGCGCGCCGGCCCACGGCTCGAGCAACACGTTGGCGAAGCTCGAGAGGGCCAGAAGGCCGAAGATCATGGCCTCGACGCCTCCGTGGCCGAGCCCCACCTGGACGGCCGGGCGGTAGCCGCGGTCACGGCGCAGTACCCAGCGAAACGTCGCGTAGCGCGCGAGCTCCTCGCACAGGCCCGCCGACAAACCCGCCGCCACGGCAACGACCGGCAGGGGCGCGAGTGCGAGGCCGCGCGGTGGACCGAGGAGTCCCAGCGCGAAGTTCAACGGCAGGTGTACCACCTGCGACGCCACGAACGTGGCGCCGCCGATCCAGAACAGCGTCAGACGCTGCCCCAGGCGCCGGCGCGCGACGAAGCCCGCGACGAGGGGGAGGAGGAGCATCAGCGGCAGCTGCACGAGCAGCACCGCCGTCAGGTTGCCGTACGCGATCTGGATTGGCGCAGCGGGCAGTGTCAGAGGCCGTCCTTCCACGGCTTGACCCAGAACCCAGTGAGCTTGCCGTCCCCGTCGAAAACGACGCGAACCTCCAGCGGCACCTTCGACTTGTCGAAGGACCCTTTGAACCGGTAGACCTCGAACTTCCCGTCCTTGGTGCGGTGCGTCTCGGCGTACGTCATCGACAGGAAGTTGCCGATCTCCTTCTCCAGTGACTTGTCGGCGGCGCGCTGCGCGTCTTCGGGGTTGTGCGCCGAGCGGAACTTCTCGGCGGCTTCGTCACCGAGCTTCGGGTATTCATCCTTGGCCCAGGCGCCGAGGATCTTGTTCCCGAGCGACTCCGCGTTGGCCTTGCGTGTCGCGTCCACCTTGTCTTCTGGCAGCCGGTCGAACTCCGGCTTGCCACAGGCCGAAAGCGCGATCGCGGCGAGCGTGATCCCGATGGCATTATGGTGACGTCGCATGCGCTTCGAGTATCACGTCGGGGGAGCGCCGTCATTGCGCGGCAGGACGTCCGTGCCGGGCGCTGGAAGGCGAGCGCCCACGCGCTCGCCCGAAGGTCAGGCGCCAACTCGGCTGCATCGTCGCACACGGAAAGCGAGTCGCGTCAGAGCGCACCTGGGGTCAGAGTCGCTCCCATGTCGCTCGATCCGTCGTGCTACGCCGCGCACGCTCGCTTCGTCCCCCTCCTGGGTGCGCCTGCGCTCGACTGGCTCGCTCCGAAGGAGCATGAACGTATCCTCGATCTCGGTTGCGGTGACGGTCTGCTCAGCGAGCGCATTGCCGCTGCGGGCGCTCGGGTGGTCGGCATCGACGCTTCGGCCGAGATGATCTCGGTCGCGCGGGCGCGTGGTCTGGATGCACGCGTCGGTGACGCCCAGAAACTGAGCTTCGAGTCGGAGTTCGACGCCGTCTTCAGCAACGCCGCGCTGCATTGGATGCAGGATCAAGATGGTGTGTTCGCTGGCGTCCGCCGTGCGCTGAAGGTCGGAGGGCGCTTCGTCGGTGAGCTCGGGGCCGCCGGCAATCTGCAGGTGGTCATCAGCGCCCTCTTGGCCGTCGCTGCAGAGCGGGGGCGCTCGCCGGTCAGTCCGTGGCGGTTTCCGACGCGAGAGGAGCACAGTGCTCGACTCGTTCGGCATGGCTTCGTCGTCGAGCGCGTGGTCGTCGAGGCTCGTCCCACCAGGCTACCCACCGACCTCGCCGGTTGGCTGGACACGTTCGGCGCGGCGTTCTTCGACGGGTTGTCCTTCGACGCCCGCCGTCGAGAACGGGACGCGGTCGTGGCGTCGCTCGCTCCTTCGTGCCGCGCTGGCGATGGCACCTGGACCCTCGACTACGTTCGCTTGCGTTTTGCAGCCGTCGCACGGTAGGGGCGCCAGCGGGGCAGCCAGCGAGGCACCGCCCGTGCGTACGCCGCGTAGGCGCCGCCGAAGCGGCGATGGAGCCCGGGTTCTTCGCTGCCCACGAAGTAGACGTGATTGACCACGCCGAACGCCAGCGCCCAGCCGGCCACACGCACCGAACCAGCGGCCAGCGCTGCGCCGATGATCGCCACGAGAACCCCGGAGATCATCGGGTTGCGGACGTGCGCGAAAGGTCCCTCGGCCACGAGTGCCCGGGTCGGGTCCCAAGGTGCGAGGGTCCCTCGTCCGCGCCGCCCGAAGAGGACGACGGTCCAGACGACCAGCGCCCAACCCGACGCGGCGAGCGCGATGCCGGCAGCCGACCGCACCGCCTGCCAGCTCCCGTCCGAGCGCGCGAGCCACGACGGGATCACGAGCCCCGCGGTCAGAGGCATGCTGAAGGCACGAAGGTGTGCCCCGAGAGTCGGCGCTCTCGTTTCTGCTTCGCCAACGCTCATGCTCGTGACGTTGTCATGCAGGCATTCGCGTTTCGACTCGCATTTGCAGAGCGTCGAACGCCAGCGAATCGTTTCAGTCCCACGCATTCGTGCTTCGTGCTCGCATTTTGGCGCGCGCTAGGCGCGCAGGTAGCCGAGCGCGAGCGCCGACAGTTCGCTGGCCAAACTTCCGTCGCCGAGGGACTCGGGATGACGTTCGATGGCCGCGTGGGTCAAGAGGTCGATGGCTCGCACGACCAGGAGCGCTGTCAGCGCGGGTGTGCGAGTCCTGACTTCGTGCTGGCGTTCCACGAGGAACGCGGTCACGGCGGCGCCTGCACGTTCGTCGACGGCGGCTTGCAGCGACGTTGCCGCGCCGAGTTCGTCCAGGCCGAGTGCGAGTACCTGGTGGAGCGGGTCGGCGTGCGCGGCGATCATCCGTTCGACGACCGTGCGCACCGCTACTTCCAGCGGTGCCGCTTTGACCTCCTCGAACGTGCGCTCGAGCAGGTCGAGCGCGTCGTTCGTGTGCCGCTCCGCGAGCGCAGCCAGGAGGGCGTCTTTGCTCGGGTAGTACTGATAGAGCGAGCCGACGCTGACGCCAGCCCGCTCGGCGATGGCGTTGACGCTCGCCTTGGCGAAACCGCACTCGCGAAACGTGCGGGCGCTTGCCTCGAGGATGGCGTCGACGGTGGCGGCCGAGCGCTGCTGCTGAGGCCGCTTGCGCGGGCTCGCCTTCGTCCTGCGTGCGCCCATCCGCTCCGAGCGTGCATCGGGCGAGTGCAAAGAGCCAGCAGGTAGTCGAGCATCGCAGCGGCCGCGGCTGGTGCGAAATGCGAGCGCTTGCCCCGCCCGACGAATATCCTCGAAGGCAGCTGCACTTGCCCGCCGCCATATGCGAGTCGCCGGGCGGGCACGCGCGTGAGAGTTTCCTGGCATGACGCCGCTCGAAAGAGAACGGGAGCGAATCGTGCGCGCTCACATCGACGCCGAGGCTCGGGGTGACTTCGATGGCGCGCTCGCCACGTTTCACAGGCCACGTTACGAGATCATGGCCACAGGCGAGGTGCACGATGGCGCTGAAGCCGTTTCGGCCTTTTATGACGAGACTGCGCGCGCATTTCCGAACCTCGGGTTTCGGACGCCCGTACTGCGACATTCGCTGGACGCGGTGACGGTCGAGACGACGTTCCATGCGCTCCACGCCGGTCCCTGGCGCGGGCTCCCAGCGACGGGCCGTCGGGTCGAGTACGCGATGATGAACCTGTTCAGCTTCGAAGAAGAGCGACTCGTCCTCGAGCGGATGTATTTCGACTTGCTCACCCCACTGCGGCAGATCGGGGTGTCCCGAGATCCCGTGTCCCCCGTCGGGCGCATCGCCACGGCGCTGAACCACCCTCTGGTCGTTGGAGGGGCGTTTCTGCGGGCATTGTTGCGCGCGCGATGAAAGGCGCAGTGAGTCCGACTCAGGGCCTAGCGCGAAGCTGACGGAGCGGCGCGCTCGGGGACGCCGTCCGGGTGCTCGCTCGCGCCGAGGAACGAGCGGATCGCGCGTGCGGCATTCGCCGCGCCGTCGACGCCTGCGTACCAACTTCGCACGCGCCCCGCGCCTTCGCGGAAACTTCGCTCCGAGACGACGCGTCGGACCGCGTCGGTCAGGCGAGTCGTGTCGGCGTGGCGCGGCGCCACCGCCAAGCCCATGCCGTGCCGAACGGCGAGATCCACGTTGAGCTCTTGCTCTGGCTGGAGCGGGATCCCGACGAGCGGCGTTCCGCTGACCATCGCGGTCTGCACCGTTCCCTGCCCACCCATGGTCACGGCGACGTCGACGCGAGGCATGATGACGTGGCTCGGCAGGATGCCGTGGACCACGACGTCGGGATCGGTCGTGGGTCCGAAGTCGTGGATCGTGGCGCCGACGATCACGCGGAGACCCGCGTCACGAACGCGCGCGACCACCGCGCGGAGTACTTCGGCCGTCGTCGAGGACAGCACGACGTAGGCGGTGGGACGCGACCCGTCGAGGAAGGCCTCGACCGGCGGCGGCACCGGCACGTCGAGCCGCGCGAAGATCGGCCCGACGTAGACGAGGCGCGTGCCTGGTCGATAGGCGGAAGGTCGCTTGGGCTGCCACCCCTCGAGGTCCGCGCGGGGGATGCCCAGCACGTCAGGTACGTCGGTCACGAGCGTGAGATCGCCCAGCATCAACGCGGCGAGCGTGGGCAGCGGCTCGACGCCGAGCTCACGGGCGACTTCGTTGAGGAACTTCACCGGCCCGGTCAGGCGTTCGGGGCCAGCGTTGGCCAGCTTCCGCTTCAGCCAAGCCGGGAGCCATTCGGTGCCGGGGATGGCCATCGTCGTCGGAGCTGGCGCTAGCCCGCGCTCGAAGACGGGCGGGACATACGAGCCTCCGTGCGACGCGGCGAGGGGGATCCCCGCGACGCGCGACGAGAGGTACGCCGTGAGAGTGAAGCCGATGACGGCGAGCCGCGCGCCCGTGCGGCGGAGAAACTCGGCCTCGGCGCGGACGCCGCGGCGCACCTCGTCCGGAGAGTGCATGCGCACGCCCGGCTTGCCAATCTGGACGAGGTCTCGCACGTATCGCGCGCAGCGCTCATGGTCCATCGCGGGTTCGAGGAGCGTGTATGGCACTCCTGCGTCCCGGAGCACGCTCTCGTACGGGCCGCCGTGCGTCGCGAACACGACCGCCTCGCCCTGCGCCTCCAGCGCGCGGCCGATATGGAGCATGCGTGTGGTCTCCGAGAGGAAGCCACAGTGAGGCAGGAGCGCGATCATGGCGTGGACTCGGCTGGCGTCGCCGAAATAGGTAATATATTACATAAGAGCATGGACCGTCAATGGCTCGAACTTGGGCTCGAGGCTCTGCCACCTGCGCGTTCACGCCGGATCCAGGCCTTCAGGCTGTTGGTGGTCGCCGGCGCGGCGATGCGTGGCCGCCTCGATCGCGCGCTCGCGCCGACGGGCATCACCACGCAACAAGCGGCGATGCTTCAGCTCATAGAGTCGCTGAGCGGGCCACCGACGCTCTCCCAAGTGGCGGCCGGAATGCGCATGACGCACCAAAACGTGAAACAGATCGCCGCAGCGTTGGAGCGCAAAGGCTTTCTTCGGATCGTCCCCGACCCGAACGATCGCCGCGCGCGCCGGCTCCGGCTCACGGCGAAGCACCGGCGCTTCTGGAATCGTCGGAACCCGGCAGACTTCGCGCAGGTCGAGCAGTGGACGATGGCGCTCGACGATCGCGAGGTGGCGAAGCTGGTGAAGCTGCTCGCGCGTCTCTACGCGGGTCTTTGAACGCTGGGGTGGATGGCTCGAGCAGGGCGGTGTCGAACCGCCCCGCTCGCCGAGCCGGACGTCAGCGCTTCGTCACCACGACCTCGAGGTACTCACCAGGGACCACCAGAGACGAGGTTCCGGCGACGTTGTGCGAATCGAGCAGCGCCGCGATATCCGCCTCGAGCGCCAGCTGGCCCCGAGAGTCGAGCGCGAGGAACGCCTTGTGCGTCGGGCCATAGAAGTCGCGGAAGACCTGGATGAAGTGCGCCGCCGAGCGATAGCGGAAGTTGAACGCCTTGCGTTGGCTCTTGATGTCCAATGCGCGCGCGCCGAAGAGCTCCACGATGTGAGGCTCGGTGCCCCACAGCGCAGGGGACCGGAGCCCGGGAACCGGCGGCACGTGGGCCCCGACAGCGCGCAACAACTTGCCGACGAAGCCATCCGGGGTCCAATTCGCCATCCCGATGCGCCCGCCTTCCCGAACGACGCGCAACATCTCGCGCGCCGAGCGGGCATGGTCGGGCGTGAACATGACTCCGAACGTCGAGAGCACCACGTCGAAGCTCCCGTCGGGGAACGGAAGGTCCTCTGCGTCGGCGACCAGGAACTCCACTCCGAACCCCTCGGTCCGGGCCCGGGCGCTGCCCTTCTCCAGCAGCGCCGGCACGTAGTCGGTCGAGACCACGTCGGCGAAGCGCCGGGCCGCCGCGAGTGTGGCGTTCCCGTTGCCCGCGGCCACGTCCAAGACACGCTCGCCCGATCGGACGTCGGCGGCTTCGGCCAGCGACTCGCCGACGATCTGCAAGGTCGCGCCGATGACCGCGAAGTCTCCGCTCGCCCAGGTCAGCTGCTGCTTCTTCTTGATCTCTGCCAGGTTCGGCGAAGGTTCGCGGTTGTCGATGGTCAACGTCATGGGTTCATCTCCTGTGTTTCGCTGGGTGACGCCCATGATTCGCCGGGCGCCCGCGGCGGCCGGCGCACGCTTCGTCGCCGACCCCCGACACATGCGCCCGCCACCGGGGTTGACGCTTCCCAGCCCGTCCAGCAAATTTGCTCGACGATCCGCGGCGTCCTCAGGACTTGACCGCGTGTCCACCGAACTTGATCGAGACTCTATCCAGGCGCCTTCGTGAGCACCGACCCCCTGTCCGACGTTCTCGCCAGCGTCCGTCTGCACGGGGCAATCTTCTATTACGTGAGCTTCGGCGATGAGTGGGTAGCCGAGACTCCGGCGTCGCCCGAGCTCGCCCGAGCGCTCATGCCGACGTCGGAGCACGTACTCGCCTATCACCTGATGCTGAAGGGAGGATGTTGGGCGGCTACCACCGGCGAATCACCGGTCCGCCTTTCCGAAGGCGACATCGTGATGTTCCCACGCGGTGACGCTCACGTCATGTCGAGTGCGCCGGGCATGCGCGCCTCCCGAGACGACAGCGATTGGCGCGTGCTCACGCGCGACGACCCGAAGCCCATTGCGGTTGCCTACTACGACGGTCGCCTCCGCCCGGGTGAGCTGGCGTCCGAGAGCGAAGTACGCGCGGTCATCGTCTGCGGCTTCGTCGGCTGCGACTTGCGTCCGTTCAACCCCTTGATCGGTGCCTTGCCGAGGCTCTTGCACCTGCACGCCGGCGGCGTCGGGGCTTGGGTCGAGCCGATGCTGCACCACGCAGTCGAAGAGTCCCGGCGCAGCCGCGCCGGGAGCGCAGCCATGCTCGAACGCGTGAGCGAGATGGTGTTCGTCGATGCGGCCCGCCGCCACCTCGAGTCGATTTCGGTGAAGAGGGCACGGGCTGGCTCGCAGCGCTCCGCGATCACCACGTGGGGAAGGCCATCCAGCTCATTCATGAACGGCCAGCGGAGCCCTGGACCGTGGACGACCTGGCGAAGCGCGTCGGAGTGTCGCGCTCGGCGTTCCACGAGCGATTCGCGCTCCTGGTCGGCATGCCTCCCGTGCAATACCTGACCCAGTGGCGCATCCAGCGTGGAGCGTGCCTCTTGCGAGAAGGTGATGCCAACGTCGCTGCGATCGCGCAAGAGGTCGGCTACGACTCGGAAGCCGCGTTCGCGCGCGCATTCAAGCGGGTCGTCGGCCAAGCCCCCGGCGCCTGGCGCCGCGCTCAGCGCAGAGCGGCGCGGGAGTAGGCTTGGTTCTTGATGCGACGCCGCTGCGCGGCGGAAGTGAGTCGCGACGCTCGCCGTGCTTGCACGCTGATTTTCGCGGGCTGAGGCGCTATGGTGCGCCGCGATGAGCGACGAGAAGGATGCCGAGAAGGCCGAGTCGAAGTCCGCAGACGATGACGCGGAAGCCGGCCGGACCGAGGCGGAGGGTGCAGCGGAGGAGAGGCAGTCCGACGCGCGCGCCGACGAGAGCGATTCACCGAAGGGCGACCCGGCGCCGCGCGCATCGGAAGCGCGCGGAGGGCAGGGCACCTCCGTCGCTTTTCTGCTCGTCGGCCTGCTCGTGGCGGGGGGCGCCGCTCTGTACTTCCGTTCGAAGGGCGACTCGCCGCGAGCGACGGGTAGCGCCGCGGACGTCATCTCCAAACTCGAGGCCGATGGGCGTCCGGGACCGGCCAAGCGCGTGAAAGAGGCGTGCGGCGCCGGCGTATCGTGTGCTTGCCGGCAAGCGACCGCGCACGCGGCGCTCGATGGCGATCTGCACGCCGAGGCACTGGCCGTGCTCGCCCAGGACCCTGCTTGTGGAGCGGAGATCAAGAGCCAGGGAATGCAAGCTGAAGCCCTCGCGCGTTCGGGAAAGTCCGACGACGCGGTCGCCAAGGCCAACGATGTGTTGAAGTCCAGCGCGGAGGATCCATTCGCGACGTACGCGCTGGCAGTCAACGCCGTCGTGCGTCGCGATTCGCAGACCGCGTTGCGTGAAGCCGCCGCAGCTGCACGGCGAGGCCGAGGCGGCGCGGCTCATCTCGTCGCCGCGCTGGTGTACTTTCACGAAAAGAGCTACGACGCGGCCAAGGTCGAGCTCAATCGGATGCTCGAACTCGACGCCAGCGACCTCGACGCGCTGTACAACTTGGCGGTCATCGCGCAGATGCAGGGCCGCTACCGCGATGCCAGGGAGGGGTATCTGAAGGTGCTCCAGCAAGCACCCAAACACGCGGACTCTCGCTACAACCTGGGCGTGATGACGCATTCGATCGGCGCTCTCGACGAGACGCGACACAACCTGGCTCGCTTGAAAGAAATCGTGCCGTCCGACGACGCGCGCGTGAAGCAGCTCGAGCTTCTCCTCGCTGCGCCGCCGCCGAGTCCGGGCGGGGGGATGGCACCCGCACCGGCGGTCAGCGCGCCGCCCGATGCGCCGGGTGCAGCGTCCGGCGCACCTCGCGGCGCATCCGGCGCGGCGTCTGGCGCTTCGCCTTCTACATCGGAGCCGCTCGAGAAGCGCCGCTGACGCGCGAACGGTCGCCGGGCTCAACGGCGGGTGCGCTTTTTGTCCGCCTTGCGGGTGTTGCGGCGCCGGCGAACGTCGTCCGCTGTTCGCGAAGCGCTCGCTCCGAGAGCGTCCACGGCGAACTTCCGATTCGCCTCGACTCTCGCTCGCTCGCTCGCTGGCAGCGTGCCGCTCGAGAGGAGTTGGTCTGCCAAGACCAGTGTGTCTCGGTGGAGCCCGACATAGTAGGACGCGATGCAGAGCTCATCGAGCGCGCGCCAGTCATAGACGGTGTGGTCCAGGAACAAGATGTCCGCCGGGCGGGGTGTGGCGGCTGCTCGCGACGCGAACAAGTGGGCGAGCGCATATTGCCCCTTCCCTCGGTAGTGCCGAGCGAGCTCGCACAATGGCTCCGCGCGCGAGGGTCGAAACTGATGCGCATTCAGGTAGGCCTCGAGAGTCGGGGCAAAAGGGCCACCGCGGCGCTCTGAGAGCACGGCAATCTGGAACAGCGAGTACCACACCTCTTCGTCCCAGCCCTGCATGGCGACGCGTCGCTGGTACGTCTCGATGGCCCGATCGAGGTTCTTCGAGTCCCGGTAGCTCTGGGCCAAATAGAACACGTAGCGAGCGTTGTCCGGGTCGCCTTTCAGTGCCGCTTCGAGGACCGCGGCGTCGGCTTCGTACTTCGACTTCGGATCGACGTTGCGCGCGCTGTCGAAGAAGCCCTTGCACACGAGCCCTTCGAGCTTCGCCGTAGTCCGCGGCACGTCGCACTGAATGACCTCGTGCAATACGCCCACGTAGCGCCAAGGTAGGGCGCTGCGCACCAGCTGCGAGAGGTAGAAGCCATGCCCACTTTCCTCCACCTCGTGGACCGTCATGTACTCGTCGGCGTCGAGGGTCGGCATGACGAAACCAGGCGCGGGAACCAGCACTTCGTCCGCATCGATGATCAGCGTGTAGTCCGCCTTTCCGCGCGCAAGCTCGAGCGCTTCGCTGCGGTTGTGCCCGAAGTCCTTCCAGGGCCGCTCGTGGAGCTCACCTGGAACGTCCTTCAGCGCCTCTCGAATGACGTCCTGCGTCCCATCCGACGACCCGGTGTCCACGATGACCCAGTGGTCGATGAACGGGCGAACCGAGTCGAGGCAACGTCGGATGACGCGCGACTCGTTCTTCACGATCATGTTGAGGCAGATGGTCATCCGCCAGACGTGATCACTTGGCAGCAACGGGCAAGCTCACCTTGCCCTGGACGAGCTTTCCCGGAGCTGGAAGCTGCAGCGTGCGCAGGCTGGCCGTGACGCAGTCGTAGAGCGCGCTGTCCTTGGCGCGTTCCGTCGGTTCCGCGCGGGCGTCGACCACGGCGCCTGTCGCGTCGACGAGCAGCGTGAGCTCGACCGAGCGAATGGCGCTGGCGGCGCCGCCCGACTTGCAGTGAGCCATCACTCGCGCGCTGGCCGCTTCGTTCCAGTACTTGACGATGGCGGTCGCATCGAGCTCAGCTGGCTTGGGGGCCACCGGCGGAGTCGTCGGCGTCGCGGGGCCGGCGCCGGCCGTGGCGGCGCTTGGCGGGGGGCTCTCGACGGAAGTCGGCGGCATTGGACTCGGCGCCGAGAGCCGCGATTCCATCGACGACAAGCGGACGCCCAGCCAGACGATGCCAAGACAGGCGATCACGCCAGGCGCTGCGAGCCAAATGTTGCTCGCGGGTTTCGAACGGTCATCCATCTTTCATCATCAGCATGTGAAAACGGCGCGCGTCGCATTTACGCGGCGCGCGCCGTTCTCTGGAACACCCGATCAACGCCCTTGCGTGATGCAGCAGCGATACCAGTGAGTGGTCGCTTTGTTGCAGGTTCCCTCGAAGTTGTTGATGTCGCCCGGGATGTTCACGCAGAGGGCGATGTCGTCGCCGACGACGTTGCCCAGCCAATCTCCGTTGAAGAACAGCGGGTTCGTTCCGCTCGCCCAGCCGTGATAGAAATCTTCGTACGAGCAGACGTGGGCGCCTTCGTCGATGCAGTCCTGGGCGGCCGTGCTGTAGACGACCGGGTTCCGCCAGCCGGACCAGCACAAGTTGGTTCCCGGTTGGCTGTAGCCCGCTGGGCAGCCCGCCTGGAGCCAAGTGCCGTTGACGGTGAAGTTGCCGCTCAAGAGCCCTGCGGTGACCTTGGTGGCGGAGACGTTGGCGATGTCCACGTTCTGGATGGTTCCGTCGGTGATCATCGCGCTCGTGACTCCGCTGACGCTCAGCGTGGTGCCCACGAGGCTCAGGCCAGCGCCGACGGTCCAGTTCGGGCCGGTCGGGCCGGTCGGGCCCGTTGCACCCGCAGGACCCGTCGGTCCAGCCGGACCCGTCGCACCCGCGGGACCCGTTGCGCCCGCAGGACCTGTCGGCCCTTGGAGCCCAGCCGCAGGGCCGACCCACTGGCCGCTCGAGTTGACGACAGGCGTGCCGTTCACGGTGATACTCGTGGGCGTGATGTCGCCTACGGCGTTGTTCGCCATGAGCGCATAGGGAACGCTCACCACGGTCTGGCGCGGAGTCATCTCCGCGTCGGTGCCCACCTTCACTCCGAGGTATCGGGTCGCGCCGGTGAACACGTTGGCGGGGAGCGGAGTCGTTTCGCCGAGGCGAACGCTGAAGTAGCCGCTGTCGAGGATCACGTTCTGCACCTCGCTCCAGAGGGCGGTGCCCCCAGTGGACGCGGCGTAGATCGCGAAGGTGATGCTCACGCTGCCCGTCGCCGGGTTGCCCGAGCTATCGAGAAGGCGACCCTGCTCGGTGAGGGTGCTTGGAACGGCGGACGAAGCGCTAGCCGCCGCGAGAAGCGTGGCAGCGGCCGTCGCAACACTGAGAATTCCGTACTTACGTGCCATGTTGTCTGTGTCCTTCGAGGGAAAAAATCATTGGGTTGCGCCGACGAGGCCGCCGTTGAGGCGATAGTTCGTCGACGTCGATACGCCGTTGCCGCCCGGCCCCTGTCCTGTGGACAGGATGAGCTTGTAGTTGGCGCTGCTCATCACGTTGCCGCCGGACATCATGTCCATGCCCTTCTTGCCGCCGGCCTGGCTTCCGCCCGTGCCGCCGGTGCCTGCTGTTCCGCCAGTACCTGCCGTACCGCCGGTGCCCGCTGTTCCGCCGCCACCTGCTGCGCCACCGCCACCGGCCACGCCGCCGCCGCCGGCCACGCCGCCGCCGCCGGCCGCGCCACCCGTGCCGCCGGTCGCGCCGGTACCGCCCGTCGCGCCAGTGCCACCCGTCGCGCCGGTGCCGCCGGTACCACCGATTCCACCGGTACCGGTGCCTCCGGTTGCGCCGGTGCCTGAACCGCCGCCTCCGGAAGAGCTCGCGTCGCTGCCGCAACCCGTGAGGGATACGCAGCCCATGGCGCTCAGCAGGGCGACCAAACCAATCTGTCGCCTCATAGTCACGTCCTCCACCAAGCCGAGTCACCCGAACGTCGGGCGCCTCGCCCACCTGAGATGGGAAAGCCTTCCCTAGGCTTCTGTCGGCGGGGAAGCAATCAATAAAGCTCCGGCCTGGCCCGAGCAGCGCCTCGCGGCGGTTATCCTGCGTGGAACCGCGCGCGAGCCCGCGAGCCGATTTCGCGGAAGCCGTTCGATGGCCCGCTCCGGAACCAGCGGGCTCGCGATTTCGAGCTCGGTATCCGACGCGGCGTTCTTCGTGCAGCCTTCCGGCCCATCGGTGTCCAGGGCACGTATTTGTCATCGCGGTGGTCCAATCGTGGCCTGATGTGGCGACGCGTGGCCGGCTCGAGGCGATGCCCTCGGCGTCCACGAGTTCTCCGGCCAGCTCACGATCGGGTCGTCCGATGGCTCGTCGCGCGTTCGCGCACGATCACGGAGGCATCGAAGCGGCTGGTGGCGCTCGCTCGAAGCCCACGAGCAGGGCGCCGCGCTCAGCGCAGAGCGGCGCGGGAGTAGGCGGGGCGCGCGGAGGACCCGCCAGGCGTCGTTCACCCAGCGCACCGGACTCGACCAAGTGGGTTACACTTCGGACACATGCGCGGCGCCGCCCTCGCAGTGCTTGCGTGTACCTCCCTTGCGGCCTGCGACCCGCCGGCTCGGCCCTCCGCCGCCGATGGAACGGCTCCAAGTGCCAGCGCGCTGGAGTCCGCGGATGCGAGGGCGCCGGTCGGCAGCGAGAGGTCTCCTCCCACGTCCACCGCATCGGTATCCGGGACGCTCGACGGTGACCGCGTCGAGCTCGGGAACGTCCGCGCCACTTCGGGCGCCACAGGCATCGTCGTCGTGCTGTCGAACGTCCCCGTCGAGTGCGCTGCGCCGGTTCCGATGGGCGCGAAGACCCTCACACTCACGGTTCCGCCGGATGCGAGCGGTACGTTCTTCGAGCAAAGCACCTTCGGCCTGCCAGTGGCGCCAGCGGCGCCGTTCACCGCGGCCGCAGCCATGCTGGCCGTGGACCGCTTCGACCGGAACGCACGACTGCTCGCGGGGACGTTGCGCGTACTCTCGAAGACCGGAAGCGCGACGCGGCAAGCCGATCTGCGCGGCAGCTTCGAGGCGTCGCTCTGCCCGGACGAAAATGGCGGACTAGCCTCGGCGCCACCGCGCGGACGAACGCTCGCCGACATTCGTGGCATCACGCTGCACGAGGGGAACGACTCGGTGGCGACCATCGACGAGCTCTGGCTGTTCCCCGACGCAGCCCCGCCGTTCTCGTGCACCACGCCCAAGCACCCCAACGCCCACACCTTCATTTCGTTGCTCGATGTCGGGCCACCTCAGGTAGGCGACCTCGTTCGCCGGGGGCCGCAGCCGGTCCGTCCAGCGTTTCATCCTCGAGCCCCCGACCGTCTGGTATCGGGTGGCTCGGCCGATCCCATCGGCTTTGGTCAGTTGGTCTGGGACGAGCGGTCGCCGGCGCCCGGTCGCGAACTTTCCGGCCAACTCACGACCTGGTCGTTCCAGGGCTCGTCGCGGGCGGACCGACGCTTCCGGGTGAAGATCTGCCCGTGACCGTTGGCGTCGAACGCGTCGCGCGTTCGCGCACGATCACGGAGGCATCGAAGCGGCTGGTGGCGCTCGCTCGAAGCCCACGAGCAGGGCGCCGACTCCGAGCGTGATGGCGATGTCCGCGACGTTGAACACCGGCCAATGCTCGACGTGGATGAAGTCGACCACGCGTCCCGCAATCACACGGTCCAGCAAGTTCCCCAGCGCGCCGCCGACTACCAACGCGCTGCCCACGCGCGACACGCTGCCGAGCCGCCGCCAGTGCCGCACGACGAGCAGCAGCACGAAGAGTGTTGCGGCCGCAGCGAGCGCGCTCAAGAGCGCCCAGCGCGTGTCGGGCGAGAATGCGTTGCCCAGGAGCCCGAATGCGGTGTCCGTGTTGTGTGTGAGGCGGAGCTCGACGACGTTGGGCACGAGCGGTAGCGGCCCAGAGTCGAGATGGTTCGACGCGAGCTGCTTCGTCGCGTGGTCGCAACCCGTCACTCCCGTCGAGAGCACGACGAAGGCCAGCCATCCAAGGCTCGAAAGTCGAGGCACGCGGGTAGAACCCAGCAGCCTGCCCGGACATTCCCGCTGCACGGGAGCGTCAGCGGTGTGGGCTCTTCGACGCAGGAGGAGTCTTGGCGTCGAATCTGCTCTACCCTCGTCGGCGTGGGTCGCTTGCTCGTGCTTCTCTTGGCTCTCACGGCGCTCGGCCTCTCGGGCTGCGCCCGCTGCGAGAGCAAGGTCGAATACGAGTCTTTCGTGAGCGTCCCGACGGAGCTAGCGGCGGTCGAGAAGCTCGACGACCCACCGGACGTGGTGGTGAAGATCGAAAAGCGAGCCAAGCCTGCGGGGGGCGGCGGTGGCTGCGGGCACAGCGCAGTGTGCGTCGTCATCATCCCGTTCGTGCTGGCGGACGCGCTCTTTCCGGAGAAACTCCGCATCGCGACGGTCACCGAGAAGGGTCGCGACAGCTACCACGGCGTCTTTCGTGAGAACGGCCAGTTCGTGCAAGCGCTCGCTTTCCAGGACGGAGTCTGGAAGAAGGTGGCGCTCCTGCAGCTGCGCGAGCTCGGTCGGAATCTGGTCGTGGAGGTGTCGCGCGCCCCGCCCGACGCCGACGGCAAGCCCGGGCAGTTCGAGCCGACGTCGCTGCAGAAGCAGGTGGACGTCCTGACCGGCTACCGAGAGAAGCTGGCGAGCGCCTCCGAAGAGGATCGCCGGCGGCGGCTGCTGAACGAGGTGCTGTTGCACGTTCGCGCCGAAGCCCTCCCCTTGGCCAAAGACCATCTGTTGAACCCGGCCGAAACCGTCTCGGTGAAGGCAGCGGTGCTGGCGCAAGTGTGCGCCGACAAGGATCCCATCGGCAGCGACGACGAGCGCGCGGCTCTGATGCGTGAGCTCGATGCGCGGGGTCCGGATCCCGACACCAGTGTGGCAGCCCTCTCCTGCTTCGACGCGAAGCATCCGGAGCGAGCCCGAGCGTTCACGCAACGCGTGGTCGATGCGGCCTGCAGCGCGGAGCAGAGCTCGCGGGCGTGGGACCTCGGCGAGAAGCTCGTGATCTGGGCGGGGCGAGGCGTGGCGGAGTTCGAGCCGCTCCTGGCACGCTGCAAGAAGGACGAGCGGCGCCTCTTTCTGCGCTACGCGCTGCGCTTCGATCTCGACGTGAAAGAGCTGTCGAGCTTGGCGGAGAGCAAGGACCCAACGGTGGCGTCGGCGGTGTTTCGCGAGCTCGACAACGCGAAACCCGAGCACCGGACCCTACTGAACGCGGGGCTCGAGCGAGCTAGCGCGCCGCTCGCGGCCATCTTGCTCGCGCTCGAAAAGAACGGCCACGAACCGGACTCCGCCGAGGCCAAGGCGCTCGCCGGTGGGTTCATCGTGCGCGAAGACCAGCCGACGGATCGGGCCGAGCTCCTCTTGCGGCTCGAGCGAACTCCGCCCGCAGCGCGCGGCGAAACCATCACGCGCCTGGAGCAGAAGCTCGGTCCGTCGACGGGCATCGAGCGCGCCGCTCTGCACTCCGGCCTGGTGATGCTCGGTCAGCGCGAGCACGAAGGCGGCGCGGCTCGGGGGCTCCACGGCCTCTGCCCCGAGCTTTCGACAGCTGCCGACGCGACCGCAACCGCAGACGCCAGCGATGCCGGTGTCGATGTCCGGAGTCCTCGCGAACAGGCGGAGTGGGCCTGCGCCGCGAGACTCGCGCAGAACCAGTGGCAGGTGAAGAACACGCCCCAGCTCGTCGCGTTCGTGCTTGGTCGATCGGGGTGCGAGCAGCCCGCGCTGTTCGAACTGAGCTCGCGGCCGACCGAGAAGGCCGTGCCGGAGCGTGGCGTCGTGTGCAAACAAGACGGAGGATGAGCGCCCGTCCTACGCAGCGGCCGGGCTTCGCCGCCGGTCGAGCTCGGCGACGAGTTGGGCCGGCTCGGCAACCGAAACCACGAGCACACTCGCGGTCTGCCATGCTGTGCCTCTCCGCGCGAGCTCTCGGCTGCTGAGGGACCCATGCCCCGGTGCTGGAGCACGGTCGCGCTCATCGGGGAAGCGTCGACATCGTGATCGCCGTCCCCAGTGCGACCGCGATCCGCGACCCGTCGCCACTGACGGCAACGTGAGCACCGTCCGCGGCTCCACCAGGCGGGACCGACAGCGTCGTTGGCGGCTGCTTGGGTCTCAGACCCTGCCGGAGGAGCCAGTCACCGTCCGTGCGACCTCCGCGGGGATCGAGACGCCAGAGTACCTCACCGCGTGCGGCGTCGACGCGGAGCGGGAGATACGCCTCGCGCAGTCGAGGCAGTCTCCTCACCTTTCCCGAACGGAGCGTGACGACCTGCGCCACCGGGTCGTGCCGGCCGTCGCAGTTGCTGGCCACCACGAGCGCCGTGCCATCGGGGCTGAAGCCGAGAGCGAGCTCTCCGCCGGTCTCTACCTCGTCTCGCTCGCAGAGCACACTGCCGGCCTTCACGTCGTACAGCGTGACGGCGCATTCCTGCCACGCCACGCCGAGCCGCTCGCCGTCCGGCGAAAACGCCATGCCGCGGACCAGATATCCGTCCTCGCGCGCCTCGCACCGCGTGAGGACCTGCCCGGTCGCCGCGCTCACGATTTCGATACCCTTGTCCTCGTCCGCGATGGCGAGCCGATTGCTGTCCGGACCCAGGGCGAGCACCGCGGAGCCCCCGAGCGGAAGAGTGTGCCTCCGTTCGAGGGTCTGCGCGTCGTGAATGGAGCAGAGGTCGGAGCAGCGCCATCGGTCCTCGGTGTAGCGGGTCTCGCCCACCACGAAGCGCGCGCCGTCGGCCGAGAACGCCAGGGCAAAGACCGTCGCCATGGCCCAGCCGCCCTGACTCCCGTCCCCGAGCGCGAACATGGCGAGCTCCTGCCCGGTCCGGCCATCGTACGCGAACAGGTGCCCGGCGCCGGTGGCGACGAGGCGCGAACCGTCGCCGTCGAGCGCGATCCCCTCGATCTCGGGCGCACGCAGGATGTGACGCGCTCGCTTCCAGCCCCGCGCTTCGGCCTCGGACCAGAGCGTCGGGATCGCCGCGACCGCGAACGTCCGAGCCTCCACGCCCTCGGCATCGCACGGGGAGAGAAACCATGTCTCGTGCGCGTCGCGGAACGCGCTCGCAAGCGGGGCCGGACGCGCCGCACCCCCCGTTGACGCAGGTCAATGTGCGGGCCGTGCGCGCGCGCGATGCTGGAACACATGAGCCAGCTCGTCGTTTGCGGGGGGTGCCACCGACACGTCGAGGCGTGGGAGCGTGCTTGCCCGTTCTGCGGCAAGGAACGGCAGATCGGGGCGGCGCCCGGCCGAGGGACGGCCGCCGCGCTCATCCTGGGAGTGGGCTTGTCGGTGGGTGCGTGCTCGTCCAGCGACAGCGGCAACGACGTCTCCGCGTACGGTCCGCCCCCGTACGGCGGCGGCGGTGGTGGGAACACGGGCGGAAGCGGCGGCTCGGGCGGAAGCGGCGGTTCTGCTGGAAGCGCTGGCTCCGCGACAGGCGGCGCCGCAGGCGCGCCGATCGACGCGGGCGCCGACGGCGACGATGCGGGTGATGCCGCGACCGATGCAAGCGCCGACGGCGACGGCGCCGCTACGGACTGAGGCCTGGCGTTCTTCCGCAGAGGTCTGCTCCGCCTCGAGCCGCCGCTCGGCGTGTCGAACGCGCCGAGTGTGGCGCTGAATTCACACGGCGCGACACGCTCGCCAGTCTACGGGCAGCAACACCGCTGCTTGCCCGCGAAAGGAGTGTGCCGTCGACTGGTACGCCGCTTGCCAATGTCGCGAGTTCCACTCTCGAAGCGAGGAGCTCGGAGATGAAGATCTCGATCCTGACCTGGTTCTGCATGTTCGCGCTGCTGTCGTGCGGGGGCGCCGACGATGACGGCAGCGGCGGTGCGTCCGGCAGCGGCGGAACGGCGTCGCAAGGTGGCTCCTGCGCGGCGCTGGCGAAGACCTGGTGCGCGAAAGCCTGCGCGTGCACGGCCGGTGACCAATGCACACTGATCCGGCCTGGCAGCAGTGAAACCCACGATTCCGAGACGATGTGCACCAACTTCTACTCCGTTCTCGGCTGCCAGACCGCGCCGACGGACACTTCGTGGGCGGGCGCGTGCCAGCAGGCTCTCGAGACCGCTGCCTGCGACGGTCAGGCCGGCCTCATGCGCCCGAAAGCCTGCGACTGGTGAACGAGCGGGTCGCGCATCGCCTCCGCCGCACGCCGACACGCAGGGTTGCGAAGGCGAGGGCGTGGACGCTCGTCCACTCCTTCGCGACTCTGGCGCTCGTCGAGAGCGGCTTGGTGCGCGGGTTGCCGCGCGCAGAAATCGAAGACGTTGCTCATCCAGGGCAGACGGCCATGGTCGTCGGCGCTGCCCTCGTCGCACTCGGTGTCGCGGGTTTCGTCGCTGCTTGCATCCGCGAGTGCGACCGGTCGGAGTCCCGAGCGGATTGCGCGGATCAACGCGGCGAGCGCGAGGTAACGAGCTGGGCCCCGCTCATCGCCCTCGGCGCCCCGGGGCTCGTCTTGACCGGCGGTGGGCTCGGGCTCTACCTGGACTCCTCGACTCGATATCGCGACACCGCTGTCGACCCCTCGGCGCCGCCGTGACGTGCGCCGCGCTTCGTGTTGCGCCGCGCCTCAGCGGTTCTTGCTCTCGCGACAGGGCGCGTCTTCCGCGATGGTGAGCATCTCGTTGCCTGCAAAGCTAGCGCGGAGCTCCTGGACCAATGCCTTGGCCTTGGCCGGTGGCACTTCGGAGAGTGGATAGCAGTAGTCCTCTTCGCCCTCCTTGCCCCAGTCCGCGCTGCGCACCGAGAGGCGCACGCTGTTGTCTCGCTCGAATCGGTCCAGGATGGTCTCGAACTTCCGTCGGGTGTCGGGGTCGGTGCCCTGGCCGATGCTGACGGTCGTGACGACCAGCGCGTAGCGCGCGAGCTCGGGAGCTCGGGGCGGCGCCTCGGGCGCGCCGCATGCGACCACCAAAGACACGGCGCCAGCGCCCGCAACGGTTCTCGCGATCATGCGTCCTTGGGCCATTCTACTACCACATTGGAAAGTGCCTCGAGCCGCGCTCGGCGGCGGAGGCACGCCTCGGGGATCCGTTAGTCGTCGGAGAGTAGCGATCGGATCGATCCGGAAGCGCTTGGGCGTCGACGGATTCGCGACCGGTCACGCAGCTTCGGCAAGCGGTTGCAATCGGATCGACAGGGGGTACCTTGGAGCGCATGGGGAATCGCAGCGTGCACTTGATTGCATGGGTCGTATTCGTCTCGGCGTGTGGAGGAAGCACCGTCGATTCGAGCGACGATGCTGGTGGTGGAGCGGGTGCCGGAGCGGGCGTGGGCGCCTCCAGCGGGATGGGCGCCAACTCGGGCACGGGAGCGACGACCGGCACGGGCGGCGCCGGTGCCGGCGCGAGCACCGGTGGAATCGGAGGCACCATCGAACCGGGACCCTTCACCGGAACGTGGAAGGGCTATGTCGAAAACCACCAGTTCGAGGACGGCAGTGATGCGCTGAAGATGACGCTCGCTTCGGTGACAGCGTCCGTGTCCGGCCAGGTGACTCTGGGGGACAGCCCTCCCCTGCCGCCGCCGAGCGATCCGAACGTGGGATATCCGCCCGGCGTGTCCGGCGGCGGGCCGGGCGGGTGGCAGAAGGTCTATCCGGGCTTCGCCTATTCTCTGCTCGAAGCAAGCTTCGACGGACAGAGGCTCCAAGCGAAGATCGCGCTCGCCGAGCCCTTCAAGCAATGGTGCGAGCTCCAAACATCGTATGTCGACGAAGTGAACCCCGGCATGTACGCGTGCCTACCGAACTGGGGTGGAGCTGGGAGCAACGGCGCGTGCTTCCAAGAGAATCCGAAGACTGGGCAGAAGGTGTCGGTCGACTGCGGCAAGTTCGAGCTGTGTGCGCTCGGAGGCTCTCCGTGCAAGTGCAGCGCCTCGGGATGCACCGCCGAACTCACCGCCGGCATCAAGTTCGACATGGTCCTCGCTCCGCCCAAAGCCGATGGAAGCGTGGCGGGGTTGGGCACCGGCTTGAACAACGTGCACCTCACGCACGAGTGAGCCAAAGGACTGCCCGAGCCGAGCTGCGAGGCTCGTCGTGTCGCGTCCGTATGCCTACGACCCGCTCGCGCTCTGTGTCACGACCGAGTGCGCGGGCAAGTGTCCGTAGCGTTCTGGCGTCCTGGCTCTTCCGATGGCGCGGAGTCCCTCGACCCGCGGCCGCGCGGCGGATAGCGTGATGGTGCCGATGCGCATCGTCGCCGTCGCCGACACGCACCTCTATCACCGGGAGCTTCGCGTTCCGGACGGGGACGTTTTCGTTCACGCCGGCGACCTCTGTAGGAGCGGCCACGTTCGCGAGCTGGCCATTGCGCTCGACTGGATCGGCGAGCTGCCCCATCGGCGGAAGGTCGTCGTCGCGGGCAACCACGATTGGGCCTTCGCGCGCGAACCGGCGGCGGCGCTGGCCCTCTTGCCGAAGAGCGTCGACTACTTGCAGGACGCAGGCGTCGACATCGGCGGGGTGCGCTTCTGGGGTAGCCCCTGGCAGCCAGAGTTCGGCGGCTGGGCGTTCAATCTGCCCCGAGGGAAGGCCCTGGCCGCTCGCTGGGCGTCCATCCCCGAACGCGTGGACGTACTCGTGACCCACGGCCCCCCGCGCGGCATCGGGGACCGCACGTCGACCTCCCAGCGAGAAGGCTGCGACCAACTGCTGGCGCGCGTCTCGGTGCTCGGTCCGAGCCTGCACCTGTTCGGCCACATTCACGAGGACGGAGGCGCGTGGGAGGTGGGTGCCACGTGGTTCGCCAACGTGACGACCTGGGAGTGCGAGCGCGCTCCGAGTGTGTTCGACATCGATGTCGCGACCAAACGCGTCACACCCGTGAACGTTCCTCCCCGCCGCGGCGACGAAGCCGACACGTTCGACCCTGCCGAGTCGCGGACGCGCTGACAGGCCCGCCTGGGGCGCTTGCTCACGTCCTCCGCGCGTTTGCGCTACAATCGAACCCGGTGCGGACGCTCCCTCTTCGGCTGGGTACCCTGATCGCTCTCAGGCGATGAGCGCAGGCCTGCGCGATCGACCAGCGCGGTGCGGCTCCCGTCGCTGGCGACAGTGGCGCGCAGGGACCGGCGCGCTCGGAGGCGCTGGCGTGGGCGGCATCGGTGGCGCCGTCTTCGAGCGAGCAGCACCACGACGGGCGGCTCGCTGCTGGAGGGCGGTACGACCGCGGGCGGAAGCGCGGGAGCACGGCGAGTGGCGGCGCGGGGGCGAGCGACGACGCGGGAGACGGCGATTCGAACGCCGGCGAAGACTGCGCAAGTATCGAAGTCCCACCCGCTCCTGCTCGGCACGAGCCTGCACTGCTTATTGGCGGAGCACGACCTCGGCCAAGTTCGTTCGAGCGGCGGCCGACTGCGCTGCCAAGCGGTGGGTACACTGCCGTTGCCGCGGGAAAACGCTTTCGTCCAGAGCCTCGCTGGCCCCGACACGTTCTGGATCGGCGCCAGCGGTTCCAAGGCCACGAAATGCATACGTCGTGCAGGGCGGGGCACGGCTGGGTGACGAGCGGGCCGGTCGCCACCACCAACTGGGGCGATTCGAACCCCGACTGTGTCTGCGTCGCACGCGAGCGAGCTGCGATTGCAGCACCGCGCGGTGATCGCCCGATGGGACGTGGCACGGCCGCTACGAAAGCCGATTCGAACTTCTGGGTATACGAAGCTGGAGCGTTCAGCTCCTGAGGGCGAGGGCGAGTTCCGTCACTGGATGGGGACCTGGAACAGTCGGCTGGTGTCAGGCTGGGCTTGTCCCGGATAGAACACGATGAGGCGCGCGGGGGCGTTGAGGTACTTCGTGGCGGGCGGAGACCACCTGCGAAGGTCCGATGGTGATGCCCTTGTGCCTTCGGCATGCCCGGCCTCGACGATCTCGCCCCGGGCGGCTTCGCTCGCTCGTAGTTGACCTGGATCTCGATGTCTTCATGGCCTGGGTCACCACGAGCGCTGAGCAGCTTCGGCCGTCATAATGGGCGTCGACGACTCCCAGACGCGAAGCGGTCCGTCAGTCGGTTGCACTCGGCACAGTCGTTCACGACCATGGCGGACTGCGACGCGGCTGCCCCGGCCAGACCTGTGCCAATGTTCGTGCCATCCACCGGCTTTGCGGCCATCACATCCGGACCAGTCGCAGTCGTCGAGACTGCACGACGGCGTTGCCATGCAGAGCCCGAAGCACGGCAGTACCGCCAACGCTCGTTTCTTCCCATCACTTGAGCGACCTCCCGCCCCGTGCCCACGGCGCACCATCGTTGGTTTCGCCAAGCGTTTTGAGCGCATCCATGTCGACCAAGCAACTCTTCGCATGCCTCGGTGGTGTCAGGTTCCTGCTGAGCACTGGCGGCGTGACCTGTCCGCGGAGCGCCTGCGCTCCTGCTCCGGCCGCCGAGTCGACGCAGATGCCGCGGGCACGTCCTGTCCCCGTCGTGGAGCTCGCGCCTCCCGACGAGCTCGACGCCGGCGCCGAGACCGCGCCGACCCCCGCACCCGTGCCGCGCGGTTCGGTCAACCTCACGCTGTTCGAGGACACCTGGTTCGGAATGAGCGAAAGCGAGCTCGAGTCTCGCTACGGCGCGGAGCGCGTCGGTTCCCGAGTGAAACGCTTCCCCGGCCCCAAGCCGCCGTTCGTGATCGCTCGTACGATCAAGGACGTGAAGGTCGAGGTGTCCTTCGTGCTCGGAAACCAAGGCCTCAGGATGGTCGAGATCTCCGGTGTGAAGTCCTACGGCGCGGGTGACGACTGCGTCATCGATGCCTCGACCATCGCCGAGTGGATCGCCGAGCGCGCGGGCGGACCGACCAAGCGCGACTCCAGTGAGACCTCGTGGAGCACGGACACGGTTCACATCGCCGTCTTCTGCGATGGCGGACTCGGGGCCTACTTCGAGCCGCCTCCGCGCTAGCTCCCCCTGGCGGATCGCCCTCGGGCGGGAGCACCCGCCGAGTCGCTCACCCTCTCGATCGCGCCGGGGTGCCGGGCCCTCGTGCATCGTTTGCGGCGCGCTCCTCCGCCGAGTGGGCGGGCAGAGGCCCGAGCCGGCAACCTTGTCGCGCAGTCGAGTCGCGCGCGGGGTCGACTAGCTCGCGGCCTGTGCCTAACCTTGTCCCGCCATGCGTAGCGCCCGCGACTTCTTCAAGCCCCTCGCTGTCGGAGCCCCCGAGCCGGTCCGCGAGATCCCGTTTCGTCCGAGCCGAGTGATCCACTTCTTCCCGCCTCACAACGAGAAGCTGGTGAACAAGCTCCCCGAGCTGCTCCCGACCATCGATGTCGCCTGTGGAAACCTCGAAGACGCCATCCCGATGGCCGACAAAGAGGCCGCCCGCGCTGGACTCGTGAAGCTGGGCAAAGAGCTCGACTTCGGCGCGACGCAATTGTGGACGCGCGTGAACAGTCTCGACTCGCCATGGGTGCTCGACGACATCACGACCCTGGTCACCGAGATCGGTCACAAGCTCGACGTGCTGATGATCCCCAAGGTCGAGGGCCCAGAAGACATCCACTACGCCGACCGGCTCCTCGCTCAGCTGGAGGCCCGTGCCGGGCTCACTCGCCCGATCTTGATCCACGCGATTCTCGAGACCGCGCGGGGCGTTGCCAGCATCGAGGAGATCTGCGCGGCGTCGCCGCGGATGCAGGGCCTCTCCCTCGGTCCGGCCGACCTCGCTGCGAACCGCCGCATGAAGACCACCCGCGTAGGCGGCGGTCACCCCGACTACGTCGTGCGCGCGGACCCGCCCGTCGGCTCCGACGGGGTGCCAGCGTACGCTGCGCCCCGCCAGAGTTTCCAGCAAGACCTCTGGCACTACACCATGGCGCGCATGGTCGACGCCTGCGTGAGCAACGGGATCTTCGCGTATTACGGTCCCTTCGGTGACATCAAGGACACGGTGGCGTGCGAAGATCAGTTCCGCAACGCCTACCTGCTCGGCTGCGTCGGAGCGTGGAGTCTCCACCCGTCGCAGGTCGCCATCGCGAAGCGGGTGTTTTCTCCCCGCCCCGAGGACGTGCGCCAAGCCGAGCGCGTGATCGCCGCCATGGGCGACGGCACCGGGGCGATCATGCTCGACGGGAAGATGGAAGACGACGCGTCGGTGAAGCAGTGCAAAGTCGTGGTGGACCTGGCGCGGCAGCTGGCCGCTCGCGATCCGGCGCTGGCCGCCGCCTACGGATTCCGAGGAGCGCCATGACCACCGACTTCCGCCCTCGCCGCTCGGTCCTCTACATGCCGGCCGCCAACGAGCGCGCGCTGGAGAAAGCCAAGACGCTGCCGGCCGACGCCATCATCTTCGACCTCGAAGACGCCGTTTCGCCCGATGCGAAGCCGAGCGCGCGCAGCAACGCGGTGGCCGCCGCGAGCTCCGGAGCCTACGGGTCTCGCGAGCTCACGATTCGCTGCAATGGGCTCGACACGCCGTGGGGCGCGGACGACATTGCCGCCGCGGCCAAGGCCACGGGTGCTGCCGCGGTCGTGATCCCGAAAGTCGGGTCGGCCGCCTACCTCGACGAAGTGTCGAAGCGACTCGACGCCGCTGGAGCGCCGGCGTCCCTCCGGATCTGGGCCATGGTGGAGACGCCCACGGCGATCTTCGACGTGCGCACTCTCGCTCGCCACCCTCGAGTGGCCGCCTTCGTCATGGGCACCAACGATCTGGCCCGCGAGCTGCGCACCGACCTGCGGGCACCCGGGCGTCATCCGCTCGTGCACCATCTGGCGACGGCGGTGCTCGCGGCCCGCGAAGCCGGCATCGTGGTTCTCGATGGCGTCTACAACGACGTGAAGAACCTGGATGGGTTCCGAGCGGAGTGTGTGCAGGGGTTCGAGATGGGCTTCGACGGCAAGACCCTCATTCATCCGGGCCAGGTCGACATCTGCAACGAGGTGTGGGCACCGAGCGCCGCCGACGTCGACCATGCGCGCCGGGTGATCGCGGCCTTCGAAGAGGCCACCGCCGAGCGCCGCGGCGTGGTCACCGTCGACGGTCGCATGATCGAGAACCTCCACGTCGACAACGCACGTCGCACCCTCGCCGTCGCCCAAGCCATCGACGCTCTACGTTGAAGCGCGGGCGCTGGGCCGAGCGCCGACGAGCTCGGGGACACGCCGGGCTGTCCCGTCGCCCAACGAGACGCGCGTGCTTTCTCCCTCCGCCGTGCCCCGAAGCCCGCCTGGATGCCGAAGCTCCGAGTTCTCGCCGCCCTCGCTCTGGTTTGCGCCGCGAACCTGTGGCTCGAGATCGCGTTGACGCGGATCTTCTCGGCCTTGATGTTCTACCACTTCGCCTTCTTGGTGATCGCCATGGCCCTCTTGGGTCTCGGCGCCAGTGGCGTTTGGGTCTACGCGTCGGAGCGCTTCACTGCCGATGGCGTCGCCGGAGACATGTCGTCCGCGGCGCGGCGCTTTGCCGCTTCGACGGTTCTCGCGTTGGTCTACGTGCTGGCGAACCCCATCGCTGCCTACGTCGGCGCGTTGGAGGCGCCCAAACTCAGCCAGACCACGTTCCTTCAGCTCGTGCTCTTGTGTTTGGTGGCGTTCCTGCCGTTCTTCCATGCTGGGCTCCTGGTGTCGCTGGCCGTGACCCACTTTCGGGACCACGTCCATCGCGTCTACGCTTGGGATCTGGCGGGTGCCGCCTTGGGAGCGCTCCTCGTCGGCCCGCTCCTGGCTGCGTTCGGCGCGCCGCCCTTGGTGGTACTGGTCGCGCTCTCCGCGTGCGTGGCCGCGCTCCTGCTCGAACCTTCACGGCGCAGCGTGGGAGCGATGGCGAGCGTGGCGCTGCTGCTGGTCCTCGCGCTGACCACTCGTCTGTTCGCCACGCCCAGCACCAAGTCGTTGCGCGCCGAGCGCGTGGCGTTCGACCGATGGAACACCTTCTCACACGTGACCGTCGAGAAGATCGCGGACGGTAGCCACGACATCCTGATCGACTCCGCAGCCCGAACGCCCATCGCCCACGCACGCGAGGCCACGTCGGAGAAGTGGATGACCGACATCACCGCGCTCGGCTACTTGGTGCACCCCGGCGGCGCCCACGCGGCGCTGATCATCGGTCCCGGCGGAGGCATCGACGTGGCGCGAGCGCTGGCTTCCGGCGTGCAGCGTGTCACCGCGGTAGACGTCAACCCGCTGATCGCCACCGACATCATGCGCGATCGCTTCGAGGTGGAATCGGGCGGGCTGTATCGGGACCCGAGGGTCTCCGTCGTGGTCGAGGAGGGCCGGAGCTTCGTGCGGCGGAGCGACCTTCGCTTCCAGGTGATACAGGTGTCGCTGGTGGACACGTGGGCTGCGACGGCTTCCGGAGCGTTCGCCCTGACGGAGAACACGCTCTACACGCTGGAGGCATTCGACGACTACTACGCGCACCTGACCGATGACGGCGTCCTCTCGCTGACCCGTTGGTGGACGTTCCTGTCGGGGCCCGAGACCCAGCGCCTGACGATCCTCGCCGCCGGCGCCTGGAGCAACGAGGTGTTCCTCCCGGGCAGACGCGGCGCCACCTCTACCTGGCGACCCACGACCACTTTGCGACTCTCCTGGTCAAGAAGACGCCGTTCACCGACGACGAGCTCGGCCGTCTCGACGTCTGGTGCACGCGCTTGGGCCATCGAACGGTGCTGTCTCGAACCATCGACGCAGCCCCCGAGCTCCGGGAGATGGTGGAGGACGGGGCCTTCGGCGCCAAGGTCCGTGCCGCGCCCCACGACGTATCTCCTCCCACCGACGACCGCATGTTCTTCTTCTACTTCGTCAAGCCAGGCGAGCTCCTGAAGGCGACCCTCGCGACCCGCCGGGTCACCAATCCCGCGATGTGGCTCCTCGGTGCGCTCTCGCTCGTGCTGGTAGTGATGACCGTGGCGTTCGTGTTCTTGCCGTTGGTGGCCCACCGCAGGAACGCCCTCCGTACCGAGAGCGGGCCCGCACGCAAGCGGCGTCTCTTCGCGCTTCTGTACTTCGCGAGCATCGGCGTGGCATTCATGGTGATCGAAGTGGCGCTGATGCAGCGGCTCTCGCTGCTGCTCGGACATCCCTCCTACGCGCTGGTCGTGGTGCTGTTCGCCATCCTGATTGGCACGGCCGCTGGTGCGCGGCTGTCCGAGCGGGTCGCTGCCCGGCCCGGTGTCGGCGCTGCGGCAGCAGCTGCCGCGGTGGTGCTCCTGGCGAGCCTGGTTGGCGCCTTCTCCGCGGGAGTCGTGCGCGACTTGATTACGTCGTCACTGCCCGTCCGCATGGCGCTGTCGTGCGCGCTGGTCGCGAGCTTCGGCCTCGTCATGGGCATGATGCTGCCGCTCGGAATGCGCATCCTCGCTCGTCGCGACCCTGCCGTCGTTCCTTGGGCGTGGGGTGTCAACGGCGGCACGTCGGTGCTCGGCACGGCGCTCGCGACGGTGGTCGCGATCCACCACGGCTTCGCAACGACGTTCTATGTCGGTGCCGCACTCTACGCCGTCGCCGGCGCCTTGGGGCTCGGGCTCGGGTCGGATCGGGGTTCAGCCCGCAGTGACGAAGGCCTGGCGCCGCGCTAGCGCCTGCAATGGCCCGCGTCGCAGCGGGGCGCGCACGCCCAGGCAGCGCACTGCGTGGTGAGCTCGCACTTCATCTCGCGGAAGCGCTTGGCGATCTCCTCGAGCTTGGCGACGCTTTCCGCGTTCAGTACGCCGCCACAACCGCTCTTCCCGATCCCCCCTGGGTAGCAGCCGCAGTCCGAGTCGGCGGTGCAGGCGTCGCTCCCCTTCTCGATGGCGATGGAGTACTGCGCCGCGCTGACCACACATGGGTGGGTGATGGGGTCCGGCTCGGGCGCCGGCCGAGCCGCATCGGGGGACGGCTCCGTGGCGTTCCCGCGGGTGTTGCACGCGGTCAGCCAGAGCGCGGCAAGGAGAGCGGGCGCACGTTTCATCCAGCGAGGCTAGCGCGAAGGTGTAGCCGTCAGGCTCTGCTCTTCCGTCTCGAGTAGCTCGTTTCTGGCAGGCGGGCTCGAGAGCGCGACCACCTGTGCGTCTCGCCAGCGACGGCCTAACTCGGAAGTCCGCGGCTTTCCGCAGTCCTGTTTCGCCGCGCGCCGTCGCCTGGTACCTTGGGAGACCATGACTAGGCTCGGGCGCTGGGAGGTCGTGTGCTTGGGGCTGCTGACTCAGGTTCTCGCGGGCTGCGGCGAGAGTCGGAGCGCGGAGAGTACGACGGACTCCGTCGCGCTTCCTGCGCTGCCGGCCAGCGGCGCGCTGGTCGAGCCCGCGCCGGCGGAGGTCGACACCGCGGGGGTCCGGGCAGCGTACGTAGCCTCCCGTCAAGCCGAGGGTGCGAGCTCTCCGGATCATCGCTTCGCAGTGCGCGACGCCTCGGACAAGCCGAGCGCACGCAATCCCGAGCACGGTTTCTGGACCGAGCTCGGTGCCGGTGGCGTCCGCATCTCCGCTGCCGATGGTTCGTTCCAGCTCTCGCTGGGCCCCACCGGTGTCCGCTGCGGCGAAGAGTGGGCGGGGTTCGGTGCGGGGGCGCCGCGGATCGCGGGTGCGGCGAACCGCGTCGAGCTCGCGCGAACGGCGGGCAAGGCCAGCGTCGACGAGTGGTACGCGAACGGCCCGCTGGGGCTCGAACAGGGTTTCACTCTCCACGCGTCGCCCTGCGCCGGCGGGGCCGCCGAGCTCTCCATCGAGATGAACGTCGAGGGCCGCACGGCCGTGGCGTCGACGGATGGGAAAACCGTCGTCTTGGCCGGGAGCGGTCTCGGAGCGCCCAGCTTGCGCATGCAAGACCTCTACGTCCACGACGCCACCGGGCGCATGTTGCCCGCACGTTTCGAGGCAGCTCCCGATCGCATCGCGCTGCGTTTCGGCGTCGAGGGCGCGGTGTATCCCATCCAGGTCGATCCCCTGGTGGTGTCTCAGGAGGCCAAGCTACTGACCTCTACGACCGGCTACGGCGGCCTGCTCGAGTACTTCGGCAAGTCGGTGGCGGTCGACGGGACGACCGCCTTGGTCGGCGCGGAGTCCGACTACGTGACGGCCAGCGCCCAGGGTTCGGCCTACGTGTTCCGCCAGTACCCGAGCGGCTGGCAGCTCGAGGGTTTCCTGGTCGCGTCGGACGCGGCCGCGGACGATCGCTTCGGTCAGTCGGTGTCGCTCTCCGGGGACACCGCGGTGGTTGGCGCACACCAGGACGACGGAGCCCTCACGAACCAAGGCGGCGTGTACGTGTTCACCCGCACCGGCACGACCTGGAGCCAGCAGCAGAAGCTCACGCCGAGCGATGCCGCGCAGAACGACTACTTCGGTTGGTCGGTCGCCGTGACGGGGACGACTTTGGTGGCGGGGGCCTACAGCAAGACCGTCGGAGCCAACGTGGCTCAGGGCGCGGCCTACGTGTTCGAGCGCAGCGGCGCGGTGTGGTCCCAGCAGGCCAAGCTCACGGCCAGCGACGGCACCACCACCGACTACTTCGGGGGCAGCTCCTCCATCTCGGGAACGACTGCGGTCATCGGCGCCTACGGGGGCCCCGGCGTGACCACGACCGCCGGCGCTGCCTACGTCTACACGCGCAGCGGCGTGACCTGGACGCAGCAGACGAAGCTCACGGCCAGCGACGGAGCCAACGCAGATCAGTTCGGGTGGTCGGTGTCCATCCAGGGCAACACCGCCGTGGCCGGGGCGCCGTTCGCCAACGTGGGCGCGAACGTGGACCAGGGCGCCGCCTACGTCTTTCTGCGCAGCGGCACCACGTGGAGCCAGCAGCAGAAGCTGGCTGTCGGGGCAGCGGGAGATCGGGCAGGGAGCTCGGTCTCGGTCGACGTGAACACCGCGCTGGTGGGTGCGCCGAGACGTGACGGTGCGTTCGCGGATCAGGGCAACGCTTACGTCTTCGTGCGCTCGGGGGTGACCTGGTCTCTTCAAAGCTCTTTGAGCGTCCCCTTCGTCTCCGGCAAGCTCCCCGGTGACCTCGATCAGTTCGGCGGGGCGGTTTCGGTGAAAGGCGACGTCGCGCTGGTCGGTGCGGTCGGCGCCGACTACGACGTCGTGGCACAAGGTGTCGTGGCGGTCTTCACTCGCAGCGCAGCGAAGTGGGACAATGGCGTCCTGCTCACGGCTTGCGACGACGCCGAGGGCGCCGGCACCTCCGTGGCCGTGCTGGGGGACACGGCGCTGCTCGGTGCGCCGACCGAGGACATCGGCAACAACGCGACGCAGGGGGCGGGCTACGTCTTCGCACGCAGCGGCGTGACCTGGACCCGCCAGGCGCGCTTGGTGGCGAGCGACGGCGCTGCGACCGACCAGCTCGGTACCGGCGTGGCGCTGGGACCCGATTGGGCGCTGCTCGGCGCGGGCTCGGCCACGGTCGGGGCAAACGCCGATCAAGGTGCGGTCTACTCATTCGCGCGCAGTGGCACCACCTGGAGCCAGCAGCAGAAGCTGACCGCCAGCGATGGCGTCGCAGGTGACGCTTTCGGCGCCGCAGTGGCCGCCGCGGGCAACGACGCCATCATCGGCGCACCCCAGAGCGATCCCGGCGGCGCGGCGGCCCGAGGCTCGGCGTACGTGTTCACGCGCAGCGGCACGACCTGGAGCCAGCAACAAAAGCTCACGGCCAGCGACGGCGTCGCCGGCGATCAGCTCGGGGTCTCGGTGGGCATCGACGGCGGAACGGCCGTCGCCGGGGCACCTCTTGCCGACGTGTCGGGTAATGCCGACCGTGGTGCGGCCTACGTCTTTTCGCGCAGCGGAGTCACCTGGACCCAGCAACAGAAGCTCACCGCCGCCGATGGCGCGGCGAACCACCAATTCGGAGACTCCGTGGGCGTGCTGGGAAACACGGCTGCGGTCGGGGCACCGCTCGCGTCCGGCGCGATGACCACCACCGGCGCGGCCTACGTGTTCGTTCGCAGCGGTGCCACGTGGAGTCAACAGCAGAAGCTCGCAGACAGTGACGGCAAGATCAACGAGCGGTTCGGCGACTCCCTGGCCGTCGTCTCGGAGGGTGTACTGGTAGGGGCCAGTGCCCGCGGTCCGGGCGGCGCAGCCCCGGGCGCGGCCTACGTCTACATTCGCAGCGGCGTAGCTTGGGCGGAGCGTGCGACGCTCGTCGCGAGCGACGGCTTGAACTTGGACCACTTCGGGAGCGCAGTCGCAATCAGCGGCGACACCGCGGTCCTGGGCGCGCCGGATGACGACTTCGATGCGCACTCGAGCCACGGCTCGGCCTACGTGTTTCGGGTCAAGGGGCTCGCCGGCCAGACCTGCGGCGCGCTCGACCAGTGCGACGCGAACTACTTCTGCGTCGATGGTGTGTGCTGCACTTCGGCCTGTCCGGGGCCCTGCGAAGTCTGTTCGGTGGCCCTCGGCGCGGTCGCCAACGGCCAGTGCACGGTGAAGCCTGCGAACAGCGCGCCCGACGTCGGTTGTCCGGGAGGTGCGCTCTGCAACGGAACCAGCGGTGCTTGCCCGGGTGGTTGCAGCAACGACACCAACTGCCCAGCCGGCAGCTACTGCAACGCAGCCGGCACGTGCCTGCCTTGGCGCGCGAACGGCCAGGCCTGCAATCCGGCGGCCGACTGCGCGGCGCCGGGCTGTCACGTTTGTCAGTCGAACTTCTGCGTCGACGGCTTCTGTTGCGACGGCGCGTGCAACGGCGGGCCCTGCGACCGCTGCAATTCGCCGGCGGGCACCTGCTCGTTGATCCCCAAGGGCGGCGACCCGCAGTCGAGCTGCAACGGGTACCAGTGCAATGGTACGGCCGCGGGCTGCGGCACCACGTGTTCCGCGCCTACGGACTGCTCCGCGGGCTACTTCTGCAATGCCGGCAACTGTGCCCCCAAGAAGGCACAAGGCGAAGACTGCGGCGCGCAAGCCGAGTGTCAAACGGGGCTCTTCTGCTCCGACGGTGTGTGTTGCGCGACGGCTTGTCAGGGCAAGTGCCAGGCCTGCAAAGCGGCCAACAAGGAGAATGGCACCGCCAGCGGAGTGTGCGAAGCCGCGAAGAAGGGCTCGAATCCCGGCGGTCTGTGCGTCAAGTCCAGCGATCCGTGCGGCGAGCAGGCGTCGTGCTCCGGTACGGACGGCGTCTGCGCCGTCGCCGCCTTCGCGACGTCGTGCGGGCCGACCACGTGTAACGGTACTGCGGTGAGCGGGAAGATCTGCGACGGCACGGGCACGTGCGTCGATCAGCAGAACGCCGAGTGTTCGCCCTACGTGTGCCAGGCCGGCTCTTGCACGAGCCCGTGCACGCAGGACCAACAGTGCGTGAGCGATCACTACTGCTCCGGCGGCTTCTGCGTGCCGAAGCTGACCAACGGGAAGGGCTGCTCGGCCACGAATCAGTGCACCTCGAGCTTCTGCGTGGACGGTGTGTGCTGCGATTCGCCGTGCAACGGCCAGTGCTCTGCGTGCGCAGAAATCGGCAGCGTCGGCACGTGCAAGGTGGTAACCGGCGCCCCGCGCGCGCCGCGGATCGACTGTACGGGAACGGGCGCGTGCAAGGGCCAGTGTGACGGCACGAACCCCAACGCTTGCGCCTTCCCGGGCAGCGCGACGACCTGTCAGGCGGCGAAGTGCACCGGCGACGTCTCGCAGCCCGCCGGCACCTGCGATGGCACTGGCAGCTGCACGCTGCCGGCGACCAGCAACTGCGCCCCGTACGGCTGTGATTCCGTCGCCGGGACCTGCAAGACGAGCTGCGCGGGCGACACGGATTGCAGTCAGGGCGCGACATGCAACACCACCACCGGCCAGTGCACGACCGGTGCTGCCACCTGCCTGGACGCGACGACGCTCAAGCTCGCCAACGGACAGACGCAATCCTGCGCGCCATACAAGTGTGTCGGTGGCGCCTGCCAGCAACAGTGTTCGACGCCCAGCGACTGCGCGACGGGCTACGTCTGCCAGGGCAACGCCTGCGTCGCCCAGGACGGTGGGACGGACGCTGGGACTGGCGGCACCGGCGGCACTGGCGGCAGCGGCGGTAGCAGCTCCGGTGGCAGCGATGCGGGCGGCGCCTCGACGGGCGGCAGCTCCACTGGCGGCAAGAAGAGCGACAGCAGCGGCGACGACGGCGGCTGCGGGTGCCGGGTGCCTGCGCGAGAGCAGAGCTCGGGAGCGGCGTGGCTGGTCGCGCTCGGGCTCGCAGCAGCGATGCGGCGCAGGCGCGCATGCGGCTCGCGTGGGGAAGCCGCCTGAGCGCCTCTGGCTGGGCGCTCGACGCCAGAGCTCGGAGCGCCGAGCTCGCGTGTGTTGCTCGTCTCGAAAAGTCCTCGCAAGCTGGCAGCGCCGGCGTACGCTGCGTCACGTGAAGCTCGGCTACGCCGTCTCGGTGCTCTTGCTCGCTGCCAGTTGTTCCGACGTGTCGGAGTCCAACCCGGCGGATGCCAGCAGCTCGAGCGGGGGCAGCTCGGGTGCGAGCGGTGGCGTCGCCGGTGCCGGCGGAAGTGGAGCCGGAGCCAGCGGCAGCTCGGGCTCGGGCAGCGGCAGCTCGGGCGCGGGCGGCGGCAGCTCGGGTTCCGGTGGTTCCGGAGGCGACGACGCGGGCGCCGACGTGCTCACGAGCGACGCCTGCCCCAACGTCGCGCTGGCCCCGAAAGCCGATGCTTGGTCGATGCGGCTACCGAGCGCAGGGTTTGGGGGCATCGAGACCAAGAGTTCCGGAGGGCACACCGACGTGTTCTTGAAGAGCCCCACGGACTACACCCGAATCGGGGCGCGCCTCGACTGGGGCGGTACCGTGGTGTTCTTCGGCCTGAGCGCCAACCCCGGCTCGAACGTCATCGACGCCAACGACACCGGACGCGAACTGCAGATCGCCATCTACGATCCCACACGATCGCGACAGCCGTGCGCTTGGAACGCCTCCTGCCAGTCGTCGAGCGCGAGCTGCGGCAACTCCATCACGTTCTTGGGCTGGAATCCGGTGCAAGGAGGTGACGAGTGCAACCACGGCGCCAAGGTGATCTCGCAAGGCAAGGTCGGTGATGCCCTCGAGGTGGTCATCCAACCCTTGCAGTGGAACCCCGACTGGGAGGCGCAGGATTGCAAGCAGAGCGCTTGCGGCGCGGTCGGCGTTCCGGTTCAGGTCGAGTATCAGAGCCGCTTCCGCTTTCTGTCCGAGCACGTGGTCGAGGTCGAGACCGAAGTGCGGAGCAAGGAGAGCATCAGTCACCCATCGACCGTCCAAGAGTTCCCGACGCTGTACGTCTCGAACGGCAAGGCGGGGCCGGACCTGCCGACTTTGCTCGACTCCGCAGGCACGACCATCACGCTTTCGACGCCCGGCAACGACGGCTTCTTGTACGGCAACTTCAGCTCACCCGCGCCGTGGGTCAGCTGGCAAGACTCGAGCAAGACCTATGGAGTCGGGCTCGCCATGGACCAGGGAGTGAAGAAGTTCCAGGGCTGGCGTGGCGCACCGCCCAGCGCGCCCTACTTCCACAACGTGAGGGCCGAGATGAGCTTCGGGCTTCCCGCCGGAGGGACAGTTCGCGGCCTGTCGTACCTCGCGCTCGGGGCCTTCGGCACCGTGAAGGCCGAGCTCGACGGCGTTCTGAAGAAGCGAGCGCCCTTCGGCAGCCTCGACGAGCCTGCTGGCGACGTGAAGCTCGCGTCAGGAAGCAACCTGAAGGTCTCGGGCTGGGCGCTCGACGGCGCAGAGGTCTCGAGCGTCGAGGTGCAGCTCGACGGGCAGACCTTCGCGACACTACCCGTCGACGTCGCTCGGCCCGACGTGTGCGCGATGTACCCCATGTACGCGGGCTGCCCCGCGCCTGGCTTCTCCGGCAACGTCTCCCTGGGCAGCGCGGCGCCCTGCCAAGTGTTGCGGCTCGTGGCCAAGGACGCCGACGGCAACTCGCAGATCCTCGGCGAGCGGCTGATCACACCTTAGAACCGTCGGTTCGGCGGCGGAATGCTCTCGCGGCCGGCTTCTCATCCATCAGTCGAGGCCGTCGACGCCGATGAACGCACCGACTTGCCAGGCCGTGGCTTCGGCGCCGCCGGGAGCGCCGTGCTCGAGCAGCTCTCGAAGGCAGAGCAGGTAGCCGCCGATGCGAAGGCACGATCGTGCATCGACGCGATGCACGGCTTCGCGCGCGCCGAACACCGCCCCCTGGATGCGCTCGGCACCAAGCTCGGTGTGGAGGGCGCTCGAGTGGAGCACTGCGCTGCCGCCCCACGCGACGTCACCGCCGAGGGGTTGCTCGTCGGTTCCCACGTCGAAGCGTCCGACTAGAAGCAGGCCGGCGTGGCCGCGAAGCTCGAAGGCGCGCACGGGGTCTTCGCCGCCTTCGAAATGGTAGCCGAGCTCGAAGTGGGGGAGGGCGATGGCGGAGCTCAGCACCGAGCCGATGGCGGCGTAGCGCGAGGCGTAGCCTCCGCGGGCGAACAGGGCGTGGGGCGAGTAGGTGAAGATCGCTTGGTCGAGTGCGCTTCTGTCTTGGTCGGTCATCGATTGATAGAGCGCGCCGCTCGCGTAGGGATTGTCGCGCGTGGAGGCCAACGGAAAGCGGAAACCGGCCATGGCATCGTGGGAGACTCGGCCGTCGAGACCCGCGGTGCCGCCGCCGATGTCAGCCGCCAGAGCGAAGCGCAGATACTTGTCGTGGCTCGGATACCAGCTCCGCAGGTAGACCTCGCTGAAGAAACCCGCGAGGCCCGAGAGATCGGTCGCGTGATGCCTGCGGCCGATCGCTCGAGTGAAGAGCGGAGTGAAGCCGAACGCGCCGCCTTCGACGTTCTCCACGGTCTTCCAGCCGCTGAAGAGGCCTTCGCCGACGTGGCGTTGGGGAGGCTTGGGCTTCCGCGGGATGGCGCTGGCGGGCTGCTCGCGTGCTTCGAACAGGTAGGCGCCTTCGCTGGGCGGGGTGTCCGAGATTCGCGAGGCCAGCTCGGGTACCGGCCTCTGGAAGCCGCTTCCGATCTCGGCGAGCTCGGCGAGCTTCCCGCAGGCCAGGGTTTCGCCGACATGGCAGAGCAGCGCGCAGGCGAGGGGATCGGACTCGTCGCAAGCCAGCGCGAAGCAGCGCGCGTGGTCTCCGAAGCAGTCGTTCGCGCGTTGGACGACCCGCTGACGCCCCGGCGTGTAGCGGAGCTCGAGCATGGCGCAGGCCACGGCGTCTCCTGCACGACACGCGCCCGCGAAAGTGGCGCGATCGCGCGGATCATAGCTGGGCGGGAACGGGCGGCCGCCCGCGCCGGCGATACCGAGCAGCGCCAGGTCGACGCAGCGCTTCGTATCGCCGCCCTCGCACAGCTTCTTGCACGACCCCAGCTCGAAGCGGTCGCACATCTTCTCGAAAATGAGCCGCGCTCGCGCCGGGTCCTTCTGGACTTTGATGCCGTCCTCGTACCAGAGCCCCAGGCGGTAGCACTCGAACTGGTCGTCCCGGCAGGCCACCCAGTCGTCGCCGGAGGGGCACACCGTCGCCGCACGGCTGCAGGCATCGTTCATGTCGCGCGGGTTGCCCACGTATTCGGCGGGCTTGCTCGAGCCGCAACCTGCTGACGCGGCGAGCGCCGCGGTGAGGACCGAGGTCGCGAACGAGTTGAGGCGCGATGCGGTCACGTGCGAACCGGCTCCGGAGACTTCGACACGCGAGAGGCAGGGAGCTTGGCGACCTTCATGGCTCGGACCTGCGTCGGGCAGGAGACTACCCGAGCGCCGGCGGTCGGAGGCGAATTGTCGAGCTGCGACCTTGGGAGTAGCCTGCGCTTCGTCCGATGCGCCGAGCATTCGTCGTGACGCTGCTCCTCGTGCTCGCGGGATGCCCGCGCCGCGAAGCACCTCGCGAGAGCCAGACGACCCCCGCGACGGTGACGCCGAGCGCCGCGCCGAGCGCCACGCTGCCGCCCAGCGCGTCCGCACCGAACCCCAGCGCGCGCCGGGCCGTGGCGGCGATCCCCCGCAAGGGAGTGGAGAAGGGGAAGCTCACCTCGATCGGTGCGCAAGCCGGCCAGTTCGCCGGGCTCGCCGTGGACGCGGGCAATGCGTACCTGCTCGCCTTCGATCAGCTGAACGCGCGTGCGACGCTGAAGCGCCTGCCTCGCGACGGCCGGAATGGCGCCATCGTCGGTGCCTCCAAAAGCCCAAGCCGCCCGGGAAGCCTGCGGGTGGACGAACGGGCGGCGTATTTCGTACACGGCAAGGAGCTGCGCAAAATCTCGCTCTCGGGCGGCGAAGCCACGACGCTGCTCGCCGACGTGAAGGGCCCCGTCGCCCTGGCAGAGCAAGCGCTGTGGGTCGTGCGCTGCAACGTCGCCGAAAAGAAGGACGAGCTCGTCAGCGTGTCGAGCGCCGGCGGTGAGCCCAGGGTGCGGGCCAGCTGGCCGCGGAGCGGCTCGGGGAAGGACTGTGACTACGGCGACATCGCCATCGACAAGGACGATTTCTTCCTGGGCGACGCAACCAACCGTCGCATCCTCGGGATCTCGCGTGCCGATGGCAGCCTGCGCGAGTTGTCGGTGAAGCAGCCATATCCGCAGCGCATCGCCATCGAGTCGGAGCATCTGGTGTTCCAGGCCTCGTCGGGCTTGTTCCGCGTCAAGAAGAGCGCAGGCCCAGCCGAGAAGATCAGCCGCTGGGGCGCGACGCCGTTCCACTTCTTCGCTTGGGACGATCACCAATTTTTCGTGTTCAATGGCGAAGCGTACGGAACGCGCCACACTCTCCTCGTGCTCCCGCCGAGCGGCGGCGAGGGGAAAGAGCTCGAATGGTTCGCCATCGCCGACGTGGTATCGGGCAGCGGAGTCTCCGACATCGCCGTGGACGATGCCTGCGTCTATCTGGCGAAGTACGTGGATCGGTACGTCGAGATCTTGGCGCGCCCGAAACCGTGAGCCGTGCGCCTACCGGTGGATCTCCCGCGCGAAAGTTGACGGAAGTCAACTCACGCACCCTCCGTGACCGACTGGCGAGCTTCAGCGAGCTTCAGCGAGCTCCACGAATGACGAGCGTCGAGAGCGTCATCGAGGTAGGGTCGAGCGTCGGGGTTCAATCGACTGTGGAGGGCTAGATGGCTCGTTTGACGGTGCAGGAGTTCTTGGCGAAGGTGGCTGGCGAGACGGCGTTCCGACAACAGCTCGGGCTGACCGACGAGATGGACCTGGACGACTTCCGCGCGAAGGCGGCAGCGGGCGGGTACGACTACACGAAGGAAGAGTTGCATCTCGCGACCCAAGCTCTCAGTGACCAACAGCTGGACGAAATCTCTGGCGGAGCGGGTCCCAAAGAGCCACCGGTCCCCCAGCCCGGCCTCAACATGTACAAGTTGGCCGGCGCCTCGCGTAAGTTCTGAGCGGACGCGACTGCGCGCACGCCATGGGCGCGACGCTCACCTCGCTCCGTCCGCGGGCCGACTTTCCCGTCGCGCTCGTGACCATGCCGTTTGGGCCGGCCCACGCGCCCTGCATCCAGATCGCTCTGCTCGCGTCCGTGGTTCGAGCGGCTGGCTTTCCGGCGCGCACGCTCCACCTGGACCTGGAGCTCGTGCGAGAAATCGGGACCGCCGAGTATCAGGCGATCGGGCTCGCGCGCGGACACCTTCTGGGTGAGTGGCTGTTTGCGCGGGCTGCTCACGGCGACGCGCCTCCAGCCGACGACGAGTACCTCGACCGCCTCGATCGCGCGCGCGGAGCCGCCGACGCCGAGCCGATCCCCATGGCGCGAGCGCGGCTTCTGGAGATCAAGAACGAAATCGTTCCGCGATATCTGGATGGCCTGCTCGAGCAGGTGCCGTGGGGTGACTTCGCCGTGGTCGGCTTCACCTCGACCTTCCAGCAGAACAACGCATCGCTCGCGTTGGCCACGGCGCTCAAGCGGCGCTATCCCGACCTCACGACCGTGTTCGGCGGCGCGGGCTTCGAAGTCGAAATGGGACTCGAGTTCACGCGCGCCTTCTCGTGCATCGACGCAGCGGTGATCGGCGAAGGAGAGGTCACGCTGGTGGAACTCTTGGACGCGCTGCGCGAACGCCGCGACCCCGCTTCGGTGCCCGGAGTCGTCGTTCGGCGACACGGCGGCGAGGTCACGAAGCTCCAGCTGCGGCCGCCCCGCGCGTCGCTAGACGATCTGCCGACGCCCGACTACGGCGAGTACTTCGAGCGCGCCGGTCGTCTCGGTCTTTCGGCGGAGGGGGTCAGCGTTCCGATCCCCTACGAGACGTCGCGAGGGTGTTGGTGGGGCCAGAAGCACCTGTGCACGTTCTGCGGTCTGAACCTGCACGACGCAGGCTATCGCTCCAAGAGCCCGGAACGAATTCTCGCCGAGATCGACGAGTTGTGCCAACGGCACCCGGGAATACATCTCGTGGCCGCGGACAACATCGTCGACTACCGCTACTTCCGCACGCTGTTCCCGGCGCTGGCAGCGCGCGCCAGCACCCCGCCCCTGTTTCTGGAAGTGAAGGCCAACCTCACGCGCGCGCAACTCGAGCTGCTCCGGCAGGCCGGCGTCGTCGGGCTGCAGCCCGGAATCGAATCGCTCAGCTCGCACGTCTTGCAGTTGATGCGCAAGGGTTCGACGGCGATCCAAAACGTGAACACCATGCGCTGGGCTCGGGCTCTGGGCATCGAGGTCATGTGGAATCTGCTGTGGGGGTTCCCTGGAGAGACCGGCGCGGACTACGCGAGCCTCGCCGAGCTCTTGCCCCTGCTGCACCACCTGCAACCTCCCCAAACGTGGGGTCGCCTCAAGCTCATGCGCTTCAGCCCGCTGTTCGTGGAGCGCAGTCGGTTTCCCGCCACGGTGCTTCGTCCCGACCCGGCGTACACCTACGTCTACCCGCCCTGCGTGGCGCTCGAAGAAGTTGCGTTCGTGTTCGAGCACGAGTTCGTCGAGGCCCTCCCGGACGACGCATACGTGACGACGCAGCGCGCGCTCGAGGACTGGTCCGCAGCGTGGCAAGCAGCGGAGCGCCCCACGCTCCTTTTCTGGACCTTCCCCGGTTTCGTGCGCATCGAAGACGCGCGACGCCCCGCGGAGCGCGCCGTGCACACGCTCGAGGGGCTGGCAGGTCGCGTCTACGCGGCGTGTGCCGAGCGCGGTCGAGCCCCCGGCGCCCTCGCGGAAGCGCTCGACGCTCCGGAACCAGAAGTGGAGCGGGTGTTGGAGGAGCTCGTGGCGCGGGGTCTCACGCTGCGGGACGGCGCCGCTTACCTGAGTCTGGCCATCCCGTCGACCCGACCCCGGATGGTCAGTCGCGCTGGGCGAGTCTTCATCAGCCAGACCACGGACGGGTGAGGCCCCCGCTCTGGGCCTCGGCGACGCGATCCTCGACAGTGAGAGCTGCTCGCACTGGCAAAACGCCCGGACGAGGTAGAATCGCCACATGCAGCATCGCTTCCTGCTTTTGGGCTCGGTCGGCATTCTGATGTGCGCCTGCGGCGGCGAGAGCTCATCCGATTCGGGCGCAGGGGCGGTGGCACGGGAGCGACGGCGAGTAGCGGCGGAGCCCACACCGGCGGAGCCAACACGGGCGGAGCCTCGAGCGGAGGCTCGTCGAGCGGAGGCTCGTCGAGCGGAGGCAGCGCGGGCACGGCCAGCGGCGGTTCGGCGGGTCTCTCGAGCGGTGGTGGTGCTGGCGCAGGGAGCGGTGGTTCGGCAGGTGCGGCCGGCGGCAACTGCAAAGCCGAACCGAGCCAAGACTCCCAGTGCGTCGGCACGCCGCCTCACTTCCAGGCATGCTCCAACGGCGCGCCGTACGCGCCGCCAGCCGGCTGCGTGAACATCTACATCGGTAACGCCACCGACTTCTGGTGCTGTCCGTAGCTCCGTACCGCTCTCCGTCGCACAGGCGGCCAATCCGCTTGTCCGTTCCGCGAAGCGCTGCGAACATCTCGAAACCAGCTCATGGCCCTGGCCGTCGCTCTCGTGAATCCGATCCTCTCGCGGGACGCAGAGATGTCGCTGGGGCTCTTGTACGTGGCGGAGGCGGCCGAGCGTGCGGGTCACCGCGTGCGCGTGATGGACACGGGCTTCACGCGCTCGCCAGCTCACCTCTGGCCTCTGCTGGAGCGTTTCGCACCCGACGTAGTGGGCTTCACGACCATGAGCGTCACCTATCCGCAGTCGCTGCGTCTGGCCCGCGAGGTGAAGCGTCGTTTCGGCGCGAGGGTGGTCATGGGTGGCCCACACGCGACGCTCTACCCCCTCGACGTCGCCAGTCAGGAGTGGGTGGACGCCGCAGTGGTAGGGGATGGGGATCTCTCCTTCCCGAGCCTGCTCGACCACATCGAGCACGGGCGGACCACCTCCCTGCCCGGCGTGGCCCACACCTTGGGCGGCGAGCTCCGCTTCGATCCCGAAGTGCCGCGGGTCGCGGATCTCGACAGCCTGAGCTTTCCCGATCGCACACGTTACGACGCAGTCGAGGCCTACATCGCTGCGATGGGGCACTCCTATCTGTTCGGTCGCCGCGTGCTCACCATGATCACTTCCCGGGGTTGCCCCTGGGACTGCAGCTACTGCCAGCCCGTCCTCGATCACATCCACGGCAAGAAGGTCCGCATTCGTTCGACCGAGAACGTGGTCGCTGAGCTCGAATGGCTGAAGCAGCGCCACGGCATCGACGGCATCTGGTTCTGCGACGACACCTTCACCTTCGATTCGCGCTGGGTCACCGACCTGTGTCAGAAGATGATCGACCGCCGCCTCGCTCTCGGCTGGTCGTGCAACAGCCGCGTGGACACGGTGGACCGGAAGCTCTTGGCCATCATGGCCGAGGCCGGCTGCGAGCAGCTGCGCTTCGGGATGGAGTCGGGCTCGCAGATCCTGCTCGACCGGACCATGAACAAGCGCACCACCATTTCCGAGTGCGAGCAGGCGTTTGCCTGGGCCAAACAGGCGGGCATCAAGACCTGGGCTTACACCATGGTGGGCGGTCTCGACGAAACTCGGGACACCGTGAACGAGACGCGACGCATGCTGGAGAAGCTCGCCCCCGAGCACATCCAAATCACCATGCTGGCGCCCTTGCCCAAGACCTACTTCGCGGAGAAGCTCCACGAGCACAAGAGCTTGCGCGTCGTGCCCCACGGCTTCGACGACCTCAAGCTGTTCGACAAGTGCGTGGTGGACACGGACCTGCTCACGCACCACGAAGTGAAGCTCCTGCAAGAGGAGCTCTACGCAGACCACCCGGGCTTCGACCCGGCGCGAGTCTCGCCGCGCGAGCGCCGAGCCTGGGCGCGTCGGCACTTCGACCACGTGCGCGCGTTGCTCGGGCTTCGACGCCTGCACCCGGAGATCGACCTGCCACCGACCTGGCGCCTGGGCGCCGAGGTGGTGCGCGCAGCCCTGGGCGCCATCCCCGCCCTCGACCCGCTTCGCACCCGCGCGCGGCGCGGCTTGAAGCGCGGCCTGATCAAGCTCCGCTACCGCGCCGATGGCACACTTCGCTTCGGTGCCGCGGAGCCGCCGAAGACCGACCCGATTCACGCGGCGGCGCGCCACGTACCCGCGCCCAGCGCAACGCGCGCATGCGGCGCTGCGTGAGTCGAGCCCGCCGTTCGTCACGACCTCGTGCCGGCGGAGGCTCGTCTCCGCCCGGCGAACGCGCCGAGAGCGACCCCGAGAGCCGCTGCGCCCCAGGGCGCGTCGTCACCGCCGGGCGTGCGGCACCCGCACGAGTTGGGTTTCGTCGTCGTGGGCAGCGACTTCGCAGAGGGTGTCGGGGGCGTGGGAGCGGACGCGGGCGTCCAGTCCTTGGGGACGCACACCGGCTTGGTCTCGCAAGTGAATCCCTCTTTGCACTTGCCCTCTTTGCACGGCCCGTCCGCTACGGCCGAATACGAAGCGCCTCGTGACGAGTCCGAAGTCCAGCGCCGCGCACACATCGGGTACGCGGTGCAAGTCTCCCCGCTCGCGCAGGTGGCGTCGGTGTTGCAGTTCGCCGGCGCGCAGCCTTGGAACACGTGGTTCGTCATCCCTCGTGTCCCGGGCGGGCAATTCGACGGGGCAGGCGGCACTGCGTCGGCGAGTGCTCGCGTCACGGGCAGCAACGTGAAGGTGAGGATCGCCATGACGGCCGCTTCTCTGTAGATCATCCGTCCTCCGGTGCGCTGGCCCGCGCTCGGGCGCGCGCCCAGGCTAGAGCATTTCTCCGCGGGTCGCCCTGGTGCCGCCGACCGCCGCCCGACCGTCAGGCGCTGCTGGTCCGCGGTTCTTCGCGCCGCACGGCCGGAACGAGAAGCGCGGCGGCGAGGGCCGCACTCGCCGCAGAAACCCGGTCATTCTCGGCGGAACGGCGCTTGCTACTGCAGGGGCATGCTCAAACGAATCACGCGGGGCGTCGTCGGTTCATGGCTCTGCTTCGGGCTCGCTGGCTGCGGGAGTGACCCGACCGACGCGAGCACTCACGCCGCACCGAGCTCGGGCGGTGTGCCGGGCTCTGGCGGGGGTGGAGTGGCCGGGGGGATCGGAGAGCCCGTGACGGGAGGCACCGGAGGCGGAGGAAGTGCGTCGAGCTCCGGCGGCATCAAGCTGCACGGCGGCAACTACGTGTGGCCCGACATCAAGTACGACGACACCTACTCGACCTACCGACTGGACCACCCCGGCGTCCGTCAGAAGCTCCTCGACTTCATCGACACCATCAAGGACGAGCCGAACATCACTGGCGTGCAGGTGGCCGTGTATTGGAAGGCCCTGGAAGGCGACACGAAAGGTGACTATGGCGCGGGTTTCGCCTCCCTGGACATCGTGCTCGACCAGCTCGCCGCCTACGGGAAGCACTTGAATCTCTCGTTCTCGCCCCAGGTCTTCGGCGGCTTTGCTGCGGTCACGGACGTCTTTCCTCAATACGTCGTCGACGACTACGGCGTCACACCGACCGGGTTCGGCGAGCTGGGGGGCATGACCTCGCGCACCTGGCAGAAAGAGACGATGGATCAGATCATCCGGGTCGTGAAGGCGTACGGTGAGCGCTACGACGGCCACCCCGCGTTCGAGACCATCACCGGTGCAGAGACGTCCATGCAGGTACCCGACGGGCTCGATGGCTTCGGCAACCACGCTCTGCTCGAGCAGTTCCTGCGTCTGATCCCAGCGACGCGACAAGCGTTCCCTCACTCGGCGGTGCGCGTCGGTGCCAACGACATGTCGGGCGACGACTCGCTGTTGGTCGAGCTGATGGCCGCGTGTCAGGTCAACGCGTGCGCCGTCGGTGGCCCCGACATCTGGCCCGCCGACGTGACGCAAGCCGATCGCATCTTCGTAGGGCTGAACGCCAAGCACGAGTCCGTGTTCGCCGACTATCGCGACGTGATGCCTTGGCACGTGGAAGCGCAGTGGCAGTCGTTCGTGGGCGGCAAGGGCCAGCACTTCACCATGGCCGAACTGTTCGGCGCGGTGGAAGACGGTTACAGCGCCCCCATGTGCGACGAGTGGGACCCAAGCACGTACGCCTGCACCCACACGTTCGACTTCGCCCGACCGCCCATGAAGGCGCGCTACCTGACCTGGTACGCCAACACCTACGAGATGGACTCGCAGACGCTGACTTGGCAAGAAGAGATCCTGCCATTCCTCCGCACGCACGGCCCGGCACACGCCCAGGACTGCCCGAGCTCGTACCAGGCCTTCGGAGGCTGCAAGCTCGACTGACGCGCGCTGTGGGGGACGCACTGTCGAGGCGCCGCGCGCTGGTGGCCCCCGGCGAACCCTGCGACCCGCTCACGGGGTGAACGAGAACACCGACGCGGAGGAGGCGAATGGCGCGCACTTCCCGAAGGCCGGGAAAGTGCCGGTGGGCCAGCCATCCGCGCAGTCCGGGAGCAGGCTGTTGCACGGCTCGTGACAGCCAGCGCGCTCGGGTTTTCGGTAGAATGCGCGTTGGGCGGAGCAGTGGTGACCCCTCCAGCGTCGATCCTCCTGCCGGGACTCGATGGAACCGGCGAACTGTTCGAGCGATTCACGGCCGTCGCGCCGGCGACGTTTCCGGTTCGAGCTCTAGCGCTCCCGACCGATCGGGCTCGCGACTATGCGGAATTGGCCGAATGGGTGCAGGAACAGTTGCCCCCAGAGCCCGTCGCGTTGGTTGCAGAATCGTTCTCTGGTCCCATCGCGCTCATGGTTGCCAACCGCTGCCCGCGCATCGTCGCGGTCGTCCTTTGCGCGACATTCGTCGAGCCCCCGCTCTCCCGATGGTTCGCGGGTCTTTCCAGATTCGTTCCAACACGGCGGCCGCCGACTCTCGTGCTCGCGCTCCTTCTGACCGGAGGCGACCGTGGACTTGCGCGGGCAGTGCGACAGGCTCTCGACCGAGTTCCGGCGCGGCTGGTTTCGAGTCGTATCCAAAACGCGGTTCGCGTCGATGCGCGTGTCGAACTGGAGCGCCTTTCGCAGCCATTGCTTTGGCTGCACGCCAAGCAAGATCGCTTGATCCGATTTCCCAGCGCGGAAGCGATTCGTGCGCTCAAGCCGGCTGCGCGGGTCGTCGAAGTAGACGGCCCACACCTCTTGCTGCAGGCAAATCCAGCCGAAGCCTGGCGTCACATCGCGCCGTTCCTGGAGTCCGCCTCGAACGGCCGTGCGCAAGTCCGACGGTAGTTTCGAGCGCTGAGAATCCGGCCGACCGCGGCCCTCGGTGCCAGACCCCTGTCGTCGAACGCTTCCACTCGCGACGCCCCGGGAATCGGAGAGGTGTCGACTCCGAGCGCCCACCCTTTGTTGGCGATTTGGGCATTACCAGTGGCTCTTCTCGCGGCGAGCTGGCGAGACGACCGTTCCGTGCTGGCTTCTTCGCTGCAGCTCGGCGAAGTCGAACTGCCTCAACCGCAGATCAGCGCGAGGCACGCCTTCCACGCTGCGCAGTCGGCGTTGTCGCCGGCGCACCCGTACAGCGCGTTCACGTACGGCATGCTGTCCTTCACGGTGTTGCATGCGAGCTCGCACTGCGGGTCACCTGCGTACGGGTTCGCGCAGGCGCCGGTCTTGCCCCACGCGGTGAAGTGCTCGCAAGCCGCCTTGCAGTCCACGTTCGCGTACTGGTTCGTGGTTGCAGTGCAATTGGACCCGCCGCCCGAACCTGCACTGGACCCCGCAGCCCCGCCGCTCGCCGATCCTGACGCGCCGCCCGTGCCGCCGCTCACCGACCCTGACGCGCCGCCCGTGCCGCCGCTGCTGCCGCTGCTGCCTCCGGTGCCCGCGCTGGTGCCTCCGGTGCCCGCGCCGCCGCCCCCACCCGAATCGTCCCCGCCGCACGCCACGACCGCAAGGCAGACCAAGGACAGCCAAATCGCCTTCATGGTCGGATGTTACGGCCGCCCGGGGTGCGGGCTTCCCGCCATGGAGACTGCCGCGCCATCCCCGCCGCAAAGCTTCCGCGACCGGGGTGGCTCGGCGGCCACGAAGCCCTCGACTTTCGCGCTGCATGCATCGCTGCAGAAGCGCTCCATGGGCGTGGCCGTTGCGGCGGTACGCGATCGCGCCTACGGACGTGAGCCGTGAAGATCTGCATCATTGCCCTGCCGGACGTCCCGCTCGGGAAGCGACCCATCAAGGACCCGCGCCTCGATCAGGCCCACAAGCTCGTCGAGGCGGACAAGAAGACCTACGCGCAGGTCGATCTCGTGGGCGACACCGAGTTGCTCACGAGCGACGCGGCCGTCGTTGCCGAGGGCCAATCGCTCGAGCTGATCTTCAAAGATCTCGAGCTCATCGAGTCGCGTCTGGGGCGCTCGACGTCGGCCGCCGAGAAGGAGGCGCTCGGCAAGCTCCAGAAGCACCTCGAAGCCGAGCAGCTCGTCTACACGGCACCGCTCGAGCCCCCGGAGAAGGAGGCGATTGGCGCGCTCAACTTCGCGACGGGCCGCCCGGTCATCGAAGTCGCGAGCGCCGACGCGATCGACGAGGTCTTCGTGCGCGCCGTGCGCGAGGCGGGCGCCATCAGCTTCCTCACCGTCGGGGGAAAAGAGAACCGCGCATGGCTCATCGCGGCCGGCGCGACCGCCTATGACGCGGCGGGCGCGATCCACACCGACATCCAGAAGGGCTTCATTCGCGCCGAGATCATCGGCTGGGACGACTTCATCGCAGCGGGCGGCGAGACGCAGGCCAAACGCGCCGGCAAGCAGCGTCTCGAGATGAAGGGCTACGTGATGCAGGACTACGATCTGGTGAACTTCCGCTTCAACAAGTGAGTGCGCGGACGATGGGTCGTGTCTCTCGTTTGGGAACGACCCCCAGGGGACAAGCCACCGCCTGACCGTGCTCACGACGCGGTGGCGAGCGGCGAGAGCCAGCAGCTCCCATCGCTGCTCGGCACGAAGCTTGCGGCGTCGAGCGTCAGCACGACCTGTCCGCTTTCGATCGTCGCGCCGCTCCCGGCGAAGTCCGCGAGCGCTGCGGCTTGGGCGAAGCTCCGCGCTGCGCCTGGGGTCGAAGCCGGGAAGCGGAGCTCGACCGCGAACGGGCCGTCGGGGGTCGAGCCCGGGCTGGCGCGGAAGACTACGGCGGATGCGAAGTGCGTGATCTTTTCCGGCAGGCACTCGCTGACGCCGTAGGTGAAACAGCCAGTGGCAGGCGCGCCATCGAGCATGAGCGTGGCAGTGCCCGGGAAGTCGAAGAGCGCGACCTGTTCGCTGAACGCGATGCTGATCGTCGCGCCCTTCCCCTCGTCGGGCATGACGCATAGCCCCAGCACGTATGGGGCGCTTCCCACGTAGAAGCGCTGGCGGAACGTGCCGGACGAGTCCTGCCACCCCGTCGCCTGCGCAGATTTCGTGTCGAATTCCCCAGTGGCGCGAAGCCCGAAGGCGTTCCAACCCTCGGGCCGCGGTGCGGCCGACCTGACGCTCCAGCCGATGTCGGTTTCGGGCGCCACGGTGACGCTACCCTCTCCCACCTGAGGCTCGAAGAACGCGAGCGCCTCGAGCTTCGCCGGCAGGTCGTGGACCGCACTGCCGAGATCCGAGATGTAGACGGCATGCTGCGGTTCGGCGTTGGTAGTCCCGGTGTGCCCGTGAACGTCGAGGTGCGGCAGGCCTCCGGGCTCGGTCCGTCCGCTCGAAGAGTCACCACCGGAGCATGCGAGGCTCCCGCAGGCGGCAGCGAGCACAGCGAAGCGCGCGATCACCACGCACGCAGCATGGCACTCCGGCGCGCCGGTACAACCCGGTGAAGGCGTTCCTCGACAGCGGGCAGGACGTAGTGCCCACCGATGCCGCTCCGACGGGCACGCGCTTCTTGCTGACCGGGGTGGGCTCCTGGTCGGACGGTCAATTCTTCGAGGGCAACCAACTCGTCCTGATCTGGCCCGCCGAGGTCGTCTGGCAGAAGGGCGCGGCGTTCTCCACGGACTGCCCAGACGCGCCGAGTCCGGAGGCGGCGCGAGTCGTCTTCCACCACGCCGTCGAGCTCAACGACTCGCCGTCGATGAACGGGAAAGCTTGCACGATCCCGGCGGGGACGACGTTCACGAACGCAGGTGCCTTCAAGTACGCCGGCGGCACCTGCGAGCACCCGGACCTCGCATCGCTCTGCGGGTTCTCCAAAGGGTACTCTGCAGGGTTCACGTTCGGACTGTACGTGCTGAAGTAGCCGACCCGCGAGCTGCGGAGCGTCTTGGAAGGCGTGGGGGCCGTGGGAGCCGGGCGACGCCATTCTCTGTCTCCACCACGCATCGCTGCTTTGCTGCGGGTTCCCACGTGACGGGCGCGTGCGGGCTCCGGAACGCTTGCAGAGCGGGCCGTTCCCCGGGGCGACTACTCTGACCACTCTAATTAGAGGTACAATGTTCGTCATTCAGCCGGTGCCCTATGGCCATGCTCTCGCAACAGATCGATCACCTGCGCAAGGTGCTCGTTCTTGTCGTGCTCGAACTGCATGGCATCGCCGGTGCCGCGGCTTGCAGCCAATCCTCCGCGTCGAGTGAACTCGGAAACGCTGGCGCGCCGGCGGACGCTGCTGGCGAAGCGGAGGATTCCGGTTCGGGCGGCGTTGGAGGTCGGCTGATCATCCCCGATGCCTCGGCCGATGCGTTCGACCCCCAGGCTCCCCACGAGCTCGACGCTGCGTCCTGCGCCGACCGGGACATCGTTTGCGACGATGACGCATCCCCAGCGGACGCTGCCGTGACGCTCGCAATTGTCACCGCGAGCTGCCCCAATCAAGCGTATTGCGGCGGCACTCTGGTCCACTTCGACGGCCTTGGCTGCGCGACCAGCTTCACGACGACCACCAAAGCGCCCGAGTGCATCGCGGCCGCGCTACAGGCCGTGCGCTTCGCCTGCGTCGACGCTGGTTCATCGGTCTTCAAGCAAGCCATCGTCGTCTGCGGCGGCCCCTAGCCAGCCGCCGTCGCCGCATGACTCGACGGTCCCCCGGCCGCTGGTCCTTCGAGCTCATTCGCCTGCTTCGTGCCGATCGATTCGAGATAGCGGTCTCCGTCCCGCTCGTGGTTGAGTACGAATCCGCCCTCCTGCGAAACATGTCTCCGCGCCCGCGGGCGAACACACTGTCTACGGCACTCGCCCGCGTCTGTTGCGCCGTTCCGACTGACGACTTGACGCTCGGCGTTCGCAGCGGAACGCCAGGTCGTTGCAGCCGCTACCACCGTCACATTGCGCAGCGAGACGAGGCGCTCGCCCGCGCTCGCCTATTCAGCCGGATCCAGCGGATCGAACGCGGCGGCTTCGCCCTTCTTGACCTGCTCGGACGTCCTTCCGAAGCGCCGCTCTTTGCCCGAGAAGCTTTCGATCGCTTCGAGCAGGGTGGCGGGGCGGAAGTCGGGCCACATGATGGGGAGGAAGACGAGCTCGGCGTAGGCAGCTTCGTAGAGGAGGAAGTCCGAGAGGCGGCTCTCGCCGCCGGTGCGGATCAAGAGGTCCACGTCGGGGAGAGAGCGCGTGGTCATCTCGCGGTGGAAGAAGCTTTCGTCGATCTCTTCGGGGAGGACGAGGCCGGCGCGGGCGCGGACGGCGAGGGCGCGGGCGGCTTCGACGATGTCCTGGCGGCCGCCGTACGAGAGGGCGAGCGTGAGGGTCATCTTGCCGCCGTCGGCGGTGTAGCGCATGAGATCTTCGACGGCGTGTCGGGTGGTGGTCGGCAGGTCTTCGAGGGCGCCGATCACGTTGACGCGGATGCCGAGCGAGCGGAGCTCCGAGCGTTCCTTCTTGGCGAAGTCGACCAGGAGGCGCATGAGCGCTTCGACTTCACCGCGGGGGCGGGCCCAGTTCGCGACGCTGAAGGCGTAGAGCGTGAGGTACTCGACACCGATGCGGGCGGCGGTCTCGACGGCGTCGCGCACGGCGCGGGCGCCTTCGGCGTGACCTTCGACGCGCTCGAGGCCGCGCTCGCGCGCCCAGCGGCCGTTACCGTCCATGATGATGGCCACGTGACGAGGGACCCGGATTCGTTCGTTCTGAGACACGTTCTTTATTGCTCCGTGGGGCGCCCGGAGAGGCTCCGGGCAGCTTCGAGCTTCGAAGGTGGCAAAGAGAAGCGCGGGTTTCGGGGGTGAAGTGTGGAGGTTTGATGGAATCCGAGCTTCTGACCCGTGACGGGGCCGGTTCTCCCGCGGTTTTTGCGGTTTCTCGGGGCGCGTGCCTGAACATCGGCCCACGTCCGGGCGGAGCGTGGTTGCCGCTCGGAGGCAAGTTCGGTATCCGCGTCTGGGGCGCTCGTGTGCCCACTTCGGAGGTCGTCAGATGAAGGGCGTTGGGGTTCTGCTTTCGTTGACTGTGGGGATCGGCGGGCTCGCGCTCGTGGCGTGCTCGTCTTCGGACAGCTCGAGCGGCAGCGGCGGAGCGGGCGGTGGCTATGGCACAGGCGGTGCCGCGTCGGGCGGAACGAGCGGTAGTGGCAGTGGCGGCTCGGGTGTGGGCGGCAGCGGGGCAGGGGGCACCGGCGCGGGCGGGACCGCGGCGGGTGGTACGGGTGCGGGCGGTGCTGGAACGGGCGGTAGTGGCGCTGGTGGAAGCGGCGGTGGCGGAACATGCCCGCTTCAGCTCCAGGGTGTGTCGCAACAGTGCGCCGACTGCGTGACGGGCCATTGCTGCAACGAGTTCACGGCGTGCGCGCAGAACACGGAGTGCAACTCCTTCAACACCTGCGTGGCGACCAAGAAGCCCAACTGCGCGGGCATGACCGATCCTGCCCAGCTCAAGACGTGCTTGACCAAGGACTGCCCGACCGGCGACACGCCCTTCGGGCTGTGGATGACGGCTCAAGGGTGCGCGGGGCAAAACTGCGCGACGGTTTGCCAGCAGTGATCCGGTGAGGGGGAAGAAGCCGAAGGCCAGGCGTGGCCGGGGCTTTGGCCGCGACTTGGTCATAGGCCCCGGCGGTCGCCTCATTTTGGGGCGGCCGTTCCTGCAGGGGCTCTATGGGCCCGATCTCGCGTTCGTGCACCACGTGGGTTTCGGAGCGCTGGCGCGGAACGTGGCGCCGGAGCTGCTCGAGCTCTTGGCTCGCGCCGAGCTTCGCTCGGGACTCGTGATCGATCTCGGCGCCGGAAGCGGGATCCTCTCGGCGGAGCTCGGGCATGCCGGGTACGAGGTCCTCGCTGTCGACGTGTCGCCGTCCATGCTGGAGATCGCGCGCAAGATCGCGCCCAAGGCGGAGCTCGTGCATGGGTCGCTCCACGAGACCGCGTTTCGACCGTGCGTGGCGCTGTTCGCGGTGGGCGAGGGCATCGCATACTTCGATCCCGACGGGCCCATGCCCTATCTGCCCAAACTGTTCCGGCGAGCGTTTTGGGCGCTAGAGCCCGGTGGGCTCTTCGCCTTCGACCTCTTGGTGAGAGAGCCCGGCGTTTCGTTCGAGACCCAGCGCTTCGTCGACAAGGAAGACTTCGCCGTGCTCAGCGCGACGCACGATCGCGGCGAGACCATCGAGCGAGTCATCACCACGTTTCGCCAACGACAAGACGGTGGGGCGTTCGAACGCACGCGCGAGGTGCACCGGCAGCGGGTGGTGCAGGAAGCGCACGTGCTCGAAGATCTCGAGATCGCCGGCTTTCAGGCGGTGTCCAGCAAGAGCTACGGCAAGGTCCCGCTCTTGCCCGGGCGACGGGCGTTCTTTGCCACGCGTCCGTGAGAGCGGCGGCGGAGCGCGAACCACGTCGCTGGGCGCGTACGTTCCTTCAGTGCGGGCGCGCGAGCTTCGGTTGGGCGAGCAGCGTTTCGCAGCTCGTGGTGAGCACGCCGCACAGGTCGTTGGCGCGGCGATCCAGATCGGCGAACGTCCGGGTCACGTTGGGGTCGACCGGATCGGGCATCGAGGTGCCGGTGAGGAAGCCAGACGGGAAAGCCTGGACCCCGCGCTGGCGCGGGCCGACCTGGAAGAAGCCCGTGCCGGTCTCCTGCGTGTGACAGCCGACGCAGGTGAAGAGCGAGAGCATGTGGCGCGCGTCGTTGTTGTGGATGCCGGGTGCGCTGAAGAAGGTCGAGACCGGTTCGCCGTCGCTGGAGGCGCCGCGCAGCGGCCAGCCGTGCCAGCTCAGGGGGACTTCGTGGCGGCCGGCCAAGATGTCCGCCTCGTTGTGGTTCACGTAGTGAGCGAGGAGGCGCGAGCGGTTCACCTCGGTGTCGGGCGTGTTCCGCACCGTGGTCTGACGGAGGAGTCCATCGTTCGCGATCTTGAACTCGCGCCACTGCCAGGGGAACTCGTCGATGAGCTCGTTGGTGCGCACCTGGGCGAGGACCGGGGGCATGTCGCCGCGGCGGTCGGTGAAGCTCCGCGTGATGAGCTCGAGCTTCTGGTTGAACTCGGGCGTTCCGAGCGGGATTTGGCCGAGCGCGTGCCACGCCTGCGCCCACTTCTTCACCTGCGCGCAGCTCGCGGCGGGGAGTTGATATTCGATGATCATGGTGCCGCGCAGGGTCTCTTCGCCGGTCGTCCCCTCGAAGCTCGGATCGATGAAGCCGAACAAGAAGCGGCCTTCGCCGGCGTGCTTCACCTCGCCCTGGCAGCTCTCGCGCAGATCGATGCGGTTCGTGATGCCGAGCAAGCGGAACGCCGGGTGCGCGAGATCGAGCCCGTCCACGCCGTGCTTCTTGCTCGCGCGCTCCCAGCCGCCGACCACGCGCTCGCGGAAGAATCCTGCGCCGCGGAACCTCGAAGCCGTTGATCAGTTGGTCCTGGTCGAAGTGGTCGAGCCAGGTTCGGATGAAGGTCTGGACGTCTTGCTCGCCCGCGAGCTCCGTGAAGAGGTGCCCGAAGCTCCAAGCGCCGGGGTAGGCGGTGCGTGCGGGGTCTTCGACCACCGAGAGATCCAGGATCAAGAGCTCACGGTTCGGATCGACCGCGCACAGGGCGGCGCTCGACTCGCCCGTCGACGTCGACGGGGAGACTTCGGCGCTGCAAGCGGACACGGCGGCGAGGCTGGGGAGCAGGAGCGAGAGCGAGAGCGAGAGCGAGCGACGCATCGAGAACCTCCGGGCCACGCGCATTGCAGCCGGCGTGCCGGCGCAGGATCTCTCGGGGATCCGGGGATTCGTCGCGGGGGTTACCGGTAACTCGGGGGCGAACGGAGCCGGGTTGCCGTCGCGTCAAGCATCGGTTTCGGAACGCGGGGCGTCTTCGTCTGCGTCGACTGCGCTGAGGTCGCCCCGCTCGGGCACCGCGTCGCGCACCGCGTCGGGCACGTCGTGGCGAGGCTTCGAGCGCCGCTCGAGTGCGCCTCGGGCCTCGTCCGCGGCTTCTCGGAGCTGCTCGGTGGCCCGGCGGCGTGCGGGAGGAATCGTGACTCGGAAGACCACGTCGGGCGGGCCCGCTTGGGCGAGCTCGGCGCGGCCGCCGTGGGCTTCGGCCACGGCGCGAACGATGGCGAGGCCGAGTCCCGTGCCGCCCTTGTCCGGGCGCGTGGTCACGAAGCGGCGGAAGAGGCGCTCTCGGACGTGTTTCGAGACGCTGCCGGGATTCGAGACGAGGAGTGCGACGTCGGTGTCCTCGCGACGCACGCTCACGGCGATGGCCTCTTCGGCCGCGGAGTGAACCAACGCATTGTCGATGAGGTTCGCCACGCAGCGCAGGAGCCAGCTCTCGTCGCCGCGGATGCGGGTGTCTCCCTCCAGCGTGAGGCGGACCCGTGAGCGATCGTCGCCGAGCGCTTCGACCGCGTCGCGTGCGACCGCGCCGAGCTCCACCACGTCGAGCTCCTCGGCGCCGCGAGCTTCGATGCGAGCCAGGCTCAAGAGATCGCCGAGCAAGCGTTCGATGCGGAGGCTGGCTTCGCGGATGCGGGCGACGAAGCGACGGGCTTCTTCCGGCTCGTCGATGGCCCCCTCTTCGAGCACTTCGGCGCTGGCGCGGATGGCGGCCACTGGGTTCTTGAGCTCGTGGGAGAGATCGGCGGCGAACGTCTCGACGAAGGGGCGGCCTTCGATCTGTCGCCGCATGGAGTCGATGGAGCGCGCCAGGCGCGTCACCTCGCGAGCGCCCGGGGCTTGGGGCGACGCGATGCGTTCGCCCGCGCTGACGCGCTCGGCGAACAGGCTCAGGTTCTCGATGGGCCGGGCGATGGCGCGGCCAATCAGCGCGGCTGCCAGCGCAGCCGCTGCGCCGAGCACCAAGCTGATCACGAGCACGGTGGGTGCGAAATCTTCCAGGAGGCGGCGCATCACCACCGTCGGTTTCACCACGCGCACCGACCCCACGCGCGCGCCGCGGATCACGATGGGCGAGTCCACGGTGACCGTGCCGGGAGTGCCGCGCTCGCTGGCCTTGCCCCGTGGGAACAGCATGCGACCTTCGGCGTCGAGGAGCTCGAAGCTCAGGCCGGCACCCCGCTCGCGTTCGAGCTCGAGCCGGGCCGCGATCTCGTCGACCCGCATGTTTCCGCGATCCATCTCGCCTTCGACGATGCCGGCGATGGCGGCGCTCTCGTCGAGCGCGGCTTGGTTCGCGAGGCGCACCGCACGGGCCTCGATGCGGTCGATCACCATGACGCCGAGACCGAAGGCGAAGGCGCCGACGATCAGGCCGAGAGCGAGGAAGACCTGCATGCGGATGGACAGCCCGCGCGTTCGGGTCGCGAGCAGGCGCGACACGACGAAGGCGGCGAACAGGATCAGCCCGACCGCGGCCGCCGTGACGACGACGAGGCGGATCACGGCCGCTCGGTCTGCGCGCGGGGTTCGTCCGTCACGCGATAGCCCACGCCACGCACGGTCTCGATGAGCCCGGGGTCCCCGCCGGCTTCGGCGACCTTCTTCCGCAGGCTCTTCACGTGGGAGTCGATGGTCCGGTCGGTGATGGCGAAGCCGTCGCCCCACACCTTGTCGATGATCTGAGCTCGGGTGTAGACCCGGCCCGGGCTCTCGAGCAGGCTCGCCAAGAGATCGAATTCGACGCGGGTGAGCTCGAGCAGCTTGCCGTCGACGTGGGCGCGGCGGGTGGCGGCGTCCACCGCCAGGGGCAACGCGCCGGAATCGGCTTCGGCGGAGGCGCCGTCGGCGCGTGGTCCGCCGACGCGCCGGAGCACGGCGCGCACGCGAGCCACGACCTCGCGCGGCGAGAACGGTTTCATCACGTAGTCGTCGGCGCCGGTCTCGAGGGCCGCTACGCGGTCGGCTTCGCCGTCGCGGCTCGACAGCACGATGATGGGCACCGAGCTCGCTGCCCGGCGCCATGCGCCGATCAGATCGAAGCCGCTCCCGTCGGGCAGCATCAGGTCGAGCACGATGAGGTCCGAATCGGGGGCCTTCTGGTTGGCGGCTTCGCAAGTGCCGGCGACCTCGACGGTGAAGCCGTCGCGCCGGAGCGCATACGCCACCGATTCCGCGATGGCGGGCTCATCCTCGACGACCAGGATGCGTTGAGCCACGACCTTCACCGTAGCACCGAGATCATGGAGCCAGCTTGGAGAACGTGTGGAGCCATCAGCGGCCAGCGAGGGCCTGGACCAAGGGAGCCGCGGCGTGCACCAAGCGATCGAGGTGGGCCGGGATCGGGCGGGTTCCGGCGAAATGCACCACCATGCCGCCCGGGCGCACCTCGAGATGGCCGTTGAAGCGCCAGGACGCGAGCAGTTGCCGCGCGCTCCGCGGGAACGCGGCGGCCGCCTCCGAGGGCGACGCGGCCAACGTCAGCATGTGCTCGTCCCAGCTCGGGTCGCCGACCTTCACCGTGGGCATGGGAGGGTTCTCGAGGTAGGCGACGCGCGTGTTGAAGTGCTCGCCGCCACGAGCGGCCGCGCGCCGCACGAAGCCCGGGTGGGAAACGAACAGGAGGACCGTTCGGTCCACGGGCTCGCTGTCGATGGGCGCGTGCCAGGGCTCGGCGATGGTGGCGGTGCCGTGCGGCAGCGACCACGACGCCGCATTGAACCAGGCCTCGGCGGCCACCATGGTGTCGAAGGGTTCCCAAGCCTGAAACCAGCTCTGGTCGGGCCAGGGCTCGAACTTCATGCGCTTCCTGCGAGCCCAGTCGAGAACCTCTTGGGAGCCTTCGGGAAGGGGGGGCTGGGTCGACGTCGCCATGCGGAGAACCGGCGCCCGCATCTTTTCACGAGTCCCGCCCAGGCGTCTTGACGAAAGCGGCCGCTCGGCGAAGCATCCGCCGCGTGAAACCGACCAGGTCGCGATGGGGTGCATGTTTCGTAGGGCTTTCGCTGGCGCTGTCCGCTCTGGGCTGCGGCGGTCCGGAGAAAGACGCGGAGACACCGGCGGGCGCGGAGCGTGACGAGGAGCGCGCGCAGAACGTCCTCGCCAAGGCGCGTAGCGTGAAGACCGCCGAGGTGTACCGGCGCTTGGTCTCCCGCTTTCCGGACAGCAAAGCGGCGGGCGAAGGCCGCGAAGAGCTCGCGCAGATCTTGATCGACGAGGCTAGGGGCCTGATCAAGCAGGCCGACTTCGCCACCGCCGACGATCGCGCCGAGGAGGCGACGCTCTACGCCGGCGTCGAGCTCACGCAGAAGGCGCGCGACTTGCAGAAGCAGATCGACGAGGCCAAGGCCGACCGCGTCGCGAAGAAGGCCGAAGCGGCGGCTGGCGAAGGCAAGTGCGCCAGCGCCCTGAAGCTGGTGGCGGATCCCGTGCGCTCGAAGCCGCGCGCGCACTTCAAGAAGTCGCTCCTGGAAAAGACGCAAGAACCCCTGCTGAAGTGCGTCGAACAGAAGCTCGCCGAAGAAGTGAAGGCCGGCAACGTCGAGGCCGCGCGCTCACTCTTGACGGCCCCGGACACCACGACGGCGCTCTCGAAGCCGGCTTGGGAGAAGGCCGAGGCAGCGCTGAAGAAAGGCCTGGTCGAGCAGAGCTTGGGCGTGCTGAAGCCCATGCTCGAGGGGCAGAAGTGGGCCGAGGCCTTCGCCAAGCTCGACGAGCTCGAGAAGGCCGGCAAGCTCAGCGAGGGCGAGCGGGGCATCGCCAACGGCGTCGTCCGCGACGCCATCAAGGCCCACGTGGCGGAGCTCGTGAAGACAGCGGTAGCTGGCAAGAAGCCCGGTGAAGCCTCCAAGAAGATCGACGAGGCCGTGAAGGCCGCGGGTTGGGACAAGGTCCCCGACGAGATCGAAGCCTCTCGCGCGAAGCTCGCCGTCGCCGTCGAGTGCGAGCGGCTGAAGTGCAAGCTCGCCAAGCCGGCGCCCGCGTGGGCGTGGGGCGCCCAGGCCGAGAAGCCCGCCGAAAATGCCAACCTTGCGGACAAGGACACGCTGAAGCACGCCCAGAAGGTCTGGGTGCTCGCCAAAGGGGGCGCGTGGTCGCTGGTGACGACGGAAGATCCAGGCGCGGCCGAAGGCCCGGCGCTGTTCGAGAAGGCGACGGGTTGGGTCGACGCCAAGGGCCTCAAGCCCGTGGACACCGACGGCTGGCTGCCGCCGAACGATCAGCTCGTGGGCGTCGTGGTGTGGGCGCCGCTCCGCGCGCCCGCCAAGGACTATCACCTCGGGACCGTGAAGAAGGTCGACGGGCGCAAGGCCACGGTGGAGCGCATGGCCGACAAGAGCGAAGTGGTCGTGGACCTCGCTTCGCTCCGGGCCGGCAAACTGGGCGCGGGCCTCAAGGTCTTGGCGTTCTGCGTGGATCAGGTCCACACCGAAAACGCCAAGGTCGACAGCATCGTGTCGACGGACGCGGGCGTGCCCAAGGTGAAGATCGTGTGCGAGAAGGGCGACGTCACTCGGGTCGAGATCGGCACCGCGCTGACGACCAAGGCCGAGTGGCTGCCTGCGAAGAAGCCGTGAAGAAAATGAAAACCCTGCTCCTCATGCGTCATGCCAAGTCGAGTTGGGATGACGACAGCGTTTCGGATCACGATCGACCGCTGAACACCCGGGGCGAGCGCAGCGCGCCGCAAATGGCCGCGTTGCTCGTGCGCGAAGCCCTCGTGCCCGAGTTGATCTTGAGCTCGACCGCACTGCGCGCGCGGGCCACCGCCTTGGCCGTGGCCGAAGCCTGCCAATGGCAGCCCGAGCTCCGCTTGCGCCACGATCTCTACTTGGCCGAACCCGACGCCATCGTCGCGGAGATCGCGCGCGCCCCCGACGCCGTCGATCACCTGCTGGTCGTCGGTCACAACCCCGGGCTCGAGGACCTGCTGTCCGATCTGTCGTTGGTGCGACAGGACCTGCCCACCGCTGCCGTCGCGTGCTTCCGCTGCAAGCTCACGCGCTGGAGCGAAGTGGACCGACGCCACGTCGAGCTCGTCCGGGTGTACCGACCGAAAGACGAGTGACGGCTCGGCTCAGCCTCCGAAGCGCCAGGGCGCTCCGTCGCCACAGCGGTGGATGCGCATGGCGGCGATGACGGCCATCCCCGGCGGCGCGTCATCCAGAGACCAGGACGCAATGCGGAGCGCCACGCTCCGGTTCCAGAAGCGCTCCAACGAGACCTCCTTGTAGCTCGCGGGTGGGTCGGTACCGGCGAGCTCGGGGCGCGTGAGACGCGTCACCATCTCGCCGTCGACCACGCCCACGTCCACGGCCAGGCGGCTCGCGCCGTGGCTCGGGTCTTCGTTGCGGATGTCCATTGCGAGGCAGCTTCCCGCGCTGATCTCCACGGGGATGCGCAGATCGGTAGGAGACGCCCCGAGCGGCGCGGGGACCATGCGCAGAGTATCGCCGAGCACGCCGACGTCGCCGCGGACGCGCTCGTAGCGTCCATCGTGCAGGGCGACGACCAGGTTCTTTCGCGATCCACAGGCCGCGATGCGGGGTCGCCAAATGCGCGCGCGATCTCCGATCTCGGTCCGTCCCGGCGTCGTGGCGAAGCGCAGCAAGAGGTCTTGACCGACCCAAGTGCCCAGGGGGAGCTCGGCCGGCTTCGGCGAGATCCCTGGGTCGGCGTGCCACGCCACGAGGCGTGGCTTCTCGTAGCCGGCGATGGCGTGGATCTCGAAGTCGACGCCGTCGACCGTGGAGATCGGGGACAGCAGCGTGGGCGCCGGGTTCTCTCCCGCTTCCACGCCCAGCTCGGCGTAGAGGCAGCTGTCCAGGCACGGCACGATGGGCAGATAGAGCTCGGCGGCCGCCTCGTTCTTGGGGTTCGGCGGGAGCGCGATGGAGTCGCGCGAGAAGCTCGGTGTCGCGCTTCGGAAGAACGCCGCGCGAGATTCGGCCTCCGCAACGAGGTCGACCTCGGGCCGGCAGGGCCGCGTGCGCGGTCGCTCGGGCAGAGACGGAACCAGCTCCGTCACCGACAGGAGCGAAAACTCGATGCGCTCGGGAGAGACGCGGTTGCCGCGGGCGGAGAGCACCATGCGGTCGGCGCTCTTCTCCTGATGCGGAGCGCGCGCGCTCACCCAGCGCTCCTCGGCGACTGCCGCGTCGATGGGCACCACGGTCTTGTGCCGCCCGAGCGTGGGGTAGGGCAGCGCCATGGGTGGCCCGAGCGCTTGCGTTCCCGAATGGAACTGGACCTCCAGGCTCGGAACGCCGCCGAGGAGCCGGCCGTGCCAGGGTACGGAGAACTGGTATTCGATCTCGAGGGCGTGACTCCAGGGCACCGGACGCGAGAAGCGATGACCCGCTTCACCGGGCACGGCGAGTCTGCCCTTGGCGCTCTCGCTCAGCGGGAGCGGCCTGCGTTCTGGAGGTTTCGGTTCGGCGCGCAGGCGCGTGGCCCACAGATCCGGGCCGAGGCGCTCGTAGGGCTCGTAGAGCTCGTGGAGTGCCAGCAGGTATTCGCCGAAGCCCCAGCTGCCTTCGTCGAAGCTGACCAGCTCCTGCACGTAGATCGGACAGCGAGCGCTGCGTACGGCTTCCGCCATTTCGTGCTGGAGCGGCGCCGACCAGCCGAGCGACATCTCGGTCGGTCCGTGCACGCCGGCCAGTGGGTGCAAGAACACCTTGCTCGCAGGCAGACCGATGCAAGTCGCTCCGCGTGCCTTCTCTTCGCGGAGCCAGGCGAGCAGGCGGTCGTAGTCGCTCCGCATCGGCGCTTGGACCGCGTGTCCGCGCAGCGTGGAGGCGGCTCGCGAAAACCCACGCACGTCCCAGGCGTTCGAGCGGTCGCCGTGAGCGCCGAACCAACCGAGCATGAACACCAGGCCGAGCAAGGTTGCGTAGGGGGCGAGCACCGGTCGAGTTCGCCACCACTCGATGGCGGAGAGGAAGAGCACCGCCGAGAGCGGCAAGACGCCCGCGTACGCGTGCTCGGCGTCGCTCCGAAGGATCGCCCGCGCGAGAAACGGCAACGTGCCGACGAGCCACGCCAGCGCCACCGGATCGCGCCGCGGGCCGCGCGCGATGAAGGGGAGGATGGCGAGTGCGAGCAGCACGAAGAGGGCGATCTTGGCTGGGGTGAAGCCCTCGGCGCTGATCGCCATGGTAGTGCCGTAGGCGCTCGTGATCTCGAACGCGCCGCGCACGAGCTTCCGGACGCTGCCTCCGCTCAGTTGCACCACCGCCGCAAAGGCGAGCTGGAACAGGACGAGCGCCGCCAGAAACTCGAACGTGCGTCGCTTGGTGCGCCCGGGCTCCGGCCCGAACGTATGGAGCGCGGCAGCTGCCAGGAGCACCGACAGCGTGCCGAGCACGCCCGCGTCGAGGGACAGCCAGCCGCTCGCCGACACCAACGCGGCTGCCGCCATGCTGCGAGTCGCACGGTCCCGCACCGTGCGGCGCGGCACGAACACGACGAGGGCAGCCAGGGGCAGGAGCGCGCGAAGCGAGCGCACGTCGTCGTGGAGTGCCAGGAGCGCGAGCACGAGCAAGGCGAGACCCCGGGCGGGCTCCCGCTCGAACGAGACCCTCGCGACCCACGCGGCGACGCCCAGGGACAGGAGTGGGAAAATCAGGTGGAGGCCCGCGATGGCGCGCGGAGCCGTGAACGAACCGCCGAGGGTCGGCAGCCATGCACAAAGCTGCCAGAGCGGACCGATGGGGTAGACGAAGTCGCGCCCCGACCAACGACCCTCGCTCGCTTCCCACGGCAAGAGCAGCTCCCAGCCATAGTCCCAGTGACGCGCTTCGAGCAGCCGCCCATCCACTCGTCCGTACCAGCCCACCGCGTTGACGAACACCAGGAGCACGAAGCACGCGAGCACGATCCACGAGAGGTGGCGCCGCCAGCGTTTCATCGCGCACACCTCACGAGTCGCGGGGACACGACTCTGAGATCCGACGTCTCGCCGGGTTTCCGCTCGAAATAGAGCTCGAGGCGGACCTCGCGTTTGTGCCAGTCGTGGAGCGAGACTTGGTGGAAGGCCTCATGCGCGCCCGGCAGGACGTCGCCGAGCACGAGGGTGTGCAAGAGGTGATCGGCGCGCAACGTGATGGCGAAGCCGAAGCCCGGGCCATGCCCCGGCACTTCCAGCTCGAGGTCGAGGCAGCTGCCCTCGATGACGGTGAAGGGGTAGATGATCTGGCTCTTGCCGCCCCCGACGTAGATGTCGTCGCCGCGGGCATCGACTGCGCCTTCGGTGGCGGCCTTCCCGCTCTTCATGGCGTCGGCCAGCCCCGTGCGAGCCGAGCAACGCGCGACACGCGGGCGCTGCACCCAGAGGTAGTCGAAGCTGGTATCGTCGCGCGGCAGGGAGCCCAATCGCAGCAATATTTCTCGATCCGCGAAGCGCGCCAGCGAGAGCTCCACGCGCGCTGGCCCCGCGCCCGGCAACACGTCGACCCCTGCGATGCGGGGGCGGAAGGTGCCGTCCAGCACGTTGACGTCGAAGCGCGCGCCGTCCCCGCTGCCCGGAGGCAGATCGATGCCCGCTTCGGCGAAGAAGCACGAATCGGCGCAAGGATTCACGGGGAAGAACACCTCGGCTCCTTGCTCACTCAGCGGGTTCGGGTGCAGGAGCATGCGTTCGCGCTTCGGGCGGAGCGCGACGTTCCGCGGCAGGGCCCGTCCACGGAGTGCGTCGTCGAGCAGATCGCGTTCGAGCTCGCAGCTCGCTTGCTCCGGCGCCGGCAGCGGTACGGAGGGGGCGATGCGCGTGAGCCCGAGGAGCGCGAAGCTCGCGCGCCGGGGCGTGAAGCGTCCGCGCGGCACGAGCCGAACTCGGATCGAGTCCGCGGAGCGTTGTTCTTTCCGCCCGGGAAGACCGATGAAGCGCGCCTCGGCGATGATGGGGTTCACCGCCAAGAGGCTCTTGGTCGGGCGATTCACCGATAGATCCGAGAACTCGAGGTAGCCGCTCAACGGCTCTCCCCCGTGCTCGAAGCGGTACTCGAGGCGAGGGGCAGCGCCGATGAGCGTGCTCCAGCGCGGGACGGCCAGCGAGTACTCGAACAAGAGGAGGTCGGCGTCGTCGAGCGAGCGCCCGAGGGGTAGCACGAGCTCTTCCCCGAGAACGAGCTCCCGCGGACGCGTCGAAACCGGGAGCGACTCGCGGATGGACTCTCCGGAGTTCGCGCGGCGCTCGAGCACGTAGGTGGCAGGGCCGAGTCGCTCTGCGAGCCGATACGTCTCCGAGATGGCGAGCAGGTCTTCGCCGATGAACCAGTTCGGGCGGTCCGGTCGATCGAAGCCGCCGATCTGGTAGAGGAAGTAGGGGCAGGCCGCGGCACGGATGTCACGGCCGAGCTCCTCTCGCTGGTCGGCGTTCCAGCGGATGCGCGCCGACGTCGGGCCCGGGACGTCGGCCAGGGCATGGGCTGCCGTGAGCGCGGGAGAGAGCCCCACGCACCGGAGATCCGGCTCGCGCGCTTTGATGCCGCGCACGAATTCGGCAGCCCGCCCCAGATCGGTGACGAAGTCGCTCTGGGGTCTCAAGCGGTCGCTCAGGACCGCTCGCGCGTCGACCAATGCGCGGGGTGAGAGCCAGAGATCTCCGCGGAACGTCCCGAACCAGCCGAGGACGAAGGTCGAGGCCAGGAGCGCCGACGCGGCGCGCGGGCCGACCTCGCACAGGTCCGAGCGAGCGGCGCCGAGGCACAGCACGACGAGCACGGGAAGCGCGCCCATGAAGACGTGGCCGGGGTTGGGCTGCACCGCCGAGAAGCCGAGGAGCGGCAGAGCGCCGACGACCAGCACCGCGCCGGTGATGCGCTGCTGTCGGCGGAGGAGCGGCAGGCAGGCGATCACGACGGCGCCCAGCGCGAACGCGGCTGCCCCGGCGATGGGCGAGCCTTCCCCGCTCGTGGCCATGTTCACCGCGTAGGATTGCGTGAGGCGTCGCTGGCCGACGAAGTAGTCGACGGGGCTCGCACCGGCGAGCCTGGCCAGGAGCGCCAGCAGGGCGATCCAGCCCGCTTGCGCCAAGGCGTAGCGAGCGAAGCGGTCGAGGGCCACACGCGTCGGGAGTCCAGCGCGCCGGCGCGCGAGCCATTCGAAGCTCGCCATGCCGAAGACGCTCAGGCTGGCGAAGAGCAGCCGGTCGAACGAAAAGAGCATGAGCAGCGTTGCCGCTGCGGAAGCCGCCAGCGCACTCGACCTCCGTGCGTCGCCGCGCGAAACGTCGCGCGCGTAGAGCCAGAGGTGCACCACCGACAAGAGCGGTCGCAGCGTCGAGATCCCGGCGCCGTAGGCAACCGCCGTGATCGCCACGACGACGGCGACCTTGGCCATCCCGCGGAGCTCTCGCCCGAGCCAGAGCGCGATGCCGAGTCCGCCGAGCTGGGTCGCGGCCTGCATGCCGGCGATGACAGCCGGTGCGGAGAAGCCACCGAACGCCGCCCCGCTGAGGGCGAACACCTGCCAGAGCGGACCCATCGGGAAGTGGAAGTCGCGCCCGCTCCACTCGCCGCGAGTGGCCCGCCAGGGCAGCTCGACCTGCCAGGTGTAGTCGATGAGGTTGGCGTCGAAGCCACGCATGTCCCAGGCCCGCACGCGGACCAGCGCTTGGGCTGCCACGAGCAGCAGCGCATACGCGGCGAACACGTACACGACGCGATTCGCGAGCGCGGGTCGTGCCCCCGAGCTTTCGGGATTTTCCACGACTCTTTCGGGGGGGCCGGACGCCGCCAACGGGAACGGCAGCCTACCACGGCGCCATACGCTACGCGGGCGTTGCCCGCATCGCGAGCCAAGGCTACGAAGGGCGCTGACGATGACCGCAAAAGTCGATGCGATCCGGCGCGTGGTTCGGCGCTGCATGCCCCTGCGCACGCCCGACAAGCCGGAGCACGGTGCCTACCACGTCGACGCGCCGTCGATGCAGCGCCGCCTGGCGCGTATCACTTCGCTCGTTCGCCCGGACGAGCGGGTGCTCTGCGTCGGTGACGACGACCTGACGAGCTTGTGCTTGCACTGGCTCGGGTACCGGCACGTCACGCTGGTCGACTTCGACGGCGAGCTCATCGAAACGGTGGCCCGCGAGTCCAAGCGCAAGATCCAAACCATCACGCACGACCTCGGGCCGTATATCAAACAGCTGCCGAAGTTGCGCCAGGGCTTCGATCTGTTCGTCTTGCGACCCGCCCTACAGGCCCGACAGGCTGCGCGTGTTTTCCGGGGTCGGCCTCGGGGCCCTCGCACGCGGGGGGCACGGCGTAATCGTGGCGCCGTCAAGCAGGCCGAGTCACCAGCGTAGGATCCCGACAGGCTCGGCTTCGTGCTCCAGGCATTTCTGCTGGCAGACGGCGCGGTGCTCACCGACGTCGAGCCCGGCCAGCGCTCCTACCACGCAGCACCTAGTCCCACATGTTGGTAGTGCGCCGGCTCACCCAGGCCCGGAAGTCGAGCTTTGGAGCCCTGGACGGACCGCGGTCGTTTTACTGAGTGATCGACATGAGTCGCGCCGAGCTCGGACCCGACCCGCACGCCCGCTCCGCCCCCGAGCTCGCTCGTGCCTACGCTCGTGGCGCTGCCGCGGTGCTACCGCGCGTACTCGGGAATCCGCGCCTTCCGCGCCCACTGCTCGACCGACTGGTGGAGCGCGAGCGCGCCAAGATCCTCTTGCACGCCTTCGCGAACGTTCCGCACTACCGCGAGAAGTTCCAGAAGGCGGGTTTCGACGCGCGGCGCCTGGCCGACCCCAGAGCCTTCGCCGAGATCCCATTTCTAGAAAAGCGCCACGTGAAGGACGAGACCGAGAGCCTGCTCTGGCCCAAGGTCGATCGGTCGCTCTTGCTCGAGCGCAAGTCGAGCGGTTCCACGGGCACGCCCGTCCGCGTGTACTTCGATCCCATCAGCGAGCTCCCCCGCCGCGTCCAAGAGCTGCGCTTCCTCTCGGCACACGGGTTTCGACCGTGGCACACGCAGATGATCCTGGATGCGCCAGCGCACCTCGCGCCGAAGGCGTTCTTGCCCCAGCGCTTGAGCCTCTGGCGGCGCGAGCCCTATCCCTGGTGGCTTCCACCGGACGAAGCGCTCTCGGTGGTCAACGAGCGGCGCCCGGATCTCTTCCACGGCGTGCTGGCCGGCATTCGCATGTTGGCGCTCGCCATCGACCGCGCGGGAGGTCTCGACTATCGCCCCTACCGCGTAGTCACCAAGGGCGAGCTCCTCGACCCGAGCACGCGCTGGTTCATCGAAAACGCCTTCGGGGCCAAGGTCATCGATTTCTACGCCACCGAGGAGACCGGCATCATCGCCTGGGAGTGCCCTTCGGGCAGCGGGTACCACATCGACACCGACTTCAACTACGTCGAGGTGGTTCGCCCCGACGGCACGCTGGCCGAGCCCGGCGAGGTGGGAGAGATCGTGCTGACGAACCTCTACCAGCGCTCGATGCCCATCTTGCGCTACCGGGTCGGCGACCTCGCGGCGCTCGCTCCCGAGCCCTGTCGCTGCGGTCGGAGCCTGCCGCTCCTGCGCGAGCTCCGCGGTCGGAAGCTCGACTTCCTCGTGACCCCGGAAGGCGCACTGCACGATCCCTTCCGAGTGATGGCCGTGATGGAGCGCGTCGAGCACGTGCGCTGGTTCCGCGTCATCCAGACCGCGCTCGCCGAAGTCGAAGTGCGTGTCGGTTGGGAACAAGGCACGAGTGATGCAATGCGCGACGAGGTCTCGGGGCGCATCCGCCAAGGCTTGAACGAGCTCCTCGGGAGCTCGGTCCAAGTCGGGGTGGTGACCGTGGACGAGTTCCGCGTCGAGATCGGGGAAAAGGCGCCGCTCGTGAAGGGCTTGCCCGGGCAAGAGCTCGCGAAGCTGGCGGAGCGCGGCTACAAGCTCGCGTTTTGACGCGGCGCGGGTGCTCGCGAGCAGGTCGCGCGCAGGTCCGCGTTCGCAGGTTGCTGCCGGTGTTTGTGCCCCCACTCGCCTCGCTGCGCTCGGCGGTCGCCCCCAAACGCGGACAGCGCGCGCCGGTGTTGGCGTCTTGCCAAAGACTTTGCACGCCGTGGCGGCGGCGCGCGCTGCGCGCGCGGGGGCGACGCGTCGCTCCGCGGCTGGCGGGGTTCGGGTCGATGGCGGCGATGGGTTCTATCCACCATCCGTGCTCGCGGGCCAGGCGATGTGGACGAGGTAGGTATCCAGGAACCCGGCGTCGTTGGCCAGCGAGAGAGTTCCGACGACTCCCGACGAGACAGGCTGCGGAAACGCCACTGGGCGCATCGGATCCGTCAGCGCAGCGGGCTTCTCTCCGTCGATGGCGAACCACACGGGCGCAGGAAGCTCCCAGATGAAGAGGTCCGCAGGTAGCTGCGTCGGGATGCCCGCCCAAGACTGCCAAACGAGCCTGCCATCCACCAGGCGAGGAAACGACTTGATGACGGGGCCCTGTGGAGAGTCCGACGTGATGCGCGTCTCCTTCCCCGACAGCAGCTCCTTCACGTAGACCTCCCCGCCGCCGGGGTCGAGGTATGTCGTGATCGCGCCTTTGCTGTCTGGATCGCGCGTGTCGATCCACGCCGCGGTCTTGCCATCGGGAGAGATGCTCCCGGCGATGTCCTGATACTTGCTGCTGCCGAGCTTGCTGGTGGTGCCCTTGTCGAAGTCGATGAGGTCAACGAAGCCCTCGCCAGCGCAGGTCGCCAGGCCGTTGCTGGCGCCCTCGAGGATGATGCAGCCGCCGCCGGGGATCGAACTGATCGAGCCATCGCGAAGGTCGAAGCGGAAGATCTGGTCAGGTGGGCCAAAGTCCCAGTATGCGAACGGGTGCGCAAAGGACGTCGTGATTGTTCCTGCGGAACCTTCGCTCGAAGAAACAATCTTGGCTTCGCCCGTGCCGAGCGACCGGACGATTCTCATGCTGCCCCACCAAGCCCTGACGGTATAGAAGATCAGGTCCTTCGACACGGAGGGCCCCCCCCCAGCAGCAATACCCTCCGGCCAACCCTTTCCATCGTCGACGACGTACTCCATCTCCGTCTTCAGATGCACAGCGTGCACGCGTCCGCCGGGAACGACCTGGAAGACGGCCCAATCGTCGTTTGCCCGCGGCCGACGCTGCCCAGTGCCTTCTGGGTCGGTTTCCGCGATGACTTCGCAGCCCGCTCCACAGCTCTTCGCTCGCCTCGGCCCCGGCGGGACGACCTTGAACGCGGCCGGTTTCGCTTCGTGCCAGACCGGGTCCCAGGGCGGGGTCGGATGGTCAGTGGGCGAGTCCAGCTCTGCGTCGGGCGGCGCAGTCTCGCTCGCGGCATCGGCGTCGGGGCCTGCATCAGCCTTGGGCGAAGCACTCTCGGCGGGGCTCGAACAGCTCCCGAAGCTCTGCGCCAGCAGCACGAGCGCGCAGCCGCCGAGCACAGCTCCGGTCAGACGCGAGAGCGCTACTGCACCAGCCACGCGACCTCCACTCTGTCGCTCGGAGTGATGCGCGCGCGGTAGGGCCCGCTCTGCTCGCCGTCGACCCACGCGGCGACGTCGTGCGTTCCGTCGAGCTGAAGCTCGTTGCCGAGCAGGAGCACCACGGTGGTCGTGTTGTGGGGGCGCTTCGTCACGAGGTAGACCCGATCCGATGTGGCCCGGATGCCCCAGATCTTCCCGTTCACGCTGGCGGTGTCGACCAGCGCGAGGCCGGAGGCGCCCCAGCTCAGCCGGAAGAGGTCCTCGCCGCGCGCGAGCTCGACGTTCCGACCGTCGAAGGTCACACGCGCGGGGCGTTTGGCGTTATCGCCGTCATCGTCGTGCTCATCGTCATCGTCATGGTGATGGTGGCCATCGTCACCGCTGCACTTGGCCTTGCCGCCCATGGCGCTCTTCTTGACCGGCTCGAGCTTCCACTTCCCTTTCGACTTTTCCAGCTCGACTTCGTCCGTGATGGTCAGCTCTCCGGTCTCGGTTGGCTGGAGCAGGGCCGCGCCGGCCGAGGTCGCCACGACCCAGCCCGCCAGCCCGACGCTGGTCACGCTCTCGACTCGACAGAGCTTGATGCCGCTCTGGAGCACCTGGAGCGCACCCTCCACCATCGTCACCCTGGAGAGGCCCTGGGACGTCGCCACCAGCACCACCCCGTCGCGCGCGGCCATGGCCGTGATGCGGCCGCCAAGGTCGACGGAATCCACCTTCACCGCGGCGCCGGGCTCGAGCAGTGACCAGCGCTCGAGTTTCTTGCCACGCCCGACCCAGAGCGTGGATTGCTCGAGGGCGATGACGCGCGCGTGCGCTCCTGGGAGCACGCTCGTGCTGGCTTGCTCGGTGCGGCCAAGCTCGCACGTCCCGCCGGAGCACTGGTTGCCGGGCGTTCGCCACCACTCGCTGCCGCTCGCGCATATCCTGGCGCTCGTCTCGTCCGTGCAGGTACGAGCGAGCGCTGCCTTGGTCACCAGGTCAGCTGCAACCCAAACTCCGAGCTCCGAACGGCGTACGGAATGCCGGACACCGGCACCGGGGACGTAGCCGGGGGACTCCCACCAGATGGCTTCGCCGGTGAACCCGGAGGCGAACACGAGCCCACTCCGATCGAGCGGGCGGGTGATGGGAGCCGTGTTGGCCACCAGGCGGACCGCCACGGCGTGCCCCGCTCGGACCGACCACAGATCGTTGTGCGCGGCGCCGTCGGCACCGACACCGCCGCCGTAGATGAGGCCTTCGCCCTGGACGTCCCAGGTCAGCAGCGGGCGAGCGCGTGCCGGGAGCTGCCCGGCGGCGACGATCGTCTCGAAGTGGCCGCTGCGCCAGTCGATGGCGATGGCGTCACTCGCGAGCGCTGCGCCTGTTTCACCGCCCGCGCGGTAGAGGCCGTGCTCGCGCAAGACATAGGCGGCGTTCGTTCGCGCCGGCGGGGCAGGCTCGAGCGAGACCTCCTTCCACGAGCCCGTCTCGGCATCGAACACTCGAAGCCAGCCGGGCGTTCCCAAGCGCTCCTCGGAAAACGCCACGACGTGCCTGCCGTCGTCGGAGCCGAGGAACGCCTCGGCGCGGGACGTCCCGGCAGGAGCGCTGCCGGTGGCGACCACCGAGAAGGCGACAACGCCTTCCTCGACGCCGACCGGGGCGAGCACCCAGAACCGATCGCCGACGTCCTCCTCGATTCCATCCGATCGCGCTCGGCCGCTCGCCGTTGCGACCAGTCTCGGATAGCCGCCCGCCTCGATCCCACCCGGGAGCGCGGTGATCTGCCAGCCAGCGCCGACGTCAGGCGGCCCGCAGTTGCTGATGAGGCAATCGAGCGACGCGAGTCCGCCGCCGGGTTGCGCCACCTGCACCGCCTGGGTCAGACCCGAGCCGAGTTCGACGAGCCTCACCGCAGCCGGGTCGACGCTGCTTCGCGACAGGGCCCACGGCGGCGCAGCCGGATCGCCGAAGCAGGTCTCGATGGGCACGCAGGGCTTGAACGGCATGTACCAGACGGTCTGCTCCGGCGAGCTCTCGTGGATGCGCACGCACTCGGTGGGCCGACTCTTGTTCAGTCCGAGGTGAGGCTCCGAGGGCTGCGCGAACGACTCGCTGAAGTGGGTGCGGAGGCTCCCGGTGCGGCGCAGCTTGTCTTGCGCGGACAACTGGTTCTCCGACTTCGTCGCGTCGTCGGACCGGATCCACGGATCCACGTCGGCATGCTGGCCGACGGAACGGTTGAAGGTCTTCGCCTTTGGCGAGAAGGCGTCGCTGTCTTGAGGCACGCCCGTCCCAGGGATGACACCGTCGACGAAGGTCCGAGTCGCGAAGGTGAAGCCGACCGTCGCCTGGGAGTACGGCTTGCCGGTGAGCGGCTCCACGCCCACCTGGAACCACTCGGGTCGGAAGTGCCCGGGGTAGGACGCGCGCTCGACCATCCAGTGCCAGCCGAGGTGATGGACCTTGGGGGTCAAGTCGCCCGGGACCTTTGGGCAAGACTGACCGGGCGGGCAGAACGCGGAGGCGGCGACCGGCGCGGTGGTGGTGAAGGGGAGGCAGCGGTCTACTGTGACCCCCCCGACAACGTCCGTCTTTCGGGCGCAGTTTGGGAACTCGTGGGGGAACCACCGTGCGTTGGTGCCGAGTTGTTGCGGCAACGGTGACGTCCGAGGGCACTCACCCGAGTCCCTGTCGAAGCACACCACGTCCCTCACGGCTTGGCTCTTGTCGAACGCGCTGCACGCGCAGCGGCGCGGGTCCACCCGCACCGCCGCGCCGTGCTTCTTCGCCTCTTCCAGGCGCTCGGCGTAGGTCTTCCCACTGAAGACCAGGTTGTTCGAGCTCACGCCGCGCAGCGGGACCGCTTCGACCTGGATCTTCGGCGTCCCGAACTGCGTGAACGGCTGGCACACGTCGCCGGTGACCAGGCCCGCGCTCGCGGGTTGCTGCCAGATCTTCGTCGTCTCGTACGGGTCGCACAGTGAGCCGCGCTCGATGAAGCCCGTGTCGTTCGGGCGCGGCCTGTACGGTGAGAGGTCCTTGCCGTCGTCATCGTAGGCCGCGTAGCTGGCGTTGCCGATATCGCTCACGAAGACGGACTTCTCGGCCCAGAGGTTCCAGTTCGAAAGCTGGTCTGCTGTGCCGCCGGCCGTCGCGGGGCAAAAGTCCGCGCCGTTCGGGACCGAGTCTTCATCAGTGTCGAGCCAGCCTCGGCGCGCAGGGTCTTCGAGCAAGGCGGAAGCGGACTTGTAGGCACGCAGGTTCTGCAAAGGAAAGCCAGGGCCGATCCAGGTGTCGCGGTACTTCGGGTTCGGATCGCATGCCTGACCGACACCATCGCCATCCGTATCGGTATGGTCGAATGCGAGCCCGTGCGTTGGACACAAGTCGTCGTGATTCTCGACTCCATCTCCGTCCAGGTCGAGCTGTTTGGGACCACCCCGGCCGCCCACCTGAGCGAGCGGCGTCGACTCACAGCCGTTGTCGAACTGACCTCCGCAGAACAGCTCACCGGAAAGAAACGACGCTCCGAAGTAGATCGAGCCGATGCTGCCGATGAACTTGGAAGCGTGCGGCTTTCCCGGGGGGTCGAGTCGGTCACGGCAGAGCGCGGAGGGAGTATAAGGAGCAGTGTCAATTCCCGAGGGCGGAAAATCGCACAGCGCAACTTGGATCGAGAGAGCAAGGCAGTCTTGAGCCGGGGGTTTGGGCGGGCAGGTGGTGCCCCCTGCGGGGTCGCACTCGCATACGAGTTCGAACACAGTCCTCTTGTGCTCGCATTCGGTAGCCCAGTCGACGCCGATCGCGGTCTCGGGACCGCGCAATTCGCCGACGTTCGTGAACACGATCGGCGATGTCGAGGTGGGGTAGCGCATCCGAAGCACAGGGCGGATCGCGGCGCCCGTTCCGTCCACCTGATCCCACATCATGACGACGGGAATGAACACGCCGGGAAGTAGCGAGATTTCCGTGTACCTCTCGATGAAGTGCTCGACGACATTCAGGTAGTAGTGATGCTTCCCCCAGGACGCAAAGACGATGGGGTGCCCCTCGTTGTCGAGCTTCAGCGTCTCCACTTGCTTTGGAGGCCCGCAAATGCACTTCGCAGCTGCTGTCGACATGCTCACCAATTCGCACGAGCATGAAGTGTCCGGGTTGTCGGATCCGGTGACGTCGCGCGCCCACTTCTGCCCTCCGTCTACGTAGACGAGCTCCGCTATCCAACGGCCGTCCGGCTTCTCGGTCAGCACGACCTTGACGATGAGGGCGGAACTGTCTCCCGGGTGCGAATTGGTGCCTTGGCCAAGAGGAACGTGGTCGTAGTAGCCGCCGTCATCTGCGTAGAGCGTCGCATACTTGATCGTGATGCCGGTGGCGTCTGGCCATGCGTTGAACGCGACAAATGGTTCTTCGTTGCCCGGGTACTGCGCCCCTGTCCTGCGGTCGTGCTCTTTCTTCGCGAACTTGATGACGGGGACGAACCGTTCCGCGAGCAGCCCCTCCATCTCGTCGTCTAGCCCGTCGTCGTCTTCGTCGATCTCGCACTCGAGCGCCGACGGCGTCGCCCGGTGCGGAACGAACGGGGAACGAGGGAGCTCCCAAGTTGGGCTGCCTCCGGATGTCTTGCCCGCGTTCGCTCGCGCGGTCGCTGTGAGGCACGTGAAGATGACTCCCAAGACCAAACAGAGCCGATAACCGCGTCCCGCCATCGCGTCGCTCCTTCCGGGGCCTTCCTCCGCCCCCGATCCCCATTTTGCTCGATGACGAGGTCATGCGAAATGACGCTCCGCAAACGGCTCGAGATAGGTGTGAGAACCACACATGGCCCCGCACATGGGTCCTGAGGGCGAGACCTCCCACTGGGCTCCGGCCGGCTCGCGTGATATCGTCTGATCATTGCCGTCGCGCCCTCGGGCGCGCGTCTTGCTCGTTGGCTTCGCAACAGTCAGGCGTCGGAGGTGGTGGCGATGGCGAAGATCGGTTTCGAGCGGCGCACGGAACGTCGTGCCGAGGTTTCGGCTTCGGCGACGTTGATCCGAGGCGGGGCGGACGCGGGAAAGTTCCTGGTCGCGAACCTGAGCGCTTCCGGTGCGCTCTTGATCGGCGCGAGTGAGCTCGAGCGCGGCGACACCGCGCTGTTCCGCGTGGAGCTCCCGGGAACGCGGCCCGTCGTGGTGCCCGCCCGCGTGCTGCGCGGCGGCATCGGCGACGGCGTGGAAGCGCTGGCCGTCGAGTTCCGGCACCGTTCGCCGGACACCGAAGACGCGATCCAGGACGCCGTGCTCTTCGCCTTGGAAGAAGACGCGCCACGACGCCGGGCGTTGCACTGAGCCGCGAGAGCTCGGGTCAGCTCCGCGTCGCGTATACGATGAGGAAGCTGCCGAGGCCCGGGAACGCGCGCGCGAGCCAACGAGACGCTGCCACCACCCGATCGGGGTCTCGCGGATCGCGCCGCCAGACGACCAGCGTGCTCTCGCAAGCCGTGGGCTCGAGCCCCACCGAGCGGAGTGAAGCTTCGAGGCTCGGCCGCGTGAACGGCCGGATGTGGAGCTTCAAGTAGGGGTGGAGGGGTTGGGTTTGAGTCGGCGTGCGCCCGAGCAGGAGCCGCAGTCGATCGGGCAAGTGGGCGAGGTTCGGCGTCGTCACGACGACCGTGCCGCCCCGCTTCGTCACCCGCGCGAGCTCCGAGAGGAAACCTTGGGTGTCGAACAGGTGCTCGATGAGCTCACCGGCGTAGACGACGTCGAACTCGGCCCTCGCGAACGGCAGCGGCTCGCTGGCGTCGCCCACCACGGCCTCGAGGCCCCGCTCTCGGGCGCGCTCGGCGTTCTTCGGTGCGGCGTCCAGCGCGGTGACTCGATACCCGAGGCGCGCGAAGCGTTCGCCCACGCGGCCGTCCCCTGCGCCCACGTCCAGCAAGCGAGCGCCGGGTTGCCCTTTCGCCCGCCGCGCCAAGAAGGCTTCGACCCGTTCGAGCCGGAGTCGATTGTCACGGTCGCGCTCGAGAAACGCAAATGCGTCCTCGCGCCCGAACCAATCGGCGTTCTCACGCGTGCTCATGGGCCCGCTCAGAAGTAGAAATCGTCTTTGTTGTTCGCGAGGATCTTGCACTGCGAGTCGCACTCGTACACGTGCGCTCGGGCTCTGCCTGCGGCGGGCGAGCTCCACATCCGATCCAGGTCGTCTTCCAGGATGCTGCCGAAGTTCTCACGCGTACTCGGGCACATCTTCACGTGACCGGTCTCGGTCACGAGCAAGCTCTTGAGCTCGCCTTCACAACTGGCGCTGCGCGCGAACTCGGTGGGGTCGCGGAAGTAGGTGCGCCACGAGGCGAAGTCGGCTTCGGAGTTCTGGATGGGGTAGCCCGCGTGCTTCCGCCGCTCGAGCTCGTCCACCAGTTCGAGCGTGCGCTTCGGATCGGGCCAGAGGTCGCTGGTCAGAAACCAATGGTCCCCCTGGTCTTCCTTGCCCTTGAAGAACTCCTTGGTGGCGATGGGCTGGAACGTGTGGCCCTCGATGCCCTCGGCCTTGCACCAGTCCGAGAGCCGGAGGAGCTCGTCGTAGTTGTCGCGCATCACGATGGAGTTCAGGTAGACGACCGGGTTCTTCACGCCGAGCGCCTCGCGCGCCTCACGCACGTAGCGGATGGCCTTCATGGCCTGGGCCCAGGTGCCCGGCTTGCCCCGGGTGCGGTCGTGGAACTCGGGCTCCATGCTGTCGATGGAGACCGCCATGAACGACAGCCCACTCTCCACCACGTGCCGCGCGCGGGTTTGCGTCGCGAGCAGCGTGCCGTTGGTCGTGAGCGAGGTGACGGCCCCGTGCTCGTGGGCGGTCAGGAGCACGTCGAAAATGTCCTTGTGGAGGAAGGGCTCTCCGGCGATGAGCGAGAGGCTGTAGCCCGAGCCGAGCCACGCCGAGAGTTTCTCGATGACTTCGCGCTTCTGCCCCAAGCTCAGCGCCGACTTCAGGCGATAGCTCTCGGTGCGTTGGCCGATGTCGCAGTGGTTGCAGCTGAGATTGCAGATCTGCTCCCACCACCAGAAGACCCGCTCGGGCTTGGGGTGAACCTCCCGCGGGGCCGGCGCCAGCCTGTCGAGGCCGCGCCGGACGAGCTGCTCGACGGACAAGAGCCGCATCCCCGAAAACCTACATGAGCATCGCTCTCGGTCAAGTGGCTGCGCTTTCGTGTAGCTTCGCCCCCTATGCGCCCCCGAGCCGCGGCCGCCCTGTTGCTCTCGGTCGGCCTCGCCTGCGCGCTCTTCGACTTTTACCTCGTGAGCGTGGCGCCGCTCGCCGTTCCGTACTTGCGCGAGCTCTACTTCGTGGGGATCGCGACCGGTCGCGAGAGCCTCAGCTGGGAGTTTTTGCACCGCCCGACTCTCGAGCACGTCATGCCGCTGCCCATGGCGCTGGGGGCGTTCGCGGTCGAGCTCAGCGGGCTGCTCGGCGCGAACCGCATCTTCAACGTCCTGGTCCTCGTTCTCGCGGCCTGGGCCGTGAGCAGTGCAGCGCGCCGGATCCGCGGTCACTTCGAGCCGAGCGACGTGGTCCTGCCCATGGCGCTGCTCGGTCCTGCCCACGTCTTCAGCTTCGTCAGCGGCTTCAACCTCCAGCTCGTGCTGAGCGCCACGCTGTTCGCGGTGGGGATGGCGGCTGCCCTGGTCAACGCGTCCGGCTTCGCGCCGCGCTGGTGGTACCTCGCGCTGGTCGCGCTCGTGCTGCTGCCGCTCACGGGGGTGAACGGCTGCATTTCGGCAGCGTTCCTCTGGCTCGCGATCGCCGGGGTCGAGCTCGCACGACGCAAGGAGCCCGGCGAAAGAGCGAAGCTCGTTTCACTGCTCGCCCTGGCAGCCAGCGCGTTCCTCGCGCTTCGGTACTTCCCGTTCTCGCGCGTCGCCGAGCCCCACGCGCGCGTCGTGGCTCCGACGCGCCTCGCCTTGGAGGTGATCGCGGCGCCGTTCGGGCACTTCGGTGCCGTGACGTTTCCGCTGGCGGTGGTGGCGACGTTGTCGTTCCTGGCGCTGTCGTGGCTCGGCCTAGTGCGGAGCAGGGACCGAGTCGGCGCCGGCGTTCTCGGTTTGGGCTTCGCCGGTCAGCTCGTGCTCGCCGTCGCCATCGGGCACAGCCGCTCGCAATACGACAACGCGCTCGCGTTCGCCGAACGTTACGTCGAGCTCGCCGCGCCCTTCGTCGTGTTCGCTCAGCTCGGTTTCGCGCGAGCTCGCCCGGCACCGCCCCACAAGGCGCGTTTCGCGCCGCTGGCGCTCGCGCTCTTCACCGCCGTGTCCGTGCTGGTGAACGGTCCCCACGCCGTGGCGCGAGTGCACGAGGTCGCCGCCGGACTCGCTGGCTTCGGCGCCGATGCGCGGGCGGGAAAGTCGCTTTTGGCCCTGGCGGACGAGCACGGCGCGTTCCTCTACCCGTTCGACCGCGCCGCCCTGCTTCGCGGTCTTTCGGGCCTGATGCTGGAGGGCCGTCCGCCCTTCCAGGGCGCGCCGAGCGCAGGCTTCGTGTCCCTCGAGTCGCCGGAGCGACCGTGTGGCTCCGATCTCGTGAGCTTCGTCCGGCCCAGTGGGCCGAGCAGCGACTACGAGCACGCGCCGGAGCGAGTCGCGGATCGGATCGCCGAGAGCGCGTGGCGGGCGCCGCCGAGCGGGGAGGGCGTGCTCGAGCTCGAGCTCCGGGATCCACATGCGCTCGTGCTCGTGTGCGTGATGCCGGGTTCGGGTGGCGCGGCCGCGAGCCGGATCCGCATCGAAGGTTGGGATCGCGGAGCGCTGGTCGCGAGCCGCGAGGCGACGCTGCCGGCGCACCCCGAGTTCGCCAGCGTGTTCCTCGAAGCGCCGCGCGTCGATCGCGTGCGCATCGTGGTGCCGCCTGGTGCGTCCATCGCCGAAGTTCGCTTTGCGCGCTGAAGGTGTGTCGAAAAATCGAGTGCGCACGCCGGCGAAGCCGGCCCGCGTAGGGTGGGGCCCCAACGAAGTGAAGGAGCTGTCGACTTTTCGACAGCTCTTGAGCGCGAGTTTTTCCACAACTCGTCCTCGAGCGTGCCCGACGGCGGGGCATGACCCACGTGCGTGTGTTTTGCATCGCGACCTTCGGAGGGCTCGTGGCAGCTTGTTCCGGAGATCCCTTCCGCAGCATTTCGGAGGAGAACCAGGCGAGCTATCCCGTTCCCCCGGTGGAACCCCCCATGCGGCCCGATCCCATCGAGCTTCCCACACCCAACTTGGGATTCGCGCGGCGAGGCAAAGCCCAGGTCGTGGCTTTCGACGCCGAGCGCGGCACACCCGTCGCCGAGCTCTCGCTCGGTCGCGTGATCCTGGATCTCGCGCAGCGCGGCCGGCGCCTCTTCGTGGTCTCGAGCGACGACGACCTCGAGTCGTCGCGCGTCGATGCCTTCGAGCTTCGGTTGGGCGAGTTCCAGGCCGTCGCCACCAGCGACGCCTACGGTCCGAATGGGCGCCTGGTCGGTCTCGGCGCCAGGAGCGCGCTCCTCACCGAAGACATGGCCGTCACGTGGACGCTGCTCGACGAGGGTCTCTTCTCCGCGGGGCCGAGCAAGGCCCTCTACAAGCCGAGCAGCTGCGTCGAGCTCGAGCGCCCAGAGCCGCTCCTCTTCGGACTCAGCCCCACCGGGATCGAAGCTGGCGTCCCCGCGGACACGCTGCACGTCACGCGTTTCGCGGGGAGCTGGGTCGTCGAGAGCTCGTCGCTGCCTGCGCCGGACAGACCCGCTTCGTTCGTCACGCGGGGCAGCCGTCCGGGTGAGGTGTCGGTGGTGCGGAAAGCGACTGGCGCGACGCGGTTCGAGCTCGCCGACCTGGGCAGTCCTCCCGCGCTCCAGGCCCAGCCGTTCGAGTCGGTGGACGTGCCCGGTGCGAATGGGGAGCTCGTCGCGGTGACCACCGAACCCACGACGGGAAGGATCTTCGCGCTGCTCGGGCGTGGCGCCGACCGCGCGCTGCTCGTGGCGTTGCGGAGCGGCGGCGCTCGCGCCGAGGTCGTGACGCTGGCTGGACCGGTGGAAAGCGCTTGGCTCGGTCACGAGCTCGTGGCCACGGCGAGGCGCGTCTTCGTGGCCACGCAGGTCGGCGTCGAAGCCTTCGAGTTGGCCGGCCCGCGCGAGGCGTCGACCCTCTCGCTGTGCCTCGACTTCGATGGAGCCGGCTTGTCTGCTCCGATCACGCTCGAGTGAGTTGGCGCTTCAGTGCACGCGCCGCACGCAGCGCGTTGGCCTGGATGGTGAGTGTAGGGTTCACGCCTCCGGGATACGGCATGAAGCCGCCGTCGATCACGTAGACGTTGTCGAGGTCGTGAACGCGCCCCCACGGGTCCACCACGCTCGTCGCGCGATCGGTTCCCGCCCGGCAGCCGCCGTGCAGATGGGTGCCGCCGAAGTGCGGCACTTTGCCTTCGCGGCGCACGAGGCCAGCGCCCGCGCTCCCGAGCAGCTCCCGACAGCGCTCGACCATGTGCTCGAGCCGCGCCAGGTCGAGCGGGTGCGGGGTGTAGTCCATGACGATGCGTGGCGCGCCGTGGCGGTCGAGCTCCTTGGACAGGTAGACGCGGTTGTCGCGAGCGGGGTGGTCGGCGAGGATGCACTCGATGCGAACGGGCAGACCACGCTGGACACCGAAGCGGTGTCCGTAGCGGGCTTCGTAGATCAAGCCGCCGAGGCCCGAGGGCGCCGCGGCGTCCAGGTAGTGGTCGGTGAGGGCGAAGGTGGAGAAAGGTCCGTCGTTGTCGCTGGGTTCGGCGTCGTCCAGAAATCCGTCGACCCACTCGCTGATCTTGAAACACAGGCCGCGGCCCACCATGTCGGTGTCGTTGCCGAGCCCGCTCGGCGACGCGTCGTCGGCCGAGCGCAGGAGGAGCGCTGCGGACTGGATGGCATTGGCCGCGAGCACGAACACGCGGGCGCGGACGCGGTGGAGACTACCGCTCCCCACGTGCAAGGCCACGAGCTCCGAGACTCGGTCGCGCTCGCTTCGAACGAGCCGCATGGCGCGCACGCCGGCGAAGAGGGAGAGGCGCCCTTCGGCGAGCAGCGGTCGCAGGTACACCGTCTCGACGTCCCCCTTGGCGAAGCGGGAGCAGCGATGCTCGATGCACGGATTCTGTTTGGCGCACTCGGCGCGTCCGGCGTAGGGGACGCTGTTGATGGCGAGCGGCGTGGGGAACGGATGCAGGCCTCGAGACCGCGCTGCGGCGTGGAGCGCGGCGCCAGCGGCGCTCGGCGCCACGGGCGGTAGGTAGTGAGCGCTCGGCGCGGGAGGCAGGGTCGGATCCAGCGCGGGGTCGGCGGCAACGCCGAGGCGCTGCTCGACCTCGCCGTAGAACGGTTCGAGCTCGGCGTAGGAGAACGGCCAAGCCACCGGCAGATCGGCGGAAGGCACGAAGCGCGAAGCGTCGAAGTCGACCTCCCGATAGCGAAAGCTCGCGCCGCCGTAGAAGACCGTGCCGCCTCCCACGTTGCAGCTCGACCACGGGTTGCCTTGCAGGGCGAAGCAACCCGAGAACACCCGGACGTATGCGGGCTCTGCCCAGTGCACCACGTCGGCGAACCGAGTCTCGGGTCCGACGAAAGGACCCTGCTCGAGCACCACGACGTCGAGGCCGGCGCGGGCGAGTTCGTCGGCGGCGACTGCACCCGAAGCGCCGCTGCCCACGATGCAGACGTCGAAGACTCGTCGTTCGAGCTCCGCGCTGGGCGCGGGTCCGAAATCGGGCGTCAAGATGGCCGGAGCCATGCGCGCGGGATGCTATGCCGCGGAGCCCCCGCCGCACAGAGCTTCCGAGGCGGGTGCGCTCCCGGCCCCTATCGACTATGCTGCGAGACCGACGTGACGCTGCGCGTGCTGCACTTGGCCGGGGAGTACCCTCCGCGGCGGCTCGGCGGGATCGCCACGTACCTCGAGAACGTGGTGCGCCGCGCAGCAGCGGGCGACGTCACCGGTGTGGTGGTCGTGGAAGGGCAGGCCTACCACAGCGACCCGGCCCAGGGGGCACGCGCGGTCCGCGTGGAGTCGCTGGTGCTCGGTCGCCTCATCGACGCGCTCTCGGCGCGGCACGTGCTCAGCCAGTCCGAGATCGAGCAGCACGTCGGGACCAGCGGGCTCTTGGGCGAGGCTTGGGACGTGGTCCACGTGCACGACTGGTACGGTGTCTTGCCCGCGCTCGCGCTCCGCGCGCGCCAACCCGTTCGGGTGGTGATGACGGCACACCTGCCGCTGCGCTTCGGCTTCACCTACGCGAACCATCCCATTCCCGTACAAGAGAAGACACGTCTCGAAGCGCTGGGGTTCCGCATCGCCGATCGAGTCATCGCACCTAGCCGTTACATCGCCTCCTTGCTCGAGCGCGAGTACGACGTGCCGGCCGACAAGCTCAGCGTGGTTCCCAACGGTGTCGACGTCGACGCCTTTCGGGTCACGTCCGAGTGCGCGCCCGGCACGCTGCTCTCGGTCAGCCGCCTGAGCGATCAGAAGGGGCTCGAGTACCAAGTCGAGCTGCTGAAGCGCCTCCGAGCCCGCAAGCTCGATGCGCGCCTGCGCATCGCCGGCGACGGACCCGAACGCTCGCGCATCGAGTCCCGCGCGCGCGCGCTGGGCGTCGAGGACCACGTCGAGCTCCTGGGATACGTCCCCCACGCCGACCTGCCCGCGCTCTACGCCAGCGCGTCGGTGTTCGTCTCCACTTCGGTGTACGAGCCGTTCGGCTTGACCACGCTCGAGGCCATGGCGGCCGGCACCCCGGTCGTCGTCTCGGGGCTGGGCGGCGCCAGCGACTTCGTGCGCGACGGTGTCGACGGGTTCGTGCGCCACCCCCAGGCTTTGGCCGCGTTCGCCCAGGCCGTAGCGAGCGTGCTCGAAGATGCCGCGCTTCGGCGGCGGCTCGGCGAGAGCGCGCGCCAGCGAGCCGAGCAGTTCTCGTGGAACCGCGTCGCTTCCGCCAACCGCGCCGTCTACGCCGAGCTCGTGCCGGACGTAGAGGCGCTCCGCCAGGTCAGCTGAGCGCTCAGGGTCTCGTCGTGACGCATCGCCGCACGCTCGCGCTCTTCTGGCACATCCACCAACCGTTCTTCGTCCCCGACGCGGAGCTCAGAGAGCAGGTCGTGGAGTCGTACTTGCCGCTCCTCGAGCTCCACGAACGAATGCGCGTTCCGCTGTCTTTGAACGTCTCGGGTGGCCTCCTCGCGCGGCTGCCCGCCCTCGCTCCGGAGCTCGTGTCGCGCCTCCGGAGTGGCATCGACGAAGGCTGGCTCGAGCTCGTGGGTTCGGGCGCACATCACCCTCTCCTGCCGCTCCTGACTCCGGAGCGGGCACGCGCTCAGGTGGCCGCCGACGTCGAGGTGAAGAAGCGCGTGCTCGGCGCGAGTCCGCGCGGTTTCTGGCCAGCCGACCTCGGGTGGACTCACTGGCTCGTGCCCATCTTGGCGGAGCTCGGCATCGAGTGGAGCGTGCTCGACGGCAGCGCGCGCGTGCTCGGTTCGGTGCTCCCCGGTTGGCAGCCCGCCGAGCGCCTCGGGCAGAAGGTGCTGTCGCCGAGGCTCGAGCCGCTGCTCCACGAATCCGAGTTCGCCGCAATCAGTGAGCTCTCGGTGCGCGATCGCCGCGTGCTCGCGCTCACGCGTCATCCCGCGCTGACGTGGCGGCTCGTGGATCTCGACGAAGGTGTGCTGCACCGGCCGAACGAGATCGAGGCATTCGGTCGTGCCATCGACGACTACTTCGCTTCCGGGGCGCCGCTCCTGGTGCTGGGCGATGACGGCGAGCGCGTGAACGGGCGCACGCTCCTGACCTACGAGGCCGTCTTGCGGACGCTCGCCGACCGAACCGATCGGATCGTGACCGGGAGCGCCGCGGTGACCGAACAGGCGGCGGGAGCCGAGCCGCGCTACCTGCCGACGTCGACCTTCCTCTTGGATTTTTCGGCGTGGCTCCACGTCGCCGACGACTTCGCGTGCTTCCGCTTGCTCGACGGCTTCACGCGCGAGCTGTCCCTCCGCGAGACCTTGGCGCGGAAGAACGGCGACACGGCCGAGCTGGCGGCGCTCGCCGAGATCGGTCGCGAGCTCCTGCCCCTGGAAGACTCGGGTTTCTATTTCTGGCGCTTCCTCAGGCGCACCCGCGAGCCGTTCATCGCGAAGCTCGACGAGCTGTCTGCGCGGCTCGCTCGACTCGACGTCGCTCGTTGAGTGCCGACCCGAGCCCATCGCTCGAGGCTTTGGGCCGTGTTACTAGAGCCACGTGGCGGATTGGGTCGCTCTCTCCGAGGCTCCTCCCGAGGGTTGTTTCGTTCCGCGGGGGATCTTGACGTTCCTGCGCTCGGGCTACGTTCACGGCTACCCCACGGTGCTCACCCGAGGGCAGGGGGCGCGCGTATTCGATTCGCGTGGTCGCTCCTACCTCGATTGGGTGCAAGGAAAGGGGGCGGTGACGCTCGGCCACGCTCACCCCGAAGTCGAAGCGCGGGCGGCTGCTCGTGGTCGCGACGGTGTGCTCTTCGGAGCGTGCCCTGAAGAGTACCTCGAGCTCGCGCGACGGCTCGCGGAGACGCTTCCCGGCGTGGGCGCCGCGGCGTTCGTGAAGAATGGCAGCGACGCCATCCACGTCGCGCTCCGGCTGTGCCGTACCTTCACGGGGCGTGATCTCGTGCTCTCCGCGGGCTACCACGGCTGGGACGACCGGCTGCTTCCGGGTGCGGCGCCCAGCCCCGTGCCCGGGGCGGTGGTCGACTTCGGCTACGATCTCGGGCGCCTCGAACAGCTCCTCGAAACCCACGGGCCGCGGGTGGCGGCCGTGCTCGTCACGCCCGAGCCCTTGTTCTTCGGCGGCGAATATCTGCGGCGCGTCGAGGCGCTGGCTCGCGCAGCCTCGGCGCTCTTCGTGGTGGACGAGGTCCGCGCTGGCATGCGCGTCGCGCCCGCCGGTGCGCACGCGCTCGCCGGCGTGTCGCCGGATCTCTTCACCCTGAGCAAGGGGCTCGCCAACGGCCACCCCCTGGCGGCGGTGGTTGGCAAACGCGAGGTGATGGAGGCCAGCTCGCGCACCTACGTCTTCGGGACCTATTACGCCGAGGCCTGCTCCCTCGCGGCCGCGCTCGCGACCCAAGAGGTCTACGCGAAGGCGAACGTGGTCGCCGCCATCGAGTCGGCGGGACGCGCGCTACTCGATGGGATGGGCGCGCTCTTCGCCGAGCTCGGGATCTCCGCGTACGCCGTGGGCCCCGCGCCCGTGCTCCAATTCCTGTTCGAAGACGAGGCCGCCGAAGCCGCGTTCTATCAGGGAGCCGTCCGCCGAGGCTTGCTCTTCTTCCAGAACGATGCCCAGTGTCCGAGTCTCGCCCACGGTACGGAAGAGGTCGCGCAGACTCTGGCGCTTTGCCGTGAGGTGTTGCTGGACGTGTTGCGCGAGCATCCGGGTGACCGCAGCGGGACCCGCTCCGAGCCGAGCCAGGCGCTGCTCGAGCGCGCCGCCAAACGCCGCATGATCGACTCTGGCGCTCTGGACCGCGCGGCAGTGCTCTCGAATCTCGTGCGCTGAGGTTCAGCGCCGCTCTGCTCCGAAACCCCAGGGCGCTCCGTCGCCGCAACGATGCTTGCGCAGGCGCGCGATGATGGCCGTGGGTGTCGGGTCGAGGCCCCAGGCCGCCATCCGGAGCTCCAGCGTTCGACCGGCGACTTCCGCCAGCTGCACGTCCTTGTGGCTCACGCTTTGCCCGGCGCGCACGTGGTCGCGGGAGAGCCGCACCGACACGTTGCCGACGAGCAGCGCGACCTCCACCGAAGTCGCGACTTCGCTGCCACCGCCCTCGCTGCTCACGTCGTACGCGAGGCACTCGCCTGCCTGAACGGCCAGCGGAACTCGAACCTCGGTGGGTGGCTTGCCCGTCTTGGCCACGGACAGTCGCACGGTGTCCCCACGCGGCTCGGCCTCTCCGCGCAGCAGTGTGTGCTTCCCGTCGTAGAACCCTTGAAGCAGACTCTGACTACGGCACGGGCCGACACGCGGGCGATACACCCGCGCCGGGGCGCCGGCGCCGTCCAGCGGCCAGGTGCCGAATCGCACCAAGACGTCGCGGTCGTGGAACGTTCCGAGCGGGATCTGCACGGGCGCGGGCGAGACTCCCGCGCGACCAGACCACTCGACGAAGCGGGGCTTCTCCCAATCGTCGATCACGTGGACTTCGAAGCGAGCGCTCTTGGCGCCCTCCGACCGAGCTTCGACGCCGAGCTCGGCGAAGAGACAGCTGTCCATGCAGGGGCGCACCGGGAGGAACGCCTCGGCGAGAGGTTCGCCCTCGGCGTTCGGCGCGAGGAGCAGAGCTTCGCCGTCCATTCGCAGGGGCATGCCTCGCGCGTACCCGTGCCCGCTCCGAGCGAGCTCGAGCAGGTCGACGCTCGCCTCGCAGGCGTGGGTCTCGGGGCGGGTCTCCTCCGGCGGCGTGAGCTCCTCGAGCCCGTGGAGCACGAAGCTGACGCTCTGGGGCGAGAGCGGCCGCGCTTCGGCGATCACCTCGAGGGCGGTCGCTCGACGGCGTTCGCGTGGTTCGTGTCCAGCCGCCCATCGCCACTCGCCGACCTCGGCGTGGACGGGGACGACCGCCTGCGCTCGCTCCCCGGCTGCGAGGTCGGCCAGCGCCGTGACGTCACCGAGGCGCTCTTCGCCGGCGTAGAACGCCAGCTTCATCCAAGGCGTGCCGCCACCGAAGCGTCGCCAAAGTGGAACGTCGAGCGTGTAGTCGAGCGCGACCAGATTCTCCCAAACTACCGGCCGCTCGAACGTGTAGCGAACGCTGCCGCCGACCGGAAGCGAACGCGCGACGCCGGCGTAGTCGGTGCCGAGTGCGCGTCGAGCTGGAGCGAGGGGCGCCGGTCGCAAACGTGACACGAACGTGGCCGGACCCAAGCGAGCGAGCGGTTCGTAGTTCAGGCTCTGTGCCAAGAAATCCGCGCCGAACGCGAAGCTCTTCCAGGGGGAAGGAAGGTCGAAGCTCGAAAGCTGGCGCACGGCGAGCGGACAGCGCTCGCGCTCGATGGAGTGCGCCAACCGTTCTTTCATGGCAGGAGTCCAGCGCAGCGCCGTCACCGTGGGGCCGCGCACGTCGGAGAGCGGGTGCACGACGACGGCGCGTTCGGGGAGCACCAGGCAGGCTCCGCGATGTTCGCGCGCGAACGCCAGGATGGTCGTGACATCGTGCTGGTACGGCTGCACAGGCGCTGCCGGGCGCACGAGGGCGAGGAAGGCGCTCGGCTTCCAAGCGGTGGGGACCTCTTTCCTGCTGCCGAACCAGCCGAGCGCGAAGGTGGTGGCGAGCAAGAGCGCTCCCGACGCGAGGAATGGGCGGCGCTCGAAGGCTTCCAGCCCGAGCACGGTCAGCGCCGATGCGAGGGGCAGGAGCGCTGCGTACACGTGTTCGGCGTCGGAGCGGATCAGGGCGCGCGCGAGCAGGGGTAGGGTCCCGGCGAGCAGCACGCCGCCGACGACACTCGCGTAGCGTCTGGTCCAGGTGGCGAAGAGCAGCCCCAGCGCCAGTCCGACGAACGCCACGAGGGGCGCGAGTCCGAGCCCGTGGCGACCCTCGACCATGACCACCGCGTAGCTACCGGTGATCCGGAGCCAGCCCCGGAGTGCCGTGAGCAGACTGCCGTGAGCGAGCGCGTAGACGAGCGCGATGGCCGCCAGCGTGGCGACGAACGCGGCTGCCGCTTGGCGCGCGCGGGCGAGGGCGGGCGCGAGACTTCGTCGCGCGATGGCTTCGGAGATCAGCATGCTCGCGAGCGACAGGCACGCGAGCACGCCTGTCTCGAACGACAGCAGCAAGGAGAGCGCCGCGCAGGCGCCGGAGAAGCGAAGGCCCCGCCGTTCGCGCGTCGGGTCGGCGGGCTCGAATGGCGCGTAGCCGAGCACGACCGCGAACGACACCAGAGAGCGAAGAGAGCGAACGTCGTCGTGGAGCGCGAACAGCGCGAGCGCGCCGAAGGCGAGCGCACGCTTCTTTTCGTCGCGGAAGCGCTGGAAGGCGAGTAAAGCCGCCAGCGCCAACGACGCCATTGGGAACGCCACGTGCAGCCCGCCGACGGCTCTGGCGTCGGTCAATCTGCCGCCGAGCGTCCCGGCGAACGCCAGTGCCTGCCACAGGGGCCCGATGGGGTAGTCGAAGTCGCGCCCCACCCACTCGCCCTGGGTCGCACGCCACGGAAGCCCGAGCTCCCAGCCGTAGTCGAAGGCGCGATGATCGAGCGAACGGGCATCGAAGCCCCGCGCTCGGAGCACTGCGTTGGCCAGAGTCGCCAGCGCGAAATAGAGGAGCAAGAACCAGAACCACTTGCGGGTGCCGGTCATTTCGCCTCCGGACAGCGAGCGAGGCGCGGCGCCACCAACGTCACGGGTTCGGGCTCGTTTGCGTCCGCCACGCTCTTCAAGACGAGCTCGACGTCGCGCCCGTCCCAGTCGTAGAGGTAGTACGGCCCTACCTCGATGGGGTCGCGTTCGACGCGGCGCTTTTCGATGCGATGCGCGATGCCATCGATGACGACGTAGGCTTCGAAGGTGGAGCGTCCTCGTACGCCGGCCATCAGACACGAGTCTTTGGTGATGCGCGCGCGGTAGCGGAGCTCACGCGTCTCCGCAGGAAGCTTCACGTCGGTTCCCGAGAGCTCGTAGCTGCCCGAAGCATTGGCCCAGCCTTCGCGCAGCGCGTCCGCCAGTCCGGTGCGCGCGCTGCAGCGACCCAGATAGGGCGATGCCACGACCGACCAGTCGTTCGTGGGGTCCTGTCCGATGCCCGTGCCGACGCGCAAGAGCGTGTCGCGCCCCGCCCACGGCCAGAGCGCGATCTCCACGGGCACGTGCTCTCCCGGCCGCAAGTGTTCGGCGAGCACCCGCGGACGCAGCTCGCGATCGATGACGTGGATCTCGTAGTCGACGCCGTCTCCACTGCCCACGGGGGCGCGCACCTCGAGGGTCGCGAAGAGGCAGGTGGACTCGCAGGGCCGAATCGGGAAGAAGACCTCGGCCACGTGGGCCGGCGGGAGGTTCGGGTGGATCTGGAAAGCGCTGGGCTCCAGCCGCGCCGCGACGTTGCGCGGAAATGCGTGGCCCGCGCCGAGCTCGGCCACGAGATTTGCCGAGCTCTGGCAGGCCGGGGCCGCGGCCGGCGCGCCCGCGGACGGCGCGCGAATCAGCGTGGCCGAATGGAGCTCGACGGACAAGCGCTCGGGAGAGAGGCGTCCAAGTCGTCGGAAGCGCAGGCGCACGCTGTCCGCCACCACGCGCGAGTGGGTCTTTTCTCCCGTCATCCACAGCCACTCGGCGCTGATGGCGTCCGGGCTCAGCAGACTCGAGAAGCGTTTCCCCAAAGTCGCGTGGAAGAGCTGTCGGTATTCGCTGAGCGGCTGCCCGCGGGACTCGAAGCGAAACTCGATGGCGGGAAGGGCGCCGACGGCGGCGCCGAGGCCTTCGGCGTGCAGGCCGAGCTCGAGCGCGACGAGCTCGTCGGCTTTCACTTCGGCGCCCAGCGGGATCGAGAGCTCACTCGGGACCTCGACGACCTCCACGCGTCCGAGCAGTGGACTCGGCAGCGGGCTCCGCTCGGCGTGAGCGCGCGTCGGGCGCCACTCGAGCAACGTCGTTGCGACACCGATCTGGCGCTTGGGTGCGTAGAGCTCCGCGATGGTCACGAAATCTTCGCCCAGGACCCAGTCTGGTCCGCGTTGATCGTCGAACCCGAGCTGCTGGTGCACGTAGTACGGGCAGGCCGCCGCCTCCAGAGCCCGTGCCCGGAGTCGCTGTTGCTCTTCGGTCCAGCGCAAGGTGAGGAGCGTCGGCCCCCCGACGCGCGCCAGCGCGTGCACCATGGTGAGTGCTGGAGCCAGCGCGATGCACGAGAGCGGACCTTCGCCCTGGCGCCCTTTGACCCAATCGAGAGTGCGCGACACGTCGGTGGAGTACGCAGCGTCTTCGGCTGCACCGTGCCGCGCGAGCTCCAAAGCTGCGAGCGGGTGCCGCGGCGAGAGCCAGACGGAGTCGGGATAGCTGCCGAACCAACCAGCAAATGCCACCAGCGCCAGCAACGCCGCAGCGAATCGCGGCACCACCCAGCTCGCGTTTTGGGCAGCGTAGAGCACGAGCACCACCAAGAGAGGAGCGATCCCCACGAACACGTGGCCACGATCGGTGACGATGACGGCGAACATGGCAGACGGCAGTGCCGCCAGGACCCACGCGGATTCCAGCCAGCGCCGGCCCCGCCCGAGGATCGGAACGACACCGATCAGCGCTGCGAGCACCACGAGCGCGGCGACGTTCTCGGGGCGGACGCCCGCCTCCCAGTCCGTCCAGAGCGCGCCGTAGGCCCGCGCGATGCGCCGCTGCTCCGGGACATAGGCGAGAGGATTGGCTCCGAGGAGCAACGCGAGTGCGCCGAACACGCTTGCCCATGCCATGAGGGCCAGCGCGAACCATCCCGCGCGGCGCCAGGCTGGACCGAGGCTCTGCTTGCGCCGCGCGCGAGCCACGAGCTCGGAGACGAGCAAGGCGGCGACCGAAGCGAGCGCGAGCGGGAAGCGATCGAAGCTGTAGAGCAGGCCAATTACGCCGAGCAACGCGGGGAGGAGGGCTCCTCGAAAGGAAGGCGCGCGGTCAGGGTCGGGTAGCTGCGAGACCAGGATCGCCACCGTGAGCATCGCGCGGAACGTGGAGATACCGGCGCCATACGAGACCAGGGAGAGCGCCAAAAACACCGCGACCCGCAACCACGCGCTCTTCACGAATCGCCACGCGAGCAGCCAGGCGACGGCGGCGCCGAGCAGCATGTGCGAGACCTCCATGCCGGTGACGACACCGGCAGCACTCGCGACGTGGGGCCCGCCTTTCGCGAGCCAAACCAGAGCCTGCCACAGGGGACCCCGCGCGTAGTGGAAGTCGCGACCGCTCCATTGCCCGAGGTCCGCCAAATAAACGAGCTCGAGCTGCCACGCGGTGTCGAGGCGCGTGGGCTCGACAGCGCGCAGGCTGAACGTGCCGAGACGCAGATAGGCTGCCGAAGCCGCGACCAAGACAACGTAGGCGACCGCGACGCCGGCTGCCCAACGGGCGGCTCGATCGGACGCGGGTTTGTCGCTCACGGCGTCCAGGGTTTTGCCACATTCGTGTCGAACTCGGGAGGCGACGAACACGACGGCGTGAACTTCGCGAAACTGAGCGCGGATTGGGAAATGGTCGCCGCCCGCGCGGCGGTCGGGTAGGTCTCGGCCTCCGATGTTCCCCCTCGCCCATTCGAGCTACTGGGTCGCTTCGGCCCTCGCCTCGCAGTATCTCCCGACGGCGGCTCTCGACGCGCTTCGCTTGTCGCGGCTCCGCAGCATGCTCGCCTACGTCGAGCGCGAAGTGCCGTTTTACCGAGAACTTTGGCGGAAGGCCAAAGTCGGTCCCGACAGCGTGAAGCGCTTGGAGGACCTCTCGCGGTTCCCCGTGCCGAATCGCCGGCAGATCGAAGAAGACCCCTCCTGCATCGTGAGCCAGAGGCACCTGGAGCTCCATCGCCAGGGCACGGCCTACATCCGTCGCTCGGGTGGCTCTTCGGGAGGGCCACAGCTCGAGATCCACAGCGACGAGGCTTCCTGGTCGCGCCTCGACGGCTTCTATTTCCGCGCCTTTGCTGCGCTCGGCTACCGGCCGTGGGATCCGCTCGCCTACTTCTGGAGCGCGTCGTTCCGAAAGCGCGCTCACAACTACCTAGGCATCATGCCCAAGGTCGGCGTGCCGGCCATGTTGGACGAAGCCGCGCAGATCGCCATCTTGGAACAGAACCCCGGGATCTGGTGGTACTACCATCCGACGAGCCTGTTTCCGCTCGCACGTCGCTTCCCCGAGCGCTTGCGCGCCACCGTTCCGGAACGCGTGATCTGCCACGCCGAGCTCCTGCCGGACGCGATGCGCCACGCCATCGAAGACGTGCTCGGCAGGCCCGTCTACAACCAATACGGCACGAGCGAGTTCAACCGCATGGCCTGGGAGTGCCCCGCGAAGCAGGGCTACCACATCGACGCCGACAGCGTGATTTTCGAGATCTTGAACGACGACGGCCAGCCGGTGAAGGCCGGGGAGACGGGGCGCGTGGTGGCCACCGGCCTCATCAACCGGATGATGCCGCTGATCCGCTACGAGCTCGGGGATCTGGTCGTGGCCTCCGACCGCCGCTGTAGCTGCGGGCGTACGCTGCCCATGATCGAGCGCATCGAGGGACGCGTAAAAGACCTGTTCGTGCTGCCCGGCGGAGGTCGGCGCACGCCGCGCGAGATGCTCGAACCGTACGCTTCCATCCCGGGCGTCGAGCAGTACCGCGTCACGGTGGAGGGCGAGCAGAGTCTGCTCATCGAGATCGTCGCGCCCGAAGTCCGGTTCGCCGACATCGCCGCCGAAGCCAAGAAACGCGGTTCCGACCTGTGCCCGGGAGTTTCGGTGCGTGTCGAGCGCATCGCGGACATCCCCAAGGCACCGACCGGCAAGCGCGTGCTCTTGGTGAACCGCCTGCGAGCCGCCGCCAATCGCTCGCGACCCGAGTTCACACTGTGAGCGCGGACGCCCGAGCCCCGCGCTGGGTCGAAGACGCGATCTTCTACCAAGTGTTCCCCGATCGCTTCGCTCGTTCGGAGCGCGTGAAGAAGCTCGGCCGACTCGAAGCGTGGGACGCGCCGCCGAGCGCTCGCGGCTTCAAGGGCGGCGATTTGTTGGGCCTTCGCGAACGTCTGGACTGGATCGTCGAGCTCGGCGCCAACGCTCTGTACCTGAATCCCATCTTCCCTAGCGCCGCCAACCACCGCTACCACACGACCGACTTCTTCCACGTCGACCCGGCCCTCGGTGGAGACCGAGCCTTCCGAGAGCTCCTGGACGCCTGCCACGCGCGGAACGTCCGCGTGATCATCGACGGTGTGTTCAATCACGTCGGGCGCGGCTTCTTCGCGTTCCACGACGTGCTGGAGAATGGCCGAGATTCGCGCTTCCTCGACTGGTTCTCCCTCGAGCGCGTGCCCGTAGACGCCTACGGGCCCGAGGCGCCCACCTACGCGACTTGGGCAGGGCACGCCTCGCTGCCCAAGCTCCGGCTCGACCAACCCGAGGTCGCCGAATACGTGTTCGAGGTCGCCGAGCACTGGGCGCGTTTCGGCATCGATGGCTGGCGGTTCGATACTCCCGAGCAGGTCGTGACCCCCGGCTTCTGGCAGGAGCTCCGCGCGCGGGTGAAGGCGGTGAACCCGGAGCTCTATCTGGTGGGCGAGATCTGGACCGACCCGCGTGACTGGATCTCACCGCGAGGACCCTTCGACGCCGTGCTCGGCTATTGGTTCGGCGGACGCACGCTGGCGTTCGCAGCCCAGAACCACCTCGACCTCGAGGTGTGTCGGGCCATCGACTATCCGCTCAAGCAGCCTCTCGACGGCCGCGGCTACGCGGCGTTCCTCGAGGCGCTGCTCGCGAGCACGGACCCTGCGACGAATCGCGCCCAGCTCCACCTCGACTCCTCGCACGACACACCGCGACTCGTGACCCTCGCGAGCGCGGACTTCGATTCGGTGGCTCTGACGCGACTGCTCGCGTTCACGTTCGTGGGAGCCCCCTGCGTCTTCTACGGCGACGAGGTCGGCCTCGCCGGCGGCCACGACCCGGGCGGCCGCGTGGCGTTCCCCTGGGAGCACCCCGAGCGTTGGGACCGGCGAGCCCTCGATCTGCACCGCGCGCTGGGCGGGCTCCGTCGCCGATCCGAAGCGCTGCGCCGGGGCGAGTATGCGACGCTCGCGGCGAGCGAGGACGTCATCGCGTTCTCGCGCGCGACCACCAGCGAACAGCTGGTGGTGATGGTGAACGCGGGAACGCGCGAGCACGACCTGGATTTCCCCGGTCGAAAGCTCGACGCGCAGCTCTTCTGTCACGGCAGCGCCGAGCTCGCTCGAACGGACCGTGTGCGGCTCGGCCCGAGGAGCGGGGCCGTGTTCCGCGTCGTCGGCTGACGCGCTCAGCGACGGCGGCGGCGTGAGCGCCCGGCGCGCGCCGGCGTCTCCGGTGCGTCGCCACGCGCAGTCTGGGCGATGGCGGCCTCCAAACGAGCTCCGACGCCCGTGCCGCGCTGCATGTGGGCAGCGATGCGGGCCTCGATCTCGAGATTCACCGCGACGTCTTCGGCGAGCTCGTCCGCCGCCAGGCGACCGATGGCGCGGAGCTTGTCGCCGATGCGTTCGCGCAGACGTTCGCGCACGGCGTCGCGCAGGATCTCGACGGCCACCTCCTTGGCGACCTCGGAGGCCCGAGAATAGAGCATGCGGCTCAGCTCGAGCTCGAGGAACTCGCTGCCCGAGGGTCCGTGCTGGTGCGAGCCTCCCCCGTGGTCGTGTCCGCAGTCGTTACCGTCCCGGCCGTCTCGTCCGTCGCGCTGGTCGTGCATCTTGCCTCCTCGCGAGACACGCTATCCCGAGGTTGCCGGGAGCCGCAACGTCACGCGGGCCCCCTGAACCAGTGGCGAGCCGGCGCCAGCCACAAAGCGCGCGGGCCCCGCTCGAGCGCTCGCCCGCGGGCCGCTTGCCCGTCGCTCGCCCGCGGTGCGAGGGCGAGCAGCGCCTCGGTGAGCCGAGTGCGCCTTTGCAGCGCATCGCGCCGGCGCCACAAGGCCCCCGGCCGACGCTCGCTCGGGCAATCGACGATGGGGCCGAGATCGTGGATGCGCGGCCGGCCCTTGCCGGCGAACGCGAGCACGATGTCGTCGTCGATGCGGCGGAGCTCGTCTTCCCTCTCGACGCCGAGCTCTCGGAGCAGGTCGAAGTAGCGCTGAAGGTGCGCGCGACTGAAGGCGTAGACCCGATTCAAGAGGTCCACCTCGCCGTCGTCGCGAGTGACGTTGTCGCGAAACGAGCCCGAGACGAACAGTTGACCATGGATGCCGTGGGGCACGGATGGCTCGGCAGCGAGGGCACGCGCGAGCGCCTGCATTTGCGGCGGCGAGAGGAAGAGGTCGTCGTCGAGGGCCAAGAACCAGGGCCCGCGCTCCTCGCGGAGCACGCGGTAGCGCTCGATGGGCCCCGCGTCTCTGGGCTGCACGATCAGGCGCACCCGAGGGTCGACCGGGATGGGGGGTGGCGCTCGGCTCGGATCGTTGTGCGAGACGATGACCCGTTCGACCCCCGGCGTCTGAAGGCACAGGTGCAGTTGCAGCGGCAGGTTTCGGCCGCGCCGGTACGAGAGCAACACGACCGTCAGCGGCACGTCCGAGGGCACGGAGCGAGCCGGTGAGGCCGCTGCGCGGATCAACTTCGACACCTGGCGCGTGTTTTCGCGAAACGTGGACGACAGCGCGCGGAACCCCAAGAGACGCACGGCACGTCCGACGCGTCGGACCCGATCGAGCTCCGAGCTCAAGGGCACTTGGTCAACGGGGCGATGGGCGAAAACGGCGCGATGGGCGCGACGCTGGTGTCGTAGGCCGTCAGCGCCGAGCTCAGCGCCGCGGTGTACTGCGCGTAGGTCTGGTTCAACTTGTCGGCGCTGGAGGTCTCTGCCGCGCACAGGAACTTGTCCACGCTGCACACGCTGAGGGCCTCGCAGCCCGGTGCGCTGGGGCCCGCGGCTTGGAGCGCCTTGTCACCGTAGAGCACGCGCCCGTCCACCATGGTCAGCCGGACGGTGCTGGGCGTGGCGGCGATGACCGCGTCATAGGCGTTGGTCGCGTTGCCCGCGACGACGAAGAGGTCCGCGCGCTTTCCGACCTCGAGGGAGCCGATGTACTTCTCGAGCCCGAGCACACGCGCACCTTCGATGGTCCCCATTTCCACGATGCGCTTCGGCGTGAGCTGATTGCCCCAGTTGGCGTTGTCCCAGCCGTCGGCGAAACGCAGCTCGTCGAGCATGTTGATGCTGCCGCCGAGAGACCAATCGGGGCCGAGCGCGATCTTCTTCACGCCGGCGGTGATGGCCGCGGGGACGTTGGTGGTCGACCCGTAGAGGTACACGTTGGACTTGGGTGACCACACGAGCCCCATGTTGGCGGTGGCCATGGTGGTGAATTGGGTGGCCGTGAGCGCGGTGCCATGGACCACGGTCACCCGGCTGTTGATGAGGCAGCCGCTGGCCGCGTTGGAGAGCGACGTGAACTCGTTCAGCGCCGAGGCATTGGTGCCTTCGGCCACGTGGACGACGTAGGTGTCGCCGGCCGTGATGGCGTCGCAGACCGTCTGGGCCGTCGCACCCGAAGGCACGGAAATCGACGTGCGAACCGGGTCGATGTTGGTGGGCTCGAGGTCGTTGTACGCGGTGTCGATGGTGCGGACCAGCGACGAGTAGCACTTGCGTTCGGTGGCCGCGAGCAGGAGCGAAGTGGTGCCTGCGATGAGCGCTTTGGTCTCGGCGTACTTGTCCATTTCGCACGCCACGTTCTGCCCGCTCGCCGACTCGAGCGACTGCTTCGCATCCACCATCTGCGGGTAGCGCGGTTCGTTCGAGGCTTGAGTCCAATCGTTGTGGTTCTGGTAGAGCTTGGTCGTCTTCCAGTCGGCCTCGTCGAAGAGGTTGAAGAGCCCGTGATTGTGCGGGTCGATGAGCCCTGGAACGATCACGCCGTTGGTGGTGATCACGGTGGCGCCGCTGGCGCCGGGTTGGGCGGAGCACGACGCAGCGACGCAGGTGATGTTCTGAGCCTGCACCAACACTTCGCCATCGATGGCGCCGGTCGGGGTGATCACTGCGCCCTTCAGCAAGAAGCGGTCCGGTGCGCCCGGCGTGATCGTCGCCGGCGGGCTCGTGACGCCGCCGGTTCCACCCGTGCCGCCGCCGGTTCCACCCGTGCCGCCGGTCGCGCCGCCGGTGCCGCCGGTGCCGCCGGTCGCGCCACCGGTGCCTCCCGTCGGGCCACCCGTGCCGCCGCCTGCGATGCCCCCGCCGCCCGCGACGCCGCCGCCGCCTGCTGCGCCGCCGGTACCTCCACCAGCCAGGCCGCCGGTGCCGCCACCGCTGCCGCTGGTTCCGCCGACGCCTCCGTAGTTCCCGACGCCACCCAGGCCCGGTCCGCCGCTCGACCCTTCGTCACCGCAGCCGGTCAACGACAGGAGCGGCAAGCACACTGCACCGAGGAAGTAGAAGGCCCGCATGCTCGGAGCGTACCAGGCGGGAAGCTCTGGGGGCAGTGCAGCCCCGAGCGCACGTGTTTCCGCGGGAAAAAACCCGACGTTTGCCCAGGCAGCGGCCCGTTCGCCGTGCCCCTTTGCGTTCGTGAGCGGCAGAGAGTATTTGCCGCCGCGATGCCCGACGAGCTCCGGCTGCCCCCGAAGAAGGACGTCGTTCTGGCTCTGCTCGAGCAGAGCGACGTCTTCGTCCATCTCGATCCGCGCAAGGACGAAGTGCGCGTCCCTCAGTGGTTCAAGAAGCAGCCGCACCTCGTGCTCCAGATCGGCCTCAACATGCCGGTGCCCATTCGCGACCTCGAAGTGAACGACGACAGCATCTCGTGCACGTTGAGCTTCAATCGGTCGCCCTTCTTCTGCTTCTTGCCCTGGAGCGCCATCTACGCGCTCGTGGGTTCCGACGGCCGTGCGATGGTGTGGCCCGACGACGTTCCTCCCGAGGTGGCAGCGCAAGCTGCGAAGCAGGCCGCGGCCACCATGGAGCGCTCGCGCCAGCGCGCCCACCTCCGCGCGGTGTCGGAGCCGAGCGACGACGAGGCGGACAAGCCGAGCACCGAGCCGAGCGAGGCGCCCGCGCCGCCGCCCACGCCCATCGCTGCGAGCGAGGGCATCAGCGAAGATGCGCCACGCCCTTCGGTCACGCCCGATGCGAGCTCGCCGCGCGCGTCCACTCCTTCCGAGCCGCCGGCCGGAAAGGGGAAAAAGCCGCTGCCTCCGTGGCTGCGCGTGGTGAAGTGAAGAACGCGCCGCGAGCGCGCTCAATCACTGGTGGCGTCACTCGACGCGTCGGAGCCCGCGCTGCCCCCGCTGGCGTCGGTGTCGGCATCGGAGCTCGCGTCCGAGCCGCCGCTGCCCGAGTCGGAGCCGCCTGCGCCCCCCGTTGCCGCGTCACCGCCGCTGCCGCCGCTTCCGGAGTCCGAGCCGTCGCTGCCGGCATCCGAAGCGTCACCCGCGTCGCCGGCGTCGCTCGACGACTTCACACAGGCCCACGCACCCTCGCTGATGGCGCACGTGTACCCGCTGACGCAGCCGTGGAACGAGCAATCTCCAGTCTTGCAGATGCCCTTCGAGCTGCAGGTCTGGTTGAAGCCGCAATCGCTGGGGGCATCGCAGCTCTTGCCGCTGGGATTGGTGCCCGGGGTGTAGCAGTAGCCCGAGCTCGCGCTGCAGAGCTGCCCGTCCGGGCAGTCGAGGCTGGTGTCGCAAGCGATGCGATCTTCGGGGTAGATGGGGCAGCCCGAGAGCGCCGCCGCGCCGATCAAGCCCAAACCGATGAGTACCGCTCGCTTCATGAAAGGAGCCTTTCGGCACAGAGTCGAGTGCTGCCAGCGTAGCAAGCGACCTGCCCCGTTCAAGCGTGTGGTGGCCCCGAGCTGACCTGGCCGCCGACCGAGCCCGCGAAAATCCTCCGCTCACGGCCGGGGGGCACCTGAAAGTCCCCCCGAAGGGGGGCGGCATGCTAAGTTTTTTCGCCGTTTTACCGAGGCATTGCGATGGACGTCCGCTGCGGTCGTTGTGGAACCGAATACGAGTTCGACGACGCGCTGGTCTCCGACCGTGGGACCACGGTGAAGTGCACGAACTGCGGGCACCAGTTCAAGGTCCATCCAGAGAGCTCCCAAGCCGTTCCAGAGCGCTGGGTCGTTCGCACCGTGAGTGGTCGCGAGCTCGTGTACACCTCCTTGCGCGAGCTCCAACGCGGGATCGCTCAGCGCCAAGTGGGTCCTGAAGATCTGCTGGCGCGGGGCAATCAGTCGCCGCGTCCGCTCGGAGCCATCGCTGAGCTCGAACCGTTCTTCCACGGACGCTCCGGAGCGAGTCTGCGCGCCCCCGCACAAGCTCGCACGCTCGTTGGCGTGGCGCCGCCGGCTGCAGGGTCTCACGCGGGACCACCACCGGCCGGTGCGTTGCCGCCACCGCCGCTCCCCCCGCGAATTCCCGATCCCGATGCGCCCACGCGTCCCGCCACGGAAATGGTCCATGCGCCGAAGGTCGACGCTTCCATCGGTGCGCCGGCCCGCAACGTCGACCCGTTGGCGAGGACTGCTCTCGAGCGCGATACCGAGCCGCCGACGGTTCCGCGCAACCCCCTGCCGTCGGACGTGAAGCTCCCGGCCCCCGTCGCTCCGCAGCAAGTGCTGATTCGCGAGTCGGTCCCCGATCTCGACTACTCGCCGACTCCCCACGACGTCCGGACCGGTGGCTATCGGCCCGAGCAGGCTTCGCTCTACATGCCGCCGAGCGAGTCGCGGCGCGTACGTTCGCGCTGGATCGCTGGCCTCGTCATCGTGGGAGTCGTTGCGCTGCTCGCAGCCACCGTGGGGCGCCGCTATCTCGAGCGCTATCGGCAGACCGCGCCCGCGCCGACTGCCGCGCTCGACGGCCGGGTCGCGGGTTTTCTCACCGAAGCCGAGCGCAAGCTCGACGACGGAGATTTCGAGGGCGCGCGCGAGCAGCTCGACAAGGCCTCGGCGCTCTCGGAAAAAGATCCCGCCATCCTGGCGGCCATCGCCCGGCTCGAGGCCGTGCGCGCGGACGTGGTTTGGCTGCGCCTCCGCTTGCTCGACCCGCAAGACAAGCAGCTCGTGCAGAGCACGCACCGGCAACTCGGTGCCCGGGTGGGGAAAGCCAAAGAGGCCCTGGAGCGCGCCGTGGCAGTGGCTCCGGAGAACCCGGCGGTCATCCGTTCGCAGGTCGACATCTTGCGCCTCGCAGGCGAGCTCAAAGACGCGCGTCAGAAGCTCGGAGCCATCGCATCGAACGCGACCGGCGAAAACGCCTACGTGCTCGCGGCCCTCGACCTCGCCGATCCGCAGCCGGCGTGGGCGAGCGTGATCGATCGCTTGCGCACGGCTGCGCAAGCCGAACGTGGACTCGGGAGGGCTCGCGCCGCGCTGGTGTACGCCTTGGTGCGCTCGGGTCAGGTCGATCAGGCGAAGAGCGAGCTCGAGAAGCAAGGGCGCGCCGAGGGGCACCCGCTGTTCGACGACCTCTCTTCCTTCGTGAAGCGCCATGCCTCTCCGCCCGATGCGGGAGCCGACGCGGGCGCCGAGGTGGCGGCGGTGGACCCGGCGACCTTGCCCGTGCTCGACACCTCGGGCGGCGCGGTGGTGGACGACGAGCCGCGCGGCGGCCCGGGCGACTTCCGTGTGAAGCTCCAGCAAGCCGCGCAGGCCATGAAGAGCGGCAACTACACGCGAGCCGAGCAGCTCTACGGCGAGGTGGTCGCGAAAGACCCGGGCAACACCGAGGCTTTGTCCGGCCTCGCCGACGTCGCCAAGGCCAAGCAGGATCCCGAGACCGCCGCCAAGATGTACGACAAGGTTCTCAAGGAGAACCCGAGCTACCTGCCGGCCCTCGTCGCGCGTGCGGATCAGAAATGGGATTCGGGCGATCGCAAAGGCGCCCTGGCGCTCTATCGACGCGTGCTCGAGCAAGCGGGAGCGAGCTCGGCCTACGGTCAACGAGCCGCGCAGCGCATCGGCGAGGGCGAAAAGTCGGACAAGACCGGCGAAAAGCCGGCGGAGAAGCCGGCCGAAAAGCCCGCGGAGAAGCCGGCCGAGAAGCCCGCGGAGAAGCCGCCCGAAGACAAGCCGGAGATCGACACCAGCGATCTGCCCGGAGTCAAGAAGTGAGGCGCTGCCACGCTCTCGCCCTCGCGGTTGTCGCCCTCGCCGCGTGCGAGGGCCGACCGCGGAGCGGTCCCTACGGCAGCTCGGGAGCGAAGTCGGTGGCGTCTTCGCTCTTTTCGAGCAAGCTCGGCAAGGTCGTCGAGATCGACCTCACGCGCGGCGCGCCCGAGTCCGCCGCCCAAGGCTTCTTCCCTCAACCGGCGTCGCGTACCTTCCTCGGGCTCGTGCGGGCTCTCGATCGCGCGCGCGAAGACCAAGACGCCAAAGGCGTGTTCGTGCGGCTCGGCGAGCACTCGGTGGGTTTCGCCCAGGCGCAGGAGATCGCCGACCTGCTGGCGGGGGTGCGGCAGGCCGGGAAGTCCGTCGTCTGTCATGCTCATGGCCTCGACAACGCCACGGCGTGGGTGGCCCTGACCGGTTGCGATCGAATCTGGCTCTCACCCGCCGGCGAAGTGGCTTCCGTCGGCATCGCCGGACAGGTCGTCTACTTCAAGGGCGCGCTCGACAAGCTGAAGATCCGCGCGGACTTCCTCCACGTCGGAAAGTTCAAGAGCGCGTCGGAGCCCATGACCCGCGACGGCCCGAGCGACGAGGCGCGCCTCGCGCTGACCGAGACGCTCGGCTCCATTCGCCGGAGTTGGCTCGACGGCGTGGAAGCCGCCAAGAAGAACCCGGCCTTCCGCGTGGCGATGGAAGACGGCCCGTGGGGCGCGCGCGACGCCAAAGCCAAAGGCCTGGTCGACGAGCTCGGCTACGAGAGCGAAGCCCTCGAAGACGCGAAGAAGCGTGCGGGCACCGAGCGCATGAGCACCGGCTTCGGCTCCGGCACCAAGAGCGACGACGAGCCCGACATCGGCGAGCTCATCCGCATCTTGAGCGGCGGCGACGACAGCGTGGGCGGGCAGCCCCACGTGGCCGTGGTGGCGGCCGAAGGCGCCATCAGCATGTCCGGCGGCGGGTTCCTGGATGGAGGAGGGATCACCGCCAAGGCGCTGACCAAGACGCTGCACAAACTCGCGAAGGACGACTCGGTCAAGGTCGTGGTGCTGAGGATCGATTCCCCCGGCGGCTCCGCGCTCGCCAGCGATCTCTTGTGGCACGAGCTGATGCAGCTCAAACAGAAGAAGCCGCTCGTGGCATCGGTGGGCGGGATGGCCGCGAGCGGCGGCTACTACCTCGCGTGCGCGGCCGACAAGATCATCGCCGAACCGACCAGCATCGTGGGCAGCATCGGCGTCCTCGGTGGCAAGCTCGTACTGAACGAGGCGCTGGCCGAATACGGCGTGAACACGGTGACGTTCCCCGCGAGCCCGGAGCCCGGAGCTGCTTCGCGTGCGGCGTATCTCTCGGGCCTCTCCAAGTGGGATGACCCCACGAAAGAGCGCGTGCAAAAGCAGATGGACGAGGTCTACCAGCTCTTCCTCGAGCGCGTCGCCGAAGGGCGCAAGCTCCCCGTCGACAAGGTGAAAGAGTCGGCTGAAGGGCGGATCTGGAGCGGACGCCAAGGGCTCGAGCGCAAGCTGGTGGACGAGCTCGGCGGGCTCCTTCGCGCTCTGGCGGTGGCGCGGGATCTCGGGAAGTTGGACGCTCGTGCGCCCGTGGAGCTCGCGGGGCGAGACGAGGGCCTGCTCGAGACGCTGCTCGTGGGCGAAGGAGCGGATTCCGAGGCCGTCTCGCGCGCGGCGCGGCGTGTCGTAGCAGAGCGGAGTGCGTTTCACGCTGCGCTCCCCAGCGAATATCGACCGTTCGTGTCGAGCCTGAGCCCGCTCCTGGGTGACGAACGCGCCCTCGCTGCGCTTCCCTTCGCGCTCGTGGTGCGCTGATCCGCAAAGCCGAAACGCCAACCGAGGGTTGGCGATGGTCGCGAGCCCTAGGCGAAACGCTCGCTGGTTTGCGCCTTCTCCCGCTGGTCCGCGCTTTGCTCTCGTCACGCCCATGGTGAAGTCGAGCTCGTGGCTCCCGGGTGTGGTGATGCTCCTGCTCAGTGCGTGCGGCATGGAGACCGAGTCCGACGGCCCGCCCAGCGCCGAGACCGGCGGCAGTGCGGGCTCGGTTCCCGTCGCGACGGGCGGCAGCGCCAGCTGGGGCGGGGGCGGCGCGGCTGGAGCCGCGGGCTCCGGGGGCTCCGCAGGCGCAGCGGGCTCCGCGGGCGCAGCGGGCAGCGGTGGAGCTGCGGGGAGCGAGGGGACGGGCGGCACGCTGAGCACCGGTGGCCAGCCCGCGACGGGAGGTGCGACGGGTAGCGGTGGCAGCGCGGGGACCGGTGGCAGCCCGGGAGCGGACTGTCCCCGCGTCGAGGTGCACGTCGCCGCGGGCGCGACGCTCAACGTGCGGCCGACGCCTTCCACTTCCCAGGCCGCGGTCGGCACGCTCGACGACGGCGACATCGTGGACGTCTTGTCCGAAGTGCAAGGCGAGGTCGTGAACGGCAACGCGACCTGGTACAAAATAAAAGCACCGAGCGTCACGGGCTACGTCTCCGCCAACTACGCGACGTGCACCATCAAGAAGCCGCCCACGGTCACGACCCCCGACGGCTACTATCTGCCGCTCGAGTGCAAGAAGTCCGCGAAGATCGCCCAAGGCAACAACGGGAGCTTCAGCCATCAGGGCAAGAGCTACTACGCCTACGACTTCTCCATCCCGCTCAACACGCCCATGGTCGCCATGGCGGACGGAGTCGTGAAGTACCTCTACGACAAGACCGGCCCCGGTGACGCTTGTTACAACGGCGGGCCGTCATCGTGCTTCCCATACGCGAACTACGTCGTCCTGAAGCACGGTGACGGCAAGCTGACGACGTACAAGCACCTCAACAAGGTCAAGGTCACGCTCGGTCAGGTCGTGAAGCGCGGCACCGTCATCGGGCTCTCGGGCTCCACGGGCTACTCCACCGGTCCCCACGCCCACGTGATGCGCATGGACGACTGCGGGCAATACTCGTGTCAATCGATCCCGTTGAAGTTCGCCGACGTCGGCGGCGATCACGTGCCCGATACGGGCCAAACGGTGACCAGCGGCAACTGCCCGTGACGCTCGGATAGCGACCGGTTCCGTCGCGGCGGATTCTGAGCCCTTCGACGAGAAACGTTGCAGCCGGCCGGCGCCCCGATATCGTGGCCTCGTGCGGGTCATTGCCAAAGCCAGGACGGACGTCGGAAAGCGCAGGCAGGCCAACCAGGACGCGTTCCTGGTGGACGAAGCCATGGGGCTCTACGTGGTGTGTGACGGAATGGGGGGACACGCGGCCGGCGAAGAGGCGTCGCAGGTGGGCGTAGAGACCATCCAGAGCCGCGTTCGCGAGCGGCTCCCGTCGATGAAAGGCGTCGAGCCGGAACGCCGCGCCGCGGCCTTGACCGAGATCCTCAAGGACGCCGTCGAACGCGCCAACGTGAAGGTTCACGCCATCGGCCTCGATGCTCCGGAGAAGCGCGGCGCCGGCACCACGTGCACGGCGCTCCTGATCCAGGGCGGCTTGGCGGCCCTCGGACACGTCGGGGACACGCGCCTCTACCTGTTCCGGAACAGCGAGGTTCACCAGATCAGCAACGACCACACGTTTCTCGCCGAGGCCATGCGCCGCGGCGTGAGCCGCGACGAGGCCTTGAAACACATCCCCACCAACATGCTCTCGCGCGCGGTGGGCCCGCATCCTCACGTCGACGTGGACACGCTGTCGTTCGACATCCTCCCGGGCGACAAGTTGATGCTCTGCACCGACGGCCTCCACGGCTACTTCGTCGAGTCTCCCGAGCTCGTGCCCTACATGTCCGACGTGGCGCGCGCACCCGATCTCTTGGTGGACGCCGCCAACGAACAGGGCGGCGAAGACAACATCAGTGTGATTGCCTTGGAAGTGTCGCCCGAGGCACCGGCGGCGGCGGAAGACACAGCGCGCCTCAGCAAGGTCACCGAAGCCCTCCACGCGCTGTCGGGCATCGAGCTCCTGCGCGAGCTCAGCTACTCCGAGCTCTTGGAGGTAGCGGGCGTGCTGCGCTCCGAAGAGGTGCCGTCCGGCAAGGTCGTGCTCCGGGAAGGCGAGACCAGCGCGGCGGTGTACATCGTGGCCCACGGCCGCGTCTCGGTGGAGCGCGGCGGCAAACGCCTGGCCGCCCTCACTTCGGGCAGCCACTTCGGAGAGATGGCGTTGCTGACGAACCGGCCGCGCTCGGCCACGGTGGTGACGCTGGAGCCGACGCGCCTCTTGGTGCTCACGCGAGAAGCGCTCTATCCGCTCTTCCAGCAGAACCCCGTGCTGGCCGTGAAGTTCCTGTGGAACCTCGGCGTGCGACAGAGCCTGCGCCTCGACGAGACCACCGAGTGGCTCAGCACCGGCCGCGACAACGCGCCCGACACGTTGGTCGAACGCTGGGGCGAAGAGATGGTCGTCTCGCCGTTCAGCCGGCGGGTGTGAGCGACGTCTCGCACCCCGAGAGCCTTTGCGGAGAGGGAGGGATTCGAACCCTTCGAGCAGCGTTGGCAACATCTTCGAGCGGCACGCGACCTTGCACACCAACGCCCTGAAATTTCGCTCTAAGTGGTTCGGATCGCTCCCCCCGCTGGTCCTCGTGAGTCGACGGGAGTCGATTGAAGTCGGGCAGGTTTTGGGCAGAGGATCGGACAACGCGGTGACCGTTGCCGCGCGCGTCCGGTCAAAACGTACACTTTGCATCGCCCTCTTTCAGGAACCGACCAGGCGCGACGAAGCAGCCAGACGTGTAGGCCTTCGGCACCGTGACCGTGACCACGCCCTGCGAGGCGTTCCCCATCGCGTCCTTCGCCTCCAGCGTCACGGAGTAGGCTCGCCCCGCACCGGTGCCCGCACGCTCAGACCGGAGGCACGCGGCGCCCTGCCCGTACGCGACGTCCGTTGCTCCCTTCGCCGGCTCGCTGCTCACCACGCTGACGATGCTGACCTTCGGGCTCGGGTCGCAGTTGTCATCGACCGAGAATGTGATGTCCGCTCCCAGGTCGTAGGAGACGAACTTGTGGTTCGGAGGCCACAGGCACGCCGGCGTGGCGGCGAGATTGGAGAGCACGGGCGGTGTCACGTCGTTGCCGCACGGATGATGCAAGCGCAGGTCGCTGGCGAGCACCAGCTGCCCGGAGTAGCGACCTTGGGCGGCCGTCTGGGAAACGAAAGCCGGACGCGCTCCCGTCATCACTCGGCCGAAGAACGCATCGGTTCGGAGGTCGAACGGCCCCGGGCCATTGGGCGGCAGCGGGAACTTCTGGGATACCAGGGTCTCCGTTGCTTCGAAAACGCTCCCAATTCCAATCGTCGCGCTGTCGTTCACTCGCACGAGCGCAGCCCAACCCGCCCGATTGACGGTGGGCGTCGTGAAACTCTCCCACGACGCCGCAACCCCTATGAGGCCGTTTGCGGTTCCGCCGACGCTCCAACCGAACTTGCTTCCGCCGGAGAGGGGATTCGGGCCGGTCTGTGGCACGCCGGGCATGCCAGCTTGTCCCTGCTGCCAGAACGCCTGCCCTGCGGCGGTGATACCTGTCTTGCTACCACGCAGGACATGAGCAGCCCCGGCGTTCATGTCTTCGTTGAAGACGCCAACGATTAGGTCGTCGAAGCGATCAGTGTCCGCACGTGTGATCGCCATGTGCTGCCCGAATCCATCGCCCGGCTCGCTGACGTTGGCGATCGACGTGCCGTCCGCGAGCTGCTGGCCCTGGCTGAGCCGCTGGGAGGAGGCGGCGCGGAGTCCGTCGGGGCTACCGTAGACGACGTACGCGGCGCCGTTTCGAATCGACCCCGTTCCCTCACTGACGCTCATGGCAAGATCCACGCATGGACGCCCCAGGTAGCCGTCGCCGTTGAAGTTTCCGGCCACCATTTCGCTGCCCAGTGCCTCCGTGTCACTGGCGGGTGGAACGCCATCCAGACCCGGCACGTTTTTGTCGAGGCGTTGACGCGCCGTGGTCTTGAGCCCTTGTGGCCCGCCGTAGAGCACCACCACGGCGCCAGCAGCTGCGTGTGAAACACCGGGTTCGAGCGGTGAGGCCACCGCCAGATCCTCGTAGCCGTCACAGTTGAAATCTCCGGTGACCAGCCCGCCGTTCAGGGTCGCAGAGGCGAGGCCCAAGTCCGCGGGCTTGAGCTGAACCGATGCGCTCGTCGCCGTAATGCCGGTCGCTGTTCCTTTGATGATGAGAATGTCATGTGCGCTCGCGATTACCAAGTCATCGTACGCGTCCGCGTCGAAATTTCCCGACGTCACCCTGACACCGAACGCGCTATCCGACGTCACCTTCAGCGTGTTGCGATCAATCTCAACCGCCTTGAATGCCTCGCCGACGTTGGCGTCACGCGTGAAGAGGGTGACTACGCCAGCTCCCTTCACTCCGCCGACGGTCACCCCTGGCGCGCCGATGACGAGCGTGTCGCCGGGCATCCCTGCGGACACCGCACCGAACTTGCCCCAGGCGAGCGACGCGCCGAAGAGGTCGCCCGGCGCCGAAGCGTACGGCAGCGGAATGGTTGACTGGCTCATCAGTCCATCGAGGTACAAGGGGAAGGGGTCGAAGCCAGTGCCTCCGTTCGTCATCAGCCAGACGATGCCCTTCGTTGGTGTCAGGCCTCCCCCAGTCGTCGTGGCGAACCCGGGCGCGCTGATCGCCAGGGCCTCCTGGTCGAGGGAGGCGTACCAGTTGAAGCCTCGCGGCACGTACTGCGAGGCCGTGGTCAGGCCTTTCCCTGGCGCCCCCAGGTAGACGTCCTCCGACCCATCAGCGCGAACAGCGACCAGGTCGTCCGTGGCGTCCTTGTCCACGTCGCGCGGCGTCACGTACTGGTACGTCGCTACCATGTTCAGGCTGGTCGACACCGGGGTCGTTGGGTTGAACCCGGAGACTCCGGGGAAGTACAGCGGAACACCGTTGATGTACCCGAAGAGATCCTGCACACCGTCCTTGTCAAAGTCGCCGTGCTGAACCAGCGCTCGGTTCGCGCCGACCGAGAGGCCCGGGATCCCCAAGGGTGGTACGTCATAGACGGTCCCATTTCCCATCACGATGTGCGCGTAGAAGAAGCCCACGAGCTCTCGCACGTAGAGCGTGTCGAGCAAGCCGTCTGCGTCAATGTCGAATTGGATCGGCGGCGTCGCTGTCGTCGTGACGGCACGCGCGAAGTCGCGGAATGCCGCGGCAGCGACGTACACTGTCCAGCTCGGGTCCTGAACACCGCTGACGAAGCGCGCCTCGGACCCGTGGGTCACGCCGAAGACATCCTCCGCCCCAAATGGGTCGTTCGGATCCACGCACGGGCCCCCAGAGTCGCCGTGAAAAGGAAGCACGCCGCTACCCGTGTCGCTCGGAGCCGACCCACCGCCTTTGTTCACCGCGAAGCCCAACGCGTGGGTCGGGGCAAGTGGGAACGCGACAGCCACGAAGTCCGCATGACGAAGTGGGGGGCTGGCTGTCGCACCGGCACCGGTCAGCGAAGTCCACCCGTAGCCATAGCAGGTGGTGGACTTGCCGATCACACCCTGCGTCAACAAGTCCGAGATGGGACGCGAGCGGCCCGTGGTCTTGCCGTCCAGAACGAACGGGGTCGACACGTGGATCAGCGCGACGTCGGTGTCGATGTTGTCGGGGTTGGCGCAGGAGCCGCCCCACCTTGGATGAAACGCGAGCGCATCTGCTGTCCGTGATTGCGCGCCTTGGGCGGTGTCACCGAGATCAACGGTCACGTGGCTCGCCGGGTATGGCGCGCACTTGTCCGCGACGACGTGCGCCGCCGTGAGCACCCAGTCGTTGCTGAGGAGCGTTCCGCTGCCCCGCTCGAAAAACGTGCTTGTCGCGTCACTCGACTGGATGAAGACCACGCCGGTCTTTTCGACCGTTGGCAGCTGCGTGATCGTCGTGCCGTTGATGATCGCCGATGAAGCGCTGCTCGCCCCGTCGGAGGCCTCGCGCTCCGCCCCGCACGCTATCGCAACGACGACGAAGGAAACGATGGCAAGTGCGCGCTGGAACTTGGTCATGTCACGGGCTCCTTCGTCATCTATTGCTCACGCTCATGCGGCTGCGAAGGGCGAACGCGTCACCCGGGATCCATGACGCGCCCCGCGAAGAGCACGACGCCCGACGCAGTGTCGCGGATCGCGAAAAGGAATGGGTGATCAACGCGTACAACGGGAGTCGCGGTATCGCTCACTTCCCCCAACGTGACTCCGCTCGCCGCTGCGGCTTCGCTCCCGCCTTCGTTTGTTTCAAACCAGGCCTCATGAAAGACGTCAGTGATTGCGATTCTAGCGCCCGCGGAGAACATCCTCGAGAAGTCGGCGCTGCGCCCGAACGCTTCGCGGATACCGAGCGACATGAGCGCGCCTTTCAACTTGAACCGCCCCGCCGCCCTGAACCGCGGCATCGACACTTGAATGCGCGAGGTCTTCAAGCTCGCAATCAGTTCGTCGATACCGCCGCGAGCGTACCGCCGCTCTATCGCCCCGATGCCGTCTCGTTTCGTGGGGAGCACGACAACCATCGAGACTTCCGGGCCCAGCCCTTTGAAGTACGGAAGCTCGATGGCGGCGCCGTCCGGCAGCTTTGCGTAGCGGCCGCTCAAGACGGCCGACATCGTCGGCACCGGTCGCGGCTTCAGCCCACCGACATAGAACGGCTGCTCCGTGGTGTTCGTCGTCGAAAACGGCGTGACCCACCGGGCCTTGAAGTAGATTCCGTTGGTCAGGATCAGCTGTGTGGCAGGGTCGACGCTTCCGGCGGGCAGCAGGTCCCTAATCCGTTCACGAGTCTGCGTCTGAACCCACCGATTGATCATGTTTCGCGCTGCATCGGGGTCAGCGCCGAAGTCGAGCCTCGCTGCGGGTGCGTCGTAGTAGTCGCTGGTCAAAGCAAGGAACTCGGGCAGAAGCGACGCTTTCTTGTCTGCCCAGAGCCGGTTGGCGATCCGCAGCTCCGGCGCGCCTTCTCTTGGTTCTGAGCGCAGGCGCCTGAAAAGCTCAGCGTACTCGGCGTGCGCGTCGATGCCGGCCGCGTCCAGGTGGAGCGCTTTGCCGATCTCTTCTCCGGTCCTGCCTGCCGCGCCGCCGTACGCCATCGTCAAGGCGACCGCCACGCTCAGGGGCGAATAGAAGAGGCTACCCTGCTGCTTCGTTACCTCGCCGTGCAGATCGCGCGCGAAGAGGTTGACCGCCCGGGCGAGCGAAGGAGGGACCACCGGTCGCTCGGCGAGCGCGCTCTCGGTGCCGGCGTCCTTCCCCGCGGTGGGCTCGGCGTCGGCTCGGTGCGATGCCTCACTGTCGATCGGCCCTGCGTCTCCCGGAGCCGCACCACCAAGCCTAGGAGGCTGTGGAGGCTCCGGCCGTCGAGGGCTGCACATCGTGGCACAACAAACAGCGCAGACCAGGACGAGGAACTCGACGCGCCGCGCCGGGACGCCTTCGCTGGCGCTCTGCCCAGCCGCCGAGGCCATGGCGCGCGCTCCCCCGCGCCTTCGCACCTCTGCGCCACGGGCAATGCCGGCCGCGCGACTGGGAAGATCAAGAACGCCCCTCACCCTGACGCGATGATACGGCCCGTCATTCTCAATCGCCAGGATGCCGATTGATCCTCACGTTGCGGAATGTTGGCACGACAGGGCTTGGCGACGCCGGCGATGCCAGACCGTGGCCGCGGCCGGATGGTGGTCCACGCCCGAGGTATTCGCGTCGGGGTGGGGGATGTCGTCGTTTTCGCGAGCGACGCGCTCTCCGATGACGGCGGCGTGGCCGGCCGGGCACCGTCCCGTCGAAGGCGTGTCGAGTGCTCAAAGACTTGCGTCCGATTCCATTGGATTCCACCAATCGCGGAGGTCGGGCACTCGACGCTCAGCATGACCCTTCGGTACATGCACCTGGCGCCGAGTGCGTTACGGGAGGCGATCGGTTTGCTCGACTTTGGGCAGCCGGTGGGCAGTGCCGAGAGCACGGCGGTTTGAAGTAGCGAGAACGAGTCGGGAAACTTCAGCGGAGAGGGAGGGATTCGAACCCTCGGTAGGCTTTTGACCTACGCCCGCTTAGCAAGCGGGTACCTTCGGCCACTCGGTCACCTCTCCAAGATTTCCGCTTTGACCTACGGAAGGCCGTGAAGGTACCCGCGGTGCCGGCGTCGTCAAGATGAACCCCGGAGCCCCGGAGAAAGCCCCTGGTTTTTGCCGGCCGGCGGCCAAGTGGGCCGGGCTCCGCTATGGTCGAGACGATGATCGGCCTCGAGCCCGAGCTTCCCCCGGTGAGCGCCCGGCAGAGGGACCAGGCGCTCGTGCTCCTCGAGCGGGCCCTCGGTCCCTCCAAGGTGGTGACGGATCCGGATGGCTGCGCTCCTTTCGCCAACGACGAGTCCGAAGCGCGCGGCCACGTGCCGTTTGCGGTCGTGCGCGCCGAGTCCAAGGCCGACATCTTGGCGGCGCTCGCGGTCGCACGCGAGGCGCGGGTGCCCATCACGCCGCGGGCCGCCGGCACAGGGCGCACGGGCGGGGCCGTGCCGAGCGCCGGGGGCATCGTGCTCTCGACGCTCGGCATGAACCAGATCCGCGAGATCGATCGGCGCGAGCTCTTGGCGGTGGTCGAGCCGGGCGTGGTGCTCGCCGATCTGCACGCGGCCGTCGAGCGCGAAGGCCTGTTCTACCCACCGGATCCCAACAGCGTCGCGAGCTGCGCGCTCGGCGGCAACGTGGCCGAGAACGCGGGAGGGCCGCGTGCGTTCAAGTATGGCGTCACGCGCGAGTACGTGCTCGGAGTCGAGGCCTTCTTGATCGGAGGCCAGCGCATCCAGGCTGGACGGCGCACCGTGAAAGGAGTCACGGGCTACGACGTCACCGCGCTCTTGGTCGGAAGCGAAGGTACACTGGCGGTGTTCGGCGACATCACGCTGCGTCTGATCCCCAAGCCCCCTAGCGTGATGACGTTGCTCGCGCTCTTCGCCGACGTGGGGCAAGCGAGCCAGGCGGTCAGCGAGATGATCGGCGCTGGGCTCGTGCCCCGCTGCATCGAGCTCCTCGACTCGCACACGCTCATGGCCATGCGGAGCGCCGGCAACGAAATCGCCGAGCGCGCGGGCGCCATGCTCTTGATCGAGGTCGACGGCGAGCCCCAAGCCACCGAAGTGCAGGCGGAGCGCGTCGGGAACGCCTGTTCGAATGCCCTCGACGTGCTGGTGGCGGCGGACGCCGGCCAGCGCGAGAAGCTCTGGTCGGCGCGGCGCGACATGAGCCGGGCGGTGCGCAAGCTGACGCGCTTCAAGCTCAGCGAAGACGTCGTCGTGCCTCGCCAGCAGATCCCGGAGCTCCTTGCGCGGGTGCAGCGTCATGCGGAACGCCACTCGGTTCGCCACCTCACCTACGGGCATGCCGGCGACGGCAACCTCCACGTGAACTTCCTGTGGGACGAACCCGACGAGGCACCGCGGGTCGAGCAGGCCATCGAGCAGCTCTTCCGCGACGTCGTGGAGCTCCGAGGCACGCTGAGCGGTGAGCACGGCATCGGCGTGTTGAAGGCGCCGTACCTAGCGCTCGAGCAGTCGAGCGAGCTCATTGCCCTCGAGCGCGACCTCAAGCGGGTGTTCGACCCCGAAGGCCTGCTCAACCCGGGGAAGCTCTTCCCGTCACCCGGCCACCGCGCCTGCTGAGCGCGCGCCGGCTCAACCGCGGGGGATCATCAGCCAGGCGCGGTAGTGCGCGAGCTCGGCGATGCTGTTCTTCACGTCGACCAGCGCATCGTGCTCGCCTTGCGGCGATTTCTTGAACACCGCGTCGTCACCCCACCAGAGACGCGCCAGGACCTTGAAGCTCGAGACGTCGACCAGCCGATACGAAAGATAGGCGGACAGGCCGGGCATCCAGCGGGCGACGAAGGCCTTGTCGTTGTGGATGCTGTTGCCGCAGAGCACTGCGCCGTACGGGCACCAGCCGGTCACGCACTCCATGAGCCGCTTCTCGGCAGCGAACAGATCCAGCTTGCTCTTCCGAACCCGCTCGAGCAGGCCATTTTTTTCGTGCATCTCCCGGACGAAGGGCACCATCTGCTCGAGCGCGGACTCCGGCTGCCAGATGTCGAACGCGACCTCTTCGAGCGGCGTGAGGTCGTCGTTGGTGATGATCACCGCGGCTTGCAGAATGACGTCCCGACTCGGATCGAGCCCCGTCATCTCCAGGTCCAGCCAGACCAGGTTCTTGTCGCTCTGAACGCGACGAGGCCGCGAAGCCGCTGTGCTCACGTTCGCTCCTGCCTCGCGGGGTAGCGTTTGGGACGCACCACCAGGACTGGGCACGTGGCCTTCTTGCACACGCTCTCGGCGACCGACCCGAGCACCAGATGCCGGAAGCCGCGGCGGCCGTGGGTGCCTACCACCAAGAGGTCCACCTCGAGCTCCCCGGCGAGCACGCGGATTTCTTCCTCCGTGTCGCCGGCGCGCACGTGCACGGCGACGCGCTCGCTCTCGATGGGCTCGCCTTCGAGCATGGCGCTCATCCGCGCTTCTTCCACGTGCTTGTTCAGATACTGCTGCGCTTCGATGGCGCTCAGCACTTGCTCGCCGTCGGGCGTCGTGAGTTGGAGCAGATCGCCTGCGGGCGCCGCCACGTGCATCACGTGCAGCTGTGCGGTGTCACGCTCCGACGAAAGGAGCAACGCCGCCTCGAGCGCCGCCTTCCCCACCTCGGAGAAGTCCGTCGCGACCAGGATGTTCCGGAACAGGGTGGGGCGATCGAGGTTCATCGGAGCGATGAGTCTACTTCTTGGGTTCTGCTTTCGGCAGCACGATCTTCGGATCCTTCTTTCGACGGCGATAGACCACCAGCGTACGGCCGATGACCTGCACCACCGCGGAGCGCGTTCCGGCCTCGACGGGCTCGGCGGCGTCCTCGGGCTCCACCGGCGCCTCCGTACCGACCCGGATCTTGATGAGCTCGTGGGTCAAGAGTGCGCTGTCGATTTCGCGCAGAACACCCGGGGTCACGCCCGCGTGGCCGATCTGCACGACGGGTTTGAGCTCGTGGGCGAGGGCGCGCAGATATCGCCGCTGTTTGCCGGTGAAGTTCGAGGTCACGGCGCCCTCGTAGCCCGTATGTCGCGGCGTGGCCACCGGTGAACGTTTGCCCCGCTCGACCCGGGTCGGCGCCGGCAGCATCCTCGCCCCTCCGGAGGCGTTCATGCGGATCTTGTACGGTGTCGTGGGCGAGGGAATGGGTCATGCGACGCGGAGCCGTGTCGTGCTCGAGCACCTGCTCGCAGGCGGGCACCAGCTGAAGGTCGTGGTCTCCGGTCGCGCCCACCGCTTCCTGACCGAGCGTCTGGCGGGCAAGCCCAACCTGAGCATCGAGGAGATCCATGGCCTCTCGCTGCGCTACTTCGGGAATCGCTTGGACAAGAGCGAGAGCCTGTTCGAGAACCTGAAGAAAGCGCCGAAGGGCATCAAGAAGAACGTGGAGGTCTACCGCAAGGTCGCCGAAGACGGGTTTGCTCCCGAGCTCGTCATCAGCGACTTCGAGTCGTGGGCGGCGTTCTACGCGCTGAACCACTTCTTGCCCGTGATCAGCATCGACAACATGCAGGTGATCAACCGCTGCCGCCACGACAAGAAGGTGGCGAAGTCGGAGGGGATGAACTTTCGCATCGCGAAGCTCGCAGTGAAGATGAAGATGCCCGGCGCCTATCACTATCTCGTGACGAGCTTCTTCTACCCGCCCGTGAAGAAGCGCCGCACGAGCTTGGTGCCGCCGATCCTGCGACCGGAGATCCTCGCGGCCAAACGCGAGCCGGGAGATCACGTCCTCGTCTACCAGACCTCCGCCTCCAACGAAGACCTGGTCCCGACACTGAAGAAGCTGCCCTTCCGCTTTCGGGTGTACGGGCTGGGTCGCGACGGCACGGACGGCAACGTGACCCTGCGCCCGTTTTCGGAAACGGGCTTCGTGGACGACCTGCGCACCGCGCGTGCCGTCATCGCTGGCGGTGGTTTCTCGCTCATGAGCGAGGCCGTGAGCCTCCACGTACCGATGCTGAGCGTGCCCATCGAGCAGCAATACGAGCAGGAGCTGAACGCTCGCTACCTCCAACACCTCGGCTATGGGGCTTGGGCGCCGGCGCTGGACACGGCGGTCATCGAGGCGTTTCTCTCACGCATCGACCAGCTCTCCCACAACCTCGAGAGCTTCGTGCGTCACGACAACGAGATGCTGTTCCGCTGCGTGGACGAGCTCATCCAGCGGCGCGCCGCCGACGAGCCCGGGCCCGACCGCCTGGACACCGAGACCATGGGCAAGTGGAGCGAGGCTTCCGAGGCCCCGGAAACCGCCGAGGCACCGGCCGCAGACTGAAGACGCGCCCGGACGCGGAGCCGAGCGACTTTGCCAGGGTCCGACCGTTGAACGCGCCGACTTCTTTCGTCCGCTCGAGGTGGCTCCTACTCGGTGGAGCGGCGCTAGCGTGCGTGGCGCTGCTGCTCTGGGCCTTCTACCCGCGCGCTCCGCGCCCCATTTCGGCGGAGAGCTACGCTCATCGAGACAAACCGGCCCGGCCGGAAGTGCTCTTCGCCTCGCCCGCTTTCTCTTTCGTGGATCAGCTCGGTCGACCGGTGAGCAACGCCTCGCTCGCGGGCCAGCCGTACGTCGCGAACTTCATCTTCACGACCTGCCGCACGGTGTGTCCGATGTTGACCGCCAAGATGGTGCGCCTCCAGCGTGATCTTCCCGGTCTGCCGCTGCGCTTCGTCAGCTTCTCGGTGGATCCCGAGCACGACACGGTCGAAGCCCTGGCCGCCTATGCCAAGGGTTGGAACCCGAGCGAGACACGCTGGCTTCTGCTCCGGACCGAGCCGGACGGGCTCGCGCATTTGGCCCAGGGCTATCACGTCACTGCCGAGCGCAGCGACGGGGGTCTCGACGCCGTCCTGCACAGCTCGATCTTCGCCCTCGTGGACGACCAAGGCATGGTGCGCGGCATGTTCGACTCCGAGGATGCGCGTGACTTCCAAGCGCTGGCGGCGGGCGCGCGTGCGCTGGTTGGCAGCGAGCCCGCACAGTCAGCCAAAGATCGCAGCGGCGAGGCGCTGTTCCACGAGCTCTCGTGCGCGAACTGCCACGCCCACCCCGAGCTTGCCCCGCAGCTCGGGGGCCTCGTCTGGCGGACGCGAGAGCTGGATACCCGACTGCTCGTCACCGCCGACGAAGCCTACGTCAGAGAATCGATCGTCTCACCCGCCGCCAAACGCGTGATGGGCTACCCACTGATGATGCCTTCTTACGCCGGGAACTTGTCGACACAGGAGCTCGGAGAGCTGGTGAAATACGTGATGGCGTTGCCGCCTGCGCCCGAGCCGAGCGCCGAAGCCGGGGTCGACGTCGATCCGGTCTGCCACATGCAGGTCCGCGTGACGCCTGCCGCGCTCGGCATCGAACTCGACGGCGGCCAGACCGTTCACTTCTGCTCGGAGTGGTGCAAGCAGCGCTTCAGCGAGAACCCCGGCGCCTATCCGCGCTGATCGTCGCTCGCGTCGCCAGTGTCGGGCTCTTCTCAGAACGACGAGCCCGGCTGTTTCAGGAACTCGAGCTCCTCGGGGCTCGAGCGCCTACCGAGCGCGGCGTTGCGATGGGGGAAGCGCCCGAAGCGCGCCACGATGTCACGATGACGGCGCGCGTAGTCGGCGCCGTCGGCGAAGAGCTTTTCGACTTCGGGGTCGTCGAAGTGCTTGCTTCCCCAGGCGAAGAGCTCGACTCCGCGGTCCTGCGTAGCCAGGTCTTCGGAGTGCATGAGCGGCATGAAGCCGAAGTAGGCGAGGAGCGGCCGTGTGCGCTCGTGCTCGCCGCGGGCGATCCCCTCGAGGGCGAGCTCGAGGCAACGCGTGTCTTGGGCGAAGGCGCGAGGGTCGCTGCGGTAGAGGTTTCGCGAGAACTGGTCGAGCACGATGACGAGGGCGCTTCGGCCACGAGGCGCTGCGGCCCAAGCGTCGAGCTGACCGGTGGAAGCGCGCGTGTGGAGCTCGCCGAAGCGGGAACGGAGGTGTGCGTCGAACTCGGGGTCCTTCTTCCACCAACGGGCTGCGACGGCAGGCGGCGCCGCACCCGGTGGGTCGGCCGCCCCGAGCCAGAATTCGAGCACGGAATCGATCTCGGAATCGGGTTCACGCGAGGTACTCATTCGATCTCCCTGCTCGCCGCCAGCGCCGCGTTGTACCCACACATGCCGTGGACCCCGCCGCCTGGGTGCGCGTAGCTAGAAGCCAGATATAGGCCGGCGAGGTGCGTTCGGTAGCGGTAGTAGGGAAAGACCGGCCGAAAGAACAGCTGGTTCGCGGCCCTGGCCGACCCGCCGCCGAGATCGCCGCCGACGAGGTTCTCGTTGTCGCGTTCGAGCCGCTCGGGATCCGCGATGCTGCGAGCGAGGATCAGCGAGCGAAAGCCCGGGGCTAGCTCCTCGATTCGCGCTTCGATCCGATCCGCGAACGACTCGCGCGCAGAGTCCCAGCCGCCGTCGACGTTCGCGGGGACGTGGGTGTAGGCGTAGAGGGTGTGGTTGCCCGGAGGCGCGCGGCTCGGGTCCATCAGACTCTGCTGACCGATCACGAGATACGGACGCGTGGGAAGCGCGCCACTCCGCACTTCGTCGGCGAAGCGCTGGAGATCGCCGTTGTCCTCTCCGAGGTGAACGACCGCGGAGCGGAGCGCTCGTTCGCTGCGCCAGGGCACGCGCCCGGCGAGCGCGAAGTCCAGCTTGAACGTGCCCCATCCGGGTCGCGCGCGGCGCATCACCCGGAGCACGCGACGTGGCACCTGATCCGGGTCGAGCAGACTGCGGAAGAGCGCTGGTGCTGCCACGTCGGCGATGATGGCGCGCTTCGCGCCGATCTCCTCGCCATCGGCAAGGCGTACGGCTCGGGCGCGTCCGGACTTCACCACGACGCCCGTCACGCGGGCTCCGAGGCGCAGGCGGCCGCCATGACCTTCGAGCACGTCCAGGAGCGCATTGGTGAGGTTCCGCGCGCCGCCCCGGATCGCCGGGAAGCCCGAGCGAGCTGCCCCGAGGGCGAGCACGATGCCCATGGGCGCGCCGAACCGATCCGAAGGCGCGATGTCGCCGTGGAGCGCGAGGCTCGGGAGCACCCGGCGCGCCGCCTCGGATTCGAACCAACGCTCCGCGAGGCCTCGGGGGCTCGACGCGAAGTGCCAGGCCACTGCCATCAGGTTGGAGAGCCCGAGGCCGAACCACGCGCCGAACGACGGCAGAGGTCCGAGCAGCGCGCCGAGCAATCGCGGTTCCATGGCGGCATACCAGTCCACGAGCGCACGCCAGCGATCCCGGTCGCGTGCGCTCGGCAGGCTGGCCACGGTGCGCTCGACGTCTCGCGCGATCGCGACTTCGGTGCCGTCGAGCGCGGGGTGACAGCTCTCGAACTCCGCGTGACAGAGCTCCACGCCGCTGGCATCGAGGCCGAGCTCGAGGACCGCCGGGCTCGCGGCGAAGAACGGGAAGAAGGCGGCGCCCACGTCGTGTGAAAACCCCGGCAGCGTCGTCTCCACGCTGCCGACGGCGCCACCCGGCCGGCGCGGGTGCGCCTCCAGCACGAGCACGCGGTGACCGCGCCGAGCGAGGATCGCTGCGGCCACGAGCCCATTCGGGCCCGAGCCGATCACCACGACGTCCGGGTCGGGCCGCGTCACGGGCGGAGTCTAGCGCTTTCCATCCGGCAAAAGGCCTGCTACGAACGAGTCGTGATCGCGCTCGGCATCGATCCCGGAACGCTCCACCTCGGTTGGGGGGTCGTCGAGCGCAGCGGCAACCGCATCCGTCACGTCGCCCACGGCGTCGTGCACCTCGACGGAAAACTGCCCCTCGCGAAGCGCTTGCAGCACATCGACCGCGAGGTGGGCGCCGTCATCGAGCATCACGGGCCCGACGTCGGCGCGGTCGAGAGTCTGTTCTTCCACAAGGACGCCCAGGCAGCGGCCAAGCTCGGTCACGCTCGCGGAGTCGTGCTGCTCTGCTTGTCGCGCGCGGGTGTCGAGATCGCCGAATACGCGCCGGCACGCGTGAAGCGCACGGTGGCCGGGCGCGGTCAGGCCGACAAGCGGCAGGTGGCGCTGATGATCCGCGGGCTCTTGTCGCTGCCCGGTCTCCCGCCGGGCGACGCAGCCGATGCGTTGGCTTTGGCCGTGACGCACCTGCGCCTCGGTCCGTTCCTCGACCGCATGCCGGCGGCGCTCCGGAGCCGCAAGCCGCCGCGAAAGCGTTCCCTCGACGCCGCCCTGGGCGCCCTGTGCCGCGAGCGCCGCCGCCCCGTCGGCTGAGTCACCCATGGGGTGAACGGACGCGCCGGCCGCGCCCTGATACGCCGGCGCGGCCCCGGAGATCCCCTGGGGGAATCCGTGGGAAAATGCCGCCAGGCGCGGTTGTGCTAAAAGGCGCCGTCCCGCTCCAGCGGGTCGAATCTTCGGCTGGCCTCGCTCGTCTGTTCTGCGAGGCCGCGAAAGATTTCCCGGCCTCGACTGTTCAGAGTGCAGAGCCTCCAGGAACCGAAGATGAAACTCTCCCAGCTTGCCCTGTCGTTGATGGTCGCCCTCGCGTTGCCCGTGGTGAGTCACGGGGAGGCCGGCGCCCAGGGCCGCCCCGCCGCCAAGAGCGAACCGAGCGCCAACGAGGTCGCCGAGAACGTCCAGAAGTTCTACGACAAGACCAAGAACTTCAAGGCCGGCTTCAAGCAGCGCTACCAGGTCAAGGCGTACAACAAGCGCAAGGACAGCGAAGGCTCCGTCATCTTCGAGAAGCCCGGCCGCATGAGCTGGCGCTATACCAACAACGGCAACCGCGTCGTCTCCGACGGCAAGGTCATCAAGGTGTACGAGGCCGAGAACAAGCAGATGTACGAGCAGCCCATGGACAAGAGCCAGTATCCCGCTGCGCTCGCGTTCCTGGTCGGCGGCGGCAACCTGAAGAAGAGCTTCAAGCTGCGCAAGCTCGACGCGAAGCAGATGCAGTTCGAAGGCGGCTACGTCCTCGAAGGCGTGCCCAAGGAGGCGACGCCGGCGTACCAGAAGATCTTGCTCTACGTGGATTCGAGCACCTATCAGGTGCGCCGCGTGCTCTTGCTCGATGCCCAGGGCAACCGCAACCGCTTCGACTTCGTGACGCCCGCCGTGAACGAGAAGATTCCGGCCGGCGAGTTCGAGTTCAAGCCCCCGGCGGGCACTCAGGTCATCAAGCCCTGAACGGGCCCCCGCCCTCAATCCAGCGAGAAGAAGCGCTTGATGCGCGTGAGGAGCTGGCTCGATTCGCGCTCCATGCGGCTCTTGCGTTCTGCGTCGGACGAGCGTGCCAAATGGTCGTCGAGCTCGAGCTGTCTCTCGGCCAGCACCTGCGAGAGCCTTTCCACGAGCTCAGGGCGCGACTGCAGCACGCGCTCGAAGGCCTCGTGATCGATCACGAGGAGCTCGCACTCGTCGTGGGCCCGCACCGTGGCTTTGCGGGCTTCACCGGTCACCAGTGCCATTTCGCCGAAGAACTTTCCGGGGCCCAGCCGATTCACCTCGATCTCCCCCGTGGGGCCGTCGATGACCACCACGACCTCGCCTCGCAGCAGGATGAAGAGCTCGGCGCCGGCCTCGCCCTGGCGCACGATGACCTCGCCAGGTGAGAAGAGACGGCGGGCAGCGCGCTCAGCCAGCGCTCGGCGCTCGGCAGCGTCGATCACTTGGAGGAAATCGACCTGGGCGAGCGCCCGTTCGCGCTTCTCGATGCGCTTCTCGTTCTCGAGCGCGCGGCTCTCCTCCGAGTGCTGCTGCATGTGCAGCGTGCGATGCGGGAACGGGATTTGGAGTCCTGCGCGCTGGAATGCGTACCAGATGCGATCCCGGAGCTCGCCATCCACGACGTCGCGGCGAGCGAAGTCGCGGGTGAACACCCGGAGCCAGTACTCGACGCCGCTCTCGCCGAACGAGTTCGTGACCACGCTCGGTTCCGGCTCGGGGAGCACACCGGGGGCGTCGCGGACCGCCGCCAAGATCAGCTCGTGAACGCGTCGCGGGGGGAGCTCGTAGGGCGCATGCACGTAGACGTTGCGGCGCACGACGGCCGTGGGCCGCGTGAAGTTCTTCAGTGGCGCTTTGGCGAGGAGGCCATTGGGCACGATGATCTCGAACTCGTCGAGGGTCACCAGCGTAGTGGCTCGCCAGTTGATCTCGAGCACGCGTCCGATGTTGCGTGGCTCCGAGTCGTATTGGATCCAGTCGCCGACCTGGAACGGTTGCTGCACCTGGATGGCGAGCCCCGCGATGAGGTTCCCCAGCGTCTCTTGCAGCGAAAGACCCAGTACTGCCGTGAGCAGAGCCGAAGTCGTGAGGAGCTGGCCGGGCTCGAGCCCGAGCTGACGCAGCACGCCCAAGAGGAGCACGAAGTAGACGACGGCCTGGACGATGTCGCGGATGATCTTGGGCAGCTGGCGCCCGAGTCGCTTGCCCAGGACGGCGTCCACGAAGAGGATGACGCCGGAGCGGCCGATGCTGGCGAGCAGCGCAGCGAGCGCCACGAGCGAGAACAGGCGGCCCATGGGCGAACCCTTCTCGAGCACGAGCTCCAGGCCGCGCGCGACGAAGTGCGCGATGAGGAAATAGAGCGGTTGGCGCAGCGCACGACGGCCTGCCGGGTCGAGCAACACGAAGGCAGCCAGGAGCAAGCCGAGGGCGACGACGACGCCGATGCTGCCGCCCGTGGCGTCGCTCAAGACTCGCTGGACGTGCTCCATCTCGGCTCCGACGATAGCCGAGAACTCAGCCCTGCGGCTCGCGGCGCATGCGCGCCCGCTCGACGAAGGCGCCTACGGCGGCCGTGGCCCGAAGCGCGAAACGCACCTTTCTTCGCGGTCCGATCGCGAGCAGGGAGCGTGTGCCGTTGTAGGCCGTGCGCCAGACGGATCGGAGGAGAGTGTTCTCGTGCGTCGATTCGCCCAGGGCGCTCTCGAGTCGCACGTCGGAGCGACCCTGGTCGTAGGCGCGCCGGAAGAACCAGCGCGGGTGCAACCGCTCGGGATGCACCAAGTGATAGATCACCGCGTCGTGCGCGTACGCCATGGGTCGACCGAGTCGCTCGAGCCGGCGCTGGAACTCGACCTCTTCGTTGCCCATGAGCCCCTCCTTGCTGCGGCCGAGCCGCGTGTCGAAGAGGCCCACGTCCACCAGTGCCGCGCGCTCGATGACCATATTGCCTCCGCGCAGGTTGTCGGTGCCGGCGCGCATGTCCTTCCGCTCGGCCGGCAGCGTGAAATACCCGAGCCAGCCCCGCGCTTCGTCCGGGAGCCAGAACGGGCGCGGCCGCGACCAGTCGAGCTCGATGCGCCCGCCCACGGCGACGGTTCCCGGTGGCGACGCTGCTAGCGTCGCGAGCAGCGCCTCGACCCACTCGGGCACGGCGACCGCGTCGTCGTCGAGAAACGCCACGAACGGCGCGCGCGCCTCTCGCGCCCCGCGATTCCGGGCGAACGACAGGCCCTGCTCGGTCTCACGAAACACCCGCAGCGAGGAGAACTCTTTGGCAAACTCGATTGCCCATTCCAGCGTTCCGTCGCGGGAGTTGTTGTCGACGAGGAGCACCTCGAAGCGAGATGCATCGACGCTCTGACACGTGAGCGATCGGATCGCGCGTTCGACCAAGACGCGGCGGTTGTAGCTGCAGATGACGACGCTGAGCTCGGGAGTGGACACCGCGCCTATCTTGCCTCGGAGTCGGGCGCGCGGGGAGGCGGCCGAGCGCTTCTTGACACCGCGCCGGGGATCATGCGACCTGCCGCCTGTGAGCGAGCCGCGACCCTCTGCACCGGGGCTGGCCGAGGGCTCGGAGTCGGCGGCGAGACGCACGGCGCGCGCGGCGCGGGACTTGGGCGGGCTCCTTGCCACGTTTTGGCTGATCGCGCTCGTCGTCGCGCTCTTGCCGTCGCGCGTGGCCTGGGCCGCACACCAGGCCCAGTTCGCCGGGAGCGCGTGGCAGCTCACCGTGGTGGGCGTGGCCGTGGACCTGCCGTTCGCCGTCGCGAGCTTCGTCGCGGCGAACGCCGTGGGCATGGGCCTTTGGGCGCTCCTCCGTCGGCGCGCCGGCGGTTCGCGCTCGCTCGTGAAGTTCGTCCTGGTCTCCACGGCCGCGGCCTTCGGCTTCGTGCTCTTCGGCTGCATCAGCGCCACGGAGTTCAAGGTCGAACGCGGCCTCTACCCGACCGTCTTCGATCTGAAGGTCGGGCTCGCGGATTCGGGCTACGTGCGCTCGGCGCTGGGCACCTTCCTACTCGCGCGTTTCGTCTGGGGCACCCTGGCGGCTCTCGCCGGGTTCATCGGGCTCGGCTACTGGTTCGTGCGCGCAGCGGACCGGAGCAGCACTCGACCCCTTCGCGCCCAGGCTGGGTCGTTGCTCCTGCCTCTCGCCGCCTGCGCCGGCATGGGCTTCGGACTGCACCGCGCGAGCCCACACCTCTTCTCCTCCATCGCCAACTGGCGCGTGGTCGAGTCTCCGTTCCCGAGTTTCTTCGCCAGCCTCGGCTCGAGCCACGAGAACATCCGCTTCGGCTACATCGCGCTCATCGAGCACATGGGCTCGCCGGAGCCGGCGCGCGAGCTCGGCGCCGCGAGCATCGGCCTTTCGCCGAACGCTGCTCGCGCGCTCGCGCGGTCGAGCGAGTGTGCCGCGCATCCGCTCGCCGAAGCGTATCCACGCGCGGTTTCCTCCGAGCCTGGGCCGGGTGTGAATGCCGCGTTCGCGTCGCGCGTGGAGCACGTGGCCGACGAGCTCTCGCGCGAGCTCTGGAGCGATCGCAAACGCGTCCGCGTCTGGCAGATCTCCCTCGAGAGCATGCGCGCCGACGACCTCGCGGCCTGGAACGAGAAGGCCCCACCGGGCTTGGCGCCGACCCTGAACGGCCTCTACGCGCGCGCGTCGGAGCCGAACCCACGGGTAGTCGTCGCGCGTCACATGTACCAGGCCGGGGTGCGGACTTCGCAGGGGCTATCGGCGTTCACCTGCGGAACCGGCACCATGCCGTGGGGCATCTCGTTCGCCCGCGACGTGGGCCTCGTGCCCTTTCGCTGTTTGCCCGACGTGCTCAAGGACGCGGGGTTCGCCACGTACTTCTACTACGGGTCGAATCCAGCGTTCGACAACATGCAGGCCTTTCTCCACTACCACGGCATCCACGAGCTCATGACCGAGCGCGACTACGTGGAGGAGAAGAAGCACAAGGGGTGGGCCGTGCCCGACCGCATCGTGTATGCGCAGTCGCTGGCGCGATCGAACGCCAGACCGCACGACGAGTCCCAATACAACCTCTTGATGACGCTCTCGCATCATCATCCGTTCGACCGCCCCGAAGACTTCACGGACGAAGATGCTGCTCGGGTGCGCTCTTTGGTGGGCGACGTCGGCGCGGACCACCTGAAACGACTCGACACGCTCCACTACGCCGACCGCACGCTCGGCGAGATGCTCGAGAAGCTCGCGGCATCCGAGGCGGCGGCCGACTCACTGGTGGTGATCGCCGGGGACCACGCCACGAGCGACTACTTTCTCTGGCGCGGCGCGGACAAGCTGGAGGGCGTCGAGCGCCTCGTGGCCCTGTCTCGCATTCCGTTCGTGCTCGTCCTGCCCGAAGCACTGCTGGCGCGCAGTCGAAACCGCGCGCGCGTGCACGAGCTCGTGCGCGAGCTGAATCAGGCCCTCGCCGAGCAAGCGCTGTCGCAGAACGACGTGCCGCGGCTCTTGCTGGCGCTCTTGGCGCGCGCGCCAGCCATGGGCGTCCTGCCCGAAGGATACCGCTGGCACAGCTTGGGAGGGCAAGCGCTCAGCCCGTACTTTCGGCTAGAGGCAGCGCCGGGCGCTCGGGTGATTGGCGTGAACGCTGCCTCGCGGGTGTATTGGGTCGACGCCACGGGTCCCGTCGATCCGGGGGAGCCGGCCGCGCCCGTGTTCGACAGCGAGCGAGCGCGCGAGACGACCCCGAGCCTATTGTCCCAGGTCTCGGTCTATTCCGCGTTCCTGTCGCAATACGGCCGGCGTTGTTGGGACTGGTCCAACGTGAGAAAGGTCAAGTGACCCCAACACCGCGTTGCCGCGCCGAGCGGTCGGGCGTAATAGGGAAACGCCCATGCGCATCGGCTTCGTCGTGCAACGCTACGGGCTCGATGTGAACGGCGGTGCCGAGCTCCATTGCCGCGAGCTCGCCGAGCACGTGAGCGCTGCTCCCCGAGTTTCGCGCGTCAAGGTCTTCACCACGTGCGCGCGAGATCACACGACTTGGGCGAACCACTACAGCCCGGGCACGTCGGAGCTGAACGGGGTAGAGGTCGAACGCTTCCGGGTTTGGTTCGAACGACGACGATCGCTCCAGAGCCTCTTCGGCAAGTTGGCGCTCGAGGGACCGCACCTCGAGTCTTGCGAGGAGCCCTGGTTCCTGGCGCAGGGGCCCGTGGCTCCCTCGCTGCTCCGCGCGCTCGAGGAATCCGCGCACGATTTCGACGTCTTCGTCTTCTTCACCTACCTCTACTATCCGACGGTTTTCGGCCTGCCCAAACTGGCGAGCCGCTCGCTGTTCGTGCCGACGGCACACGACGAACCGGCGCTCCGCGCACGGCTGGCGCTGCGAGCCTTTCGCCTCGCCCGCGCCGTCGCCTTCAACACGCACGAAGAGCGCGAGTTGGTCGCGTCGCGCATCGACGTGAGCCACACCCGGAGCGACGTCGTGGGTTGCGGCGTCGAGCTCGGCTCCGCGGCGTCGCCCGAGGCGTCGCCCGCGCGCCCGTATCTGCTCTACCTCGGGCGGGTCGAGACGGCGAAGGGTGTCCCGGAGCTCGTGCGCGGCTTTCAGTCCTTCCGCAGGGGCCTCGGCGATCGCTCGTTTCCCATGTCACGCGGCTCGCACATCGGCCGGGACCTCGAGCTCGTGCTGGCGGGACGCGCCGGCGACATGCGTTCCGACGGGGACCCCAACGTGATCTACGCGGGCTTCGTGAGCGAAGCTCGCAGGAGCGAGCTGGTCCGCGGCGCCGAAGCCGTGGTCATCCCGGGCAAGCTCGACAGCCTCTCGTTGTCCCTGCTCGAAGCCTGGGCGCAAGGCATCCCGACCCTCTCCACCAGCCAGTGCCCGGTGAAGAGCGGGCATGCCCGGCGCGCTCGCGCAGGCTACGAGTTCGGGCCTGAGCGGAGCTTCGCTTCGGCGCTGGAGACGCTGCTCTCGGATCCGAACGAGCGCGAACGATCCGTCGCTGCCGGCCGCGCATACGTCCGTGACAACTATGCCTGGCCCAGTGTGCTCGAGCGGTTCATGACCCTCGCGCGCTACGTGGCCGACGCGAACTGACGAGCGAGCCCGCTCACAAGCTGGCTTCGATTTCGCGCTCGATGTTCTCGGGGGAGTCGTTCGGGGCGTAGCGCTTCTGCACCTTGCCGGACTTGTCCACGAGGAACTTCGTGAAATTCCACTTGATGGATTCGGTTCCCAGCACGCCCGTTGCCTCGGCCTTCAAGTGCTCGAAGAGCGGATGCGCGCCGCGCCCGTTCACCTCGACTTTGGCGAACATCGGGAAGGTGACGTCGTAGGTCGTCGAGCAGAAGCTCTGGATCTCCGCCTCGTTCCCCGGCTCTTGGTGCCCGAACTGGTCGCAGGGGAAACCGAGCACGACCAGGCCCCGGTCTTTCAGGCGCCGGTACATCGCCTCGAGCCCAGTGTATTGCGGCGTGAATCCGCACTTGGACGCCACGTTGACGATCAGGAGCGTCTTGCCTCGATACTCTTCGAGGCTCTGCTCTTTGCCGTCGATGGTCGCTGCCGAAAAGTCGTAGACGCTGCCCACGTTGTCTCTCCTCGGCGCGATGCTTGGCGCCGGCGGCTGCGGGGGGCAAGGGGCCACGTGGAATCCCCGGCGCTTCGCCGGCGTTTTTCCAGGGTGACGCCTCGGAGCGCCCTCTCGGGCTTGGTTTTCGCACTCGCTCTCTTCGCTGGTCCGGCCGGGGCACGCCCGGAGAAGAGTCAGCGCGCGCCGCCCCTCTCGTTGCGGGCGACTGCAGATCTGGCCTTGGGCTCCCTCGCGACCAAGAACGTCGTGCGCCTCGCGCGCTTCGTCCATCCGAGAAGGGGCGTCCGATTTTCGGTCTACGGCCAGCCGAACCCGCGGGACGTACGGCTCTCGGCCGCAGCCATCCGAGGCGCCATGGCGAGCCAGGCGTCGAGGGTTTGGGGAACCTTCGACGGCTCGGGCGAACCGATGCGGCTCACCTTCCAGAAGTTTGCCGACTTCCTCTACGCCTGCGACTACGTGAACGAAGGGGCGGTTCGCGTGAACCCGTCCTCGCGGGCCGACGGCGTGGAAGAAGCGCCCGCGTCGAAGACCGCGAAACGTAGCGTCGAGGTGGTCGAATACTCCTGCCCGACCGACGACACACGGATGTGGTCGTCGCTCCGCTTCGAGCTCGAGAAGGCCCAGGGGCGTTGGCTCCTCGTTGCCATCGTGCACGACGGCTGGACGATCTGACCTATCCGCGTCGGCGCTTGCGGCGCGCGAGCGCCAGACCCAACGCGCCGAGCGCCGAGATCAACGCGGCGCTCGACGTGTCGCTCGCGCCGACGTGGCACGCTCCGCAGCCGCGCTTGTTCTCCTCGGGCGGGCCGCTGGCGGGACCGCGGCACCAGACCTCGTGCCACACGGAGGCGCCCGACGCGCGACACGCCTGTGTGTAGCCTTGCCCCGAAAGCTCGCGCTGGCACTTGTCGGGCTGCTCGTAAGAAGCGGGGCACTCGACGCACTGCGAGCGGGGGCCCTGCATGTGTTGGACGTCGCACGTGCCGGGAGGAGGCGAGGGAGCCGGTCCCGGAGGCGGTCCCGGCGGGATGTCGGCGCGCGCAGGCACCGTGATGGCGAGGAGGGCGAGCACGAACGGAACGCGAGTCACGTCCCAGGTTCTAGGCTCGTCCGTCGACGTTGTCGACCGGAGTCCGCGGTCGCGTCTCCCAGTCGCGCGTAACGTCAACATTTGTCTCCGAACGAGAGCTCCATCTCGAAGCTGGGCTCCGCCGCGCCCGGTGCCTCGAACTTCCATTGCGGAACCTTCTCGAGCAGGCACTTCGCCACCACGTCGGGATCGCGTGAGATGCCGTTCTTCAGCACTTCCGCCTTCGCGACCTTGCCGGCGTCGTCGAGCGTGACTTTGAGCAGCACTCGCCCGGTACGCGTTTCGGCGCACCCGCGCTTGTAGATGAGCTCCTGGCATGACTTGCCGCGGTTCTCGCGCTGCGCGGTCTCGATGGCCGATTCCGGGTAGCGCGGCGGTGTCGTCGCGGCACTCGACGGAGGTGCTCCGCTGGCCGCGGGTGCTGGCGCGGAAGCGCTCGTGGCGACGGGCAGGGTCGCCGAGCTCGGGCTCGCCGCAGTGGGTGAGGTCGGAGCTTCGGGCGCACGCGCGGGCGCAGAGTCGCAGCCGAGCGCGACGAACGTCAGCCAAAGCCAGAGTTTCGAATGCGAGCTGGGCGGCATGAGCCGCACATTCTACGCGGTTTTGTCGGTTCGGCGCGGCGCCAGCGCTTTTGGTAGGCTGAAGCCTCGGAGGCTCCCGTGAATTCATCTCTCGTCGCCTGCGCGCTCCTCGGTCTGTTCGGTCTCTCTGCGTGCGGTTCCGACTCGAGCGGCGGCGGCAATTCGACCGCTGGTACAGCCGGTGGCGGCGGTACGAGCGGCAGCGGTGGCAGCACGGGCGGTGCAGGTGGGAGCAGCGGCGGCGCGGGCGGCACCAGCGGCGCAGGTGGCACGGCGGCGACCGGGGGCGGGGCCGGGGCCGGCGGCGCGACGGGCGTCTGGCGCCCGTTCTCCGACGCGAGCCCGTGGAACACGAAGATCGCGAGCGATGCCAAGCTCGACCCCGACAGCCAGAAGATGATCGACGACCTATCGGTGTCGAGTCAGTGGAACTTCCTCGGCATCAACATCAAGGGCTACTCGATCCCGGTGTATTGGGCCGACGATTCGACGCCGAAGGAGCTCGTCACCGCGACCTACGGCGGCGAAGGTTTCCCAGGGCAGAACGGCCAGAACGGGCAGGCCATGGTGCCCATCCCGAGCGACGCTGCGCCCGATCCCGAGAGCGATCATCACATGCTCATCGTCCACGAGAACAAGGCGATCTCCTGGGACTTCTGGAACGCGGTGGACCAGGGCAACACCTGGAGCTGCGGCCTCTGCACCACCAGCGACCTTCTCGGTACCGGCGTGCGCCCCATCCAACAGGGCAATCCCACGTGGTACACGTCAGCGGGCTCTCGCGCCTGCGGCTTCCCGCTCATCGCCGGTCTCATTCGCGTCGAAGAGATGGAAGCGGGCAAGATCGAGCACGCGCTCATCCTCGCGTACCCGCACATCCGGGCAGGCTACTACACCCCCCCGGCCAGCACCTCGCAAGCGAAGGTCGGAAGCGACGCCATCAAGACGCGGGGCATTCCTTGCGGCGGGCGGGTCCAGCTGGACCCGACCCTCGACCTCGACACGCTCGGACTCTCGGCGTCGGGCAAGATCGTGGCGCGCGCTCTGCAGGAATACGGCGCCTACGTCGGGGACTACTCCGGCGCCATCAACTTCTACGCCGACGGATCCCCTGCGGCGCAGGCCAAATGGGACGCCGGGCTTCTCGATACCTACGAGATCCAGAAACAAGTCCCGCTCTCGAAACTGCGCGTGATCGAGCTAGGAACGCTGTACGACGGCGGCAATGGTGGCTGAGCCCTCCAAGGTGTCCATTCGGTTCTGCGTGAAGTGCCGCTTCACGCTGCGGGCCACTTGGTTGGCCCAGGAGCTTTGCTTCACCTTCGGCGAAGAGCTCGCCGAGGTCGCGTTGCTCCCCGCCAGCGGCGGGGTCTTCGAGGTGTTCGTGGGCGAAGAGTTGATCTGGGACCGCTCCCGCGAGGGCCGGTTCCCCGAACCCAAGGAGCTGAAGCAACTGGTGCGCGATCGCGTCGCGCCCGGCAAAGATCTCGGTCACAGCGAGGCTCGAGCCGAGGGCGATTGAGCTCGGGCGAATCGAGGCACGGGCTCACTTGCACAGAGTGATCGTTCCGCCGTCCGCGTCGAAGACGTTCTGCGTCTGGCCACTGCAACATTCGAACGCCGACGCCCCGGCCGGCAGCGTGGTGCCCGGCCCGCGACAGCAGATGTTCTGAAGCGAGCTGCACATCAGGCCCGCGCAGCAGTTCGTCGAAGAGAGGCACTGCTCGTTCGCGTTCTTGCAGGTGAACGTGCAGGTGTGGGAGTTCGGATCGCACTCCGTGCTGATGCACTCGGCAGGGTCGTTGCAGGGCTGGCCCACGTCCTTCCATTGTCCGCAAAAGGAACCGGATGACTTCAGCTTGAGGATGCAGTTCTCGTTGCAGGCCTGACACGCGTGACCGAACTCGATCGCGCACCACTTCTCCGGTCCCGAGCCGTTCCCCGAGACGCACTCGCCCGTGGGGGTGCAACAGCCGGCCGCACAGTCGGGGCAGGCTGCGAGGCTCCCGCCGCTTCCGGCAACGCCGCCTCCGCCGGAACCACCGCCTGCGCCTGCGCCGCCGCTCGCGAGCCCTGCGCCGCCTCCGGTCGGAACGCCGCCGACTCCCGCCGCTCCGCCGCTCGACGCATCGGAGCCCGCATCCGACGCGGTCCCGGTGGAGCCGCTGGAACAGGCGACACAGAGGACGATTGCCGACAACCCCAGTCGCATGGCCCGCTGAGTTGCCGGCTCGCCGTCGAGCATTCACTCGCGTGGAACGCCTGCGCTGCGCGACCGCTCAGCGCGCCTGGCTGGCGGCCTTCAGGATCAGCTCGACTCGGCTCGACACCCCGAGCTTCGTAGAGGCCCGGCGCAGGCAGGCGGCCACGGTGGAGGGGGAGAGTGACAGCTCGTAGGCGATCATCTTGTTGGAGTGGCCGAGCGCAGCAGCCGCGACGACCTGCGCTTCGCGCCGAGTGAGCTGCTGGTTCTCGGGCAAGTTGGGCTCGTTCGGTCGTGCGACCACGTAACGACGCCCATCGCGGTCGAACTGATCCACCAAAGACCAGCGCTGGGCCACCAGAGCCTGCCAGTGACGGGTCGCGTCCAGAGCGTCTCTGCGTGCGGCGACCGAGCGTGCCTTGTCGATGCGAACGGCTGCGTCCCGCAGCGCGTCGCGATTCGCGCGAACCTTCGCAGCGCCTTCGGCGTGCTGCAACTTGCCGTTCGGCTCGAGCACGGCTTCGACCGCCGGCGGGTCCGCGCTGGCCAAGCGACGGCGAAGCCGCGCAGCCGTGGCCAGATGCGCAGCGATGCGGTCCCAGAGCAGAGGGTCGAGGTCGCGCGAAGCGCGTTCTGCCGCTTCGGGAATCGGAACGGCCAACGCACAACCTCGGCCCGTCGGGTCGAGCGCCGAAACGCCGAAGACATCGGGAAAGCCGGTGGCGTCCAAGCTTTGGTCGAAGGCTTCGCGCTCGACGTGGAGCGGAGGGATGCGGCTGCCCAAACCAGACGGCCAGAACAGGTGCGTGTGCCGTTTCAGCGCGACGGGAGTCAGCTCCGACCAACGGGCGAACACGCTCCGCTCCGCATCCTGGTCCCGGCGATAGGTGCGGAGTCCCCAGGCGTGGAACTCTGCGGGTGTCGAGACGTCCACGAAGTAACCGATGATTCCGAGGCCGCGGTCCAGGTTCGGCCCGGCTCGCTCCAACACGCCCTCGAGCCAGGTGTCCTCGGCTTGCTCGACCGAGTAAGCGGCCTCGAGGATGGCAAGCGGGTCGTTCGGGTCGTGCAAGGCCGTGAGATTCTACCCGACGGGCTGCGTGGCGGCGACCGCGGGAGGCCCGGCGAACGGCAGGCGTACGAACTGCGTACGCCGGCGGAGCTCGCGCTGATTTCGGCCGAAAACCCCCGCGCTCAGCCTGCGCGACCACACGCGCAACTGCGTATCGACCGGGGCTTCTCCTGGGCGCTACCTGGTCGGCATCTCGGATGACGAACGCGGTCGTTCCCTTGCCCGTGCGCGCTCTGCCCGTCGGGGGCGACGCTCGGGTTTCCGCTGCCGAGAGCAGCGTGCGGCTCCTGTGCGATCTCGGCGTGCGGACCTTTTTCGGCGTGCCGGGTGGCCCCATCATCTCGCTCTTTCATCGCATCTTGCTCGAACCGCGAGCGACTTTGGTCGAGAGCCGCCACGAAGCGCACGCGGCGTTCGCGGCCATGGGTTTCCAGCGCGCGACGGGGCGTGTGGCCTGTGTGGCCGTGACGGCCGGACCCGGCGCGACCAACGTGGTGACAGGGCTCGCGGCTGCCCACGCCGAGCGCGTTCCGATGCTGCTGATCTGTGCCGACGTGGCGCGCGACGGGCGGCGCCTGGCGCAGGATCTCGACTTCGACGGTGGGGGAGGACTGCCCCGTTTGTTCGGAGGCATGGCGCGTGCCGTCGTCCGCGTGACGGGGAGCGCGAGCGCACCCGCGGAGCTCGCCGCTGCTCTGCGGGCCGCGACCCATCCCGCGCGCCCTGGACCCTCGGTAGTGATTCTGCCCATCGATCTCGCCGACGTGCGCGGCGCGCCGCCCCGGCTCCACGACGTGCTCTCGAGTACGTCGAAATTGGCGCCAGATCCCGCGGCTGTGGCCGAAGTCGGCGACCGCCTGCGACGCGCGAAGCGTCCGCTCTTGGTGATCGGTGCGGGCTGCCGTGGTCGAGAGCGAGCGATCGCCTCGCTCGTGGATGCGCTCGGCGTTCCCTTCATGACCACACCCCAAGCCAAGGGACTCGTCTCCGAAGCGCATCCGCTCAGCTTGCGAACCGGAGGGATGAGCGCTTCCTGGTGGGCACGCCGCCATTGTGCGAGCGAACCCGACGTCGCGCTGGTGCTCGGCACGGATCTGGACGACACGAGCACTGCAGGCACGCGACCGGTCGGCGCGCGCGGCGAGGTGCTGCACGTCGATCTCGACGCCAGCGTCTTCGCACGCAACTTCGCCACTCGGGTCTCGGTCGTGGGCGACGTCGGCGACTTCGCCAACGCCCTGCGCAGAAGGGCGAAGTCGCATGAAAACGGCAGCGCCTTGGCGAGCGCGGCGAAGTCGGGTTCGCCGTTCGACGAGCCCAACTTCCGCGACGACGCCGCGGCGCCGATCCGGCCCCATCGCGCCCTCGCGGACCTGGAGCGGGCCGCCGATGCAAAGACCCGGTTCGTGACCGACATCGGCGAGCACATGCTCTTCGCGCTGCACTACCTCACCGCGCGGCGCGCCGATCGTTTCACGATTCATCTCGGCCTCGGCTCCATGGCGTCGGGAATCGCATCCGCGGTCGGGCTCGCGCTTGGCGACCCGAAGCGTCGAGTGATCTGCGTCTGCGGCGACGGCGGCATGCAGATGGCGGGGATGGAGCTCTTGGTCGCTTTGGAGCACCGCCTGCCCATCCTCTACGCGGTGTTCAACGACGCGCGCTACAACATGGTCTACCACGGCTACCGCCTCACTCACGGGCGCGAGGCGCCTTGGTCGTCGCCCCCCATCGACTTCGTCGGCTGGGCGCGGGCGCTCGGGGCGCCAGCGCGCCGGGTGGAACGTCCGGGCGAAATCACGCGCCGCGCGCTGGACGAGCTGCTCGCGCGGGGCCCCGCCGTGCTCGACATCCGGCAGGACAGGGACGTGCGCATCCGCGGCGACGGACGCATCGAGGCGCTCCGCCAGATGTCCTTCGGAGCCGAATCGTGATCCGCGGCGTCGGCATCCTCGGCCTGGGCCTGTGGCAAGGCCGCGTCGTCGAGAACGACGCCTTCAGTGCGGACTACTTGCAGAGGGCGGAGGTCAAGGACCCCTATCACGGCCGGCGTGGCGACGACGGCACGGTGCGCATCGCGGGCATGGAGTTCGTGCCCGGGCGCCACGACCGCACTCTGGCTGCCATCGAGCGAAGCTTCGCCGATCCTTTTCGCGGCACACGACGCCGGCGCTGGCTCGGCCGGGAAGAGAAGGTGTCCGACGCCGAAACGGAGGCCGCTGCGCGCGCCATGGAGAAGGCGGGTATCGGTCCACGCGACGTAGGCGCGCTCCTGGTCCAGTCTTTTCTCCCCGATCAGCTCAATCCCAAGAACAGTGCCCTGGTGGCGCACAATCTGGGGATCACCGCGGCGCCGGCCTGGGAGGTCGACAGCGTGTGCAACTCGTCGCTCAGCCAGTTGATGGTGGGCGCGCTCCTGATCGCACAAGGTCACGCCAAGCACGTGGTGTGCGTCCAGTCGGTCGCGTACTCCCGGGTGCGCGACCCGGGCGCATCCGCTTCCGTGCAAGAGGGAGACATGGCGAGCGCTTTCGTGCTCGGTCGCGTCCCCGGCGCCGAGATGGCGTTTTCGTGGCGCGTCGACGGCAGCTTGCACCCCGCCATCTCGCTGCAATGGTCGGCCCCGACCGGCGCGCCGCCCCGGCGATACTGGGAGCGTTCGGATGAGCGCTTGCTGATTCGCTTCGATCACGAGCTACAGCAGCGCGTGAACCGTGAGGTCGCCGATCACGCTCGGGTCACCTCCACGGAGGCGCTCGCGAAGGCCGAAATGAGGCTCGAGGAGGTCGAGCTCTTCGCCACGCACCAGCCGATGAGCTGGTACGGCGCGTTCATGGACGACGTGCTCGGGCTCGCTGACGGCGTCTCCGCTTCTTCCTTCGAAGAATACGCGAACGTCAACAGTGCGTCCCTCCCCGCGTCGCTCCACGAAGCAGAGAAGGCGGGTCGCTTGGGGCGGGGAGCAAGCGTGCTGCTGTTTTGTCCGGCCGCCGGTTACACCTACGGCGCGGTGGCCATGCGATGGTGAGGTGACGAATGTGGCTCGATCATTTGACGGCAGTGGTGACGGACGCGGAGGCTGCGTCGGGGGCGCTTTGTCGCCTGCTCGGCGGCGAAGTGGTTGCTGAGACGGAGCTCGCTGGGATGCGCATCCACACGCTTCGCTTGGGAGAGTCCGAGTTGCACCTGAATGCTCCCGTCGGCCCCGGGCCCATCGACGATTTTCATCGCGCGCATGGCCCCGGCCTCCACCATCTCGCCCTGCGGGTGGAGGACCTCGCGTGCGCGCTCGGTGAGTTGGCCGAGCGAGGCATCGTCGCGAGGGGCGAGCCCGTAGAGGTCGCGCCGGGCATTCGCGAGGTGTTTCTCGAGCCATCCAGCGTCGGAGGGCTCTGGATCCAGCTCGTCGAGCGCTCGGCGCCCCGCGGCAAGGCCGTGCTCGACGGGCGCGCGTTGGCGCGTGTGGCTCGCTCGGGGCCCGCACGCGTCGAGCGGGAAGAGCATCTGGTGGACGTGGGTGCGGTCGGGCGCGTTCGGATTCTCGAGACCCGCCCGTCGTCGGAGGCCCAGAGGACCCTCGTGTTTCTGCCGGGTCCCATCGCGACCAGCGGCTTCTTCCACATCGGAGTCGATGGGTACGACGCGGGTGAGCGCCTCGCGCGCGAGGGTTGTCGAACGTTCTCCGTCGACCTACCCGGCAGCGGTGGCAGTTTCCGGCCCGCAGATGGCCGCACGCTCGACTTCGCTACGGTGGTCGAAACCGTCTCGACAGCCCTGCGGCAACTGGCACGACGGTGCGGCGTCGAGGCGGTGGATCTCGTGGGTGAGAGCTTCGGCGGCGCAATCGCCAGTCAGCTCGCCGCCGACGAGCGTTTCGTCCGGTCCTGCACGTTGGTCTCCGTGCTCTTTCGCACGCCATCGGCCGCTGCGTTCCAGACCTTCCTGCACCCCGGCTGGCGCGCGATGTTGGAGGCAGCGCCGCAAGGCTACCTCGAGGTCGGCAGCGAACTGCTCGGCGGGATCCTCGGTCGTTCGCCGGAGGCGGTGCAAGAGTGGGTCCTCGCCCACGAAGCTGGCCGCTACGCGATCGGTCCCATGTTGAGCGTCTTCGATCTCCCGTACTTCGACCCGTCGCGTGCCCGAGCGCGAGGCCTGGTACTCCACGGCGAGCACGAGATGGCTCAGTCTCTGGACGACGCGCGCGAGCTCGCCGCTCGCTACGGCACGACCGGGGCTCGCTGGCTCGAGATCGAAGGAGCCGGTCACGTGCCGCGCATCGAACACCCGGAAGCGCGTGAACGCTTCTGGCGCGCCGTGCTCGACTTCGTTCTCACCTGAGCCGCGGTCCCGGCCCGGTGCGCGCAGCGAGCGCCGCCAGATCCGAGCGTGAGTGGACCTCGAGGCGTCGGTAGATCGTTTCGATTTGTTTCGCGACGGTGCCGACCGAGGTCCCGCGGCTCGCGGCGATTTCCACGTTGCTCAATCCGCGCAGCACCAGCGCTGCCACCTGGCGTTGCGCCGGCGTCAACTTGGCGAAGGGCCCACCGTCGAGGCCGGCGTCGACGGGATAGCTGAACACGACGAGCTCTTGGTCGTCGAAGTTCAGGCGCTGGGCGCGGAGCTTCGGCGGAGGTCGCGACACGCTCCGCATGCTACATGGACTCGTACGGTCGGCGATCTCCGCCACGACGAGACCCCGTACGACGCCGGTTGACGCGCCGAGCCGGGGGAGCTGAGCTGCGCGCGATGCCCGGGGCCAAGACGCTGTTTTTCGCCAGTTTCGTCTCGCCCATCGGTCCCATCACGGTGGTCGAGAGCTCGCTGGGGCTCGTCGCCGTCGAGTTCGAGAAGCTGACTGCGGAGCGCATGGCCGAGCGTTTCGGCGAGGCCGTGCGCATCGAGCGCCGCGCCCGCCTCCGCGCTTCCACCGAGATCGCCGAGTACTTCCGGAAGCGCCGGCGCAAGTTCGGTGTGGCGCTCGATTGGCAGCTTGTGAACGGCTTTGCTCTTCAAGTGCTCGAGCGCCTGTGCAGCGTTCCCTTCGGAGAGCTCACGACCTACGGCGAGCTGGCGCGAGCTCTTGGGAAGCCGGGGGCATCGAGGGCCATCGGCGGCGTGATGGCCAAGAACCCGATTCCCATCGTCGTGCCCTGTCACCGCGTGGTCGCGTCCGATGGCAGCATCGGTGGGTTCTCGGGTGGACTCGAGCTGAAACGAAAGCTCCAGACGCACGAGGGACTCACGCCCGGCGGCGGGGGCTGGTCTACGCGGCGGGAACGGGCTCGGCTCGCGCCCTGAAGCGTCACGGCGTAGATACGCAGTATTGGGCGCACGCGCTCTGGCAGTAGTTGCACGAGCAGGCGAGAAGCGCTTGCGTGACGCTCGAGGATTTGCACTGGCTCGCGTTCGGGTTCTGATACACGCAAGACAAGCAAACCGAGTCGCTTGCGCAAGCGGTTGCTTGGGCTGAGCAGTACTGCTGCCCGCACGCGATGCAGGGGAGCGAAACGCCGCCACCCGAGCCGCCACCGCCGGCTGCGCCACCGAAGCCCGAGCTGCCACCGAAGCCGCCGCCGGCCGCGCCGCCGAAGCCTGCAGCGCCACCGAAGCCGCCGCCGGCCGCGCCGCCGAAGCCGGCTGCGCCACCGAAGCCGCTGCCGCCCGCGGCGCCGCCGAAGCCCGCAGCGCCACCGAAGCCCGCAGCGCCACCGAAGCCGCCGCCCGCTGCACCTCCGAAACCGGACGAGCCGCCGGAGCCGCCGGAGCCGCCCGTACCGCTGCCGATGCCGCTGACGGTGAAGTTGCAGCCGCTCGAGCAGGTGCCGCTCAGCGTGTGGTTCGAATACGTTCCCTGGCACGTGACGCCTTGCGCCGGGGAGAAGCTCACGGTGTTGCCCGAAACTTGGGCCGTGAACGTGCCGCCGCCGCATACGAGCTGTGCGTTGCACACGTTTTGGGTCGCCGTGCAGCTCGGCCCCACTGGACACGTTCCGCTCACTGGCCCGCTCCCCGAGATGTCCGTGCAAGGGCCACCCCCGCTGCCGCCGCCGGAGCTACACGCTCCGATGACCATGCCGAATGCGAGCAAACTCGAAATCGCTAGCCCGTTTCTCATGGCTGCCTCACCGATCCTGGGGGCTCACTCTGCTTCACGGACGACGAGCTCGCAAGACCGGACCTCGGACCGCGTCAATGCAGCGTGCGACCGCCAATTTCCAGCGCCGTGCACTGGGCCATGAGCTCTTCGGTGACTCGGCGCACGCGTCGGTTGGCGTCGAGGGTCTCGAGCAGCTCTTGGCGCACGTCGGCGTCGAGCACGAGATGCTGAGCACATGCATCTGCGAGCTCGCCCGGGCGCAAGCCCGACGGTGGTTCGAAAGCGGCGTCGGCACCGCGTTTGGTCACCTCCGAGACGAAGCGCGCCGCGGCGTGGACCAAGCCTGCGACGTCCGTTTCGGAGGTCCACACTTCGGGCTCCGGGAGCAGGGTCGCCTTCGCTCGCCGATAGGGAGGTGAGAACGGCAGCTCTTCCAGGGCCACGCGCGCGCGCCCGTTGACCAGGATGTAGGAGCGACCTTCCGGCAGTGGTTCGTGCTCGACGATGCTTCCGACGCCGGCGACAGTCGCGATGGGAGGGTGACCGTCGTCGTCGACGGGTCCGCTCGAGTTGACGAGGACCACGGCGAGTGCGCGATGAGTCGCCAGGCAATCGGCGAGGAGTTTCTGATAGCGTGGCTCGAACACGTGGAGCGGGAGCAACGCTCCCGGAAACAAGACCGCGCCGGGGAGGGGGAAGAGGGGAAGTGCCGCGAGGGCGGCGCGGAAGTCGGGCACCGGGTCGATCACGTGGACTCCTCGCTCGTGAGCGGGGCGGGCCAGCTCGCGTGGTGGATGGACGGATCTCGCGTGAGCGCCGAGCGCGCGGCTCGCGCCACGCGAGACCAAGTGCCGCGGTCGAACTCCCGCTCCGACACCAGGCGGCGCGCCACGAGCCTGACCTGCCGCGCGACGTAGGTCGCGTAGGGACGCGAGAGGACTCGGCGACAGAGCTCCGGATCGCGCTCCCACACCGCGGCGATGGCGTTCAGCGCACCCTCGAAGTTCTTGAGCGCGTCGAGGCCCACCCGGCTCTTGGAGTGGATCACGTACTTCCCGACGAGGTGCGGCGCATAGAAGAGGGGATGGCGCAGGGCGATGCGCAGCCAGAGGGCGTAGTCTTGCCCTCCGCGCTGGAGCGCCTTGGAAACAGGGAAGCCCCCGACGTCCTCGAGACACCGACGATCCACGATGGCCGTGAGGCAGCCGATGTAGTTTCCTTGGAACAAGGTCTCCGCATTCGCATCGCCGAAGCGTCCGGGGTGGATCCCGCCCGGGAGGGGCGTGCCCGACTCGTCGATGGTGAAATACTGGCCGAAGCCGAGCCCGGGCCGAGCCGAGCGTTCGAGCTGGGGCACTTGGATTTCGAGCTTGTCCGGAAGCCACTGGTCGTCGGCGTCGAGGAACGCGACGTAGCGACCCGTCGCGCGCGACATGCCTGCGTTGCGCGCGGCCGCCACGCCCTGGTTCGACTGACGCACGAGCAGCGGGCGGAGCGGGTGGCGAGCGGCCACGTCGCCGGTCCCCTCCGGGCAGCCGTCGTCGACCACGATCACCTCGACCTGGCCGCGGAACGACTGCGCGGCCACGGAGTCGAGGCAGGCCGGGATGAGCTTCGCCTGCTTGAAGGCAGGGATGACGACGCTGACGACGGGTCTCACCACGCCCGGGGCAGCTTACAGGAGCCCAACCTCGTCGGCGAACGGTTCGCGCAGCGCGTGCTTCGGTTCAACGCTCGAGCCACCACACGATGGCGGCGACGGGCAAGCTCGCGAAGAGACCGAAGCTGGCCTCCCGCGCGACGGCCAGCGGTCCCAACCCGAGGAGCTTTTTGATCCCGTAGAGCCAGGTGGGGAGCGTGGTCGAAATGGCGATCAACACCACCCAGCACACGCCCTCGAGACCGAAACGCGCGCAGGCGGGCCAGATGAGCCCCACCGTGCACAGGAAGCGCGGCAGGTTCATCTTGAAGTCGAGGTCCGGGCGTCCCAGTGCCTGGAACACGGGTCCCGCGATGGCGGCGAAGGAGCGCACGAACCCGGCCAGGACCAAGATCCGCACGAGCGGCACGATGCGGCTCCATTGGGGTCCGATCACCCACTGGCAGAAGAGCGGAATGAACCCCCAAATCACCACGCTCACGGGCGCGGCGATGAGCAGCGTGGTGCGCACCACCCGCAAGAACGCAGTGCGGAGCTCCGGCTTGTCGTGCTGCAAGCGCGCGTAGGTCGGAAAGCTCACCCGCGAAACCACGTGGGTGATGTTGGTCGCAGGGAGATTCGCGATGTTGTACGCGAGCTGATAGAAGCCGAGCGCGGTGAGCCCGAGATACTTGCTCACGAAGATGTTGTCGCCCTGCGTGATGATGAAGACCATCACGGTCGCGCCGGTGATCCAGCGCCCGAAGCCCAGGAGGTAGCCCAGCTTCTTCCGGTTCCATTCCAGCCGAGGCCGAAAGGGTTGCGAAACGTAGGAGATGGCCACGTGCGCCGCCGCGCCGCCCACGGTGCCGATCACCAGCGCCCACACGTTCCGGAGCAGCAATACCGCGGGCACGAACACCAGAGCGCTGAATGCCGCTGGAATGATTTTGATCAGGAACTGCGTGCGGAAGTCGAGCTTCCGGTCGAAGTACACCGTCCCGACGTTGTGGAATCCGTGCAAGAGTACGTAGCTCGTGCACACCAGCACGAGCGGCATGAGGCGGGGTTCGCGGTAGAACGACGCGAGGTAGGGCGCGGCCGCCGCCATCAGCGCTGCGATGAGGGCGCCGCGCAGCACGTGCCAGGTCCATGCCACGTTGAGCAGAGACTCGACCTCGCTGTCGCGCTGGACCAACGCCTGGGTGAAGCCACTGGTGGTCAGCGACTCGAGCACTCCGATGGTGAGCATCACCGTGCCCATGAGGCCGAACTCGCCGGGCGAGAGCACACGCGCGGAGACCACGTTGGCTCCCACCGACACGGCGCCGGCCAGCACTTCGCCCAGGGTGACCCACACGGCACCCCGGGCCAGCACCCGACCGACGCGGCCTTCGATCATCCAAGAACTCAGCGAGGAACCCGGCAGCGGAAGAAGCGATGCCAAGCATCTTCTTCCACCCGGGGGGTGGCCTCGACGACCAGACCGCTGGTTTCGAGCTCCGAGACGATGCGAGAGAGCGGGTAGCCGCGCTTGCCCACCTCCCAGTAGTGCTCACCGTCGAACGAGTGCGAGCGTGGCCGGCCGTTGGGCAAGTCGAAGAACTTGTCGAGCCACTTCTTGTGGAAGCCGAGCTCGAAACGGATGCGGAAGTAGGGGGTGACGTCTGGCAGGCTGATGAGGACCCAGCGCGCCGCCACCCGGCGGAGCTCGCGAGCGGCGCGCGAGAAGCTCTCGAACGGCAGGTGCTCGAGTGTTTCGAAACAACATACCACGTCGAACTCGGCGTCGCTGAATGGCAACTCCGTGACGAGCCCTACCGTGTCGGGCTCGAGCCGCGGATCCGCGTCCAGCGTGTGTACGTCGACTCCCAGGCCGCGCAGGTAGCGGTGGACGAACCCGTTGCCGATCCCGATCTCGAGCACGCGCTTCGGCGAGACCCTCATCACCTCGTTCACCTGCATCCAATACGAGATGAAGCGCTCTTTGTTGTCGTAGCCCAGGCCTTGGTAGTGCGCTGGTGGAACCTGGGGTTCGAAGGCCATGCGGCCCCAACCTTAAATCACCGCTGTCTCATCGGCGACAGCGAACACTCCGATCCGCGACGATTCGCGGGGCGTTTCGCCGGAAAATCAGGTTCCCGCGCGCCGCCGCCTCTCGACGAGCCCGCGCTTCCGCGTGATAGATTCAGCCAGGGCAAGTCGTGCGAACCACGCCGTTCAAGAACCCGCGAAGTGCGCCGGTGCCGGCGCTTCGGTGCAGTTTGGATACGGCGTGATGGACCGCGTGCTGGTCCTCGCAGACCAACTCGCGGACGAGCCGCGAGGGGGTAGGGTGGAGCATCCGGGGGGCGCCGAGCTCACCGACGCGGCCGCCCTTCGCGCCTGCCCATTTCCGGTCGAGGCTCGGAGGCTCGCCGATCTCCGACTCGAGGAGCTCGCGCGCTACGACGTGATCGTCCTGGCCAACGCCGAGCGCGCGCGCCCGGAACAACTCGCTGCACTGGCCGCCAGCGGTCGCTTTGTTTCGTTCGAGCACGACCTGCGCATCTGCCGCTGGCGGGGGAACTTCCCTGCGGCGCGCGAACCCATTCACGCTCTCAGTCAGCGCTGCATCTGCCCCCATCACGCGCTGGCACCGGTGTACGAGCAGGCGCGAGGCGTGATCTTCCTGACCGAGCGTCAGCGGCGAGCGTTCGACGAGAACCCCTACTTCGAGACCCCACCCGGGGTCGTGCTCGGCAGCTCGCTCTTCGAGCGGGCCGCGCTCGAGCGCTTGACCCAGCTCGCCGAGGGGACCCAGCCACGCGCCGGGGCGCTCTACCTCTGGGCCCCGCACCGCATCAAGGGGACCGAGGAGGCGCGTGCGTACTGCGAGGAGCGCGGACTTCGCAGCGCCTCCGTGCGGAACGTCGCGCCGACGGCGGTGTACGAGTTGATGGGAGGCGCCGAGACGTTCGTGTACTTGCCCATTGGGCTCGAGCCCGCGGGGCGGATGCCCGTGGAGGCGCGCCTGGCCGGATGCTCGGTGGTCGTGAACTCCAACGTCGGCGTCGCGGGAGAAGCCTGGTGGCGCGCCGGGCGGCGCGACGCGCTCGAGCAGCTCTACCAAGCGCCGACGCGCTTCTGGCGCGCCGTCGAAGCGTTCATGAACGGCCCGCTTCGCGCGGCGAGCCCGTTCCGGCGTCGTGGCGTGCGGGCGGTCGAGGCCTACGTCGCGGCCTGCCGGCGCGGCAACAGCTGGCTGCCGCCGCTGCCCCCGACCGCGCGCGTCAAGCGACGTGCTCGGGACCTCGAGATCCTCTCGCCTTGGCTGCCGTGACACGACTCGCGCTCGCGCCGGGGAGCGCGTATCGTGGGGTCATGGCGAAGAGTCACGCGTTCGTCTTGATCATGGCCCTCTTCTGCTCGGGATGCGGCGGCGACGACTCGTCGGCGACCGGAACCGGTGGCGCTGGGGCGTCCGGCGGCGGCGCCGGAGGTGGGGGAGGCGCCGGCGGCGGCGGTGCGACGAGCGGAGGTGGCGGCACGAGCGGAGGCGGCACGGGGGGCAACACGGGGAGCTGCGCCGACGATCCCTTGAAGACCGGGATCGTGGCTCAGCAGACGGGCATTTCCGCCGACATCGCGGACTGCTCGATCCTGAAATGGGCCGCTCAATACGCTGAGCCCGACCCCATGATCATCAAGGCCATGATCTACGGGGAGTCACGCTTCGACAACCTGGCCGACGGCTGCACGAACCTGCCTTGCGGCGTCCCTCAGGGCTGGTCGGAAGCCGAGTGCCATTGCTTCGGCATGATGCAGGTCGTCCCCGCGTGCGGTCCCATCGCGGGAGACGCCGGGTTTCTCTCCGACGGCCATCCGAACCTCGAGACCAACCCGAGCGCCTCCGGTTTCGCCAACTCGGTCTTCAACGCGGACGTGAACATCCACATCGGTGTGGCCGGATTCGCGGGAAATCGGGCCGAGGTGAAGGGACTCTATCCCGGCTGCACGGAAGACCAATACACGCTCATGGCGCTCGGCAATCTGGCTTCGCACGGCAGCACCAAGGGCTGCACCCAATACAACCAGGACTACATCGACTACATCATGCCAGCGTACAAAGAGTACGCCGCCGCCGCCGGCTACCCCGCGCACGCGTATTGATTCGGGCCCGACCAGAGGCGGATGGCTCACCGGAGCGCGAGTGTCCTCACCTCGGGCGCGCTCTCCCTCTCGACGATCACGTAGCTTCGCTCGTTGCCGTTCGGATAGGCGAACGACCCAGGGTTCTCGTAGCCCGCGGTGCTCGACCTCCGGTGGGAGTGTCCGAACACTACGAGCTCGGCGTGGGCTCGGTCACGCACCCAGCGGGCGGCATCCTCCAGGCGCCGCTCGAGCAGTCCGCCATAGCGATTCGTCCCGCGTGCGATGGACACTCCGAGATAGGTGGCGGCCAGCGCAGCCGCACCGGCGCCCGCGGCGCTCCCGAGTCCCGCGCCCGCCAGCGCCGCGCCGAGCGCCAAAGTCGCGAGCGATCGATCGAGGTAGAGACGCTGGAAGGTCGTCAGGGCGTCGAGGTGGGTCGGCCGTGCGGCGCCGATCGCCAGCTCGCGCAGCGTGTCGGCAGGGAGCCCGGCTCGTCCTGCGAACGCTTCCACCGATCGCGCGGCGGCGAGGCGGCGCTGGTCTCGGGCGCGAGAGGCGCCTGCGCCATACACGATGGACATCGCCAGCGCGTGGTAGCGAAGGACGAGCAGCGGCGCCTTCGGGCCATAGGCGCGGAACGTGCGAATCAGGCCGTCGAGCGGGGTCGTCTCGTTCCCGTGGGCGAACTCCCATACGCCGCGCTTGGCGATGAAACGGCGCATGAGCACGACGCCGAGAGGTTCGTCGTCGGGGTCGAACTCCGCCAGAGGATGCAGCGGTGCGTTGTCCGGATCGTAAACGTGTCCATGCTCCACGTGAACCGCGCCGCGTCGTACGAACCATGGCGTGAAGCAGAGGCTCGGGGAGCCCGCCGCGCTCAGGCACTCGGCCATCGCTCGCTGCACGTCCGAGCGCGCGAGCGCGGCGTCGTGGTTGCCCACCACCACGCTGACGCGACCACCGGCGGCGAGGTGAGCGGTGAGCTCGGCTCACGTCCGGGTGGCGCGACAAGATCTCGCGTAGGCTCTCGTCCGCCGGCACACCCGGCGGCTCGGCGCTCAGGTCGAAGGTATCGCCGTTCAGGACGAACTCGTGACGGCGGTGTCGCTCCACGAGGTCGGCAAGCGCGTTCTCGAGTTCCGGACGCGGCTTCCGGCCGAGGTGCACGTCCCCGACGATGCAGAGAGGAGCTTCGAGCGACCGGGCCACTTCGAAACTCTAGATCAGGTCCGCGCCGAGCATTGCACTACGGGCTCGGCCGCACCTGCGCCGCGCGTGATATGGTCCCCGCCCCGACATGCTCCCCGAGTCCATCGCTCCCCGCCTGCGCCGTGACGTTTCCACGTTGCTCGGGAAGCTGGCGAAGAAAGCCTGGCCTTGGGTCCTCGCCTACAACGAGCGCGCCCAGCAACCGCTGAAGTCACCCCGCTGGGCCCCCGGCCCGTTGATTCGCGGGAAGGACCGTTCGTTCCCTGCGCTCGGGTTTCCGCGCAAGACGGACTCGCTGTGCCCGACCTGCGTGAAGGAGGTGCGAGCGGCGGTGCTGAACGGCCAGCGGGCGCTCGATGCCTTGTACGACCATCCCGGGGAGATCCCAGCCGACCTCGTGGAACGCGAGGGCGGCGTGTGGATGGAGAAGACCTGCCCGAAACACGGCAGGTTCGAAGAGATCCTGAGCATCGATGCCGAGTTCTTGCGGCGCATCGAGAGCTTCTTCCCCGGGCGCGACTACTTGGCGCCGAAGACGAGCCTGCGCGAGCACGGGAGCTCGTCGGTGAAGTACGGGCGGGGTGCCGTGCTCACGGTCGACCTGACGAATCGCTGCAACATGATGTGCGAGCCGTGCTTCATGGACGCGAATCAGGTCGGGTACGTTCACGAGCTCGACTTCTCCGAGGTCAAGAAAATCCTCGACGACGCCCGCGACGTGAAGCCGCGGCGTCAGATGAGCGTGCAGTTCTCGGGCGGCGAGCCCACGCTCCATCCGGCGTTCCTCGACTCCGTGCGTCATGCCCGCGACGTCGGCTACTTCTGCGTGCAGTGCGCCACCAACGGGATCCGCTTCGCCCAGGACCCCGACTTCTGTCGGGCGGCCAAGGCTGCCGGTCTCCGGCTCGCGTACCTCCAATTCGACGGCATCGGCAACGAGGTAAACGCCCATCGCAAGGTCGGAAACCTGTTCGACGTGAAGGTCCGGGCCATCGAGAACCTGGCGGCGGCAGGCATCGACGTCGTGCTGGTCGTGACGGTCGTGCGCGGTGTGAACGACTCGGAGGTCGGGCGGATCGTGCGCTTCGCCATCGAGAACGCCGACAAGGTCACGGTGGTGTCATTTCAGCCGGTGAGCTTCACGGGTCGCGACGAGGACGTGGACGACGAGACGCGCCGAGCTCAGCGCTACACCTTGAGCCACTTGGCGCACGACCTACGGCACCAGCTCGGTGTGACCGAACCGCTCCGCGACTGGTTCCCGTTGTCGGCGATGAACTCGTTCAGTGACGTCGTGGACCTGACGTTGCCCGGCGAAGCCGAGTTCGGTTCCTTGAAGTGCGGGTGTCACCCCAACTGTGGAATCGGGACGGTGCTGCTCGTGAACAAGCGCACCAAACACATGGTGCCCGCCAGCGAGCTCCTGGACTTGCCGCAGTTGCTCCGCGACCTCGATCGAATCGTCGATGCCGGGCTCGGACGGAAGCGCACGCTGATCGAGGTGGGGCTGGCCTTGCTCCGGAACTTCCGTCCCGAAGCCGCTCCGCCCGGTTTCGACGTGGTGACGCTCGTGCGGCAGGTGACGAGTCAGATGGGCGCTCGCGGCCAGCGCATCGGAGCAAGCGAAGGGGACGCCCGCGACTTCGAATGGCGTTTCCTGTTCGTGGCGGGGATGCACTTCCAGGATCTGTTCAACTACGACTTCCGTCGCACCGAGATGTGCATCATTCCCTACGGGACCCAGCTCGGCGAGATCTCGTTCTGCGCCTACAACACCGGGGTCGGCTTCCGGCAGGTGGTGGAGAAGATGTACCGCACCGCGACCGTGGCCGAGTGGTACCGGCAGCACGGCAAGCACCCCGTGTATGCGAAGAACCAGCACCTGCCTCTGCCGGCTTCGCCCGAGGGACCGCTGGTCTCGCGCTCTGAGGCCGACGGCCGCATGCGCCTGCGTCTCTGGGAGCACGGCGCGTGAACCGCCGGCGTTGCCTCGCGTATCTGGGTACGGTGTGCGCGGCATTCGCCTCGCTCGCTACCTCGGACCCCGCGTGGGAACTCGATGATCGCGTCGGCCCCTGGAACGACACGCTGAGCGCTGCGACCCCAGAGGTCGTGCGTCACTTCGGCGTGGAGAGCACGGAGGAGCACACGCTGCGCGTATCGGGCCTTCTCCGCTGGGACCCGACGCCCGCCGCCGTGGTGAGAATCTCCATCACGAAAGACGACGCGAGCCCCGCCATGGAGGCGGTGTACCGAGCCGACGAGGCCGACGGCACCACCACCACGGTCGCCCTGGGACAACACGAGGAGTGCAGCGCGAAGCCCTGCCAGCAAGGATACAGCGTGCGACTCCGACTCGAAGACGGAGCGCCCCAAGAACAAGTGACCTTCGCCTGGTCCGCGAGCGCGCTCATGGAAGGTTCGGGGGATTCACCTCCGAAGGGCGCCTACGTGAAGTTGACGGAGGACTGAGCCGGGTGGGCGCACGCGAGTTCCCGGGATCCGGCGTCACGCACCCGGTGGTGCTCGCGGCCATCGTGCTCTTGGCCTTGAACGACCATCTGCTCAAGCGGGCCTACCCCGGCGTCGTCACCGGGAAGCTCTCGGACGCCGCGGGTCTGTGCTTCTTCCCCGTGTTCCTCGAGGCGCTCTTCGAGCTCGTCTCGAGCCGCTGGCGACGTCCGTTCGAGCCGCGCTGGACACATGCGGTTGGTTCGGTGCTGCTCACGCTGATCGGCTTCGCGTTGGCAAAATCGACGGAGCTCGGGGCCGATGCCTATCGCGTGGCGCTCGGGGTCTTGCAGTGGCCATTCGGCGCCCTCCGTGCCGTGCTCGCCGGGCGCGAAGTGCCTGGGCTCTGGCGCGTGGCGTTCACCCGCGACCCGAGCGACCTCTGGGTGCTCCCGTGCGTGTTGGTCCCGCTCTGGCTCGCCAAACGACGCGTCGAGCGAGCGCGGGCTCAACCGCTCTGAAGTTTGCACGGCACGAGCTTCTTCTTCGCGTCGAGACACAAGAGGGGGGCGGTCTTCGACGGCTTGGTGCTCGGGGTGACCGCCGCCAGTTCCTTGGCATGCAAAGCGAGGCCTGCCTTGGAGAGTTGCTTGGCGAACGCCAAGGCGTTCGGTTCACGTACCGCTTTGACGTGATCGGCGAGCCAGGTGAGGACGGCAGTCTCCGCTTCGGCCCGTCGCTTGAGTCCGGCCACGCGCGAGCCGGGCACGCCGGAGCGCTCCTCGACGATCTTCCACATGTCCTTGCCTCCGAACGCCGATTGGATCGCAGGGTCGTCCAAGAGAGCGAGCGCGTCTCGGATCATTTTGGCGAGCTCTTCGGCGGCGTAGTGCGCGGCTCCGTAGCCTTGGTTGCTGAGCGCGAGGCCGAGCCTCTTCGCCGAGCCATGGGCCCGCTCGGCCAGAGTGTCTCGCTCCGAGCTCGGACTCACGTTGTCCTTCTTGAACGCGTCCGCAGACTCGGAGATCGCCTTCACGACGGCGGCGAACTCCAGGAGCTCGCTGCTCGAGTCTTTCGAGCCCTGGGCGAAGCTCGGCAGCACTGGATCGACCGCTCGCGCCAGTAGCTCTCGTCGCGCGGAGGCGTCGAGGCGACTCGGCCGCGCCGCGAGCCACTGCGAGAGCTTTTTCTTGCCGCCTTCCGAGCCCACCGGAAGCTGCCCGGACTGCCATTCGTCGGCGATCTTGTCGACCACCTGGAACAGCTTCATCTCCTCGAGCGCGGCCGCGACGCGCAAGGTGAGCATGGCCTGCAAGTTGGTGCCTACGATCTCACTGGGGGTGACCTGGAGCTCGATGAGCCCGAGCTTCGCTTGGGGAAGCTTGTGGAGAGCGAGCTTCGACAGCTCGGTCTTCGTCGCGTCGGCCTCGGCGCTCGCCGCAAACAGTCCAACGGCCAAACAGAAACACACGGAGACTGGGCGCATCTCCAGAGTCTCCCCGTCTCTCCGTCGACTGTCCACCGGCCCTTCGTGCTAGCCTGGGCTCGTGGGGCGACGGATCTTCTGGATTGCGGTCTTTGGCATGGGGCTCCTCGGAGCCTGCTCCGACTCCGGCGAGAGTGATGCCTCGCACACGGGCGGCAAAGACGCAGGCACCGGCGGTTCGGGGGGGACAGCAGCCTCCGGCGGGACCGGCGGCGGCACTAGCGGTGGCAGCGGGGGTAGCTCTGCGAGCGGTGGTGCGAGCGGGAGCGGCGGCGCGTCCGGCTCCGGCGGCAGCGTGGCCGGGAGCGGAGGGCAGGCGGGGTCCGACGCGGGAGACGACGCGAGCGATGCCAGCGACGCCAGCGATGCCAGCGATGCCAGCGATGCCAGCGATGCCAGCGATGCCAGCGATGCCAGCGATGCCGGGGACGCGGCGGCGAGTTGCTCGCTAGGCCAAGCCTGCTGCGCCGGCGCGACTTGCCAGAACGGCTACAGCTGCGCAGGGAGCGTTTGCAGCTGCATCAAGGCCATTCACGGCAACACGATTCTGCGCACGGATGGCAAGGTGGTGTGGCAGGGCGGTCTCTTGAAAGACGCGACGACTGCCGTCGTGTCCGGCGTCAGCGAGATCTTCGAGGGGCACTTCCACGGCTGTGCGCTGAAGGCCGACGGCACGGTTTGGTGCTGGGCCAAAGACACTTCGGGAAATGGCAGCGGCGAGCTCGGAAACGGCAGCTTCGGTGGCACCACGGCCACGTTCGTCGCAAGCCAAGTGCTCCTCGCCCCAGTGACCGACGGTGGTGCGCCTGCGCCGCTCACCAACGTGAAGCACATCAACTCCGGAGCTTCGCGCTGCTACCTCGCGTCGACCACGTGCGGCGTCCGGCAGGACGGAACGCTATGGTGCTGGGGAGAGATCGGCAACGGCGGCGGCGGGAATTTCTACAACGACGGGCTGACCGGCAACCGCGCCTACGCGACGCAGATCTTGGCGAGCGCCGGCACACCGCTCACGGGGGTCGATGCGGTGAGCATCGGCCGGCGTCATGCCTGCGTGCTGCGTTCGGGTGAGGTTTGGTGCTGGGCCGCCAACGTGAACGGCCCGCTCGGCCTCGGGGACACGAACCCGCGCACCTATCCGACCAAGGTCACGCTGCCTGCCGCTGCGCAGGAGCTGGGCGCCGGCAACGACAGCACCTGCGCCCGAGTCGCCGATGCCGTCTACTGCTGGGGCATGAACAACCCCGGGCAGCTCGGCGTCGGCGACACGGCCGTGCGCCTGACGCCTACCTTGGTGGCGACCGCCTCGGGTCCCCTCACGGGCGCGGTTCAGTTGAACGTGGCCTACCAAGCCGCCTGCGTTCGGAAAGGGGACCAATCGCTCTGGTGTTGGGGCAGCGGTGCCGGCAACTTCGCCGGAGCCCTTTCACTCGCGGGCAGCCCGGTGGCGAATGTCTCCCTACAGACCTCGTGCGGAGCCGGCGCCATCGACGCGGCGCTGGTGTGGCTCTCAGGCGACAACGTGCTCAAGAATCCGACGGCGGTCGTGACCCAGAATTGCAACTGAGCCGGCGCGGCATCATTCGACGTGCAACTCGCCGACCATGCCCCCCTCGGCGTGCTCGAGGATGTGGCAGTGATAGACCCACTTCCCCGGTTCGTCGAAGCGCGCAGTCAGATCCATGGACTCGTGCGCTTTCACGATGATGGTGTCCTTGTTCCTCGGCGGATCGCCGTTCTGACGCTGGAAGAAGAAACCGTGGAGATGGAACGGGTGATCCATGTCGCTCTCGTTCTTCACGCCCATCGTATGAACGCTTCCGTTTGCGACCTGGACCACGGGCACGTTGGGGAAGACTTCACCGTTGATGGTGAAGACGAGCTCGCCCTTGTCGTCGAAGCTTTCGCCCAAGGCGACCGGGATGTCGGCGGCAGGGGCTTGCAGCTTCTCGATGGCGGGGAAACTCTCCGGTAGGGTGCGCCCCGTGAGCGACGTAGTCGCCAGGCGCACGCTGGCGAGCTGGACGGGCGCGGCGGCGCCGGAGTCGTGTCCCCGCGCGTACGGTTCGTTCCACAAGGTGAGACTCTTCCCGGGTTTGCCCGCGGGGATCAGCACGACGTCGTAGCGTTCGCCCGGGGCGAGCAGCAGGGTTTCCGTGTCCCACGGGGTTTCGACCAACCCTCCGTCGGTGCCGATGACGCGGAAGGAGTGGTCTTCCAGGCGCAGGTTGAAGAATCGTCCGTTCGCCACGTTGACCAGACGGAGTCGCTCGAGCGCTCCGCTCTGCATGGGGATCTCGGGTTGGGCAACGCCGTTCACGAGCAGCACGTTGCCTTCCCGCCCCATCATCTTGGACTCGTCGTCGAGATACTCCGGGAACGTGCCGTCGGGGTTCACTCGGACGTCGTCCAAGACCAGAACGGTTTCGTGATCGACTATTGGCTCCATCGGGCCCCGCACCAGTACGGCGCCGTAGAGCCCCTTCTCGACCTGGATGTCCGAACGCATGTGCGGGTGGAACCAGAACAGGCCGGGATCCTTGAGCTGGAACGAGTACTCGAAGCTCTGCCCAGGCTCGATGCCTGTCTGCATGAGCACGGTGCCATCCATCTTCGCCGGGACCCGGACCCCGTGCCAATGGATGGTGGTGGCTTCGGGTAGCTCGTTCCGAAAATGGACCATGAGCTGGTCCCCGGCGTTGGCCTCGAGCAAGGGACCTGGCACGCCGCCTTCATAGGTCCAGACCTGGCTCGGCTTCGCTCCGGGGTACTGCTTCGACGCGATCACGGCTCGCATCGAGACTTCCAGCACGGCCGGGTCGGGGCTTTCGTCCGACAGGCGCGGCAGCGCCGGCAATGCCGGAGGCTCCGGTGCTCCGCGCTGCTCCGGATCGCCGTCGGCGCAGCTACATAGCAAGGAGGCGACGAGGAGCGCCCGAGTGACATCGTACGACACGCTGGACGCGTAGCATGTGGAGCGCTCAGCGTGGAGTCGAGCCGTTGCCGCTCGCCCGCGTCCAAGCTACGCTGCGTGCGGACATGATCTCACGACCGTCCGCGATGCTCGCGCTTTCGGCGCTGCTGGTTTCTGCCTGCGGTTCGGACGATTCCGGAGGCGGCGGGGACGGCACGGGCAGCTTGAAGGCGCCCATCATCGAGATGGTGATGCCCATGTCCCCCGGCGGACTGCACGTGACCTGGAAGAACCAGCAGGCGGATTGCAGCGAAATCGAAGCCGAACGAAAGAGTCCGACCCAAGAATACGCTGTGGTCTTCACGGTGCCGGGTGCGGCCGACAACAAGCACGACGGCACTGCCACGGACAACGTCGAATACACCTACCGACTTCGCTGCAAACGCGGCGGCGAGTACTCGTCGTACTCGAACGAGATGTCCGGAACGCCCTGACCCGGTCAGTGGGGTCACGCCGCTTCGGTCAGCTCCACCATCTTCGACGGTACGAGTTTTCCGAGTCGCTGCGCGGCAGTCTCGGTCAGACGCGTGCCGGCGCGTGCGAGCAAGAGACCGGTGTCACTCAATACGTCGCCGGCGAGCACCATGCCCTCGCGCAGGCTATTGCCGAGGACGTGGACGCGTTCCTTGCGATGCATCTCCACCACGAGGCGGACGTCGATTTCGACGCAACGGAAGCAGAGCGCGCGCTGGACGCCAGAAGCGTCTTTGGCCTTCGTGTGTTTGACGGACTTGGGGATCCCCGCGGTGAACTGAAAGCCCTCGGCTGCGAATTCCGCTTTCACGGTTCCCATGGCGGAGTTGGCGAGCTCGAGCATCACGTCGCGCATGATCTCGTCGTCCACCATGCTGGCGTCGCCGCCGCAGAACGCGGTTGCCAGCGCCCGCCGCGAGTCCTCCGGGCTGTAGACGCCGATGGTGAGCTCCATGTTGTGCTCGACGTCGGTGAGGCCGATCTGCGCTCCAGCGCAAGCTTCGAGTGACAGTTCGTCTCCCGCCACCCAGTGGAACTCCATGTTCAGGTACTGGTTGCAGGTGGCTCTGAGGCTCTCGTCGACCCTCGACCAGGCTTTCGTGAGCAGAGCGCGGTGAGTGCCGAGGCGCAGCTCTCCGGTCGACGGCCCGTCCGGCTCTTCCACGGTCGCGCGCAGCGCGAGCTCGAGCTCACGGACTCGAGCGAGCAGCCGGTGGCTCATGCCGATGATGCGAGCCGCAGCGTGGACCGTGCGGCCGATTTCGATCGAATCAGCCGTAGCCAGCAGGATTTCGTCGACCTCGGCTTCGGCCGCCTGGCACCTGAGCTCGGGATCCTCCTCGCCCAAGACGCCGATCACGTAGTGGAGTTGGCGCGCGTCCTCGCGCACTGCGTTGGTCACTTCGGCCAAACGACCGTCCGCGAGGGCGGCAATCACCACGTCGGGCGGCTCTCGCATCATCTGCCCACGGGCTTCTTCCAGCGACGCCACCGCGCGAACGGGATATCCGTCCGTCTCGAACGCGCGAGCCACGTTCAACACCTGTCGGCTGCCTCCGTCGATTGCCAGAACGATCATGGCGCACCTCTGGGCGGTAGGGATCGCGAGCCGTTGCGAGCGGCCTCGGAGCGCGGTTCGCGCGAGAACTTGAGCAAGAGCCCGGCTACGCGCTCCAAGGGCGCCACCGCTTCGGCGCCCCCTCGCGCGATGGCCTCCTTCGGCATGCCGAACACGATGGACGTCGCTTCGTCCTGCGCGATGGTCCGAGCGCCAGCTTGTCGCATGGCGAGCATTCCTCGTGCGCCGTCGTCCCCCATTCCGGTCAAGATCACTCCCACGGCGTTGGCGCCTGCCTGGCGCGCGCAAGATTCGAACAGGACGTCGACCGACGGACGGTGGTGGTGCACCGGTGGTGCCGAGAGGAGCCGTGCATGGAAGCGCGCGCCGCTCCGCACGATCTCGAGGTGCGACTCGCCGCCCGGGGCGATGAGCACGTGTCCGGGCAAGAGCAGATCGCCGTCGCTGGCTTCACGGACGCGGACCTTGCACAAGCCATTCAGCCGGTCGGCAAACTGTCGGGTGAAGACCGGCGGCATGTGCTGCACGATGACGATGGGCGGAGAGTCTGCGGGCAGAGCGGTCAGGACCTCCCGGAGCGCCTCGGTGCCGCCCGTGGAAGCGCCGATGGCCACGAGCCCATGCGTGGTGCGGAACGCCGTCGGGGGAGCGGTGACGGCCGCGCGCGCCGGCTGCGCGGTCCGTGGCGCGCGTAGCCGGCCTCGGGCCGCGGCTTTGACCTTGGCCACGAGCTCCGAGGCGAGCTCCACGGTTCCCCGCTCCATGTCGAGCTTCGGCTTGGTCACGAAATCGAAGGCTCCGAGCTCGAGTGCCCGCAGCGTGAGCTCGCTGCCGCGTTCGGTGAGCGACGACACCATCACCACCGGCGTCGGGCGTACCCGCATCAGGCGTTCCAGGAACGTGATGCCATCCATGCGCGGCATCTCCACGTCGAGCGTGAGGACGTCGGGGGTCAGCTTGCCGATGGCGCTCTGGGCGAGGATGGGGTCGGCGACCGCGCCGACCACCTCGATCATCGGATCTTTCGACAGGATCGCCGTGAGGAGCTTCCGCATCAGAGCGGAATCGTCGACTACCAGCACGCGCACCTTGGCCATGGCTCCTCAAAACAGGGTGACGTCGGCCTCGGGCGGCCGAATCGTCGTACGGATCTCGTCGAGATACTTCGACTCCTCTTTCACGACGCGGTCGAGCATCGAGCTCTCGACCTTGCGTACCAACGCGCGACCGCTGTCGGTTTCGAAGTGCAGCAAGAGTGCCGAAGAGCCGCCGAGCTTCTGCGCGACGATGGGGATGTGCTCGTCCTCCATGAACTTCAAGATGAAGTCCCGATTTCGCTCGGACACCGAACCGAGCACACCGCCCGTGCGCAGCACACTGGCGGCGCCGAACACCTTGGCTACCAGGCGATTGCGCGATGCTCCGGAGCGCATCAAGGTGTTGATGAGGAGCTCCATGGCGTGAACACCGAAGCGAGCCGGTAGCCATGCGTCGCCGGACCCGTCCGGAAGCATGAAGTGGTTCACGCCGCCGATACGCCGGCCGGGGTCGTAGAGGCACGCGGACACGCACGACCCGAGCACGGTGCGCACGCGCGTCGGCTTGAGTCCCACGTGCAAGCCGCCGGCGTGGATCGCGACGTCGTGACGCGCTGGGGGAGGCCGGAGGGAGTGTCGGTGTGCGGAGTGCCTCGGGCGGAGCGAGGGCCTGAGCGATCCGCGCGGAGCCAGGGACGGACGCTTCTCTGCGCCGGCAGGCGGTCGAAGGGAAAAGCTCCTCGGGACGATGGAGACCTGTGCTCCCGAGGTGCGCGGCCGATAGATGGTGCGTCCCGCGACCGTGAACAGATCGGTCACCGCATTCAGGTTCTCGGAGTGGCCGGCTACGAGATAACCGTTCGCGTCCAACAGCTGATGGAAGGCGGCGTACAGCGTCTGCTGCGTGGCGCGCTCGAAGTAGATGACGACGTTGCGGCAGAAGATCAGGTCGAAGCTGGTGCGAATGGGCCACGGCCGCGTGATCAGGTTGACTTGGCGAAACGTCACGAGCTCCCGAACCGAGCGTTGCACTTCGAACTCGCCCGACCCGAGCTGGACGAAGTTCTTTGCGTAACGGGAGGGGACATCCTCCAGGTCACGTGCTTCGTAGACCCCGCGGCTCGCGTGAGCCAGCACGTCGGTGTCGATGTCCGAGGCCAGGATCTTGACGTCCCAGCCAGCGAAGGAGCCCAACGCTTCGCGCAACACCATGGCAATGGTGTAGGGCTCTTGCCCCATGGAACAGCCTGCGCTCCAAATCCGGATGCGTCGCGGACCGCCCCGTCGAGCGCGCTCCACGAGTTCGGGGACGGCGCGCGCGAGCATGAAGTCGAAATGGTGCGGTTCCCGAAAGAACGACGTCTTGTTGGTGGTGATGCAGTTGATGAGCTCCGGCAGTTCATCGCGGGCGAACTCGCTCTGACCCAAGAGCTTGACGTAACCCGAGAAAGAATCGAGGGCGTGCGCACGGATTCGCCGCGCGAGCCGCGACTCCACCAGTGCCATCTTGGCGGCACCCAGGTGGATCCCGGTCTCCGTTTGCACCAGCGCCGCAATTCGTTCGAAGTCGTGGCGGCCCAGCGTGAACAGGTTGTCGGCTGGCGGGGTCATGCAGCCGACTCCCACTCGCCTCCTCCCACGACGTGGGCGATGTCGAGGAGCACGATGAAGCGTTCCTGGACGCGCGCGATGCCGCTCACGAGCGCTTCGTCGACCCCATTCCCGATGCCTTTGCTGCTCTCGATGTCGCCGGGCAGGAGCGAGATCACGTCGCAAACGCTGTCCACCAAGAATCCGAGCGTGCGGGTCTTCACCTGGAGCACGATGATGACGGTGTATTTGCCGTACTCGGTTTCCGGAAGGCCGATGGCGCTCCGCAGGTCGATGACGGGCACGACCGCACCGCGCAGATTCATGACTCCTTTCAGATGGGCCGGCGAGTTCGGGAGCGGGGTGATGGGGCCGATGCCGCGGATTTCGCGCACGTGCAAGACTTCGACGGCGTATTCGCCGTCGGCGAGAGAGAACGAGAGGTGCTGTTTGCCTTCCGCTGCGGTGCCGATGTCCGCACCGGCGGTGTCTACGAGAGCCATAGGTCCTCCTGTCTTGCGCTGCCTCGGGTCATGAGGCTCTGGGCCGTGCCGTGTGCCACCTTGGAGAGCGCCTGAACGTCCAGGATCATGGCCACGCGGCCATTCCCCAGGATGGTCGCCCCCATGAGCAGGTCCAAGCGTTGGTAGTTCGTTTCCAGCGACTTGACGACGACCTGCATCTGTCCGAGGACTTCGTCGACGAGAACTGCAACGCGCGCGCCGCCCGATTCGACGATGCAAACCAGCGCCTCGCAGGGATCGGTGATGGCGCTCGGTACGCCCAACACGCGGTAGAGGTGCACGATGGGAGTCGACACTCCACGAACGTCGATCACGTCGTGGCGGCCGACGATGGACCGCACCTGCGCTCGAGTCGGACGGAACGACTCGACGACGGACAGCAGTGGCAAGATGAAGGTTTGGTCGGCAATCCTCACGGCGAACCCGTCCAGGATCGCGAGCGTGAGCGGTAGGCGCAGCCGGACGCGGGTCCCGGCGCCGCGCTCGGTCGACACCGCGAGTGAGCCCTTGATGGTCTCGATGTTGCGCTTCACGACGTCCATGCCGACGCCGCGACCGCTCACGTCGGAGACGGAAGCTGCGGTCGAGAAACCGGGATGGAAGATCAGTTCGTGGATTTGCTCGTCCGACAGCGTCGCGTCGTCGCCAATCAGTCCTTGTCGCAACGCCTTGTCCCGGATGAGCTCCGTCGCGAGCCCGCGGCCGTCGTCCCCGACTTCGACCACCACCGCGCCGCCTTGATGGAAGGCGCGCACGGTCACCAATCCTTCTTGCGACTTGCCCGCCAGCTGCCGCTCGTCGGGCGCTTCCAGACCGTGGTCGACGGCGTTGCGGACCAGGTGGGTCAGCGGATCGACCAAGAGCTCGACCATGGCCTTGTCGATCTCCGTCTCTTCGCCTTCGATTTCCACGCGCACCTGTTTGCCGCACTTCGCGGAGACGTCGCGTACGATGCGCGGCAGGCGTCCGAACACGCTGGCCAGCGGCACCATGCGGATCGACATCACGCTCTCCTGGAGATCGCGTGTGTTGCGCTCCATGGCCGACAGCGCGTCTTGGAGCCGAAGCGCGTGATCGGCGCCAGGTGAGCGCAGCGATTCGACGATCATCGCCTGGGCGATCACCAATTCGCCGACCAGGTCGAGGAGCTTGTCGAGCTTGTCTGCGGAGACGCGTACGGTCGCGTTGGCGGCTCCGGCCGCGGCGGTGCGCTCGCCCGGAGCCGCGGCCTTCTCGGCGGTCTCTGCGCCCGGGGCGCGCTCCGGAGTCTGGGCTGGGCGTTCGGACTCGACCTTCACGTCGCAGAGCCCTTCCACGAACGTGAACACCTCCCGGATGTCGGCTTCCGAGGCCGCGGTCTCCATGGACACGCGGAAGCGCAAGTAGCAGAGCTCCGGGTCGAGCTCCTCGAGCGGCGGCAGATCGGAGTCGTCGATCTCCACTTGCGCCCCGCCCACACCCATCTCGTAGAGCTCGCGCAAGAGCACGATGGGATCCATGCCGCGGGCGAAGAGCTCCGGCAACGGCTCCACTCTCACGACCACGCTTCGCGCGCGCTTGGGCCCCGGCGCCGCATCGATGGGAGCAACCACGCTCGCGACGGGGCCAGCCCGCAGCGCTTCGAGCCGTGCGCGCAGCTCGGCTTCCCGCGCGGGTGGCGGCGTGCCCGCGCGGCTCGACGCGAGGAGCTCCTTCAGAACGTCGAGCGCAGCCAGGAGGAGCGCGGCCAGTTCTGCGTCGTAGGCGAGCGAATCCTTGCGCAGGAGGTCCAGTACGCCCTCGAGCTCGTGCGTGAACTGCATCACGCCGGTCAGCCCGAACGTGCCGCTGGCGCCCTTGATGGAGTGGGCAGCGCGAAAGACGCTGCCGATGACCTCTCGGTCGCTCGGATTGCGTTCGAGCTCCAGGAGCCCATGCTCGAACGCCTGCACATGCTCCTCGGCCTCTTCGAAGAAGGCGTCGAGGAACGCTGCCACGTCGAAGTCCATGACGTCCTCAGGCAACGACCCGCTTGACCACCGTGAGAACCTTCTCCGGGTGGAATGGCTTGACGATCCAGCCCGTGGCCCCTGCGCTCTTCGCCGCGTCTTTGAGCGAGTCGTCCGACTCGGTCGTCAAGAAGACGACGGGCGTGAAGCGTTGGGCAGCGTCGGCCCGAATCGCGCGGATCAGCTCGAGCCCGTCCATGATCGGCATGTTCAGATCCGTGATGATGAGCTGGACCGCCTCGCGTCCCGCCAAGCGCTCCATCGCTTGGCGCCCGTTCTCGGCTTCGAGGACGTCGAAGCCGGCTTCCCGGAGCACTTTGGAGACCAGCATTCGGATGCTCTTCGAATCGTCCACTACCAGGGCAACCTTGCTCATCGTGCGTCTCCTGCGTCTCCTGGGTTGAAGTCGGTCTCCGCGTCCAAAAGCGTGAAGCGAGCGAGCGCTCCCGAGCCCTCCAGGGCCCTACGAGCAGGGCCTTCGGGCAGAACGAGGGACAGGCTCACACCCGAACGCTTCAGCCAGACGTCGAACGCCAAGAGCAGCTGGACCCCGGCGGCATCCATCCGCTCCACGCAGCCCAGGTCGACTACCAGGGCGTTGCCTTCGATCGGCAGTTCGGTGAGCGAGGACCTGAGCGCAAAGGCAGCACCGACGTCCACGGCCCCATCCAGGCTGACACAAGGGATCGAATCCGCGTTGGTCGTGAGGGCCATGGACATCGTGAAAACGCCTCGTTCGCTTCCAGTGCGAACGGCCGGTCCGGGTCGAACTTGAGTTGCGCGGTGTGCCAAAGGCACCTCGTGCGACCCATCGCTCAGGTGGCCGGCCGCGCGTCCGTTCACGGAGCCAGGCACCCGCACAGGAGCGCCTCATGTTCAACTGGCTCACCCATCTCCGAATCCGCACCAAGCTCAATGCCATGACCGCCGCGTTCCTCTTGGGGATCGTGGCTTTTGCGTGGATGAGCCGGGACACCATCGAAACGGTGAAGATCGGCGGCGGCTCCTACGAGCGTATCGTCGAGAGCAAAGACCTCTTGGCGGACGTCCTGCCCCCGCCGGCCTACGCCATCGAGGCCTATCTGGTGGCCTACGAGCTGCTCGACGCCGTCGAGGCCAACGACAAGGTCCAGGTCTCCAACCTGGAGTCGAAGGCGAAACAATTGCGCGAAAGCTACCAGGCGCGGGAGGCCTACTGGTCGCGGACTCTGAAGGAAGGGGAGCTGAAGCAGAGTCTCACTGCTGGCGCCTACGGTCCTGGGGCCCGGTTCTTCGAAATCTGGGAGCGCGAGTTTTCTCCAGCCGTGAGCGCGGGCGACAAAGCCAAGGTCCACGAAGTCATGCGCACCAAGCTCGCTCCAGCTTACCAAGAGCATCGGAGCGCCATCGACCGGGTCGTGAAGCTCAGCACGGACCGGAACCACGAGGACGAGGCTCAGGCGGCCGCCCTCGTGAGCCAGCGCTCCACGTACTTCTTGGTGATCGCGCTCGTCTTCATGGCGCTCGCGTGGGCCGTCGGCTTCGGCACGACCCGCGCCATCGTGGGGCCGCTCCAGCGGATCGTCTCGGTGCTGCGCAAGACCTCCGAGACCAACGATCTGACGCTGCGAGTCGGCCTCGACGGCAAGGACGAGGTAGCGGAAGCGGCGCACTCGTTCGACGCCCTGGTGGACAAGCTCCAGGGCATGTTGATCGAGGCTCGCACGGTCGCGGACGTCGTCGGGGACAGCGCACGCGCCATGGCGGAGTCGGCCGACGAGATTTCTTCGGGCGCCCAGAGTCAGGCTTCCAGCCTCGAAGAAACGGCGGCCAGCATCGAAGAGATTGCGGCGACGTCGCGGCAGAACGCGGACAACGCTCGCCGAGCCGCCGAGCTCGCCGAGCGATCGCGCGACGTTGCCGAGGTGGGCGGCCGAGTCATCGACTCCGCCGTGTCGGCGATGAACGAGATCGCAGCCTCTTCGGGCAAGATCTCCGAGATCATCAACACCATCGACGACATCGCGTTCCAGACCAACATCTTGGCCCTCAACGCAGCGGTCGAAGCTGCGCGTGCCGGCGAGCACGGTCGTGGCTTCGCCATCGTCGCCTCCGAGGTACGCGGGCTCGCCCAGCGCAGCGCGGGAGCGGCCAAGGAGATCTCACGCTTGATCGGTGATTCCATCGCCAAGGTGGACTCCGGTGCGAGCCACGTCAACGAATCCGGTTCGACCCTGAAAGAGATCGTGACCTCCGTGAAGCGCGTGACCGACATGATTGCCGAGATTTCGGCCGCTTCTCAGGAGCAACACACGGGCGTCTCGCAAGTGAACCAAGCGGTATCCCAGGTCGATCAGGTGACCCAGGCGAACGCGGCGCGCACCGAGGAGATGTCGGCGACCGCTTCGTCCTTGGCTTCGGAAGCGGACCGGCTTCGCTCGTTGGTCAAGCGCTTCCGCCTCGCGGACGGCGAGAGCCCCCGCGAGATCGAGCTCGCTCCGTCCGCACCAACGGCCCCGAATCGCAAGTCCAACGGCAAGCGTCCTCGCGCGGGGAACGGCTGGGCCGCGGCGACGGACACGAGCCACTTCGCCTGACGCCCGAGGCTGGAGCACACGCGCCGACCCGGCTCCGAGGCCGGCGCGTCGCCGTTGCGCTCGTGCCCGCGGTCGGAGACCATGGTCGAATGTCGATCCGCCGGCTCTTCATCGCCTCGACGTTCGCGCTGCTCGGACTGACCCGAGTTCCAGCCGCCTGGGCCATGCTCACCGCTGCGCCGCAAGGCAAGCTCACCACTACGGGTGGGGCCGTGGGCGATGCCGCGGGCACGACCATCGCGCTTTCCGGGGACACGGTCGTGATGGGTGCACCGAGCGCGGCATCGGGGAAGGGTGCAGCCTACGTCTTCGTGCGCTCGGGGGGCGGCTTCTCTCAACCTGCCGAGCTCACGGCTGCCGACGGCGCGAGCGGCGACGGATTCGGAGCCAGCCTGGGGCTCTCTGGCAACACGGTCATCGTGGGGGCTCGGGATGACGACTTTGGCAAGGGGTCGGCTTACGTCTTCACGCGCAGCGGTACGACATGGTCCGAACAACAAAAGCTGGTGGCCGGTGACGCCGCGCTGAACGACAACTTCGGCGGCGCGCTCGCAGTGAGCGGTGACCTCGCGGTCATCGGCGCGTATGGCGACGACAACAAAGGGTCGGCCTACGTCTTCGCAAGGAGCGGGGCCACCTGGTCGTTCGAACAGAAGCTCTCGGCCGCGGACTTGGTCGCCGGCGATCAGTTCGGCCGCTCGCTGACGCTCGATGGCTCGACGGCGGTCATCGGGGCGTATGGCCAGACGTTCTCCCGCGGGGCGGCCTACGTCTTCGTGCGGAGCGGTACGACGTGGTCCCAGCAGCAGAAGATCACTGCAGCCGACGGCGTCTCCAACGACTACTTCGCCGCGGCCCTTTCGCTCTCCGGCAACACACTCGCAGCCTCGGCCATCTACGACGACGACAAGGGTCTCGACTCGGGCTCCGCCTACGTCTTCGTACGGAGCGGCACGACCTGGTCTCAACAGCAGAAGATCTACGCGAGCGACGCCGCTACGCTGGACGACTACGGACTTTCCGTTTCCGTTTCGGGCGACACGTTGGTGGTGGGTTCGGTCTACGATGACGACAAGGGCTTCGAATCGGGCTCCGCCTACGTCTATACGCGCAGCGGTACGACTTGGACCGAGCTGACCAAGGTCACAGCATCCGACGGAGCGGCGGCGGACAATCTCGGCTGGTCTTCGGCGCTCGAAGGCAACACGTTCGCGTTGGGCGCCAAGGGCGCCTCGTCGGGAAAGGGTGCGGGGTACGTCTTCTCGCTCCTGAAATCTCCGGGGGACGCCTGCGCGGGGGCACAGGAATGCGCCAGCGGCCATTGCGTCGACAGCGTGTGTTGCGACGTCGCTTGTGACGGAGGCTGCGGAGTCTGCACCACGGGAACCTGCCAGGCCGCCCCGTCGAGCAAGACCTGCCGCGCCGCTGCCAACGAATGCGACGTCGCCGAGACCTGTTCCGGTAGCACCACCAGTTGCCCAACGGACGTGCTCTCACCGGACGGGACGGCGTGCAGCGCCGGCCAGTGCCACGCTGGTGCCTGTCTCGCGGACGGAGGCAGCGACGGTGGAGGCGGGACCGGGACCGGTGGAGGCGGGACCGGTGGAGCGAGCGGCGCGTCCGGAGGCGGCGCGGGCGGTGCGAGCGGCGGCACGGGTGGCGCAGCGACCGGCGGGACCGGCGGGAGCGGCGGCGGCAGCGGAGGCGGCGCGACTGGAGGAGCGCCGTCCGGGGGCAGTGGCGGCGCCGGCAGCGGAGGCAAGAAGGCGTCGAGCTCCGAAGACGACGGCGGCTGCGGCTGTCGCGTCGGCAGCGAAACTCGAAACGTGGCCGCGGGGCTCGCGACGCTGTCCGCGCTGGTGTTGCTCGTGCGCCGCAGGCGTGCACGCCGGCGTGGCGTGTGAGAAGCGAGCACGCTCGAGCCGGCCCATGAGGCCCGTCAGGGGAGGGCTTTCGAAACCTCGCGCAAGGCGCTACACGAGAGCGCCGTGGCGCAGCGCTCTCTCCTCCAACCATCGGCGCCCGCGAGCGCCGCGCCGGGTCCTGCGATCTTGGCCAAGGGCTTCCGTCCGTTCTTTCTCCTCGCGGCGCTAGCCCAGGTTCTACTCATGCCGGTCTGGGTGATCGCGCTCCGCGGCCACCTGAACCTGAACGCCCATTTCGTCGCGACCTATTGGCACGCGCACGAGATGTTGTTCGGATTCACGCTGGCGGTCATCGCGGGGTTCTTGCTCACCGCCGTCGGCAACTGGACCTCGCGCGAAACCGCGGTGGGTCCGCCGCTCGCAGCGTTGGTCGTACTCTGGCTCCTCGGCCGCGTGGCCATCGCGCTCGCTCAGTTCCTGCCGAAGCCCCTGGTCGCCGCGTTGGATCTCGCGTTCTTGCCTGCGCTTGCCTTCGCTTGCGCGCGGCCCATCGTGCTCACTGACAATCGACGGAACTACCAGTTCCTCGGCATGCTCGGGCTGCTCTTCTTGGCGAATCTCACGATGCACCTCGACGCCATCGGCGTTTGGCCGGGTCAGGTGAGACGCGGTGCGTGGTTGGCGACATGGGTCGTCGTCACGATGATCGTGGTGATGACCGCGCGCGTCGTTCCCATGTTCACGCGCAACGCCACGGGCCTGTCCACCATCCGCAACGTCCCGTGGCTCGATCGCGCCGCCCTCGCGAGCGTGATTCTGGTGGGCGTCGCCGACGTTGCAGGCTTCGACGAGCGCCTGATCGGTTTCGCCGCTCCGGTCGCGGGCCTCATCGTGCTCGGGCGCGCGGCGACTTGGGGCGGGCTTTCCACGTTGCGGCTGCCCATCTTGTGGATCCTCCACGTGGGGCACGCGTTCGTGGGGCTCGGTCTCGCCCTGCGAGGCCTCGCGGCCTTCGTCCCCTTGCTCTCCCAGAGCGCAGCGCTCCACGCGCTCACCGCCGGAGCCATCGGCTGCTCGACCCTCGGCATGATGGCCCGCGTTTCCTTGGGGCACACCGGGCGCATGCTCGCCGTG
>JAXLYN010000010.1:0-222530 GCA_046351435.1 Polyangiaceae bacterium
CTGCTGCGTGCGGAAGCGGAATCGCTCAGGTCCACCAAGCGCTCGAGCAGGCGCGCCAGGTTCTCCCAACGCGAGGCGCTCGCGTAGAGCTCGCGGAGCGCGCCGGATGCGACGCGGTCTTCGGGCTCGTCCTCGAACAGCTGCTCGTAGATGCCGATGGCGTCCGCGGGCTTGTCCAGCTTTTCGCGCGCGAGATTCGCCGCGCGATGCCGGAGCTCCCGCACTTCGCCGCCACCGCCCAAGATCTCCGCGCGGCGCGTCAGGAGAGCGAAGGTCTCGGCGAATTCCCCAGCGTTCTCGCACAGCGTCGTCAGTTCGGCGAGCGCCCAGGTGTTCGCGTCGTCCTGCTCCAGGAGCTCGCGGACCACCGACTCGGTGAGCTCGCTGTCGCCCGCCGCCTCGGCCATGGACTTGGCCTCACGATAGAGTTCCTCTCGTCGTTGCTCGTCGAGCTGAAGCTTGGCGCGACGTCGCAGCGTGTTGACCAGATCCTTCTCGCGACCCGGCGCGCGCTGCACCTGCTCGAGGAGGACCAGCACCTCGTCGCTCGACGCATCGAACTCGAGGGCCTTCTTCAGCGACTCTTCGGCCTTTGCTCCGTCGTCCATCTTGTCGCGCTGCCAGGTCGCGACGCGCACACACAGATCGCGCCCGACGTCGCGCGGCAGATCGCTCGCGCCATCGATGGCACTGCGGAGCGCCGAAGCCGCGCCCTCCCAGTTGGAAGTGATGGCCGACAAACGCTCGATCTCGTCCAGCAAGGCAGAGTCGGCTGGGTCATCCGAAAGCCCCAAGCACAACACGCGCTGGGCGGCTGCCGGATCGGAGGCATCTTCCTCCAACACGCGCGCCAAGTTGCGGCGCATCTCGATGCGCTGATCGCGCGAGTCGGCGAAGCCCACCCGCTTCTCGTAGAGCGCTGCCAGGCGGTCGGTGCGCCCGCGCTTGCGGTACACCGTCTCGAGGACCTCGGCCGCCTCTTCGAAGAGATCGCGCTCGCTGGTCAGCTTCTCGAGCTCTTCGGCGGCCGCGTCGTGCTCCGGCACCCGCTCGAGAGCCATGCGGAACGAGCCCAACGCGCGCGAGGGCTCACCGAAATCACGCGCTTGGATCACGCCGAGCCGATGATAGAGATCCGCCTGCGTCGCCTCGGAGGGCTCGACCGAGATGCGGCGCTCGATCACGTCCCCGAGCTCGCGCTGGTTGCCCAGCGCCCCGTGCAAGCGGTCCAACGCGGCCAGCAGATCGGGCTGCTCGCCGGCCTGCTCCAAGGCGTGGCCGTAGGCTTCGACGGCGCGCTTCCGGTCGTCGAGGTGCTCTTCCGACACGCGGCCGAGGCGGGCCCAGAGGTCGCGGGCGACTTCCGGCTCGAACGTGCTCTGCGCGCGTTCCTCCAAGGCTCCGGCGTAGGCAGACCAGCCATTCTGCTGAGCCGCCAGGCGCTCGATCTCGGCGTGCAGATCCGCCGCGTCGGGGCGCTCGCCGAGCGCGCGAAGCAGGGCAGCCTGTGCCTCCTTGGGTTGCGCAAGGCGCGTATCCAACACCTCGGCGATGGTGCGCAGCGTCTCCGCGCGCTCGCTCGGCTCGGACTCGATGGTGAGGCGCATTTCGAGGGCGTCGACCAGCTCGGCGTGGCGCTCACCCGCGCGCAGGACGGGCACCAGGATGCCCGTCACAGTGCTGCGCAAGTCCTCGTGCTCCTTGCCTAGCGCGAACACACGACCGAGCGTTTCGGCGTCGGAGGGGGCTTCGTCGAGCACCAAGCGATAGGCCTCGAGCGCCTCGTCGTAGCTCGTCAGCTTGTCCGAAAGCAGCTTGCCCATTTCGCGGCGCAGCCGCGTTCGGTCTTCGGCGGCTTCGGCCCGGCTCGCCTCCAGCTTGAGGTTCTCGAGCAGCTCCGGCCACATCTCCTCCCGACGGAAAAGGCGGTCGAGCTCGCGCAAGACCTCCGGATCGGCAGGACGCACGGCCAGCGCCTGACTCAAGAGGTCGATGGCCTTGGGACGATCCTCGAGCTTGTCTTCGTGGACCTTGGCCGCACGCCGGAGCAGGTCGTACTTGAGCTCGGCGTCGTCTTCCGCGCAGAGCTCGACGCGCCTCTGGTAGAGGTCGGCCAAGATGGCGGGATCGCTGCCACCTTCCCGCAGGTCGATGAGGCAGTCCACCGTGAACGCACTCTCGGGCTCGAGCTCGAGTGCGCGCTCGTAGGCGCTGACGGCTCCGGCCGGATCCTCGAGCATGTCTCGTTTGGATTCGCCGACACGCCTCCACAGGCTCGCGCGCTCCTCGTCCTCGAGCACGTACTCGGCCTTCGAGGTCAAGACGTTGACCAGCACCGCCCAGTCGCTGAGCAGTGTCGCCAGCATCTCCATGCGGGCCAGAACGTCGAGATCCGACTCGTCCACCTGACGCAAGCGCTCGTACGCGGAGAGCGCCGCGCGCGGGTCGTCGCGCCGCTTGTCGTGAACCTCGGCGACGCGCGCCAAGACGTCGCGCTTGCTGAGCATGTCGGGGTGGCTCTCCAGGGCCTCTTCATAGGTCTCGGTGAGCCGGTCCCAGGTGTTCGTGAGATCCGTGAGCCGTTCGAACTCGGCCCGAGTATCCCCGTCGTCGGGGTCGAGACCCACGGCCACCTTGAGCGCGCGACCAGCCCGCGCGGCATCTCGCCCGCGCTCCTCCCAGAGCTTCGCGGTCTCGCGCAGTACGGCCACCTTCTCCTGCGGCGTCTCGGCGAGCGCGTAGCGATCCTCGTTCAGCTTGATGAGTCGCCGCCAGTCGTCCACTCCCTCGTAGAGGGGCCGGAGGATCTCGACCACGCGCTCCTTCAGCGACTCGTTCGCGAGCAGCTTCTCGAGCTCGGCGACCGCGTCCGTGTGCCCGGGCACGCTTCGCACGAGCTCCTCCAGCTGATCGACCGCCCGCTCCGGCTCCTGGAGCTCTGCGCCGTACAGGCGCGCGAGGGCCAAGCGGTGGGGGGCCGCGGAATACGCGTCCATGGCGTTCTCCGCACGCCGTAGATAGAGCTCGGCCAAATCTTCGAAACGCCCGCGCTCGCGGTAGAGGTCGGTCAACGCGTCGAGCGTGCGTTCGTCGCGCTCGTCGACGTCGAGGGCCGCACGGTAGGTCTCGATGGCAGCGTCGAGATTGCCGAGCCGGCGCTGTTCGAGCTCCGCGATGGTGTGCAGGGCCGCGAGGCGGTCTGCCGGCTCGAAGCGGTGATCGAGGGCGGAGCGGTAGTGTTCGACGCGCTCGAGCGACCGATCCTCATCTTTGAGGATGGCGTCGATGGCGTCGAACAGCTCGCGGCTCTCGGGCTCGAAGGCGAGCGCGCGCCGGAGGAAGCCGAGCGCCCGTTCGCGGTCCCCGAGGTTCGCGAAGATCTCGCCGGTGCGCCGCGCGAGGCGCGCCGTGGCCGCCTCGTCGCTCGTCACTTCGGCGAGCTCCGCCGCGTAGATCTCCGCCAGGCGCCGCTCGGCGCCCGCCACCTTCGCCAGCCGCTCGAGCTCGGCTTGGGTGGGCTCGTCCGACAGATCTTCGTGGAGCAGCTTGGCCGTGGTCTCCAGCGCCGCGACGTAGTCCTCCTTTTGCTCCTCGTAGAGCTGTGCGAGGCGCGAGAGGAGCTCGCGTCGCTCGTCGGGGTCCTGGCTGAACTCGAGGCGCGCCTGGATCGTGGCCATCACCTTGCCGAAGTCGGCGCGCGAGAGGTAGACCGGTTCGAGGATCGCAGCTGCGCGAGCCCGATGCTCGGCCTCTGCGCCGCTCGCCATGAGCTGCTCGAGCTCGGCCACCGCACCTTCGTGCTGCTTCTCGATGCCGAGCGCCTCTTCGAGCTCGTCGAACGCGCCGGCGACGTCCTGCATGCGACGGGCGAGGACGCGGGCGATCTTCACGTGCAGCTCCGCGGAGCGCTGGGAGCCGGAGTCGAGCTGGCGGCGATAGAGGTCCACCAGATCCTGCCAGCGCTCCCCCAGCGTGTAGAGCGACTCGAGCGCGTCGATGGCAGCAGGTTCGAGGCCGAGATCGAGGATCGTCTCGTAGGCCATGATGGCCTGCCCGTGATCCTCCAGGGCGTCGCTCAGGAGCTTGGCCTTGCGATAGAGCAGGGTCTTCTTGTCCTCGTCGGACTCTGCGGCCTCGATCCGACGCTCCAAGATGCCGAGCAGGCTCTTGGGATCACCTGCTTCATCGTAGAGCGACTCGAGCGCGAGCAACGCGCGCGAGTCTTCGGCGCGGAGCTCCAGCGCCTTCTCGTAGTATTCGCGAGCCAGCGTCCGATCGCCGAGCTTGTGGCGGGCGAGCTCGGCCACTTTGAGGGTGACCGAAAGCTGTAGGTCGCCATCGAAGATGTTCCCAGCGATCTCGCACAACAGCTTCACCTGATCGGCGTGACGCTCGGACGTGCCGGCGAGGCGCTCGATGTGGGCGAGCCAGAGTCCGAGGTCGGTGTGACCGACCGCCTCGCGCAGCGCGCGTTCTGCGTAGTCGTAGGCGCGGCTGTTGTTCTGCAGCGAGTGTTCGGCGATGTGCAGCGCCTTCTCCAGCGCCTCGACCTTCTCGATGGGGTCGTCGGTGCAGGCCACCTCGATTTCGAGCACGCGCAGCAGCGACTCGTGGGCGCCCTCGGTTTCGTAGATGGGGTGCAACACCTGGGCGGCATCGCGTCGCGCCTGGGTGTCCTCCGAGTCGAGCAGCTTCTCGAGCGCGCCGCGGCTCGGAGCGTGAGACGCATCCAACATCAGCGCGCGCCGGTAGGCGTCGAGCGCTCCCTCGATGTCGCGCAAGCGTTCGCGCCGGAGGTCGCCGAGCCTCACCAAGAGATCGAGGCGCTCGGAGTCCGACTCGACGACGTCGAGGTGTGCGCCGTAGGTTTCGGCCAAGTCCTCCCAGCGCTCGGCCGAGAGGTAGAGCGACTCGAGCGCCACCAGCGACTCGAGCGACGAGCCGTGCTCGTCGACGACGGCGCGCCAAGCGTCGATGGCCTCGGCGACGCTCTCGAGCTTCTTCGCCAAGGTCTCGGCGGACCGCACCATCAGTTTGTGGCGTAGCCCCGGATCGTCGGTGACCTCCTTGCGCCGCTCGAGGACGCGCACGAGCTCGCGGTATTCCCCGGTCTTCTCGTAGAGTGCATCGAGCGAAGCGAGCGCCAGCTCGTCGGCTGGATTCTCTTCGAGACGCGCCTTCCAGGCTTCGATGGCGCTCGGGTTGTCTTCGAGCACGCCCTGATAGATCTCGCCGAGACGGCCGAAGAGCTCGCGGCGCTTCTCGCCCTCTTGCTCGAGCTTGACCTGGGTGGTCAGGACCTCGCTCAGCTTCTTGTGCTGATTCGAGGCGAGGTAGATGCGCTCGAGCGCACGCGCGGCAGGCAGCACGAGCTCGGCATCGGACTCGTCGAGCCCGAGCACGCGGCGATAGGTCTCTTCGGCGCGAGCCGCATCGGAGAGCAGATCTTCGTAGATGCCCGCTGCCTTCATCAAGATCTCGCCGCGCAGCCCGGCCGTATCGGCCTTGCCTGCCGCGCGGTCGAGCACCTCGGCCACGCGACCGTGCGCGCTCACGCGTCGGCCGATCTCGATCAAGCGATCGCGCGCGTCGCCGTCGAGCGGATCGAGCGGGACCAGGCGCGCCAGAGCGTCGAACGCCCCTTCGTCGTCGTGCAAACGTTCGTCGCGTAGCCGCGAGACGCGGCGCAGGAGCTCCCGGCGCTCGTCGTCCATCACCGGATCGGGGTCGGCTTGGTTGCGCAGGGCCTCGTCCACCTCTTCGAGGCGAATGCCGAGCACGCGTACCAAGTCGCGAATCTCGTCGCGCGCCTCGTACACGCCCTCCAGAATCTTGGCCGCGCGCGCGCGCATGCTGCCGATGGTGAGGAGCTTCTCGGCCAGCTCGCGCGCGTCGTAGTCGTTGGGCCGTTCGCGCAATACGTGCTCCACGTGGCCGATGGCGCGTTCGGGGCGTAGCAAGCGGTCGAGCTCGATGCGAGCGAGGCGCAGCTCGAGCTCGAGCAGCTCGTCGCCGCTCGAAAGCTCGCAGCGCCGCGTGAGCAGGCGAGCCAGATCCTCGTGCCGATCGAGGCGACCGTAGAGCCGATCCAGGGCCCGGATCGCCGAATCGTGGGAGGCATCGAGATCCAAGATCCGCTCGTAGTAGCCGGCGGCCTTGGCGGGGTCGTCGATGATCTCCTCGCACACCAGCGCGACCTCGATCAGCATCTCGGCCTTGCGAGCCGAGTCGTCGGTGGCCGACGCCGCACGATCGTAGAGGGCCTCGAGCTCGCTCCAACGCTCGGCCGCGGTCAGGATGTCCTTCAAGCGCAGGAATGCGCGTTCGTTCCCGGGATCGAGCCGGAGCACGCGCTCGAGGTACGGCGTCGCGCCGATGGGGTCACCCAATCGATCCTCGTAGAGGCTCGCGGCGCGCTCGCACAAGTCGACCTCGACCCCGCGCTCGAGCTCGCTGCGCAGGACCTCTCGGAACGTCTCCGCGAGATCGGTGGGGCGCCCCGCGGCCGCCGCGAGTCCGTCGGCGCGATCCCACAGGCCGAGCTCGGTGGGGAACTCGCGCAAGGCGGCGAGCACCACGTCCAGAGCGTTGCCGTGGGCGCCGAGCTTCTGCTCGTGCACGTCGGCGAGTCGGGAATGGATGGACAGGCGCTCCGCCGGATCCTGGGTTTGCCCCAGCATCACGGCGAGGGCCTGGGCTTCGCGCCGCGCGTCACCGCCGGTGGCGTATTGAGCGGCCAGCACCTCCGCTGCCTTCACGCGGGTGCTGTCGCCTTCCATCAGCTTCTCGAGAACCCCCATGGCGCGCGGGCTACCCGGCGAGAGCTCGAGGGCGTGCACGGCCGACGCCAGTGAGTCTTCGTGTCGACCGAGGCGGAGCAGATAGAGCTCGGCGAGCTCCACCTCGCGCGCTGCGAGCTCGTCGCCGGACAGGAGCGTGCGGTGATGTTCGATGACTTGGGCCGCCCCGGCGGCGTCGTCGGTGAGCAGCAGCAAGCGCGGCAGCGCACGCAGTGCCCCCGGCTCGCCCGGGTCGACCTCGAGCACCCGGCGGTAGAGAGCGATGGCTTGCTCCTGCGACTCGAACACCTCTTCCTCGAGGGTCGCCCACTCGCTCAGGATCCGAACGCGATCCGCGTCGCTCGCCGCGTTTTGGACTCGAAGGTCGAGCAGCCAGCGGAGCTCGTCGCGGCGGTCGTTGGCTCGGAGCAGTGTCTCCAGGGCGCTCGCGGCATCACCATCGGTGGGATCGCGGTCGAGCAAGCCCTTGTAGATGCGGACGGCGTCGTCGGTCCGTGAGAGCTCTCCCGCGTAGAGCGAGGCGAGCTTCAGCGACAGGGCCTGGCGCTCGATGTCGCCGAGAGCGCTCACCCGCGCCGACGTCGTGTCGGGCACCGTCATGGCCTCTTCGCGGCCCTTCTTCTTGCCGCGCTTCTTGCCCTTCTCGGGCGCCGGCGCCGACTCGTCGGCGGCAGGAGCCGCGCTCGCCAGGGCGACGAGCCGAGCCTCGAAGGCCTGGGCGAGCTCGGCGTGGGCCTGAGCCGCGCGCGCGGTGTCTTCGAGCAGGGCCAAGGCCTCCGGACTCTCGGGCGCGAGCTCGTAGGCTCGACGGGCGTAGCCAGCCGCTGCCTTCTTGTCGGTGAGCTTGTCCCGCGCCACCTCCACCAGCTTGGTGAGCCATCCGAGCTTGTCCTCGGTCGCTTCGGCGCGCTCGGCCAGGAGTTCGTAGAGCGCGGGCAGACGCGCCCACTTTTGATCGTGCTCGTAGAGCGGGATCAAGGCACGCGCGGCACGCGCGTCGGTCGGGTCGGCCGCCAACACGCGCTCGTAGGAGCGGAAGGCGCGGTCGGGCTGGTTCAGTCGCTCCTCGAGCACCGCTGCTGCCCGGTACGAGAGCGCGATCTTGCTGGCGTCGTCCTTGGCCCGATCGGCGGCCGTGCTCAGAACCTCCGCCAGACCCTCCCAGTCGTTCTGGGACGCGTACAGCGCCTCGAGCCCATCCAGGTCGTTGCTCGACAGGTAGGCGTCGCGGAGCACGCGGAGCGCGCGGGCGTGTCCCGGCGAGAGCTCGAGCACGCGCCGCCATGCGCCTGCGGCGGCCGCGTGATCCGTCAGATGGTCTGCGTACACGCTGCCGAGCTTCTGGAGCACGGTGAGGCGCACGGCGTCGTCGTTGCTCGCCTCGACTCGCTTTTCGAGGACACCCGCCAGCGTGCGATAGTCTTTGCTGCGCTCCGAGTGCTTCTCGAGAGCATCGAGCACTTCGCTGCGACCGGGATCGATTTCCAAGATCTGCTTGTAGAGCTCGACGGCGTCGGCACCACGGTTCAGTCGCTCGGCCGCGAGCTGGGCCATCTCGCTGAGCAGCGGCACCTTCTGCGCGCCGGAGAGCGAGGCCACTTCACGTTCGTAGAGCTCGTAGAGCGCCGGCCAGGCGCGGCGCTTCTTGTACAGCTCCGCGAGCCGCTCGTGGGCCTCGGCGTCGTCGGGCTCGACCTTGAGCAGAGCCTCGTAGGCTTCGGTGGCGTTCGGCACGTTGGAGAACTGCTCGAGCCAGCGGCGTGCGACCGAGCGGTAGAGCTCTTTCTTCTCCTGGAGGTCCGGGGTGATCTCCGCGAGGCGCAGCTGGTTCGTCAACAGATCGCGCCAGCGCTGGAGCTTCTCGTAGAGCTGCACCAGCTCGCGCACCTCGCCCACGTCGTTTTCGTCGAGCTTTTCGTCGAGCTGGACGATCTGGTTCAAGACGCTGACGAGGGCGGTGTCGCTCTTCAGGTTCTGGCGGTAGACCGCCGCGACTTCGCGCAGGATGGCCACGCGCTTCGGGATGTCGGCTGCATCCGCGCGCTCGAGCTCCTGCCGGAGCAGCTCGACCAGCGCGTTGTAGCCCTGAGTCTGCTTGTACAGGCGCTTGAGCGCCTCGCGCGATTCGACGTTGTCCGGGTCCTGGCGCAGGATGCCCTTGTATTGCTCGACGGCCTTCTGAGCGTTGGCCTGACCTTCCGCGAGCCGTGCAATCTCCGAGCTGATGGCGGTCTTGTCCGGGCCGTCCTTCATGGCGCGCTGGGCCGCACCCAGCACGTCCATGAGCCGCTTGTCGTCGTGCTGTGCGGCGGCGTACTCGCGGTAGAAGTCCAGCACCAGCGGCTGGGTCGGCTCGACGCGAGCGATACGATCGAACCAGCTCTCGGCGTCACTCGGCCGGTTCGCCTTCTTCCAGAGCAGCATCGCGATCTGCAACATGTCGCCGACCCGCTCCGGGCTCGCGAGGTCACGCGTCTTGAGATCGCGCTCGTAGAGGCTCACGAGGTCGTCCCAACGCTCGGCACGCTCGTAGAACTCGGCGAGGTACGCCATGGCTTCGGCGTGATCGTGCTGGTCGCGGAGGATGCGCTGGTAGGCGCGCGCTGCACGCTCCGGGTCCTCGAGACGCCGGGAGAAGAGCCGCGAAAGGCGCACGCCCGCCTCCACGCGATCTTTGGGGGTTTCGGCCCGGTCGCTCACGCGCTCGAGCACGCGCGCAACGTCGGCCCAGCGCTCGGCGCGGCGAAGCACGATTTCCAGCATCTTGCTCGCCCGAACGTTGGTCGGGTCGAGGCGCACGGCCTGCTCCAGCCGCTCGGTGATGGTCTTCTCGTCCGCTTGCGACTCGCCGAATCGGAGCTCCATCTCCGCAGCTCGCATCAGCATGGAGCTCTTGTAGACGTCGTCCGGAGCCTGCTCGGCCTCCGACATGTACGTCTGCACCAAGTCCTTCCAACGACCCTTCTTGCCTTCGCTCTCTTCGAGGGCATCGCTCACGCCCGAGTCGGCGGTGCCGGCGGCGATGAGCTTCTTCGCCGACAGCGTGGCGCCCACCTCGTCGAACAGCTCGTCGCGACGCACGCGAATCTGTTCTTTGAGGAGGCCCCCTTCGCGTTCGTCGCCTTTGGCAGCGAGGATCGCGAGCTCGAGCAAGCGCTCGACGGCGTCCCACTCTCCGCGCTCCGCGTGACGCGCGCGAGCGGAGTCGAGCAGGCGCAAGAGCTCGGGTACTCCGAGGTCGCGTTCCTGCGTGGCGACGGCCTGGGTCAACGCCTCCCAAGCGGATTGGGTGTCGGGGTCTTGTTGGAGCTCACCGAGGGCGGTCCGGATGGTCTCTTCCTGCATTCTCTGGCCCGTGGGGGAAATCGCCGTCGTGCCTTCCGCAGAGCGGCGCCGACCGGGCGCCGAAAACGGAAAGCGAGTGTCGGCAGACTAGGCTCCCTGCGGGGGGGTGACAAGCCCTCTAAATCATCGAATCCCTTGCGGTTCCCGAGCACGCCTGAGCTTTTCGAGGAGGCGTCTCTGGGCGCGAATCACTTGCGCGCTCGCGCCGAGCGCCTCGGCCCTCTCGAGGGCGCGTTCTGCTTCGTCGAGTCGGCGGAGCTCGAGCAGCGCATAGGCGCGGCCGAGCTCCAGATCGCCGACCTTGGGACGCGCCCGGCAGAGCGCGTCGTATTGCTCGAGGGCAGCCGCGGCGTCCCCCTCCGCCAGCGCCACGGTGGCGAGGCCGACCCGGTTCTCCAAGGCCGCCGGATCGGCGGTGAGCCCCGAGCGGTAGGCCGTCTTGGCGCCGTCGTAGTCCTTGAGCCTCAGGCGGACCAGGCCGAGAGTGTGCCAGCTTCTCGCGTCACGGGGGTCCCGGCGCAGCGCCTCGGCGAGCCGAGGTTCGGCCAGCTCGACCTCGCCCCAAGCCGCCGCACGCTGCCCACCCGTGCGAGGTCCGCGCGCGTTCTTCGGCGCCACTTCGCTGGCCCGGTCGTACATGGCGAGGGCGTCTTCGTAGCGGTGCGACAGCTCGAAGGCATGCCCCATCTCGATCCACGGGGTGGGATCTCCGGGACCGAGGCGCTCGGCGAGCAACGTCGTTTCGCGCTCCGCAGCTCCGAGGTCGCCCGTGAGGGCGATGATGCGGATCAGGAGCCGGCGCTCTTCGATGTCGCCCGGGTGGCGCGCGAGGTGCTTCCGCAGGAGCTCGATGGCCTCGTCCTCCTGACCTTTGTGGGCCAGCATCCGGGCGCGTTGGGCCGTCTGGGGCTCGCTGGGCGCACAGCCGAGCGTGAGACCGACCGAGAGCCCGAGCGCGAAGAATCGACGCATCGCCGCGCCAGGCTTGCACGCCCGCGGTCGAAGCGGTAGCGGGGCCGACATGAAAGCCAGCGAGATTCGGACCATTGGCGTGATCGGGGCGGGACAGATGGGTGGGGGCATTGCCCAGGTGGCGGCCACCCACGGTTACTCCGTCGTGCTCAGCGACGCTTCGCTCGAGCTGGCGAAGAAGGGGAAGGACAAGATCGGCAAGATCCTCGGCAAGCAGGTCGAGAAGGGCAAGCTCAAAGCCGACGACGTCGAAGCGTTGCTCGGACGCATCACTCCGGCGCCGACGGGCGAAGGCATCGAGAACGCTGACCTCGTAGTCGAGGCCGCCACCGAGAACCTCGACGTGAAGGTGGCGCTCTTCAAGTCCCTCGACGCCAAGATGAAGCCGGGCGCGATCCTCTCTTCCAATACCTCGAGCATCAGCATCACCCGACTCGCCGGGCAGACGTCTCGCCCCGAGAAGGTCATCGGCATGCACTTCATGAACCCCGTGCCTCTCATGAAGTTGGTCGAGCTCGTCCGGGGCGTGCAGACGAGCGCCGAAACCTACGACGCCGTGGTGGCGCTCTCGGAGAAGCTCGGCAAGACCGTGATCACGAGCAAGGACCAGCCGGGCTTCGTGGTGAACCGTATGCTGGTTCCGTTCCTGAACGAGGCGTGCTTCGCGCTGCAGGAGGGGCTCGGGACGCCCGAAGACATCGACCAGGGCGCGAAGCTCGGCCTGAACCACCCCATGGGCCCGCTCGAGCTCGCCGACCTCATCGGCCTCGACACGCTGCTCTTCATCGCCGAGGTCCTGCACCGCGAGTTCGGTGACGACAAATATCGGCCGGCGACGCTGCTCCGAAACTTGGTCGCGGCAGGCTGGTACGGCAGGAAAGTCGGCCGCGGCTTCTACGTCTACGACGAAAAAGGCCAGAAGACCGGCCGTGCCTTCGAGAGGTGAGCCATGAGCTACGAGACGCTGACGGTCGAACGCACGAACGGCATCGCGGTCGTCACCATCACACGGCCCGAGAAGCTCAACGCCTTGAACGCGCGAGTGCTGGCGGAGCTCACGCGCGCTTTCCTCGAGCTCTCGCAAGGTGACGAACCGACGCGGGTGGCCATCTTGACGGGCGCAGGCGACAAGGCGTTCGTCGCGGGCGCCGACATCGCGGAAATGAGCGAGCTCAACGCGGAACAGGCCAAGGCGTTCAGCGACGCGGGGCACCGACTCGGGCTCGTGATCGAGTCGGCACGCTTCCCGGTGATCGCCGCGGTGAACGGCTTCGCGCTCGGCGGCGGCTGCGAGCTCGCGCTCGCATGCGACTTCATCTACGCCTCGGACAAGGCTCGCTTCGGCCAACCCGAAGTGAATCTCGGTCTGATGCCGGGTTTCGGTGGCACGCAGCGCCTCGCTCGGCGCGTGGGCCTCGCGCGGGCGCGTGAGCTCGTCTACACCGCCGACACGCTGACGGCCGAGCGCGCCCTCGCCATCGGCCTCGTGAACGCAGTCGTGCCCCACGCGGAGCTCGGCGCGAAAGTGCGCGAGCTGGCCGCGAAGATCGCGGCCAAAGGTCCCATCGCCGTCGCCTACAGCAAGCGGGTGATGCAAAAGGGCTACGACACCGACCTCGGCGTGGCCAACGAGCTCGAAGCGACGGCGTTCGCCGCGCTGTTCGACACCGAAGACATGCGGGAAGGCACCCGAGCGTTCGTGGAGAAGCGCCCGGCCAAATTCCAAGGGCGCTGACCCGAGCGGAATGAGCGAGGGGCCCGCGGAGCGTTGATGGGGAAAGCCATGCACTCTTGCCTTCGCGCGCTCGTCCCGCTGGCGCTCCTCTCGGGTTTCGTCACGGCGTGCGAGGGCTGTGGCAAGGACAAGCCCTACACCCCATTCCACGCGCCGAGCACGCTCGCCTCGAGCAGCGCGGCGGCACCGAGCGCCGTCGCCGAAGAGCCCGACGCCGCCGCGCCGACGCCGAAGTTCGTGGTGCGCGTCGCGCTGCCGGCGCCAGCCGGGGCCGTGCGCTGGTCCCTCGACGGCCGGGAAATCACCGCGCCGGAGGGCCGCGTTCTCGAGCGAGGCTTGTCGGCGGACTTCGACTCGGACGGCAAACGCGAGGTCGTCGCCTGGACCGTGCCGAAGCCCGGAGCGCCGCCGGCCGCACCGGGTGAGCTCTGGCTCTACCCGGCCGAGGGAGCCCCGAAGCGACTGTTCCAGCTCCCCGGCTTCGTGCCCACGGGCCCGGCGTGCACCCACGCCGCTGCTCTGCTCCAGACCGGATCGAAGAGCGTGACCCTGGACGTGAGCGCCAGCTGCACCACCGCGCTCTTGCCGCGCGCACCCGCCCGCAGTGTTTCCGTCATCGTGCCGCTCTCGAATCGACCCGAGCTCGTGACGCTGCGGGTCGCGCCGCCCGCACCGAACGACCCATTCTCGGTCGACGTCGACTCCACCGACCGAGATTCCGACGGTCGCGACGACGCACGCGTCACCTTCACCCAGAAGCCGCCGTGCCTGCGCGGCGCGGGGACCGAGTGCAGCGTGGACAAGGCCGACCGCAGCGTGGCCGCGCAGGTCATCTGGCTCGATCGTGCGGCCGGGGTGTCGCGCGACGCCACGGAGCCAGCGGCGTCCATCGGACTCCTGGCCCAAGCCGAGGTCGGCCGCTCGAAGCGCAAGCCGGGGGCCAGAGACGTGCCTCGGAACGTCGCACAGATCCGCCGACTGATGTCGACGCTGTGCGCCGAAGGCGCGACCGCGCGCATCTTCGACGCCGATGGCGGTCCCATCCATTGCGCGCCGCTCGCCGTGCTCTTGGACCGACTCGTGACCGCCGAGGTGCAAGCGGCGCTCACGGACAAAGAGCCGACGCGGGCGCTCGGAGCTCTCGAGCGCGACGGCTGGTACTTCGGCAAGCTGAGCGACAAGCGCCGGGCCGAGCTCGTGAAGAGCGTGCTGGCCGAAGCCACGACGCTCGACGCCAAGGAGCGCCTACTGAAACTCGAGGTCGCGCCGGCCCCCGCTGCACCGCGCTTGTCCCCTCTGGCTTTCGAGCCGAGCGGAGCGCTGCTCGTCCAGACGCCCAAGGGGCTCTTCCGCGTAGCGAGCGGCGGCGAGCCCGAAGCGCTCGACGCCGACGCCGGCGTCGCGAGCTGGCCGCTCGAGCCCGCCACCAAGGGTGGCCGCAAGCTCACGAGCCTACTGGCGCCCTGCGATCGTTCGGACGTTCACATGCTGCTCGCGGGTCCGGGCAGAGTCCGCCCCCGGGTCTCGCTTGCTTTCGCCGAGGCCGGGCGCGTGCGCGGGAGGCAAGTCACCGGGCCTCACGGCGGTGGTGCTCGGCGAGAAAGACGACCTACCGTCGCTGCTCGTGGCGCTCGAACCGATCGGGACGCCGCTTTCGAGCGGCGAGGTGCGGCTCAGGCCGCGCGTGCACGGTAGCCCGTCCTCGCCCGACGGCCGCTACGCCGCCTACGCGACCCGCGAAGGCCTGTGGCTCGAGGGCGGGGACAAACCCGAACTCTGGCGCCTGCCCGCCGGCGCCGCGCCGCGCGAGTGCACGGCGTCCGATGGCGGCCGCGAGATCGCCTGCACGCAGGGCAGCTCGGTCCGAGTCTACGGACGCTGACCACGCGAGGCTCGAGGCCGCGCCTGGCCTCGGGTCACGGCGCCTTGGCGCGCTCGAGGTAGCTGGCGCTCCGCGTGTCGACCTTGATCCACTCGCCTTCACTGATGAAGAGCGGAACCGCGACGGTGGCTCCCGTGGAGATCTTCGCGGGTTTCGTCACGTTGGTCGCGGTGTCGCCCTTCACGCCCGGCTCGGTCTCTTTGACCTGAACGACGATGTGGGGAGGGAGCGCGATGCTCACCGGATTGCCCTTGTAGATGGTGACCTGGACGTCGATGCCATCGATCAGGAAGTTCGCTGCGTCGCCGACGGCATCTTTGTGCACGGCGATCTGCTCTCCGCTCTGGGAGTTCATGAAGTAGTACATCTCGCCGTCGGGGTAGATGAACTGGACCGTGCGGTCCTCCACGTCGGCGGCTTCGAGCTTCTCGCTGGAGCGGATGTTCTTCTCGATGGTTCCACCCGTGAGCATGTTCTTCATCTTCGTACGGGTGAAGGCTTGACCCTTGCCCGGCTTCACGAATTGGAAATCGACGACGATGTACGGCTGACCGTCCATCATCAACTTCAAGCCTTTGCGAATGTCGCTGGTGTCCATGCTGCTCCCGGCACTCGGCGAGTGCGTAGTCGTCGAAGTCGCCACGCACGGCGGCGGGCGAGGCGGCAGGGCTTAGCGGGGTACGGGCCTTCGTTCAAGGCACAAGCGTCAAAACGGCCCAATTGAAGGGGTTTTTCAGGCAACGCCGGCGGCCGACGCAGGCGCGCCCACCCTCGGGCGGCGCCCCAGGCGAGGTGGGCTCTGCTTGCCCGGACGCGCCGGAGGGGATACTTCCGGTGCGGCCCGAATGGACGAATACGAGCTCGAAGAGATCAAACGCGAGATCGTGGAGAGCCGCTCGCTCACGATCAAGACCAACAATTTGGTCAATGCGCTCGCTGCCGATCTCAAGAGCATCGCCAAGCGCCAGCAGGGCTTCGAGCGGAAGATCTGGGTGAACAGCTCGACCGCCTACGTGGTCACCATCGTGGTGCTGTTCGTAGGGCTGAAGCTCGCCTGGGACGCCCGCGTGGACGCGGTGCGAGCGGAGACCAAAGGCTCGCGAGAGCGCATCGAGCAACTCGAGAAGGAGTTGAAGTCCACCCAAGCGCGCGACGAGTCGAATCAGAAGGGCGTGCGAGCCGCCAGCGAGTTTTACGACTTGATCGTCAACAACAAGCGTCGGGAAATCGTCGAGCGATTCGACGAAGTGGCAAAGCTGCCGCTGACCCACACCGAGCGCGCAGTGTTCGAGTCCGCCGTCGAGCGCTCACGCAACGAGCTCTCGCTCATCGCCTACCAGACGGGCCTCGATCACGTGCGGACCGGGCGCTGGCACGAGGCCACTCAGGCGCTGAAAGAGTCCTTGCAGCAAAAGCCCGACGCTGCCCACAGCCCCCAGGCCAAGCTCCAACTCGCCCACGCCCTCCGCGCGCTGGCCCGTCAGCGAGAAGCAATCCCGATCCTGATTGGCATCTCCGAGGCCTCGGTCGACAAAGAGGTGATGGACGAGGCGACGCTCTTGCTCGCAAACTGCCAGATCGACATCCAAGCCTGGAACGACGCGAAGAACACCTTGCGCTCGTTCGTGAGACGCTTCCCGTCGAGCCCCCACATCAACGACGCCAAGTCGAAGCTCGCCGACCTCACGCTGCATCACTGAGTGACGGGATCGGAAGCGAGCACCACCAACTTCGGGCCGTTCCACCACTCGGCCTCGAGGGTGTTCGGGCGCGGTCCAAGGAGTACGACCGCGTAATTCGAGCCGTTTTGCACGTCGCTCTGGCCACCCGCGGCGAGCGCGTCTTTCCACGTGCTCGACAGGAGTGGGACGCTCGAGCCTTGGCTCGATACGTCCAGGGTCGAGGCGGAGATCGGACTCCCGAACGCCGTCGCCGAGTAGCCGAGCAACGGCGGGCGTGGCGAAACCGAACCGAACACCACGTCGTAGGCCACGGCGATGGCCGGAATGCTGCTGCCCTTCGGGTGAGACGACGCGACGTCGATGGGATCGGCAGCACGGGCGGCGTTGACGACCTGGAGGCCCAAGGCGTCGGACGAGCCGACTCGGGACAGCGTCACCAACAGCGGACCGAAGGTGGGCGTCGAAGGCGAATAGCCCGTGCCGCAAATGAACGGAGCGCTCGGACTCGCGAAGGCAGGACCACCGATGCAGCCGGTGGCTGCGAGCAGTAGACTGAAACCAGCGGACAGCGTACCGGCAGGGAGTACCGGGAGGTCGGCGGCACGAAGCGCGGGCGGCGGCGGAAGCTCGGTCACTACGTCGGCGGGCGCGTCCGCGTCGGCGTCGTCCGCGACGGAGGCGTCGGGCGGCTCGGCGTCGCTGCCGGCGTCAGGGGGTTCCGACAACGTCTTGGCCAGCGCCAGCGACTCCTCGCAGCTCTTGCCGGCGAGAAGCGAGAAGTCGCCGGCGAGAACGTGCACCAGCACCGCGTCGTTCGTCGGATCGAGCCCGGGCACGGCGGCGAGTTTCAGCGTGGAACCGTAGGCGAGTCCGGCGCTGGGCAGCGGAGCTCCCACCGCTGGCTGGGGTACGCCGTCGGCCACCTTGGAGAAACAGAACGCGATGCGCTTCGCATCCACCACGCCGTGGAGCAGTGTGAGCTTGCTCGTGCCGGAGGGCTCGACGAACACGTCGGGCCCCTGGTCGGTGGGCGCGTCCGGCTCGGAATCGGGCGTGGCGTCGAGCTCCGTTCCACCCGCGCCGCCCCCAGAGGGAGGCTTCTTTTTCAGCGCGTCGTGGTCGGAGCCGCACGAAGCCACGTGCGAGACGGCGAGGAGAGCGCCGACCCCGAGCCCGAACGCGCGACGCATCTCACCCCGCGCCCAGGAGCTTCGCCACGAGCGGACCGTTGCCCTGCACGGCCGTACGCTGCTGGTAGAGAGCCATGCCGCGCAGCCCGCCCAGCTCTTCGCCGCCGCCGGCGCGACCTGGCCCACCGTGGACGAGACCCGGGAGCACGGTGCCGGGGGCCACACTCTTCTCGGCCACCTTCTCGTCCACGACGACGAGCCGACCGTGCCAAGGCGCGAGGCCGAGCACCAGCTCGCCGAGGGGCGCGCGATCGTCACCATAGATGGACGTCACGAGGCCACCTTGACCCGCGCGCACGATCTGGAGCGCGCGTTCGCTCCCACTGTACGGCAGGAGGGTCGCCACGGGCCCGAACACCTCGTGCTCGTGCACGCTCTTCGCACCGAGCGAATCCGCAGCTTCGAGCAGGAGGAGCGGAACGAAGAAGCCTTTCCCCTCGGGCACGCCGACCGGCGAGACCTTGCCCGGCTCGCCGAACACCGCACGCGTTCCTTCGAGAAGCTTCTGCACTCCGGCGCCGACGTCGCGTTTTTGCGCCGCCGTGGCCACCGGACCCATGCGGATGTCGTCGAGCGCGGGGTTGCCGATCTTGATGGCGGCGAGCGCTTCGGCGATGGCTTCGCGCACGCGTTCGAGCTCGCTCGCGGGCGTGAGCACGCGACGAATCGCCGTGCACTTCTGGCCGGTCTTCTGGCTCATGTCGCGCACGACGTCGCGCACGAAGGCGTGGAAGGTGGCGTCGCTGGCCCCTTCCACCAGCACTGCGGCATTGAGGCTGTCGGCCTCGACGTTCACGCGCACGCCTTGGCGCAGCAACGCCTCGGTCTTCCGGATGGAGAGCCCGGTCGAGCTTCCGCCGGTGAAGGCGACGACGTCGTGCCACTCGAGGTGCTCGAGCAGATCCCCGGCCGCCCCGCACAGGAAGCTCAGTGCTCCGGTCGGGAGGATGCCGGCCTCCACGCAGATCTGCGCGGTGCGGTGTGCGACGAGCGCCGTGGCCGTCGCGGGCTTGGTGAGGACGGGCATCCCCGCGAGCAGAGCGGTGGCGGCCTTTTCGGCCCAGCCCCAAGCAGGGAAGTTGAACGCTCCGATGTGGACGGCGACGCCGTGACGGGCCGAGAGCACGTGTTGACCCTGCAGGCGAGAACCGGAGATGTCCACGGGCTCGCCATCGCCGAGGACGCGGCGATCGCCGAGCTTTTTCCCGAGCTCGGCGTACGCCATCAAAGTCTGGGTCGCGCCATCGAGGTCGAACTTGGCGTCGGAGCGAGTATTGCCACCGTTGGCGATGGCCAGATCGATGAGGGCGTCGCGCTCGGCGTGAATTGCCTTGCTCATCTTCTCCAGCAAGAGGCCTCGCTCTGCGAAGCTGAGTGCGCGGAGCGCCGGCCCGCCCACGTTTCGGGCATGAACCAGCGCGCCACGGAGATCGAGCCCGCCGCTCGCGACGCTGGCCACGGGCTCTTCGGTGGCAGGGTTCAGGAGCTCGACGCTCGGACCGCTCCCCTCGACCCACTTTCCAGCCAGATGGCTCGCGAGCCGGATCACGGCGCTCCTCCCGAGATCGAGATCAGCTCCACGTCGAAAACCAGAGGGCCCGCCGGCGCGCCCGGGCGCGGGGGCTTGTCGCCGTAGGCGAGGTCAGCGGGGATCCAGAAGCGCATGCGCTGACCTTCGGTCATGAGCTGCACCCCCTCCGTCCAGCCTTTGATCACGCGGTTCAGCGGGAAGCTCGTGGGCTCGCCGCGGCGAACCGAGCTGTCGAACTCCTTGCCGTCCGGAGTCCAGCCCGAATAGTGCACGGTGATCCGATCCGTGGGTCCTGGCTTCTTCGTGCCCTTGCCCTTGGTGAGCTCCTTGTACATGAGGCCGCTCGCGGTCTTCTTGGCGTCCTTCGGTGCGGCCTTCACGTCGGTGGGCACGGGCCACGGCTTCGGTGCGGCGACCACTTCGAGGAGCTCGACGTCGAAGGTGAGCTGTCCTGCCGGCGTGCCGGGCTGCGGCGTCTCCCCGTAAGCGAGCGCAGCCGGGATCCACAACCGGCGTTTCTCCCCGACCACCATGAGTTGCAGCGCTTCGGTCCAGCCCTTGATCACACCGCCCACGCCGAAGGTGGCGGGCTCGTTTCGGGCGACGGAGCTGTCGAACATCTTCCCGTCTTTGGTCCAGCCCGTGTAGTGGACCTTCACGCGGTCCTCGAGCTTCGGCTTGTCTTTGCCAGTGCCCTTGGTGAGCACCTTGGTGAACAGGCCGCTCGCCGTCTTCTTGGCGTCTTTCGGCGGTTCGGCCACGTCTTCGGGCGCCGGGAGGCCTTTTGGCTCCGGGGGCACGTCGATGGTCTTCGGCGGCTCCGCGCTCGGCACGCGCGCCGCGACGCTGGCGGTGGGTACCGGAGCGGTGGGAGGAGGATTCGAGGGTTTGGTCTCGCTCGGCTCGGGCGGTGGTTGCTCACAAGCAGCCAACAAGAGCGGGAGGAAGACCAGGCGAGTTCGGACCGATGGGTTCATGCGAGCCCGAGTTTTCGACACGGCGCGGGGCTCGGCGCAAGGGCCTTCGGCTCGGGCCGGGGAACTTCGGGCTTTTTTTGGGCGGTCTACCCCGCACAACACTCCGCCGGACGCTTGTCGTCGCAGTCCTGGTCGAGCCGGGCGGTCCACACGCGCTCGAAGCAGCGACTCGCGCAGCTCTCGATCTGCATGCCGCAGCCCGCGGCCGAAAAGTCGTAGCTCTGGCAGGAGCTCGCAGCAGCCGTCGCGGTCTCGTGGTCCCCCGCGCAACACGTGGCTTCTCCACACGCGCGACACGAGCAGCGTTTGCTGTGGGTGATGCTCGAGCCCGGCTCGGGCGGCGGGCGTGGCCGAGGCCCCGTGGCCGTGTTCGCCGGCAGCTCCACGCATGCGACCCCGGTCGCGACGGAGACCAGGACGATCGCGATGGCTTTCCACATCCGCGAGCTCGGACACCTTGGCAGGCCCAGGGCTTGGGTGGCCGCGACTCGCGAGCAGGCACGCGTCATCTCAGCGGAACCCGATGCGCGCCACGCACGCTGGGCGCTCGATCTCTTCGAGTGAGGTCGGCGTGCTCGGCTGCTGCCCTGCGCGCGGGACGAACGCGGCGACCACACCGACCTCTCCGTCGCGTTCGAAGGTCTGCAAGAAGAGATCGACCACGTCACCTGCGAAGCACGGGCGGCGATAGCTGACCTCGGCGCGGCGCGCGAGCCGGCGCGGGTCGATGCCGAGCTCGGCGAAGCGGCGGAGCGCCGCCTCTTCCGCGAGCCGGGGGTACGAGAGGAAGTTCACGTGCTGATTGCCGTCGGTATGACAGAGACCGAACACCGTCGGCGACGGATCCGGGCGCGGGCGCTCCTCCAGGGCCCGAGCGCCGCTCGGCAGCGCCAGGAGGCGTCGGAAGTCCCTGAGCTCGCTCGGCTCGAGCGCGAGGCCATCGAGGAGCGGGTCGGCGATCTCGGTCACGCGGTGCGCTCCGGCAGACGCTGCGGGACGCGTGAACACGTGCTGCCCGTAGGCACGGGCCACGAGCACGCGTTCGTCGCTCACGGGGTCGAGCCCCGGGTTCCGCGGAGCGCCGCGGGGAGCAGTCGACGAGAGCCAGGTGTCGAACAAGATGCGCGAGGTGTTGCCTTGCTCGTCGACGTTGCGCCCGAGGCTCCAGCGGACCTCCTGGGAGCAGGGAGCGCGCACGCTCACGGGCTCTTCGCCGCCTTCGAGGGCGACATAGGTCAGGACCGCGCGAACGCCTCGAGCGCCGAGCCGGAGCAGGGCGTTCGCGACTTCCATCTTGCCCCAGAGAATGGGACCGATGGCGGGCCAGACGCCCTCGAGACGCAGGCGACCGTCTTCGGCCACGTCCTCGAAGCGCAAGCGAGTCTCGCCGGCGCCGCGCTGGATGCCGGTGACTTCGGGCGGCGGCGGCAACTCGATGAAGCTCATGGCTCCTCGAGCAGCGGGTGCGCGTGGTTCAGCGGACCGTGACCCTTCCCGAACCCGGGCGCCGTGGCGATGGCAGAAAAGACGTACCTTCGGCCGCGTTCTACCGCGTCTTCGAGCCGGAGCCCCTCGGCGATGCCGGCCGCGATGGCCGACGCCAAGGTGCAGCCCGTTCCGTGCGTGTTCCGGCTCTGGATTCGCGGGCTCTCGAAGCGCCGCTCCACGCCGTCCGCGGTGCGCAACAAATCCACGACCGTCTCGCCTTCGAGGTGGCCGCCTTTGAGCAGCACGGCACCGGCACCGAGCGCGAGAAGCGCATCGGCGGCGGGACCGAGATCTTCCGGTCCGCGCACGGAGAGGCCCGTGAGCGCTTCCGCCTCGGGAGCGTTGGGTGTGACGAGCGCCGCGCAGGGCACGAGCCGGAGCCGGACTGCGCTCACGGCGTCGGGCGCGAGCAACGGTGCGCCGCCTTTGGCGACCATCACGGGGTCGACGACCACGGGCACGCCGCGCGCATGTCGCTCGAGCGTGCGCACCACGGCTTCGATCACGTCCGCCGAATGCAGCATGCCGGTCTTCACCGCGTCGGCGCCGATGTCAGCGAGCACGACCTCCATCTGCTTCGCGACGAAGCTCGGGTCCACGGGCACGACGCCCGCGACGCCTCGGGTGTTCTGGGCCGTGAGCGCGGTGACCGCCGTCATGGCGTAGCCGCCGAGCATGGTGACGGTCTTGATGTCGGCTTGGATCCCGGCCCCACCGCCCGAGTCGGAGCCCGCGACGATGAGCACGCGTCCGGGCGCTTGTCGTTCCATGGTCATGTCACGAGCGGGAAATAGCACGCTCGGCTCAGAGCTTCACCACGCTCACGTTGTCGATGTCCACGCGCCCCGGGTAGTGGGCCGAGAGCCAGATCAAGATGCGCCGCGCATTGGCGGGCGCCACGAGATCGAAGGAGAGCTTCTTCCACTCGTAGTCGTTTTCGCTCGCGCTCGCAGTCTTGGGGTTCTTCTCGTCGCCGAAGAACGCATCGCTCCCGTCGAGCCACTGGGCACCGATCACGAACCACGCCGCTGGATTCGTGGCGTTGCCCGTCGAACGAACGCTGGCGCTGATGCGGTAGGTCGCTCCGCCCTGGATGCTGTCGTAGTCGGTCACGCGCTGCACGGCGTAGCAGTCCCACTCTCCGCGCGCGTCGACGGCCAGCGCTTGACCGGAACAGCCCGGGGCGGGGGTCGTGAGGAACACGTGCTCGCCCGGTGCGCCGGAGCCTGCGCATTTGTCGGGCTGTCCGGGAGTGCGCACCTCCCAGCCCTTGGGCGCCTGCCCGTCCATGCCCTCCTCGAAATCTCCGTGAGCGAAGAAGTTCCCCGCTGACGTCGTGCACAGATCGGCACCGGTCCCGCCGCTGGCGCCTCCGGCGCTCGTGCCACCCGAGCCGCCGCCGCCGAGCGCCGCCGTGCCGCCGCTGCCCACGCCGCCTGCCGCGTGGGTGCCGCCGCTGCCCGACGCGGCTCCGCTGCCGACAGCACCTCCAGCGTTCGAGGCCTCGCCGCCGTCGCCGCCGGCGCAGGCCAGGAGCCCGAGAGCCAAGAGCACGAATGCGCGCACGCTCCTCACGATACACCAAAACCCGCGCGGGCCCGCTGGCGCAGCAAGAACGCCGTTCGCTCAGCTCCGCCCGAGCAGAAAGCGGACCGCGTCGGATTCGCTGAGCGGCGCGCCCGTCGTGCGCACCATCTTCTCGTCGAGCTTGGAGCGCGCGCCGTCGGCGAAGAATGCACGTCCGAGATGCTCCCCCGCGTCTCGACCCAGGAACCCGGAGGCGAAGCGGGACTTGAGCGCCTGACGCACCTGTGCGGCGACGCAGAGTGCGAGGGAGTATGCGTGGGTGTAGACCGGGTAGCTGGCGAGGAACGGCGAGGCTGCCCAGGTGGGCTCGGCGTCTCGCGGTACGATGGTGCCGGAGAGCCGCCGCTCGAGGTCGAGGCTCAGGGCGTCGAGGTCCGCGCGCTCCTGCTCGAGCGCGGCTCGCTCGAAGGCCGAAGCCACCGCCGAGCGGCGCACGGCGACCAAGGCTTCGAGCCGGCGCCCCGCGATCAGGGTCCGGGCCTCTTCGTCGCTCAGGCCGAGATGCTCGCGGAGCACGCCGGGCTCGTCGAGGAGCCTGCCGAAGATCTCCGCCGAACCCTCGGCGTAGGCCGGATCGAGCAAGCCCGGCACCCACTCGTAGCCCTTGTAGAGCGGGTGGGTCACGCGCGTGGTCCGGACCGCCACGGCGTGGCCGAGCTCGTGCAACAAGAGGCCGACGTAACGCGCGCCGGCCGGTGCGCGCACCACGAGCCGTACGTCGTCGGGAACCCGGAGCGCCACGGTCTGACCGCCGAACGCAAACTCGCGGACGCGCAGATCGAGGGTGGATGCTCGAGGTCGAAGCCGAACGCACGGTAGATGCCGAGGGCGACAGGCAACGCCCGCTCTCTGGGGAAGCGCTCGTGGGGCACGGAGGCCTGCCTCGCGATCATGTAGTCGATGTCCCAGGCGAACGTGATGGCTCGAGCCACGCGGCGTTGGCGTGGGCCGAGCATGTCGGCGAACGCGCGGCGGGTGCGGACCGATAGCGCCGTCAAGATGGCCTCGGTGCGCGCGACGTCCGCTCCTCTCACCTGGAGGAGGGCGGCATAATACGACGGTTTCCCCAGCGCCTTCGCCAGCTCGCGGCGGCGCGCGAGGAGTGCCTCCGCCACCGGCTTCGCCTTCTTGTGCAGCTCGTGCTCCACCTGGCGGGTGCGGCGCCGCACCCGTGGGTCATCCGAGCGCCGGAGCTCGGACAGTTCCGCACGCGTGATGACCTTGCCGTCGAGCTCGAAGCGATGCGCGTTGATCAGCGCCTCGAGCTCGTCGGAGAGCGTCGACACCTTCGAGTCGGCGAGCAGCGCGAGGCCGAGGGCGCCTTTCTGCCAGAGCTCCGCCTGACGCGGAGAGACCAGGCTATTCCCGAAGCGCTTCAAGACGGCTTCGGCCTCGCGAAACACGTCGTGCTCCTCGGCCCGCAAGCGTTCCAGAGCCGCGCGGGTGGCCGGCCCCTCCGGCGAGAGCCCGGCGTAGCGAGACCATTCGTGTTTGCCGTGGTCTTGCATCAGCCGCTCGTAGCGCCGCGCGAGTTCGGCGAGGCGCGCGTGGGCTTCGCGGCGCGTCGCTCTGGGTGCGCGCCCCACCGCGGGGTCGGGGGGTCTGCAGCCGCTCGCGGCGACGACGAGCAGGGAAGAAAGGAGCTCACGCCGGTGCATCGATGGGCATGTTCCCTTTCTTCCGCGCAGCTGACCAGGGCAAGATGCAGCCAAGTGCGCGCCTTTCCACGCCGCGAGCTCCGGATTCGCATCGCCTTGGCGCTGCTCGTCGGCGGCGTGGTGGCGGTTTGCGCTGCGGTGGTGTTCGGGCCGCCGTTCGCGCTCGCCGGAGTGATCGCGGCCGCCGTCGAGCTCCTGGTCTCGACCCGTCGCTTCCGCGCGCGCAAGCGCTTGCTCGCCGAACCGTTCCCCGAGAGCTTCCGGCGCATCCTCCGAGAGCGGGTCCCGTACTACTCGGCGCTCAGCGGCGGAAGGAAGGGCCGGTTCGAAGACGACGTGCGGATCTTCCTCGCCGAACAGCGGATCATGAACTCGGAAGGCGGGCCGGTGGACGAGCCGACGCGGGTGCTGATCGCGGCGTCTGCCGCCATGCTGGGCAACGGGATGCCCGATTTCGAGTGGCCCACGCTGCGAGACATCGTCGTGTACTCGCGCGCGTTCAACGCTGACTTCTCCAGCGGAGGCCGGGGTGAGCTGGCGGGCGTCGTCCACGCGCGGGGGCCGGTCGTGCTCTCTCGGCGCGACCTCACGCACGGCTTCGCCCGGCCGAAAGACGGGCACAATGTCGCGCTCCACGAGCTCGCCCACGTGATCGACTTCGAGGATCAGAACGCGGATGGCGTCCCCGGAGACCTGCCATTCGTTGCGACCGCACCGTGGGTGCGCGCCATCGCTGATCGCTTGCGGAAGGTACAGAAGCGCCGCTATCCGAAGCTCCTTCGAGCGTATGCCGGGACCAACGAGGCCGAGTTCTTCGCGGTCGCCGTCGAGGCATTCTTCGAGAAGCCGAAAGAGCTCGAGGCGAAGGACCCGGAGCTCTACGCGATGCTCGCGAGCTATTTCCGGCAAAGGCCTTGAAGCTCGAGGCCTCAGCGAGCGAAGCGAGAGGCGGCCACGCCTCGAGGCACGAGCAGGGCCGCCAGACTGGCGAGATAGGTCTTCGAGGCTTCCTCTTGCGCAGCCTCGGACACATGGGGGCCGTGAGGACAGCCAGCCAACAGCTCGTCGAAACACGCCAAGGCATGGGGCAGCCAAGCGCGCCCGCCAGCACCGTCGAGCTCCGCCGCGACCGCCGAGCCCCTTCTTCTCGAGATCGGAAAGTGCAGATTGCCCGGCGGACAGGTGCTCCTGTTCGTCGGCGATGACCCGCACGGCGAAGCTCGCGACCCGCGGGTCGGGCGCGGCGGCGTAGGCCCGGAGCTGGTAGTACACGGCACGATCGAACACGATGCCGATGACCACCATCTCCAACCATGTCTCGGGGCGTGGGAGCGCACGGACTTCTTCCGCGACGCGTCCGATGAGGTCCTCCCCGCCCTCCTCCTCGTGAAGCATGGCGACGGCTTCGAAATGCTCGAGCTCATCCAAGCAGTGGCGGGCGAGCATCTGCTTTTTCGTCGAGGCTCGGCGCCAGAGGCACCCCATCGAGAAGAGGTGCGACGCGGCGAGCTCGCGGTATCCCTGCCGCTCGAGCAGGTGTCTCTGACAAGAGCAGAGCGACGTCATGGCCGGACGCCGCTCAGGCGCGAGCGTCGCGGTTCAGCGTGTACGTTCCGATCCAGGTCGCAGAATCGAGCACGTGGCCCTGAATCGCCGCCAGCGCCTCGGGCCCGCCGAACCGTTCCGGAAGATCCAGGCTCGGCACGTCGAGAGCGTAGAGCGTGAAGTTGTAGTGGTGCAGACGCTCGTCATTGAAGGGAGGCCACGGCCCGTCCCAGCCGCCGTAGTCGCCGCCCATGGCGGGATCGCTCGCGAACCAATCCGTGTAGCTGTTCTTGCCGCGACGGCCGAACGCCGACTTGCCGAGCGGTTTGCCCTTGGGCACGAACGCTTCCGACTCCGCACCCTCTTCCAACGAGGTCACCGTGACCGGAATGTCGACCAGCACCCAGTGGTAGAAGTCCATGCGGGGCAGATCGTACGGAACGGTGCGGTCGGTCTTGTTCACGTCGTCGGCCTTCGACGGCACGTCGGGGTCGTGGCAGATGAGCGCGAAGGACTTCGTCCCGGAAGGGAAGTCGCTCCATGCGAGGTGGGGGCTCATGTTCGGCCCGGGCACGGGGCCGGATTCGCCTTTCACCCCGGCGGCGAACTCCTCCGGAATGCGGCCATTCATTGCAAACGAACGACTCCCGAGCCTCATGTGTCCCTCATGCTGACGATAATTGTAGAAGGTGCCCGCCGGCGGGGCCGGCGACGCGAAGATGGCGCGACCAGCGCCGGACCGCAACGGTGGAGTTCACGAAGGCCCCCGGCTCGACGCCTTCGAGCTACTTCGCCCCGGAGACCGCGCGGATGACGAAGTAGCAAAGAACCGCGATGGTGGCCGACGCCGGGATGGTGAAAACCCAGGCCCAGACGATGCGCCCAGCGACGCCCCAGCGCACGGCGCTCAAGCGTCGCTCCGCCGTCCCCACGCCCACGATGGAGCCCGTGATGGTGTGGGTGGTCGAAACCGGGACGCCCAAGAACGTGGCCATGGCGAGCGTGATGGCGCCGCTGGTTTCGGCGCAAAAGCCGCCCACGGGCCGGAGCTTGGTGATCTTCATGCCCATGGTCTTCACGATGCGCCAGCCGCCCATCAGCGTACCGAGACCCATCGCGGCTTGGCAGAGCAGGACCACCCAGAGCTTCGGCTCCACGTGCGCAGTCTTTTGCTGGAGCCCCGCCGTGATCAGGGCAAGGTGATGATGCCCATGGTCTTTTGGGCGTCGTTGCCGCCGTGACCGAGGGAGTAGAGCGCGGCGGACACGAGCTGCCCGCGCCGGAAGCCCTTGTCGATGCGGGCGGGACGCGACGCGCCGAACAGGACGCGCACCAGCTTCATCATCGCGAAACCAATCACGCCACCCAACATCGGCGCGGCCACGATGAAGGCAGGCGATACACGACCGAAAGACCTTCGTCCAGAATCCCGAAGTCCGGCGTATGAGCCAACGCCGCGCCGGCAACGCGCCATCAGAGCATGGGACGACAGGCTCGGCGAGCCCCACCACCAGGTGAACGGTTCCAAGCGATGGCGCCGATCAGCGTCGCCAAGATCACGTTGTGCCGTCGCTCGAGAGCGCGACTCGCTTGGCGATAGCCGCGGAAACGTGGCTCGGATACACGAGAAAAGCCACGAAGTTGAAGAACGCCGCCCAAGCCACGGCACCTCGCGGAGGCCAGGCCAGACGCAGGTGCTCACCACCGTCGCGATGGAGTTCGCCGCGTCGTGGAAGCCATTGATGAAGTCGAACACCGGCGCTGCCACCGATGATCGCGATCAAGAAACGCGGTCATCAGGCGTGCTCAGGATGATTCCTTCGATGATGTTGGCGACGTCTTCCGCCCGATCGGTGGCGGTCTCCATCGACTCCAAGATGTCACGCCATTTCATGACCTCGAGCGGGTCCGTGCGCTCCTTGAACAAGCGCGCCAGGCCCCGTCGGAAGATGAGGTCGGCTTCGTGTTCGTGTTTGTTGATGGAACGGCACAGCGCGAGGAGCGGCGCCGGGTCCTTGATCTTCTCGAGCCCGGCCACGGCCTTCTGGATGTCGGCGACCGAGTCCTCGAGGGACTTCACGAGCTCGAGTGCCTCGGGACGGATCGACTCGATTTCGTAGAGGGCCATCTTGTCGCCGGCTGCGTCGACGAAGTCGAGCACCGAGTCCAAGCTGGTGATCAGGGCGTGGATCTCCTCACGGTCGAGAGGGGTGATCCACGTTTGGTGCAGCGCCTGCACCACCTCGTGGGTAATCTTGTCGGCCTGGTGCTCGATGTCTTTGATTTCGGCAGCGAGCTCGGACGCGCGCTCCGGAGCTTCGAGCAGGTCACGCAGCCGAGCGGCCGCTTCTACGGTCTTCTCCGTCATCGCGGAGAAGGCAGACCAGAACACCGCATCTCGGGTCAGGGCCATGGGGCTCCTTTTGGCGGCGCCACAAAACAAGGGTTCACCGCCCCGGTCAAGGGGCTGCGTCATTGCAGGCAAATATCGGCAACTACTCGATTATTCAAAACCGTGACGAGAGTGTGAATTGTGACATTTCGATGACGAACCGTTGCCTGGGCCGCTGGCCGGCGCCCGAACGGACGCCGTTTGGATGAGGTATACGGCGGGCATGACCGAGTTCGCGATGCCGGTGAGCCTGTACATGACCACGCCGGTCGCGTCGGTGCTGCCCACGGACGATCTCGATCTGGTCCAGCAGGTGCTCGGGCACAAGCGCTTCTCGGCGGTGGCGGTCGCTGACGAACGGGGTCGGCTCGTCGGCGTGGTCTCGCGCACCGACCTCCTGCGGATCGGCCGGCGCCAAGCGAGCACGCGCAGCGGCTCGAGCCTCCTCGCTTTGCCCCGACGCGCCGTGCACGAAGTCATGGAACCCGACGTGCTGACCGTCCCCACCGACGCGCCGCTGGGGCGCGCCGCCGGGCTGATGGCCAAGCACCACGTCCATCGCCTGTTCATCGAAACGGACGGGAAGCTCGCCGGCGTCCTGTCGACCAAAGACCTGATGCTCGCCGTGCGAGACAAGCGCACCAACGAACCCATCGGCAACTACATGTCGAAGCCGGTCTTCAGCGTGTCGTTCGACGACTCGGTGGCCGTGGCGGTCGAGCGATTGGACAAGGCACACGTCTCGGGACTCGTCGTCGTCGAAGACGATTGGCCCATCGGCGTCTTCACCCAGGAGGAGGCGCTGGAAGCCAAAGACGTGCCGCGCGACACCAACGTGGAAGACGTGCTGTCACCCGCCATGTTGTGCTTGGACGTGGACACGCCGCTCTATCGGGCCGCCGAGCAGGCCGCCGCGATGGACGTGCGGCGCGTGATCGCAGTGCGGAACCGGCGCGTGGAAGGCATACTCACGGGGCTGGACTTCGCGCGGGCAGCGGCTCGATGAAGCGCGCCGGCTGGCTCGCCGTCGTGCTCTCCGTCCTATCGGCCTGCACGCCAGCACGCCACCAGGCCGTGTCCCGCTTGCCGCGAGCCGCCGAGTCGCAGGACTACCCCGCGCCCGAGAAGCTCGCCACCGTAGCCATACCCAAGGCCGAATGGGCGGAACTCGAGCGCAAGGTGCGGACGAGCCCCTGCGACCGGCACGCGAAGTTCGTCGCCAAGGACCGTCTTTCCCTGTTGCGGGAGGCGCTCGAACGCATGGCCGCCGAGGGTCGTGAGAAGCTCGACATCGACTGCACGCCCGACGAGGTCACCATCACGCTCCGCGGTCGCTCGCACTCGATGGACTTCGTGCGCGCCACCGTCGACCGGGATGCACACGGAAAGATGGTGCGCTTCGATGCGTTTTCGTCACGCACCGGGCTCCTGGCGCGCGGGACCTTCCACCAGAAGGCTCGCGAGACGGACGGACTCGTGATCGTGGACCTCCGTCGCTACTTGCCCACGCAAGTCGGCAAGGTCCATTTCGGCACGAGCGAAGACCGCGAAGAGCTGTTCATCGGCTCTGCCGCCGCAGACGACCGCGAGGGGATCTACGTCGTGACGCGAGCCTGGGGCGAGGCGGACGACCTCGAGCTCGGCATTGCGCGCTACGCCGTGGGCGACGCACCCTGACCGCGGCCCACGCCCGCGATCGGTCACTAGCGACGCGTTCAGCTCGGCGTGCGGATCACCAGCATCCGGATCGTGGTCATGTCCTCGATGGCAAAGCGCACGCCTTCGCGGCCGAGCCCGCTGTCTTTCTCGCCTCCGTACGGCATGTTGTCGACGCGGAAGCTCGGCACGTCCCCCACGACGACGCCACCGACCTCGAGGCGGTCCCAAGCCGCGTGGGCTTTGTAGAGATCGCGCGTGAAGACGCCTGCCTGCAGGCCGTAGCGGCTGGCGTTCACCTCATCGAGCGCGCTGGCGAAGTCCGAATAAGGGGTCAGGAGCGCCACCGGCCCGAACACCTCGTCGGCGTAGAGCGGCTCGCTCTTCGGCACGCCTTCGAGCAGAGCAGGTGTCACGATGGCGCCGCTCCGTTCCCCCCCCGTGAGCAGGCGCGCGCCCGCGCGCACGGCCGCGGCGATCCAGGCCTGCACCCGTTCCGCTTCGCTCGCGGTGATGAGCGGACCGACGAACGTCGCCTCGTCTTTGGGGTCGCCGACCACGAGACTTCGCACGCGTTCCACGAGTGCGGACTTCGCACGTTCGTAAACGGATTCGTGAACCAAGATACGCTGCACGCTGATGCAGCTCTGTCCAGACTGATAGAAGGCACCGAACACGATGCGCTCGACGGCGTCGGTGACGTCCCAGTCCGGCTCCACGATCGCGGCAGCGTTGCCCCCCAGTTCGAGCACCACCTTCTTCTTGCCTGCCCGGCGCTTCAGCTCCCAGCCCACCTCGGGCGAGCCCGTGAACGACAGCAGCTTGAGTCGCTCGTCCACGGTGAACGCATCGGCGTGCGCGCGCGGGCACGGTAGGATGGAAAAGGTGCCGGGCGGCAGGTCCGTTTCCGCCAAGACCTCTCCGATGAGCAACGCACCCACCGGCGTGAGGCTCGCGGGCTTGAGCACGAACGGGCAGCCCGCAGCGATGGACGCCGCTAGCTTGTGCGCCGCCAGATTCAGCGGGAAATTGAAGGGAGAAATGAAGGAGCAGGGCCCGACCGGCACACGCTGGTACATGCCGCGGTAGGCAGCCGAACGCGCGCTGATGTCCAGTGGGATCACTTCACCGCCGATGCGCACGCTCTCTTCGGCGGCGATCCGAAAGGTGTCGATGAGCCGCGTCACCTCCCCGCGGGCATCTCGGATGGGTTTTCCTGCCTCGACGCAGAGTGCCGAGGCGAGCTCTTCGAATCGCTCGCGGAAGCGCAGCACCGCGTGCTCGAGCACCGCCTGCCGTCGATGGGCCGGCCACCTCGCGAACGCGGGCGCGACCCGCGCCGCGGCCTCGATGCCCCGCTCGATGGTGGAAGCGTCCGCCTGAGCCACCCGAGTCGCCACCTCACCGGTGTATTTGTCCAGCACCACGAGTTCCCGATTCGGCGCCTCCGGGCGATTGGCAACGTAGAGCGGATAGTCGGCAGCGAGCGGCATCGCGCTGCGGATAACCCGACGAGACCGTCGGAGCAACGGCGGGTGGATTGGCGTGGTTTTCTCATTGCCAAGACTGCAGGTGTGGATCCAGGACTCGGCCTCCGGCCGAGCGCACGCTTTGGCGTCGCGTGCCCAAGCTTTTTTTCACTCCGTGGACGGCCGCCGGCGCCTCGCGACTGTTCCTCGCTTCGAAACAGCCGGCGCCGGTCCCGGGATGGTTGATCCTCACTCCGTGGACGGCCGCCGGCGCCTCGCGACTGTTCCTCGCTTCGAAACAGCCGGCGCCGGTCCCGGCCGGTTTTCTCACTCGGGTCTCAGTGGCGGATAGATGGGATGAGGCGGGCCCCGAGCCCTCGCGACTACTCCTCGCTTCGACACAGCCGGCGCCGGTCCCGGGATGGATTGATCCTCACTCCGTGGACGGCCGCCGGCGCCGCTGACTACTCCCTCGCTTCAACACGGCTGCCGCCGGTCCCGGGATGGTTGATCCTCACTCCGTGGACGGCCGCCGGCGCCTCGCGACTCTTCCTCGCTTCGACACAGCCGCCGCCGGTCCCGGCCGGTTTTCTCACTCGGGTCTCAGTGGCGGATAGATGGGATGAGGCGGGCCCCGAGCCCGTCACGTCCATGCGAAACGAACTCGCCGAGAAAGTAGCGGCCGACCTCTCGCCGACGGGTTTCCCTGTCAGCACCCCCACGTGCTCAGAGGCACAACCGAACGGGGGCCAGAAGGAGAGGTCAGCCATGCGGAAAGTAGCACTGGACCTTGGTGCGCGGAAAACCACGTTCTGCGAGGTCGAGGGCGAGCAGGTACTCCAACGGGGCGCGGTGACCGAGCTCGGGACGCTGTCATCGCTGCTGGGCCCGAGCCAACCGCCAGCGGTGGTCGCGATCGAAGCTTGCCGCGAAGCCTGGTACGTCCACGACTTGCTCACCCGGTGGGGCAACCAAGTCGTGCTGGTCGACACGACGCGGAGCAAGCAGCTAGGCATCGGCCGCCACGGTCGCAAGACGGACCGAATCGACGCAGAAGTCCTGGCGCTCGCTCTGGAGCGCGGGGGCATACCGATGGCCCACGTGCTGTCGCCGCAGCGGCAGAGCTCCGGCGCTGGCTCTGCGTGCGGCGCGCGCTCGTCGAGTCCCGGGCGCAGATGGTGACCACTGCGCGCGGGCTGGCGCGAGAGCACGGAACGAAGCTGCCCAGGTGCACGGCCGAACACTTTGCGAGCACCGTGACCAAGCAACGCCTCGACCTCGAGCTCGGTTCGATACTCCTGCCCTTGCTCACGCTCCTCAACGGAATCACCGCAGAGCTGAAGACGGTCGAAGCGAAGCTCCTCGAACTTTGCGCGACGGAGCCTGTTGTCGAGTTGCTCGCCACCACACCCGGCGTCGGTCTCATCGTCGCGGCTAGCTTCGTCAGCGTGATCGACGATGCGAAGCGCTTCCGCACCGCTCACCAAGTCGAGTCGTACTTGGGGTTGGTGCCCAGCGAGGACAGCTCGGGAGGGAAGCGGCGCATCGGCGCCATCACCAAGAAGGGCAACAAGTACTTGCGCGCCCTGCTCGTGCAGGCCGCGTGGTGCGTAAAAACTCGGGCTCCGAACGACCCGCTGCGGCTCTGGGTTCATGAGGTCGCCCAGCGACGCGGCAGGCGCGTGGCAGTGATCGCGTTGGCGCGCAGGTTGGTCGGCATTCTGTGGGCGATGTGGCGCGACGGCACCGTCTACGACCCTGAGCACCTGGCCCGCGCCAGCAGCCGTGGCACCCACCGTGCCGCACGATCGGCCGAGCTTCGCGCCAAGGCCCTCGCGGCGGCCGCCAAGAAGCTCTCGAAGAAGGCCCAACCAAAACGCGGGAGGTGACTCCCGTCGCGTAACTCCACGTCTCCAATCCGCGCCGCGAGGCCTGACTGTGAGCGGCCAGATCAGTTGGTGGATGAACGCGAAGATCATGATGGTGCGGCGCCACGGCGTCGAGCCCGTCGGATAGAGTGCGTCGCCACCCTCCTTTTCGAAGCCCCATCTGCGGGCGAGCTCACCTAACGGGCCCATCAAGCCCGAGCTCGAACATTTCGCAAATAGTCGATCGAAGCCAGCTCGTAATCCGTCGCAGCCAGCAGCGCCTCACCTCACAGCAGGCCCCAGCTCGCACCGGACAGCTCCATGCCCAGGTCTCGTACCGCCACCACAAGCACCCGATGTGCCCGAAAGAGAACGGCAAAATCCCCTCATTCAGTTGACGTCAGGCCCGCCTCATAGTCGTGATCTGATCGTGCCAAGACTTTGGGTGTGGATCCAGGACTCGGCCTCCGGCCGAGCGCACGCTTCGGCGTCGCGTGCCCCAGCTCTCGCCCAAGCTCACGCCCACGCGCGAGCTCACGCCCACGCGCAAGCTCACGGCCCACGCACGAGCTCGCCCACGCTCGCTCACGCCCACGCGCGAGCTCCGCCCGCGCGCTCGCGTTCACGCGCAGGCTCACGCCCACCCTCGCGAAGCTCAAGGACAGCCGGCCTTCAAAATCTCCGCTCCGACCGGGTCCGCCCCCGCCCCCTCCCCGCAGCACACGCGTCCGCGGTTTTCCCCGCCTTTCGCAGCGCCTGAGCCAAAGAACGCAGCATGTCACGCGCACGTGCCTCGCTGGTCGCACCACGGAAGAACAGAAACGCCCGATCGGGGGCCCCCACTCCGAAATAAGCGTCGACCATCCCGTCCTCGCGCGCCGCTCCACTTCGGCGGCGCAAGCGCCGCGGTGAGCCTGCAGCGTCGCGAGCGCGCTTGTAGCTGGCCAAGGCTTGCGTGTCATCGCTACCGCGCCGCATGTCACCGTGGCGGAGCGACGCGTAGGCGTGCACCACGTTTTCGGGCGGTGGGTATTTGAGCACCTCGGCGTAGGACTGGACGGCCAGCTCGCGCTTGGTCGGATCGCTCTCCGCCTCGCGCGCGAAGAGCTCGCCGAACGCGAGGTACGCGAGAGGGACCAGGCGCGAGCGCGGAAACTGGGAGATCAGCTCGAAGTAGCGTTTGCGGGCGGTCATGAAGTCGCCGCTCTGCTCCGCCTCCAGCGCTGCGTCGTAGGTCGTGCGCTCCTGCCCCTCCGCAGGGAGCTCCTGGGCGCGCCGCAGCGTGATCACGCAGTCGCCGAGGACGCCGGCGCCCGTGTCCCGGTCGGGCGCGGCGACGGTCTCCGTGTGCTCTTCTTTGGCGTCCGGAACCACGACGGCCTGCGCGACCGCCGGTTTCGGTTCGGGAGCGGGGGACCCAGCGCAAGCCGAGAACCCAATGCAGATCGCGAGCCAGCGGAGCCTCATTCCGAGGCTCGTAGCACGAACCCAGCGCTCACGCGCGCGACTCGGCGAGCTCCCGCGAATCGGCGCCTTGGGCGCCCGGCTCGACCGGCGACTCCTCGAGGAAGACGCGCGCGCCTGGGCCTTCGGCGAGGGTATAGGCCTCCTCGCCGTGGAGCGTGACGTCGAGACCCTCTTGTTCGTCTTCTTTGGCAGCTCGAATGCCGATGGTCTTGTCGAGCAGCTTCAGGATCACGAAAGTGCCCGCCGCGGCGAAGCTCGCCGCCGCCGCGACGCCGATGAGCTGCTCGACGAACACGTGGCTGCCGCCCTTGATCAGTCCGTCTTGCCCCGCCGCGTTCCATACCTTGGAAGCAAACACGCCGGTCAGGACGGCCCCGAGCATTCCACCGATGCCGTGCACGCCGAACACGTCCAGGCTGTCATCGTAGCCGAGCTTGCCCTTGAGCAAGACGCCGCCGTAGCAGGCCACGCCCGCGATGAACCCGATGGCCATCGCGCTCACCGGTCCCACGAAGCCGGCGGCGGGCGTAATGGCAACGAGTCCGGCCACGAGCCCAGACGCGACGCCGAGCGAAGAGGGCTTGCCATGTCGGAACCACTCGACTCCAGCCCACGCCACGGCACCCACGCCCGCTGCCACGTGGGTGTTCACCAACGCGAGCGCCGCGAGTCCGCCGGAGCCCAGGGCGGAGCCCGCGTTGAAGCCGAACCAACCCACCCAGAGCAAGCCGGCACCGAGCAGCGTCAGCGTCAGGTTGTGGGGCGGCGCCTTGCGCTTCGGGTAGCCGATGCGCTTGCCGAGCATCAAAGCGAAGACCAGCGCCGACACGCCAGACGAGAGGTGCACCACCGTGCCACCGGCGAAGTCCAGAGCGCCGCGGGAGAGCAGCCAGCCGCCGGGCCCCCACACCCAGTGACAAAGCGGCGCGTAGATGAAGAGCGACCAGAGCAGCGTGAATGCCACGTAGGCGGAGAACTTCACGCGCTCGGCGAACGCGCCAGAGATCAGTGCAGGCGTGATGATGGCGAACATCATCTGATACGCCATGAAGAGAAGATGCGGGATCGTGGTTCCCTCTCGAGCTTCGAGTCCCACACCGTTCAGAAAGGCGTGCTCGAAGCCGCCGATGAGCCCCGCGCGAGTGTGCCCAAACGCCAGCGAGTAGCCAATCGCCACCCAGACCACGGTGACGATCCCCATCGCGAAGAAACTGTGCATGAAGGTGGAGAGCACGTTCTTCGCGCGCACCATGCCGCCGTAGAACAGCGCCAGGCCGGGTGTCATCATCAGTACCAGGGCCGTGGAGACCAAAAGCCAGGCCGTGTCGCTCGCGTTGACTTCGTTCATGTCGCTCGTCGCTCCGCACGGGAGCCTGACAAGCGCAAGTTTCGGCTCTGTTTCGTCCAGGTTTTCGCGCTTCGCCCACGCGAAATGACTGCTACCTCCGCCCACACGGCGGAGCCCGGCCGCTCAGCGTTCGGGGAATTGCCGGATGGTACGGCCCGCTCCGCTGCCGAGCGGGGCGGGCGGCGCCGGGGGCAGCAGCGACGGATGGCTCGGGCGCTCGAGGCCGAACACCAAGAGCTCGAACGCGCGATAGACCAGATCTTCCACGCTGAGGAGCTTGTCCCCCGAGCTCTGGACCCGGCGGAGCTGCCAGCCGCGCTCACCGACCCGATCCAGCGTGCACACTGGCAGGCTGATCATGCGGTGATGACGTCTATGGTTGGGATCGGACACCGGCCAGTGCGCGACGTGTACGTGGACGTGGCAGCCCGGAGCGTGATGGGAGTAGAGGTAGACGGCCGAGCTCCCGAGCCGGAGCTCCAGGATCCGGAGCGCGGGAAGCCCGGCGAGCTGCTCGGCGTTGGAGTGACGAATGGGTTCGACCCGGCTGCCCGTGGACTCGGAGAACGACTCCACGCGCACGTTCACTTCGGCTTCGGCCGCCGCCCAAAGCTCATCGAGCGCTCTCTCCGCCCACTCGTCCTGCTCTTTTCGGACGCGGTCGGCCTCGCGCCGCTGCCGATCGGCTTCGCGCTGCGCGGACTCGATCTGGCGCATTCGGCTGAACAGTTGGTCCCAGCGCGACACGATGGTTCTTATAGCTCATGCTACGGAACGGGGCATCGACGCCTTCCTTGGCGGAACGAACGGTGTACGCTGCCGCTCTCCAAGATGAGCGTTCACGCCGCCGCGGCCCCCCAAGAATCGCAGGTCCGAAGCGACTGTCGCGCCGGAAGGCCGGTCGGCGCTCGGGGTCGTTGACCTAGATGCTCCGAGATTACGTTGCGGCGCTCTGGGACGACGCCATGGAGTGGGCCGAAGGGCGCTCGCCCTGGGGCCGGCTGCCGCTCTACCTCTACCTCGCGTACGCCGGCATCCGGCACGCAGTCGACCCCATGTATCGCTCTTGGTTCGCCGGCCTCACGCTGGTCCTCCACGAGCTCGGACACCTGTTCTTCCGCTTCTTCGGCCGGACCCTGATGCTGCTCGGTGGCAGCGTCTTCCAACTTCTGATCCCCGCGCTCGTCGCCCTCTACTTCGTATTCCGGCAACGCGACTGGTTCGGCGCGGTCGTGGGGGCGAGTTGGCTCGCGTTCGCCACCTGGGAGCTCGCGACCTACGTGGGCGATGCCAACAAAGGTCAGCTCGCACTCGTGGGCATGAGCGACGACCCGATCCACGATTGGGATGCCCTGCTCACCGGCTGGCACGTGCTGAACCACGCCGACACGTTCGCGGCGGCGCTCCGCGTGCTGGCGGCCGGGACCTGTCTCGCTGCACTCGCCTTCGGCGGAGTGCTGCTCTTTCGCATGCTGCGCGCGGGCCGCTGAGACGAATCACCCGCCCCAAGGCGGAGCGCCACGCGACGGTCGCGACGGGATGTTGGTGACGAGTTTCGGGAACTGATCGAGGACGAAACGCACGACGTCACGCAAGGAGATCACGTGGAGCGGTTCCCCCTTCTCGTTCACGACGGGCACGTGTCGGTAGCCGCCGACGTGCATGCGGTTCATCACGAACTTCACCGCGTCGTCGGCGTGCAGTGCGTCCGGATTGGCGGTCATCAACTGAGTCACGGATCGGCTCCGCCAGGCATCGCCGTCGAGGCCTACCTTCATCATCAGGTCCCGCTCGGTGATGATCCCGGCGAGCTTGCCCTTGTCGGTCACCAGCACGGCTCCGAAACCGTGCTCACGCATCACGGCGACCGCCTTCTCGACGGGCGCGTCCGTGTTCACGGTGACGGCGGGCCGGCGGCACAGGACGCTCAGGGGTTGCTCGAACACCTCGACGTCCAAGTCGACGCGCTGGCGCGCCTGCTCCGACATGATCTCGAGCTCGTCGTCCAGGTGTTCGTCCATGGCAGCCTCCGAAGCCCCCGTCTTTGCACCATCATGGCCCCGGACGCCAGCTCGGGAGTTGGTTCGGGCCCGTTTTCGTGCGGCTGGCGATGCGCAGAGTTCTCGTCTAGCGTGCGCGCATGGCGAACCCCCAAGCCGTCCTCGAAACCAGCATGGGTGACATCACGGTGGAGCTCTTCACCGACAAGATGCCGATCACCGCGGGCAATTTCCTCGAGCTCGCGCGGAGCGGCTTCTACGACGGGCTGCACTTCCACCGCGTGATCTCGGGCTTCATGCTCCAATTCGGCTGCCCGCACAGCCGCGACCCGAAGAGTGCGCGAGCCGGCACCGGCGATGGACCCAACGGGCCCATCCAAGACGAGCACCCGGCCAATGCGAAGCTCTCCAACGAGCCGGGCACGCTTTCGATGGCGAACACCGGCCGGCCGAACTCGGGCAGCTGTCAGTTCTTCGTCAACACGGTCCACAACTCGTACCTCGACTGGTTCAGCCCCGGCGCCTCCAAGCACCCCGTCTTCGGTCGAGTGGTCTCGGGAATGGACGTGGTGAAGAAGATCGAGACCACGCCCACCGACGGCAACGACCGACCGGTCCAGCCCGTGCGCATGAACCGCGTGCGCGTCGTCGAGGGTTGAAGTCTGCGCCGGCCCCGCGTCGCTCAGGGCGCGTAGGACTCGACCACGGAAGAAGCGCCGCCACCGGCCAGCTCACCTCCGATCACGTACAGTCGTCCGGCGGCAGAAACGACCGCGGCCTCCGTGCGCGGGGTCGCGAGGGGCGGCGCACTGCCGAAGCTCTTGCCGTCGAAGGTGTCGACGCTCGCCTCGCCTTCCCCGCCTGCGACGAAGGCGGTGGCGCCGAGCACCGCGGCGCCCGCTCCTCGGCGCGGGTGCGGGAACTCGGTCGCGGTGCCCCAGGCCCCACCTTTGGGTTCGTACACGTCCACTTGGTTCGTGACGCCGCCGCTCTCGGTGGCACCGCCCATGGCGTAGAGCCACCCACCGAGCAAGAACCCCGCGAAGCTGGTACGCGGGTGCGGGATCTTGGCCTTCGCCGCCCAGGAATTGGAGCTCGGATCGAACACTACCGTGTCGCCCAGCAGCGATGCTGCGGCCTGGCCGCCACCGATCACATAGAGCAGTCCGTCGATGCCGGCGGCCACGGCGTCCGCCCGCGGGAGGATCAGCGACGATTGCTTTTCCCACACCGACTGACCACTCGCGAGCACGTAGGTCGAGTCGGTCGGCGTCGTGCCTTCGTCCGAATAGCCTCCGACCACGTACACGCTGCCGTCGATGGCTGCGACGGCGGCGTCCGATCGCGCCTCGGGTAGTTCGGGCCCCGAGCTCCAGGCTTCCGTCGTCGGATCGAAGATCCAGACCTTCTTCGAGGCCGAGGGTGCGCGCCCGCCGATGAGCCACACCTTTCCGGAGAGCTCCAACGCACTCGCGTGGCTCAGAGCTTCGGGCAGCGCAGCTTCGCTTCGCCACGGGCCGCTCCCGGCGCCACCGCTCCCCGACGCGGGTTCACCGTCCTCGGATCCGCAAGCCAGGAGGGAGCAACTCAAGAGCGCGAGCCAGAGGAAACGCATGTGGGTCGAAGATAGCCCGCCCCGCCGCTGCCCACCATCCCGAGCTCCTCGCCAGTTGCGCGCGGCGATCCAATCTGCGAAGTAGGTGCCGAAACACGACGGAGGAGCAGGCGATGCAGGTCTTCACGGTGAAACAGGCCCTGTCCGGGGGCGCCGGCAGCGACGCGACCATCACCGTGCAGGGTTGGGTGCGGACGCGGCGCGACAGCAAGGCCGGCCTGAGCTTCATCCACGTGAGCGACGGCTCTTGTTTCGCGCCCATCCAGGTCGTCGCGGACGCGAAGCTCGCGAACTACACGAGCGAGGTGCTCGCGCTGAGCCCGGGCGCGGCGGTGGTGTGCAGCGGAAAGCTCGTGCGCTCACAGGGCAAAGGCCAAGCGTTCGAAATCCAAGCCAGCGAGGTGCGCGTCACGGGTTTGGTGGACGACCCCGAGACCTACCCGATCCAACCCAAGGCTCACAGCATGGAGTTCCTGCGCGAAGTGGCGCACCTCCGGCCTCGCACCAACACGTTCGGCGCGGTGACGCGCGTGCGGCACAGCATCGCCCACGCGATCCACCGGTTCTTCCACGACAACGGCTTCGTCTGGGTGAACACCCCCATCATCACCGCCAGCGATTGCGAAGGCGCAGGCCAGATGTTCCGGGTCTCGACCCTCGACCTGGAGAACTTGCCGCGGAACTCCGCGGGCAAGGTCGACTACAGCCAGGACTTTTTCGGGAAAGAGGCGTTCCTCACGGTGTCGGGCCAGCTCGCCGTGGAGGCCTACTGTCTGGCGCTCAGCCGCGTCTACACGTTCGGGCCGACATTTCGAGCCGAAAACTCCAACACCGCGCGGCACCTCGCGGAGTTCTGGATGGTGGAACCCGAGATCGCTTTCGCGGATCTGGCCGCCGACGCCGACTTGGCCGAAGCCTTCCTCAAATACGTGTTCCGCGCCGTGCTCAGCGAGCGCGAAGACGACATGAAGTTCTTCGTCGAGCGCGTGGACAAGACGGCGATCGTGCGCCTCGAATCTTTCGTCGAGTCGAGTTTCGCGCGGGTCGACTACGGCGAAGCAGTGAAGATCCTGGCCGCGAGCGGCAGGGAGTTCCAGTTCCCGGTGTCGTGGGGCATGGATCTACAGACCGAGCACGAGCGCTTCCTGACCGAAGAGCACTTCAAGACTCCGGTCGTGGTCATGAACTACCCGGAGCAGATCAAGTCGTTCTACATGCGGCTCAACGACGACGAGAAGACCGTGGCCGCGATGGACGTGCTGGCACCCGGCATCGGCGAGATCATCGGGGGCTCGCAGCGCGAAGAGCGGCTCGACGTGCTCGACAAGCGCATCGCTGCCTTCGGCCTGAATCCGAGCGCCTATCAGTGGTACCGGGATCTGCGCCGCTACGGTACGGTGCCCCACGCGGGGTTCGGCCTCGGGCTCGAGCGCTTGGTCGTGTACGTGTGTGGCCTCGCCAACATCCGCGACGCCATCCCCTACCCGCGAACCCCCGGAAACGCCGAGTTCTGAGGGCAACGCTCCGAGCCACGGGAGCCCAGCCACTCGCCGACTTGGGCGCGTTGGTCTAAAACCGAAGGGCGTGACTCGACATCGACCTCCCCTGGCCGCGCTCGCGCTACTCGTCACCGCGTCGCTGGCCCGTGCCCAAGGCGAAGAACCTCCGCCGCCGCCCGCCCCCGAGCCGGCGCCCGCGCCTGCGCCCGAACCTCAACCGCCGCCCGCGACCCCGCCAGCGCCAGTGCAGAGCGAACCGGCAGCGCCGGCGCCGAGCGCCGAGCCCGGGCCGCCGCCTGCCGACCCAACGCTACCGCCGCTCGGCTACTCCGAGCTTCCGCCGCCGCCGCCGCCCGAAAAGCCAGCGAAGAGCGGCTTCGAGATGCCACCCTGGTCGGTGCGAGTCGATCCGTTCAACTGGCTGCTCGAAGGTCGCTTGGGATTCGAGCTCGAGGTGGGCCTCTTGGACTTCATGTCCGTCGAGGTCGTGCCCGTGGTCGTCGCCAACGACAAGCCGCCGACGCTGAACCTCGGCGGCGCCCCCGACGTCCTGAGCCAACACTCGAATGGCATCGGTCCCATCAGTGGCGCGTCCGTCGACCTCGGCTTCTGGCTCGATGGCAAGCCGCTCCGCGGCTACGTGATCCGCGTCGGCGTCACCAACTACGGCTACGAGTACAAGACCGAGGACGACGCAGGCCCCATCGACAGCGTCGAGACGACGGAGCGGGAGGCGTTCTTCATGTTCGGCTCCCACTCGCGCTGGGGCGCCTTCACCATCTCGGGCGGAATCGGCCTCGGCCTCCACCTGAACCGGCAGGAACGCTGCTTCCCCGACAACGCGACGAGCGTGAACCAGGCCAAGACCAGCGGCTGCGACAAGCAGCTGCTCATCGCCATCGACCGCGGCGCGCAGGACAGCGTGGATCTGAATGGCCCGCTCTTCCCGGCGGACCTCTTCGGGCGCTTCTCGCTGGGTGTGAGCTTCGACTGAGCCGGTTCAGCCGGCGAAACCGACCACGTGCACCACGCTGGTGGTGCCCGAGCCGCCGATGTTCAGGGTCGCCACGCGCCGAGCGTTTCGGACCTGGTAGTCGCCCGCGCGCGCGGTCACTTGCTTCCAGGCGTCGAGGAGCTGGCGGGTGCCCGTCGCTCCCACGGGGTGACCGGCGCCGATCAAACCGCCGCTCGGGTTGATCGGGCACTTGCCGTCGAGGGCGATCACGCCCTCTTCGACCGCCTGCCAACTCTTGCCGGGCGGCGTGAGACCGAAGTGGTCGATGGCCATGTATTCACTGGTCGTGAAGCAGTCGTGAGTCTCGATGGCATGGATCGCACCGACGCCGGCGAGGCCCGCGCGCTCGAACGCATCCAAGATGGCGCGCCGCGTGTGGGGCAAGACGAACGGGTCGTTCTGGCTCTCGGCGACCTTCGCCGAGAACTCGATGGGAGCGGTGCGGTGTCCCCAGCCGAGAATGCGCGGAATGGCCTCCAGCTTCTCACCCACGCGCGCCGCCCACTTCTTCGCGAACTCCTCGGAGGCGAGGAAGACCGCCGCCGCGCCGTCGGTGACCTGGGAGCAGTCGCTGATCTTCACCCGCCCGCCGACGTGGGCGTTGAAGGGGCCCGTGCTGCAAGCGTGCTCGTAGCTCATGAACCAGTTGCGGGTCTGGGCCAGCGGGTTCCGCTTGGCGTTGGCGTAGTTCACCGCCGAAATCGCCGCTAGGTGCTCGTCCTTGAGCCCGTAGCGCCGATCGTATTCGTCGCCCAGCTTGCCGAAGAGCTTCGGGAACGGGAACTCGACTCCCTTCGCTTCGCGGTCGAACCAGGCCGCGGTCCCCAGAAACTCGCCGCCGCGCGTGCTGTCGACGGTCTTCATCTGCTCGACGCCGAGCACCAGCGCCAGATCGTAACGCCCCGCCTCGATCTCGGCCGCCGCCGCCAGTGCGGCGATGGAGCCCGAGGCACATGCGGCTTCGTGGCGGGCCGTGGGCACGCCGGAGAGCGCCGGATCGACCTCGAGCACGAACGCGCCCAGATGACCCTGCATGCAGTAGAGCTCGGCGGCGAAGTTGCCCACGTGGGCCACCTCGACTTCGGCGGGCTCGATGCGCGTCTCTTCGAGCGCGCCGATCACCGTCTCACGCATCATCGCGACGATGTGTTTGGCTTCCTTGTTCCAGTTTCGTGAAAAGTCGGTCTGATATCCGCCGAGCACGAACACCGGCCGGCTTGCTTTCTTGGTCGCCATGTCTTCGTCCTCTCACTTTCCGATGAAGTAGCGCCCGATGCTGGCGCTCTGCCCGGTGAACAAGCGTTGCCCGTCGGCGAGACGCGCGAGCACGGGGGGTACCTTGAGGCCGAGCTCGTCCATGGCCTTCAGAGTCGCGCTCTTCCCCCACAGATCCACCAGTACGCTGGGCGGCGCCCAGTTGAAGCCGTGGCCCATGATCGAGTCGACGCCGGCCGGGCTGTCCACCACCTCGTCGGGACCCACCCGGTTCAGGGCGTAGCTCACGTAGCCGACGATCACCCGGCGCGTGAGTTCGGCTTCGGTGCCGGGCGCGGTGAGCAAGAGCCGCATGGCGTCGCGGTAGCGTCCGACCGCGTGCAGTGCCTTCATTTCCTCGACGAATGCTTGCTTGTTCGGGGGCGGCGCGGCGCCCTCCGAGTAGCTCCTCCGCCGTGGGTCGAGCACCGACACCATCCGCTTTCCGTTGGCGTCGGTCATGCGCCGGTAGAAGCCGCCCTCGGCCGGGGTCTTGTTGCCGAGATGCCCTTCGTCCATGAGCTGCTTCATGTAGACGGGCATCTGGAAGAGCTCGTGAGCTTCGTCCCGGGTGTGGGCGTACACGTTTTCGACGATGGCGTGGTGCACGTCCCAGCCCACGAGGTCGATGGTGGCGAGCGGCGCCAGCGCGCGCCCCGTGTGGCGACCGATCAAGTAGTCGATGTTGGACACGCCGTGGACCTCGGCCAGCAGCGCGCACTCGTTCAACACCTTGAAGCCCACGCGATTGCCGGCGAACGCAGGACGGTCGCGACATTCGATCACGGCGCGCCCGAGTTTGCGCCGCGCGAACTGGCTCATGCTCTGGAACACTTCGCGGTCGGTCTCGGGACCGGGGATCATCTCCGTACCCACGATGACATGGGGTGGGTTGAACAGGTGCATGCCCATGAAGTGGCGGCGGAAGTCGTCGCTCCGACCTTCGCACATGGCCGCGATGCTCAGGCCGCTCGAAACGGTGGCCACCACCGACCCCGACGCGCGAGCCCGGTCGACGCGTTCGAGGAACGGGAGCTTCACGGTCAGGTCTTCGGACACCGCTTCGAAAATCAGATCGGCCCGCGCGACGCTCGACTCGAGATCGGCGTCGTACGTGCCGCAGTGGACCCGCTCCCGGAGCACGTCGGTGCGCAACGCTTCTTTGGCTTTGCCAAGCCCCTGGTGGGCCTTGTCGACGGTGCGCGCGAGCATGGTCACGTCGAATCCGTTGCCGGCGAAGAGCCCCGCCGCGCCCGCACCCATGGTTCCGTTGGCCCCTAGTACGACGACTCGTTTGACTTCCCGCATGCGGCGCCCTGAGAGCACTTGCCGTGCCGGACCTGGCACGGTGTTCGCCCCTGGGGAGAGTACGGATTTTGACCCAGTCTTGCACTCGACCCGTCCCAAAGCCCCGCACGGACTGCACCTCGCCGTGCGGGACCTGCACAGTCTGCGTAGCCTTCCGGCACAAGCTCACCGCGTTTTGGGCCGGCTGGAACCGTCGGGTGTACCTTTCCTCGTCCTGCCGTGCCGCGCGACCGAAGGTCCCCGACCCTCCCTTGGCTCGCCGCGCTTGCCCTCGCCGTCCTCTGCGCGCCGGCCTGCAAGAGCGGCGAGGAGTGCGACCGCGCGCGGCTGGCCAACGCTAGCGCCTGGGAGAAGGTGAAGGGCGAGGCCGGAAGGCTGAAGTTTCAGGGCGTAGCGGGCTACGAGGAGATGACGGCGAGCCAGAAGGCAGCGCACGTCGAGGCTTTCCGCGCCGTCGAAGAACAGGCCGGCCTGGTCTTCGAGTCCTTCGCTTTCCAGAAGATCTCCTGGACGACCGGCAGCAAGGCTCGCGACCGCGCGGTCCAGGAGTTCAACACCTACTTCGACAAGGACAAGTACTCGGGGTTCAAGGCCGTGCTGGACGCGGCGCAGAAGCGCTTCAACGAGGCGGAAGCCGCGTGTCGCTGAAGCTTCGCTGCCTTGGTCTGGCGTCGCTCCTCGCGCTCCTGCCAGGCTGCGAAGAGGACCCTCGTGCCGTGACGCGCCACCCGACGCCGCTGTTCGATTGGGACGCCGGGGGGAGTCGCGCGCCCCTCCGGGAATGCCGCTTCGACCCCGTCACGCGCCCCGAAGGCGATCGCAAGAGCGGCTCCGACATGTGCTTCAGCGAAGCCGAGCCGGACGTGTGGTGGATGCGCTATCGCGCCGAGTCCGCGCCGCCCCCGGCCGCGCCCGAGCACTCCGGCGCCCCGCCGCCTGCCTGCCCGCCGGACATGCTGCTGGTGGAGGGGGAGTATTGCCCCGACGTACGCCAGCGCTGCCTTCGCTACCTCGACGACGGAGTGCCCGGGGCGTTCTTGAGCCACCATCGCTGCGCAGAGTTCGACGAGAAGCCCGAGTGCGTGTCGGCCCGCGAGCACCGACGCTTCTGCATCGACCGAGACGAATACGTTCCCAAGGGCAGCGAGTTGCCGCTCGTCGACCAGTCGTGGACCATGAGCCAGGACCTCTGCGCGAGCCTCGGCAAACGTCTGTGCTTCGAGTCGGAGTGGCAGTTCGCGTGCGAAGGCGAGAAGCTCCTGCCCTACCCCTACGGCTTCAAGCGCAACGCCAAGCTCTGCAATCACGACCTCACGGACCTCGAATACCGGGGCAAGCTGCGGGACAAGCGCGTGAAGCCCGCGGAACGCCCGGGATGCGTGAGCCCCTTCGGCGTGCGCAACATGGTGGGCAACGTGGACGAGTGGGCAGTGCGGGACGGCATGCAAGCGCCGTGGCGGTCGTCGCTGCGCGGAGGTTGGTGGCTCGCGGGACGCAACAACTGCCGGGCGGCCACCACGGGACACGACGAGTACTACTTCGGTCCGCAAACCGGAGTGCGCTGCTGCGCCAACGCGCTCTGAACGCGCGGGACCAAGTGCGCCCCCACGAGCCGAGGCGCGTGTGCGTTGACAGGAACGGGGAGCTACTGAATCCTTTCGGGCAATCCTCAGCGGAGCCCAAAGATGCGTCGCTTCACTCTGTCCCTGCCCGTTCTCGCACTGTTCCCGCTCGTCGCTCAAGGCTGCGGCGCGGCGGACGATCACGACGAGTCGAACCCGAGCGGGAACGACATCGCCGCCTGGGAAGACGCCTACGAGCAGACGGACATGGGCAAGGTCGACTCGAGCGGCTGCTCGGGCGTCATCGTCCCCGACAAGAATGGGTTCCAGAAGCGCGTGGCCCTCACCTTCGACGACGGGCCGAACCCGGCGACGACCCCACAGGTCTTGGACATTCTGAAGCAGAACGGCATTCACGCGACGTTCTTCATCAACGGCATGCGCGTCACCAGTGACGCGGCGCGCGCGGTGCTCGCTCGCGTGACCGCCGAAGGTCACCTTCTCGCCAATCACTCCCAGCACCACTTGAATCTGAAGACGGTGTCGAGCCAGAAGCTCGTGTCCGAGGTCGACGGAACGCACGACATCATCGTCACCGCGGGCGTCACTCCCCGCTACTTCCGTTTCCCCTTCGGCTCGGCCAGCTGCTCGGGCATCTCCTACGTCAAGTCCCTGGGCTATGCCGTGACCGGCTGGCACATCGACTCAGCCGACTGGTGCTTCGCGGCGTCCAGCGGTCATTGCTCGGCAAGCACCTTCCGCTACGTGCCCGACGGTTACCGGGACGACATGGTGGGCTACGTGATGAGCCAGGTGAAGAGCAAGAACGGCGGCGTGCTCTTGTTCCACGACATCCACCAGAACACCGCGTCGCACCTCCAGGAAATCATCACGCAGCTCAAGACGAACGGCTTCTCGTTCGTCAACATCGACGACACGGCGACCTTCCCACTCTTGAACGGTGCCACCCCTGCGCCCACTCCGTTCGTCGGCGACCCCTGCAAGAGCGACACCGAGTGCAACTTCAGCGACGGCAGCAAGAACGGCTTCTGTCACCGCTTCACGCCCAGCGGCTCGAGCACCGAGGTCGGCTTCTGCAGCCTTTCGTGCGAGGGCTACTGCCCGGACAAGACCGGCAAAGCACCGACCTTCTGCACCAGCCTCGACGGAGGTTCGAGCGGGAGCTGCGTCTCCAAGGCCGACGCCCTGAACGGCAATTGCAGCAAGATCACCGGCACTTCGGCCGCGAGCGCCGACCGCTTCATCGGTGGCTCGAGCGCGAGCCCCTCGACAGCCAGCGCCTGCCTGCCAAACTAGCGCGCGAAATGCGCGTCGCTTTCGCCGTCTTCGCCGCCCTTGCCACGGCTTCGGCCTGCTCTTCCGAGCCCTCCGACGATCCGGGCGCGAGCGCCGCGCGTTGGGAGCCGGGCACCGTCTACCCCACGGCGCGCGCCGCGAACGCGCGCGGATTCTTGGATCGGCGCGGGTTGATCCACGCGCACTCGGTCTACAGCCACGACGCCTGCGACAACCAACCGAAGGACGCCTCGGGCGCCATCAACCAGCCGTGCCTCGCCGACTTTCGCGCCGGACTGTGCGCGTCCCGACACGACTTCGTGATGCTCACTGACCACAACGACTCGTTTTCGGAGACGGAGTATCCGAACACGGTGCTCTACGACGCGGCGCTCGGTGACCAGCTGCTCGAACGCGACGGCCGCCCGGTGGCCAACCGACTCGCGTGTCCGGGCTCCCACGCGCCCCTCGTCATGGCCGGTTGCGAGTCCGGCACGATGCCCGTCGGGATCGAGCGGCACGTCGCCGACACACCGGCTGCGCGCGGAGACGTCTACTCCGCGACAACCCCGGAGGCCATCGAGAAGCTGAAGGGCGTCGGCGCGGTCGCACTCGTGGCCCACACCGAAGACTGGACCGTGGACGAGCTCACGAATCTGCCTCTCGACGGGTTCGAGATGTACAACCTGCACGCGAACACCATCATCGGCGCCGGTGCGGCCATCGGGCTCATAGCGGATCTGAAGAACCCCGAGGAGCTCCCCTATCCGGACCTGGTGTTTCTGCCCATCTGGAGCGAGGACAAGCGCTACCTCGAGACCTGGGGCACGGTGCTTTCGTCTGGCAAGAAACGCGTGACGACCCTGGGCACCGACTGCCATCGCAACACGTTCAAAGACCTCCTGCCCGACGGCGAGCGCATCGACAGCTACCGGCGCATGATGGGTTGGTTCTCGAATCACCTATTGGTGACCCCGGATGCACAGGGAGAGTTCGGCGATCTCGAGTTGAAAGAGGCGCTGCGCGCCGGGCGGCTCTACGGCGCCTTCGAGGCCCTGGGGTTCCCGGTGGGGTTCGACTTCCACGCCGAGACCGCTGCGGGCGTCGCGGAAATGGGAGCCGAGCTGGACGCGAGCGCGGCGCCCAAGTTGGTCGCGAAGCTGCCCAAGCTCGAGCAGCTCGATCCGAACGGGAAACGCCCCGACCTCGTGCTGCGCCTGCTCCGCGCCAAAGCTCAGGGCTGGGACGTCGTGACCGAAGCGGCGGAGAGCATCGACCACGCCGTGAGCGAACCCGGGGCGTACCGCGTCGAGGTGCGCATGAAGCCGCACCACCTCGAGCCCCACCTTTCGAGCTACGTGGCTCTCGCCGACAAAGACTTCGTCTGGATCTACTCGAACGCCATCTACGTGAAGTGACGCTTCAGGCCCATGCGGGCAGCCTTGCCTCGAGGAACGTGATGGTGCGCGGCGCGGATGGCGTCGACATCAGCGCGGCGAGGGGACGAGCGGGCGTGCCGCGGGCGAGCCCTTCCGCGGGGTCCCAATCGGGTCGCGCGCCGGGCGCCAGGGTGTGAAGGCCGCTCTGGAGCGCGGCGATCACGTAGGTGTGGCCCGCGACGCGGAGGCCGGTGGTGTCCGAAAACGCGCGCGCGAAGCTCTGGCCCGCGTCGGCTCCGAACGTTTCGCAGCAGCGAAACCAGAAGAGGCCGTCCGGCGTGGCCCGACGGGCGATGCGCGCCAACCGATTGCCGAGCGGGTGACCCCGGAGCAAGCACGATTCGTCGAAGCGATCGTTGCCGAACCGTGCGTCTCCCCATTTGCCGTGGCCCCAGAACTGGACCTCCGCGATGGGTCGCGACGGGTCCACGCCTTCGAGCTGCTCGAGCGCCTCTTCCCAGCCTCGACAGCCGAAGGCGCGATCGAGGGCGCCGCGCGCGCGGAAGAGCTTCGCGCCGAGCGCCCACACCCGCGGCAAGCTGCCGAGGGGGCCGGATGCGTGGCGATCGAACACGAGCAGGCGGAGAGCGCGGGCCGTCACTCGGTCCAGTTTGCCCGAGATGCGAGCGACCGGCGAGCCGCGACCGCCGCGCCCGCCGAGCTCGCCGAGCAGCGACGAAGCGGTCGGGGTATGCTCCGAACATGCACTGGTTCCTGCTGGCGTTCGGCGCGCTCTCGGCCTTCGTCGCCTGCAGCGCCGAGCCGGAGCCGCAGCTCCGCACCCCGGATTGCACCCCGAACCAGTTCCGAGCCTGCGAGTCGGACCTGGCTTGCCACGCGGTTCAGCAATGCTACCCACCGGGCCTCTGGGGTCACTGCTTCTGCACCATCCCCATCACCGATGCCGGCGACGACTCGATGGCGGACGCGCTCGCAGACTGACCGAGCTCCGGGAACCAGGCCGGCCGCTCCGGCAATTCGGCGTTCGCGAATCCCGCGACTCCCGACTAGACTCGACAGGTCCCAGCCCGCCTCGGCCTCGAGCGCCACCGAATGACCTCCGACAACGACTCGCCCGGTACGCTGATCGACGGGAAGTATGCGCTCACGGAGCTCGTCGGGGTCGGAGGCATGGGCACCGTCTGGCGCGCCCTGGTCTACGGGGCCAGCGGCTTTCGGCGCACGGTGGCGGTCAAGCGGTTGAACGAGTCCTTCAACGACTATCCGGAGGTCGTGGAGATGTTCGTCGAGGAGGCCCGCGTCGGCGCCATGTTGCGCCATCCGAACGTCGTGCAGATCCACGACTTCGGACTCGACGGCGAGGGGCAGTACTACCTCGTGAGCGAGTGGGTCGAGGGGCTCCACTTCGGCGACTTCTTGCGGAGCTTCCAGGGTGTGCCCGGCGGCGCGCCGTGGCCCATCGTCACCGCCATCGCCATCGAAGTGCTCCGCGCCCTCGATGCAGCGCACTCGGTGAAGAACGACCAGGGCCGACCCGCGCCAGTGCTCCATCGGGACGTGTCACCGCCGAACATCTTGCTGGACGTCTCCGGCATCGTGAAGCTCGCCGACTTCGGCATGGCGCGCGCGATGGACCGCGGACGCATCACCCGCCCCAACGTGGTCAAGGGCAAGCTCAGCTATCTCGCGCCCGAGTTGCTCCGTGGCGCGGAAGCCTCGGTGCAGAGCGATCTCTTCAGTCTCGGAGTCGTGCTGTGGGAGGCGTTCGCAGGCAGGCGGCTCTTCGACGCTCCGACCGACGTGGAGGTCCTCGAGATGCTGAAGGACCCGCGAGTTCCGCTGCTCTCCTTCCAGCGGCCGGATCTCCCCATGGGGCTCACGACGACGGTGCATCGAGCGCTCGAGCGCGAGCGGCAGCGCCGCTTCGACTCGGCGCTCGCAATGCTCGAGTCGCTGCGCGAGGTGCTGCGGGTGTTTCCCGAGTCCACGGCGGGGCCGGCGCTCGGCTCCTCCATCGCGGCGGCGCGCCGACGCCTCGCCGCGCGCTCCGCGCCCCGCTGAGCAGATCGCGGGCCTAAACCCGATTCTTTTCGATGATTTCCAAGTGAATTTGAAAACCGTTTTCAGCTGCGCTACACCGAAGGGGTCCACATGACCCTCGCCGAAGCCAAACGGGGAAAGCTCGTGACCATCGAGCGCGTAGGGGGCGAACGCGCGTTCCGACGCCGGCTGATGGAGCTCGGGCTCGTGCCGGGTACGCGGGTCGAGCTGAAAGGCGTGGCCCCGCTCGGCGATCCCATCGAGCTCCTGGTGCGCGGCTGCAGTCTGTCGATTCGACGCGCAGAGGCCCGAGAGGTAGCGGTGGTGTCGGTGGAGCCTGCGCGGATGGGCGCGCCCGAAAGCGCGCGCGTCGAGGTGGAGCTCGACGCGCCGAGCGTGACGTGAACAGCGAGCCCGACCGCGAGCTTTCCCAGTCCGACGCGCTGCCCACCTCCTCCCGTCGCCACCTCTTGGTGGTGGGCAACCCGAACGTCGGCAAGACCACGCTATTCAATCGCTTGACGGGTCAGAACGCCCGCGTCGGCAACTACCCCGGGATCACCGTGGAACGGCGCTTGGGGAGCCTGGAGCTCTCCGGCGGCGAGGTGGCAGACGTGGTCGATCTCCCGGGCGCGTATTCGCTCGCCGCACGCTCGCCCGAAGAGCAGATCGCCATCTTCGCCTTGCTGGGCCTGGGTGGGCACCCCAAGCCGGACTTGGTGCTCGTGGTCGTCGACGCCGGGCAGCTCATCCGCAACCTCTATCTCGTGCTCCAGCTGGCGGAGCTCCGGGTGCCGCTGGTGATCGCGCTGAACATGATCGACGAAGCGGGGGACGCCCCGCCCGATGCCAGCGCCATCGCCGAGCTGTTCGGCGTGCCCTGCGTTCCGACCAACGCCAAGAGCGGACTCGGGCTCGCCGCCCTCGAGGCCGAGATCGGGCGCCTGCTCACCCAGCCCGTCCCGGGTCGTTTCTCCTTGGATTACCCCGAAGCGCTGAAGCGCGACCGCGACCGGGTCGCCGAAGCGTTGCCTACGAGCTTCCGCTCCAACGTGGAGCGCGATCGCGCGCTCGCCCTCTGGGCGCTCTCCAGCATCGACGGCGACGACGAGCTCGAAGGCATCCCCGCCGAACTCCGGGAGCGTTGCCTGGACGTGCAGCGCGACGCGGGAGCGCGCGACATCGATCGGGAGATCATCGCGACTCGCTACGCTTTTCTCGATTCGCACGCCGCGCGCATCTACTCGCAGGCGACCCCTCACCCGCCCAAGCGCGCCGCCTCGGCCCGGATCGATCGCTTCCTCTTGCATCCGGTCTTCGGCTTCGTGGCGTTCGTCGGCATCATGCTGCTCGTCTTTCTGACGTTGTTCTCGTGGGCCGAGCCGGCCATCCACGGCATCGAGCTCGCCTTCGGAGCGCTGGCCGATCTCAGTCGCGCCCACCTGCCAGGCGGGGTCGCGCGCGATCTCCTGACGGAAGGCGTGATTGGAGGCGTTGGAAACGTCCTGGTCTTCTTGCCGCAGATCCTGCTCCTGTTCTTGTTCATCGGCCTCTTGGAGGACAGCGGGTACATGGCGCGAGTCGCCTACCTGATGGACCGGGTGATGCGAGCGCTGGGGCTGCACGGACGGGCTTTCGTCCCCATGCTCTCGGGGTTCGCTTGCGCAGTGCCAGCGATCCTGGCGACGCGTACGATGGAGCGGCGACGAGACCGACTGCTCACCATGTTGGTCGTGCCGCTCATGACCTGCTCGGCGCGGCTACCGGTCTACACCCTGCTGATCGCTGCGCTCTTCCCGGAGCGAAAGCTCTTCGGCTGGCTCCCGGCCGGCGGCGCGCTGATGGTCGGGATGTACGCCTTCAGCGTGCTCATGACCCTTCTCGCCGCGCTCGTACTCGGTCGCACCGTGGTGAAGGGCCGCCACGTCCCGTTGATCTTGGAGCTACCGCCGTATCGTGTGCCGAAGCTCTCGAGCGTGCTCCGCATGATGTTCGAGCGCGCCTGGGTGTTCCTGAAGGAGGCCGGCACCGTCATCCTCGCGTGCACCATCGTGCTCTGGGCCCTGCTCTCGTTCCCACGCGCGCCCGAGCCCAGCGCAGGTGCTCCGGCGCAGGCTGCGGCGGTCGAAGAGAGCAGCGCACGGGCGCTGGCCCTCGAACGGAGCTACGGCGGTCGCCTGGGCAAGACCTTGGAACCCGCGCTGGCGCCCCTGGGGTTCGATTGGAAGATCGGCGTGGGCCTCATCGGGGCCTTCGCGGCGCGCGAGGTCTTCGTCTCGACGCTCGGTGTCGTCTACGGCGTGGCGGGCGGCGACGAGGACACGACACCGTTGCGGCAACGCATCAACGCGGAGGTACGGCCCGACGGGCGTCCGCGCTACACGCCGCTCACCGGCCTCTCGCTCATGGTCTTCTTCGCGCTGGCCTGCCAGTGCATGAGCACGTTGGCCGTGGTGCGCCGCGAAACCAAGAGCCTCGGTTGGCCGCTGTTCCTGTTCGCCTACATGACCACGCTCGCCTACGTCGCGAGCCTCGCGGTCTACCAAGGCGGGCGGCTCCTCGGCTTCGGTTGAGCCTCAGAACGCGCCGAACACGCTGGCGAAGCCACCGCCTGGACGCGGAGCCACGTCGAACGCGACGGGCGGGAGCTTGCGCGTCTTGCCTTGCTTCGCACCGCCGCCCGACGTCGCGAGCAGGTACGTCCCGACGCCCAAGGAAACGAGGCCGACGCCGAGCGAGATGTCGGCGTAGAGGTATTTCTTCTTGATGGGGTCCAGATCGGAATCCGTGCACGTCTTGGAGTCGGCGCAATCGAGCTTCTTTTCGTCGCTCTTGCCCGTGAGGCCGAAGAACGCGAAGCCGCCGACGCCCACGGCACCGACGCCGAGTAGCACGAACCCGAGCGTCTTCTTGCCACCCGGCTCCGAGCTGTCGACCTTCACGCCGCTGTCGCCACCGCCGCTCGGCGTCTCGGGCGTGCCGCCCTCGGTGGGCACGTCCTTCTTGCCACCGCCCGCGGCCTCGAAGGAAATCTCGACGCTTTGCGCCTTCTGGCCCTCCTTGACCACGAACTTCAGCTCACGCTTGCCGTACTTCTCGCTCTCGAACACGAAGGTGTGGGTGCCCGGATCGATGGAGACGGCTTTGCCGTCCAGGGATTCCGCGAGCGTCTGATCGCCGAGCGACACTTTCACGTCGGTCAGGTCGGCATTTCCCGCCTTGGCACTGAAGACCACCGTCGGAATCGAGCCTTCGACCTCCGAGAGCCACTTGGCGCAGTCCTTCTTGATGAAGTTGGGACAGCCCGCCTGAGAACAGGTGACCAGGCTCTCGCGCGCCGCTCGCAGCTTGCCGCTGCTGCGTTGCTCTTGGGAAGACTCGTAGGCTTTGGCGCACTCTGCCTTGGTGTCGGCCAGCGCCGGCACGCCAACGGTGAGGAGACCGAGGAGAGCACTCAACGAAACGCTCGAACGCATTTCGGCCGAGTCTATCCGAGGCTCCGGAGCGCGGCGACACATTCGGCCGGCGGCAGGACGCGGAGAAATCTGCCTCACATGCAGGCCGGTTTCGGACGCCGCACCCCGTTCTTGTCGACGGTGTAGGGCGGATCACAGTTGTCCGCCGGGGGTTTGGTGCTGGTCGCCGGGGGCTTCGTCCCGCTCGTCGGGCGCGACGTCGGGGGCGTGTTCCGCGGCTTCGGCTCGGGAGGCGCCTTGGGCAACTGGTCGAGACCCACCACGGCGCCGACGGCGCCTCCGAAGGTGCGGGGGACGGCGTCAGCACGGTGCTCGGCTGCGCCGTGACCGTCGGCAGCGGAGGCTCGAGGGCCTCGACCTCGGGCTTCGGTCGACGCCCGATCAGCACGACCAAGACGACCACGAACGCGATGCCGAGCGCCGCGGCCACCCCGAGAAGGGCAGCGAAGACGCCGCGCCCGCGTGGCGCTTGGGATTGAACCGCGCTCATTCCAGTGAGCTGGGACGGGCTCGTGATGGCCGAAGGCGGTGCACTCATCCCGGAGCGAGAGATGCCAGTGACGTGGGAGACCTGGGACGGCGATGTGATGGGATCGGTCTGACGGGCGCCCTGCCAGCCGGTGGGCACTGGGGTGAAGGGCTGCGGCTGTGAGGGGTACGTCGCGTGAGAAACCGGGACCGTGTCGATGGTGCGGATCGTCCCCTGCGCGCCGCTCTCGATTTCGGCGACCTGCCGCGCCCGCTTCGAAATGGTCTCTTCACCGACGCGTTCGCACCATTCACCGACTTCGCGCGACAGCGCGATGGGTCCCGCGTGTTCCAGCGCGATGGCGAACTCGCGCGCCGACGTCCAGCGACCGTCGGCGTTGCGGTCCAGGGCGCGCATCACGACCGCGTCGAGGTGAGCCGGCACACTGGGCTCGAGAGTGCTCGGCGGAGGGATCGGCGCCTCGAGCAGCTTCGCCAGCACTTCACCCGGATCTTCGCCGTCGAACAGGCGCCGCCCGGTCAGGGCTTCCCACAGCACGATGCCGGCCGCGAACACGTCGGTGCGTCGGTCGACGCCCTTGCCCCGAAGCTGCTCGGGGGCCATGTAGCTGACCTTGCCCTTCATCTGCCCGTCGCGGGTCGACGTGGCGCGGGCAGCCGCCTTCGCGACCCCGAAGTCGAGCACTCGAGCCACGCCGTCGGTCCCCACCAACACGTTCTGAGGGCTGACGTCGCGGTGCACGATGTTGAGCGGCTCGCCGCGCTCGCTCTTGGCTTCATGGGCCGCGTGCAGCCCATGGAGGGCGCCGGCCAGAATCGCCACGGCGATGCGCGGCGGGACCATCTCGCCTCGCCTGCGAGCGGCGCGGATCAACTTCGAGAGCGCCTCACCGTGGATGTACTCCATGACGAGGAACACCTCGTCGTCGAGGGGCACGACGTCGACGGTGGTCACCACGTTGGGGTGCTGGATGCGCGCGGCCAGCCGAGCTTCGTCCAGAAACATGGACACGAAGTCCGGGTCTTTGGCGAACTGAGCGTGCAGGCGCTTGATGGCGACCGTGCGCGCGAACCCCACGGCTCCAACGAGCCTGCCAAAGTGCACCGTGGCCATCCCGCCCGCCGCAATCTCGCCATAGAGGGCGTAGCGGCCGACAGAGCGAGGCTGGGCCACGGGCAAGGGGCTCGCTTGCATGAACCAGCGAAGCGTACCAGATGGCATTAGCCTCTGGTAATCACAGGCTGAAAATGGCCGTCGCCCGCAAGTCGCAGCCCCTCGACGCAGTGCGCCGCGAGCGCCGCGAATCGCGCGCGCTTCCTAGAGATTTCTACGAACGGCCGGTCCTCGAAGTCGCCCGAGACCTGGTCGGCAAGCTGCTGGTCCACGAGCTCGGGCCCGAACCGCTGGTGGCTCGGATCGTCGAGGTGGAGGCGTATCGAGGCCCCGAAGACCGGGCGGCCCACAGCGCGGGGGGACGGCGCACGACACGGAACGAAGCGATGTGGGGACCCGCGGGTCATGCCTATCTCTTCTTCGTCTACGGCATGCACTGGCAGTTCAACGTCGTGACCGGGCGCGTGGGTGAACCCCACGCCGTGCTGGTGCGCGCGGTCGAGCCCGTGCAAGGCAAGGAGCGCATGGCCCGGCGCCGCGGGGTCGCGCCCACCCGTCGCGAGCTCAGCAACGGACCCGGCAAGCTGTGCCAGGCGCTCGGCCTCGACGCGCGCCACTACGGCCTGGATCTGACCCGACCGCCGCTCTACCTCCTGGATGCCCCGAAGGCGCGAGTCGTGCGCTCGAAACGCATAGGCATCGACTACGCCGGAGCCTGGGCACTCCGCCCCTGGCGCTTCTCGGAAGCGGGAAACCCTTACGTATCCAAGCTCCCCGAGGGTAGGCTGCGCCGCGCATGACCGTCGATCGGCCGTCCCAGCGCCCAGCGCCGCGCTCGCAGCCGCCGCCGCCCGACCCGCGACGCGGTCGCCTCACTGGCAAGCGCATCACGCTCGCGGTCTCGGGTAGCATCGCCGCCTACAAGGCGGTGCTCGTCGCCCGCCTCTTGGTGAGCGAGGGCGCGGAAGTCCGAACCGTGTTCACTCGGTCGGCGGGAAACTTCGTGGGCGCGGCGACTTTCGCCGGCATCACTGGCCACCCCGTTCGAAGCGACATGTTCGATGACGGCGTCGCCGGTGAGCTCCACGTCGACATCGCTCGGCAGACCGATCTGTTGCTGGTCGTACCCGCGACCGCAGACCTCTTGGCGCGCCTCGCTTCGGGCCGCGCCGACGATCTGGTGACGGCCACCGCGCTCTGCGCGACCTGCCCCGTGCTGGTTGCACCCGCGATGCACCCCGCGATGTGGGGGCACCCGGCGACCCAGCGCAACGTGGCGACCCTCACCGGCGACGGCCGCGTCGAACGCGTCGGCCCCGTCTACGGTGAGGTGGCATCCGGCGAAACCGGGATCGGGCGCATGTCCGAGCCGGAAGAGATCTTGGCGGCGGTGCTGGTCACGCTGGCCGCCCATGACCTCCGCGGGCGTCACGTGGTGGTGACGGCCGGCCCCACGGTGGAAGACATCGACCCGGTACGCTTCATCAGCAACCGCTCGAGCGGCAAGAGGGGCTTCGCGCTCGCGGAGCGAGCCGCCGCGCGCGGCGCGCGCGTGACGCTCGTCAGCGGCCCGGTCGCGCTGCGCACGCCGTTCGGAGTGACACGCGTAGACGTGCGAAGCGCCGTCGCCATGCGGGGCGCGGTGTGGCAAGCGCTGGGGCCGGAGCTCGCGGCGGCCGACGCGCTGATCATGGCCGCTGCGGTCGGCGACTATCGACCCCAAGAGACCCGCGCCACGAAGCTGAAGCGCAGCCGCAACGTCGGCACGCTCGCGCTGGAGCAGAATCCGGACATCTTGGCCGAGGTGGGTGCGGCGCGCGCCGGCAAACGCCCGGTCTTGATCGGCTTCGCGGTGGAGGCCGACAGCGAAGAGAAGGTCATCGAATACGCGCGCGGCAAGCTCCGCGCGAAGAAAGTGGACGTGGTCGTCGCCAACCACGCCGACGATTCGCTGGGCAAGGACGACAATCGCGTGTCCTTGGTCACGAGCCACGGGGTCGATGCGCTGGGCCGCGCGGCGAAACACGAGGTCGCGGATCGGATCTTGGACTTCTTGCGCACCAAGCTGGAAGAGCAGCGCTGATGCGTCCGGTTCTCGTGGTCGTGCTGGTCGTGTCGCTGGCCAACGCCTTCGCGTTTCGCCTCGACCTCGCCGGCAGCTGGAAGTTCTGGGCAGCGCTCGGCGTGCCCTACCTGGCGCTCGCGGCCTACTCCCTCTACCGCATGTGGGACGACGGCACGCTGCTCGACCGGTTGCGCCCGAAGTGGGGTGACTTCAGCGTCGGGTTCCTCTCGGCGGCGGCGCTGCTCGCGTGCTCGTGGGTGGCGCGCAGCACGCTGGCGCCCTCGGGCACCACGCGGCACCTGTGGTTCTTGCGGATCTACGCCCAGATCGGCAACGCCGAGGCGATCCAGCGCTCGGCCCTCCTGACCAGCGTGCTGCTCGGCATCGCGCTCGCCGAGGAGCTCACGTGGCGCGGTTACGTGCTGCCCGCCCTGGATGAACGCTTCGGAGCGCGTCGAGGCTGGGTGTTCGCGGCCCTGCTCTACGGCGTGGCCCACGTACCGACCGTGTTCGCTCTGGGCGACGTCGTGGCCGGGCCGAATCCGCTGCTCGTCACGGCGGCGCTCGGCGCGGGTCTCGTGTGGAGCTTCCTCATGCTGCTGACACGGCGACTGCCGCCGGTGGTGTTCTCCCACCTGGCCTTCACCTACTTCTCGGTCGTGCAGTTCCGCTGGCCCGGGATGTGACCCGGCACCGGCGTCAGGCGTGAGAACGGCGCGACGCCGGGGCTCGCCCGGCAACGATGGACGCCGGACCCGCGTCGAGTTCGTCCAACAGCTTGCGCCAGCTCACTCCATTGTCCACGCCGAGAACGGCGGCGATCTCGGCGAGCGCACGCTCTTCCTCTTCGGTGACCGCCAGCGGCGAATCGAGCTCGGCCGCCGTCGCGCGGGCAATGGACTCGGCGTGGAGCAAGAGTTCGTGCAGGTCTTCGGCGTGGACCAACGGTTCGCCTTCTTCGGTCTGCGCCAGCAAGAACAGGGTCTGCAAGCCCTCGTCGAAGTAGGTGCGGTCCGGCAGGGCGCTGAGCCACGTGTCGAGCAACGTGAGTCCAGACCGGTCGAGGAAGAACCGCTCCTTCGCCAGCTCGTCGATGCGCGCGATCTCCACCTCATCCATGTGCCCGTCGGCCCACGCGACGTAGACCAGTGGCAACAGCATGAGCACGCGGTAGTTCCGCGCGTGAATCCCCAGGCGCTCGAGTGAGCTTCGAATCGAGGCGTCCATCCCGAGACGCCTCTTAGCAAAGATCCGTTGCGCCACCCAGCACCACGGGAGACGCCGGCGGCGGCGCACGTTCCAGGCAGGAAACGCCCGCTCCGGCCGGGCGCGCGTTCAGCGCTTGTCGGCGACGGCCTTGCTCTTGTCGGCAGCCAGGGTGAGCTCCGCCAGTCGGTCCGAGAGGGCGACCTTGGCGGTCATCAGCTTGCCCTTTTCGTCGGTGACCTGGATGGTCGCCTTCTGCAAGCGATCGCTGATCTCTTCCATCTTCTGCGCCAGGTGACGCGAGAGCTTGTCTGCCGACGTCACTCGCCGCAGCGTGACGAGCTGCGCGTGGATCTCGTCCACCCGCTCGCGGTAGGTCGACATCTGCGACTCGAGGGTCGCGACCCTTTCCCTCGTGTCGACCATCTCCTTGTGAAGCCGCACGATCTCGTCGAGCTGTTTCGCGAGCTCGGGCTCGAGCGGACGCGTCTTCCGCAAGAAGAGGGCGAGGTGCTCCACACCGGCGTCGGTGTTGATGTCGATGGTCTTCTCGAGGGGCTGCTTCTCCTCGATCTCGAAGCTCACCGCGGAGCGCGCCGGCACGCTGACGGGGAAGAGATAGGCGCCGCGCAGTTTCTCGAACTTCTGACTCCCTCCGGCGAGGGTCCAGCCTTCGGGCACGGCGTGACGCACCCAGACCTCGGCGGACGTGTCCCCGCGGTTCGACAGCGAGAGCTTCGTCCGCCGAATGGTCTTGGCTTCGGTGCTCACGATGCCTCGCTGGATGGTCAGGAGGCGTTCGATTTCTTCCCGCGTGTCCACCACCGGTTCGACCACCAGTTGGCGATCGAGCGCGAACGGGATCATGGCAGTGCTCTTCGGCGGGATGGGTTCGGACAAGCCCTCACCCAAGAACTGACCCTTGGCATACACGGTGAAAGGGCCCGACTCGAGGGTGTGCTCGCTGGGATTTCGCAGTCGGACCGCGCGGAAGGCGAAGCGCTTGGAACCGCGGCTCGACACCGGATCGTAGTAGTAGACCTGCTGCCCGTCGGTGGTCGCGCTCAGCATGTTCAAGAGCGCCGAACGCTCCTTCTTGATGCTGAGCGGGCGAGGGGCCACGAACAGCGCGCTGCCGAGCGGCTCGCCGGCGCTCGGGTTCGTAGTGTTCCCCGGCTCGTCCCCCTTGGGCTGGACCGGTAGGGCATCCGCACGCGTGGTGACCAAGCGCACGCCCTCGCGTTCCGACGGCTTTGCGTTCACCGTCACTTCGATCTGGGACTCTTTGACCCCGTTCTGCACGAGGGCGTTCTTCACGACGTTGGCGCGCGCCAGGGCAGCCGTTCGCGGGTCGGCTTCCGCGGGCTTGGCGAAGCCCTCGATGCGGATGCGTTGACCACTCGTCCGGAGTTGCGTTGCGAGCGAACTCAGCTTGTCGCCATCGTCGGCCGACGAGTGCAGCTGACGCGTGCGCGCCATGGGCTTTTTGGCTGCCTGCCTGCCCCCCGTCTTGCCGCCGGCCGCGGTTTGGCCCGCGCCGAAACCGCCCGCGTTCAGCACATCGGCGGCCGAGTCGAGCGACTCGTTGCCGCGCCGGCCGATGCGCTCGACGTCATCCTGGTTCAGATTGCCGACGACGGCCACTTCGCCACCGGCGACGGAGTACGGTGAGCCCCCGGTGGGCGGCGCGAGCGCCACCGGTCTGCCGTCGTTCACGGTCTCGCGTTCGACGAAGCGCACGCTGTGCAGATCGTACTTGAAGGAGAGCGCCGACGTGCTGCCGACGCCGACAGTGACGTGGTCCCAGTCTTCGCCGGACACGTTGTCGACCACGGCCCAGGCTTGGAGCTCCGCCTTGCCGTCCTTGGCGAGCTCGACGCGGTAGCTGGGCTTCCAGGCGGCGCTCTCGGTCACGTAGGTGATGGAGACGTCGCGGGACGTGCCGGGCGGGAGCTCGATGCCGAGCTCCACCATGTCGCCAGTGCGAACCAGGGTCGGAAACGAGACGGGCAACGAGCGGCCCGTCTTTTCGTCGCGCAGAGTGAGCGACTTCAAGAAATCGTCGACGCGCTCGGCAGGGACGCTCAACACCAGCTTGCCGTCCACCACGCGCGCGTGGCGCTCGAAGTAGGCGACCCCGCTGCGGTAGATGATCACGCGACCGAGCTCGGCGTCCGACTTGACCGGACGCTGGGAAATGCCGGCCCCGCACCCCACCGAAAGCAGCGACAAGAGCGCGAACAGCCCGATCCTCGAACGAAGCATGGAATACCTCCGGAGCGCGCTCTCACCCAAAAGCGCGCGACGCTTCGACACGCTGCCGAAGCTCCGCGTTGGGTACGTGCGTCGCCCGGAATCGATCTGCGAAAAGCACGGCTGTCCGGTTTTCGCGTCGCGCCTCCCGAGGTAAGGACGAGCCATGCGTTTTCTGCACACCATGCTCCGGGTCCGGAACCTCGACCTCGCCCTCGACTTCTTCGTCGGCGCCCTCGGTCTCCGCGAGGTCCGCCGGCGCGAAAACGAGAAGGGGCGCTTCACCCTGGTGTTCCTCGCGACCGGCGCCACGGACGACTCGGCGGAGATCGAGCTCACGTTCAACTGGGATCAAGTCGAGCCCTACGGCGTCGGCAGGAGCTTCGGCCACCTGGCGTTCGAGGTAGACGACATCTACGCAGTTTGCGAAAGGCTCGAAGCGCGTGGCGTTTCCGTCCTGCGCCCGCCGCGCGATGGGCACATGGCGTTCGTCCGTTCGCCGGATCAGTGCTCGGTGGAGCTCCTGCAGAAGGGCGCGCCGCTGCCGCCGAAGGAGCCCTGGCTCTCGCGTCCGAATCAAGGCGAGTGGTGAGTCAACGCCGCGCGCAGCGGTCGTCGGCGGGCGCCGGCAAGCGCTTCCAGCCTTTGCCCGGCACGCCGGGACCGCGCGGCAGAAACTCGAGCCGCGTCAGCCCAGCGGGACGCTCGAGCTCGAGCCGCACGGGACTCGCCGGCTGCTCGCGCTCGTAGCTCGCGCGCACGATCCGATCGCCGCTTCGAAGCCCCGCCGCGGCGGCGGGGCCGCGGGGCTCGACCTGCGTCACGCGGGCGGGTGGCTTGCCGAGGTCGCCGTCCACGGCGAATCCGAGCGCGAAGCTGTCGAAGCTCCTCGGCACCGGCGCGAAGCAGGGCCCGAGGCCGTCCGCCGGCAGCGCCCGCGGCGTTCCGCGCTGGATTTCTTCGGCGAAGAGCGCGTCGGCGTCCGCACCCAAATCGGTGCGCAGCGCCTCGACCCAGGCCGAGGTCGAGAGAGGCGCCCCCGCCAAGACCGCCTTTCGATAGAGCTCGCGGAGCACGCCATCGAGCGAACGTTTGCCCTTGGATTTGGCTCGCAGAGCGGCATCCACGCTCGTCGCGTGGCGTGCACCACGGGCCACGAGCAGCAGGGCAGCAGCCGGGTCGGCCGCGCGAGCTCCGAGCTCGGCGTTGCTCGACTTCGAGAGAGCGCTGGCGCGGGTGATGCGTTCGATTTCCTCGACCTCGGTCAGGTATTCCGCCGGTGTGAGCAAGCCGAAGCGGAACGAAAGCTCACGCGCCAGATAGCGCGTCACGCCATCGACGAACCAGATGGACTCGGCGCCATCGCGGTCGGACGAGGGGCCCACGTGCAACGTGGCGCCCATCCATTCGCGCAGGAGTTGGTGGGCAACGCTCACCCGAAGCGGGGCCGTGTAGGCCTGCCCCACGCCAACCCGGAGCATCACGCTGGCGGGCTCGCGAGCCACGTCGAAGCCTCCGTTCGAGCGACTGTCGGACACGATGAGCAAGGTGAACGGCGCTTGCCGCCGCTCTCCGAAGTACTCGCGCGCGGCGCTGCGAAACGTCGCGACCTCGGCCGCCACCGAACGCGGATCGAAGCTGGTGTAGCCGAGCCATGCCACCTCGTCGTGGCCCTCGGGACCGTCGAGGACCGCTTGCCCCATGGTGCCGCCGATGAAGCTCGCTCGACGGAGCGCGGCCGGCGTGAGCTCGACACTCCGTCGATTCTCCACACCCAAGCTCCACGCGCCCCGCGCTTCGGGCCTGAACGGAGTCGCGTCGATGTCGACGCGCGTCCCGAGCTTTCGACCTTCCCACGCGGCAGGCAGTGCGAAGAGGGCGTCGCCGGGCGCCGTGAAGTGGTCCGGATCGAGGGCCACCGTCGCCGAATCGTCGACGGCGAAGGGGCGCGCCAGACGCGTGTAACGGACCGTGAGCGGCGGCACCGGCGCGCGCGAAAGGGTGATGGAGAGCCCACCTCTGGAGGGCGCCACCGAGAGCGGGACTCTGCCGGAAGCGTCGACCGCGTCGAGGTCACGAACCTCGTCCGGCAGAGCGCGCGTCAGCGCCAGGCGGCGAAGCTCGTCGGCGCCCCCGCGCAGCTTCAACTCTACGAGCACGGCGGCCGGTTCGATCCGCGCCGTCAGCTTGACGACGAGAGGAGGCTCGGCGCTCGTCGGTCGTGCGCCCTCCCGAACCCCGACCGGCCGGGCCACGGTTCCGGCCGCGGTCGCGGCGTCGGCACGCGTCGGCGTCGCCGCCGGTCGCCCAGCGCAACCGCAGGCCACGAGGAGCGCGATGCCGCCCGAGCGGAAGACGTCAGCCCCCACCAATGCGCGCGAGCTCGGCCTCCGACACGTCGAAATCCGAAAACACGTTCTGCACGTCGTCGTGCTCGTCCAGGGCGTCCACCAGGTTCATGCACACCTCGGCGTCCCGTCCCGAAACCTCTTTCTTGTTCTTGGGAACGTATTCGATCTTGCTCTCACCGAGCGCGAGGCCGGCCTTCTCGAGCGCGGCCACTACCTCGTAGAGCTGCTCTTTCGGCGTGTAGACCATCCACACGTCCCCTTCGTCGCGATAGTCGTCGGCGCCCGCCTCGACGGCGGCCTCCATCAAGGCGTCTTCGGGCACCTTGGACTTGTCGAGCGAAATGGTGCCCAGGCGATCGAAGGCCCACCCCGCGGTACCCGAGCTGCCGAGCTGCCCGTTGTTGCGTTCGAAGATCTTGCGAAGCTCCGCCACCGTGCGGTTCCGGTTGTCGGTCATGCCTTCGACCAGGAACAGCGTGCCCGAAGGTCCCGTTCCTTCGTAGAGGACCTCCTCGTACGCCGCGCCGTCGATCTCGCCGGTGCCGCGCTGGATCGCGCGCTTGATGGTGTCGGCCGGCATGGCTTGACCCTTGGCGTCGTTCACCGCCTTGCGCAGGCGGGGGTTGGCGTTGGCGTCACCTCCACCGATGCGCGCCGCCGTCACGATCTCTCGGATCAGCTTGGTGAAGAGCCTGCCGCGCGCGGCGTCGAGCGCCCCCTTCTTGCGCTTGATCGTCGCCCACTTGGAATGCCCGCTCATGTGCCTCCGTCTCCGTCGGGTTCGGCGTGCCGGGGGCGCCGCCGGACGGCCTTCCTACCACAGTTGAGCGCCCGTGGAATGCGCTCGAAGCTCGGCTCGCAGTCGAGCGAAGCCGCTCTCAATTCGGGCACTTGTCACCCTTCTCCACCACGAGCCCGCGCGACCTCGCCGGGCTCGCCTTTCGTGCTCGGATCCGCGCGCAGGCGAGGTATGGTGCGTCCGCCTGATTCGGAGGAGTGGAAGATGAAGAAAGCGGCAGTTGTCTTGGTGCTCTTGGGCCTCGTTGCATGCGACAAGAAGGAGGCGGCGCCGACCACCGCGTCCACCGGTGCAGCCGCGAAACCGGCGGCGAGCGCGGCCCCCGCGGCCACGAGCGCAGCGCCGACAGCGAGCGCCGCCCCCGCACCGTCGGCGAGTGCGGGAGAGAAGGCCGAGAAGGAAGAAGCGGCGGAGCCCGAGGAGCAGGAAGGGCTCGAGAAAGGCGAAGTCGTCGTCGGCTACCTCCAGGACCTGAAGGACGAAGGCCAGTGCGCGGCGCTGCCGGCCCCGGAGAAGGACAAGGCCAAGTACGACGAGAAGAAGCTCGAAGAGGTGGCCAAGGCCATGAAGGCGAAGGTGGTGAAGTCCTGCCCCAGCGAAGGTGTCCAGGGCACGTGTCGCACCATGGGCATGCTCGTGAACTACACCGCGCCGAAGTACACCATCGAGTCGGCGCAGAAGCACTGCAAGCAGAACCGCGGCAAGTGGTTCGACTGAGCGGGGCCCGACGCCGGGCTCGGGCTCGCGCGGGTGAGCTCGGGCCCGGGCCGGTGTTCAGTGGCCGCCGTAGGTGGCGTTCGAAAACTCGAAGATCCGATCGAGGATTGCGCGGCCGTCGCGGACGAACAGGTCGTTGTGGTGGGCACCGCTCACGCGCATGAGCGTGGCCGTGGGAAAGGCCTTCGAGAGTCGCTCGCCGAGCTCGAACGGAATCACCTCGTCGTCCGTGCCGTGCACGACCAGGACCGGTAGGGTGAGGCCCGGCGCTTTCGCGTAGTTGTCGAAGTGATCCCGCACGATGAGCCGGGCGGGCAGGAACGGCGCGACGCGCGCGGCGACGTCGGCGACGCTGGTGAACGGGGACAGCAGCACGAGGCGCGCGCCGTGGCCGCGCCTGGCCATCTCCACCGCCACGCCGCTGCCGAGCGACTGACCTTGGAGCACGACGTGCTCGGTCGAGACGCCGAGCCCGTTGTGGAGGTGCCAGAGCGCAGCCTCGGCGTCGGAGTAGATGGCCTCTTCGCTCGGTGAGTACTCTCGCGCGAGCCCATACCCAGGATACTCGACGGCGAAGAAGCCGAGCCCCGCGCGCCGGAACGACCAGGCGAGCGGCACCAAGTCCGCGAGCTCCTCGCCGTTGCCGTGGAAGTGCACGATGGTGATGGGCTCTCGCTTGGCTGGAACGTGGAACGCATACACCGTGCGCCCGCTCGGGGCTTGCACGCGGGTGAGCGTCGCGTCGTCCATGCGTGGCGTCTCACCGCGCTTGGGTGCCGGGTAGAGGAGGCGCCGCTGGCCGAGATACGCCGCGCCCGCGAGCAGCACGTAGGCCAGGACGGCCGACCCGATCCATCCCATGATCCGCTTCGCCCGCAACGAGGCGGATCTTACGGGAGCCCCCGCGGGTCGCGCAGCATTTCTGGGCCAGCGTGCTCGGCGTTCGGGAAAATCCTGATCCGGGCGTGGGCGGGGCGGCGAGTTTGTTGGCCGCGGCTCGCCGGACGCCGTTCCATTTCGCGGTGACCGACCGGATCGAGGCAGCGACGAGCGGGCGTGCGCGTTGCCGCAGCTGTGGGGAAAACATTGGCAAGGGCGAGAAGCGCTTCGGAGAGTCGATCCCGAACGCCTACGCCGAGGGCGAGGCCGTCGTCTGGTTCCACCTCGCCTGCGGCGCTTGCGTGAGGGGGGAAAAGTTCGCAGCCCTGCTGGCGAATCACCCGGACCTCCCGGAGCGCGACTTCCTGGAGAGCCAGGCCGCGCTCACTGCGGCCTTTCCGCGGAGTGCTCGGCTCCTCCGCGCCGAGCGCGCCTCGAGCGGTCGCGCACGCTGCCGCTCGTGCAAAGAGGTGATCGACAAAGGGCGCTTCCGGCTGTGCCTCGGGATCTTCGAAGAGGGCCGCATGGAGCCCATCGGCTTCATCCACGTCGCCTGTTCCCTGCCCTATTTCGGCACCGCGGCCCTCGAGGCCCGCATCCAGCGCCTCTCGCCAGGCCTCGCGGCGGCCGATCTCGAAGAGATCGCCAGGGATCTCGCGGCCGCCCCGGCGACGGCGCCCGAAGCCGAGGGGCCCGGGGTCGCGAAGACCGGCAGCTCGGCGGAACCACGCGCCCGCGCGAGCTCCGACGACTGATCGACGCGGATCGCGCGCGGGTGGCTTGACTCGGCGGGGGATCGTCACCCTACTTCCCCCATGGCGCTGCGCGAAATCGACGTCACGAAGACCACCACCATCCTGAACTCCATCCTGGAGCACGAGCTCGCCGGCGTCGTGCGCTACACGCACTACGCCCTGATGGTGAACGGGCCGAACCGGATCCCGATCGTGGCCTTCATGCAGGCGCAAGCCCAAGAGTCCCTGCTCCACGCTCAACAGGTCGGTGAGCTCCTGACCGGGCTCGAGGGGCACCCCTCGATGCGCATCGCACCGCTCGAAGAGACCCACCAGCACTCGACGCAAGCGCTGCTCCAAGAGAGCCTGAACCACGAGCTCGACGCGGTGAAGCTCTACAAAGAGCTGCTCTCGTGCGTCGAGAACGGCAGCATCTATCTCGAGGAGTTCGCGCGCACGATGATCGGCAACGAAGAGCGTCATCAGCTCGAGTTGAAGAAGATGCTGCGCGACTATCGCTAGAGAGACCGCCGGCGATCGACCCGCGCGACCGCTCCTCGGGGCGCCTGCTACTTCTTTTTGTACGGGTTGTCGGCGAAGGGCGAGCTCGGTTTGACGTTCCCGCCCGAAACCGGGCGCCGACCGAAATCCAGGGTGAGTGAATCCCCTTGCTCGGGGATCGTGCTCCGCGCGCGCCGACCATCGGCGGCCACCGCCTCGATGGCGACGCCGGCCTTCGGTCGCTCCGCCAGGCCGACGTCGCTCGTGGGCGGTTTGATCAGCATGAGATCGCTCCCGACCTTGAGCGACGCGATGTCCCCGTTGGCTTTGATGGTGAAGGGCTGATCCTTCGGCTCGATGGCGGTCGCAGGTGGTGGCGGGTCGCCGGGCGGGGCCGCTGCCGGCGTCGACGCCAGCGGCACCAGGCTCGCCGGCGGCGCACTCGAGGCGGGGATCTCGTTCGGCGCCGAGCGCGATCCGACGGCGATGAAGATCACGCTGATCAGCACACCGCCGATCCCGAGACCGCTGGCGACGCCGATGATGGCCGCGCGCTTTCGGCGGTCGGCGAGCACGCCCGCGATGCTGCGCTCGACGGAGCCGGTGATGACGCCCCCGGGCGGCGGCGCGCCGCCCGACTCGGCCTGCTCTTTCCAGGCGATGGTCGCGCCGGTGGTGTCTTCGCGGCTCGTGGCCGGCCGCTCCTCGCGCTCCGAGGTCTCCGCCGGCTCGGAAAACGCGTCCGACACCAGATCGAACGCGGGCAGAGACCCGGACCGTTCGGCCGTCGCGGGCGCGTCCACGTGGCCGCGGCGCCGGCGGATCTTCTCGATGCGGGCCTGCCGGTCGATGAGCTTCGGACCGATGATGCGCCGCACGAACTCGGCGACTTCGGCCGTGTCGGCGATGCGCGAGGCAGACAGAAAGCGCCTGCGCAGCGCGTCGGCGCTTGGACAACGAAGCGGCAGATCGCGCGTCAGCGCCCAGTGCATGGCCTCGTCGAGCTCGGGCGGAAGATCGGGCCGCGCGTCCCGCAGCCGCGGTGGGTCTTCGTTCACGATGCGGAGCAACGCGCCGATTTCGTCGTCGGTGTCGTAGAGGCGCTCGCCCACCACGGCCTCCCAGGCGACGACGCCTGCGGCCCAGACGTCGCAGCGCTGATCCACTTTCCCGCCGCGCGCCTGTTCGGGCGCCATGTAGGCGATCTTGCCCTTGATCCTGCCGGTACGCGTGTGGCCGCCGGTGTACGCCACTTTGGCAATGCCGAAATCGGTGAGCCGGCTCACCCCGTCGGTACCCACCATGATGTTGTGGGGCGAAAAGTCTCGGTGCACGACGCCCAAGCTCGCGCCGTTCGCGTCTTTCAGATCGTGGGCCGCCGCGAGTCCGGCGAGCGCGTCGGTGACGATGCGGAGCGCGATGGGCTCCGGGATGGTCTCACCGGCGCGCTTGGCCGCGCGACGCAAGGCCGCGAAGTTGTCCCCTTCGATGTACTCCATCACGAGGAACAGGCCGTTCGGATCTTCGCCCACGTCGAGCACCGGTACGACGTTGGGGTGGCGGATCTGGGCCACGAGCCGAGCCTCCTTCAGGAGGTCGTGCGCGAGTTGGCTGTCGGCGTCCGCCGTGCCGTGGATCATCTTCACGGCGACGTGACGCGAGACCCCGCTCGTGCTCGTCGACACGCCCAGGTACACGGTGGCCATGCCGCCCGCACCGATGGGGGCGAGCAGCTCGTAGTAGCCTACGCGCGCCGGAAAGGGCGTCGAGATCCGGGACACCGCCGAAAACTATATCATCGGCGCACGGGGCCCGGGTCCGAGCGAACGCGGGCCGGTCACGCACCGAGGCGCTCACCGCGGGTTTTCTCGGCCAAGTTCCCGCCCACGCGGGCGCACACCGAGTGGGTACGGGCCCGAGCCGAGATGTGCAAAACTCCGGTCCCGGGAGGATCGCCACATGCGCCGGATCGCCGTACTGACATCGGGTGGAGACGCACCGGGCATGAATGCCGCGCTCCGCACCATCGCCAAGGTCGCCGGACTCAAGGGCATCGAGGTCATCGGGGTCGAGGACGGCTACGATGGCCTCATCGACGGTCGCGTGAGGCCGCTGACGGAGCGCCTCGCCGACGGCTCGCTGGTCACGACCCCCGAGCTCGCTCTCGCCGGCAACCTCGGGGGGACCTGGCTCGGGAGCTCGCGCTCGTCGCGCTTCGTGACCCCGGAAGGCCGGAAGCTCGCCGCCGCGAGCCTGGATGGCATCGACGGGCTCATCGTGATCGGCGGCAACGGGTCGCTCACCGGCGCGCACAAGCTCGCCGAGGAGACCGGCGTACGCGTGATGGGCGTTCCGGCCTCCATCGACAACGATGTCGGCTGCACCTCCACTGCCATCGGCGTCGACAGCGCGCTCAACATCATCGTCGAGTCCTGCGATCGGATCAGCGACACCGCTCGCAGCCACCGACGCGCGTTCATCGTCGAAGTGATGGGGCGCCACTCGGGCTACCTCGCCATGGCTTCTGCCGTCGCCGTGGGCGCCGACGGCATCTTGTTCCGCGAGCAGGGCAAGAACGAAGGCGAGCTCGTCACCCGCGTGGCGAACCTGGTGCGCCGCGGCTTCTCCGGACCGAAGGGAAAACGCCGCATCCTCATCATCAAGGCGGAAGGAGTCGAAGTCCCCTGCACCCGCCTGGTGCGCCTGGTGGACGACGAGCTCAAAGGCGATCTGCCCGGCGTCGACGTGCGCGCGACGGTGCTCGGGCACCTGGTGCGCGGTGGCAACCCGAGCTACCAAGACCGCATGGTCGGGGGCAGGCTCGGGATGGCAGCGCTCGAAGCCCTGCTCACGGGTGAGACGGATCAGATGACCGCCTGGCTCCCGCAACAGGTCTCCGGCGGCACGCCCACCAGCGACCCGGCCGTCTTCCGTTTCGGCCTCACGCAGGTGCTCGAAGAGACCCGCGCTCTTCTCGACGGCACGAGTCCGGTCACGCGCTGGCGCGTGGCGATGCTCCAGGATCTCGAAAAAGCGCTCTCGCTCTGAGGCGAGGCACGATGCCCGCTCGCCGCGTGGGTCCCTACCTCGTCGCCGAGCACTTGGCGTTCGGGAGCATGTCGGAGTTGCCCTGGCGCTCGGGCCCGATGGTTCGAACGTCCGGTCGGGTGCTCGTGAAGCTGCTCCTGCCTCACCTCGCCGCGGACGCGGCTCACGTCGAGATGTTCGAACACGAGGCCGAGCTCGGGCTCGCCCTCCGGCACCCGAACGTCGTGCGCACCCTCGGGAAGGGACACGAGCACGGGACCCATTACCTCGTGCTCGAATACGTGCCCGGGACCACCGTCGAAGCGTTGGGATCAGCGGGCTCTTCCTTGCCGATCGACGCTACGCTCGCCATCGGCATCGGCGCGCTCCACGCCCTCCACGCCGCCCACGAGCTGGCCGACGACGCCGGTCCGCTCGGTGTCGTGCACCGCGACGTGTGCCCCAAGAACCTGCTCGTGTCGCGCGCGGGCGCCGTGAAGCTCTTCGACTTCGGGCTCGCAACCAGCCGACGGCTCGGTCCGCGGGAGCCGGGCGCGACGCGGGGAACCCTCGCCTACCTCGCGCCCGAGGCTCTGCGTGGTGGAGCGGTCGATCGCCGCGCCGACGTCTTCGCCATGGGCATCGTGCTCCACGAGCTCGTCAGCGGGCGCCGGTTGTTCGCGCGCGCGACCGAGGCCGCGACCCTCTTGGCCATCGCCGACGCAGAGATCCCAAGGCTCGGCGCGCTCGTGCCCGACGTCCCAGCGGTCTTGGAGAGCGCCGTCGCTCGCGCCCTGGCGCGCAATCCGGACGAGCGCTTCGAAAGCGCAGCCGACTTCGCCAAGGCACTCGGCGAGCTCGACGCCGCGCTTCCGGAACGCTTGGCCGAGCTCGTGGCCGATCGCGCCGCCGCTCCGGCCCGAAGGCTCGGGCTCGAGTCCGATTGACCCACGCGGCCAAGCGGTCTTGGCTCGGCAGCATGGATGTTTCGCCGCCCCCCTACGCCGACTTCGCGCGGCGCACGTGCAGCGGGAACTCCACGCGCTGCGCCGGCGGCGACCGGGCCTGCCGCGAGGCCGCGCAGAAAGCCGGATACGTCTTTTACGACAACTACAACGCTTGCGAGCCCGGCGGACTCCGGCTGGTCCCGGGCTTCACGGGCTACCTCGTCTTGGGCAGCCTCGCCCTCGGCCTCGTGCTCGGCGGAGCCGGGGTCATGGTCTGGTTCCGGAGGCGCGCGAAACACGCACGCTGAACCGACTTCTGCCGCCCCTGTGTGAACGGTCCTGTAGGAGAGCGCCCCATGTTCGAAGATTTCGCGTTCGACGAGTTCTGGAAGCAGTCCGCATACGCCACGAAGAGCTACGTCGAGGAGCCCCTCACGCCCGAGCTCGTGGCTTCGGTGGAAGCCGAGCTCGGCTTCCCGCTTCCGCGTTCCTACGTGGAGTTCATGAAGGTCCAAAACGGGGGCGTCCCGAGCAAGACGCGCTGCCCCACCGACACAGCGACGAGCTGGGCCGAAGACCACGTGGCCGTCACGGGCTTCCTCGGCATCGGACGCACGAAGACGTATTCGCTCCTCGGCGAGCTCGGGAGCACGTTCATGCAAGAGTCGTGGGGCTACCCCCGATTCGGCATCTGCATCTGCGACTGCCCATCCGCGGGCCACGACATGATCATGCTCGACTACCGCGAGCTCGACCCGAACGGCGAGCCCCGCGTCGTACACGTCGATCAGGAGCGCGACTTTCGCGTGACGCCCCTGGCCCCGAACTTCGAGAGCTTCGTGCGCGCCCTTCAGGACCCCGAGCTCTTCGACACCGCGGAAGACGACCTGCCGCGGGTGCTCGAAACCCTCGGCAAGGGCTCGTTCTCGACGGCGCTCCGCGGCCTGCTCGACGCCAGCGCGGAGACCCGTGCCCTCGAGCCGCAGCTCCGCGCTCTGCTCCGGGCCGTGGCCAGCGAGAAGGGCTACTTCGCGCTCCACGCCGACGCGACCTCGCACTTGGTCTACGACGTCTTGTTCGACCTCTACGCACGCGCGCACCTGGTGGGCGAGCCTCGCGAGTTCCTCGATGCCTACCCCGAGCTGATCGCGCTCGGCGACGGCGAAGTCACCACCGGCGGCTACGCCCCGAGCTTCGTCGAGAGCTGGCTCGACGCACGCCTCGCCGGCGGACAGATCGAGCGAACCGCCCGCGGCCTCCGCTCGAGCCCGGAGCACGCCGCCAACGTGAGGGGGCGGCTCGAGGGGTATCGGTAGGCGAAAGCCCGCTGAGCACTCTCGTCTCAGCGCCGCGCTTGCCGCTGAGACGAAGAGCTTGGTGAATTTCGGGGAAGGTCGGTCTTCAACGGCGCGAGCTCTTCTCGCGCGCGCCGCAAGCCATCGAGATCGTTCAGTGCGAAGGAGAGGACTTGAACCTCCATGGGAGTTACCCCGCTAGCACCTCAAGCTAGTGCGTCTGCCAGTTCCGCCACCTTCGCGTGGGGACCCGGAAACTAGGCGGCGCCGCGGGAAAGTCAAGATGGCTCTCGCTCGCCGACGCAAAGGGCCGAAAAATGGCTGGCTCAGCGCTCCGGGCCGAGGAGAGTCCGCAGCACCTCGATCACCTCGCCCATCTCGAAGGGCTTTCGAACCCAGGCGTGAACCTCGCGTTCGAGGACGTCGGGCACGCCGTTCGGCGAGCCGCTGATGAGCACCAGGGGGACGCTGCCGACGCGGGCACGCAGGGTCTCGAGCGCAGCCGTCGGGTCGTCGGCGATGGGCGACAGATCGAACAAGGCTGCGCTGAGGCCCGTGGTGGCGTCGAAGGCCTCGAGCTCGTCACGGGTCGTGATGGCGACCACGTTGGCGCCGCGGGTTTCGAGCGCCAGCTCGATTAGCCCGAGGATCGCGGGGTCGTCTTCGAGCACGAGGACGCGGGCGCCCTCGAGACGCACGGGGACCGGGGGATGACGGGCGCCGCTCTTGGTTTCACTGTGGGGCCAGAGGAGCTCGAAGCAGGCGCCCGGCCCCGGGCGTGAGAGCACGAGCTCGGCGCCGCACTCGCGTGCGAGCTCGGCGGAGTGGCGCAGGCCGATGCCGCTGCCACCGGGGCGCGTGGATTCGGGCGCGATGAACAGAGTCGCAGCGCGCTCGGCTTCGATGCCGGGGCCCTCGTCGGACACCCGGAAGACGACGCCGTCGTCGGTGGACGAGAGCGAGAGCGTGACGTTGGCTCCGGCGGGCGAGAAAGCGACGGCGTTCAAGAGCAGGTTCAAGACGACCCGAAGCGCGGCGTCGCCGTCGGCGACCCAGTCGTCGAGCCCGGTGGAGGTCTCCAAGCGCAGCGCGACGCGCTTGCGATCGGCCGAAGGGGTCACGCCCAAAACCGCAGCGCGCGCGATGCCCGACGCACTCTTTTCGATTTCAGTGGCGTCTGCGCCGGCTCCGATGGCGCGGCGCGCGAGACCGTGGCCGAGCGTCGCGTACGTGCGAGCCACGTCGACGGCGTCTTGGGTTGCGCCCGGCTCGGCGCGCTCGCTCGCGATGTCGAGCCAGCCGAGCACCACGGTGAGCGCGTTGGAAACCTCGTGGAGCGCGGCCGCGAGCTCGGCCTGACCCGGCCGGTTGGGGCCAGGCTGCGCTTCGCCCACCGGTGCGAGCGGCCCGGGTTTCACAATTAGAAGACTATTACAACGAGGGCGGCAGAACCACCTGGTTCACCCGTTTGGCCGAGAACGCAGCCGGGTGCGCGGGGCTCTCCGGGGTCGGCCCGGGTCCGGCGCGCCGCCTCAGTTCAGGTGCGCCGGCAGGAAGAGGCGGAACTTCCCGGTCTCGTCGGCGCGGCCTTCGGCGACTTGCACCACGGCCTTCGCGCCCGCGCGGTCTTCCGTGTACCCGCTGTCGTTCAGGTAGACGAACGCGCGGATGAGCGACCCTGGAACCGGAAGGTTCGATTCGGCGCCGGGCACGGTGACGAGGCCGGAATACACCACGGGGAGCGGGAGCAGCATGCTGCCGAGATCGTGGACTCCGCTCTGCACCTCGACGTTGGGCCGCACGAGCCAGGCGAAGCCGGTGCCTTCGGACGGACGGATCGAGAAGTCGAAGGTGCCGGGATCCGCTTCGAGGGAGAACTGCCCCGAGGCCTCGACCAGGCCGGAGGTCGCCTTGGGGATGAACGGCACGGCGCCCACTGCGATGGCGAGGGGGCTCGCCGTCGCCGGAGAGGCGACCGCTTGCACCGCGGCGCCGGCAGCGGCCTTGGCGCCACCGGGCGTGAGCACGCTGCCGCCCACGTCGCTCTCGAGCTCGAGGGTCACGCTCTTGCCGCCTTGATCGCTCATCTTGGCGCCGACCGTGAGCTTGGTCTTGGTGGTCGCGAAGCCCGAGCCAGCCGGCGGCGCCACGTAGACGTCGTACTCGCCGGGCAGAAGCTGGACCTTGGTCGCGATGCCGTCGGCGATCTGGACCGTCTTCTCGAAGAACGCGAGACCGCTCTGCGTGCCGCTGTTCGTGAGCTCGAGCTTGGTCGACACGAAGCGCGCGGCCGCCGTCTTGGTGAAGGGCTCGCCGTCGGAACCGAAGAGGCTGATCTGGTCGAGCTGCACGGGCTCGGGCCAGAGCTGCTTCTGGGCTTCGATCTTGGCCGAGCCGGGCGTGAAGAGCTCGAGGGCGGCGCGCTCGAGCACGAGCGTGGGTTTGTCGTCGCCCTCCGGCGGACTGATGCGCACGAGCTCCTTGCCGATGCCCGCAGGGCTGTCGATGGCTTCGGAGTACTCGATGCTCGCGAAGTAGTGCTGGTTCTGGGTGTCGTTGGGATCTTGCGTGTACGCGAGCTCGACGGGCGTCGACAGCACCTTGCCGGTCGTAGGGTCGAGCACCGCCACGCTCCAGCCGACGAGGGGCTTCTTGTCCACGGCGTTCAAGCCGGGCACGACGACCTCGAGGCTCAGGAGCTTGGGCGTCTGGAGCGGAATGGCGAGCGCGACGTCGCCCGACGCGACCTGGATGTGGCGCCGGAGCTGCGGCACCACCGTGCAGCCCGGGTTGATGGTGGTCGCGTCGGCCGGGGGCTGCACGTAGACGTCGTATTCGTCCGCCGGCAACCAGAGCTCGAAGTCGAACTCCCCCGTCTTGTCGTTGTATTGCGTCTTGGCAGAGTACTGCTGGGCAGGGAGCCCCAAAATGTTCGTGGTGGAGGTGAAGGTGAGCTCGACCTGGGGCGTCGCGTCGGCGTTGGCCGCACCGTACGTCGTGCTGCAGGCGCTGGGGTAGGCCTGCTGGTTCGCCTGCACCGTTCCGGTGACCTTGCTCACGACGCCCAGCGCGAGGTCGAAGTCACCGCCGCCGCTGGCCAGCTCCTCGGGCATGAGGAACGAGAGGCCACCGTAGTGGTCGACGTTGGAAGGCGGCGTCACCTCGAACAGGACCTTGGCGAACTGCCCTTGGCTCGCACGGCAGAGCCCGAGCTCTTGATCGCACGTGCCGTCTCCGCACTCGCTGTCGGCGCTGCAACGGTTCTTGGTCGGATCGAACGAAGTGTCTTCGAGAGCCTGCACCGAGCAGCCGCTGCCGAGAGCCGCGAGCACGAGCGTGGCGAAGACCGCGAGCGCGCGCATCAGTTGACGCCTCCCGCCTTGGGGCATCCGTTCACCCGGTTCTCGCCGTCGTCGTCGAAGTTGATGATCCAAGTCAGGATGCTGGTGTCTTGGGGATCGACCGGGCGGTTCTCGGCGTTCAAATTGCTGCGGTGAGTGACCACCAACGTCATCACGTAGCAGCCCGGGTCGACGATGGTGTTGCTCAAACTCACCGACGGTATGTCGATGGTGCGCTGCTCCTCGAACTTGCCGGGGGGCACCTGCTCGAACCGGAGCAAGAACTCGCCGTCGGTGTTGTAGTCGAGAAAGAGCTGCGCGACGATCTCGTCGCCGACGTCTTCGGAGCGGAACGGCACCGTGACCTGGAAGGTCTGGTTCGACGCGACGTCTTTTCGGTGGAGGACACTCGGCGCCGCAGCGGTGGCGTCGAGGAACGGGGGCGTCTGCTTGGCGACGCCGTATTCCGCCGGATCGGAGACGATGCAGGCGGAGCTCATGGGGGCCACGACCCCCACCAGTAGCGATAGGTGTGCCAATCGGGAAAACCAGGCCGATCGCCGCGATCGCTCAGGGCGCACCGCGTCCGGGTGTGACAACCGTGTCGCGTTTGCCGACGGTTCCGACATGGCCTCGATGCACCTCAGTCTAGCTCGCTCCCATGGGCTTGCTCGCCCGAGTGCTTTGCCAGCGGGCTGCCGCGTATTCGGAGCTGGTGGCGAGGCGCACGAGGTCCGCAATGGCGGGGCTCTCGGCGACCAGCTTGGCGAGGCTGCCGGGCGCGAGCACGGCCTCGACGGGCAGCCCCTCTTGCCGGCAGGTCTGGCGGAGGGCGACGGCCAAATCGCCGGAGACGAAGAGCCCAGCGCGACGCGCGGCACGGCGTGCGGCGTCCATCGCCGTCTCGTAGTCGATGCCACCCGGCTCGTGGCAGATCTCGCGCAGCCGGCGCTGCGCACGGGCGGGCACTCGCTCCCAGAGCACCTCGGCGAGGCTCGCCGCTTGTGCGCCCTCGGCGCGGTGCTCTTCGGGCGGGCCGAACGCGAGCAGCATGCCCTTCAGGATCGAACGCGCCTGCTCCTCGTTGCTACCGAACAGCAGCACGTGCTCCGGCAACGCGGCCACCAGCATGGCTCCGATGTGGTAGCGGAGCTCCGGCGTCTCGCGTGACACGTCGCCGGACACGATGACGGCGGGCGGCGTCAAGAGCGCGACGCCGAGCGTGATGGACCCGGACGTGCGACGCTGGAAGAGCGGCGTGCGCGTGAGCCCGAGGATGCGCGCCGCGCCCGTGTAGGTCTTGGCGAGCGGAGTGGGCGCGTTGAGCTGGATGCGCTCGAGGCCCGTCACGCCGTAGGCAGCCATGTCACGACGGAAGACGTGGCTCGCGCTCTCCCATACCAGGGACAGCGCTTCGATGACGGGGCTCGCCAGGTCACGGAACAAGAGCGAGCGCAAGCGCACCGGGTCTTCGGGCTGCTCGTTCAGGTTGGGCGGAGGAGCTGCGTCCACCCCGGGGTCGTAGAGCGAGAGCACGTGCTCCACGGCGCGCGCGTACACGTGGTTCTTGTCGGCCAGCGCCGCCACGTAGAGCTGGCGCAAGAGCTCGCGGTCGCCGGGCGCCAGCGCGGCGATGCGACGGCAGACCGCGACCAAGTCGTGGGAGCGGCTGCGCCGGTTTTCGAGCTGGCGCACGAGCTCGAGGCCGGCGTCCAGCGAGCCCTTCACCAACCGGTCGAGGAGCTCGGCCTCCATGGCGCTGGCGGCAGGGAACGTCCCCGAGACGCGGCGGAGCGAAGCCGGCGGCATGTCGACACGCGCTTCGACGGGCGGCGGTGCCTCCGACGGCTTGCTCTGGATGACCGGAGTCGGCACTGCCCCCGGCGACGGGCGCGCGCTCTTCGGTGCCACCGCCGGGGCGTCGGGCGTGAGGACGTGATCGGGGGGGGCTGCGGAGCGGTACGTGGTGTCCGGTCGCGCGCTCGGCGCGCCCCGAGCAGCGCCCGGCAGAGAGCGTTCCACGCTGGGGGGCGCGGCGCTCATGGGCTTCTCGGGGGCGGCGCTCGCGGGACGCTCGGGCAGCACGGGCTCGGGACTCGGAGGTCGTTCGAACGCGGAGCGGTCGGGCGCAGCGCTCGGCGGCTTGTGGGGCACCACACTCGCGGGCCGTTCGAGTGCAGGGCTCGAGGGCTTCCTGGGCACCGCGCTTGGGGTCTTCACGACTGCCGGCAGCGGCTGCGTGTGAGGCACCGGCTCGATGCCAGGGAAGCTCGGATCGGTGTCGGTGCGCTTCACCAGGGGCGCGTCCCTGCGCTCACTCGCGCGCTCACGCGCGATCTCGAGCGCGAGCTGCTCGGAGCGGAGCTGGTTGGCGAGCGAGAGCGCGGCCTCGCGCGACACCGGCTCGGTCGCGGCCAGCCCCACGAAGTCGAACGCGCGCGCGAAATCCCCCACTTCACGCGCCGCGTCGGCGGCCAAGATGGCGACGCGACCGCGGTTTCGCACCCCTTGCAGGTCGCCCGCCAGCGCGCGCTCGAAGAAGGCCAGGCTCTTCTCGTGCTCGCCACCTTCGCTCAGGCGCTCGGCCACGCCAAGGGAGATCAAGGGCGACTCGCCGAGCTCCGCCGAGAGCTTCATCAGCTCGCGCATGCCGGCACCGGTCCCGACGGCGCTGTCGAGCGCCTCGGCGATGAGGAATCCGCGAAGCTCGGCCTCGGATCGCGTGAGCGCGTCGTCGACGGCGCGTAGTCGCGCGACGGCGAGGCGCGCCTGCTCGCGAGTGGTCGGGCCGCGCACGGTATTCCGAGCCAACGCGCCAAGATCTGTGGCGTGCCGGACGTGGGCGCGAGCTCCGCCGCCCGTTCCGCCGCCGCCAGCACGATGTGGAGATGCACGCGATCGTGAGCCCGCGCCGCTTCGACCCAGAGCGCCACCTGCCGCTTCGAATCGCGCACGGTGACCGAGCTCTTCCAGCGCCTGAGCCAGCGCGCGGTGGTCGTCGCCGCGACGCTCCACTTCCACCGCGAGCTCGACCAGCTCGCTGGAGGCGGCCCAGGCCTCCATGCCTTCGAGGACGCGTCGCGCGCCATCCACGTCGCCGCCGACCAGGAACGCCGACCCGCCGCAGCAGGTCCGCGGCCTCGCTCCGGTCGGTGGTCACCGCGCTGGCACGCATCCAGAGAGGTGCCAGCACGCAGCGGTGCGCCGAGCCACTCGTGCAGGTCCGCCAGCACGCGCAACACCGAAAGGTGATCTCCGGTCGCAGCGAGCAGGGCCTCGAGCTCGTTGCGAGCTTCATCGGCCCGACCGAGCCGCTCCTCGAGCAGCGTGGCGCGCCGCAGGCGCACGCGCCGGACGTCGTCGACGCGGGTCGCCAGCGCTGCCCGCCTCGCCAGCAGCGCCACCGCACGCTCGTAGTCTCCCCGCTTCTCCGCCGCGCGCTCCAGCGCCGCGAGAGCCTCCACGTCGTTGGGCTCGAGCGCCGAGAGCTCGACGAAGCGGCTGGTCGCACCGTCATCGTCGCCCATCTCTTCGAGCAACGGACCGAGCTCGCGCAGGTAGCGCGCCTTCGCGCGATCGTTCAAGAGGTCGCAGAGCTTGGCCAGAGCGAACGCCCGGCGGCGCTGGTCGCGCGCCTGGTTGGCGAGGGTGGCGAGGTCTTCCAAGAGCCCGAGATCGTCGGGCACGCTGCCCAGCGTCCGCTCGAGCGCGATGAGCGAGCGCTCGAGCTTGCCGCGAGTCGCCAGGAGCGCGGCGAGATCACGCCCGGCTCGGGCCAACGCGGCGCCGCCGAGCTCGCCGGAGGTGATTTCGGCTTCGAGCAGCTCTTCGAGCTTGTCGTAGTTGCCCGTGAGCCCGTAGAGCTCGCGCAAGCGCGTGCGCGTGCGCGCCGGCGGGCCTCGGCAGCCGCGGCGGGCTCGTGCTCGACCCGTTCGAGGGCCTCGATGGCGAGCACGGAGTCGCCGGCCTTCTCGGCCTGGGCCGCGGCCTCGAGCAGACTGCCGATGCGCTCCGACGTCGGCACGTGGGCGGCGATGCGACCGGTGAGCGTCTCGTCTCCCGCGAGCTCCGCTGCCAAGGCGGCGCGCCGTCCGAGGTCGGTGTCGTCCGGGTCACGTTCCGCCGCGGCGACGAGCAGCCGGGCGGCCGTATTGCCGTCGTCGACCGAGCGCGATGTGGGCGCCGAGCTCGAGCGAAGATGCCGGCCGACGTTGCCGTATTTGTCTGCGCTCCGTTCCAGAATGTAGCGGAGGAGCGCGGCGCACGCTTCCCGCTGCCGGCCGAGCTCGGCAGCACGCTCCACGAGCTCGCCGTACCACTCCACGTCCGCGTCGCAGACGATGGCGCGTTCGAGCGCCTGGACCGCGAGTCCGCCGAGCTCGAGATCGAGCGCGACGCTGGCGGCCGCCAGCGCGGTGCGTGCGCCATCGGGACCCTCGAGCCGCGGCAGAAGTGCGGCGAGCGCGCGCTCGAAGCGGGGCGTACCGATGTCGCGGTACTCAGGGTTAGCGCCCGAGCTCGCGCAGCACTCTGTCCGAGCGACAGGAGCAGCGGGGCTCTGGCCGCACCGACAGCGCGCGGAGCAGCACGTCGACGCGCAGTCGGGTGCTCTTCGTCGCCCCCGCCGAACGCGGCCGCGCGCTGGCCAGCCGGCCCGAACGTCCAGGGGTTCGCGAGCGCTCTCGGCGACCTTCGACAGCGTCTGCACCACGTCGCGACCACCGGCCGCACGCTCGGCGAGGCGCCCCATCAAGACGAAGGTCACGCCTTCGGCGGGCACCGCCTGGAAGGCGCGGAGCGCGTGGTCGAGCGCCCGCGAGACTTCACCCCGCCGCTCGAACTGCCGCGCCGCCCGGTAGTGAACCGCACGCTCGCCGTAGCTGCCGAGCGCGGCGTCGGAGAGCTTCTCGTACAGCCTCTCCAGAGTGTCGAGATCGTCGCCGCTCGCCGCGCGTTCTGCGACGGCGAGCACGTCGGCGTGCGACGCATCGAGCTCCAGCGCCTCCACCGCGAAGCGCAGCGCTTCGCGGGTTTCGCCTGCCCCGAGCGCCGCCGTCGAGGCCACACCCAAGAAGCGCGAGCGGCTCTCTGGACTCCGCCTGTCCCGCCGCCATCTGTTCCAGGTACTTCAGGGCTTCGGAGTAACCTGCGAAGCTCACCAGGTCTCGCGCCAGACGTTGCGGCCCGTGCAGCGGGTCGAGCTCGCTCGCCTTGCGCCACGCGAGGAGCGCCCCGTGGGTGTCCCCCGCGAGATCCCAACGCGCCGCGCCGAGATCGCGATACGCACGCGTCTTCATCTCGACGTCGGCGTCGTCGATCTTCGCGAGCGCCTCCGCTCGCGCTTCGAGCAGCGACAGCTCGCCATCGGAGCTCCGCGCGGGTGGCGCGTCTCCGAGCAGCGCGAGCACCTCCGCCCCGAAGCGCCTCGGCCACGGCGTGGGCCAGCGCGCGCGCCACTCCGTCGGCGTCACCCACCGTTCGGCGCCGCAGCGCGAGCTCGAGCAACATGCTCACGCGGGAGCTGGACTCCGCCCCAACCGCCAACGTGCGCTCGAAGAGCGCCAGGGCGAGGCCCGGCTCTTGGTTCGCGTCGGCCACCGCCAGCACGGCGCTTCGAAGCTCTTCGGACTTCGGACCGAGCACGTCCAATGCTCGCCGCGCCATGGTGGCCCCGCGGGCCGGGTCGAGCTCCGAAAGGCGCAGGAGCGCCGCCGCCAAGCTCGGCGCGAGGTCGCTCAAAGGTTCGGGCTGGGACAAGAGCCACGACAAGGCGTCCCCGATGCGCTGCGCATCGCCCGACTCGGTGACGCGACCGAGCAGCGTACGGATGGCGTGGGGGTCGCCCGGACGCAGAGTGAGCCAGCGCTGGGTGAAGACCAATGCGAGAGCTGGATCGCCCAACTTCTCGTGGGCGACCGCCAGCGCTTCACGCAGCTGCGCGCGCGGGACGATGAACCCCATGGCGCGCTCGAGAGCCTCCGCCACTTCGCGGTCCGGCGGCCGCGCCAGAGCGATGGTGGCGAGGACCCCCACGGGCCGTGCTTGCGACGGGTCCGCGCGCGTGGCTTGCTCGGCGGCTTCGCGCGCCGCGTCGACGTCGCCCGACGAGGCAAGCGCCTCGGCGGCCACGGCGAGCATGACGGCGCGCACCGAAGAGCTCATGGGCGCGGCGGGTCGGGCGATCGCGCGAGCCCACAGTCTCTTCCTCGCGACGAGCCGCGAGCACCAGCACGAAAGCGCACAAGGCCGCGTGGGTTCCCGGGGCTCCCACCAGGGGCTCGAGCACAGCCAGGGCACGCCGCTCGTCACCCCGCGCGCGGTACAGGGCCGAGAGCGCCAGGGCGACGCGATCGCGTTCGGCACCTTCGGTGCGGCTCCAGGGCGGCTTCGAGCACGCTCGAGCTCTTCCATCCGGCCCGCGCGCCGCGGCGCGCGTTCGAGCGCGCGCTGCCAGCGGTTGTCCAGGGCGGCGAGCTCCGCGAGGACCGCGAGGTACTGGTCCATCCCGCTCGGGACGACCGCGCAGGATCCCCGCGAGCTCGCTGGCCCGTTCGACCGGATCCGCCGGGCCGCCGTCGGACGCAGGCTCCGCGATGCGCCGATCTTGTGCCTCTGCACCAGCGCGCACCCGAGCTGCGAGGTCGAGCTCGGCTCCCGCGCCCAGCGAGACAGCGCGCTCGGCCGCCCAGAGCGCGAGGCCGGGATCGCGCAGACGGGTCTCGGCGAGCTCGGCCAGCGCGATGGCACCACGCGGAGCCGATCGGAATCGGCGCCATGCAGCGTGATGGAGAGAAACGCGCTGACCAGCGGCGCGGCATCGCCGGTGCTGTCGAGCTCCTGCTCGAGGCGCGCCCGCGCCTCGGGCTCGCGCGGAACCGAGATGCAGGCGTCAATCCAGCAATCCACCGCGCGGTCCGGAGAGGCCAGCGGTCCCGCGTACAGCTCTGCCAGCGCGTTGCGCGCGCGAGCGCGCTCGCTTCCGTAGAGCTCGGCGAGCGCCAGCTCGGAGCGAGCCGCAACGAGCTCGTAGAGCCCCGCGCGTTCGAAGAGCCCGCCGAGGACCACGGTGGCCGATTCGCCTTCGGCCTCCAGGTGCGCATCGAACGCAGCGCCGAGCGCGCGGCACGTCGCCTGCCGTGAGCGCCTCGCGCAGGCGGCTGGAAATGCACGCTCCCTGCCGCGTTCTCCGCTCGCTCTGGCGTGCTCGCGCAGGACCTCGTCGGCCGCGGCCGTGCGGCCGCGCACCGAGAGCGTCCCCGCCAAACGCTCCGCCGGCGCCGGCTCTCCCGGAGCCATTTCGAAGAGCACGGCGCGCAGATCTTCGAACGCGCCGGCGCGATCGCCCATGGCTTCGCGCCGGCGGAAGCCCTCGAGGTAGCCTTCGGCCGCGCGCTCGGGCGACACGGCATGCGGAGCCCACGCTCCGATACCCGCTTGGAGCTCGGGAGCAGCAGCAGCGTCGGCGGGATCTTCGCGCGCCGCATCGAACAGAGCGTCGGCGGCGCCCCGCCGCGTCTCCCGCGCGCCCCAGGAACACGCCGATGCGAGTGAGCACGCGGGCGGCGGCCGGACCCGTGAGGTCGGCGACCAGCGGACGCAGTGCGGCTGCGGCGAGGCCCGGCTCGCCGAGTGCAGCGAACCAGTTCGAGCTCTTCGCGCAGGTTCGCGTCGTGCCCGAGCAGGAGCGCGCGCCGCGCGAGCCGGGTCGCGGTGTCGAGCTCCGTTCCACGCGTCACGAGCGCGCGTGCCAGGGCAATGCACGCCTTGCGTTCCCCCTCGGTGTCCTCGCGCTCGGTAGCGGTCCGGATTCGCGCTGCGTAGTGGGCGAGCTCCGCGCGCGGTCCGTGCGGCGCGACACCGGCGCGCTTCGGAGAAGTGGAGCTCGAACGTGAGCGACGCGGCAGGCGCGGCCCGTCCCGCGCTGCGCTCCATTCGGGGGGGCGCAGGGTGTTCCTGGGCGGCGCCACGGGGCCGCTCGATCCGTTGTCGAAGGAGGTCATGCCAGCGAAAAAACCCCGCGCCGACGACACTATAGCCAAAACCGGGCTTGTCCCCCGAGCTGCGATAGGTCTAGCCTTTCCGAGGATCGCGCCGGGTAGAGCCGCGGCGCCGGAGGCACCATCATGGCACGCAGGATTTCCGCTTCGTTTTCGAAGGTTCTCGCGCTGGCGGTGGCCGGCTCGCTCGCTACGACGAGCGCCCTGCCCCTGGCCATGGCTCAGGGGAAGGCGGCGGCCGGGGACGCCAAGCCGGATCCAAAGAAGCGGGACGCGGCGCGCAAGGCCTACCAGGAGGGCGAAAAGGCCTTCAACGCGGGCAAGTACGCGGAGGCCTACTCGAGCTTCAAGAAGGCGCACGACATCTTGCCGAGCCCCCACGCCGAGTACTGGATGGCGCTGGCCCTCGACAAGCAGGGGAAGACGGAAGATGCGGCGGCCGCCATGGAGAAGCTCCTGGCGAGCGCCGAGGTGAGCAAGCTCGGTGACGAGAAGATCGGGCAGATCAAGTCCCGGCTCTCGGAGATCAAGGGCAAGCAAACCGGCGAGCTCAGCCTGCAGACGAATCCGCCGGGCGCCGCCGTCAGTGTCGACGGCAACGCGCAGCCGGGCGAAACGCCCATGATCCTGAAGCTCGCTCCCGGCGCGCACAGCATCACGGTGACGAACCCGGGGTACGAAAAGCAGGAGCTCAAGATCGACGTGACGGCCGGTCAGCGCGTCGACAAGAACTTCGAGCTGAAGGCCTCGGACGCGGGTCCCGCCGCGCCGGCGCCTGCACCGGTCGACACCCCACCGCCCGCCGCGGAGCCCACCGAGAAGAGCGAGCCCGCGCAGCCGGCGCAGCCCAAGAGCAAGGTGCCGGCCTACGTCACGCTCGGCATCGCGGGCGCAAGCGCAGCCGTCGGCGCGTTCTTCGGCGTGAAGGCCCTGGGCGCGAAGAGCGACTTCAACGACACGCCCACCACCGACAACGCCGACAAGGTCGAGCGCAACGCGCTCATCGCCGACATGGCCTTCGGCGTCGCCATCACGTTGGGCGTGACCGGCATCGTGCTCCTGACCAGCGGTGACTCCGAGCCGGCGAAAGAGAAGTCGGCGCTGAAGGCGCCGAAGCGTGCGCGGCTGAACGTCGCGCCGTACGCCACCCCGCACGGCGGCGGCGCGGCAGCGCGCTTCACGTTCTGAAGCTCCGCTTGCCATTCGGGCTGGAGCCCCGCGGAAGACTCCTTCCTGCGGGGCGGGGCGGCCGAGCGGGCTCGTGGATGCGAGCGCGCGGGACTTCACAGCGCTGCGCTTTGCGCGATCTGGAGCCAGAGGCCATGGGTGCGCGTGTCGAGCACCGTCGTGACCACGATCCCGAGCCAGACCAGACCGAACACGAGCCGCAGTCGGTTCCAGTGACTCCGCGCTTCGCCGGCGCGATAGGGCAGGAGCGCGGCCAAGAGCAGCAGGGGCCCGAGGAATCGGTGCAGCACCAGCGTCGCGAAGCCGGCGGCGAGCAGGATCGTCCCGCGCAGTAGCCAGAGGGTCCCTCGCTCGCCGAGCACCACGGCGGTGGTGCGCGTGCCGGCGGCGGCATCTTCGCTGCGGTCGCGCAGCACCTGGATGAGCTCGAAGGCTCCTGAGAAGAGTCCGAGCTCGATCACCAAGACGAGCCCGAGCAGGCGATCGAGCGGCACGGCGACGAGGGCCATGGCGCCGCCGCAGACTGCCATCGCCACCAGATCGGCGAACGCCACGCGCTTCAGGTGTGCCGAGTACCAGAGACACAGCCCTTCGCCCAGCACCAACGCGACCAAGAGACCCGGGCGAGTGACCAGCGCGGCGACCGCCAGAACCGCCGCCAACCCAATCTGCGCGTGGAGCGCCGCGCGGCGGTGTGCGGCGAGGAATCGCGTCTTGGCGTCGGCCCGCCCCGTAGCGAGATCGCGGTCGATGTCGCAATAGTCGTTGGTGAGGTACGCGAGCAGATTGAGGAGCAACGCGAACGCGGTGCGATACGCGAGCTCGGGAAGGGCGAGACCGAGCGCCAACATCACGGAAACGGCGCCGCCCAGGTTGGCCATTTCCAGGCGGCGCAGCCGGAACACCGCGACGTCGAACAGGATGCGAAACGGCGTCAACATGGGCACGACTCGAGGCGCAATCGGGCTTTCGAGCCGGTCACTTTCGGCGAATGTAGCTTGCGGCGGCGGGGAAATCGACAATGCTCGGCGCCGGCGATGAGGAGCGAGGCGGCGGCGAGGAGCACATGCCGCGCGTGAGCGCGAAGAGCGTCGTGCTGCTCGCGGTGCTGGTCGGCTGCGCGCTCTGGCTGCATTGGCCTTCGCTGGGCGCCGGGCTCGCCGCGGACGACTTCTTGAATCGCGCCATGGTCGACGGGACCTACCCTGTGGCGCGAAGTCCCGTCGACCTTTACTCGTTCCTACGCAAGCCGGGCGAGCTCGCGCCGCTCCAGGACGCGGGGATTGCCCCTTGGTGGAGCCACCCGGAGCTCAAGCTCAGTCTTCTGCGCCCGCTCTCGAGCGCGCTGTTGTGGGTCGATCAGGCGCTTCTCGGCCTCTCGTCGCGCGCTCAACACGTGCATTCGCTGTTCTGGCTCGTGGCGCTCTTGATTTCGTATTTCCTACTGGCGCGCCGCTGGGTCGGCGAAGGCGCAGCGCGAATCGCGACGGCGATCCTCGCCTTCGATTCGGCGCTGGTCGCGCCCATCGCCTGGATCTGCAACCGAACTGCGCTCGTCAGCGCGACGTTCGGCGCCCTCGGGCTCACTGCGTACTTCGCCTTCCGCGAGGGCGGTCGACGGCGCGACGCGCTGCTCGCCCTACTCGGCGCGAGCCTAGCGCTCGCCGGTGGCGAATACGCCATTTGCGCGCTGGCCTATGCCGCAGCCTAGGAGCTCGGGGGCCGCGGCGAGCCGCGCGTCGCGCGGGCCCGCGCGCTCTCGCTGGCGGTGGCTCCCGCCGCCGTCTACCTGCTCCTCCACGTCACGCTGCGCTACGGGGCAGCGGGCTCCGTGGTGTACATCGGACCGTTCGACGCACCGAAGCAGTTCTTCTCGGAAGCTCTGCTGCGAATGCCGGCCATGATCGCCACCGAGCTCTTGCTCGTGCCGGGAGAGCAGTTCTACGGAAAGCTCCTCACGCGGGCGCCCGAGGCTGCGACTGCGCTCGTGCCCATCGGGCTCATCGCGACGCTGGCAATCGTCACCTATTTGCGCGCCGAGCCTCGGCGACGACGCCTGTTGGCCACGGCGGCTCTCGGCTCCCTGCTCGGCCTCTTGCCTCTGGTCGGGACCATTCCGTCGGTGCGGTTGCTCTTGATCGCGAGCTTCGGCGGCAGCGCCCTCATCGGCGCAATCCTGTGGGATGCGCTGACGCGCCTCGGCGACCCCGCGGAGCGGCGCCGCGTCGCGAGCCTCGCGTTCGCCTTCTTTTGCCTGCCCGTGGCAGCGGTCCACCTGGGGTTTGCCCTCCGTTTCACCCATGACCACGCCATCTTCTGGCGCAGCATCGTGAGCGGGATCCGTCACAAGCACCTGGCAGCCGAAATCGACGACCGCGAGGTCGCGCAGCAAGAGCTCGTGTTGATCAACTCGGGCGGCGAGATCGCGTCCTTGATCTACCCACCCTACGTCCGACACGCCCGGGGCAGCCCGATGCCCCGGCGCTGGCGCGTGCTGTGCAACGCGCCGAGCCCTCAGCACGTGGTTCGAGTCGCGGATGACACCCTCGAGCTCAGCGTGGAGAAGGGCCACATGTTCGAAGACCCGACGTCCCAGATGTTTCGCGCGCCGAGCTTGCCTTTCCACGTCGGTGATCACGTGAGCATCCCCGGCCTCGACGTCCGCGTGCTCGAGGTGGAGGGCTGGGCCCCGAGCAAGGTGCGCTACCGCTTCGACACGAGCCTCGACGATCCCAAGCGCGTGTTCCTAGTGCTCGAGAACGGCCGCATGCGACGCGCGCTGATGCCCCCCGTGGGCGGTGAATTCGTCGTCCCCCCGTTCGGCTGACGCCGTGACGCCGTAGTGCCTTGCGCTGCGTCGACTTCGTGGGTTCTCCGTACTAGGGTCCCGCCGCTCTCTCGGAGACCAGCATGAATTTCCTGATCCAGCGAGCCGACGGCACCTCGCGCCGAGTCTGCGGATACCGCGCCGGCAAGCCGCCGGAGGACGCAAGACGTTTCACGGCACGTCACGAGCTGTCGCAAGGCTTGCCGCCGAAGGTGGACCTCCGCACCCACCTCACGCCCGTGGAGGATCAAGCGGAAACGAGTAGCTGCGTCGCCAACGCCACCGCGGGCGCGTACGAGTACCTGCTGAAGCGGCACCTCGGCGAAGCGGGCTACGACGTGAGCCGCCTCTTCATCTACTACAACGCGCGGGCCGAAGCGGGCATGGAGACGGAGGACGGGGGCTCGATGATCGGCGACGCCATCACGAGCCTCACGCGGCACGGCGCGTGCTCGGAAGAGACCTGGCCCTTCGAGGTCGCGCGCGTCAACGAACGCCCGAGTGACGAAGCGTTCCAAGAGGCTTCGCAGTTCCTCATCGAAGACGTGGCCGCGGTCCCCACCGAGCTCGACGCCTGGAAGCAGGCGCTCGCCGAGGGCAACCCCATCATCTTCGGCGTCCAGCTCTTCGCGTCGTTCGACCGTCAGCGCAGGCCCGGCCTCGTACCGATGCCTGGCCGCGGCGCCGAGTCGCGCGAGTCCCATGGTGCGCACGCGATGTTGTGCGTCGGCTACTCGGATCCGGACGAACTCTTCATCGTGCGCAACAGCTGGGGCACGAGTTGGGGCGACGGCGGCTACTGCTACATCCCGTACCGCTACCTCATGAACCAGGAGTACAACGGCGGCGATTCTTGGATCATCCGGCGGGTGGACACGCTCGACATCGACGACGCGACCTGGGGTGATTCGAGCTCGATTTTGCCGGACCTCGATCAGGAGCTCGCCAGCATGAGCGAGGACGAGTTCGGCGCCTTGATCGAGGCCCTGGGTGACGTGCCGCTGGAGACACGCCTCGCCCTGGTGATGCTCACGGCGGCGGACGCCGACGACCAGCTCAGCGACCCCGAGGTCACGGGCATCGCGCGCTACCTCGAGGTCATCTTGCAACAAATCGGCTCCCAGCTCGACGCCGCCCGCGTGGTCGAACACGCGCTTCCGCTCCTCGGCCAGACGGACCTGCTCGACGAGACCATCCAGGTTCTGGGAGCTCACCTATCCAAGGCCGCTCTCGCCAACGTCTTGAGCAACGCAGAAGCCGTGGCCGGAGCCGACGAGCTCGCCGACGCCGAAGCCGATTTCCTCGACGCGTTGGTGCAGGCCTGGCAGGTCGACGCCGGCGACGCCTGAGCTCACTCCGTCGGGTCTTCCTCTTCGCTGGGTGCGGTCGACGCCGCGTCGTGCGCTGCGGGCTTCGCATCCACCGCGGCGTCGCCTGCGTCCGCGCCGGCGTCGGTCGGGGCCCCCAGGCTGCCCGTCATGCGTTGGACCTGCGCCTGGAGGAACGTAGCGGTCTGATCGTGCCCGTCCGGATCCATCCAGGTCAGCGTGAGATAGGAGGTGCTGCTGAAACGCGCGCTGAGGATGCAGGCCGTGAGCCGATCGATGACGATCTCGCCGTCGGCGTCTCCCCGTAGATTCACCAGCGTCGCGCTGAGCCCGGGTTCGGTCGGATGCGGCACCTCTTGTCGAGGAGCCTGATGGCGAGCCCGAATCCCGATGCGTGCCGTCTGCTCGCCGAGCCCGACCAGGGTCATGTCGGCCACCTGCATCGCTTTCATGCCCCGGGCCTCCATGGGCACGCTGAAGCGCCAGCGGGCACCTAGGCCGACGGGCACCGGCGGCAACCGGAACGGGAAGAAGCGCTGGGCACCGAGCGCTTCGTCCAAGATCTTCTTGATCTCGGGCGGCGGCACGACGCCGCCGACGTGCTCCGTCGTGACCTCGACCACCTCGCCGTTTTCGCCGACCAAACTGCGCGTGGTCAGGCCCTTGAGCAGGCCGAACGCCGCGTTCAACTTGGCCAAGAAGTCCGAAGGGACACTCGGATTCTGGAGCTCGATGCGCTCGAGCGTCGCGCGCTCTTCCACCAAGCGGAGCTTCCGGCCATCCCGCTCCTCGATCCTCGGATCGGCACTTCCTCGCTCGACTTCGACGCGCAGCTCCAGCACCGAGGTCGGAGCCTTGACCGGAGGATCCCCTGCGCGTCCGAACGAACCTTCGCTCTCGGTACGAAGCTGATAGGTCATGCCCGCCCAGCGCCCGACCTCGAGGCGAACCTTGGGCTCGGCGCCGCTGCTGACGACTTCGACGCCGACGGGCGCTTCGTCCGACGAGGCGTCGACCGTACCGACACCCGTTCGCTTTCCGCACAGGAAGTTGCAACCCGGGAAGAGCAACGCGACCACCAGCAGCACGCGCACGCTGCGTCGCCTCCCGGGTCCCATGCTCGGCGCCATGGCAGGCGCAACCTACACCAGCGCTCGAGGACTCGCGAGAGGCCACGCGAGCCGACCTCCGTCGAAGCCGCTGCGCCGTCGCACGGAGCCCTTGTCGCCGCTGGCGGGTCGTTGAGATAGGCTCTCGGCGTGTCGATGCTCCCCTGTCGCCGCACCCTCTCGGCGTTCGTCGTGCTTCTGCCGGCCAGCCTCGGCGCGTGCGAAGAGGAGGCACCCGCGCGGAAGGAGCCGCCGGTCGCCCCGGCGGGCAAAGTCGAGATCGTCAAAGTCGAAGCGGGCGCCAACGTCGCGGACCGGATCCAGAAGGAGGTCGCGCGGGCAGCCAGCGATCACAAGTCATTGGTGGTCTACGTGGGCGCGCCATGGTGCGAACCCTGCGTGCGATTCCACGACGCGGCGCAGGCGGGCAAGCTCGACACCGTCTTCCCCAACCTGCGACTCCTCGAGTTCGACCACGACCAGCACGAAGTCGGGCTCCGACAAGCCCAGTGCACGTCGCGTCTGATCCCCCTCTTCGCCCGGCCCGACGACGCCGGGCGCTGTTCCGAACGCCGGATCGAAGGCTCGATCAAAGGGGAAGGCGCAGTGGACGAGATCGTGCCGCGCTTGAAAGGCCTGCTGTGACGGAAATCGCCGGGCCCGCGGTCGCCCGACGTGGAAGCGTCGGCTAGACTTCGTAGATGTTCGTCGCGCGACTCCTGGCCGTGCTGGTCACGGGCGGCCACGACGAACGCCGCGACGTATTGCACGAGCAGGTCCTCTTGCGCCTGGCCGACGGCACGTTGTGCCAGGGTCGCAGTCGCGTGCTCGCGACACTCGACCGGAAGCGCGACTCGACGTATCGCCTATTGGATGCCGGGCCCGACCACCTGACGGTCGCCCTCGAGGTGGCGGACGTACCCGGGTTTCTCACGTTCGAGCTTCACGGAGAAGCCATCGACGGACGGCTGATCGCCATCCACGTCGAGGTCTGAGCAGCGCCGCTCGTCAACCGGAGCGCGTGACCCAAGCTTCCAGTTCGGGTCCGAGGAGCTTGGGCACGCGGCGGAGCGCCGCGAGGTCTCGGGCACCGACCAGCAGCATGGCGGTCGCGAGCTCGGCTTCGATGCGATCGAAGAAGGCGTTGGCACCGGCGACGCCCCCCGTCTCGAGGGCTTGCAGCACGGGTCGCGCCAAGCCGGCCGCGCTGGCACCGAGCGCCACCGCCTTGGCGACGTCGAGGCCCGAGCTCACGCCGCCCGTGGCGAAGATCGTGTCGAAGCCGTGGCCCGCCACCAGCGCCACGCTCGCCGCGGTCGGGATCCCCCAATCCCAGAACGTCTCGCCGACCGCACGGCGCGCCGGATCGCCGCGCTCGGTCTCGACCCCGACCCAGCTCGTGCCCCCTGCGCCGGAGACGTCCACGTGGCGCACACCCGCTCCGCGCAGGCGACGCGCCACCGCCGACGACAGGCCGCAGCCCGTCTCTTTCACCACGATGGGAACGGGCAGCTCTCGCACCAAGCGTTCCAGCGTGGCGAGGCCTCCGCGAAAGTCCCGGTCGCCTTCGGGTTGCACCAACTCCTGAGCGGGGTTCAGGTGCACGCACAGCGCATCGGCACCGACCTTCGCCACGAGCTCGGCGAGCTCCACCGTCGGCATCTCGCGAGCCTGAACGAGCCCGATGTTGCCGAACAGAACCACGTTGGGGGCGACGCTCCGCACGTCGTAGGTGGAGACGAGCGCCGGGTCTCGATGCATCGCCCGCTGGCTGCCGAGTCCGAACGCGTAGCCCCGAGCCTCGGCCAAGGCCGCGAGCTCCCGATTGATGCGGGCTGCCCGTTCGGTGCCGCCCGTCATGCTGGCGATCAAGATCGGAGCCCGCAATCGCTTCCCGAGCAGCGTCAGGCTCTTGTCGAGCTCGTCCATGCCGAGGTCGGGGAGGGCGTCGTGAACGAAGCGCACGGCTTCGAACAGCGTCGTCGTCCGACGGAACCCGACGCTGCCACGGATGGCGAGGTCGAGGTGATCGTCCTTGCGCTTGCCAATCTCGCTCATGCGGCCCACGGAAGCGGGCCACACATGGCGCGAAAAGAGAAGCGCAGAGAGGCTCGGGTGCGCCATTGACAGACCCGGCGCGCCTCCCTACGCTCTGCCGGAAAATGCCTAAGAGGTCGAGGACTTCCGCGCGTCGTCGCGGGCCCACACGGCGACCGCCCAAGGCCAAAGCCAAGGCCATCGCCAAGAACCCCTTCGCGGCGCTCTTGAGCGCCGTGCGGCGCGACGTGGACGGCCGGCTCGCACACTATCTCGACGACCACGTGACGCGCGCCAAGGCGCACGGCGCCGGCGTGAGCGAGATGGCAGCGGCGCTCCGCGACCTCACGCTGCGCGGTGGCAAGCGTGCTCGGGCCGCGCTGCTCGTGGCCGGCTATCGCGCGGCGAGCGCCACGGCGAGCCTCGAGCCCGCTCTCGATGCCGGAGTCGCCCTGGAGCTCCTGCACGCCTACTTCCTGGTGCACGACGACTGGATGGACCACGACGATACGCGTCGCGGGGGACCGAGCGTGCACACCATCCTCACGCGCCGCCTGAGGTCGCGCGAGAAGGGCGAGGCTTCGGCGATCCTCGCCGGGGACTACGCAGTGGCGCTCGCCACCGAAGCGCTCTCGAAGGTGGCGCTCGAGCCCGAACGCGTGCGGCGAGTGTTGGCCTGCTTCGCGGAGATGCAGCTCGACGCGGTGGCCGGGCAGCAGCTCGATCTGTTGGCCAACGCAGCCGACATCGAGCGAGTGTACGAGCTCAAGACGGGCAGCTACACGGTGCGCGGGCCGCTCCGGATGGGCGCGCTGATGGCGGGAGCTCCTCCGCGCTTGCTCGAGGCGCTGGACGGCTTCGCGCTTCCCGTGGGCGTGGCGTTCCAGCTCCGAGACGACCTCCTGAGCCTGTTCGGAGACCCGAAAGACACCGGGAAACCCTTCGCCAGCGACCTCCGCTCCGGAAAGAAGACCGTCCTCGTCCTCACGGCCTTGAAGAAGGCACGCGGGCGCGATCACCGACGCCTGAAGCAGGCCATCGGCAATGCCAAGGCCACCGACGCCGAGCTCGAGCAGGCCATCGCCGTCATCGAGCGAAGCGGCGCACGCGCGCACGTCGAAGCGCGCATCGACGATCTGGTCGCGCAAGGTTTGGCCACGCTGCGCCGCGGGCGCTTTCGCGCCGACGCCTTGGAGCTCTTGGAGGGCGCCGCGCGCGTTCTGACGCTCCGGCGGAGTTGATGGCCCGTGCGTCTGGCAAAGTGATCCTGCTGGGCGAGCACGCCGTCGTGTATGGCGTGCCCGCCATCGCGGCAGGCATCGAGCGCGGGGCCGAAGCCCGAGCCTCCGCCGCCCACGAGGCCAGCCTGGTGATCGCCGGGCGGACCGTGCGTGCAGACGACGAAATGGATCTGGCGCGCGCCTTTCGCGCGCTCCTCGCGGTGCTCGGCGCGGGCGCGGTGCGGGTGGAGGCGCGATCCGATCTGCCCCTCGGCGCCGGCCTCGGTTCCTCGGCCGCCATCGCCGTGGCCGTGGCGCGGGCCGTGTGCGAACACGCGAACCTCGACGAAGCGCTCGTGCCCGAGGCGGCGTTGGCTTTCGAGCGCATCTTCCACGGAAATCCCTCGGGCATCGACACCGCGGCGGCCCAGCTCGGCGGTTGCCTCTGGTACACCCGCGAGGGCGGCGCCCAGCCCATCCGGCTCGCGCGCTCGCTGGAGCTCGTCGTGGCCATCGCGGGGCCTTCGGCCAGCACCAAGTCCATGGTCGAGGCCGTGGCTCGCCAACGCGAGCAGCGCCCAGAGGTATTCCAGAAGTCCCTCGCCGGCATCGAGGCCCTGGTGAAAAACGCTCGGCTCGCGCTCGAAGCCGGTGATCTCCGGGCGCTCGGCCGCCTGTTCGACCTGAACCAGATGCTGCTATCGGGGCTCTTGGTATCGAACGAGGCCATCGAGAACGCGTGCGCCGTGGCGCGGAGCGCTGGCGCGCTCGGGGCCAAGCTCACCGGCGCCGGGGGCGGCGGCGCGGTGATCGCGCTGTGCGAAGCTGGCCCCGAACCCGTGCTCGAAGCGTTTCGCGCGGCCGACCTCGAGTGTTTCGCCACGCGCGTGGAAGCGAGGCGGCCATGACACACACCGCTCGTGCGCGGGCCCACGCCAACATCGCCCTGGCAAAGTACTGGGGCAAGGCCGACATCGCGCGGAACCTGCCGGCAACCCCCAGTCTCTCGCTCACCCTGGACGGCCTCACGACGCTCACCGAGGTCCGCTTCGACGAGAGCTACGAAACCGATTCGTTCGTGCTCGACGGCGTCGCGCAGGAGGGGCGACCCCTCGAGCGCGTGAGCGCGCTCGTCGATCGACTGCGCGCGCGAGCCGGCTCGCGCCTGCGCGCGCGCGTGATCTCCGAAAACGACTTCCCGACCGCAGCGGGTCTGGCCTCGAGCGCTTCGGGCTTCGCCGCGCTGGCTCTGGCAGCCGCGCGAGCGCTCGAGCTCGAGCTCTCGCTCGAAGAGCTCTCGGCCGTGGCGCGCGCCTCGAGCGCGTCGGCCGCACGCTCGCTGTTCGGGGGCTATTGTGCGCTTCCCGCCGGAGCCGAGCGCGCCGAGCGCGTGGCTCGCGGCGAGGACTTTCCGCTCGCGATGCTGGTCACGCTCACGGCCAAGGGTCCGAAAGCCATCGGCTCCACCGAGGGCATGAAACACACCCAAGCCACGAGCCCCTACTATGCGAGTTGGGTCGACGACGCGCCGCGCGTCTACCAGGAGATCCGGCGCGCGGTGCTCGAGCGCGATCTCGAACGCTTGGGCGACGCCATGGAGCAGAGCGCGCTGATGATGCACGCATCCATGCTCGCGGCCCGACCTGCCGTGGTCTATTTCCAGCCGACTACCTTGGCCGTGATGAGCGAAGTGCGGGCACTCCGATCACGTGGCATACCGGCCTACTACACGATGGATGCCGGGCCTCACGTGAAGGTGCTGACCCGACCGGAGCACGCGAGCGCCGTAGCCGAAGCTCTCGGTCGGGTGCCAGGGGTGGAGGGGACGCGGCTCTCGGGGCCCGGGCCCGACGCCACCCTGACCGACTCCGAGTTTCGAGGGCGCGCGTGAAGGCCCGTGCTCCGGGCAAGGTCGTCATCTCAGGAGCGTACGCCGTGCTGTACGGCGCGCCCGCCTTGGTCTCCGCCGTCGATCGCTACGTGCTCGTCGACAGCGAACGACCTGCGGAGCTGGTGACGCCGGAGGTGCGCGCGGCGCTCGGCGCTGCGCCGGCTCCTTGGTTCGACTCGAGCGCGCTCCGCGGTGCGCGCGGCAAGCTCGGGCTGGGCTCGAGCGCGGCCATCGTCGTCGCAAGCCTGTACGCTTTGGCCTGCGCGGGCGGTCGGACCGAGAGCCCCGAGCTCGCACGAGAGATCCTGAGGGCCGCGCTCATCGCTCATCGCTCGGCGCAAGCTGGGGGCAGCGGCATCGACGTCGCCGTCAGCACGCTGGGCGGAACACTCTTGGCCCGGCGACGCGGCGAGGAGCTCGAGCTCGAACCAGTCTCGCTACCCGAGCGCCTGGTATTCGAGGTGTGGGCAGGCGGAGAGCCCGCGAGCACCAGCGAGCTCACGGCCAGCGTGGCCCGACTGGCGCGCGAGGCGCCGACACGTTTCGACAGCGTGATGGCCCCACTCCGCTCCGCGGCGGAGTCGGCGGCGCAGGCAGCACGGAGCGCTGACGCCGAGAGTCTGGTCGCCGCGCTCGCTCTACAGAGCGAAGGTCTCGCGAAACTCGGCGATTGCGCCGGCGTGCCCATCGTGACGCGCGAGGTCGCCGACCTCTTCCAGGCCGCTCGGAGCGAAGCGGCCGTCGTCCTGCCCTCCGGCGCGGGAGGCGGCGACATTGCCCTGTTCGTGGGTGAGCGTGCTCCCTCGTTGGCGTTGTGCAAGCTTCGGAGTGAGCTCGGACACGAACGGATTCCTCTCTCGCTCGGCGCCCGTGGCGTGCACCTCGCCGAGCCACCGTGATAGAAAACGCCCGGTCGGAGCCTTCGGCTCCCAGCCCCCTGTGACCCAGATGACTCTCCCCGAGGAACCGAGCTCCCCGCCCGAAGAAGGCTCCCGCATCGCGGGTTTCTACCGACTGAGCGTGGCCGAGCGCCAGGCGCGCATCGCGGCCCGGGCGGGGCTCGACGTCGCCGAGCTCCGCGAAGCCGTCGCGGAGGGGGGTCTGGACGCTGCGACCGCCGACAAGGTCGTCGAAAACGTCCTCGGCACCTATGCCTTGCCCTTCGGCGTGGCGCTGAACTTCCGCATCAACGGCAACGATCGCCTGGTGCCCATGGTGGTCGAGGAGCCCAGCGTGATCGCGGCCGCGTCCAACGCCGCCAAGATGGTGCGCGCCGCCGGCGGGTTCTCCGCCGAGATGGTCGAAAGCTGGATGACCACGCAGGTGCAGGTGTACGGCGTGAGCGATCCCGCACGGGCCATTGGACGGCTCGAGGCGCACACGGCGGAGCTCCTCGAGCTCGGGACGCGTGCGGTGCCGAACCTGGTGGAACGCGGCGGCGGCCCCCGCGCGGTGGAGATCCGCGATCTCGGCCAAGGCAGCTTGGTGGTCCACGTCCACGTCGACTGTCGCGACGCCATGGGGGCCAATCTCGTCAACACCATCGCGGAGGCCATCGGTCCCCGCGTGGCGGAGCTCTCCCAAGGCAGCTTGGGGCTCCGCATCTTGACCAACCTCTGCGATCGCCGGCGCGTGAAGGTCACCTGCCGGGTGCACGCACGCGACCTCGCCCTGCGCCCCAGCCCCGACGGGCAGAACGGCACTCCTTCCGGCTCCGAGATCGTCGACCTGATCGTGGAAGCGTCGCGTTTCGCCGAGCTCGACCCGTACCGGGCGGCGACCCACAACAAGGGGATCATGAACGGCGTCGACGCCGTGGTGCTGGCGACGGGCAACGATTTCCGCGCCGTGGAGGCCGGTGCCCACGCCTACGCTGCGGAGGGCGGCCGCTATCGGCCGCTCGCGATCTGGCGTCGCGACGGAGAAGACCTGACGGGCAGCCTCGAGCTGCCGCTCTCGCTCGGTATCGTGGGCGGCACGCTGCGCGTGCACCCGACGGCGCGGCTCTCCCTGCGCCTGCTCGGCGTGTCGACGGCCACCGAGCTCCAAGAGGTGGCCGCCTCCGCCGGCCTCGCTTCGAACCTCGCGGCGCTGCGAGCGCTGGCCACCGAGGGCATCCAGCGCGGGCACATGTCGCTGCACGCCCGCGCGGTGGCCGCCGCCGTGGGCGCAATGGGTGAAGAGGTGGAGCGCGTGGCGTCCGCCATCGTCGAGCTCGGAGCGATCACGAGCGAGGAAGCCGAACGGGCCCTCGCGAAGCTTCGTCAGGGGGAAGATGACCGCCGATTCGACCGACCTGTCCCTGCTCCTGCGCCCCGAGCTGGCCGAGCTCGCCGCCTATTTGCCCGATTCCGGCAGCTATCGCGTCCGGCTCGACGCCAACGAGGCCCCTCCCCTGCTCTCGGCTCCGGCGCGCGCCCGGCTCGCCGAGGTCGCAGCGGACACGGCGTGGGAGCGCTACCCCGATGCCCGGAGCGCCGCGCTCCGGGCTGCCATCGCGCGGAAAGTCGGCGTTGGACCCGACGAGATCTTGGCCGGCGTCGGCAGTGACGAAGTGATCACGTTCCTGCTCACGGCGCTCGCGCGACCGCGCTCGGGGAGCCGCGGTCCGACCATCGTCACCACGACACCGACATTCGTCATGTACCGCCTGAGCGCGAAGTCTCGCGGCGTGAACGTGGTGGAAGTGCCCCTCGACTCGAGCTGGGACCTGGCCGAGAGCTCGCTGCTCCACGCCTTGGAAATCAGCCCGCCGAACCTCGTCTTCATCGCCACGCCCAACAACCCCACCGGCAACCGCATGAGTCCGGACCGGCTCGCGCGGGTGATCGAAGCAGCGCGGGGTGCCCTGGTCGTGGTGGACGAGGCGTACGTCGACTACGCCGAGGGTGACCACCTCGAACTCTATCGGCGGCACGAAAACGTGGCGCTCCTCCGCACTCTGTCCAAAGTGGGGTTCGCGGCGCTGCGGGTCGGCTGGCTCGTCGCGCGGCCCGAGCTCGTGCGAGAGATCGACAAGGTCCGCTCGCCCTACAACCTGCCCAGTGTTTCCCAGGCGCTCGCGACCTCGGTGCTCGAGGAGCTCGGGGCAGAGATCCAGCAGGCTTGCGCGACGGTGCGCGCCGAGCGAGCTCGCCTCACGTCGGAGCTCGGCCGACTTGCGGGCGTCGAAGTGACGCCGAGCGAGGCCAATTTCCTGTGGGTGCGGACCGAGAAACCGGCTGCCGACGTGTTCGAGGGCTTGTGTGCGCGCGGCGTCCTGGTGCGAAGCTTCCATGCTCGGGGCGGGCGGCTCCGTCACCAACTGCGTGTCACCGTGGGCACGGCCGAGGAAAACACGCTGTTTCTCGCAGCGTTGGCCGAGGCGCTGTGACCGCTGCCCGCGGGCTCTTGTTGGCGATTTGCGTTTGCCCGAGCGTCACGGGCTGCCTGTTCGGCTCCGACTCGGTCACGCGGATCCATGCGGGGCGCGAAATCGAGGGTGCCTACATCCCTCCGCTCGCCTACGCTCACTACGCCCAGGGCGTGATCGACGAAGGTCACGGCGATCTGGAGCGCGCCGAACGCGAGTATCGCCTGGCGCTCATCGAGGACGACTCGAGCCCGGAGCTCTGGACGCGGCTCGGTGCGGTGCTGTGCCGGCAGCGCAAAGACCCTGCGGCTGCGTTCGCCGAGGCGGCGAAGCTCGATCCCGAGCTCGCTCCCCTCTGGCGCGAGCAAGCGCGCTGTGCGCTCGAACGGGGCGAGGCAGGGCGCGCCCTGGCAGCGGGCCGGCGCGCGGTGGCGCTCGACCCCAGCGACGAAGCGTCGTCATTGATCGTGATCGAGGCGCTGGCCAAGCTGGGCCAGGGCGACGAATCAGAGCGCTGGAAACGCGCTCTTCTGCTGCTGCACCCTTCGAGTCGCGCCGCCCAACGCGTAGCGCCGAAGGTGGCGCCGACGACCGAGCCTGGCCCGCACACGGACCCACTGGGTGCCCGGCGGCCAGTCGAGGCGCGCCCGACCCGCGCCGACGTGGACCGCGCGCTTCGGGCAGCGAGCGCAGACGAAGTGCGCGCGCTCGGCGTGCGCGCTGGTGTGAGTAGCAGCGAGCTCGCGCTGCGCGCGGCCGCATTGGGTCGCACCGACCTCGGGCAAACCCTCGCCGAGCGCGTGTTGGCAGCCGACCCCGACGACAGCGACGCCTTCATCGCCCTCTTGGTCTGCTCCAGCCTCGACGCTTCCAAGGGGGAACTCGGCTCGATCCTCGCGCGTGTCGGCGCCGAGCCCCTCCACCCGAGCCCGCTCGGTGTGCGTCTGTTCGCCGAGCTCCTGCGGCGGCGCGTGTCCCGGGAGGCCGCCGGCCACTGGCTCCAGGGCTGGGCGCTCTCGAGCCCCAGCGATCCGTTGGAGCAGGCAGTCGAGCGCCGCGCGGCTCAGTGAATGACGACCTTCGGGTTCTTGGGCTTGTCCTTCTCGTAGGTCTTGGCGTCGAAGGTGAGCTCGAGGTCGGCGACGGTCGTCTTGCCCTCTTCGATCTTCACCTTCTTCTGGGCCACGGACATGGTCTGAGGCAGGAGCGCGCTCACCGTCACTTCGCCCACGGGGAGCCCCGTGATCTCGTACTTGCCGTCGGACTTCGTGACGTCGAAGGTCGAGTACTTGAGCACGAACACCTCGGCCGTCATGAACAGGTGCATCTGGTCGAGGAGGGTGTAGCGCCCCGGAACGTGCGGGTAGAGCTTCACGGCGCTCCCTCCGGGAACGGCGATCATGTCGGCGCGCATCTGACCACCCATCAACTTGGGCACGTACGCTTCACCGTCTTTGCTCTGCACGTCGAGTCTCTGTCCGAATGTCACCGCGTACGTGCGCCGATCGAAGGCGCAGTCTTCGCCTTTGGCGGTCACGGCTTGACCCTTCGAAGGCAAGAAGCCCTTGTAGTCGGTGGCGGTCACCAGCACGTCGGCGACGCTTCGCACCATGCCTTCGCGGAAGAGACGACCGTAGAACGCGCGCGCGTTCTTGCACTTGTCGGGGATCTTTTCGGTTACCGCGAGCAGGGCCGGCGGCGGATCGCCCTTCATGCTCACCACGCCACGTACAGACCCAGTGGGTCCACGGTATGGTTCCTCGTTGTTGGGGTTCACCGCCGCGCGCACGGCTTCTTCGGAGAAGGGCGTCGCGTTCATCACACGCGGTGCCGAGGCACTCGGCGCCGGCGCTTGCTCGGCCGACGCGCTCGGCGGCGGGGTGGCGCCCGAGGGCTGGGATCGGCCGCACCCGCCCACCCCGATGGCGACAGTGGCAACGAAGGTGGCAGCGGTGCGGGCGGAGATGGGCATCAAGGTTCTGGCTCCCGGTCAGTGCTATCCCGACAAACACTCGAATTCAAAGACTTTTTCTGAATGTGCCGCAAGAGGAAGAAAAGCCGGCCGGCGGCGTACCACGGCGCGTAGCAAGCGCGGGGCCAGACGCTCGGAGCAGTTTTCAACCCGCCCGAGGCTGTGTAACGTCCCGACGCTCCCTTCTGGGTGTCAGAGACAAGGAATCGTCGATGCAGACTCGCTCCCGTTCGTTCACGGCCTTCGCGTGCGCCTCCGTTCTTTTCGGTGCGCTCTTGGCTTGCAAGAAGTCTCCTCCGCCGCCGACCACCGATCCGGGCACCGGCACGGGGACCGGTACGGGTACTGGCACCGGCACTGGCACCGGAACCGGTACGGGCACCGGTACGGGCACCGGCACCGGGACGACGCCGAGCTTCGACTCGACCAAGCTCTACAAGGTCGGCGAAACGGCCAAGGCGCCCGACTTCTCGATGACCATCGAGAACGTGAAGGAGTGCAAGGTTCCCTACTACTTCAAGCCGAAGAAGGGGAACATCAAGCTCGGCGTCGAAGTCCAGATCGAAGGCAGCGCCGACAAAGACGTCCCGGTGAACCCCTTCTACGCCAAGGTCACCGACGGAGACGGTTACTCGTACACCAGCACCTTCGGTGGCTGCGACCCGGAGCTCAAGAGCGTGCGCGTCACCAAGGGTGAGAAGGCCAAGGGCTGGATCACCTTCGAGGTGCCGCAGAAGGCCAGCACCCTGAAGCTCACCTACAACCCGTTCATCATCAGCACGGTGAAGCAAGAAGTGAAGTTCGACCTCGGACGCTGAGCCGTCCGCGTCGAGCGCGTAGAGCGGGGTGCCCGAGCGGGCGCCCCGCTTTGCTTTTGTGAGGCCTGCACGCCTCGACCACGCCTGCTCGGGTTTCGAAGCTCGAGCTCGGCTCAGCGGGCCGAAACCACCAGCTTCGCGGCGTTCGCCATGTCGAGGGACCAGGTCGGCGCGATGCCGAGCGCGAACACCAACACCGCTGCCAAGACCAGCGCGCTCGTCACGAACGCAGAGCGCATGGGCACCGCGGGCTCGGCGCCCGGAGCGGGCTCGCGCATGTACATGTAGACCATCACGCGGAGGTAGTAGTACGCGCCCACCAGGCTGTTCAGCAGCCCGAGCACGGCCAACACGTAGAGCTCCGCGTCCATCGCGGCACGGAACACGTAGAGCTTGCCGAAGAACCCGGCCGTCGGCGGCAAGCCGGCCAGCGAGAGCAGGAACACGCTGAAGGCCAGCGCGGCACCCGGGTGGCGCTTCGCGAGACCGGAGAGGTCTTCGTAGCTGGTGGCTTCGGCGCCACGGCTCCCGCAGGCGATGAGCGCGCCGAACGCGCCTGCCGTCGAGACCGTGTAGGTCAATAGGTAGAAGAGCACGCTGGCCTGCCCGTCTTCGGAGCGCATGCAGGCGACCACTCCGAGGAGCGCGTAGCCGGCGTGAGCGATGGAGGAGTAGGCGAGCATGCGCTTCACCGAGCTCTGACGACCTGCCACGACGTTTGCGACCGTCATGGTGAGAACCGTCAGGGTCGCGAGGGCCGGCGGCCAACCCGAACCCCAGCTCATCAGGCGCGCGTCGCCGAAGGCGACCATCAGCACGCGCAGCAGGACGGCGAACGCCGCGGCCTTGACGGCCACGGCCATGAAGCTGGTGGCGGGCGTCGGAGCGCCTTCGTAGGCGTCGGGCGTCCACATGTGGAAGGGCACCGCGCTCACCTTGAAGGCGAGGCCCGCCAGCGTCAGCACGAGGGCCACGAGCACGGGCGCGACGGGCACCGTGCTCTGGGGCTCACCGATGGTGCGGATCCCCTCGCCGATGCCCTGGAGGTCGGTGTGTCCGGTGGCGCCGTAGAGCAGCGCCGCCCCGAACAGCATGAGCGCCGCAGCGAAGCTCCCGAGCAGGAAGTACTTCAACGCAGCTTCGGCGGCCCGCGGGCTCCGGCGCAAGCCGACCATGCAATAGACGCCGAGCGACATGGTCTCGAGGGCGATGAACAAGCTCAGGAGGTCGCCCGAGGCGGCGAGCGCCATGGCCCCCACCGTGCTGAGCAACAGAAGCGGGAAGAACTCGCTGCGATCGATGCCGTGCTCGGGCAAGTAGCCACCGGCGAGCAGCGCCGCGAAGGCCCCGCCGATGCACAGCACGAAACAGAAGAAGATCGTGAAGCGATCGATGATGAGATAGGGCTGGGTGACTTCGAGGCCCGGCAGCTTGTCCGGCCCCACGAGCCACACGCCCACGGAGAAGGCCGCGCCGGCGATCAGCACGACCGCCGCACCGAGGGCCAGCTCCCCCGCGCGGCCCGAGCCCGCGTCGGTCGGGTCCTTGGAATCGCTGGACCGGCCGAAGGCCTCCGCCAGCATCAGAAGCAGCGTGCCGAACCCCACAGCGAGGATGGGCGAGAGGCCGAACCAGAGCGTCATTCTGCACCTCCTGCCGGGGCGGCGGCGGGCGCGGCGAGCGCGGTCTTGGTGTCGTCCTTCTTCTCTTCACCCGCTGGCTTCGGCGGCTCTGGATAGCCCGTCTCGAGGACTCCACCCTTGCGGGGGCGAAGCTTGGCGGGACCGCTCGGGTCCATGTCCATGTAGGCCTTCCGCCCTTCTTGGTAGCCGTCGATGACGCTCTGGACCGAAGCCCGCGTGCGCTCGAGGAACACTCCAGGGAACAAGCCGATGGCGAAGATCATGGCGATGAGCGGCGCCAAGGCCAGCGTTTCGCGCACGTTCAGATCCGGCAGTCCCTTGTTCTTCGGGTTCGACAGCGGCCCGAAGAACACCTTCTGCACCAGGCTCAGCATGTAGACCGCGGCGAGGATTACGCCGGCCGACGCCAGCGTGGCCTGGAGCTGACCGTGGGAGCCGAGAGGCAGCGAGACGAACGTGCCCATGATGATCATGAACTCGCCCACGAAGCCGTTGGTACCGGGGACGCCCACGCTCGACATGGTCACGACCACGAAGATCGCCGTGTAGATGGGCATCACCTTGGCGAGCCCGCCGAACTCTCGAACCTCGCGGGTGTGGCGGCGATCGTAGATGACACCGACCAAGAGGAAGAGCGCGCCGGTCGAGATGCCGTGGTTCACCATCTGGAGCAGCGCTCCCTCGATGCCCGCGCGTGTCGCGGCGAACAGCCCGAGCATCACGAAGCCCATGTGGGCCACGGACGAGTAGGCCACGAGCCGTTTGATGTCGTCCTGTTTCCAGGCCACCAGGGCGCCGTAGAGGATGCCTCCACCCACCGCCAGCCCGGCCAGGTTTGCCGCGGCCGTCCAGGCCGGACCGGCGAACATGCCCATGCAGAAGCGGATGTAGCCGTAGGTCCCGAGCTTCAGCAGCACGGCCGCCAGGATGATGGACCCGCCCGTGGGCGCCTGCACGTGGGCATCCGGGAGCCAGGTGTGGAACGGGAACATCGGCACCTTGATGATGAACGCCAAGAGGAACGCAGCGAAGCACAGCATCGCTGCCGTCTTCGGCAACACCAGGTTCTTCAGGGCCAGGTAGTCGAAGGTGACGAAGCCCGCGAGCTCCTTGTGGGTCCACACCATGTAGAGGATCGCCGCCAGCATCAGCACGCTGCCGGCCATGGTGTAGAGGAAGAATTTGTAGGCCGCCTTGATCTTCTCGATGCCACCCCAGATGCCGATCAGGATCACCATCGGCACGAGCATCAGCTCCCAGAACACGTAGAACAGGAAGAGATCCAGCGACACGAACGCGCCGAGCATCGCGCCGTGGAGCAAGAGCAACGAGAAGCAGAGGTCCTTCGTGCGCGTCTTCAGGCTGCCGAACGAGACGTACGCGGCGATGGGGGTCGTGAACGTGCTGAGCAGCACGAGCCAGGTCGACACGCCGTCGACGGCCACGTGATAGCGAATGCCGAAGCTCGGGAGCCAGTCGCGGATGTACTGGAAGTGCCAGCCCTGGGCCATGGGAACACCCAGGAGAACCAGCGACACCAGGAGGTCGAGGCCGAGGATCAGCATCGTGTAGCGACGCAGGAGCTTCGGCGACTGGCGAGGGAGGAACAGCACCGAGATCGCGCCCAAGATGGGCAAGAACACGATCACGTTCAGGAGCTGGGGCCACTCTTTCGGCGGCGTCGCAACTGCGGACTTGGCAGCGTCGCCGGGCCAGAGCCCGAGCACGAGCACCAACGAGAGCGCGGCCACCGCGCCGATGCCGATGCGCTCGAACAGGCCCTGGCGGCGCGGGATCATGACGCCCGCGACGAACGCAGCGAGGTACGGCCAGGCCTCGAAGGCCATCTTCATTCCGGGGCTCACTGTCCGCCTCCTGGCTGGCTGGGCTGCGCGCCACCTGGCGGTGCGCCGCGTCCTGGGGCCGGCATGCGCAATGGGTTCGGGCGGGCAACGCCGGGATCGATTTGCGGGCGACCCGGTTCGGCGCCCGGCCGGAGCTCGAGGGGCCGGTTCTGTCCCGGGATGACACCCCGCAGCTGGCCGTCGGCGCCCTGCTCGATCTGGATGACGCCCGGGCCCGCTCCCTTCGACGCGTCGACCTGGGGTCTTTGCAGCACGACCTCGCGACGGGCGATGCGCTCGAAAGGCGTTCTTCACTTCGACGATGACCTTCTTGGACTTTCCACGTTCGACGAACACCGTGATGGTCTACTCGTCGCCGAAGGTTCGCTGTCGGGCTTCCGTCACCGTCCCGATCCCAGCGGTACTTGTAACCGAGGCCCGGAGCGGCGCTGAGCTCGTATTGCCCGGCGGCGTCGTTGGGTTTGACGCTGACCGCGGCGTGGGGCGCCACGAAGAACCAGCCGAGTCCGCCGATGCCCACCACCATCACGGCGGCATAGGCCTGGACGTGGCCCGTCTGGACGAAGCGAAGCCCGGTGCCCGCGGCGGCGACCACGAAGGCCGACAGGCGGGCGATGATGCCGTCGATCACGTACTTGTCGAAGAGCACCGCGAACTCGGCCAGCGAATCCACCGCGCCGATGACGGTCTCCTCGTAGAACTCGTCGACGCGCCACTTGTCGTAGACGAGCTCGTAGAGCTTCGGGAACTTCTCGGCGAGCGCGCGCGCGGGACCGCCCGCTTGCTGGATATAGACGTAGAACGCGCCGCCGGCGCCCGCGAACAGGGCCAAGACGCCCGGCAGCAGCAGCAGCAGCTCGGGGGACTTCGCGCCCTCGATGGCAGCCACGCCCAGGACCATTTGGCCGCCGCTGGCGGCGGCCGCCTTGCCGTTGGCGAACTCGAACACCGGCTCGAGCAGGTGCTCGAGCGGCGTCCAGGTGGAGGAGCGGTGCGTTGAGCAAACCTGCCACCAGGCTCAGGCCGCCGAGCACCAAGATCGGCACCGTGATCTGCCACGGGCTCTCGCTCGGCTTGCAGGACCTTCGAGGGGTTCGTCACCGTGGTGGTGATGGTCGTGGCCGTGCTCGTCGTGCTCGGGCTCGCTGACCCTTCTTGATCTTCCAGCCCTTGAACGCCCCCAGAAGATCGAAAGACCAGCCGCGACATGTGGGGAACGCGGTCATCGCCGCGCGCCGAGCACGCCCATGGCAGCGAGCGGCTGCCGCCCCAAGAAGGCCACTGGAAGAGCTCGAGGGCCACCTTGCCGGGCGCGGTCGATAGCTTGCCGCCCGACACGGGCAACACGACGCTCGGTGTACGCCCTGAAGGGGATTTCGTCCTTCGAGAAAAAGCCGCTGGTCCCCGGTACGCCGATGATCGCCACCCAGGCCGCAGCAGACGCCAAGAACGTCTGCGGCGCTGAACTTGCGCAGACCGCCCATGTTGCGCATGTCCTGGGAGGGCGTCGATGTCGACCAGATGCGCTTGTGCATCGCGTAGATCACAGGTCCCGCCGAGAGGAACAGCAGGCCTTGAAGAAGGCGTGGGTCACGACGTGGAAGAAGCCGGCGGTGAACGCGCCCACGCCCACGCCGAGGAACATGTATCCGAGCTGACTCACCGTGGAGTAAGCGAGCACCTTCTTGATGTCGTTCTGCACGAAGGCGATGCTCGCGGCGAGCAGGGCCGTGGACGCGCCCACGAGGGCGACGATGAACATGGCGGCCGGCGACAGCACGAAGACGCCCGCCATGCGGCAGACGAGGTAGACGCCGGCGGTGACCATGGTGGCCGCGTGGATCAGCGCGCTCACGGGCGTCGAGGCCAGCCATGGCGTCGGGCAGCCAGACGTAGAGTGGGAACTGGGCGCTCTTGCCTGCGCAGCCCAAAGAAGAGGGCCAGCCCCACCAGGGTGGCGGCGGTGACGAAGCGGGGCCGATTCAGCCACTCGAAGAAGGCCGGAGCGCTCGCCTGGAACACACCGCTGCCGGGCACCTGGTTGCCGATGGGCCACATCTGCACGCGAGTGAGCAGGTTCGCGCGCCCACCGTCGATGCCGGACAAGTCGAGGCGCCGACGTAATAGAGGAGAGCGCCATGGCGACCAGGAGGCCGAAGTCGCCGTGCGGTTGGTGATGAACGCTTTCTTGCCGGCCTGGGCGTTCTTCTCTTCCTCAGACTTCAGAACCCGATGAGCAGGTAGCTGCAGAGACCGACGCCCTCCCCAGCCCACGAACAAGACCGGCAGGTTTCGCGCCGAGGATCAGCACCAGCATCGAGAAGATGAACAAGTTCAGGTAGGCGAAGAAGCGGTGGTAGCCCATCCCCTTCTCTATAGCAGATCGAGTAGAGGTGGATCAGAAAGCCGACGCGGTAGCCACCAGGCTCATGACGCCGTTCAGCGCGTCGAACGCGAAGCTCACGTCGATGGGCACGCTGCCCATGTCGCTGCGCGCCGAGACTCGGTCCACTCCCAGCCCTTCCAGAGGAAGCGCACCGCCTCGCCGTGGTGCGCCGCTTGGGCGCTCCGGAGCATGAGGAACGACAACAGGCTCGCGACGAACGAGCCGCGCCCACATGAAGAGCGCCGCGTGCGGTACGGCCTCTTTGCCGAGACGTTTGCCGAAGATGCCGTTGACGATGGCGCCGAGCAGCGGCAGCGCGAGGATCACCGCGAGCAGCGCGAACTCGGTCGGAGGAAAGATCTTCTGAAGCCCGTGCATGTTCGTTCCCTCAGTGCTTCAGAGTGTCGGCCTCGTCTTCATTGACGGAGGCGCGTAGCCCAGTAAAACGCCAGCACGATGGCGAGCCCCTTGCTTCCGCAGCGGCGACCGCGATGATGAAGAATGCGAACATGTGACCATTCATGTTCGCGCCGTGCTGGTGGTTGTAGGCTACCAGCGCCAGATTCACGGCGTTCAGCATCAGCTCGATGCTCATCAACTGAACGAGCACGTTGCGCCGAACCAAGAACCCCACGACGCCGATCACGAAGATGACCGACGCCAAGAGCACGTAGTGCTGCACCAACTGACCCATGAGGTTCATCTCGCGAGGCCCCCTTCTCCAGCAGGCGCTCGGCGTCGCGCGGGTGCAGTGGCCCGGCGAACAAGCGCTTGGTCTCGTGACGCTCGACCTCCGCCCTTTTGGGCGCTTGTCGCGTGCGCGCCGGCGATGGCACCGACCACCGCGACGATCAAGAGCGTAGGTCGGATCTCGAGGCGCAGGCCTTGATGGCTGTCCCCACCACGTCGGTGGAGCCGAAGTCGGCGGTGGTCCAGCCGGCCAGTGGTTTGCCCAGCACCGCGCGGCCGAAGGCGCGGAGAACTCCAGCGCCAGGCGAGGCCGACGCTCCTGCCCATCGAGGGCGAACAACACGCAGGCTGTCGCCGAGGCCAGCATCAGGACCGAGACGCGCGTCGAGCAGAACAGCACCACGGCCAGCGCCCGCGTAGACCATGAGCTGGATCGCCGCGAGGAACTGGGCAGCGAGCTTCCATTCGGCGCTGCGGCCTACCGATGATCTGTTGGCCAACAGCCCCACCGCACCGCGGATAGGACCGCCAGCCGCGACGGTACTCACCGCGCCCACTAGCGCGACCAGCGCGCAGACTGCGAAGAAGAGGGATCCGACGCTCATGCCACGAGCTTCTTGGTCTGGGACTTGCCGCCGGTCAGGACGTAGTCCTCGAACTGTTTACGGAACTTGCGAACGAACGACAGGACGGGCTGCGCAGCACCGTCGCCGAAGGCGCAGATGGTATTGCCCGAAGAGATGGCCGAGGCGATCCGATGGAGCTGATCAGGCTCGTCGATGGTGCCGTGCCCTTCGGCAATCTTGTTCAAGATGCATCACGATCAGCGCACCTTCGCGGCACGGCGTGCACTGGCCGCAGGGACTCGTGCCGGTAGAAGCGCATGAGGTTGTGCAGCGCCAAGACCGGATCAGCGTCTTCGAGCACGATGGCGCAGCAAGTGCCGAGCATGCCGCCGACCGCCCGGTACGTCTCCACGCCGAGCGGAAGGTCCAGGACGCTCTTGCCGTTGTACGCCTCGAAGCGCGGGTCGCCGGAGCACCTTCACCAGCTCGTCGGGCAACATCACCGGGCCGGACGAGCCGCCGGGGATCACGGCGAGCAGCTGTTTGTCACCCAAAATGCCGCCGCCGAGGTCGTAGATGAGCTCGCGCAGGGTGAGCCCGACCGCGCACTCGAAGACCCCGGGCGTCTTCACGTGACCGCTCACTCCGAAGAGCCGCGCGCCCCCGTCGTTGAAGTCGTGGAGCGTGCTCAACTTGCTGAAAGCATCGCCGCCCATCGAGATCACGGTGGGGACGATGGCGACCGTCTCCAGGTTGTTCACGGTGGTCGGGCAGCCGAACGCGCCGTACTGCGCCGGGAACGGCGGCTTGAAGCGCGGCTCGCCGCGACGACCCTCGAGCGAGTTCAAGAGCGAGGTCTCTTCGCCGCAGATGTATGCGCCGGCGCCGGTGTGGACGTAGACCTCCACGGGGTAGTCGATGCCGAAGGGCTTTGCACCGAGGTAGCCCTTCTGGCGCGCCTCTTCGATGGCGGCCCAGAGCCGAGCCTTCGAAAGGTGGAGTTCGTCGCGCACGTAGATGTACGCGGCGTGAGCGCCGATGCCGAAGCAGCCGATGATGCAGCCCTCGACCACGGCGTGAGGGTTCCGCTCCATGATGGTGCGGTCCTTGAACGTGCCCGGCTCGCCCTCGTCGGCGTTCACCACCAGATAGCAGGGCTTGCCGCTCTCCTTGGGCATGAAGGTCCACTTCGTGCCGCAGTCGAAGCCCGCGCCGCCCCGGCCGCGGATGTGCGCTTTCTTCACTTCGTCCACCACCGCGTCACGGCTCATGGACAGGGCTTTTCTAGCGCTCTTGTAGCCGCCGGAAGCCTCGTACGCCGCGAGCGTGTGGCCGTCCGGCTTGTCGTAGGAGTGGGAAAGGAAGGTGGTCTTCTTCAGCATGGTGCCCGGGTTCTCGACCGCTTCGTTCAGTCGGCGAGCAGGCTGTCGAGCAGCCGGTCGACGTCCTCGATCTTCAAGTTCTCGTGGTAGGTCTTGTCGACCTGGATCATCGGCGCGCTTCCGCACGAAGCGAGGCACTCGGCGGTGCGCAGCGTGATCTTGCCGTCCGCGGTCGTCTGACCTGCGTGGATCTTCAGACGCTTCTCGCAGTGGTGCAGGATGCCGTCGGCCCCGCGCAGCGCACACGACAGGGTGCGACACACCCAGACCTGATGCTTGCCGGGCGGGGACTGGTTGAAGAGCGTGTAGAAGGTGACGACCCCCAACACGTGCGCAGTACCGACCTCGAGCTTGTCGGCCACGAACTGGACGACCTCGTCGCTCACCCAGTTCTGGTTGGCCTCTTGGCAGAGGTGAAGCGCGGGGATCGTCGCCGCCATCTTGTTCGGGTAGCGCGCGATGATCCGCGAAAGCTCGCGCTCTTGCTCCCCGCTTAGAGAAAACGCCATGTTCCGGTCTTCCATGTACCGGGCTGCCCGCTGGGCGAAGCCCGGCCCGGCGACCCGCGAGGGCGCGACGCGGGCGCTTTGCGAGCGGGCCGCGCCGACCCGGGGGCGTCGGGCGAGCGAACCCTAGTGAGCGGCAAACCGCGGTGTCAAGGCGGCCGTGGGACCGCGAAAACTCGGGAATGTGCGCCGATGGAGAACTACTTGAGAATCGGGCTCCGGCACGTGTAGGCTGGCGCCCGCTCGGCGGCAGACGTCCGAAGCGCGGAGGTGACGCGTGTTTTGCCCGAACTGTGGGACGCAGAATCCTGATACGGCCACGACCTGTACGAAGTGTGGCTTCAACCTGAAAGGCGCGGCCGCCCCGAAGTTCAAGGGGACGATGCTGATGATGAATCCCCAGCCCGGCGCAGCGCCGCGGCCGGGGGCACCCGCGGCACCCGCGCCGCCCGCAGGGGGTGCGCCACCGCCGGCGCCCGTCCCGTCTGCGCCGAAGCCGCAGCTCAAGGGCACCATGCTCGGCGTGGCGCCGCCTTCGATGGGCTCGGCACCGCAGCCTCCTGGTGCACCACCGCCCGCAGCTCCTGCTCCCGCGCCCGCCCCGCCTCCCGCTCCCGGTGGCTTCGGCGGCCCTGCGGATCCCTTGGGTGGAACGATGGTCGCTCCTGGTGGTGGTGGAGGTTTCCCGCCCCCGGGCGCACCGCCTCCTGATCCGGGATTCGGCGCGCCGCCGGGTCCTCCCATGGGACCACCTCCTGGCGCACCGATGGGTGGACCGCCTCCCGGTGGACCGATGGGTGGACCGCCTCCCGGTGGACCGATGGGTGGACCGCCTCCCGGTGGACCGATGGGTGGACCGCCGATGGGTGGACCGCCTCCCGGTGGACCGATGGGTGGACCGCCGATGGGCGGACCGATGGGTGGACCGCCTCCCGGCGGACCGATGGGTGGACCGCCTCCCGGCGGACCGATGGGTGGACCGCCGATGGGTGGACCGCCTCCCGCGGGTCCTCCGGGCAACTATGGTCCGCCCCCGGCTCCGCAAGGTGGCTTCGGTCCCGCGCCAGGCGCACCGCCCGGTTTCGGAGCTCCTGCGGGAGCGCCCCCCGGCGGCGGTGGCATGCAGCTCGCTGGCGCCGCTCCGATGATGGGCGGCGGAATGGGGATGCCGGCAGGCGGCTTCGGCCCCATCGGCCAAACCCGCAACCCGATCATGCAGCTCGTGATCGGCTGTATCTGCGGCTTCTATTTGCTCTACGTGCTCTGGGTCGAGATCAATGAGCTCAAAGCCTTCCGCCAGAAGGACGATCTCAACCCGATCATGTTCTTCGTGCCGATCCTCAACATCATCTTGATCTGGGGATTGCCCGCGAAGGTGCTGGAAGCGAAGCAGATGGCGGGCGTGCCGAACGCCAACGTCTCGCACCCCATCCTGTATTTCTTCCTCTGGCCGTACTTCCTCACCGCCGACCTCAACGAGATCTGGCAGGCCGCCGGCGGCGGCCGGGCGATGTGACCACGGCCGCGACCGCTCAGCTTGGGCCACTCGGGTTTCAACCCGGGTGGCCCAAACGCATTTTGATCGTCGCGCTCGTCGTGTCGCCGCTCGTGCTCGCGCTGCTGGTGGACATGCCGATGTGTCCGACGGCGGCGATGTTCGGAATTCCATGTCCGGGATGTGGTCTCACCCGCGCCACACTGGCGCTGCTCCACGGCGAGATCCGATCGGCGCTGCGCTTTCACCCGTTGGTCTTCCTGGCGGCGCCCATGTATTTCGGCGTGATCGGTAGCCTGGCGTTCGGTTACGTGCGCGGCGGCGTCGAGAAGCTCCCGACGGCGCGCTTGAGCAAGATCATCTCTGCGTTCGCCATCGTAACGTTCGTACTTCTGATGCTGGTTTGGGCAGCGCGATTCTTCGGGGCGTTCGGCGGCCCGGTACCCATTCGCACCTTCTCGGGCTGGCGATAGGGCGACAATCCCGCTGGATCCGCACGCGGCCGGAGGTGATACGACGCCTCGAAGCTGCGGACCGAAGCGTCTCGCTACGGAGGTCTGCTACCTTGGGGCTGAGTGCGCCCCAGGAACCAGGGTCGGTGGTTGGTATTGGCAGGAGTCCTTTCTGCGGGCGCATGTACGTTTTCCTCTTCGCTCGACGAGCTGAAGGGCGGCGTTGCAGGGGGCGCCGGCTCTCTGTTCGACGCGAGCTTCGACGGACCGAAGGAAGGTGGCGTCTGCAAGCCCGGCTCGGACTGCACGGGCTGCACCGACTGCAAGTCCTGGTGCGCATGCATGGTGAGCGGCGATCCGGTCGCGTGCCTGAACGCTTGCTCGGGAACCGGCGGTGCGGGCGGAAGCGGCGGTGCGGGCGGGAGCGGCGGCACGAGCGGGAGCGGCAGCACGGGCGCGAGCGGAGGTACCGGCGGTGCGGGCGCGAGCGGTGGCACGGGCGCGAGCGGTGGCACGGGCGCGAGCGGTGGCACGGGCGCGAGCGGCGGCACGGGCGCGAGCGGCGGCACGGGCGCGAGCGGCGGCACGAGCGCGGGCGGCGGCGGGACGAGCAGTGGTGGGGATTCGGGCAGCGACGCCTCGACGTTCCAGGCCTGCCAGACCTGTTCGAAGAGCGTCTGCACGACGGAACGCACTGCCTGCAGCGCGAAGTCGGATTGCGCCGCGACTCTCTCCTGCGTCGACAGCTGTCAAAGCCAAGCCTGCGTCGATCAGTGTCTGGCGAGCGCCGCGAGCGACGCGTACGCCGAGTGGTTCACGCTCTCCATCTGCCTGTCCAGCAAGTGCAGCGTCGAGTGCGGGCGGCAGGGAGTCCCGGGCAGCGTCGGCTGCTTCTTGAGCACGTGCGCGCTGCCGAGCCAGGTCTGCTGCTTGTCGGCGTTCTTCCTGAGCGGCGCCTGCGAATCGCCGGCCGGAAGCTGCGCCGGAGCGCCCCTCCACTGCGACGGGCCCGAAGATTGTCCCGGCCAACAGTGCTGCGCGACGTACCAGGTTTCGCGTTACTTCACGCTGCTGAGCGGCTCAGCGTGCAAGACGACTTGCCCCGCGGGCGAGCCCATCGTCTGCGGCAACACGCCGGGCGCATGCCCGGGTGGCAAGACGTGTACTGGAACGCAGTGGCGCGAGTGCATTTGAGTCCTCCGCTGCGACGCGGAGGCGGCTCGTCGAATTCGAAGTGACTGGGGCTCGACTTCCGCACGACGTGGACCCAGACTCGCAGCCGCGGATGGCGCCAGACGGAAATCTCCGAAGCCGGGCCCAGAGCTCCATCGCGCGCCTCAAGAGCGTGTGGCGGCCAGCTGCGAACGACCCCGGGCTACGCGAGTGGCTGGGCGACCGGCCACTCGTGGTGCTGGAGGCAGGCGCGCGGGGCGGACCCAACTCGCGCTGGTCGCCATTCGGAGACGCGGTCGAGATCGTCGGCATCGAGGCCGATCCGGAGGAGCACGCTCGCCTCGAGCGCGAGCTCGGCGGTCCAGCGCGTCGGTTCCTCAACTACGCGCTCGCCAGCGAGCACGGCCGAGGCGTGCTGCACGTGTGTCGGCAGGCCGGCTGCTCCAGCCTGTTCCCCCCCAACCGAGAGTTCGTCGCCGCCTTCGCGCCCGAATTCCAACAGATGATGGAAGAGGTCGCGACCGAAACGGTCGAGACGACTCCGCTCGACGCGGTAGCGGAAGCTCACCGGCTGGCGCCGGACGTGATCTGTCTCGACGTCCAGGGCGCCGAGCTGGCCGTGCTCCAAGGGGCTCGGCAGACGCTCGAGCGCGTGAAGCTCGTCGAGTGCGAGGTCGAGCTCGCGCCACAATACGTCGGACAGCCGCTGTTCGCCGAGGTCGATCAGCACCTGCGGGCGCGCGGATTCGCGCTCCTTGGTCTCAGGCGCACGTACTGGCGCAGGCAGAGCGAGCGAAGCTCCGCGGCTTCGACCGCGGGCGGTCAGCTCGTCCACGGCGACGCGCTCTACTACAACCGGGAGCTCCTCGAACACGCGCCTGGCGACGAACGCGAGCTCGTGCGCTGGCTCGTCGCGCTCGCAGCGTACCGGCAGGACGACTTCGTGGCTCACCTGCTGGAACGCCACCCTGCGCGCACCGCTCTCGCCATCGCACCGGCGCGGCTCAGGCGCGTCGTACTGCCCGGCGACAAGCTCGGCTGGCGCCTGGCCCGGCGCGCCCTCACGCTGCTCCACGCGCCGCACCATCTGACGCTGCGCCACTGGGTCGTGGGACTCCGCAGCGCGCCGGCTCCGGACTGGCACGACCCGGACTTCTTCTGATTTTCGGCCGGCGTTCCGCGGGCGATGCGGTTGCGGGCCCGGCTCAAGGTGGCGGCGGCGGCTCCGTTGCTGCGAGTGCGACCTCGTCGGCTCGCGTTGCGCCGGCGGCGCACCGCTGCCAGCGAGCTCCAAGCTCCAAGCACGCGACGAGCGCGACCTTGGGGGCTCGCTTGTTCACGCCCACCGCAAACCTCTCCACGGCCGGAGGGCGTTCGCTCACGTCGGGGAACTTCAGCATCACGACCGGCGAGGAAGTCACGCTAGCGTCGGCCGAGGACTCGAGCAGATCCATCGGTGCGATGTCACGGCTCGATCGGGGTGTGCTGCGCGCACCCGAAGACGGCGGCGCCGACGACGGAGCCCGCTCCGCATCACCGGACTCCGCGCTCGCGCCCGCTTCCTCCCCCTCCGCCCGCGCCAGCTCTTCCGCCCGCGCCAGCTCCTCCGCCCGCGCCAGCTCCTCCGCCCGCGCCAGCTCCTCCGCCCGCGCCAGCTCCTCCGCCCGCGCCAGCTCCCTCCGCTCGCGCCAGCTCCTCCGCCGCGCCAGCTCCTCCGCCCGCGCCAGCTCCTCCGCCCGCGCCAGCTCCTCCCGCCCGCGCCAGCTCCTCCGCTCGCGCCGGCTCCTCCGCTCGCGCCAGCTCTTCCGCTCGCGCCAGCTCCTCCGCTCGCGCTTCCGCCGCACGCGTCGCGTCCGCCGCCGTTTGGCATTCCACTCGACTCGGCAGATCACTCGGCTCTCGAGTCCGGATCTCGATCCCGAGCACGGTGGGAGCGAGCATGGCGACGGTCGCCTCGGGTCCCCGCCCCGGCTCGACCTCGGGTGCCGGCGCCGGGTCCGTCACGGCGTTGCGCCGAGGGTCGTCTCGCGCGAGCAGGCCGAGCGCCTGCGCGGGGATGGACTCGTCCGGCGGCAGCGACAGCAACGCACTCCCGAGCTCGGGTTTCGCAGCCGGCAGCGAAGCGAGATCGCCGAGCGGCGGCAGAGCCGGAACGTCGATGCGCTCCACGTCTTCGGTGGGCGCTTGGGAGACCTGATCCCGCGCTTCCGCCCGCTCGCGCAAGAAGCGCCAGCGACGCAGCGCGCGAGAGAAGGCCAGAACCAAGATGAACGACAACAGACCACCGAGCCCGGCTACGGCCAGCGCAGACAGCGCACCCGCGCCAGAGAGCAACGCGACGATGCCGCTTCCGCCGGATGCAAAGCCGACGGTGATCAGCGCAGTACCCCAAGGGCTCCCCGATGCGAGCTCGAACTCGCGATAGTGCTCGTGGCAACGCGTGCACCACTCCTCCGTGCCCGAAATGTGCTCTGGGCAAACGTAGATCCCGCACGCGGCGCAGGTCGCACCGTAGGAGGCGGTTTGACACACGCCGCAAGCATAGTGTTTCGGCACCTGCGAGACGCGCTTGGAGTACCGGCTCGGGCGGGGTTCGACGCTGGGACGGCGAGGCAAGACTTCGGGATCGGGAGCGCCACGGCCACGCGTCTTGGCGGCGCGTTGGAGCGCTTCGAAGTCGTTCCACATCGCCGCGAGCTGCGGCTCGCTCACCTCGAGGTAGTTCGCCATCTCGCTGGCCGCCAAGCGCGGCACGGCGGAGATCTTGGGTTCGGCGGCGAGGGCGTAGGCCAGCGCGTCGGCGAGCCGCAGCGCCTGCACCATCGAGGAGACCATGCCCCCGACTTGCAGCGCTCGCGCCGGCTGGTGGTGCCAAGCCACGACCTTGGGCACGGGGTCGGGGATGTTCCACGCGGCGAGCACGTGGGCCCCGAGCACGGCGTGGTCGAAGCCGAACACTTGGCGCTCTCGAGCGTGGGTAGCATCGGGGACGCCGGGGTTCTCGGCGAGCAGGGCCGCATACGCGTCCCCCTCGGTATCGAGCAGCATGAGCTTTCCGATGTCGTGGAGGAAGCCGCAGGTCGCGAGCTCGTCTCGCGGAAGGCCGAGGTGCACCGCGAGGTAGCGGCAGAGCGAGCCCACGAGCGATGCGTGCTCGACCAGCTGACCCGCCGCTTTCGTGCTCGACTCGAACAGATCGAGCACGGCCGCCGTGGTCGCGAGCTGATTCAGGCGGCGTGTCCCCACGAGCACGGAAGCGTGGCGCACCGACGTGCAGCGCATGCGCAGCGCGTAGCCCGCCGAGTTCACCAGGCGGAGCAGCCGCGCGGACAGAGCGGGGTCCGTTTCCAGCACGCGTACGACTTCGTCCACCGGGCAGGCAGCGCCTCGCGTGAGCTCGTCCAGGCGCCGGGCCGCTTCGGGGAACGGCTTCGCACCGAGGATGCGTCCGACGCGTGCCGCCAAGCTCTTCGCAGCCTCTTGCTCCGCGACCTCGTCGGTGGACGCGCCGAACCAGAGGTCTTCGCTGAGCGAGATCGCGCCACGCCCGCTGGGCCCTTCGCGAGCCGAGAGGCTCGGGCGGATGGGCGTGACGGAGGCCCGGATGCCGGACGCGGCGCTCGGGGACGGCGCGCCTCGAGAGGTGCGCAAGGAGGGTCGGAGGCTTGCTCGTGCCATGTCGAGCCTGCGTGCAATTCGCGCGCCGCCGACGTTGCTCGGAAGCGGCCCGGCGCTTGCACATGTGGACGGCGAGCACGATGTGGAGTGACGAGAGGCCGAGGTTCGGGCGACTGCTGGCGGCGGGAACCTGCGCCATGGTCTTGGCCCTGGGCGAGAGTCAGCGCGCCGACGCCCAATCGAAGCCCGACACGGCTTGGGTGCTGAAGAAGCCCGGGCCGGAGACCCAGGTGCAGAAGCCCGCGTCGGCCCGCGGCAACGTGAACCCTTGCCTCACACCCGATCCGGGCTTCGGCAACTACGAGCCCTGGAGCCGCGGGATCACGACCGGCCAGTTCATCGCACCCAAGGTGTTCAAGGCGAAGGCCAAGGGCAGCTTCGACGTCATGTTCCATTTCCACGGCCACGAGGCTGCACGCAAGGAGTGGGTACGCGCCATCGACGGGGCGGTCCTCGTGGGCGTCGATCTAGGCCTCGGCTCGGGAGCCTACGAACAGTACTTCGCCAAGGGCAGCGCGTTCGTCGAGCTCCTCGCCAGCGTCGAGCGAGCGGTGGCCAAGCGCATGGGCGTGCCCAGCGCGAAGGCGAGACACGTGGGGCTCTCGGCCTGGAGCGCTGGGTACGGGGCCGTCGGCGAAATCCTCGAGCAACCGGCCGGCAAGAAGCTGGTCGACAGCGTGGTGCTGCTGGACGGCCTGCACTCGGGCTATTCGACCAGCGGCGGCACCTTGAACGAGCTCCAACTCGCACCCTTCGTCTGGTTTGCGAAAGAAGCCACGGCCCGACGCCGCTTCTTCTACGTGTCCCACTCCTCGATCATTCCGCCGGGGTACGCGTCGACCACGGAGACCGCCAACTACTTGATCTCCGAAGTCGGCGGACGCCCTTCCCCCAGTGGGCCGCGGGGCACCGATCCGCTCGGGCTCGACCTCTTGTCTTGGTACGTGCGCGGGAACTTCCACGTGCGCGGTTACGCCGGCAACGCACCCGAGGACCACTGCGCGCAGCTCGCGCTCTACCGCGACGTCGTGCGCCTCTACGTCGCACGCCGCTGGCGCTGACTCGCCCGGCCTGGCTCAGCGGCTCTTGCCGATTTCGAGCGTCGCGTCCTCTACGTCGTTCGCCGTCTCGAGCGCGCGGAGATTGGCGACGACGGCGTACTTTTGGACTCGAAGGTCCAGCAGCGCGCCCGGCAGGTCAGCGCTCTTCGAGGAAGAGAGATCGACGGAATCACTCGGCGACTCCGGCGGCCGCGCGACCTCTTCGGCGGCTCGAGCGAATCGGCTGAGGGCGTTCTTCACGCCCGAGAGGGAAACCCCGGAAAGCGCTCCGACACTGGCCATCGATCCAAGAAGACGGCTCGTTGAGCGAGAGCTTGAGCGTCTTCACGAAAAGAGCCGGCGTGGGGGCCCATGGGGTCCCCGCGAGCGACGCGAGCCCGCCGAGGCGGCGCGGGGAGCGGTCGCACCAGCGAGCCGCGGGGGGCAAGGCCCCCCCATGCTAGTTGCCCATCGGCCCGCACGCGGGAATGTCTCCGGGGCAACTCCGCGAGCGAAGCGAGCCCGCCGAAGGCGGCGGGGGAGCGGTCGCACCAGCGAGCCGCGGGGGGCAAGGCCCCCCCATGCTAGTTGCCCATCGGCCCGCACGCTGGAATGTCTCCGGGGCAACTCCGCGAGCGAAGGAGCCCGCCGAAGGCGGCGGGGAGCGGTCGCACCAGCGAGCCGCGGGGGGCAAGGCCCCCCATGCTAGTTGCCCATCGGCCCGCACGCGGGAATGTCTCCGGGGCAACTCCGCGAGCGAAGCGAGCCCGCCGAAGGCGGCGGGGGAGCGGTCGCACCAGCGAGCCGCGGGGGCAAGGCCCCCCATTTCCATATTCCCTCGCGCGTCATTCGGCAGGAATCGCAACTTCTTCCATCATGTCACTGGGCGGAGGCGCAGGCAGCGTTTCGCAGTCGTTCTCCTGCGGGATCACGTAGAGCTCGCGGGTCGTGTAGCGAGTTCCGTCCAACATCACCTGGGCGCCGACGCGTGTTGCTGCATTGACGATGATCGGGGCCATCAAGTTGACGGTAGCGGGGCCTTTGCGCGGGGCCGAAAGCACCGCCAGCACCGCGAGCTCGGCGCCGTCGTCCCACACGCCGGCCGCGCGGGCCGGCTCGTCCATCTCCACGTCGGGGTAGCGGTTGCCAAAGCCGTGGGCGGAGACCACGGGGAAGGCGAGGTCCGGCGTCTCGATGGACTGCATCCAGCCGACGATGCTGGATCGACCATGGCGAACCAGAATGAAGGCCTTCTCGTCGGGGAACCCCACGATGCCGGCAGGGAAACGGATGATCTCGTTCGGAGATACCTCAATCGAACCAAATCGCTCACTCTCGATCCACATGGCAATAACCTCGGAGTATGGGCCGGGCGCGCTGGGCGCCGCCTCGCAGTCTCAGTCGTTGCAATCCGAGTGCCACCGCGCAGAGCGACCGCGGGCTCGAAGCGCTCGCGAAGCGAGCCATCACGAGCCTCGCCGGGTGGGCGGGGAATGGGGTCACTCACGCGCGAGCGGGATGCGGAACAGGAACGTCGCCCCGTCACCCGGCGCGCTGTCCACCGTGAGCCAGCCGCCGTGGGCTTCGGCCACGCGCCTCGCAAACGCGAGACCCACGCCGGTCGAGGCAGGGCCCGCGCCGCTCTCTCCGCTGGCGAAAAGCTCGAAAATGCCCGCCTGCTCGCCCTCCGCGATGCCGGGCCCTTGATCCGAGACGCTGATCAGAAGCTCGTCTCCCAGCCGCTCGTGGAGCAACATCACGGTGCCGCATTCGGGCGAAACCCTGAGGGCATTGTCGAGCAGGTTGTCCACGACGCGGCCCACGAGCTCCGCGTCGATTTCGGCGAAGACCGCTGGCCCGACGCTGCCGATCAGGCGCACCCTGCGGGCCTCGGCGCGGTGCTGGAAGCGACGCAGACTGGCTTGCAGGATCTCGTGCACGGGCTCCCTGTGAGTGCGGAGAGCGAGCCCTGAGCCGCCGGCGCGCGCCTCGCGGAGCGCTCCCACCAGCATCTCGCTCAACGTGCGGCAGGCGTGGGTCATTTCCTCGACCGTCGCTGCGACTTCCTCGCGAGGCCGCTCGAGGCTCGCGGACCTGAGCCACTCGAGGCTCGCCTCCAGGGCACAGGCCACGTTCTTCGCGTCGTGGAGCGCGAAGGTCATGGCCTCGAAGTCGCCCTGGGTGTCCCGCAGCCAGACGCCGCTCGTGATCTCCCCTTCCTCTTCAGGGGCGGCGAGTTTCTCGAGCAAGGACAAGATGAAAGGCTCCGAACGCCATGGACGGTCCCTCTGGCGGCGGCTTGAGAAAAAAATCCTGCGCGCGTCAGTGATCCGGATCGAGCCGCGCCCGGATCAGATGGATGGCCTCGCTGTGGAGCTGGCACACCCGCGACTCGGTCACACCGAGCACGGCGCCGATTTTCTCCAGACTGCAACCGTCCTGGTAGTAGAGGTCAAGACCAGGCGCAACCGATCGGGCAGCCCCTCGATGGTGCCGCCTGCACTGCTCCACGAGCTCGTTCCGGGTGGCCTGCATTTCCGGCGGGATCGCCTGCGGCCTCGGTGCCCGAGAGCTCGAGCAGAGCGTGACCCGCGTTGGAGATGTCGGCCAAGAGCGTGTGGTAGTCGTCGAGCTCGAGTCCGAGGTGAGCCGCCAGCTCGTCTTCGGACGGGTAGCGGCCGAGCTCGGCCACCAGCTCCGATGCGGCTCGACTGATGCGCCGCGATGCCTGCCGCAGCTTGCGCGTCAGCGGATCCAGGTCACGGAGGTAGTCGAGAATCGCACCTCGCACCCGGTGCGATGCGTAGGCCTCGAACTCGTTCTCGTCCATGGCGGCAGTGCGCCGCCGGAGCGCTTCGGTGAGCCCGAGCCAGCCTGCCGAGAGGATGTCGTCCAGACCGATGCCGGACGGGAGGTTTCTTACCGTACGCATGGCGATGCGGCGAACCAGCGGCATGTACTTCCGCACGGCCTCGTCGCCACGCGGGTCTGCCGACGAAGCCGGAAGAGCCATGGCGGTGTTGGATTCGATGACGCTCACGTTCATTCCGCAAAGAGCGTGCTGAGAACCGCGTCGCTGCTCGCCGGATGGATGTCTTCCGGTACGCGCGGCCCGTCGCACATGTAGGTGAGAGGTAGATGGTTGGGAATCGCGGCGTGCAGCACACCGCCGAGTTGACAGGTCTCGTCGAGCTTGGTCACCACCAAGCCGGTCATCCGCGCGTCGCGGTAGCTCGCGGCCACTCGCTCCGCGTCGCGTCCGCGGACCCACGCCGGCATCACGAGCAGCACGTGGGTGGAGCGGGTGCCCAGCGCATCCAGCGCGGCGGGGACGTGCCAGTCGTCGCTCGGGCTCGCGTGGCTCTTGCCCGTGGTGTCGACGAGCACGATCTCCGAGCGGACCTCACCGATGCGGCGAGCGAGGTCCGCTCCGGTGCGCAGCGCGTGGAAGGGTACGCCCATCAGGGATGCGAAGCGCTGCCACTGCTCCACCGCGCCGACACGGTAGGAGTCGAGGGAGAGCACGCTCACGGTGCGGCCGAGGTCGAGCCTGGCGCGGGCGGCCACCTTGGCGAGGGTCGTGGTCTTCCCCACCCCGGTGTTGCCGACGCAGACGATGACCTGTTGTCCGGGCAGCTCGAGCGGGTCGCGACCCATGGGCAAGGTCTGGCGCACTCGGTCCGCTAGAAAGCCGAGGAGCGCATCGGGGCCCCGGCGTGCGACGCGCCCGGCGCCGGTCGCGAGCTGGCGTGCCAGCGGCCCTTCCACTCCCGCGTTGGAGAGCAGCGCGAGGGCGCGCTCCCGCGGCGGCCGCGCCGCGTTGAGATCTTCGAGCATCTCCCGAAGATGCGTGAGCTCGCGCTCGATTTCCTCGGGGTCGCGGGCGAAGAAGGCAGGGCGGCGCGCTTCGCCCACGTCGGTGCGGGTGCGTGCACGTTGGGCTGGAACCGTGCGCGTCCCGCCGAACCCGGGCGGGACCTTGACGGTGCTGTAGGCGTCGCGCGCGAAGGGTGTATGGGTGCGCTCGGCGGGAATCGCCGCCGTCACTTCCACCCAGGTGTTTCCGAGGGCACCGCCTCGCCCGTTCGAGACGTGACGAGTGGACTCGATGAGCGCGTCGGGCCCGAGCGATGCCCGCACCGCGGAGAGTGCCTCTCTCACATCGGCTCCACGGAAGGATTGGTACTGCACTCCTCGCCTCCTCGGACTAGTTGGGAAGGGTGACGACTTCGAACGGCTTGAGCGTGGCGTCCGGTTCGATCTCCCGGAACGACAAAACCGACAGGTGCGGGCAGCGGCGCTCCGCGAACGCGCGGACGTAGCGCCGGATGTCGGGTCCCGTCACGACGCAGGCCGGCTTGCCCGAAGCCAGCATGCGGCCGGCGGCGGACTCGAGTTCGATGCCGAGCTGCCGCGCCTGCTCGGGATCCAGCGCCCCGCCCGTGCCCGCGGCGATCTCGCGCAGCGAGCGACGGAAGATGTCTTCGACCTTGGCGTCGAGGACCAGCGTGTGGAGCACGCGGTCGCTGCCGGCGAAGGCGGCGGTAATTTGACGCCCCAAGCGTTGGCGGACCATCTCCGTCAGCTGCTCGGGGTCCTTGGTGTTGGGCGCGAGCTCCGAGAGTGCCTCCAAAACGCTGCGCAAGTCGCGAATGGAGACGCTTTCCTTCAGCAGATTGCGCATCACCTTCAGCACCTCTCCGAAGGAGAGCAAGTTTGGGACCAGGTCCTCGACGAGCTTCGGCGTAGTCCTTCCGAACACTTCGAAGAGGTGACTGAGCTCCGCACGGCCGAGAACCTCGTGCGCGTGTCGGCGGGCCGTCTCCGCCAGGTGGGTTGCGATGACGGTCGTGTGGTCGACCACGGTCCAACCCAGCGCTTCGGCGAGCTCTCGGTCGCGCGCGGCGACCCAGCGGGCAGGCGTACCGAACGCCGGTTCGATGGTCGGCTCGCCGTCCACCTCGGAGGCGGTGCCCGTGGCGTCCATGGCGAGCAGCCTGCCTTGGCGCGTCAGCCCGTGGGCGATCTGGGTTCCGAGCAGCAGCATGCGGTACGCGCCGGGTGCCAAAGCCAGATTGTCTCGAATGTGCACGGGTGGGATCACGATGCCGAGATCGAGCGCGAGCTGGCGGCGCAGCGCCGAAATCCGATCGACCAGGCTACCCCCCATCTTCGGATCGACCACGGGCACGAGCTCGTAGCCGACCTCGAGCGAGAGCACGTCGAGGGGCAGTGCGGCCTCGATGTCCTCCTGAGGGGAGGGCGCGACCTCGGCTGCGTCACCGCCCGGGGCGCCCGGCGTCGCGCCTTCCGCGGCGCGGGCGGGCTCGCGCTTCATCACCCAGATGAGTCCGCCCGCGAGGCCCAAGAACGGCAGCGCCGGCATGCCGGGGATCAGCGCGAACAGAACCAGCACGCCTGCCGTCGCGGCCACGGCGCGCTTGCTGCCCAGGATCTGGGCCTCGAGGATGCGGCCGAGCTGATCGCCCGTGGGAGAGCGCGTGACCACGACACCGGCCGCCGTGGAGATCAGGAGCGCCGGCATTTGCGCCACCAGAGCGTCGCCAACGCTCAAGATGCTGAAGGTCTCGGCGGCATCGCTGAGCGACATGCCGCCACCGACGCCGATGAGCAAGCCGCCCACCAGGTTGATGCCGGTGATCAAGAGGCCCGCGATGGCGTCGCCTTTGACGAACTTACTGGCGCCGTCCATGGCGCCGAAGAAGTCTGCCTCGCGCTCGATGGCCTTGCGTCGCTCGCGAGCGACGTCGCTGGTGATGGTGCCGGCGTTCAGATCGGCGTCAATGGCCATCTGCTTGCCCGGCATGCCGTCCAAGGCGAAGCGCGCCGCCACTTCCGCGACGCGCCCGGCGCCCTTGGTGATCACCACGAAGTTGATCACCACCAAGATCAGGAACACCACCAGGCCGACGACCACGTTGCCGCCGACCACGATGCGCCCGAAGGTCTCGACCACCCGCCCTGCGGCGGCGTGCCCCTCCTTTCCGTGCAGCAAGATGAGCCGCGTCGTCGCCACGTTCAGGCTCAAACGGAGCAGCGTGGCCACCAGGATCACGGCCGGAAACGAGCTGAATTGGAGCGGTTGCTCCATGAACAGGCCGATCAGGAACACCCCGATGGAGATCGCCAGGCTCACGGCCAGCATCAGGTCGACGAGGTAGCTCGGCAGCGGGAGCACCATCATCAGCACGATGGCGACGATGCCGAGCGGGACCGCCAATTCATTGGCACCGCTCGCGGTCTTGTCGGGGACGACGGCAGCTGCCACGCCCCGCGGGGTGCGAGAGGCGTGCCAGTCTTCAGGCGCGGATGCCGCGGTTCTTCAAGCGGTAGACCAGTGCCAGGACCTCGGCCACGGCGCCGTACAGGTCCACCGGAATGGCGCGCCCGGCCTTGACGCGTTCGGCGAGACTTCGGGCCAAAGGCACGTTTTCGACGGTGGGAATGGCGTGCTCTCGGGCAAGCTCCTTGATGAACTGCGCGACCTCGTCGTAGCCCTTGGCGACCACCACGGGCGCGCCTTCGCTCGGCCGGTAGCGCAAAGCCACGGCGACGTGTGTCGGGTTCGTGACGATCACGTCGGCGGTTTTGACTTCTTTCCGGATGCTGCGCTTCAGCATCTCGCGCGCTCGCGCACGCTGTCGGGCCTTGATGCGGGGGTTGCCTTCCTGCTGGTGGAGCTCCTCTTTCAGCTCTTGGCGGCTCATTTTCAGGGACTGCTCGTGGCGCCACCACGAGTGCATGAAGTCGAGGGCCGTGAGGACGGCCAGGGCGAGGGCTGACCACAACGCGAGCCGGGTGACCACGTCGATCAGGGTCGCGACGCTGCCGGACAGGGGGGCGCGGGTCAGACGCATCAGTGTCGGGAAGGCGCCCTCGATCACGTGCCAGGCGACGATTCCGACCACGCCGACGCGAAGCAAGGAGAGCACCGTGCTGACCGCGGCGTTTTTCGGGGATAGGAGCTGCCGGATCTTGGAGAAGGGCTCGAGGCGATCCCACTTGAGCTCGAGCTTCGGATGGAAGCCGGCCTCGACGAAGCCCGCGCCCGCCCCGGCGATGGCGGCCACCAGGGCCAGCGGCAGCGCCGCGTAAGCCAGCGCGCGCGCCGCGGAGAGCCCGGCCACTCCAAGCCCACCACGCGCGAACGTGTGGGCCTCGCTCATGAACGAGCGGGTGAGCTCGAGCAGCGCACCGAAGATCCCTCCCCCGAACGCCAATAGCCCGCCGAGCACCGCCAACGTGGAGGCCATCGCGCCGGTGTCCCGCGCCTTGGGGAACTGGCCGTCCTCCCGGGCCTTGCGCCGTCTTTCTGGTGTGGGTTCCTCGGTCCTTTCTTGGTCGTCGTCGCTCATGGGGCACTCCCCACGAGCGGCGCGAGCACGAGCTCGATGCGCTGAGCCGTGAAGCTCCACTCGGCGACCATGCGACCGACCGTGTCAGGAGCCGTCAAGAACAGGAGCGCGAGGCCGACCATCAGCGTGACGGCGAAGCCGACGCTGAAGATCTGCATGGCAGGAGCAGCGCGCGAGATGTAGGCGAGCGCCACTTGGATCATGAAGACCACGACGACGATGGGAATGGCCAAACGCACGCCCGCCGCGAACGCGTCGGACGTGAGACGCACGAAGGTCGGCACACTGGCCGGCAACCTCGCGACGCTCCCCACGGGGATCAGCCGAAACGTCTCGAGCACGGCTCCGAGCACGACCCGGTGAATCCCGACCAGCGAAGCCACGAGGATCATCGAGTAGCGCAAGAAGCCGGACAGCACGGTGTCGCCGGGCGCGCCGTGGGGATCGAACAGGTGGGCTGCACCGAGGCCGATCATGGGCGCCACGACTTCGGCAGCAACCTCGGCGACGGCGACCGACAATCGAACGACGAAGCCGAGCGCGAGGCCAAGTGCCACTTCCGATGCGAGCGCCAGAACCACACTGGGAGCGTCCGCCAGCGCGTGGGTTGCGCCGCCGAGCCCGTGACCGGCCACCGCGAGCACCAACGTGAGGCCGGTGCGTACGCGGATGGGGGCGAAGGCCCAAGGCAACGGTGCGACGATCACGAGACCAGCAATGCGCGACGCTTCGAGCACGAACGCCAAGACCTCGGCGCGGACGAGCTCGCCGAGCAGACTCATCGCGTGACGTCCGAGATGCTCGAGATCGTGCGGGACGTGTAGTCCACGAGCTGGCGCAGGGTCCAGCCTCCGAGCACCACGAACGTCGCTACGATGGCGAGCAACTTGACCACGAAGCTGATGCTGGCTTCGTTCACCTGGGTTGCGGCCTGCAGCACACCGACCACGAGCCCGACCAAAAGCGCGATGGCGAGCATCGGACCCACCACCAAACAAGCGATGAAGATCGCATTCCTCAGCAGTTCCACTGCGCCGTCGGTGGTCACGAGAAGCTCCGCAGCAGTGAACCCGCCACCAAGCTCCAACCGTCCACCAGGACGAAGAGCAGCAGCTTGATGGGCAGCGAGAGCGTGGTGGGCGGCACCATCATCATGCCCATGCTCATCAACAGCGACGCCACCGCCAGATCGACCACTAGGAACGGAAGCAGGATGATCACGCCCATTTGAAAGGCCGTGGTCAGCTCGGAGATCACGAACGCCGGGATCGCGAATCGCATCGGCACGTCTTCGGCCTTCTCGGGCAGCGGCGTCTTGGTCACGGAGTAGAACATCCGAAGATCGGCCTCGCGCGTCTGGCGCAACATGAACTTCTTGAGCGGCGCCACTGCGAGCTCCACGGCCTGCACGTCCGTCACCGCACCGCTCACGTAAGGGTCGTAGGCGGCGGTCTTCATCTCACTGAGCACCGGCGCCATGCTGAAGTAGGCTAGAAATAGCGAGAGACCGATGACCACCTGGGTCGGGGGCGACTGGGTGCCGATGCCCTGGCGGACGAAGCCCAAGACCACCACGGTGCGCACGAAGCTCGTGGTCGTGAGCACGATGGCCGGCAGGAGTGACAGAAGTGTGAGGACCGCGAGGATCTTGAGCGACGGCGTGAGGTTCTGACCCTCGAGCAGAGACCACGGGCCGGAGCCGTTCATGGATCGAGCTCCCGCAAGCGGCTGACCAAGCCGCGGGCCTGCGTCTCCACGTCGATGGAGTCGCTCGGCCGCCGTCGCTCCGGCTCGGAAGACGTGAAGACGTCGCGCGTGGCCTCCGCGAGTACCAGCGCGGGCTCGGGCCGCGGGTTTGCCGATGCCGAGTGCGTCACGCAGGAGGCTCACCGAAGCCGGGCGCACGCGGCGTGCGCACGGGGCTGGAGCCGAAGTCGGCTCGCTGCGCTTCGGTCCGCGGGCTCGAGCGCGAACGAGCTCCGGCTCGACCGCTTCGCTCTCGACGCGCTTGATCTCCGGCGCATCACCGAGAGCGCCCGACGGCAGCCAGCCCAGGCGCGCCACCGATTGGTCGGTGACCCCGAGCAACGCCAGTCGATTGCCCACGCGCACCACCACGGCGTGGGCTTTGGGGCCGACACGCGTACTCCCGACCACGGCGACCGACGCCACCGCGACCGAGCCGCGGGCCTTCCTCTGTTTGCGGAGCGCGCGGAGCGACGCCAGCGCCGCCAACGCCAGAAGCACCACACCCGCTCCGATGCGCATGCCGGTGGCGCCGGCGGATTGGGGTGGGGCCGTCACGAGCGCGGCGTTTCCCCGTTGCGCGAGCCAGGAGCGCGGAGCCTCCCCGGCATCGGGCGGCTCGTCCGCCCGGACCGGGGCAGCGGCCGCGAGCGCGAGCAAGAACGTCAACGCCGCGACATACCGGTGTGTCACGCGCCACCTCGTTTTTCCTCGAGCACCAGCACCTCGGTGAGCCGGACGCCATATCGCTCGCCGACCACCACGGCTTCACCCCGGGCGATCAGTCGGTTGTTGACGTAGATGTCCAGGGGCTCGCCGTTGGCCTTCGAGAGCTCGAGCACGGAACCGGGTCCGAGCCGCAGAACCTCGCCGATCTTCGCCGTTTTGCGCCCGAGCTCCACGGTGACCTCCACCGGCACGTCCATCACGAAGCCGATGGACTCGACGGCGTGGGCCCCGCCGAGCGGTGAGTGCTCGGCGGGCGGCGCGGACAGCGGGATCACCGACCCGGTGGCGTCTCGTTCGGGCGCCGAGATGGATGCAAAGCCTGGTGCCTGGGATTTGACGCTCGGATCGCTCATGGCGATCTCTGCATTCACGCTTCGTGCCGACCCTTGACTTGGATCGACAGCTGGCCGCGAGAGATCACCGGCGTCGCTTCGAACTTGCGGAGTCCCGCCACGCGGACCACCACCGGGTCGTCGATGGCGGTCGGGAGGCGCAGCACCTGCCCCACGCTCAAGCCCAGCACCTGCCGCAAGCCGAGGGTAATCGTGCCGAGTTCGGCCACGACTTCCACGGCCACGTCCGCGATGGCTTCGGCCATGCGGGGATCGGCAGCGACGGGTTGATCTTCTTCGGCGTGCTCGCGCGCAGCGGTCTCGAGCGCCTCGGCGCTGATGGAAATGGTGAGGAGGGCCGACTCGGACACCCCCTCGAAGGAGCAGTCCACGAACAGGCCATCCACCGCGCCCGCCTCACCGGTGTCCCCGGAGCGCACCGAGCGCGACGAAACCACCGCCAAGACCAGGCCGGCTTCGTTCTTCACGGCCAGGGCGAAATCCGCCGCCAGCGAGCGCGCGATGCGCGCGACCAGCGCGGCCTGAGCCAGGGAAAGCTCTGCTCCGAGCGGCGTCGAGCCCGTGTTCTCGCCACCGCCGAGGGACGCCTCGAGCAGCACCGACAGTGCGTCGGCGTTCAGCACCAAGCTACCCCACGCCCCCGAGTCCTCCGCCTCGAGTCTCACTTCGAAGCGTGGCCCCTCCCCTCCGGGGAGCTCGGTGTGGGCGGCGGCCAGCGCCACCGGTTGGGTGGCGAGCCGCGCGCGGCGGCGCACCAAGAAGGGAAGCGTGCGGCGGGCCGCACGCGCGAATCTCGAGGCGATGGAGCCCATCGCCTGCATGGCTGCGCGCAGATGGCGCTCCCGACCCGTGAGGTCTACTGGCCGGAGGCTTCCCCGTTCCGGCTTGCCGGCGCGGGGACGCATGGGCATCTGGCGCAGGGCAGTGCTCATTGGGTCACGAAGTCCGTGATCATCACGCGGCGAACGCGGCGTTTGCCCAGAGCTTCGACCACCTTCTCCGATAGCTCCTTGGTCACCGTCTCGAACTTCTCCGGGTCGGTGATGGTGTCGTAGTTCTGACTTCTCAGGTAGAGAATCGCCGCTTCGCGACCGCGCGGCGAGTACTTCTCGAACTCCTCGGGCGAGACACCGTCCGCCAGCTCGAACGTGAGCGTGACCTTCAAGTGGTGCATCTCGTCGGAGCGAACCCGAAGGTCCACGACGATGGGCTGGAACGCCACGGTGGGATTCACCGGGCGCTCGTGTGCAGGCGCCGCTTCGGCCCCTTCCTCGGCGGGCTGCTCGGCGTGCGCCTTCTTGCCGAGGAGCTTGGGACCAAACAGCGTGCCCGCTGCCGCACTGCCCCCGGCGAGGACGATCGCGACGATGATGCCGACGAATCCGCGCTTCTTCTTGGGCGGGGCGCTGGGTTTCTTTTCTGCTTCTTCGCTTTCCGACATGGCGGCTCCCTCGCGAGCAAAGGCCGACCGCGCCGCGTTTCCGGGCACGGTCGGCCTTCAGGGGTCCGAGCTGCTACCGACTAGTCCCGGACTATCGCTTGATGTTGATGAGCTCCTGCAGCATCTCGTCCGCCGTCGTGATCGTCTTCGAGTTGGCGGAGAACGAACGCTGGTGCTGGATGAGGCCGACGAACTCTTCGGCGAGATCGACGTTCGACCCTTCCAACGCACCGGCGCTCACCGCGCCGCGGCCGCCGCCACCCGCACCACCGAGCGCTGCCGTGCCGCTGTCTCGGGTTTCGATCCACAAGTTCTGACCCGCGCGACCGAGCCCCTCGTTGGCACGGAATTTCGCCACGGCGAGCTGCCCGATCGCGAGCTTCTGTCCGTTGGTGTAGAGGCCCATGACCACGCCCTGACCATCGACCATGACTCCCGAGAAGTCACCCGAGGCGTAACCGTCTTGGGACTGGCTCGAGACGTTGGACGGTGAGGCGAATTGCGTGCTGCCGTCGAGACCCGTGCCGCCGCCCGAGATCGGCGTACCGAAGTCGAGGGTGATGGCTTGAGAAGCGGTGGCGCCCGTGAAGCTCGCGCTGATGGGCGTGGTCGTCGTGACCGTGTTCAGCGCGCCGGCGGTGGTGAACGCCAGCGAGCCGGCGCCCACTTCCACGTTCAAGCCGGGGGAAGCCGGCGTGAGCTCGTTACCGTTCGCGAGCACGTGATAGTCCCACGTGTTGGCGCCGGTCTTGCGGAAGTAGACCTCGAGCTGGTGCGAGTTCCCCAGCGAATCGTACACCGTCATCGACGTCGAGAAGTTCGACGTGTTGGCCGGGTCCTGGGCGTTCCAGGCCAGAGTCGGCGTGGTGGCGTTCGCGTCGAGGTTGGCCGTGATGTCCATGGCCTCGGTGGCGTGGGGAGAGATGGCCGAGGTCGGCGCCTTGAGCGACGAAACCGACGCTTGGAACGTCCCGTCGGGATTGGACGCGTAGCCTTGCACCTGCAGCGCGTTCGAATCCGTGAGGTACCCGTCCTTGTCGATCACGAACTGACCGGCACGTGTGTAGAAGTTACCCGTCACGCCTGCGACGGTGCCCTTCATGACGAAGAAGCCGTCTCCGTTCAGCGCGAGGTCGGTGGAGACGCCAGTGTTCTGCAGCGAGCCCTGAGTGAAGAGCTGCTGAATCCCACCGACGCGAACGCCCGAACCCGGCATGGCCGAAGCCGACCCTGCGAGAATCGAATGACCCAACACGTCGTGGAAGATCACTCGCTGGCCCTTGAACCCCACGGTGTTCACGTTGGCGATGTTGTCGCCCACCACACCGAGAGCTTCGCCTTCAGCTCGAAGGCCCGAAACCCCTGAGTACATTGCCCGCAAAACCATGGCAGTCCTCCTAATCTTCCTTTCTGAACGTGTTCGTCGGTAGCAGTCCGGCGCAACTGGCCGGCTTCATGGTGTGGTCTTGGGTGCCTCGACCTTGAGCAGGTCGGAGACGGGCACCGATACTCCGTTGTCCAGCAGCAGCACCGGGTATCCCTTGTCGAACGAGACGGACTTCACGCTGCCCACGGTCTGTTGCGAGACGCTGACGGGATTGCCCGCGCTGTCCTTGGCCGTGACCGAAACCTGGTACGAGCCCGCGGGCTGCACCACGCCGCCGTCGTTGCGACCGTCCCACTGGACCTTGACCAGGCCCTGGTTCTTGGCGCCGATCTCGATGGTGCGAACGACTTCGCCGGCCTGATTTCGCACGGTGACGGTGACGTCCGCCGCGTCGCCCGAGAGGCCGAAGCTCACCGGCACGCCCACGCCCGTGCCGTCGCTCGTGACGAGGTTGCCGCGCACGGTGGCGATCTTCCCCACCAGCGACACCGTCTCGGTGTTGGCGAGACCTTGCGACTGCAGCGAGAGCGTGTCGAGGCGATCGTTGATCGCCATGGTTTGCTCCAGCGAACTGAACTGGGCGAGCTCCGCCACGAACTGCGTGCTGTCTTGGGGCTTGAGCGGGTCTTGGTTCTTCAACTGCGCGACCAGGAGCTTCAGGAAGGCATCCTTGCCCATCGAGCTCTGACCCGTGAGCGAACCGATGGGACTCGATCCCGCTCCGTTCGTCTGTGTCACTGCATCGACCATGAAGTCACCCAATCCACTTGGCTCGTCGCGATTGCTTCTTCTTGTTCTCGTCGAGCTCGTCCGACCGACTTGCGTTCGGCCCTCGCTCTCTCTTCTGGGCGGGAGCAAGAACGGTGCCGCCACGACCGAGCTGCACCACCGTGAGCGCCCGAAGCTGGATTCCGCTGGCTTCCAGCGCACGTTCTAGCTGCATTCGCTCGGGTTCCAGTGCGCGCTGGGCGCGCTCGTCCGTCACGCCGATGACGATGTTCACGCCAGTCTTTCCACGATCGACCTCGAGCCGCACGCTTCCGAGGTCGCCTGCCTCGACCTCCAGACAAACGCGCGAGATCTCTGGATCCGCCGCCGGTGTGGAGGCGCCGCGCGTCGCTCCAGTCGGCGTCAGCGATCCGTCATGCGTCCGCCAAACACTCGGCGGAGCGTGGGATTCGTCGCTCGGAGCCAGCAGCACCGCGCTCCTGGCGCCCGCAGCCCCGAGCCCACTCAGGAGCGCCGCGTAGCGTTCGGCCTCGCGTTTGCGCAAGAGCTCGGGGGTTTCCCGCTCCGCTGCGTCCGTGGCGATGAGCCCGAGCTTGCTGGCGGCGTCCATGGCTCAGCGCCCCCGGCCGCGCGCGGCCTTCTGGGCGGCGAGCTCGTCGTGGAGCTTCCGCTCCTTCTGTTCGAGCACTCGAGCCTCCGAAACCGCGAGCCGTTCGTCGAGAACCTCGAGACGGCGAAGCGCGGCGCGCGCGTCGAGCACCGCTCGTTGCGCACGTTCGGCCACGATGTGTGCTCGCTGAAGATGGCTCAGCGCCTCGTCGTGATGGATCGTGCGCGTCTCGAGCCACTCGTTGGCGTCGCGCCAGCGATCCCCCGAGAAGTCCGACGAGAGGAGTTGCTCTCGTTCGAGGTTCGCCAGCTCGACCTTGCGCGCCTCTTCGTCGGCGCGCGCGTGGGCGGCGGCCACGGCGGCGTGGGCCTGGGCGAGGCGCTGCGCCTGGCGCTCGAGCTCCTTTTCCCGAAGCTTCGCGATCTTCTGGATGCGCACGCGCCGGCTCGTCACACGCTCCTACCTTGCTTGGGTCGAGCCAAGACCTGGAGCCGCGCGCGGGCTTCTTCGGCCGAGGTGCGCTCGGTCATGCCCTGTTTCAGGAAGGCCTCTACGTGGGGCAGCTGGAGGCGCGCTGCCTCGACCCGCGGGTCGGAGCCCGACACGTAGGCCCCTACCTGGATCAGATCCGCGACCTCGCGATACGCGGCCATCCAATCGCGCACCTGTGCGGCCGCTCTGAGGTCGACCTCGGGCGCAATCTCGGGGGCAAGACGCGACACGCTCTGGAGCACGTCGACGGCGGGGAAATGCCCGCGTTCGGCCAGCTCACGGGTGAGCACGATGTGGCCGTCCAGGATGCTGCGCACGGCATCGGCGATGGGATCGGAGAGATCGTCGCCCTCCACGAGCACGGTGTAGAGCGCCGTGATCACCCCGGCGCCGCTCCCGGTGCCCGCCCGCTCCAGGAGGCGAGGAAGCGCCGCGAAGACGCTGGGGGGATAGCCCTTCGTTGCTGGCGGCTCACCGGCCGCGAGGGCCGCTTCGCGCAGCGCCATGGCATAGCGGGTGACCGAATCCATGACCAAGAGCACGCTCTTGCCCTGGTTCCGGAAGTACTCGGCGATGGCAGTGGCGCTCTCGGCGCCGCGGGCGCGCACCAGCGGTGGCTGGTCGCTCGTCGCCGCTACCACCACCGAGCGCGACAGCCCCTCGCTTCCGAGGCTCGAACGAATGAAATCGTTGAGCTCACGACCACGCTCGCCGATCAGGCCCACCACGTTCACGTCAGCCTGGGACGAGCGGCAAATCATCCCGAGCAGCGTGCTCTTGCCCACGCCTGCGCCCGCGAAGATGCCCATCCTCTGGCCGACCCCGAGGGGCAACATGGCGTCGATGGCGCGCACGCCGGTCGCGAACGGGCGATCGATGGGGCGCCTGGCAAACGGCGGCGGTGGCGGCGAGTGCACAGGCGCCATCCGCTCGGGAAGCGGCGCGGGGCCGCCGTCGAGCGGGCGCCCGAACGAATCGATGACCCGCCCGAGCAGCGCGGGGGAACAGCCCACGGTGGCGCCGCGGTTCGCGCGCCGCACGTGGGTTCCAGGCCGGATGCCCGCCAAGGAGCCGAGCGGCGTGGTGAGGAGGCGGCGCGCGCGAAACCCCACGACCTCGAGCTCGAGGCCGCCCGCGTGGCTCTCGACAGCGAGGGTGTCGCCCACCGCCGCGCGGAGACCGCCGACCTCGACGATGAGGCCCACCACGTCGAGCACGACGCCGCGCGGGGAATGGACGGGCGCGGCTTTGGTTCGCTCGATGAGTCGTTCCAACATGGCGGCGGAGGGGCAGGCGTCAGCCCGGCGGGGCTGATTCGGGTTTCAGTGCCTGCAAGAGCGTTGCCAGTCGGGTCTCGATGGATTCGTCGACGCTGCCGAGCTCGGTTTCCACGACGCACCCATAGTCACCGAGCTCCGCCGAGACGCGTACCTCGGCGCGCGTGCCCACGTGCTCGAGTCGGCTTCGCACTTCGTCGAGCATGGAAGAAAACCCCGTTCCGAGCCGGACCACCACGTGGTCGTGCTCGCCGAGTGCGTCGAGGCCCTCGCGGACGAGACCGTGGATGACCGCGGGCTCCACGCTGAGCTCGCGGGAGAGCACGCGCCGAGCGATCATCGCCGCCAGCTCTGCCAATTGTCCGGCAGTCACCGTCAGCACTTCGGCGCGAGCCCTCGAAACCTGCTCGATGGCGCCGGCGAGCGCGGCGACGAGCGCCGGGTCGGGCGCGGGGGGCTCCGGAACGGCAGGCGGCGCAGCAGGCGGGGGTGGCTCGGTTGGCGCGCGCGTTTCGATCTGCGACGGTTCGGCCGGCGGTGGCTCGGGAGCCCGCGAGTGGTGCTCCATTTCCCGCTGGAACGCGGCAACGAATTCCCGCGGCAGACGCGGCGGGCGCGGCGGTGGGTCGCCTTCCTTCGAGTCGCGCGGTCGTTGGCGCACGATCCACGAGGGGGCGCGCCGCTGACCGGGAGTGACGTCGGCGAAGGTGGCGAGGGCCGCTGCGCGTTTGCCTTCTTCAGGCAATGGTCCCTGCCCCCTTCGCGTCGAGGGTGATCACTCCTTCTGACTCGAGACGCAGCGCCGATTCCACGATCTCTTGCTGCGCGGTCTCGACGTCGGCCAAGCGCACCGCACCCATCATCTCCATGTCGTCGCGGATGCGCTCGGAGGCGCGTTTGCTCATGCCCTTGAAGATGTGCTCCTTCATCTCGGCGCTGGCCGTCTTCAGCGCCAGCACCAGACGGTCGGCCGGGACCGCCTCGAGCACCGAGCGCAGGGCGCGCGGATCGAGGGCCATGAGGTCGTCGAAGGTGTACATGTTCCGGCGGATCTGGGTCGCGAGCTCCTCGTCGGTCTCGCCCACCCGTGCCAAGAGCGCCTCTCCCACTTCCCGGCCCATCCGGCGTACGAGCGCCGCCGAACGACTGATGCCGTCCACGCTCATGGCGGCCTCGGCCTCTTCGGGCGGCAATTCGGCGGTGAGGGCGGACGCCACCTCCTCGAGCAGCCCCGCCGGGACCTCTCGCAGCGTCGCCAGGCGCTCGAGCACGACGGCTCGCGCCTCTTCGGGCATCGCGTCGAGCACCTGAGCCGCGCGATCCGGATCGAGTTGGGAGAGCACCGCCGCCACGATCTGGGGGTGCTCGTTCTCCAAAACGGCGCCGAGGGCGCCTGGATCGGCGCTCGAGAGCCGCTCCATGGCGCTCTGGGGCGCGTCGACGAAGATCTCCTGCGCGCGGGCCTCGCCGAGGGCGCGCGTGGCGAGGCGCCGCAAATAGCGCACACCGCCGCGCGGGACCGCGATGGCCTCGCGTGATCTCTCCACGAACTCGGTGTACACGCGGTCGAGGGCGCTGGTCGGGACCGCGCGCATCAGGGAGGCCACTTCCCTGAGCTTCCTCACGTCTTCCGCGTCGAGCTCGCTCAAGACCGGGGTCGCGGTGACCTCGTCCAGCGAGAGCAGCAGGAGGACTGCCTTTTCTGGACCGGTGAGCTCCATGGGGCCGCTGTCCCCGTTGCTAGGATCGTGCCGGAGCGGGAGCCGTCGCGGCGTTCAACCACTTCTTCAACACGATGGCGGTGGTGGCCGGGTCCCGCGCAGCGATCTCGAGCGCTGCCTGCTTGAAGTCCGCGAGCTCGCTCGAGGAGGGCAGGAGACCGGGCTCCACGGCCGCTCCCAGCTCCAGTGGCTCGCCGCCGGCCGATTCGCCCAGCGCGCGGACGTCCGCCGACTGGGACCCGGCGCCCAAAGCCTTGACCCGCCGGCGCTTCCGCGAGCGGCGCACGAGCAGGAAAACGGAGAGTGCGAAGAAGGCGGCAGCCCCGCCCGCCGCCCACGGCAGCCACTTGCGCCAACCGGGTGGCGGCGGAGGTGTCGGCAGGTCGCCGTCGACCCGTGCGAACTCCATGGTCTCGAGCTTGATGCTGTCGCCGCGTTTCTCGTCGAATCCCACCGCGCGCTTGACCACTTCTTCGAGGGTTTTCAGCTCTTCCGCGGAGCGCCCGACGTACACGCGCGCCTCACCGCGGCTCTCGTAGCGGCCGTTGAGCAGCACTGCCACGCTCACCCGCTCGATGTCGCCTGCGGGCAACGTGGTCTTCTGCGTCACGCGGTCGACCTCCCAGTTCCGCGTGTGGGTCCGGCGCATCCCTCCGCCGGTGCCGGCGCCTTGCGCCAGCGTCTCCTCGGCGGGCGCGGTGCCCTGGGGGTTCGCGTCGGGCAGGTTCGTGCGAGCCCCCGGCACGCCCGCGACGCCTGGGTCGGAGGCCCCGTTGGCCTCCTCTTGCTTGTGCTCGCTGCGCAAGGCGGTCTTGGCCGGGTCGTAGTGCTCCTCGGTCTTCTCCCGCGTCGCTGGATCGAGATCGACGGCGATGCGCACGTCCGCGTTGCCCGGGCCGACGACGCGCTCGAGTTGCTCTTTGACGTGGAGCTCCAGCGACGCTCCCACGCTACGAGCCTGTTCGGCTTGTAGATCGGCGATTTCGAGCGGTTGCGCCGCCGAATCGGTGACGGGCCGGTGCAGCGTGAGCCCTTCGGTGCTGACCACACTCACGCGCTCCCGGCTCAGCCCGGGAACGGCAGCGCTCACCAAGTGCACGATGCCGGCGACCTCGCGTTTGCCGAAACCCCCAGGGTTTCTGAGCTTCAGGACCACGGAAGCCGAGGCCTTTTCTTCGTCCGTCGCGAACAGCCGGCGCTCGGACAGGACCAAGTGCACGCGCGCCTGCTGCACACCTTCCACCGTCGCAATGGAGCGCGCGAGCTCACCTTCGAGGGCGCGGCGCAGACTGACGCGCTGCTCGAATTCCGTGGCCCCGATCTGGGTCTTGTCGAAGAGCTCGAAGCCGACCCCTCCGCCGCGAGGCAGCCCGCCTTTGGCGAGCTCGAGCCGGAGTGCGTGCACGCGCTCTTCGGGCACGGCCACGCTGGAGCCGCCCGCTTCGAGCTTGTAGGGCACCTTCAGCGCCTCGAGCTTTTCCACAATGGCACCCGCATCCTGTGGAGAGAGCTCGGTGTAGAGCACCGCGTAGCGTTCCTTCGACCCCACGAAGGCGATGAGCAGGACTCCTGCGAGCACGGTCAATGTGACCGAGACCAGCGCCAATCGCTTGACGGTCGAGAGCCCTTTCCAGAGCTGGAGGAGCTGGGTCAAAACCGTTTTGAGGCGATCCGCCATGGGCTAGTCCCGTCAAACCTGCATGCGCCAGAGCTCGTAGAATGCGTCCACGATCTTGTTTCTCACTGCGCCCACGTAGCGCAACTCGATGTCCGCCTTGCTGAGTGCGAGCATCGTGCCGTGGATGTCGTCGAGGCTGCCCGCCGCGAAGGCTTCCCCAGCGGCGCTGGCGGCTTGGCCCTGGGAATTCGCGTTGGCAACTGCCTGGCCGAGCATGCTCTCGAACACACCCGCCTCGTCCTTCGACACGCGGGGAGCTCCCCCTTCCGTGCCGAGTGGGGCGTGGGGTCGGGCGAGAGCGAGGCTCGGGGCCGTGATGGCGGACATCACCCACGTCCGATGTCGATGGCCGATCGGGCCATCTGTTTGATGGTGTCGATGCTGGTGACGCCCGCTTCGTAGGCGCGAGAAGCGGTGATCATGTTCACCATCTCTTCGACAGCGTTCACGTTCGGATACTCGACGTAGCCTTGGGCATTGGCGTCCGGATGCCCCGGCTCGTAGACCATCTGCCCCGGGCGCGAGTCTTCGACGATCCGCGCGACACGCACCTCCGAAACTCCGGCGCTGCCGCGAAGACCACCGCGATCGAGCAAAACCGCCTCGAAAACCGGGTCGATTCGCCGATACGGTCCGCCCGCCGCAGTGCGAGTCGTGCGCGCGTTCGCCATGTTCGCGGCGATGGTGTTCATGCGAGTGCGCTCGGCGCTGAGGCCCGAAGCTGCGACGTCCATTGCACTGAAGACTCCGAGCATTTCAGCCTCTCTTTCCACCTCTGGCGCGCGTCGTCATGCCGAGACCTCACCCTTTGGCATCCGCCGCCGCGAACCGAAGCTGGCGCAACTCCGCCTGCACGATGGCAGACACGACGTCGTACCGGAGATGGTTCGCCGCGAGCTTCGCAGCCTCACGATCCAACGAAACGAAGTTCTCGTCGTTGCCACCACCCGCCGCCTCGTCGCGAAACACACGACCCGCCGCAGGCCCTCCGTCGCCGGCGCCGCCGACGAGATGACCGGGATTCGTGCGCTCGAGAGCAACGCCCAGTGCACCGCCAAAGTCACCTTCGATGCGCTCGAGATCGACCGGCCGGTAGCCGGGAGTGTCGACGTGCGCCACGTTGGAAGACAGGACGTTGTGACGCTCGAGGTGATAGTCGAGGGCGCGGGCGAGGGGGCCGATCTGCTCGAACACGCTCCAATGCCTCAGCATGCGCCGTGCCAGTCTCGGCGGGCTCAAGTCGGGACGTCGGGAACCGTTCCTTCGAGACGACCTCCCAGGCCCAGGTCCTTTTGACCGAGGGCGTGTATCTGGGACTGACCCCAAGATCTGCGGCCGATCGTGGTGGATCTCGGAACGAGTCACTCCGGACGCAGTCATCCCTACCTGACACCCGAAGCGCCAATCTTTTGATCTCTCGGGCCGCCAGCGTTTCGACGCTTTGGCCCGACCCTTGCTGTGTGCCCGTCCCGAGCAAGGAGACCGGGCAAAAATGGACGAGTTCGAACGCAGTGCAGGGCCGGTTGGAGGGTTTCCGATTGACGAGTGGTCGTCTGGGGTGTTTCCGACCCTGCCGCCCATCGATCCGAGCGTCGAGGCCTTGCCGCCCATCGAGTCGAGCTCGCAGCCGAGCGACATGCCGCGTCTCAGGATCAGCGAGCGCCCCTCGGCCACTCCCCTCAGCATGCGCGGCGTCGTCGGCGCCAGCACGGCGCTGTGCGACGTCTACCGCATCGTGGACCGCGTCGCGGACACGAACTGCACCATCCTCGTGACCGGCGAGAGCGGCACCGGCAAAGAGCTCGTGGCGCGCGCAGTGCACGACGCCAGCCCCCGCGCCCAGGGCCCGTTCGTCGCGGTCAACTGCGGCGCGATCCCCGAGACGCTTCTGGAGAGCGAGCTCTTCGGACACGCGCGCGGCGCGTTCACGGGCGCGGTGACGGCAAAGGCCGGGCGCATCGCCATGGCGCAAGGCGGGACGCTCTTCCTCGACGAGATCGGCGAGCTGCCCCTTTCGCTCCAGGTCAAGTTGCTCCGGGTCCTTCAGACCCGGGAGTACTCGCCTGTCGGTGACAACCGCACGCTGAAGGCCGACGTGCGCATCATCGCCGCGACCAACATCAACCTGGAAGACGCGGCCCGCTCGGGCACCTTCCGCGAAGACCTCTACTACCGTCTGAACGTCATCCACGTGAACGTGCCACCGCTGCGCGAGCGCATGGACGACATTCCACTCTTGGTTCAACACTTCCTGAAGCGTGCCGGAGAGAAGACCGGTCGCTGCCGGATCCGCAGCGTCTCCCGCGCAGCGGCCGCGCTGCTGTCGCAGTACAACTGGCCCGGCAACGTGCGCGAGCTCGAAAACACCATCGAGCGCGCAGTGCTGCTGTGCTCGAGCGACACCATCGAGCCGAAGGACCTCCCGAGTCGGGTGTGCGGACTGGGGCAAGAGAAGCGCATTTCGCCGCGGCTTCCCGACACCGGGACCGACTTGCGCGCCGCCGTCGAGAACTTCGAGAACCAGCTCATCCGGCAGGCCCTCGAGCGCACCAACTGGAACAAGAAGCAAGCGGCGCAGCTGCTCGGACTCAATCGCACGACGCTGGTCGAGATGTTGAAGCGCAAACGCATCGCGCCGCGCGCTGCCTGAGCGCGGTTCGCGCTTGGCGCGGCCCTTGCTGGAATGCCAGCGTGACCCGACATTCGAAAGCCCTCGCTCCGCTGTGTGCCGCCGCTTGCGTGCTCCTCGGAGCGAGCGCTGCGCGGGCCGAGGGTTGGTTGATGGACGGCGAGCTCGGTGTGGGCACCGGTCTCGAAGGCGGCGACGACGGCAGCGGCAAGCTCGCCTGGCGTCGCGCTCGAACGCGCGTGAGCGCTGGCTTCGAGCTGCGGAGCGACGAAGAGGCCGACCAGGGCTATCACTTCCGCGCGTTCGCCGAGCTCGAGAAGCGCGGCGGCGTGGGCGGTGCAGCTCGTTTCGCGCTCTGGCCCAGCCAGAAGCTCGGGCTCTTCGCCGGCGCGACGGCGGTCATCACGCCGGAAACGTTGGTCGGCGCTGGAGTGGGCGCGCGCTTTCTGATCCCCCTCGGCAAGCGCGCGGGCGTGGTGGTGGAGCCTGCGTTCTACGCGCTGCCGCTGGGCAGCGACCTTCCGGGGGACAGCCCGGTGTATTGGGCCCTCCTGAGCGCGGGGGTGCGCCTTGGCCTCTGAGTCTGCCCGAGGGCTCGGGATCGCGCTGTGCGTCGCCGTGGCGCTGGCTCTGGACGCCTGCGCGAGCTCGGACACGTGTCTCAGAAACTCCGATTGCCCGGGCGGCGAAGTCTGCTCGAGTGGGAGCTGCGCCGTGGCCCCGAGCACGAGCGAAGAGGACGGCGGGGATGCGAGTCAAGACGCCGACGCCGCCAGCGAAGGTGCGGTTGACGCTCCGAGCGACGACGCCGACGACGCGAGCGACGCGGACGCTTCCGCGGATGCCGATGCCCCGAGCGATGCTGCCGACGCGGATGCAGCAGAGGACGCGGACGCAGCCGACGCGGACGCAGCTGACGCCGCCGACACGGGCGACGCGGACGCGAGCGACGCGGACGCCGGCGACGCAGCGCAAGGCTGATCCGTCGCGCGCGGACAGCGCCGCCGCCCCTGGCATCGTCGTTGCAGAAGCGAGAGCGGAGGCTGCTCATGTTTCGTTCCCTCCACATCGCTGCCACCGGAATGGGCGCTCAAGAGACGCAGCTCGAGAGCATCGCCCACAACATCGCCAACGCGAACACGGTGGGCTTCAAACGGCAGCGCACGGACTTCCAGGATCTGCTCTACCAGACCGTCCGCGCGCCCGGCGCTCCCACCGGGCCGACCACGATGTCGCCGACGGGGCTCCAGATCGGCACGGGCGTGCGCGTCGTGGGCACGAGCCGGATCTTCGAGCAGGGCACGCTCTACAACACGCAGAACCCGCTGGACGTCGCGGTGGAAGGCAACGGGTTCTTCGTGGTGCAACAGAACGACGGCAACCCGGCCTATACGCGCTCCGGCGAGCTCCGCACGGACGGCGAAGGTCGCATCGTGACCAGCGAGGGTCTCCCCCTCGATCCACCCATCACCATTCCACCGGGCGCGGCCGGCGTGAGCATTTCGGCCAACGGCACGGTGTCGGCGGTGATGCCTGGTGAAAAGGCACCCGTAGAGCTGGGACAGATCTCGGTGGCCACCTTCGTGAACCCGGCCGGCCTGCGCGCGCTCGGCCACAACCTCTACGTACCGAGTGCGGCGAGCGGCGAGGCGCAGGTGGGCGAGGCGGGCCAAGAGGGCCGCGGTACGTTGCTCCAGGGCTCCCTCGAGCGCGCCAACGTGGACATCGTCGAAGAGATGGTGGGTCTCATCAGTGCGCAGCGCGCGTACGAAATCAGCTCCAAGGTCATCACCACCGCGGACGACATGCTGCGCGCCGCAACGCAGATGAGGTGATGAAGTGAAGCGCGCACTCACTGCTCTGTCGTTCTTCTTGGCCGTCAGCTGGTCCGCGGCCGCGCTCGCCGCGCCCGCGACCGTGGTGGATGGCGCCCGCGTGCGCCTCGTCGACATTCTGCCGAGCGTCGCGCGCGACGTCGCCGACACCGATCTGGGCCCGGCGCCACCGCCCGGTGGAACGCGCTTGTTCTCCAAAGACGAGCTGGTGCGTCTGGTGGAAGACGCCGGTGTCGACCCCAAGGGCATCCCTTTGCCGGCCAACGCCCGCGTAGTCCGCAGCGCACTGCGGCTCGCTCCGAGCGAACTCGAGGCGCAGGCCAAGGCTCGGCTCGCACCCGATCTGCCGGCGGGCGTCCGGCTCGTCGGCATGAAGTCGCGGCGGGGCGTGGTGGTCGGCAAGGCAGCCAGCCTTTCGGCCGTCAAGCTGCCGAAGCTCCCGCGACGGGTGGGTCAGGTGACGCTGACGGCGACCGCCGAGTTCAGCGACGACGGCGCGGTGGTGGCGAGAGTCCCGCTGAGCGTGGTGCTCGAGCTCGCCGAGCGTGCCACCGAGCCCTTGATCGCGCGCGGTGCGCGCGTCGAGTTGGTGATCGAGCAAGGCAGCACGCGGGTCAGCGCCAGCGCGCTCGCCATGGCGGACGCCAACCGCGGCGACACCGTGACGTTCAAGGTGGAATCGACCCGCAAGGTGCTGCGCGCGCGCGTCGAGAGCGAGACCCGAGCCCGGGTGGTGGCGCAATGAGGGCGCTGACGACCGCGCTCGTTCTGTCGTCCCTCGTCGTCGCCTGCGGCCCGCCGCACATCCGCCCGTTCACGCCGCGGGAGCGCAAGTACGAGGTCGGCAAGTACGCCCAGACTCAGGCGGGCTACGAGCCTTCGTCGGGCTCCATCTACTCCGAAGCCCAAGCCGGCTTTCTCGAGGACACGCGCGCGCTGCGCGTGGGCGACATCGTGCGCATCCGCATCAACGAGCAAGCCGACGCCCAGGGCGGCGCCACCACCAACCTGAAGAAGGACACGAGTCGGAGCGGCGGCGTCGATTCGCTGCTGGGCCTCGTGCCTGCCATCAAGAAGGCCTATCCGAACATCGACCCGGCCGATCTGATGAAACTGGCTGCGGAATACGACTTCAGCGGCGAAGGCAAGACCCAACGCGCCGGCAAGCTCCGGGGCACCATCGGCGTCCACGTGAAAAAGGAGCTCCCGAACGGCGATCTCTACGTGGAAGGCACCAAGGTCGTGATGATCAACCACGAGGAGTACCACCTCTACGTATCGGGAGTGCTCAGGCCCACCGACATCGAGGGCGACAACTCCGTCGACTCTTCTCTGATTGCCGACGCACGCGTCGAGTTCACCGGACGCGGCGACATCGCCGACCAGGTGGAGCGCGGCTGGCTCACCAAGCTCCTCGATACCATCAACCCATTCTGACCATGACCCGCACTCTTCGCATCGCGCTCGCCTGGCTGGCCTTCGTACTCACCGCGTGGGGCGTCCCCAGCCCCGCTCGTGCCGACAAGATCCGAGATCTTTGCGACGTGGTGGGCGCTCGTGACAACCAGCTCGTCGGCTACGGCGTGGTCGTGGGCCTGAACGGCACGGGCGACGACGCCTCGGCGCCCTTCGCCGCGCAGTCGCTGCGAGCGTTGCTCCGGCGCTTGGGGTTGCAGGTCGACCAGCGCCAGGTGCGTTTGCGCAACGTCGCCGCGGTGGTGGTGACCGCGAACATCCCGGCGTTCGTGCGCAGTGGCTCGAAGTTGGACGTGACCGTGGCTTCGGTGGGAAACGCACGTTCGCTTCGGGGTGGAGTCCTGGTCCAAACCCCACTCCGGGGCGCGGATCGCAAGACCTACGCCGTGGCCCAAGGGGCCCTGGTGGTGGGCGGTTTCTCGGCCAGCGGCGGCTCCGGCAGCTCGGTCACCGAAAACGTGACGAGCAGCGCACGGATCCCCAACGGCGCCTTGGTCGAACGCGAAATCAAGACGCAGATCGCGCAGAAGGGCAAGCTCACCCTCGCGCTCCGCTCCCCGGATTTCACCACGGCTGCTCGCGTCGCCGAGAGCGTGAACAAGGCGCTCGGCGCCGGGACTGCCAAAGCCATCGATGCAGGTGCCGTAGAGATCAAGGCGTCGGGCTCGACGGTTTCGCTGGTCGCGAAGCTGAACGACCTCGAGGTCGACCCCGCGAACTCCGCCCGTGTCGTGATCAACGAACGCACGGGAACCATCGTGGCGGGTGGTGACGTCAAGCTCTCGCCCGTGGCCATCGCCCAAGGTGGGATCACCATCAACGTCAAGGAGACCCAGGCCGTCTCTCAGCCGGGACCGCTTTCGGCGGGCAAGACCGAGAAGACCAAGGAGAGCGACGTGGCCGCCGAGGAGCAGCGACCACCCACTCTGAGCTACATGAAGGGCGCGGCCACCTTGGCGGACGTGGCGCAGAGTCTGTCGACCTTGGGGGTCGCTCCCCGTGAGCTCGCGAGTCTGCTCCAGGCCCTCAAGGCAGCCGGTGCGCTGCGCGCGGAGATCATCGTCCAATGACGCCCATCGTCCCGGTCCAAACCGAGCGGGCGGCCTCGCCCAGCTCCACGCCGAACTTGTCGCCGACCGAACGCCACCGGCTCTCGGAGGCAACTCGCCAATTCGAGTCCATGCTGCTCAAGCGCGTGCTCTCGTCGCTCGAGCGGACGAGTCACTTGGGCTCCGGGAGCCAGGCCGGGGCGAGCCAATACGGGAGCATGGTGGTCGAGGCCCTGGCGGACGCCATCGCCCAGGCGGGCGGGCTCGGCCTGGCGAAGAATTTGGACGGCGTGGTGCGGAGCACGCCGGCGGCCCAGGCAGGAAATGGCAATGGTTCCAGGTAGTTTACGCAGCAGATCGGATTCGGCTTCGCGGGCTCTAAAGTCTTTTTGGAGCGTGCCGTTCAGTCCAACGCGACCGTCCTCTACGGCCGCAATCTGGAGGAAAAGATGAAGTCGGTAACGGGCAATCCTGCCTTGGATGCCTACCAGCGCATGGCAGTCACGGGCGTGAGCGGGGCCAAACCCGCGGAGCGTGTGCAGAGCCCGACGCAAGAGACGAGTCCATCCCGAGAGGCCGCGAAGGTCAGCATCTCTTCACAAGCACGCGACCTGGCCAGTGCCGGTGTCGACACCCAGAAAGTGGACGCGCTCAAAGCCAAGATTGCGGATGGCACCTACCAGGTGGACAGCACGCTAGTGGCACGCCGCATGCTGGACACCCTGGGCTGAAAGGACCTCGGGGTGACCCGAGACCTCACCCATGGATCCAACCAAACCCGGAACGCCCATCGATGAAGACGTAGAGACCCTGCTCCGACGCCTCGAGCACGTCCTGGCCGAAGAGCACGCGGCGCTCTCCAAGCTCGACATCCAAGCCGTCGAACAAGCGGCGCGCGACAAGAGCGAGCTCGGCGAGCGACTCCGGCGCGTGGACCGAAGCGGAAACCCCGTTTCGGCGGCGCGCCTCGAACGTGTACGCAGACGCTTGCTCCGGAACCAGGTGCTTCTGGTGCACGCGCGCGACACGACGCGCGGCCTGATCCAGCTCCACACGGGAGGCCCGACGCCCAGCTACGGTCCCGGAGGAGTCGTGCGGCTCTCGGGCCACGCGAGGCTGAGCACCAAGGGGTGACGTCATGGTGGCACTGACTCAACTGCTTCTGAACGCCCGCGACGCTCTCTCGGCGCAATCGTTCGGGATCGGTGTGACGGGTCAGAACGTCACCAACGTGAACACGACGGGCTACGTGCGTCGCGACGCCAACCTCGCGACGCGCGTCGGCGGTGGCGTCGTTGCGGTGGGGATCCGGCGGGCGGCCGATCAATTCCTGGATCGGCGTTGGTTCGCCGCGACCGGCGCATCGGGGAGCGCCTCGGAGCGCGAGGGCCAACTCTCGGGCGTCGAGTCGCTCTTCGCCGACGCCCAGGGCACCGGGCTCGGGGACGCGATCTCGGGGGTGTTCGACGCGTTCCAGACCCTCTCTCAGAACCCCAGCGATCCGACGGCGCGTCAGGGCGTGCTCGACAAGGCAGCGCACCTCACCACGCGACTGAACGACACCGCGAACGCCATCGCCGAGCGCCGGCAAGAGCTGCTGCAGAAGGCACAGGCGGCAGTGGCCGAGGTGAACGCCAAAGCCAGCGAGGTGGCGCAGCTGAATCGCCAGATCGCCGCAGCCGAGGCCCGCGGCGAAGACGCCAGCGACCTCATCGACCAGCGCAACCAGCTCATCTTGGGCATCTCGAGCCTGGTCGACGTCAGGACCTTCCAAGACGGCAACGGTGACCCCGTGCTGCAGGCTGCTGGCACCACGCTGGTGGAGGGCGACGTCGCGGCGACCTTCAGCCTCGACCTCGCCGCCGACGGCAGCTTGCGGCTATGGGCGCAGTCGAGCGGGCCTCCCGCCACGGAAGTGACGGCCGGACTGTCAGGCGGCAAGCTCGCCGGACTCAAAGAGGTGAGAGACACCGACCTGGTCGAGCTCGGCGATCGCGTGGACCAACTGGCGTGGGACGTAGCGAGCGCCATCAACACCGCCCACGCGGCAGGCTTCGGTCTCGACGGCGTGGGAGGTCGGGTGCTCTTCGCGCTGCCGCCGAGCGCGAGCGGCGCGGCCCGGCAAATCGCCGTCGATCCGACGCTGTTGGGCCATCCGGACCGGGTGGCGGCGAGCTCCAGCGCAGCCACCGTGCCCGGAGGCTCCGACAACGCGGTCGCGCTGGCGGGACTCGCCGACGATCTGGTGGCCTCCGGCGGGACTCGCACCGCGAGCGAAGCCTGGGCCGACGTCGTCGGCGACTTCGGAACGCGACTTGCACGCGCCAGGGACACGGCCGAGACACGCTCGGGCGTCCTGGCTCAGACGGAAGCCATGCGACAGTCGGAAAGCGGAGTGTCGTTGGACGAAGAGATGGTCAACCTCACCAAGTTCCAACACGCCTACGACGCATCCGCGAAAGTGCTCGCCACCGTCGACGAGCTGATGCGCGAGCTGATCGACAAGGTCGGCCGCTGAACCGCCTCGCCCTCGGGGCGGCTCGATGGATGAGCGGATGAGAGTCACCGACGCTCTGCGCTACGAGAGTGTGCGGCGCGCGCTGCAAGGCGCCGCACAGAAACATGCGGAGGCCGCGCGCCAAGCCTCGAGCGGCTCGCGGCTCGAGAGCCCGGCCAACGATCCCGTGGCCGCAGCCGACCTCGCGCGGGTCTCGGCCCAGAAGCAGCGCGTCGACACCCAGCGGAAGACCGTGGCTTCGGTCGCGGGCGACCTGGGCCTCGCGGAAGCGGCTCTCGCCGAGTCGTCGGATCTCCTGGCGCGAGCCAAGGAGCTCGCCATGCAAGGCGCAAACGGCAGCCTCTCGGCCAGCGAGCGCAGCGTGCTGGCGAAACAGGTGGGAGAGCTTCGCTCCGCGCTGGCCGCCCTGGGCAACACCAAAGGTGCCCGCGGCTACCTGTTCGCCGGCAGTCAGACGGCGAACCCACCGTTCAGCACGGCAGGCGCCTTCTCGGGCGATGACCAAGAGTTCGTGGTCGACGTGGGCAGCGGGCCGACCGGCGTCGGAGCGAGTGGAGCGCAGGCATTCACCACGGCGGGCGGACGCGACGTATTCCAAGACCTCACCGCGCTCGAGTCCGCCCTCAACCTGAACGACCCGGTGCAAGTGGCGGCGACGCTGGATCACCTGGAAGCGGACCGCGCCCAGATCGGCGAAGAGCGGGGTCGCATCGGCCTCAAGCAGGAGAAGCTCGACACGTCGGATCTCCTGCTCGAGGACGCCTCACTCTCCTTCGCGGAGTCGGCCGAGAAGATCGGGTCCGCGGACCCGTTCGAGGCCTTCTCGCGCATGACCGAGCTCGCCCAGACTCTGGAGCGTTCGGTCGCCGTCTCGAAACAACTCCTGGATCTCGGCTCGCTGTGGCGTTGAGCACGGCACGTTCTCTGCAGCGGAAAAGGCCATGCTGGTCGTAGCCCGACGCAAGGGACAGCGCATCATCGTCGGCGGCGACATCGAGATCTTCGTGAACGAGATCTCCCGCGGCACGGTGAAGCTCGGCATCCGCGCCCCCGCACGTTGCACGATCATGCGAGGCGAAGCCTTCGACGCCGTCGAACGCGCGAATCGCGAGGCTTGCGCCAGCAGCGTCGAAGACGCGCTCTTGGCCACGGCCAAGAAGTGATTGCAGTAGCTCGGAGGAGCGCCGCCGGAGCTCGCACGCTTGGGGTGGCTCGCGCTGCTCGTTCGAGGTCCGAAGGGCTTCGCTACGACAGCTCGCGAGACGTCACGCGGCTGGCGCCGTCTGCGTCAGACGCGCCACGGAGCAGAGGCCGCGGGCGGAAGAACTCCGCGCGACACCCGCGCGCCCTGCGCTGTGAGCCTACGCGACAAACCGCCGCCGATGCGCAGGCCGACGCCGAGCGAACGACGTCGCCGCCATTGGCACGGCACGTGAATCTCGGCAGAGCGGCGCAAAGCGCGCCTTCCCATGTCAGAGAGCGCTCACATCTCCGAAGACAGCCTGCTCGGCGCGAACCTCGACTTCCTGGCCGTGCCCATTCCGACCCGCGAGCTCATCGAAGCGGCGCGGCCGAGCGAGCTCTGCCAGGTCGCGCCGGGGATCTTCGCCGTTCGACACGCTGACGGCTGGCTCGGGCTGCCGTGCGACGAGACGTCCATTCGGAATGCCTGCGTGGACGCCGGGCGCAAGCCGGTCGTCGTATTCGGTCTGGGCTCCGGCGGTGTGGTGGAACAGGCCCGCGCCTTCGCTCAGGCCCAGGTGGTGGTGTTCGAACCCGACCCGGGCATCGCGCGCGCGTTGCTCGCGAGCGGGCCTTCGTCGCTCGGCGACGTCGATCTGGTCTGCTCGCTGCACGACCTCACTCAAATCTGGCCCTCCGTCGCTCAAGGGGAAGCGGGCGCGACGTTGGTTCGGACCCCCGGCTATCGCGAAGCCTTTCCCGAAGCGCACCAGGCCCTGGAACGGGCTCTCGGCGAGTTGGTCCAGCGTACGGGCATGAACCAGAACACTCACCGCCAGCGCGCGCGCATGTGGGTGGAGGACGTGCTCGCCAACGCGGAGGTGCTCACTCGCTCGGTGCCCTTCGTCTCGCTCGAGAACAAGTACCGCGGCGTGCCGGCGTTCATCGTCGGCGCCGGCCCCTCCCTGGGCAAGAACGGCAAGCTACTGGCCGAGGCGCGTCAACGAGGGCTCGTGATCGCGGTGAACTCGAGCGCGCGTGCCCTGGCGAGCTACGGCGTCGAGCCTCAGGTCTTGTGCTGCATCGAGTCCATCGACCTGTCCGAGTTGCTCGCATCGGTGCCTTTCATCGATCGCGTCGTGCGGGCCTTCAGCTTGTCCGGCCACCCACGCACCATGCGCACCGGCAACGGTCCGCTGCTGCCGGTTTGGGAAGCCATTCCCGAAATCGGCACTGCCCTCGCGCGGCTCACCGGCGCGGCCGGGCTGCCGGTGGCCGGCAGCGTGTCGACGCTGGCGTTCTCGCTGGCGCACAGGCTGGGCTGCTCCCCCATCGTCTTGGTCGGCCAAGACCTGGCATACACCGGCAACCGGGCCTACGCGCCGGGGGCGGCCTACGAGCGGAGCTCGGTCGAGATCACGTCTGCGGGTGAGATCCGGATCCACTGGTGCGACACGGTGAAAGCCGTACGCAGTCGCGGAGCGCCGCCGATCCACGAGACCGAGCCGCTCGAGCCCGTGACCGCTTGGGGCGGTGACGGAGAAGTGCCGTCGGGCCCCAGCTTCTCGGCCGTGCGCGCCTGGTTCGAGACCGCCGCGGAGCTCCTGCGCCGCGTCGAACCCGAGGTCGAGCTCGTGAATGCGACCGAAGGCGGTTCGCGGATTCGCGGATTCGACGAGCTCGAGCTGGGCGAGCTCGTGGCGCGACTGCCTCGGCGCGATCTCACTGCGGAACGCATCGCGTCCGACGCGCTCGGTGTCCGCGCGCCGCTCACGCCCGCCGAGCTCGAACGCTGGGCCGCGGACGAGCGCGAGCGCGCCGTCGCGGTGGAGACCGCCGCGCGCGCGGCCGAACGCGCCGCGGAGCAAGCGCTGCGCGCCATGGCCACGGGCTCACCGCGCCGCGTGAACAGGTCGTTCGCGAAGCTCGAGGCGCGGGAAGGCGCTTTGCGATCGGCCGTCGCGGCCGCTCCCATGGTGGACGCATGGGCGTTCACACCCGTGGACCAGGCGCTCGAGCACCAGGGCGTCGAGAAGGGGGACGCCAAGGCGTCGGCCGAAGCCGGCATGCGTCGGGAGATCGCCGTGGCGCGCGCCATCCGGCAGAGCGCCGGCGAGCTCAGCCAGGCGTTGGGCGACTTCGAGAGGAGCGCCCGCATGACTCAGGAACCAGGAGAAGGAACACCATGCCCATTGTGACCCAGACCAACGTCGCGTCGCTCGAAACCCAGAAGAATCTCGGCAAGACGCAAATCGCTCTCAGCAGGAGCTTCAACCGGCTGTCGAGCGGCTTCCGCATCAACTCGGCCGCCGACGACGCCGCCGGCCTCGCCATCAGTGAGAGCATGAAGTCGCAAGTCCGCTCCTACACCGTGGCGGAGCGCAACGCCAACGACGCCATCAGCATGACTCAGACGGCGGAAGCAGCGCTCGGCGAGATGCACTCCATCCTCGGACGCATGCGCGAGCTGGCAATGCAGGGCGCCAACGGCGCCATGAGCTCGAGCGACCGTGGCTACCTGAACACCGAGTTCACCGCGCTCAAGTCCGAGCTCACCCGCATCCAAGACTCGAGCAAGTTCAACGGCAAGAAGCTCCTGTCGCAGACGGCGGGCAGCATCACGTTCCAGGTCGGCCTCAACAACACCGCCTCGGACCAACTCGCCGTCACGTTCGGCGGTCTCGGACTCACGACGCTGCTCGCATCGACCACCAGCGTCGCCGGCACCACCTCGACGGGCTCGCTCACGGCTCTCGGCCGCATCGACACCGCGCTCGGCACGGTCTCGACGAGCCGAGCGCGCTTCGGGGCCGCCATGAACCGGCTCGAAGTCGTCACCTCGTCGATTCAGACCATGCGTCTGAACCTGTCGGCGGCCAACTCGCGCATCCGCGACGTCGACGTGGCGGAGGAGACCGCGACCCTCGCGCGCAACCAAGTGCTGTCGCAGGCGGGTGTCGCCGTCCTCACCCAGGCGAATCAGCTGCCCCAGCTCGCGTTGAGTCTGGTCGGAGGTAGGTGCGTGTGGCGACGCTGGGTAGGACGTTGGTTCCTCATGTGGCAGGTCGGCACCTGCCCCGTGGCGTCCTGGCCTCGGGCGGAAAGTTGGGGCGCGCGCTCAAGCCCGAGCGCGCGCTCCGTTCAGACCCGGTGAACGGGCAATGACGCCCCCCTCGGCCCCTTCGGGACGAGGCACCTCCACGAAGGAGCACCATCATGCGCATCCAGACCAACGTCGCCTCTCTCGAAGCTCAGCGGAATTTGGGCAAGAACCAGCGCAATTTGCTGCAAAGCTTCAACAAACTCTCGAGCGGCTACCGCGTGAACAGCGCGGCCGACGACGCCGCCGGTCTCGCCATCAGCGAGAGCATGAAGTCCCAGGTTCGTTCGTACACCGTGGCCGAACGCAACGCCGGCGACGCCATCAGCATGGCGCAGACGGCGGAAGGCGCCCTCGGCGAGGTGCACGAGATCCTCGGCCGCATGCGCGAGCTGGGTATGCAGGCTTCGAACGGCAGCTTGACCTCCACCGACCGTGGCTACATCAACACCGAGTTCGGCTCCCTGAAGAGCGAAATCACCCGTATTCAGGACTCGGCCAAGTTCAACGGCGTGAAGCTGGTGAACTCGACCGCGAGCTCCATCACCTTCCAGGTCGGCCTGAACAACACCGCCAGCGACAAGATCACGGTGACGTTCGGCGGCGTGGGCTTCACCACGCTGCTGGCCGCCACCACGGTGGTTTCGGGAAGCGGTTCCACCGCAGCCCTGACCGCTCTCGGCCGCATCGACACCGCCATCGCCACGACCTCGAGCGCACGCTCGAAGTTCGGCGCGGCCATGAACCGGCTCCAGACCGCCAGCAACAACATCGGCACCATGCGCCTCAACATCTCGGCTGCGAACTCCCGCATCCGCGACGTGGACGTGGCCGACGAGACCGCTCGCATGAGCAAGAACCAGGTCCTGACGCAGGCTGGCGTCTCCGTGTTGGCGCAGGCCAACCAGCTGCCGCAGTTGGCGTTCGGACTCATCGGCTGATCGCGCGGAATCGGGCGCGCGCGCGACGGACGGAGGCCGACGCGCGCGCTCTCGCGCGATTTGAGGAATCCAAATGGCCGGAACCATTTCATTCGGCGGAATCGGCTCGGGGCTCGACACCGAGGGCATCGTTCAGGGCTTGGTCAGCGCGAGCAGCGGTCAGCTCTCGTCGATCAAGAGCCGCGCCGCTTCGACCCACGCCGCGGTCTCGACGCTGAGCGACATCGGTTCGCTGCTCGCGACGTTGAAGAGCGCGCTGGGCGCGCTCTCCGACTCGAGTGGCGTCAAGAGCTTCGCGGCGAGCACGAGCGACGAGAAGTCGGTGACGGCCAGCGCCACGTCGACGGCTCAGGCAGGGGCCTGGGCCGTCAGCGTGGGCCAACTCGCAAAAGAGCAACGGACGTACAGCGGTGCCTTCGCGTCCTCGTCGAACGCCCTCGGGCAGGCCGGCAGCTTGAGTATCCAGGTAGGGAGCGGGACGGCCAAGAACATCTCCGTCGAGGCCACCGACTCGCTCGACTCCGTCGTGACCAAGATCAACGCGTCGGGCCTCCGAGTGAGCGCGTCGGTGCTGTTCGACGGCACCAACTACCGCATGCAGGTGCGCGGCCTCGACACCGGCGCCACCAACGCCATCACCTTCGGCGAGACCGGCACGACGCTCGGTCTCACGGCGCCCGGCGCCACGGTGCAAGCCGCCCAGGACTCGCAGATCGAGATCGACGGCTTCACCATCACGCGCGCGACGAACCAGGTGACCGGCGCCATCCCGGGCGTGACCCTGAACCTGAGTCAAGAGACGACCGACCCGGTGACCGTGAAGGTGGACGCCGACGCCGAAGCGCTGAAGAAGAAGCTCCAGACCTTCGTCGACGCCTACAGCGCGGTGGTGAAGAAGGTCCACACGACCAGTGGCTTCTCCACCACCAAGGCAGAAAACCCGGTACTCGCTGGCGATTCCATGCTGCGCACGATCACCAGTCGCTTGAGCACGGCTGCACTGACCAGCGTGGCCGGCTCCGGCACGTATCAGACGCTCGGCTCCATCGGCATCAGCCTGGCCAAAGACGGCACGATGAGCCTCGACGGCTCGAAGCTCGACAAGGCGCTGGCGGCAGATGCCAGCAGCGTGGCACAGGTGCTCGCGGGGGTGTCGGGCGACGACGGCGCGATGGACGTCTTGAAGAGCACCGTGGAAGGGTTCACCACGACGGGCACTGGCCTCGTGGACGCACGCAAGGAAGTCCTGGAGGCGCGAGCCAAAGCCCTCGACGACCGGGTCGCCGCCGAACAGAAACGTCTCGACTGGTACCAGGAGATGCTGCGCAAGCAGTTCTCGCAGATGGACCAGTTGGTGTCGGGCTCGAACGCCCAGACGGCGTACCTGACTGCCCTGAACAGCAAGTGAAGAGGAGTTACGGATGCACCCCGCTGCCGCGCGATACCAAGAAGTGAGGGCCACCACGAGCACCCCGGGAGAGCTGCTCCTCGCTCTCTACGACGGGCTCTTTCGCTTCCTCAGGGGCTCGAAAATCCACCTGGAACGCGGGGAAAAAGCCCGTGCCAGCGAGCTCTTGTCGAAGTCCTACGCCGTGGTGAGCGAGCTCTACATCGCCCTCGACCACGAAGTCGCGCCCGAGCTTTGCTCGAACTTGGCGGGCGTGTACGGGTTTTGCATGGACCGCATCATGCACGCCAACGTCCGCGGGTCGCCGGAAGCCATCGACGACGTGCTCCGCGTCCTGAGCCCGCTGCGTGAAGCCTGGCAGACCGCCGTGCCCGCTGCCCAACAGGAACGGGTGCGGGCCGCAGCTGGACAGAGGTGAGAGCGTGGGCGGCACTGAAGTCAGTATCCACTTCGACGAGCGACTTCCGACCTACGTGGTGGGCAGCCGGCGCGCCGACGTGTATGCGCATTTCCGCTCGGGCCTGATCGTCCGCGCGGGGCGGGACCGTTCCCGTTCGTACCCGGGTTTGCGGGGAGCCGCTCCGCCCACCCACCTGTTCTACGCCATCTTGTGCCGCCGCAGCGAGGTGAGCCACGTTCTCGACTTGGGCTGCGGGTCGGGAGAGGGGACGCGTCAGCTGACCACGCGCTTCGAGCGCGTGACGGCCTTCGACGCTTCGGGGGAGGCACTGGCCTTCGCCCGCGAGTTCGCTCCCCTCGCCCGCTACGTCCACACCGACGTCTGCGACGAGCTGCCGGCGGACCTCGCCCAAGGCGCCATCGTCTGCGACGTGCTGAGCCAGCTGCCTTCGCCCGAGCTCGCGCTCTGGAAGCTCAGGGAAAGGCTGGAAAACGGCGCGGAAGTTCTGGTCGCGGAACCGCTCGCAGGCCCGCTCCAGCGCCTCGCGCCGCCCGCCCGCCGAGGCTATTCCCTGCGCTCGCTCGCTGCCCTCGTCGTGCGCGGCGGTTTCTCCGTCAAGGAATGGATCACCACGCGTGGCAGCTTCGTGGCGTGCATCGCCGTGCCCGACCGCTCGTCGGGCGCGGACGCGCTGGTGCGAGGACTCGGTTCGATCGCCGATGACGACCCCGGCGCGGCGAAGCTGGAGCTCGAGCGCGCGGCGACGGACGGCGTGCCGGAGGTATGCCGCGAGGCCCATCTCGCGGTGGCGTCCCTCGGCATGCTGGCCTCGGACGGCGATCGAGCCGTGACCGCGCTGATGAGTGCCGCGCACTCGGATCCCTCCGACGCCCGTCCGGTGGCGGCGTTGGCGGAGATCGCGCTCACGGTGGGCGACAACGACGACGCACTTCGACTCGCACTCGACGCCGTGCGTCTCGATCCGACGGACGCAGCTGCGGCATCCGCGGCGGCTCGAGTTGCGCGCGCCGTGGAACACCCGGACACGCTCAACGTTTGGCGTATCGCCGTCAATCTCGCGCCGGACGACTTCGACCTGTGCGAAGGGCTCGCCTCACTCGCCGCCGAGCGCGGGGACGCCGGCCTCGGCATCGGCACGTTCGAGCGCCTGCGGGGCTACGGCGATGCGTTGGATGCGCGCTTACACACGACGCTCGGCTGGCTGCTACTCGCCGAGGGCAGGCAAGCCGACGCGGAGATCGAAGCCAAGCTCGCACGCGCGAGCGCGCCGTCGGACACCAGCGTGGACGACCTGTGGCGCGCTCTCAGGAGCTCCGGGGTCGCGGCGGTTCGCGCGACGCAGAACGACTGACGCCGGCCAAGGGCCGCGCCCGCCATGCGCGTGTCGGGATGGCGCTGCGCCGCTGCGGGTTCACGCCACGCGCGAAGCCAGGCCGCCGCGCTCACCCGAGGCCCGACGCACGCAGTTCTTCCCAGCGTGCTTGGCGGCGTAGAGCGCGGCGTCCGCCCGCTCGAGCAGCTGATCGGGAGTGCCGGCACCGGCATCGCTCACTGCGACGCCTACGCTCAGCGTACAGCGGATTGGTTCGCCGTCGAAGGGCACGACGAGAGCCTCCGCGGCGCGCCGCACACGCTCCGCGACGATCATGGCGTGGTCGATTTCGGTGTTGGGCAGGAGCAGCACGAACTCCTCGCCCCCGAACCGACCCACGACGTCACCCCCTCGCACCGAGGCGGTGAGGCTCGGGCCGAGCGCGCGAAGCAGGGCATCGCCGGCCAGATGTCCGCGCGTGTCGTTCAGTCGCTTGAACCAATCCAGATCTGCCATGACGAGCGAGATGGGAGTTCCTGCCCGCCGGGCCCGGGCGAAATCCCGCGCCATGGCCTCGGTGAACGCGCGCTTGTTCAAGAGACCCGTCAGCTCATCGGTTGCGGCTTGGGTGGAAAGACGCTCGTTGGCATGCTGGAGCTCGAGAGCGAGTTGCTCCTTCTCGGCGACGATCTGCTCGAGACGCTGGATCACCGCCTCGTATTCCACGTTGAGCTCCACCAGGCTCCGCTGCGCGTCTCGCGCCAAGCTGTCCAGATCGGATTGGGGACCGATGTCCCGATCGAACGCGACGGCCGCCGCCGCAGCTTCCTTGGGTACCCGCTCGAACACCTCGGCCGCCGCGTCCCCCTGGATGCCGACGAGTGCCAGCGCTTCCAGCCCGAGCGCGCAGTTCTTGGTAACGTCGCCCGCTTCGAAAGCTGCCGCTACGCGTTCGGCCACCCACGCCAGGCGTGAGATGGGTTCGGATGGCGGCACGCGGGCGTGGTGCTCTCGGATCGCGGCCTGGACCGCTTCGGGCAGCTGGAACTCTCGGGCGATCCGCGCCCCGACCTGTCCGTGACACTCGAGCCCCACGGCGCGCTCGAACACCGGGCGATGCGCGGCCGGACGGCGAGCGAGCTCGACGGCGCCCGCGAGGTCCTCACGCGCGCGGCTCAGGAGGCCGACTTCGAGGAAGAGTCCCACGCTGAACAGCTCGTCGGGCTTCTCGAGACCCATGCGTTCGGCGATGGCCCGAGCCGCCACGGCGCGCCGAAGCGAGTTCGCCAAGAGCACCCGCGCTTCGGCGTTCGCCGGAACCATATCGGAGATCGCGAGCCCGAGGCCGATGTTGCGCACGCCCCGGGTGCCGAGCAGCGAGATGGCCTGCATCACGTCGGAGACCTGGCGCCTGAGACCGAAGGCCCCGCTGTTCACGGTGGCGATCAAACGCACGGCGAACCCGGCGTCGCTCCGCGCCATGTCGCTCAGCTCGGCGAGGCACGGATCGGGTTTGAGGGATTCGGCCACGATGCGCGTGGCGATCAGCGCCAGGGGGGACGGCGCGGAAGGGCGCGGGGATCGCGAGCTCGTCACCACGTCTAGCGAATACGGCACGACGGAGAGAGACTGAAGCGCTGCTCAGTGTTCGCGCGGCGGGGCGGCGTCGGGCTTGTCGGGCGGCCCGGCGTCGGCGTCTGGCGCTTCGCCACCGTCCATTTCTTCCGTCGGGTCCGGCGCCCAGGCCGGGATGTCCGAAGCGGCGATGACCACCAGATCGACCCGTCGGTTCTGGGCGCGCCCCTCCTCGGTGTCGTTCTCGGCTACCGGCTGGAACTCGCCGTGACCCACCACCGACAACGTGGACGGGTCGAGGCGGCCGACCTCCGACAGGTATTCGACCACGCTGGTCGCGCGACCGGCGGACAGGTCCCAGTTCGAGCGGAAGCGTGCGTTCTTGATGGGTCGGTTATCGGTGTGACCCTCCACCCGAATCGTGACCTCTTTGTCACGAAGCACGTCGGCGACCGCCGCGAGGGCTGCTTGACCGTCCTCGTTGACGCTCGTCTCACCGCTCTCGAAGAGGAGCTGCTCCGGCAAGCGGAGCACGAGCTCACCGCGAAGCTCGAGAATGCGCAGGTCCTTGAGCTCCGGGATGTGCTCCACGGCTTGCTTGATCTGGGAGCGGATTTGTTCGCGCACCACCTTGGAGCTGCGTCCGAGGACGGCACGCCCCGCCTGGCGCACGCTCTGTCCCACGATGGTCGGGGGCTTCTTCTCGCTCATGAAGCCCTTTCCGCCCTTGGCCTCGAACACCTGCCACTCGAGAGCGTCGGTGAAACTCTCGGTGAAGCGGCCCACCTGCTTCGAGTCCACCTGCGACACGGCGAACATGACCACGAAGAACGCAAAGAGCAGCGTGATGAAATCGGCGTAGCTGATCAGCCAGCGCTCGTGGTTGACGTGTTCGGGATGTTTCTTCTTGCGCGCCATGGCGCTCCATCAGGCTGCGGCGCTGGCGGCACCCGCGGGCGCTCCTTCCTTCGCGCCATGTCCTTGCTTGGCATCGTGAGCCAGACCCTCGAGGCGCTCACGGAGCACCATCGGGTTCACACCTTGCTGGATCCCGAGCGCCCCCTCCAAGACCAGCGTGAGGGTCTTCACTTCGTCGCGCGTGCGGATCTTCATCTTGCCGGCGCAGGGCAGCGCGATCAGGTTCGCAATGGCCACGCCGTAGATGGTGGCGACGAACGCAGACGCGATGCCATGGCCGACCTTGCCGATGTCCGACAGGTTCTGCATCACTTGGATCAGGCCGAGCACGGCGCCGATGATGCCGACGGTCGGTGCGTACCCGCCGATGGCTTCCCAGACTTTGGCGATGTCCTCGCCACCTTCTTCGGCGTGCTCGATGGTCGTCTCCAGCGTGGCGCGCATCTGATTGGAATCGGCTCCGTCCACGGCGAGCATGAGGGCGCGCGCCAAGAACGGATCGGTGGCCTTGGGCGCCGCGGACTCGAGGGCGAGGATGCCGTCGCGCCGTGCGGTGGTGGCATAGCCGACGATCTCCTCGATCAGGGCGACGTTGCGGCTGGCTGGAGGACTCAGTACCTGTTTGAAGCTCTTCATCGCTCCGACGAAGGTCGAGAGCGGGAATTGAGCATCGTGGCGCCGATGGTGCCGCCGGCCACGATGAAGAATGCGATGGGGTTCACGACCTGCGAGATCTTGCCGCCCTCGAGCACGTTGCCGCCGAACACGGCCACGATGCCGAGGATGAGTCCGATCAAGGATGCCTTGTCCATCGTGCTACCTCATGGCGAGTGCGAGCGACGACCCGGCAGGTGGCTCGGGCGCTCGACGTGGCTCGCGCTTTCCTTGGCGTTGGCCAGCACCTCTCGGGACGGCGGATGCGCCCCCGATTCGTGGAACGGCGAGCGAACCGAGCGCCGGAAGTCGATGACCCGCTCCATCACCTCGTGCAGCGACTCCCGCACCATGATGCGGTCGCCGTTCAAGAACTCGATGGTGGTGTCCGGCGTCACCTCGATCCAGGTCACGAGATCGGGGTTGATGGCGATGATGCTGCCGTTCAGACGCGAAAGCTGGATCACGTGGGCCTCCTGCTGCAATCAGCGGACCAGGCGCGGAGCTGCCTCTGAGCGCGCACTCCGGCCTCGGGGTGACGTCGGCCCGGCGCGTCAGCGTCAACCGCTTGGCGGCTCACGGCCCACCTTCCCGGGTGAGCTCGGCCTCGACGACCTCGGAAATGCCGTGCCACGCCAAGATGTGGAGCTCCTGGATGCGCGGCGTCTCGCGGGACGGCGCCCGGAACGTGAGCTCGGCTGCAGCAGCCATCGGCCCTTCCGCCATGCCCGTGAATGCGATGGCCGTTGCGCCGCGCTCGCGGGCAGCTTCGAGCGCGCGCAGCACGTTGGGTGAGCGTCCGCTCGTGCTGATGCCCACGACGACGTCGTGGGGCCGCGCCAGCCCGCGCACCTGCCGAGAGAACACCTGCTCGAAGTCCCAGTCGTTGCCGACGGCGGTCAGGATGGAGCTGTCGGTGGTGAGGGCGATGGCGGGCCACGGGTCTCGCTCTCGGGCGAAGCGCCCGACGAACTCGGCTGCCACGTGTTGGCTGTCCGCCGCGCTGCCGCCGTTGCCGCAGAGCAGAAGCTTGTTCCCTGCGCGGATCGCCCGCGCTACGCGCTCGGCGATCTTCGCCAAAGTGGCGGTGCTCTCGTCGAGCATGCGCTGGTGGGCTTCGATGCTCGACGACACGATTTGGGCGAGCCGGCTCTGCCGTTCCGCGTGCTCCTCGGGGCGCTCCAGGCTGTCCAAGAGCAGGCTGACCGCCTCTGCCACCGCCCCGGCGCCGCCCGCGCAGCTGAGCACGCGGTGAGCGCGCGCCCGCGCCGAGGGCGCGGCGTCCGCGGGCGCGAGCGCCAGCCCCACGCTGTCGAAGGCCAAGGCGTCGCGGTCGGCGTCGCCCACGAAGCACATCGACTCGGGGGTCGTGCGCATACGGCTCGAGAGCTCGACGATGGCGAGGCGCTTGTCTTTGGCACCGCGCACGACTTCTTCGGCGCCCGCCCGCGCCGCGATGATGTCGACCAGTGGGCCATCCTCGCCGGTGACCAGGGCGATGCGCAGCCCGGCGCGACGCGCGCGCGCCAGCGCGTCGAGGTCGCGGAAGGCGATGCCCTTGGTCTCTTCCCCGACCGCGTGAGCTCGACCCGGCCGTCGGTGAGTACGCCGTCCACGTCCAATGCCAGTACCGAGAGTGCGCTCATCGAGTTCTCCTCAACCGGGGTAGCGAATCGTTCGGCCGACGGCCGCCTCCCGCGCGGGTGCGCGGAGAGCGCGCTCGAGCTCGGGGATCTGATCGGCGTAGTCGAGATCGGGGACGCTCTCGTCGATGACGAACGGTAGAATGTTCTCTCCGTTCATCGAGTGGAGCTCGAGAATGGTGCGCGCACGCACGAGATCGACGTAGCCGTTCCCGCGGTAGACCAAGGGCAGACGCTGTCGCGGCAGGTTGTAAGCCTCGCGCACGCCTGGGAGCTCCACCACGGGACGCAGCTGGCCCGCGTCGATCCGGTACATCTTGTACGGCGTGTGCTCGGCGAGCTCCACCGAGCGCAGCGAATCGGCTTCGGGGTGCGAGAGGAACGTCTCGATGGCGCGATCGATGACTCGCACCTCGCGCGCCGGCTGGGTGGGGCGAAGGTGGAGCAGCACCTCTGGCCGGTAGTTCTCGTGGGCCGCGAGCCAACCGAGCGCGTGCTCGAACACGACGAGGTCGGTGGCGTCGTCGCTGGCGAACTCGTCGGGGCGCCGGAACGGAACGTCGGCGCCCGCGGCCCGCGCGACCTCGGCGATCTCCGCGTCGTCGGTCGAAACGAGGGTGCGGGTCACGAGCCGGCTCTCGAGCGCTTGCAGGATCGAATGGACGATGAGCGGGCGTCCCCCCACGGGCAGGAGGTTCTTGCGCGGCACGCTCTTGCTGCCACCCCGTGCCGGGATCAGGGCCAAGACCTCGGTCACGCAGCGTCTCCCAAGGCGCCCCTCGCGCACATGAGGCGCACGAAATTCAGCGCGCGAAGCGCGTCGAACTCGGCGTCGGCACCCACGTGGTGGCAGAGCACGATTTGGGCAGGGAGTCGCTCCCGCGTCACGCGTGCCAGGAGCTCCGGCAATCCCGCGCGTCCGCGCCCGAGTGAACACGGTCCGCTGCCGGGCTCGGCGTCCCCGACGCGGAGCTCGATCAGGCGCGGCGCGAGCAAGTCGAGGTCTTGGGCGTTCGACAGGCCGGCCTCCGCCGCCATGCCGGTGTCGTAGGCGAGGCCGAGGTTCGGGTGGTCGATGCGCAGGATGAGCGCGCTGAGTGCCCGCGCCGGTACCGGCGCGCCGAGCGCAATGGAGATGCCGCGCGCGCTGGCGAGACCCAGGGCGGGCGCGAGCTGTTTCGAGAGCTCGAGGCCGAGCTCGGCAACCGTCGCAACCTCGGGCGCGATGGGCAGTGAAACGTAGCTTGCGCCGAGCTCCGAGGCCCAATCCACCACCCGCTCCAGGACGAACTGGGGCCCGCCGCCGCCGGTAACCAGGCGATGACCGAGGAAGTACTCGGCGTAGATGCTGCCGATGGCGAGCCCGTGCGTGCGTGCGAGCGCGGCGAGGGCCGTGCGCCGGCGGGCCGTGAGCAGAGGTTCGTCGCGCCTGCCGCCGAAGCACAGACTCAGCCGTTCGAATCCGAGACAGGCGGTGCGCTCCATCTCGGCCTCCAGCGAGAGCGGAGGCCCCGCCGGGCTGCCCAGGCGCCCGAACGAGAGACTGACGGCAGGGTGGGCGGGGTTCATGCTCGCCTCAAGCCACGCGGCGGAGCTTCTTCATCACGCTCTCTTCGTCCGCGCTGACCTTCTTGACACCGTCGCCCATGGCGCGCTCCACGGCACGGATGTCCCGCACCAGCTTCATGACGCCCTGCGGCTCCACGCTGGCGGCTTGGTCCGAACCCCACATGGCGCGATCCAGCGTGATGTGGCGCTCGATCATGCAGGCGCCGAGCGCGACGGCTGCGACACTGGTGGCGAGCCCCACTTCGTGGCCCGAGTAGCCCACGGGCACCCCGTAGCGCTCCCTCAGCTTGGGAATCATCTGCAGGTTCAGGTCGTCGAGCTTCGCCGGATAGGCGCTCGTGGTGTGGAGCAGCACGAGGTTCTCCGGACCGATCACTTCGATGGCCTTGTCCACCTGGGCCTCGGTGCTCATGCCGGTCGACACGATGAGGGGGCGGCCCATGCTGCGGTGATGACGCAGGAGTGCGTGATCGGTGAGGCACGCCGACGCGATTTTGTAGGCCGGTGGGTTGAACTGCTCGATGAAGTCCACGCTCGGTTCATCCCAACACGACGCGAACCAGTGGATGCCCTTGTCCCGGCAGTAGCGGTGGATGTCCCAATATTGGCCGAGCCCGAACTCGAGGCCCCGCTTCAGATCACCGTTGGTGCTTCCGAACGGGCTCTCGCGCGGGCGGGCCAGCTCTTCGGCCGAGTATACGATTTCGACGGTCCGCTTCTGGAGCTTCACGGCCTGGCAGCCGGAAAATGCAGCCACGTCGACCAGGCGCTTGCAGACGTCGAGGTCTCCGTTGTGATTGATGCCAATTTCCCCCACAACGTAGCAAGGCGCGCCGTCACCGACGTTCGTTCCGCCAATCTTCATGAGAGCCATGAGTCGGTCCTCCGGAAGGAGGCCTTAGCAACGCCCGTGCCTCACTCGGCCGAGCGGCGCTCGCTGCCGTCGCCGCCCAGAATTCGCATGGCGCTGCGCGAGAGCTCGTCGGCGATCGCCATGGCACTGACGAAGGGCGTGTCACTTTCCTCGCCGAGCGCCTGTACGAGCTCGGGCGAAAGCTCCATGCCCGCGACGCTGCGCGGGCGCGACACCGGTAGATCGAGTCGGGCCTTCGCCCCCGGCGCGCCCTCGCCGAGCGCGTCGAACCCGCGCTCGAGGGCGGCGCTCGCCATGGACGTCACCGAACGCGTGTAGGCCCCTTCGTTCCCGGTGAAGTAGCCGCGCGCCTTCAGCTCCCGCACGAACCCCGCGGCGTCCCCGCGCTCCGCTGCCGCCAAGGCGCCTGGGAAGCGCTTCTCCAACAGAGCGAGGTAGTCATCCGCGCCTTCTTCGGCCGTGTGATACGCCCGGAAGCGATCGGTGATGGTCACTTCGGTGGCGCCAGACCCTTCGCGCGTTCGCTGCTCGACGGAGAGTCCGCTCGGCCCAGCGCCTTTGATGCCGCCGAAGTTGAAGTTGTACATCGACGCGCCGCGACCGGTCTCGTGGGCCCACTGGGCCGTGAGGACGGCGACGGTCTCCCGGGTGGGAGCCCGGCCATGACGAGCGGTCCACGCTCGTTCGAGCGCCTGCGCGGCGTCGCTTCCCGATAGCCGTGTGCGCCGCGCCTCCACCTTCCCTGCTCCACCGATCGCGCGGTCGAGCGCCGAGCCGAAGCCCGGCGCGGCAGGTGCTGGCTGCAAAGTGCCTTCGGCCGCGGGCAAGCTGACGGGGAAGATGGGGTTCATCCGCCCGACCAGTGGCGCAAGAAGCGGGCCAGCTTCTCGCCGAGCGAACACCGCGCTCGTAGGGGGCCGGCGCCAGGATCGTGACGAACCGAGGTGTCAAACGCCCGGTCGGACGCGGTGCGAGCGAGAAAGGCGAAGCCTCGGGTGCGAAGCGACTCGCGCCCGGCGAGGGGCCTCGACAGGTGGGACGGTAATTGCATGGGGACCCGCACATGGTTTCGGAAGGCTCCGCGACGCTCCGGCTCTTGCTGCTCGACGACGAGGCCATCGTGCGGCGCAGTGTGGAGCGCCTGCTGCGGAACGCCGAGCCCGCCTGGGAGGTGGTGCCGGTGGGGACCGCAGACGACGCAGTGTCCGCCCTCGAGGCGACGCCGTTCGACATCATCGTCAGCGACCTGAACCTCGGACCGGGCAGCATGACGGGCGCCGAGCTTCTGGCGTTCTCCCAGGAGCGGCACCCGGATGCCGTGCGCATCGTCCTTTCGGGTCAGACCGGCACCGACTTGTCGGCGCGCACGGTGCCCACGGCGCACCTGGTGCTGCCGAAGCCGTTCGACCCACTCGAGCTCCGCGACCAATTGAAGCGCGCCGCGGAGCTCCGACTCCTGCTCTCCGATCTGAAGCTCCGGAGCCTCGTGGGCTCCAGCAACCGCCTACCGTCGCCTCCGCGCCTCTTCCGCGAGATGACCCGACTGCTCTCGAGCCGCCGATCGGCCATCGAGGACATCGCGAGCCTGATCGAGCAAGACGTCGCGCTTTCGGCACAGCTGATGCGCCTCGTGGCGAGTGCCTTCTTCGGCTTGCCCCAGAAGGTCAGGACCGTGCGCGGCGCCGTTGCCTATCTCGGGTTCAACACGGTGAAAACCCTGGTGCTCGGCGTGGCCATCGCGCAGGAGTACAAGACGCCGCGGCCGGTTCGCGGCTTCGACATCGACGCGCTCCAGCGCCACTCCTTGCTGACCGCGCGGCTGGCCCGGGAGATCCTGGCGGGCAGCGGCCTCGCCGATGACGCGTTCAGCGCCGGCATGCTGCACAACGTCGGACAGCTGCTGCTCGCGTCGCGTGCACCCGAAGAGTACTCCGAGGTGATGATCCGCGCGCGCGAGGGCCAGGATCTCTGCGCGTCGGAGCGCGCGACGTTCGGCGTGACTCATCCAGAAGTGGGGGCCTACCTCCTCGGGATCTGGGGGTTGCCCCAACCGCTGGTGCGCGCCGTCGCCCGCCATCACCTGCCCGACGCGGCGGTGAGCGAGGACCTCGACCCGGCGCTCGCCGTGGCGTTGGCTCAGAAGCTCACCTCGAATCCAGATGCGCCGGCCATGGACAGTGCGTCCGACCCGGCCTCCGCCATCGACCTCCGCCACTTGCGCGAAGTCGGGGTGGTCGGCCGCTTGGAATCGTGGCGCGACTCGGCGCGAGCTCACCAGAAAGGCGAAACAGGCTGAGATGGCTACCGGGATTTGGTCGGCGGCGTCGGGCGCAGTGGCGCAGAGCTTCTCCCTCGACGTTGCGGCGAACAACGTCGCCAACGCTGGCACGCCCGGCTTTCGCGCGGACCGCGCGGTGTTCCGGCAAGAGCTCGCACGCGCCACCGCCCGCGGCGAAGCGCGGGGCCTTCGCTACAACTTGACGCGCACCGCTGCGCCTAGCTTCGTCCCCGGCGAGCTCGTGAGCACGGGGCGCCCCCTCGACGTGGCGCTGCGCAGCGAGAACAGCCTGTTCGCCGTGCGATCCGCTGACGGCGTGCGCTACACCCGAGCGGGCAGCCTGACGCTGTCGGCCGACGGCAAGCTCACTACGCCCGAAGGGCTTCCCTACCGGCGCAGACGGACAACCGCTGAGCGTGCCGAGCGAGCTAAGAGCGTCGGCGAATCGCGAGGGACAGATCCTGGTGGACGGCGTGGAAAGCGGCTCGAAGTCTGAGTCGTCACCTTCGCGCGCATGGACGCCCTCGAACGCGAAGGCCAGAACCTGTTTCGGGCTCCGCCCGCCGCTGGGCGTCCGACCGAAACCCCCGCCGGTTCCCTCGAAAGCCGGGCGCCGTCGAGATGTCCAATGCCTCGGCCATCACCAGCATGACCACGCTGGTCACGGCCAGTCGCCACTTCGAGATGCTCACCCGAGTGATCGAGGCGTTTTCGACCATCGACTACGACGCGGCGCCGCCACCGACGTGATGGCGAAGCGCTGAGCGCGCTCACACGTTGAAGCGGAAGTGCATCACGTCGCCGTCGCGGACGACGTAATCGCGACCTTCTCGATGTGGAGCTTGCCCGCCCGCGACACTTGGCCTCGCTGCCGAGCGTGACGAGGTCCTCCCACCAGATGACTTCGGCTTTGATGAAGCCGCGTTCGAAGTCCAGGGATGGCGCCGGCGGCTTCAGGCCACGGACCCGGCGGGCACGGTCCAGGCGCGGCACTCCTTCTTGCCTCGTTAGGAAGGTGATGAGGCCGAGCATGTCGTATCCCGCTCGGATCACGTGATGGAGGCCCGGCTCGGTCAGGCCGACGCTGGCCAAGAACCCGGACGGTCCGCTGGGTCGAGCCTCGGCGACCTGGCCTCGAGGGCGGCGCAGATCGCCACGACGGGGCTCTTCCGCCGCGCCAGGCCGACAGCGCTCGAGCAGGCCGTCCAGCGCGAGCAGCGATGCCTCGTCGACGTTCGCGACGTAGAAGGTGGGCTTGGCCGTGAGCAGCTGCATCCTTGGCGATGTCGCGCTCCTTTTCGTCGGCGAGCTCCAGGGACCGCACGGGCTTGCCTTGATCGAGGGCGCAGGCAGCGAGCCGCTCCACAGGCCGATGGCGAGCTCTCGACCGGATCGCCGCCCTTGGACTGCTTGCGGGCGCGATCGAGGCGCTTGTTCACGGTGTCGAGGTCGTGCAGGCAAAGCTCGGTGCCGATGGTGGCCACGTCCGCCGCCGGATCCACGCGCCCCTCGACGTGAGTCACGTTCTCGTCGACGAAGTTGCGCGGCACGACATGGGCGATGGCGTCGACCTCGCGAATGTGGGCGAGAAACTGATTGCCGAGCCCTCGCCACCGCGCTGCGCACGAGGCCCGCGATGTCGACGAAGCGAATCGTCGTGGGCGTGACCTTCTCGGGCTCGCAGATCTGGGCCAGGGCGTCGAGTCGATCGTCCGGCACGCTGGACGATCCGGACGTTGCGTCGATGGCAAAGGAAGTTTTGCGCCTCGGCCTTGGCGCTCGACAACGTGCTGAAGAGGGTGCTCTTGCCGACGTTGGGGGAGCCCGACGATTCCGCAGGAAAAGCCCATGGGGGCGAGGGGTCTACACTACGGTCCCCGCTTCGGCTAGAAGGCTCGCGGGTGGCGGCGAATCCCCTGAAAAAATCCCTGCGCGAGCCTTCCGCCGCGCTGCCACGGCGCCGGAGCCCGACGCGCGCCGAAGCTTCCGAGCGGGGCGGCAGCCTTCGCGGGCGAAGGAGGAACGCGGCCGGGGTGAGGTGAGTCGGCTCACACCCCGACCCGCGCTCGAGCGCGCCGCACGTGGGAGCGGGCGTGCGCTCGGGAAGCGTCAGCCGCGGATGAGGTCCCATCGCCATCTGGGGGCAGCTGCTGGCTTGAGCCACCACTGCCGTCCCTGCCTGTGCCAAGACCTGGTTTCGCGCGAGCGTCGCCGTCTCCTCTGCCACGTCTGCTGTCGCGGATGCGCGAGTTGGCGGCCGAGAGGTTGGTGCGCATGGCTCCGATCGCCGACGCCGTGACCTCCGCGGCGGTTCATGGCGGCGCCGTAGTCGGCGCGCTGAGAAGCGACCACCTGGAACGCGGTGTCGATGCGGCCAATGGCAGTGAGCGCGTTGCCCTGGGTGGCGCCCGAGAGCACCGTCGAGGCTGCCAAGAGCGTGGTCAGCGCGAGCCCGCCGAAGGTCACGGTGATCTTGTTCGCGGCGGTGTCGTTGATGCCGACCTGGAACGTGATGGCGGCGCCCGTGGTGGACAAGAAAGCCACGCCATTGAAGCGTGCGTTGCCTTGATGCGGGAGATCTCGGCTTTGAGCTGCTGGAACTCGGTGTCGATGTAGGCCCGGTCGGTCATTACCGAGCCGTTGGCGCTCTGCATCGCCAGTTCGCGCATGCGCCCGAGGATTCCGTGGATCTTTAACGTAGGGAGCCCTCCGCAGTCTGCACCATGGAGATGGCATCGTTGGCGTTGCGCTCGGCCACTACGTAGGACCGAATCTGCGCCTTCATGCTCTCGCTGATGGCGAGACCTGCAGCGTCGTCGGCTGCGGCACTGTTGATGCGATACCCGCTCGAGAGCTTCGCGAAGCTCCTCATCAACGCGGAACGCGATCGCCCGAGGTTCTGCTGGGCCTCGAGGGACGCTGTGTTGGTACTGATGACTACGGACATGACTCACCTCGTTGTTCGACGGACATCATTGCCGGACGCGGCTCCCACCCGGGTGCCCAGAAACCGAACGGCTCCCTCACGCCGTATTCGCGCGGGGTCACCACCTGCGTCGTCGCCGCGACGCGGTGCCGACCACGATGGGCGCGATCAGGTTCACCGTGGGCATGCCGAACTCGAAGCACGCGACCACGAAGAGCGCGAGTTGATCCAAGGGGTCCGAACCGGCCATCTCGGCGAGGACGTTGAGCGGTTCTTCCGGATACTCCATTGCCAACAGGTGGGCACCAGTGGCAACGCGAGGTCGGGCGACGTCAGGGACTGCAGCCAGTGGATCACACTGGTGGTCCGGTGCTTGATCAGCAGGAACTCGCGCTCGGACGGCATGCCGAGCAGGCCGCGTTCGAAGACGTGCGGATCTCGTCGTCGTTCGCCGTCAGCGTGCCGAAGCGTGTCGACTCGATGTGTCGCATGCGACCACGGCATCGCAACCGCCGTGCCATCGACTGGCAGAACGCGCACCGCCCCGGTCGAGCCGCGCGAAATCCGTGGTTTCGCAGGGGGGGAAGCGACGAGCCCCGCACACAAGCGCAGTGTTTTCGCAGCGCTCGCGCCGCCATTCCGCTGCGAAGCGCGCCGCGGCCCGTCGATGCGTTGTCGCCGGAGACGTCAAGCGACCGTCACCTCGCAGCTCGGGCGTCCGCTTTGGCGCGTCGTGTTATAAGGCGCCGGCGCCGCTTGGCGCGTGAGGCACCATGGACCTTTCGTTCAGCCCCGAAGAGCTCGCATTCCGTGACGAAGTTCGCGCTTGGGTCAAGAGCGCGCTGCCCGCCCATCTGGCTCAGAAGGCCGAGATGGACGCCGAGTTTTCCCACGCCGAAGTGATGGAGTGGCACAAGATCCTGGCCAAGAAAGGCTGGGCTGCGCCGCACTGGCCCGCCGAGGTCGGTGGCACGGGTTGGGACGCTGCGCGGCGTTTCTTGTTCACCGAAGAGCTCGAGCTCTCGGGCGCGCCGCGCCTCTCACCGTTCGGCCTGTCGATGGTCGGTCCGCTCCTCATCCAGTTCGGAAACGCCGCCCAGAAGGCGCGCTACCTGCCGAAGATCCTGAGCGGTGAAGAAGTGTGGTGTCAGGGCTATTCGGAGCCCAACGCCGGGAGCGACCTCGCATCGCTCACGCTCCGCGCAGAAGACCGCGGGGACCACTTCGTCCTGAACGGTCAGAAGACCTGGACCACCTACGCGCAGTACGCCGACTTCATCTTCGTGCTCGCACGGACGAATTCCGAGGCGAAGAAGAAGCAAGAAGGCATCAGCTTCATCCTGTGCGACATGAGAGCGGCGGGCGTGACGGCCAAGCCATTCTTGACCACGGGCGGCACCCCGGCGTTCTGCGAGACCTGGTTCGAGAACGTGAAGGTGCCCAAGGAGAACCTGGTCGGGGAGCAGAATCAGGGCTGGACCTACGCCAAGGCGCTACTCGGCCACGAGCGCACGCTGGTGGCGGGCATCGGCATCAGCGCCCGCGCGCTGCTCCGCGCCAAACGCATCGCCAAGGAGACGCTGGTCGGAGGCCGGCCGCTCCTCGACGACCCGGTGATTCGCCAGCGCATCGCCACGCTCGAGATCCGACTCGAGGCGCTGCGCATGGCAAACTACCGCGCGCTCGCGGGCGCCAAGCTCGGACATGCGCCCGGCCCAGAGTCGAGCATCTTGAAGCTCCGCGGCACCGAGATCCAGCAGGCGGCCATGGACCTGAACATGTTCCTCATGGGGCAAAACTCGCTGTCTTGGTACAACGAGCCCAACGTCGTTCCGCCGCGTGAACAGTGGGTCGCGCCGGCGTTCAACTACCTTCGAGCCGCGACCATCTACGCAGGCTCGAACGAGATTCAGAAGAACATCATCGCCAAGATGATCTTGGGCCTTCCGGGCTGAGCGAGGTACGTCGTGGATTTCGAGCTGAGTGAAGACCAGAGGCTGCTCGTCGACACCGTTCGCGAGTTCATCAAGAAAGACTCCCCAGTCGAGCGCATGCGCAAGCTCCGCTCGAGCGATCTCGGCTGGGATCGCGCCGTCTGGAAGAAGATGGGGGAGCTCGGCTGGCTCGGCGTCATGTTCCCGGAAGAAGCCGGCGGCGCGGGCATGACCTTCGTCGAAGCGGGCCTCATCCTACAAGAGCTCGGCTCGACGCTGGTGCCAGAGCCCTACGTGCCGCTGCTCTTGGCCGGCCTGGCCATCAGCCGCGCCGGGAACGCCGAGCAGGTGAACCAGTTCCTCGCCCCGAGCCTTTCGGGCGACGAGAGCTTGGCTTGGGCCTGGGCAGAGCTCCAGGGCCGGCACGACGTGCACGACGTCGCGACGACGGCGAAGCCGAGCGGCAAGCGCTGGCTCATCTCGGGCAAGAAGCGCTGGGTCCAGAACGGTCATGGGGCAAATCACATCGTGCTCAGCGCGCGCACGTCCGGCAGCGGCCGTGAGTCGAACGGGCTCAGCCTGTTCGTGATCGACCCGGGCATGGCGGGGTTGAAGGTCGAACGCGTCGACATGATGGACGGCCAGAAGGGCGCCATGCTCACGCTCGAGAACGTGGAGGTCGACGAGCCGCCTGCTCGGCGCGCCCGGCAGCGCGGGGCCGCTGCTCGACCAGCTGATGGACTACGGCGCGGCGGCCGCGGTGTGCGAAGCGAGCGGCATCCTACAAGCGGTCCTCTGGATGACCCGCGGCTACCTGATGGAGCGCAAGCAGTTCGGCGTTGCCATCGGCACCTTCCAAGCGCTCCAGCACCGCGCAGTAGACATGTTCGTCGAAACCGAACTCGCCAAGTCGTGCGCCATGCTCGCGATGATTCGCGCCGACGAGAGCGACGCCGCCGAACGCCGCCGCGCCATCAGCGCCGCCAAGGCCAGCGTAATCGAGAGCGGCGCGTTCGTGACCCGCCAGCATCCAGCTCCACGGCGGCATCGGCGTCACCGACGAGCACGACGTGGGCCTCTACTTCAAGCGCATGCACATTCTCGGCACGCTGTTCGGCGACGAGGCGTTCCACGTCGCACGCTACGCGGACCAGCCGAGCTTCCTCGCCAACGTGTGACGCTTCAGGCGTCCCGAACGTGCTCCCGCACGAAGCGCGAGAGCACGCTCCGGCCCGGCAGCGCGTCGTGGACGCCCGCCAGCATGGCGTCGACGTCGAAGCCCTCGCCTTCGAGGATCGCCCGCCGCGATTCCACGTAGGCGCGCATGGTCACGGCGTCGAACTCGGGGTGACCCTGCACGCCGAACACCTTCGGTCCGAAGCGCACGAACGCGTGCGGATCTTTCTCGGTGCGTCCCAACACGCGCGCGCCTTCCGGCAGCCGCTGCACCACGTCGCGATGGGTCGTGTTGACGGAAAACGGGCGCGCGTCCGGGTCGAGAACGGGATCCTCTCCGGTGATCTCGGCCTCGAGCGTCCCCATCTGCCGTCCGAGCGGATTCTGCGCCACGAGCCCGCCGAGGGCCTGACCGAGCAGTTGATGTCCGAAGCAGATGCCGAAGACCGGCGTGCCGTCTCGCACCAAAGCGGCGAGCCAAGCCTCGGTGCGGAGGATCCAGGGAGCGCGCTCGGTGACGCTCGCGCTCGACCCGGTGACGATGACGCCCGAAAGCTCGCCGCTCACGGGAAACGGGCCATCGCCTTTGGCATCGAGCTCCCGCCACCCCCCCGCATACGCATCACCGACGGCGCGACGGATCATGTCGAAGAAGGAGCCACGAGCCGCGCGCGCAGGCGCGACGGGCTCCCCGGTCACCAGAATCACGAGCGGCCGCGTCACGCGGAGAGCTTAGAGCGCATCGGGGAGCGCGGCCAGGCCGGGACTTCCTTTGATGTTGCGGATATTTTTCTCACTCCGTGGACGGATATTTTTTTCACTCCGTGGACGGATATTTTTCTCACTCCGTGGACGTCCGTTGGCGCCCTGCGACTGTTCCTCGCTTCGAAACAGCCGGCGCCGGTCCCGGCCGGGTTCTCACTCGGGTCTCAGTGGCGGATAGATGGGATGAGGCGGGCCCCGAGCCCGTCACGTCCATGCGAAACGAACTCGCCGAGAAAGTAGCGGCCGACCTCTCGCCGACGGGTTTCCCTGTCAGCACCCCCGAACGGGGGCCAGAAGGAGAGGTCAGCCATGCGGAAAGTAGCACTGGACCTTGGTGCGCGGAAAACCACGTTCTGCGAGGTCGAGGGCGAGCAGGTACTCCAACGGGGCGCGGTGACCGAGCTCGGGACGCTGTCATCGCTGCTGGGCCCGAGCCAACCGCCAGCGGTGGTCGCGATCGAAGCTTGCCGCGAAGCCTGGTACGTCCACGACTTGCTCACCCGGTGGGGCAACCAAGTCGTGCTGGTCGACACGACGCGGAGCAAGGTGCCAGCATCGGCTGCCACGGTCGCAAGACGGACCGAATCGACGCAGAAGTCCTGGCGCTCGCTCTGGAGCGCGGGGCATACCGGGATGGCCCACGTGCCGTCGCCGCAGCGGCGAGAGCCCGGCGCTGGCTCAATGCGCGCGCTCGTCGAGTCCCGGGCGCAGATGGTGACCACTGCGCGCGGGCTGGCGCGAGAGCACGGAACGAAGCCGCCCAGGTGCACGGCCGAACACTTTGCGAGCACCGGTGACCAAGCAACGCCTCGACCTCGAGCTCGGTTCGATACTCCTGCCCTTGCTCACGCCCTCAACGGAATCACCGCAGAGTTGAAGACGGTCGAAGGAAGCCCTCGAACTTGCGCGACGGAGCCCGGCGTCGAGCTGCTCGCCACCACACCCGGCGTCGGTCTCATCGTCGCGGCTAGCTTCGTCAGCGTGATCGACGATGCGAAGCGCTTCCGCACCGCTCAACGTCGAGTCGTACTTGGGTTGGTGCCCAGCGAGGACAGCTCGAGGGAAGCGGCGCATCGGCGCCATCACCAAGAAGGGCAACAAGTACTTGCGCGCCCTGCTCGTGCAGGCCGCGTGGTGCGTAAAAACTCGGGCTCCGAACGACCCGCTGCGGCTCTGGGTTCATGAGGTCGCCCAGCGACGCGGCAGGCGCGTGGCAGTGATCGCGTTGGCGCGCAGGTTGGTCGGCATTCTGTGGGCGATGTGGCGCGACGGCACCGTCTACGACCCTGAGCACCTGGCCCGCGCCAGCAGCCGTGGCACCCACCGTGCCGCACGATCGGCCGAGCTTCGCGCCAAGGCCCTCGCGGCGGCCGCCAAGAAGCTCTCGAAGAAGGCTCCAACCAAAACGCGGGAGGTGACTCCCGTCGCGTAACTCACGCGTCTCCAATCCGCGCCGCGAGCGCGACTGTGAGAGCGGCCAGATCGGTTGGTGGATGAACGCGAAGATCGCGATGGTGCGGCGCCACGGCGTCGAAACCCGTCGGATAGAGTGCGTCGCCACCCTCCTTTTCGAAGCCCCATCTGCGGGCGAGCTCACCTAAAGCAAGGGCCCATCAAGCCCGAGCTCGAACACCGCGAATAGTCGATCGAAGCCAGCTCGTAATCCGTCGCAGCAAGCAGCGCCTCACCTCAACAGCGGGCCCCAGCTCGCACCGGACAGCTCCATGCCCAGGTCTCGTACCGCCACCACAAGCACCCGATGTGCCCGAAAGAGAACGGCAAAAATCCCTTTCATTCAGTTGACGTCAGGCCCGCCTCATAGTCGTGATCTGATCGTGCCAAGACTTTGGGTGTGGATCCAGGACTCGGCCTCCGGCCGAGTGCACGCTTCGGCGTCGGGTGTGCACGCGCAAGCTCTCGCCCACGCGCAAGCTCTCGCCCACGCGCAGACTTTTCTTTCACTCCGTGGACGACCGTTGCGCCTTCGCGACTGTTCCTCGCTTCGAAAAACAGCCGGCGCCGGTCCCGGAGATCTTTACCACCCGTGGACGTCCGTTGGCGCCTCGCGACTGTTCCTCGCTTCGAAACAGCCGGCGCCGGTCCCGGCCGGATTCTCACCGATGCGGCGATCGTGATCTGATCGTGCCAAGACTTGGGTGTGGATCCATGGACTCGGCCTCCGGCCGAGGTATCGCTTCGGCGTCGGGTGTGCGGCAAAGCTGCCCACGCCCACGCCCACGCCCACGCCCGAGCCCACGCCCAGAAAATCCCATCCGCCTGAGCTGACCGGCCTGCGCTACAGAGGCCTCTTGCCCTACCCATCGGCCCCGGATGTCGCGTTTCTGGTCAGCTCGCGCCTCTGGCTTTTCAGACCAGCTTCACCAGCGTCCCGATGAACCGATCCACGCGCAAGCTCTCGCCCACGCGCAAGCTCTCGCCCACGCAAGCTCTCGCCCACGCCGACGCCCACGCCCACGCGCTCGCCCACGCGCTCGCCCACGCGCTCGCCCACGCGCTCGCCCACGCGCTCGCCCACGCGCTCGCCCACGCGCTCGCCCACTCCCACGGGCTCACCCAAGCCCTCGCCCGATCCCACGCCCGCGCCGATCCACGCCCGATCCCACGCCCAAGCTCGAAGCCGCAGCTCGACCTGGACGCACGCAAGCGCGACGATAGGATGAGAGCCCTCCCCCGATGCGAGTCCAGCGTGTTCGAGCCGAGCCCTTCGACGTCGCGCTGACGACCCCGTTCGGCATCGCAACCGGCTCCCAAGACGTCGCGCGAAACGTGCTCGTCCACCTCGAGCTCGACGACGGGACCATCGGGCTCGGCGAGGCGGCGCCTTTTCCCGCGGTGAGCGGCGAGACCCAAGCGCAAACCCTCGAAGCGATCACCAGCATGGCCAGCGTGGTGTCGGGCCAAGACCCGCGGCGCTGGCGGCGCATCGCCAGCCAACTCCGCCGCTTGGCGCCCGCCGCTCGCGCCGCGCGCTGCGCGCTCGAAACCGCGCTCCTCGACGCCCTGTGCCGGCCCGGCGGTTGGTCGCTGTGGTCGTTCTTCGGTGGCGCGGAACGCGAGCTCAAGACCGACATCACCATCGTGACCGGAACTCCCGAGGCCGCGCGCTCGGCGGCCCGAGAGGCTGCGGAGGGTGGGTTCGAGATCCTGAAGGTCAAGATCGGCGGCGTGGCTCAGCCCACCGACCTCGCGCGCCTCCTGGCGATTGCCGACGCGGCGCCGCGCTGCCGCCTGATTCTGGACGCGAACGCGGCGCTCACGGCGGACGCCGCGCTCACGCTCTTGGCGGCGCTCGGGGACCTGCGCGGCCGCGTGGTGCTGTTCGAACAGCCCACGGCGCCGGACGATCTCGCCGGGATGCGCCGCGTCCGGGAACACGGCGGCGTTCCGATCGCCGCCGACGAAAGCGCGACGGACGCGCGAGCGGTCGCCGAGCTCGCGCGCGAGCGGGCGGCCGACGTGGTGAATCTCAAGCTCTCCAAGAGCGGCATCGCGGAAGCGCTGGACATGGCCGCGACCGCCCGCGCCCTCGGCCTCGGGCTCATGATCGGCGGCATGGTCGAAACGGAGATCTGCATGACGACTTCGGCCTGCCTGGCGGCGGGGCTCGGCGGCTTCTCTTTCGTGGACCTCGACACGCCGCTGTTCCTCGCGCCTCGGCCGCTCGCCGGGGGCTTCGCCCAAGAGGGTCCGAGGCTTTCACTCGCGGGCAGCGGACCCGGCCACGGCGTCTCGCTGCTGCCGCGTCCCCCGGCCTAGCCGCCCGCCCGTGTGATAGACCGAAAGGAGCGCTTGCCCCAGCTCCCGAAACAACTCGTCCTGCCGCTGCCGGGACTCGCCCCGGAACCGAATCGCTCGCTCGGCATCCCGAGGGTCGATCGCGTGAGCGTGAACCGCAACCTGCGCCTCTCGGGCATCGAGTGGATCGGGTTCGACATGGACTACACGCTCGCCACCTACAACCAGGAGGAGATGGACGCCATCAGCATCGATCTCACCGCCGAGCGCATGGTGAGACGCGGTTACCCCGCGTACTTGCGCCAACTCTCCTACGACGCGCGCTTTCCCATCCGGGGCCTGCTCGTCGACAAGAAGCTCGGCCACGTGCTCAAGATGGATCGCCACAAAGGCGTACTCAAGGGCTACCACGGCCTGCGCCTGCTCGGTCGCGACGAACTCGACGAGCTCTATCACCACAAGCGCATCCGCCCGCACACACCGCGCTACCACTGGATCGACACGCTGTTCGCGCTCTCCGAGGTCACGGCCTACTCCGCCATCATCGACGTGCTCGAACGCCGCGGCGAGCACGTGGACTATCCCAGTGTGTTTTCCGACGTGCGCATGTCCATCGACGAGGCCCACCGCGACGGTTCGGTCTACGCGCGCGTGACGGCGGATTTCCCCCGCTACATCCTGCGGGACCCGGAGCTCGCGCGGACGCTCCACAAGTTCCGTTCGGCCGGCAAGCGCCTGTTCCTGCTCACGAACTCGCCGTGGCACTACACCGATTCGGTCATGCGCTACCTGCTCGGGAGCGCCATGACCGAGTACCCGAGCTGGCAGCACTACTTCGACATCGTGGTGTGCGCCGCGCAGAAGCCGGCTTGGTTCCAGGAGGGCAAGCCCTTCGTGGAGCGGGACGCCGACGGTAGTCTCCGGCCCGTGAAAAGCTCGCTCGAACGCGGCCGCGTGTACGAAAACGGAAATCTCGCCGACTTCGAGCGCCTGGTGAACGTCCGCGGCTCGAGCGTGCTCTACGTGGGGGACCACATCTACGGCGACATCTTGCGCTCCAAGAAGGAAACTTCCTGGCGCACCGCCATGATCATCCAGGAGCTCGATCAAGAGGTGGCCGCGCTCGAGACCTGCGCCAGCGAGCTGGCTCGAATCCGCGAGCTCCACGACCAGCGCGAGAAGATCGAAGACGAGCTCCGGTACTACCAGACCCACTTCAAGGAGCTGTCCAAAGCCAACAACGGGGACGTCGCGGACAAGCAGCGGGTCAAACGCGCCATCGACCGCCTCCGTGCCGAGCTCCGGCGCATCGATCAAGAGCACGAGCTGCTCCACGAGGGCGTCGACCGCACCTTCCATCCCTACTGGGGTTCTCTCCTCAAGGAAGAGAACGAGATGAGCGGCTTCGGACTCCAGGTGAGCCTCTACGCCGACATCTACATGCGAAAGGTCTCCAACCTGCTTTCTTATTCACCCCAGCAGTTCTTCCGCTCGCCTCACGATCTGATGCCCCACGAGCTCTGAGGCCCGCATGTCCTTCGCGCCCAAGCACCGCGCTCTCTGGGGCTCGATCGCTCTGCTCGCCGTCACCCTGCTCGCGTTCGGTGAGATCTTGGTGAATCCGGCGGGCACGGGCTTCGGCGACTATCAGTTCTTCCACCACACCTGGGAGCTCGGGCGGGTCGCCATCGGCCGCTACCGCGAGCTCCCGCTGTGGAACCCCTACCAGTGCGGCGGCATCCCCGAGTGGGGGGACCCCCAGTCGCAGCTGTTCCACCCGCTTTTCTTCCTCTCGTTCCTGCTCGGGACCACGCTGGCCCTGAAGCTCTTCATCCTGGCGCACGCGGCGGCCGGGTTCGCCGGCATGTACCGCTTCTGTCGCACCGAGGAAGCGCTCGAGCGTGCGCCGTCCGCGCTTTCGAGCGTGGTCTTCGCGAGCTCGGGCTTCTTCGCCTGGCATGTCGGAGTGGGCCACGGCGGCTTCGTGGCGTTCTACCTCACGCCTTGGGTGCTCTTGGCGTTCCGCCGATCGGTCGCCGACGTTCGGTGGGCGGGCGTCGTCGCGCTCGCGTTTCTCTTGGCGCTGCTCGCTGGCGGCGTCTACGCATTCCCGTATTTCGCCCTGCTCATCGCGGTGGACGGCCTGCGGCTCTTGGCCGCGTCCAAGCACCGCCGAGCGCTCGTCGTGGCGCTTCTGGCAGCGGCGCTCTTGGCCCTGCTCGTCTCCGCCATCCGATTGGTCCCGGTGATCGAGCACCTCGCGTGGTATCCCCGAGTCCGCGACCACAAGGACGCCTCGTCGCTGCTCGAGCTCCTGGGCTTCCTGACGCACTTCGACCGGGCCAGCGATTTCGGGCTCGTCGCCGGTCATCCGTGGAGCCGCGTCGAATACGGGAGCTACGTCGGAGTCCCGGTGCTCTTGCTCGCGTGCGCCGCAGCGCTCTCGGACATTCGACGGCGCCTCGCGCTCGTCATCCCCCTCGTCGTGTTCGGCTCGCTGTGTCTCGGCGACTTCGCGAGCTACGCGCCCTGGTCGCTGCTGCGCAGGCTACCGGTGTTTTCGTCGCTCCAGGTCCCCACGCGCTTCGCGTTCGCCGTGGTCTTCTTCCTCGCCACGCTCTCCGGACACGGCGTGGCGTTTCTGGTCGAGCGCGGGGCGCGGGCGTTCGGGGCGGCGCGCGCGAGTCGCTGGCTCGCGCTCGCACCCATCGGGTTTTCGCTCGCCGCTGGCCTTCCCATCCTCGCCGAACACCGGGCGGTGCTCGCGGGTCGCTGGAACGGCCCGGTCATCGTGGACCAACCCGCGCGCCACTACTTCTTGGATGGCGTCCCCAGTGGCAACGCGCTCGCCAAGTACCCACCCCGCATGTTCGCGCCGCAACAGCACCTCGGAACGGGCTGGTGCTACACCGGCATGGGCTATGGCCCGGCGCCTTCGCTCCGCGCGGGAGACGTCGCGCAGGTCGAGCTCAAACCGTTCGGCACGGTGCTCGGCGAGAACCGAACCATCACACGCGCGACGGCCGACGTGGTGCTTCCCATCGGCGGACGCGCGATCTTCAATCAGACCTTCGCTCCGGGCTGGACGACGGAGAGCGGAGCTCTGAGCGTCGACGAGCGTCGCATCGCGGTGGATCTCCCCCCCGGCACTCATCACGTGCTCCTCGAATACGCGCCGCGCTCCTTGCCGCGAGCGGCTCTGACTTCGCTGCTGGGCCTCGTCGCCATCGTGTTGCTCTGGCGCTTTCCGGCGCGGCTGCTCTCCCCGCTCGGCCTCGGGCTCGGCGCCGCGTTGGGGATCGGCGGCTACGCGGGCGCAGTCTCGCCGGGGCCCACCGATCCCCCTGAACGCCCGAAGCCGCTGCTTCAGGCCAGCGCGTCCGACTACGCCGAGCGAGGGCTCAACGTCTGGTATCGACCCGACAACGCCGTCGACGACCGGGATGAGAGCGAATGGCTCGCGCCCCCCGGGCGCAAGGCCTGGCTCGAGCTGCGACTGGATGCTCCGCTGCCCCTTCGCTACGTCGTGCTCCAGAACGCGAAGAACCCGCCGCACGGCGACTATCGCTCGCGCCGCATCGTGTTCGAGTCCTTCCTCGGCCCCACCCCGAGCGCGAGGCGAGAGCTCGAGTTCTCGGACGACCTCCCGCTCTCGGTGTTGCTCTCCGGCGAACGGGTGGACCGCCTGCGCATCCAGGTCGAGACCTGGGAGGGCGTCGGGGGAGGAATCGCGGAGGTCCGAGTCTTCTGAATCCGCCGGGCGGTCCCGAGCTGCGCCGGGCGGACCGATACCGACACGCAAGCCAGACGCGCCGGCCGGTGCCGCTCCTCCGCCCCCGGAATTGGCCAAAAAAGTCGGCGTTTCAGCTTTGCCTATGGCCCGGTCGGGGATCGGCACTAAAGATATGCGCCGGTCGCGCGTCGAAAGCGCGTCCGAGGACAATCCCATGAATCTCGTCTCCTGGCTGCAGCGACTGATGACCACCTTCGGCGCTGGGTGGGTCATGTGGCTGCTCGTTGTGCTGAGCGTGCTCTCCGTCGCCGTCATGCTGGAGCGCGGCTGGTTCTATTGGTCCCTGCGCGACGACCTGGCGAAACTGGCTCACGATTTGCGCGAGCGGCTGCGCTCGAACGACATCACGGGCGCGAAGAAGCGTCTCGAAGCCTCGCCGAGCGCAGAAGCGGCGGTCGTGACCGCGGGACTCTTGAGGCCGATCGAGGCGCGAAAGCGGCCGAAGAGGCGATGCAGGGCGCAGCCGCATTGCAACGGATGAAGCTCGAGCGACGGCTCGCGTTCCTGGGAACTCGGCAACAACGCGCCGTTCATCGGGCTTTTCGGAACGGTGATCGGCGTGGTCCAAGCCTTCGAGGCGCTCAGCCGTCAGAACCAGGCAGCTCAAGCCACCGGGGCCATGGCCCCACAAGAAGTGATGTTCGCCATCGCCGAAGCGCTCGTCGCGACGGCGGTCGGCTTGGCCGTCGCGATCCCCGCCGTCGTCATGTACAACGTGTTCCAGCGCCAGGCGAAAGCCATCCTCGCCAACACCGAGGCCCTGACGCGGGTGCTGCTGTCCCACCTGGCCGCCGTCGAGGCGGGCCGGGCTCCGGCCATCGAAACCGAAGAGCCTCCGGCGCGTAACAAGAGCAAGCCCGCCGACACGGAAGAGGAGTGAGGCATGGGCGCAGCCAGCGGCGACGACGACGACGGACTGATCAGCGGCATCAACGTGACGCCGTTGGTCGACGTCACGCTCGTGCTTCTCATCATCTTCATGGTCACCGCCAAGATCATCGTGTCCCAGGGCATGCCCATGGACTTGCCCAAGGCGGCCAGCGGCGAGGAAGTACAGACGGTGTTCAGCGTCGAGCTAGGCGCCGACGGCAAGACGGTGGTGGATTCCAAGGCCGTTCCCAGCGACGAGGACATCGGTCGGCTGGCCAAAGACGCCAAGGCCAAGAACAAGGACCTTCGCTGCGTGATTCGTGCAGACAAGAAGGTGGAGCACGGCCGGGTGATTCACGTCCTCGACTTGCTGAGGCGCTCCGGCGTGTCCAAGATTGCGTTCGCAGTTTCGCCGACGGGCGAGGGGGTCCCCGTAGACACCACGAAGCCGAAGTGACCGACCCCCCATGTCCCAGCCCACCTACGCAGAAGCTGGAGCCGACCCTCTCTACCGAGTGCTCGAGCTCGGCGACCGGCAGCTTCCGTTCGGCGTAGGCGTGGGCGCGCTCGGGGCGCTCTTCGTCCACTTGCTCGGGCTGACGCTGATCGCGACCAGCATGGCGGAGCTCGCCGCGTTCGCCGAGCGGGTGCGCAACGTGACCGTCGAGCGACAGCGCATCCAGTACGACATCGACACGCCGGACCCAGTGAAGCCGGAGGAACCGCCGCCGCCCCCCGAGCCCGCCCCGGAAGAGCCGGCGGCCAAGGCACCGGAGACCAAAGCGACCGCGGCCGAGAAGGCCGGCGAGCCGCCCCCTCCCGCAGCCGCCGAAGCGGGCAAGGTGCTGACCGAGGAGCCGAACCCGGACGAGCCCGTCGATCTGACCGGAGACCGCTTCGTCTCCGGCGACAGCGACCGGTTCGCCGGTGGCACGACCGCAGCCGGCGGAACCTCCAAGACCGCCGTCACGAGTCCCAATGCAAAAGCAGGCGGCAAGCCCGGCGGCACGGGCAAGACCCCAGGCGCCACCGGCACGGCCCCGACCGCGACGGCGAAGGATTCCTCGAAGCCGGCCTCCCCCACCAGCCGCAGCTGGAACTGCGGCTTTCCGCCGGAGGCCGACTTCGACCAGATCGACTACGCCACCGTGATGATCAGCGTGACGGTGGGCACCGATGGCCGCGCCAAGAGCGTGAACGTGCTGAACGACCCGGGGCACGGCTTCGGTCGCCTGGCGAAGAGCTGCGCCATGCGCATGCAATACAACGTCGGACTCGACAAAGACGGGCAGGCCATCGTCAAGACGACGAGTCCCTTCCCGGTGCGCTTCACGCGCTGAGCGGCGCTGGAGCCGGTCGGCCGCCTCGGACTTGGCAAGGTTGTCGCCGATTCGCGGGGGTTGATTTAGAGTGCGAGGCTCGTGAACGGAGAGCGGGTCGAGCAGCTGCGCCGAGTGGCGCTATTTTCGGGCTTGAAGGCCCCGGCGCTCGAGCTCATCGCCAAGGTCGCGAGTGAAGAGAGCCACGCGGCTGGGACCAAGATTTTCGAGCACGGCGACGCCGGCGACAAGCTCTACCTGATCCTCGACGGGCGGGTCCGCATCAGCCGGGAAGTCCCGGGCATGGGCGAAGAGGCGCTGGCAGTCCTAGGCCCGGGCGAGGTGTTCGGTGAGATGGCACTGCTCGACGAGTCGTCTCGTTCGGCCGACGCGCGCGTCCACGAGCGTTGCCGACTTCTGGCCATCCCCAAGGACGGGTTCGACGACCTGCTCTTTTTGCACAAGGATCTCGCCTACGAAGTGCTCTGGAGCGTGGTCCGGATGCTGGTGGCTCGGCTCCGCGAAACCAACGACAAGCTCGCGTTCCTGTCGGTGAGCGGGAAGTTCTGAGCGCACGCACACCGCTCAAACGCGCTGCCTGCGCAGCCATGCGCTGCCCGGGCGCGCAGCGACCCGGCCAACGCCCACCCCGGGGCGTCGCCCCCCGCCCATGAGAAACCCTCGCCTTTTCGCGGGCCTGTGGGAAAACTGTGTAGGACATTTGACGCCCACACGGGCGTTCAGTAGCCTAGGGCCATCATGCAAGGACTCACGAAGCGCCAAGAGCAGACGTTGGCCTTCATCCGCCATTCCATCGAGCAGCGTGGCTATCCGCCTACTTTGCGCGAGATCGGCGAGCACATGGGGATCAAGTCCACCAACGGTGTGAACGATCACCTGCGTGCCCTCGAGCGCAAGGGCTACCTCCGGCGGGAGGACATGAAGAGCCGGGCGCTCAAGCTGGTGGACGACCCCAAGAGCAAGCCCGCTCCGTCTTCGGACGACCTGATCGACGTCCCGGTGGTCGGCCGCGTGGCCGCCGGCGCACCGCTCTTCGCCGAGGAAAACGTCGTCGACACCGTCCGCATCGACAAGATGCTGGTCCGGGGCGGAAAAGACGTCTTCGGACTGAAAGTGGCCGGCGACAGCATGATCGACGCCGGGATCTTCAGCGGGGACTACATCTTCGTGAAGAAGCAGGCGACGGCCGAGCGCGGCGAGATCGTGGTGGCCCTGATCGGGGACGAAGCCACCGTGAAGTACTACTACCCGGAGCGCGACTACGTGCGCTTCCAGCCAGCCAACGCCCAGATGGCTCCGATCTTGGTCCGGGCCAGCGACTTCAAGCCCACGATGCTCCTCGGCAAGGTCATCGGGGTCTTCCGCAAGATCTGACTGAGCCTCTGCGCCCCGCGCCGAATGCCACGGGGGCATCTGCCCAGGGGAGACCGCGGGCGGGGGCCCTCGTGTCGCCGCGCCAGGGTGCCTCGGGCGGACCAGAATCGAGCGCCTTCGGGCGCGATCCCGAACACGGCTTATTGACGGCCGATTCCGTGGGTTGCTAGCGTCCGTGAGCGAAATCGGCTGCGAAGCCGAGGGCAACGGATGACCAGGGAACTGAGCTTCGGTCGGGGCAGTGCGCGGAGGAGCGTTCGAGCTCTTCACGCGCTCACGGTAGTGGGGCTCGGGTTTGCTTTGGGCGGGTGCGGCCACACGCTGTACGCCTTCCAGGCGAACTCGGCATCGAGCCGGCTGGAAGAAGCCCGCGAGCTCGGTGCGGAGAAGCTAGCGCCCTACGAGTTCTTCTATGCGCAGCAGCACCTCGAGAAGGCGCAAGAGGAAGCTGCGTCAGCGGACTACAGCGACGCGTCCGACTTGGCCGAAGTCGCCGAGGAGTACGCCGAGAAAGCGATCCGCCTGTCACGCGAAGCTCACCGTGGAGGCGGGCGATGAAGCACTTGCTGAAAGTAGCGTTGGCAGTCGCTCTGCCGCTCACGTTGGTGGGCGCGTGCGCCCAAGGCCCCAAGCTCCGCGGACAGATCGAGGGCCTCAGCAAGCTCACTGACCAAGCCGAGCGCAACGGCGCCGTGCGCTGTGCACCGCGCGAGCTCGCGACGGCGCAGAGCCAGTTGAAGTTTGCCGCCATGGAGCTCGACCAGGGCTTCATCTCCAACGCCAAACGCCACCTCTGGATCGCCGAGCCCAACGCCCACGCCGCGGTGTTCCTGTCGCCGCCGCAGTACTGCGCCGAGCGCGGTTTCGTCGAGGCCAAGCCCAAGCCGGCTCCCGGCGACCGCGACGGTGACGGCTACCTGGATCCCGCCGACGCCTGCCCGGACGAGCCCGAAAACTACAACTCGTTCAAGGACGACGATGGCTGCCCGGACGATCCGGACACCGACGGCGACGGGCTGACCGACTCCATCGACGCCTGCGTGCTCGAGCCCGAAGACAAGGATCAGTACCTCGACGAGGACGGCTGCCCCGAAGTCGACAACGACCTCGACGGCATCCTCGACGCGAAGGACAAGTGCATCAACGATCCGGAAGACCCGGATGGTTACGAGGACGAGGACGGCTGTCCCGATCCCGACAACGACAAGGACACGGTCCCCGACCTCAAGGATCAGTGCCCGAACGAGATCGGGTCGGCGACTCAGGAACCGCTCGGTTGTCCCGCCAAGCCGGCGCTCGTGGTCGTCACCGACTGCGAAGTGAAGATCACTCAGCAGATCCACTTCGAGTACAACAAAGCAGTCATCCGCAAGGAGAGCTTCCCCGTGCTCGACGCGGTCGTGGACGTGCTCGGAAAGAACCCGGACATCAAGATCGAGGTCCAGGGCCACACCGACAACCGCGGCGGCGCCAAGTACAACAAGACGCTGAGCGACAAGCGCGCCGCCAGCGTCATGAAGTACCTCGTGTCCCACGGCGTCCCAGCGAGCCGCCTGACCAGCCACGGCTACGGCTTCGAGCGGCCGCTCGTGCCGAACAACTCCGAGCAGAACATGGCCCTGAACCGCCGCGTCCAGTTCGTACGCACCGAAGGTACGAAAGAGGGCTGTCCGAAGACCCAGAATAACTAGCGATCCTGCGCCGTCCGAGCTTCGGACCGAGCGAGCTTCCCCATCGGGCCCCGTGCGCGGAGTGCCGAGGTGGGCTCTACGAACCCAAAACCCTGCCGAGAGAGAGAACCCCGTGCACCGCCGACCGCTGCTCAAGCTCTTGTCCGCCGCCATCGTCGCGCTCGCGGCCGCTACCGCCTCGGGTGCCCCGCGGGACGCGGCCGCGACCAAGAAGATCGACGAGGCCATCAACACGCACTACCTCGCGACCGAGTTCGACAAGGCCGAGGCCACGCTGACGGGCACCATCAACGCCTGCGGCGACAAGTGCAGCCCTGGCATCATCGCCAAGGCGTGGATGTACGTCGGCATCGTGCGCGGGAGCGGCAAGAACGATCTGAAGGGCGCCAAGGACGCCTTCCAGAAGGCGATCGCAGCCGACGCCAAGGTTGCGCTGGATGACGCGCTCGCCACCCCCGAGACCAAGAAGGTGTTCGCGGAGGTCCAGAGCGGCGGCGGTACGCCACCTTCGGGCACCGGCGGCGAAGGCGGCGAGGGCGGCGAAGGCGGCAAGCCCAGCGGCAAGAAGCCGCCCAAGGGCGAAGACGCCGCAGGCGAGATGGACTGTGTGCCCAAGCTCACCGAGGTCCAGACCCGTCGCCCCATCCCCATTTCGTGCACCACGGAAGAGGAAGCCACCAAGGCCGAGCTGAAATACAAGGAGTTCGGCGGCGAGCAGTGGAAGACCGTCAAGATGAGCAAGAAGGGCGACGCCTTCCAGGCGGAGATCCCGTGCTCAGCGACCCAGCTCGCCGGAACGCTGCGCTTCTACATCCGCGCTCAGGATGCTTCGGGCGAAACCGTCGACACCCACGGCAGCAAGAGCAAGCCGGTCGAGGTCTCCATCGTCGCCCAGACCGACCAAGAGGCTCCCGCCTACCCCGACAAGGATCCGCCGGCGCGGTGCGCGGAGCAGGAAGAGTGTCCGCCCGACTTTCCCGGCTGCAAGAAAGGCGGCGGCGGCACCAAGGGCTGGGGCTCGAGCTGCGGTTCGTCGGACGAGTGCCAATCGGGTCTCTCCTGCGTGAACGGCTCCTGCGAGCAGGGTCAGACCTGCGACGTGGACGCCGACTGCCCGAGCGGCGCCAAGTGCAGCGGGGGCAAGTGCGACTCCAGCGGCCCGAGCGGACCGTTCAAGAAGAACTGGCTCGGTGTCCACGCGGCCTACGATCTCGCCATCGTCGGTGGCAACGACGTCTGCTCGCAGAACAGCCAGGACAAAGAAGGCTTCGCCTGCTTCTACAAGGGCACCGAAGACCAATATCGCTTCGATCCGCAGCCCGGCGTCGCCAACAAGATCAGCACGGGCATCGCGCCGGCCACCGCCCGCGTCATGCTCTCGTTCGATCGCGTGCTCAGCAGCAACATCACGGTGGGGGCGCGCGTGGGCTACGCCTTCAACGGCGGCCCGCCCGCCGGCAAGAACAAGGACGTGAAGTTCCTGCCCTACCACGCCGAGCTCCGCGTCCAATATTGGCTCGGCAAGGACGTGTTCGCGAAGAAGGGCCTCCGGCCCTACGTAGGCGCCGAAGGCGGCCTCGCGCAGATCGACGCCAAGCTCCCGGTGACGGTGCGCGACTGCGCCAACGGCAACAAGACCAACGTCACGGACCAGGCCTTCTACGACGCCTGCAAGAAAGGCCAGCCGGGCGCCCAGGGCGCTCCGCTCGATCTCGACGCTTACAAGAAGCTCGGCCAGAGCTTCATCGGGCTGAACGGCGGGGCGATGTACGCCCTGAGCCCCAACGGCGGGTTCCTGCTGAACCTGAACCTGATGCAGATGCTCCCGACCTCGGGTCAGGTCATCGAGCCCAGCATCGGCTACGTGATGGGGCTCTGAACCCAGCGGCGGCCTTTGACCCGACACCTCGTCGACCTCCTGGAAGCGCGCGCTCGGGAGAGCGGCGACGCCGTCGCGCTCCGCAGCAAGAAGGGCGGGCGCTGGGTCGGCGAGAGCTTTCGTGAGTGGCGGGACGGCAGTCGCGCCATCGCGCTGGCGTTGATCGACGCCGGGATCCGCACGGGCGATCGCGTCGTCCTGATCTCGAACACGCGCGAGGAATGGACCCTCATCGACTTCGGCATCCTCGGTGCGGGCGCCGTCACCGTGCCCGTCTATCCGACGGCGACCGGCGAGCAGGTCGCCACGCTCTTGGCCGACTCGGGCGCGCGCCTCGCCTTCGTCGAGGGCAGCCGCGCGCTGGAAGAGCTCGCGCACGCCGTCACCCGACCCACCGAGCTCGAGCGCGTGGTGGTGATCGACTCCGAAGCGCCGGCCCACCCCATTCCGCGCCCGACCGGAGAGCCGCTCCCGGTCACGCGCTTCTCGGACTTCGTGGCGCGTGGCATGGCCCTCTCCGAAGACGCCGACTCACTGGCTGCCCGAAACGAGCGGCTACTCGCCCTCGGCCCCGACTCCCTCGCGACCGTGGTCTACACCTCCGGCACCACCGGCGTGCAGCGCGGCGTCATGTTGACCCACGGCGCCCTCGTGGCGCAGGCCGAGGCGCTCACCGAAGCCATTCCCGTGGGCCCGAGCGACGAGCAGCTGCTGTTTCTGCCGCTCGCGCACATCCTCGCCCGCGTGGTGCTCTTTGGCTGCGTGCGAGCCGGCGCTCGCACCGCGTTCGCCGGCGACATGCAGCGCGTGATGGAAGGCTTCGAGGAGGTGCGCCCGACGTTCTTCGTGTCGGTTCCGCGCCTGTTCGAGAAGGTCTTCGCCGTGGCCAGCGAGCACGCAGGAGCCGAAGGTGCAGTGAAGGAGCGGCTTTGGCGCTGGGCCGTGGGCATCGGCCTCCAGGCTTCGCGCCAGAAGCAGAAGGGTGTCGCTCCGTCCGGCCTGCTCGCGGCGCGGCTTCGCTACGCGGACAAGATTGCCCTCGCCAAGGTCCGCGAACGCTTTGGGGGTCGCCTCGCCTTCGCGGTCTCGGGCGGCGCTCCGCTGTCCCGTGAGCTCGGCGAGTGGTTCCACGCCATGGGCATCCTCGTACTCGAGGGCTACGGGCTCACGGAGATGAGCGGCTGCACCCACGTGAACCGCAAGGATCAGTTCCGTTTCGGCAGCGTTGGACTGCCGCTCCCTCACGTCGAGACGCGGCTCGGGAAGGACGGCGAGGTGCTTCTGCGAGGGCCGGGGCTCATGCGTGGCTTCTTCGGACAGCCCGAGGCCACCGCGGCAGTGATCGACGCCGAGGGCTGGCTCCGCACCGGGGACATCGGCAAGCTCGATCCAGACGGCAGCCTCAGCATCGTCGACCGCAAGAAGGATCTGATCGTCACCGCGGGTGGTTCCAACGTCGCACCTCAGCACCTCGAGCGGCTGCTGTGCCAGTCGCCCTGGATCGCCCAGGCGGTGATCATCGGAGATCGCGAGCGTTACTTGATCGCCCTGCTGACCCTCGACTTCGCCAACGTGAAGCGCTGGGCCCGCGATCACCGGCGCGGCACGGACCCGGCGGCCCTGGCGCGTGATCCGGAGCTCCGCGCGCTGATCCAGCTCGACGTCGACGACGTGAACCGGAGGCTCTCGCGCTTCGAACAGATCCGGAAGTTCAGCATCTTGGACCGCCCGTTCAGCGTGGCCGACGGCGAGCTCACCGAGACCGCCAAGCCTCGTCGAGACCGCATTCGGGAGCGCCACGCGCAGGTGATCCGCGAACTCTACGACACGTCCGCGCCCTACCACGCGCCGCCGAGCGAGAGACCCTGAGGTGAAGCCCGACGACGTCGACGGGAGGGGAGCTCGCCTGCGACCCGAACGCTGGGCGCCCGGCGCGCCCATCCGGAGCTTCGTACGCGGCACCGAGCGGCCCCGCGGAGTCGTGTGGTTCGGCGTCCGCTCTTTCTGGGGCCACCTCCGCCACTTCGTCGCGAGCGCCATCGCCACCGAAGACATCGACTCACGCGACTGGATGACACCCGACCCGCCGCACGCTCTGATGGAGCGCGCCGCGCGCGTGCTCGGCGGCGAGACAGGCAGCTCGAGCCTCACCGAAGCGCTCGGACGCGATGTATTCATCGACTACGTCGCCGACACGGGCGACGACATCGCCGTGAGTCGCGCCGTGGCGCGCATGGTGTTCCGCGAGTACAGCTTGCCCGACCCGCGGGACCCGGACCGCGAGCTCGTCGCGCCGCGCGGTGACATCCTCTTCTTCGGCGGCGACACGGCCTACCCGGTGGCGACCGCCACCGAGATCGCGAACCGCGTGCTGGTGCCCATGAATCAGGTGCTCGAGGCGGTCGGCGACGAAGCGCCGCGCGTGCTCCTGGGCATCCCTGGCAACCACGACTGGTACGACGGCCTCGACGGTTTCGCGCGCTTGTTCCGCCGTCACGTCGAGGAAGACGACGCGCGGCCGAGCGTGCTCGGCATCTCCCACCGCATGCTCGAGCACTACGCCGAGTGGGCCAAGGAGTTCCTGCGCGGCGGCAAGGTGGAGAAGCCCAAGTCGCTCGTGCTCGTCGGCTACACCGCGGTGCAGAACGCCAGCTACTTCGTGCTTCCGCTCTCCCCGTCGCTGCACCTCTACGGCGTGGACCGGCAGCTCCGGGACGTGGACTCGCGACAAGCTCGCTTCCTCACGAGCTGGCGCGAAAATCACCCCGAAGCGACGCCCTTCGTCGCGCTGCCGGATCCCGTCTATCACTTCGGAAAGCCGAGCGGCACGGGCACGGCCATGATCGAGGCCCTGGGTCTCGACACCGAAGCCCGGACCGCGTTCTTGCTCTCGGGAGACGTCCACCACTACGAGCGCTTCCGCCACGGCAAGGCCCTCCACGTCATCGCAGGCGGCGGCGGCGCATTTCTCCACCCGGCGTCCATCGACAAGAAAGGGCGCATCGAGCCCGACGTGGAGTGGCCCGACGCGCGTCAGAGCGCGGCGATGCTCGGACAAGTGCCGTGGAAGATCGCCCTCGGGCGTTCCGGGTTTCTGCCCCATCTCGTGCTCCTCCTCCTGTTCGCGCCGGCGATGGCCATCGGCATCGCGGCGTACCACTGGCTCGGCACGCGGATCGTGGGGCCCATCGCGACGCTCGTCATGGGCACCATCGTCTACTCGCTGATCGGGGGCGCACGCCGTCACGGTTGGCGCGTCCTCACGCCGGCCATCGGCGCGGCGCTCGTGACCGCGCTCTTGCCCGTGGGCTCGACGCTCGCTCTACGCTTCGCAGCGCGCATGGCCGACTTCTCGCTGCCGCGCCCGCTGCTCCTGTTCACGGGCATCATGGGAGCAGTGTTCGCCGGCGCCTGGGTGTTCGGGGCGTACCTCGCTTTTCTCACCCGCTTCGGCTACGAGCACACCCAAGCGTTCACCGCGCTCGACCACCCGGGGTTCAAGCACTTCTTGCGGCTTCGCGTGCGCGCCGACGGGAGCGGCGTCGACATCTTCTGCATCGGGCTCCCGAACCCGCTGGGCGAAGGCGCGAAGCCCGTGCTCGTGGACGTCACGAGCTTCGAAGTCGAGGACGACTGAGAGCACACGCTTCGGGGCTCAGCTCGGCGCGTCGGCGCCAGACGAGCTCCGCTCGGAGAGCGCGACCACCAGCGCGGCGCCGACGGGATAAGCCAAGAGCACACCCGTCGCGAAGCGGAGCAGCCCCGACGCCGGTCTCATCCCGAGGTTCTCCGTCACGACGTCGAGCACCATGACCACGGCCGCTCCAGCCACCCATATGCGAAGCGGCCAGACGTCGAGCTTGGGTCGCAACACCAACGCACCGAGCCCGAGCCCGGCGTAGATCCCGAAGCAGCGCGAACAGACGGGCATGATCCGGCCGAACAGTGCAAACGAGCGCGCCGCTTCACGATGGCACTGGTAGTCGAACCACGCTTCGAACGGTCGCGTCACGCTTCCGAGCAGGGGCAGGTCGCGCACGAACGGGATGGCGAACGCCATCACCGCCACCAGCACGAGGAGCGCTCGCACGACCCACCCCAAGAGAGGACCGGGGAGGCTGGCGAGGATCGCGCGCGGTCGCATGGCGGGTCGGGGGTTGGCCTTCAGCCCTTCTTGGGGGCCGGAACCGCGCGCCCCATCTGCCGCAAGACCGCCTGCAGATCCGCCCAAACTTCGCGCTTCGCGCTCGGCGTCCGCAAGAGGTAGGCCGGGTGAAACGTCGGCATCACGGCGATGCGCCCTTTGTAGAGCTTCCACTTGCCGCGAAGCCGCGTGATGCCCTCGGTCGTGCCCAAGAGCCCTTGTACGGCCGTGGCGCCGAGGGCGACGATCACCTCCGGGTTCAGGATCGCGAGCTGGCGTTCGAGAAAGTGCAGGCACGCCGCCATCTCGTCGGGCTCCGGCTTCCGGTTGTTGGGCGGCCGACACTTCACGATGTTGGCGACGTAGACCTCGTCCGGCGAGAGCCCCATGGCCTCGATCATGCGGTCGAGGAGCTGACCCGCCTTGCCCACGAAGGGGTACCCCTGGGCATCTTCGTCGGCGCCGGGCCCCTCCCCGACGAAGCACAAACGCGAGCTGCCGTTGCCCCGTGCGAACACGGTCTGCGTGCGAGTCGAGTGGAGGCCACAGGCAACGCACTCGCGAACCTCCGCCTGGATGACGTCGAGCGCCCGCGCCCGCTCGGCCGGATCCTCGATGGCGAGGGCAGCGGGCTCGGCGCGAGGCGGTCCGGGAGGAGCGCGAACCTCGACCTCGCGCGGGGGCGGCTCGAAACGCGCTTCCCGCTCGCTCGACGCAGGCGGACAGCTCGCGGGCTCCTCGGCGCCACCGGCCAAACGCTCCGCCTTCAAGTCCTCGCTGGCGGGCGGCAGCCCGAGCGTGCCGGCCCGCGCATGCGCGGCCAGGTGCTCGGACAGCGCCGAGGCGAGCAGCGCCAGCTCCTCGCGAGGATCGTCGAGCCCGTGGGTCACGTCAGTAGTTACCCATCGGCACGATGCCGTCCCCGCACGGTCGCGAGCCCTCGCGAGCGGAGCGAGTCAATGCTGCTCCTGGAGCCAGCGCTCGGCGTCGAGGGCCGCCATGCAGCCGGTACCGGCCGCGGTGACGGCCTGTCGGTAGACCCAGTCGGCGACGTCGCCGGCCGCGAACACGCCGGGGATGCTGGTGCGCGTGCTCCCGGGCACCACCTTCAGGTAACCGTTCGGGTGAAGCTCGAGCTGATCCTTGAAGAGCTCCGTCATCGGCGTGTGGCCGATGGCCACGAAGAGCGCGTTCACGTCGAGGCCGCGCGCCTCGCCCGACTTCAAGCTCTTCACCTTGAGGCCCGTCACCCGGTCGGCTGCGACGTCGAGCACGTCTTCGACCACGTGGCTCCGGAGGATCTCGATCTTCGGGTTCTCTTCCACGCGCTTCTGCATGGCCTTCGACGCGCGAAACTCGTCACGACGGTGGATGAGCTTCACGCTCTTGCACAGCCCGGCGAGGTAGCTCGCCTCTTCCATGGCCGTGTCGCCGCCGCCGACCACGGCGACGTCCTGGTTGCGATAGAGCGCGCCGTCACACACCGCGCAGGCGCTGACGCCCTTGTTCTTGAGCTTCTCCTCGTTCGGGAGGCCCAGGTAGTTGGCGCGAGCGCCGGTCGCGATGATCACGCTCTTGGCGAGGTGGAGCTCGTTTTCGTCTTCGCCCACCCAGACCTTGAAAGGCCGCGAAGACAAGTCGACCTTCTGCACGTCGGCGGTCACGATCTCCGTGCCCTGGCGCTCCGCCTGCTCGCGGAACTTCGCCATCATCTCTTGTCCGGTCACGCCGTGGGGAAAGCCCGGGTAGTTCTCGACGTCGGTCGTGAACATGAGCTGCCCGCCGGGGATCAGGCCGCCGGCGTTGAAGCCCTCGACGCAGAACGGCCCGAGGTTGGCCCGCGCCGCATAGATGGAAGCCGTCAGGCCCGCAGGGCCCGAACCGATGATCAAGACGTTGTGCAAACGAGGATCGGCCATGGGGGGATGGTCCTACCAAAGTCGGGACCGAGGCCCAAGCCCCCGGCCCAGCTGCGGCCGGTTTTCGGCGCGAAGCTCGTTCCGCTCAGACGCTGATGGCGTCTTTGCGGAAGTCGCTGGACGCAATCTTGACGTTCACGCACGCCGGCACGCCGGCCGCGAACGCCGCGTCGAGCGCGGGCCCGAGCTCGGAGGTCTTCTCGACCCAGTAGCCCTTGCCGCCGAGCGCTTCGACCACCTTCTCGTAGCGCGTGTAGTCGAGCTTGGTCGCGACGGCGCGTTCCTCGCCGTACATCATGATTTGCCCGCGCCGGATCTGCGTCCAGCCCGCGTCGTTGCCGATCACGGCCACGACCGGGATGTTCTGGCGCGCCATGGCTTCGAACTCCAAGGCGTTCAAGCCGAAGGAGCCGTCACCATAGAGGATCACGGTGCGCGCATCGGGTCGCGCGAGCTGTGCGGCCATGGCGTAACCCGGACCGATCCCCAGCGTGCCGAGCGGCCCCGGGTCCATCCACAGCTGAGGCCACTCCAGCGGGATCACGTAGGCGGCAGTGGCCACGAAGTCGCCGCCGTCGCCGATGACGATGTCGTTCTTGCCAAGGCGCTTGCCGACCTCGTGGCACACGCGCAGCGGATTCGGCGGATCCCCGTCGGCCTCGATCTCGGCTTTCATCTTGCCGCGGCGCTTGTCTTCTTGGGGGCGGAGCGCGCCGAGCCACGCGGACGCGTCCTTTTTGCCGACGGCCTCGAGCAGCTGCGCGAGCACCAGGCCGCTATCGCCGTGGATCGCCACGTCGATGGCCCGGTTGCGTCCGAGCTCGGCGCCGTCCAAGTCCACCTGGACGATCTTCGCCGCGGGGTTCCAGGTGCCGGGCCGACCGTAGTCCACGCGGAAATCGAAGGGGGTCCCGAACACGAAGACCACGTCACTCTCCGCCAATGCCTGCTTGCGGGAACGAGTGAATAGACACTCGTGACTGAAGGGCAGCGCGCCCCGCGCCATGCCGTTCAAGAAGAACGGGGCGCGGACGGCGTCGGCGAAGCGGCGCACGATCCCGCGGTCCGCGGACCAGCGGAGCTGCGCGCCGATGACGAAGCTCGGCCGTTCGGCAGCCCGCAGGAGCTCGGCCGCGCGTGCGATGGCCGCCGGATCTCCGGACGGCCGCGCCGGGACCATGGGCGCCGTGATCGGGTCGTCGTCTTCGTGCCAGTTCATCAACAGATCGAGCGGCATCTCCAGGTAGACCGGCCCCGGCAGGTTCGACTGGGCGATTCGGAACGCGCTGTCGATGTATTCCTTGACGCGTCGGATCTCGGGAACCTGCACGCTCCACTTGGAAATCGGACGCATCAGCGTGACCGAGTCCATGTCTTGGAGCGAACCCATGTCGCAAAGGGTCTTCGGTCCGGCGCCGCCGATGCAGATTAGCGGGACGCCGGCGCGCTGGGCGTTGGCGACCGCCGTCACGACGTCCGTGATGCCAGGACCCGCCGTGACCAGGCACACTCCCGGCTTGCCCGTGACGCGGGCATAGCCATCAGCCGCGTGACCCGACGTCTGTTCGTGACGGGTGTCGACCACGCGAATGCCTTCGTCGAGACAGCCGTCGTAGATGGCCTGAATGTGGCCACCGCACAGCGTGAAGACGTGATCGATACCGTGCCGCTTGAGCGCCTGGGCGACGAGGCGCCCGCCGTGGACCATGGTCATGGCTCGGGATTACACCGCCACGGCTCTGCCGTCATGCCGACGGCCGTTGGCGCTCCAAGAACGCTGAAATCTCACGCGTCACCGCTTCGGGCTCCTCCACGGTCGCCGAGTGCCCGGCCCGGGGAACCACACGGAGCTCGGCGCCCTCGACGTGCGCGACGATGCGTTCCGCGCGAGCTCGTGGCGTCGCCACGTCCTCGTCGCCGACGAGGACGAGCGTCGGGCAGTGGATGCGCGCGAGCTCGGGCAACACGCTGTCCCGCTCGATGACTCCCGTGACCGCGCGGTGGATCGAGCGCGGCAGATCTTGGAAGTGCCGCTTCCAGCGCTCGAGCTCGTCGCGACTCCGAGGGTCACGAAGGAACGACTTCCCGAACAAGATCTCGAGCACGCTGCGGGTCAAGAGCCGCGCCCCGAGTGTGCGCGCCACGAGGTTCATCGCGAGGTACTTGGGCACGTTTCGCGGGTCTTCGGCCTCGGCGCTGGTCGCGATCAAGACCAGGCTTTTCACGAGCTCGGGTCGGCGGGCCGCGAGGCGCAGCCCGACGAACCCTCCCATGCTGAGGCCCACGAAGTGCACCCCTTCCGGACACAGCTTCTCTACGACGTGTGCCGCGTCCCCCGCCAGCGTGCCCATGTCGATGGAGCGGAGTGAGCTCTCGGCGCTCTGGCCCTGCCCGCGGTGATCGTATGCGATGCAGCGGAAGCGGCTCCGGAGGGCGGCCACCTGCGGGGCGAACAGGTCGACGTTCATCAAGAGCCCGTGGCTCATGAGCAGCGTTTCTCCCGACGCCGCCGTTCCGGTGTCGAGGTAGTGGAGCTCCGTGTCGGGAAGAGCGAGTCGGGGCATGACGGGTTCTCATGTGCGATTCCCTCCGCCGCAGCAACGGAAGGGCTGGAGAAGCCGAAAACCGTGCTAGAAACCGGGCGCTTGTCTTCTTCCGTTCTTCGAGGCGCGCGACTCGGCGGCCTCTCCATTCTCTTGCTCCTGGCTTCGAGCCGACTCGCTTCGGCCGAAACGGACGCGCTCCCGCCCGGGACGTGGCTCGAAGCTCGACTGACTCAGGACTTTCCGTTCGTGGGAGGCAGCGGCGTGTGCACGCGCCAAGGACAGCTCGAGGAAGGTTTCGCCTGCTTCCGCGCGTCCGGGTCGCAGTACCACGGCACGCCGATCGTCGGTCAGAAGGACGAGGTGAACGGCGGGTTCGTGCTCGGCACCACCCGCGCCGAGCTCGGCATCGACTACGCGCTCTGGGAGCAGGTGCTCGCGGGTGCGCGCTTCGGCTATGTCCTTCGCGGCGGCGGCCCGCCCCAAGACGGTGGCAAGAAGTTTCTGCCGTTCTCGGCCGAGCTCCACCTGTCCTACTGGTTCCTCGGCCCAGCCCACCGAGCGAGCGGTATCCAGCCCTACGCCAGCCTGAAAGGCGGCATCGCAGAGATCGACGGCGCATTCAAGGTGACGGTGGTGGAAGATCAGAACGCGCCGCCGCCTCCGAACCAACCGGACAACCCTCCGGTGCAGGAGCTCGACGGCTACAAGAAGCTCGGTTCGGGCTTCGCTGGCATCGGAGTCGGCGCGTATCTGCCGGCCGGGCGAGAGCACGGACCGAGCCTCGAGCTCAGCTACCTCGCGCTGTTTCCGACCTCGGGCAACGCGCTCACGCTGAGCCTCGGCTACGCGTACGGGATCTGACCGGTCAAAACTCCGGCGTCGGGACTTCGGCGGCGTTGCCACAAGCCGTTTCGTCCACGGCCTGGGCGAGCCAGCTCAGAAAGCAGCGATCCGCGTCACTCCCGGCCGGCGCCTGCGCGCCGCCCTTGTGGTGCTCGGTGCCGCGACCCTTTCTCACGATGGTGAGCCGCTCGGGCCCACGGCCTCCCTCGACGATCACTTGGCCGAACTTTTCGGGCTCGAGCAGCACCACCGACTGGTAGGTGGCTGCGTACTCCTCGTCGGTGGTGCTGTGGGTACCGGTGACCTCGCCGATGCGCAAGCCGTTCAGGGAGTAGATGCGAAGGTTGCGGGCGACGGAGCCATGGCAATCGAGCGAGCCGCAGTGGGAGCCAAGCACGTCGGCGGCACGCGGGAAGGACTCGCGAGACGGCGCCGGGATGAAGTGGTCGCCCTCTTCTTCCGGGCCGGCACACCCCGCGAGCAACGCCGCGACGACGAAAGCGAAGCGAGTCATGGGCAGCTCCCTCCCGGAACCGGCGTGCCTGGATTCGCGATGTAGATGCGGCCCGCGGAGGCTTCGCCCGGCGGATCCGAGTGGCAGTGCGCGCAAGAGCCTTCGCGGAAGATCGGCGTGCTCATGTCAGCGTCGGGAAACCCTCCGAAGACGACGCGGGTCCAGACCGGGAAGACGGGATCGAAGTCCGCCCGCTGGACGAAGAAGTTCCCGGCGCAGTTCGTCCCGGTGAACGTGCGTTGGCCTGCCTTGTCGACGAACTGCACGACGGCGTTGGCCATGGGCTCGCCCGATTCCAGGTACTTGTACACTGTCCCTGCCAGACTGAACTCGAGGGCAGCGGGGCCTTTGCCCGAGTGACAGACCAAGCAGGGTTGACCCGGGCGGTGCAGTGGACCCGGCTTCACGCCGGGCGCCTCGGGACCGAGGGCATCCACCGCGTCGTCGTGCACCGGATCCGCGCACGCGGTGAGCCAGCAGAGGCACGCGAAGCCGTACCAGCGGATCATCAGAACTTCGCCTCCGCTTGCAAGGCCGTGAATCCGCCGATCCTCTGCTCCACGAACAGTGCCTCGCTATAGCGCGTCGCCATGACGTGGGCGAGCAGAGTGACCGCGAACGCCGTGGGATCCGACGCGCCGCCGAGTTTCCACTCGAGCCCTGCGCCAGCGGTACCGGCGACCAGCGGAGACAGCTCGCGATCGCCGGTGCGAAGCGCGGGCACGCCGAAGCTGCCGTCGCTTGCCTGATTGCCCACGTAGGCGAGACGCCAGAACGAGACGCCGGACTGGAAGTGCGCCCGAAGCTCCGGCCAGAGCTCCCATCTCGGGCTCAGGTCGAACACCATGCGCAGATCCGTCGTGCTCGCCTTGAGCCCCCACGAGTCCGTGTACAGCCGCTCCTTGACCACCAGCGTGCTGTCGGCCAGGCGTTGCGCGAGCCGTACGCTCGCGGCGTAGCGCTGCCTCGTGGTCGGCATGCGTTCGGAGATGCGCGCGGGCAGGCGGAGCTGGTTCACGGCCGCGACCGATGCCCCCGGCCCGACGCTCTGGAGCACGTCCGGCGCGAACAGTGGCACGTAGCGGTACGGCTTCTCTTGATGGCCCACCTCGAGGATCACGTCGGCGCCGATGTTCAGCGCGGTCTCGCGATCCAGAATGAAGGCCACGTCCGTGCCGAAGGTGTGTCGATCGAGCTCGAGAGAATACACCGAAAACGGCGTGCCGGAGCGCCCCGCGGTGTCATGCGTGAAGGCGTAGGCGAAAGCGGGTGTCAGCGTCTTCTTCGCGAGATCCCAGTCGATGCGCAGGCCCCCCGTGAGCGACAAGTAGTCCGGCTCCCGCGACACGGAACCGGAGAGCGAGGCGCCGAGCTCGTAGGGCTTGTAGCCGGCGTGGAGCCCGCCCGCGTGGCGCACCTCGGTCCAGCGACCGCTGGCGGTCGATACGATGTCGACGGAGGCCGCGGATACGATGTCGATCAAGTAGTTCCCACCGGCGGACCAACCACTCCCCACGTCGCGTACGTTGGCGCCCACCGACGGTGTGAACACGCTCACCGCGTCCGTGTCCGAGTACGCGGCGACTTCGCTCTTCAGCTCGGTCGTGAGACCGGTCGACACGCCGTCGCCCTCGCCCCGGCTGACGCCGGGCGTGAGCATGAGCAAGAGGCCCAGCGATCGAAGCAGGCTCTTCCGAGGCATGTGCGCGGGGAACTCAGTTGCAGCCGCAGCCCGACGCCGCGCCGAGCTCTCCACCGAGAGCGCCTTCCTGAACTGCCCGCACGTGAGCGAGGGCGTCACTCTGGCCGTGACTCGGGTTCATGGTCGGATCAGCCAGTCGCTCGCGCTGATACGCCGCGACGCTGGCGCAGCCCGCGCTCGCCGCGACGGCCACCACCGCGAAACAGAAGAAAGTGAAGCGGAGCGCGAGGTTGACGGCCAAAGGAATGCGCGCCAGCATACTCGCTTCTTCGGGAGAGTCATGGGCGGCGCGAAAGCTTACGTTGCGGCACTGTTCCTGGTGGGCTGCACCGTCACGGACGGGGACTCCGAGTTCTGGAGCCCCAGCCAAGACTTGGGCGGGGCCGCGGCGGGCGGAGTCGCTGGCCAGACGGCCGCCGGAGGCGTAGCAGGCTCGGCGCCGAGCGGGGGCGGCGCGGGCGGCGTGCCAAGCGGCGGCGGAGCCGCCGGCACCCCGGGGGCTGGCGGCGCACCGGCTGGGGGAGCGGGCGGAGGCACCGCCACCGGCTGCGCGCTCCACTTCGAGTTCGGCACCGTGACCTACCACGGGAAGTATTCGCCCAAGAACATCGGCGCGGTCTGGATCGCCGATGGCTCCGGCAAGTTCATCAAGTCGCTCAACGTGTGGGCTGCGAAACGCATCTCGAACCTGCTCAAGTGGAACGCGGCATCGGCCGGCAACAAGGTCGACGCCATCACCGCCGCCACTGCCTCGTCCCACGGCGCCCACGCCGCCGATTGGGACTGTACCGACGTCAATCACTCCGTGGTGCCCGATGGCCCCTACAAGCTGATGCTCGAGTTCACCGAAGAAGACTCGGCCAAGATCATCTGGCCGCCGGGGCCGAGCACGGGCATCGATTTCGTGAAAGGCTCGGGCCCGGTCTCGCTGAATCCGCCGGACTTGGCCAACTACGTGTCGATGAAGCTCACGCTGAACTGAGCCCGGGTCAGTGCACGGCGCCGACGAGCCACGCGAACGCTGGGACCAACACCTCTTCGGGTGACGAGCCACCCGAACGGGCCGCGCTCGTACCGCCGCCCACCGGGTCGAGCGTGAAACCGTGATCACCGAACAGCAGGACGAGCGTGCGCGGCGGCAGGCGCAACAGGTGTTGCGCGAGCGCCTCGGCGGTCTCGTCGGCGAGGTCGTCGAGCCGCTCCGCGAGCGGGCCACCCGGCACGCTCATGGCGCTCTCCACCAGATCCAGCTTCAGGACTTCGCGCTGCCCCGCGCGCACGCGACGCAGCGTCGCGGCCGACCGGCCCCGAGCCACTGGCACTTCGCTGTCCGGAAGCTCCGAGAGCTCCCGGAGCCCCTGGGCGCCGCGACCGATCAGCTCGAGCTGGAGCGCCGTGGTCGACGGCAGCGCGGACCAGAGCAGCAGCCGCTCCGTCAGGGCAGCGTGCTGCCCCAGGAGCGTGCGGAGGCGCTCGTTGACGCGAAGTCCGAGGTCGAAGCGCATGCCGTCCACCAAGACGAGCTGCGCCGACCGCGCGCCGTGGAGCCGGCCGATGCGCAGCGCCAGATCGGGCACGTCGAGCACCATGGTGGGTCGCTTGCCGCGCACGCGGAGCGCGTCGAACGCCTCGGCGTAGCTCTTGGCGAAGCTCTTGGCCCAGGCCTCGGCCACCGGCACGGCTTCGTCGCCCGCGATGCCGCGCGCGAGGGCGTCCATCAGCGGCACGAAGGCCGACACGAACGTGCGCTCGACGACGGCCAGCGGTTTGGGGCCGCGCGTGCTGTCGAGGTCCGCCATCCAACGCCGCCACTCGGCCGCCGCGTTGGGGTCGAGCGGCGGATGGCTCTTCTTCGGCGGCGGCTCGAGCGTCTCGACCTCGCTCGCGGGAACCTCGGGCGAACAGAACGCCTCCACCGGCGGAGGCGTGAGAGATCCCGGTTCCACTTCCGCGCCGTCGCTCGCGAGCGCGCTCGCGTCGATGCTCTCGGGTTCGGCCGCCACCACGACGGGCTCGGGCACGCTCTCCTCGGTGAACGCGGGACGTTCCTCCACGACCGCGGGGCCGACCTCTGCGAGCACCGCCGGCATCGGTTCCTCGACGTCGGCGTATTCGACCTCGGGGGAAGGCTCCGACGGCGCAGGCTCGTCGGCGAAGATGGCGGCCATGGCTTGTAGCAACGCGTCCGCGTCGTTCACCGGCTGGCACGTGACCGGCGAGGGGGACGGACTCGGCTCGCGCGGCTCGCGCACCGCGATCCGTGCGGCGATTTCGGCAACGCTGGGCGGCACCTCCGAGAGCTCCATCGTGGCCGCGCTCTGGCCCACTTCGGGCGCCAAAACCGGGGAAGAAGCGGGCACCAGCACGGTCGCCGACAAGAGTGATTCGAGCGGCTGAGGCTCGCCGTACACGCCGATGGCCGTGTCCGTCGCCGCGAGCAGGAGGCGCACCGGACGCTCGCGAGCGGCGAGCACCCACCAGCGGAGGACCGCGCTGTCCTCGGCGTCGAGTGCACCCGCGAGGTTCGCGATGCCCTCGAGCGTGTGGAGCGAAATGGCGAGGCCGCGGCCACCCACGAGGCGCGCGCGATAGAGCTGGTCGCTGAGCGACGCGTCGAGGTCGCTCGACGCTCCGACCCCCGGCGGCGGAGCTCCCCGTCGCTCCAGGGCCTCTTCCACCGCCGATTCGATCAAAAGCGCGAGTCTGCCGCGCAGAGCGGGCCGCGGCGGTTCGACCGGAACGAGGAGAAAGCCCGCGCCGGCCGTTCGCGCCTCGAGCTCGGCTCGCGTTCGACTGTCGACGAACAAGGTCTCGCCGCGCTCGGAGCGCAGAGGCTCGCTCTCCGGTGTCACCCAGGTCATGGCCCGAAGGCATGACCCAGGAGAGGTCGATGGGCCCAGTTTCCGGCGGCTCGCTTACGAAGCGGCTCGGATGTCAAGCGCGCGATCGCTAATTTTTCCGCGGGATCGTCGAAAATTTCCGCGGGAAGAGCCGTTGACGGAGAGGGTGCCGGGAAATACTCTGAGAGTGGTTCCCTCTGCGGAGCACGAGAGGAGCGCAGTAACGAACTCCTGACAAGCATTCGAACCCGGGGCGCGATTTCGCGGGTGGAGTGCAGGCCCGGAACCTTTCACCGGGAAGCCAGAAGCCCTGATTAGCGTCCCACCTAGCGTTGCTAGGGGTTCGGGCTACGCAACCAAACTCACGGCTTTCGCGGTAAGGAACCCATGAACGGGCCGGCTCTCTTCGAAGCGTCGGCCCGTTCGCCATTTGCGGCGAAGGCGCGTGGAACCGGGACCCAGCAGGGCATGCCGACCCTTCCGTCCGGCCGAGGCCTCGACTAGCTTCTGCCCGATGATTTCGAGAGCAGGGCGGGCGGGTCTTCTCGTCGGCGTGGGCCTATCGGTGCTCGGCACGGCGGGCGTCGCCGACGCTGCCAAGGTCAAAGGCAAAGTGGCCGGTTTCCGTGGCCTCGTGAATCCGGTCTGGGACGAGGCACGTGATCCCAAGAAACGCGGCTACTCCTTCCGCGAGATCGTGCCGACCGTACGGCCGGAGTTCCGCCAGCTCTTCCCACACATTCCCAAGGAGCTCTGCATCGTCGCCCTCGCCGAGGAGAAGCAGGCGCCTCAGAAGACCGCGATCCTGATTCGCGTCGGGGGCGGCAGGACGACTCCGGTGACCATCGTCGTGCCACCGGGCCAGCAGCTCCAGTTCCACAACACCGATCCCTTCAAGCATCGGCTCTACGGCGTGAGCGTCCCCACCTTCCAGCCCGGCGATACGATCAAGGGTGCGCGCCGCGATTGGACGGTGACGTCTCCCGGGTCCTTCGAGATCCGCGACGAATCGGCGCCCAGCCTGCGCATGTGGGTGATCGCCGAGGCCAACGTCGCCGGCATCGCCTACCCGAACCTCAAGGGGGAGTTCTCCCTGAGCGTTCCCGCGGACGGCAAGTACACCATCCAGGCGTACTTCGCTGGCAAGAAGGTGGGGCCGGGTGTCGCCGTCGAAGTGAAGGGCGGCGACATGGAGCTCAAGGACGTCATCAAGGTCGCCGAGGAGAAGAAGAAAGAGCAGAAGCCCGACGACAAGGACGCCAAAGACAAAGACGCTCAGGCCAAGGGCAAGTAATGCTGCTGTCGCGCTTTTGGTACGTAGTTCTCGGTCTCCTGCTCGGAGTGACGGTCTTCGTGCTGTTCCTCGCAGCAGGCATGTACAACCGCGTGGGCGCACGGGCGATGGGCGAGGCGCTCTCGTCCGATAGCCAAGTCGTGTCGTGGTATCTCGGCAACGACGCGCGCCAACGCTCGGCGCAGCTCATCGCGTTCGCGCTGGAACCAGACGTCGGAAAGTACCTGCAGAAGTCCAGCGACTCCGACGGCAAGGTGCCCGACGAGGCCAAGGACAAGGTCGGCGCGGCCCTCCGGGCGGTGAACTCCAAGGTCCCGCCGGAGTTCGCGTTCGACGCCGTCTTCGCCGTGGACCAGCACGGCCGCGTGGTCGCCCACGTCGGCTACGAACAAGCCGCGGGCATGGAAGACTTCGAGCTCGGCGGCTACCCCGTCGTCGCCGACGCATTGCACGGCTACATCCGCGACGACACCCTGGTGCTCGATCGCATCTACCGAGTCGTGACACGCCCAGTCGAGGTGGACGCCTCGTCCATGCCCGCCGGCGCCATCGTGGGGGCGCGCATCATCGACGACAAGTTCGCGCGGGAGCTTTCGAACCGTACCGGAGCGGCGGTCGCGTTCTACACCAAAGGGCAGCGCGTCGCCGCTGGCGCGCCCGACGACTTCGACAAGGCAGTGCTCGACCAAATCGTCGCGGACCTCGGCAACATCGACTCCGACGCGGACTACGGCGAGAAGGGGCGGAGCAGCATTCGCGTGCTCGGTGGCCTCGGCCTCGGCGTCCAGTATTCGAAGCTCCCTGGCGAAGCGTGGGAGCTCGGCGCAGGCTACGCGGTCGGCCGTTTGCCGGCCCGCGTCGAGGGCCCGTTCGGGTTCTTCAAACAGGCGGACGACAAGGACAAGAAGGGCGTCCCAGTACCGCTGGTCGCCGGAGCCGTGCTGCTCGCCATGGGCCTCGGGCTCGTGTTCTCGCTCTTCGAGCATTCTCGCCCGCTCGCCATCTTCCGTCGTGAAGCAACCCGCCTCGCCAAGGGCGAGGTGGATCAACTCGCGCCCAGTAAGTTCCGCGGCACCTACCGCAAGATTGCCTCCGACTTGAACGACGGCATAGACAAGGTGGCCGCCAAAGGCGGCGTGCCACGTCGCGCCGCCGATCTGACGCAAGTGCTCGGTGACTTGCCGGCGGAGCCGCAAATGAGCGCCTTCTCCTTCCCTGGCGACTCGCAACCCCAGCCGAGCTCGTCGCCGGTGCCCGTGACGAGCAGCCCAGAAGTGAAGCCGCTGCCCTCCGCGCCTTCGCAGCCGCGCCTGCCGAAACCCCCGCCGCGCCCGGGTGCGCCCAAGCCACCCACCCCGCAAGCTCCCCCTCCCCCAGCCGCAGGGCTCGACAGCACGATGCCGTCCAACGTCGAAATCGCCGCAGCGGCCGGCGCGGGCGAGTCGGCCGAGTGGCGCGGCGTCTATCAGGAATTCGTCGAGCTCAAGAAGCAGTGCGGAGAGAACATCGAGGGCTTCACCTACGAGAAGTTCGAGCAGACACTGAAGAAGAACCGCGACGCTTTGGTGCAGCGGCACGGCGCTCAGAAGGTCAAGTTCAGCGTCTACGTGAAGGACGGGAAGGCGGCGCTGAAAGCCAGCCCGATCAAGGCATGAGCCGGCTCCCGCGCGCCCGTACTCGGCTCGGGCCGCTCGCATTGCCTGCGGCGCTCCTGCTCGTCTCGGGTGCGGCCCATGCCACCGACGTCCAAGACTTCCCAGAGATTGGCAGCGAGGCGCTCGGGCGCGGGGGCGCCTGGGTGGCGCGAGCCTCGACGCCCCTGGCCACGCAGTTGAACCCCGCCGGCCTCGCCGGACAGCGGAGCGGCGTGCTCGCCAACGTGCACCTCGTCTTCAACCAGATCTGCTTCCAGCGCAAAGGCGACGGGGAGCGGCTCGACTTGCCCCCCGACGGCATCGCCTACCCGGAGGTCTGCAATGACAACAAGAACACGCCAACGCCGCTCCCAGCGGTCGCCGGCGTGTTCCGTGCGACCGATGGCTTGGGCATCGGTCTATCGGTGGCTCCACCGAACGTCATCGGGTCCCTGCACTTTCCCGAGACCGTCGCGGTTCGCAACTCGTTCGGGGCCACACAAAACGTCCCGGCGCCGCAGCGCTACATGCTGCTCGACCAGGACGGTCTCGCGCTCAACGTGACTCTCGCGGCGGGCGTGGAAATGATGAAGGGGCTGCGCGTAGGCGCGGGCTTCATCTGGGGCTTCGCGAGCTACGAGCTCGGCAACGCGAACATGAGCGTGAATCCGAGCCCGCAACCCGACGGCAGCTGGCGCGACCCCGTGACCGCCGACGTGCGCGCGGACCTCTCGGTCGCCGATTGGTTCATCCCCGGGGTCACGCTCGGGGTGCTGTACTCCCCGCTGCCGAGCCTCGACGTCGGGCTCGACGTCATCGTTCAGGACGCCTTCGACTCCCACGGCGACCTGAAGACACAAGCCAACTACTGGACCAACAACGGCACTAGCGGCAACCCCGTGGTGTCGGACTCGGCGGACGTGAAGAAGGACCTGGGGCACTTCCGAATCGCGAACCCGTTGGATGTCCGCTTGGGTGCGCGCTTCCATCTCCCACGACGCCCCAGCGCCCCTCCGCCGGCTGTGCGCGATCCACTGGCCGACGACGTCTTCGACGCCGAGCTCGACGTGTCGTACACGCGAAACAGTGCCTACGACCGCGCGATGCTGCGTTTTCCGGCCTCACCCGCCGTCCCCGTGCAGGGCACGCCCGGAAGCGTGCCCGAGAACAACGACATCGACTTCAAGGTGAAACGCGACAGCGTGGGCCTCCGTCTCGGCGGCGACTTCGTGGTTCTCCCGGCCCAACTCGCGGCTCGCGCGGGAGGGTTCTGGGAGCCCAACGTGCAGAACGACGAGTACGCCAACGTCTCGTTCCTCGCGAGCCAGCGCATCGGCGTCTCCGTGGGCGCCACCTACCGCATCTCGTCCTTCGACATCGAAGCGGGCTACATGCACATGTTCGTGCAAGAGGTCGACAACGGAGGAAACGGAAAGCTCCTCGTGGTGAGCGGCGACGCCGCCGGCAATCCCCCCTTCCGCTCGCCCTATCCCATCAACGGCGGCCGCTTCCGCCAGAGTTTGAACGTGGTCTCGCTGGGCGCGACCATGCGCTTCTGAACCGGCGCTGCCGTTCACGACCCGTGAAAGGACGCGACTCGATCTGGACCTGCCGCGCGGGCTTCGAGCCCGATCTCGCGGGCGAGCTCGCGGAGGGGCGCGTCATCGCGCCCGCGCTGGTCCAGGGCCAGCGTAGGCCCGGCGCGTTCCCCACCTTCGGCCGCCAGGGACTCATCTTCGCCTTCGAGGCTCCGCCGACCCTCGAATCCGCGCGCGCTCTCGTTCCGGAGCTGTTCGGTGCGGGAGACGAACCGTTCGCACTCCATGTCTGGGTTCCGGACAGCGACGCAGGGAACACCAAGAACGGCCTCGCGGAGGCGTTCGGAAAGAAGCTCCGCGCCCTCTTCGGCGCGCGCCCATCGGCCGAGCGCCGCGCAGACAAGCTCGAACCCCACGAGCGCCTGGTACAGGTCGCCATCCTCGACGAGACCCGTGCGTACTTCGGCGCCTCACCCGTCGCCGACGTTCCCTCGCGCTTCCCCGGCGGCCGAGCCCGCATGAAGCTGCCACCCGGAGCGCCCTCGCGCGCCACGGCGAAGCTCCTCGAAGCGTTCACCTGGATCGGCGTGGAGCCTGGACCCGGAGAGGTGGCGGTCGATCTCGGCGCTGCGCCGGGCGGCTGGACCTTCGCGCTGCTCGAGCGCAGGGCACGAGTCATCGCCGTCGACCGCGCCGAGATGGCACCGAACCTCGCCCGTCACCCGCGGCTCGCGCACGTGCGCGACAACGCCTTTGCCTACCGCCCCGACGCGCCCGTCGATTGGCTCTTCTGCGACATGGTGCACCGGCCGAGCGAGGTCGCGAAGCTCCTCGCGCGCTGGGGCCGCGAAGGCCTCGCAGGCCTCGTGCTCGCGAACCTCAAGCTCCCCATGAAGAAGCGCCTCTCCGAAGTCGCAAGCGCCCGTCGCACACTCGAAGCCGCTGGTTGGAAGGACGTGCGTACCCGTCAGCTCTATCACGACCGAGACGAAATCACGCTGTTCGCGCATCGCTGAGGTCTCGCAGAAGCTTGATTTTCACTCCGTGGACGACCCTTGGCGCCTCGCGGCTGTTCCTCGCTTCGAAACAGCCGGCGGGATGTTGATTTTCACTCCGTGGACGGCCGTCGGCGCCTCGCGGCTGTTCTCGCTTCGGAACAGCCGGCGGGATGTTGATTTTTCACCCGTGGACGGCCGTCGGCGCCTCGCGGCTCTTCCTGGCTTCGAAACAGCCGGCGCCGGTCCCGGCCGGTTTTCTCACTCGGGTCTCAGTGTGGATCGTGATCTGATCGTGCCAAGGCTGTAGGCGCGGATTCAGGACTCGGCCTCCGGCCGAGTGCACGCTTCGGCGTCGCGTGCCCACGCGCGAAAGCTCTCGCCCGCGCGCATGCTTCCCGCCCACGCGCAAGCTTTTTTTCACTCCGTGGACGACGGCAGCGCCTCGCGACCGTTCCGCGCCCCAGGACAGCCGGCGCCGGTCCCGGCCGTTTTCTCGCTCGGGTCTCAGTGGCGGATAGATGGGATGAGGCGGGCCCCGAGCCCGTCACGTCCATGCGAAACGAAACTGCCAGAGAAAGTAGCGGCCGACCTCTCGCCGACGGGCTTCCTGTCAGCACCCCCACGGCCGGAGGCACAACCGAACGGGGGCCAGAAGGAGAGGTCAGCCATGCGGAAAGTAGCACTGGACCTTGGTGCGCGGAAAACCACGTTCTGCGAGGTCGAGGGCGAGCAGGTACTCCAACGGGGCGCGGTGACCGAGCTCGGGACGCTGTCATCGCTGTTGGGCCCGAGCCAATCGCCAGCGGTGGTCGCGATCGAAGCTTGCCGCGCTTTCCGAGACGTCCACGACTTGCTCACCCGGTGGGGGCAACCAAGTCGTGCTGGTCGACACGACGCGGAGCAAGCAGCTAGGCATCGGCCGCCACGGTCGCAAGACGGACCGAATCGACGCAGAAGTCCTGGCGCTCGCTCTGGAGCGCGGGGGCATACCGATGGCCCACGTGCTGTCGCCGCAGCGGCGAGAGCTCCGGCGCTGGCTCAACGTGCGGCGCGCGCTCGTCGAGTCCCGGGCGCAGATGGTGACCACTTCGCGCGCGGCTGGCGCGAGAGTACGGAACGAAGCCGCTCCAGGTGCACGGCCGAACACTTCGAGGAGCACCGTGACCAAGCAACGCCTCGACCTCGAGCTCTCGGCCCGATACCTGCCCTTGCTCACGCTCCTCAACGGAATCACCGCAGAGCTGAAGACGGTCGAAGCGAAGCTCCTCGAACTTTGCGCGACGGAGCCTGTTGTCGAGTTGCTCGCCACCACACCCGGCGTCGGTCTCATCGTCGCGGCTAGCTTCGTCAGCGTGATCGACGATGCGAAGCGCTTCCGCACCGCTCACCAAGTCGAGTCGTACTTGGGGTTGGTGCCCAGCGAGGACAGCTCGGGAGGGAAGCGGCGCATCGGCGCCATCACCAAGAAGGGCAACAAGTACTTGCGCGCCCTGCTCGTGCAGGCCGCGTGGTGCGTAAAAACTCGGGCTCCGAACGACCCGCTGCGGCTCTGGGTTCGCGAGGTCGCCCAGCGACGCGGCAGGCGCGTGGCAGTGATCGCGTTGGCGCGCAGGTTGGTCGGCATTCTGTGGGCGATGTGGCGACGGCACCGTTCGACCCCGGCACTGGCCCGCGCCAGCAGCCGTGGCACCCACCGCGCCGCACGATCGGCCGAGCTTCGCGCCAAGGCCTCGCGGCGGCCGCCAAGAAGCTCTCGAAGAAGGCTCCAACCAAAACGCGGGAGGTGACTCCCGTCGCGTAACTCACGCGCCTCCACCCGCGCTGCGAGCGCGACTGTGAGAGCGGCCAGATCGGTTGGTGGATGAACGCGAAGATCGCGATGGTGCGCGCCACGGCGTCGAAACCCGTCGGATAGAGTGCGTCGCCACCCTCCTTTCGAAGCCCCATCTGCGGGCGAGCTCACCTAAAGCAAGGGCCCATCAAGCCCGAGCTCGAACACCGCGAATAGTCGATCGAAGCCAGCTCGTAATCCGTCGCAGCAAGCAGCGCCTCACCTCAACAGCGGGCCCCAGCTCGCACCGGACAGCTCCATGCCCAGGTCTCGTACCGCCACCACAAGCACCCGATGTGCCCGAAAGAGAACGGCAAAAATCCCTTTCATTCAGTTGACGTCAGGCCCGCCTCATAGTCGTGATCTGATCGTGCCAAGACTGTAGGCGTGGATCCAGGACTCGGCCTCCGGCCGAGTGGCATGCTTCGGCGTCGGGTGCGCGCGCACGCGCTCGCCCACGCGCACGCTCTCGCCCACGCCCACGCGCATGCTCTCGCCCACGCGCATGCTCTCGCCCACGCCCACGCGCACGCGCTCGCCCGCGCGCACGCGCTCGCCCACGCGCACGCGCCCGCCCGCGCACACGCTCACGCCCAAGCCCACGCTCACGCCCAAGCCCACGCTCACGCCCGCAACAGGCGAGCCTCCTCGTCACCCCCGCAAACAGGCGAGCCCTCGTCACCCCTGCCGCGGCGCCGGAAGCTTCTGCCCGCGAAGCGAGGTAGTCGATGAGATCCATCTTGGTGACCAGGGCCTGCACGCGCGCGTCGTCGATGACGAGGGCCACCTCGCCCCTCTCGGAAGATCTGCGCAAGCGCACCCGCGCCGTCGTGCAAGGCCACGGTCGCCACCTTGCGCACCATGACCTCGGCGATGGGGTCGCGCGGCGCGGCTTGCCTTGGACCAGGAGCCTGAGCACGTCGGTCTCCGCTCAAGGATGCTGCCGGACAGCGTGCCCTGACCCGTGCACGGCAGCCGCGAGATGCCATGGGACTTCAGCATCTCGACGGCGTCGCCGAGGGTCTTGTCGTCCTCGATACAGATGACCTGCTTCTGGGGCAGGGCACGCACTCCTCATCGCCGATGCTGCCCATCCTCCCAGTCCCGTCCAAGAAGCCGTGCTGTCGCATCCAGGCGTCGTCGACGAACTTCGAGAGATAGTTGCGAATGGAGTCGGGGAGAAGAACGACCACGCGAGAGCCCTTGGGCAAGTCGCGCGCGACCTGCATGGCTGCCCAGACCGCGGCGCCGCTCGAGCCACCGACGAGCAGCCCCTCTTGCCGAATCAGTTGGCGGGCCATGCGGAAGCTGTCGCGATCGTTGCTCTTGATCCAGCGGTCGACGAGCTTCGTGTCGAGCACGTCGGGGATGAAATCGTAACCGATGCCTTCCACCTTGTAGCTGTGGATCTCCCCGGGCCCGGCCAGGATGGAGCCTTCGGGATCGACGCCGACGATTTGGCAGCCCGGCACGGCTTTCTTCACGGCGCGCGCCACACCCGAGATGGTGCCGCCGGTGCCCGCAGTGAGCACCACCGCATCGAGCTTGCCGCCGCACTGCTCGATGATCTCGCGCCCGGTGCCGAGCTCGTGGGCCAGCGGGTTGTCGGGGTTCCCGTACTGGTCGAGGATGTGCGAGTTCGGAATCACCTCCCGCAAGCGCTTGGCGACACCGATGTGGGAATCGGGCGCGTCCCAAGCTGCCTCGGTAGGGGTACGAATGATCTCGGCGCCGAGGGCCTCGAGCACGACCTGCTTCTCGCGGCTCATCTTCTCGGGCATCGTGATGATCATTCGGTAGCCCTTGACCGCAGCAGCCATGGCGAGGCCGATGCCGGTGTTGCCGCTGGTGGGCTCGATCAGCGTGTCGCCCGGCTTGATGCGTCCGCTCTTCTCCGCTTCGAGCAGCATGCGCACGCCGATTCGGTCCTTCACCGAACCGCCCGGGTTCATGAACTCGAGCTTGGCGAGGAGCTCACACGGCAGGTCGCGACCGATGCGTGAGAGCCGCACCAGCGGCGTTCCACCCACGGCTTCGAGAACGGAGTCGAAAATAGGCATGGCGCCCGACTATAGGGCCGTTTTCGGGCCTCGGGAAAGCGCCGCGACGCCGCGGTTTTTTTCGCGGGTGGACCGCGCCGAAAGCTACTGCACGATGACGAGCTCGAGGGACAGGTCCACCTCTTCGCTCCCGCGCTGGACCTTGACCTTCACGCGTTCCCCCGCCTTCTTCTTGTCGAGGATGTTGTAGAGATCGTCGTAGCTTCGCACGCGCTGATCGCCCACTCCCACGATGACGTCGCCGAGGGTGATGCCCTGGTCGTTCTGGGTGAGACCGCGAACGCCGGAGCGCTCGGCGGGCGAGCCCGGCACCACTTCGAGCACCACGACGCCGGCGATGCGGAAGCGCCGCTCGAGGCGCTGCTGCGGGTCGATTCGGATCCCGAAACCGACCTGGTCGACGCGCCCCTTCTCGACGAGCTGCGGTACGACGCGCCGGATCGTCTCTACGGGCACCGCGAAACCGATGCCCGTGGAGCCGCCGCTCTTGGAGAAGATCATGGTGTTCATCCCGATGAGCCGCCCCGAGCTGTCGAGCAGAGGCCCACCGGAGTTGCCCGGGTTGATGGCCGCGTCGGTCTGAACCATGTCGCGAATGCTGACGCCGCCGACGCCGTCCACGCTCCGGCCGAGCGCGCTCACCACGCCGGTGGTGAGTGTGTGATCGAGCCCGAACGGATTTCCGATGGCGATCACCTTCTGGCCGACTTCGAGCTTGTGCTCCGGGGGCGGCAGCTCCACCGGGCGGAGCGCCGACTTCGGCGCGTCGATCTTGAGGACCGCGATGTCCTTGCGGGGTTCGGTGCCGACCACGCGCGCGGCATAGACCTTCTGATCTTGGAGCGTGACGCTGAGCGAGCGGGCGTCGAGTACGACGTGGAAATTCGTCACGATGTGGCCGCGATCGTCCCAGATGAAGCCCGTACCCGCGCCCGACGGAACTTCCATGGCCTTGCCCTGTAGCCAATCGACGACCAGCTGCTTCTGGGTCACGAACACCGTGGTGGGGGCAGCACGCTGGAAGACCTCGATGGTGTTCTTCTCGTCTTCGGTCTTCAGGTCCTTGGGGACGTGCACCACGGGCGGCGGCGCGCTTGCCGCCGGTGGCGCTGCGCTCGAACTGGCAGTGGCGGGAGGCGGGGGTGTCTGCGCGGGAGGAGCCGCGCGGCAGGCGGCGAGGCTCGTCAGCGAAACGACAGCGAACGCGACGCGCGACAGCATTCGAACCTTCACTCCTTGTCGACGGGTGTCCCCCCGGCCCCGCTCGGCATCGGGTTCTGCTCCTTCTCGAGGTAGCGGAAAATGGTGCGGGGGTCGACGCCGAGGTCGCGCGCCGTCTGCGTGCGATTGCCGTTGTTGCGCTCGAGTACGTCGAGCACGTAGCGCCGCTGGAAGTCCTCCTTGGCCTTCTCCAGCGGAACGATGGGCTCCATGGCCTCGGGTCCGAGGTCCATGTCTTCGGGACCGAGGAGTGACTTGTCGCACAGCACCAAGGCTTTCTTGATGCGGTTCTCGAGCTGCCGAATGTTGCCGGGCCAGGTGTAGCGCTTGATGGCGGCGAGCGCTTGAGGCGAGTACCCGCGCACCGGGCTCGAGAGCTCGTCGGCGTACTTGCTGAGGAGCGCCTTGGCGATGATGAAAATGTCGTCGCCCCGGTCGCGCAACGGCGGGAGCCAGATGTTCACCACGTTCAAGCGGTAGTAGAGGTCCTCGCGGAACTCCTGAGTCTTGATCATCTCCTCGAGGTTGCGGTTCGTCGCAGCGATGATCCGGATGTCGCACTTCTCGGGGCGGCTGTCGCCGACGCGATACACCATGCGCTCCTGGATCGCGCGGAGCAGCTTCACCTGGAGCTGCGGCGTCAGCTCGCCGACCTCGTCGAGGAAGAGCGTGCCGGCGTCCGCCTGCTGGAACTTCCCCGGACGGCTCGCGACGGCGCCGGTGAAGGCGCCCTTCACGTGGCCGAACATCTCGCTCTCCATCAAGTTCTCGGGAATGGCCCCGCAGTTGACGGTGACGAAAGGCCCCTTCTCGCGATTGCTGCGGCGGTGGAGCTCGCGAGCGATGAGCTCTTTCCCGGTGCCGGTCTCGCCGGTGATCATCACACTGATGTCGGTGCCCGCGACTTTCTGCAGCTTGCGAAACACCTCGAGCATGCTGGGGCAGCTGCCGATGATTTCTCCGAACCGCTTGTCGTGAAGCTCGGTCTTGAGCTTCTCCTTGTCGGCGCGGAGCGCGCTGACGAGCATGGCGTTCTGGAGAATCAGAGAGGCTTGAGCCCCGAACACGTTGAGTAGGTCGAGCTCGGTACGATGAAAGAGGTGTTTGATCTCGTCATTGCCCACGTAGAGGGCACCGATCACCTCACCCTGGGCCAAGAGCGGCACACACATCACACTGGAGAGCTTCAAGGCGATGACACTCTCGCTCTTGCTGAACGTGGTGTCGGTCAGGGCATCGCTGACGATGACGGGGCGTTTCGTCTCGATCACCTGCCGCACGATGCTGTCGCTGATGGCCCCAGACGGATCCTGGATGGCCTCCCGCTGAACGTTGCGACTCGCGCGCACGCGCGGGTGCCGGTCGTCTCCCTCTCCCGGCTCCACGAGCAGCACGACGCCACGTGAAGCGCCGGTCAACTCGATCACGTCGTCCAGGAGTGTCTCGAGCAAGTCGTCCACCGAGGTCGTCGTCATCAGGCGCTCGCTGAACGACTGCAGCCGGCGGAGACCCATGAGCTCGTTCTTGGGGCCGCCCGCCTGACTCTCTTCGGGTTCCCGGGTGACCGGCTCGCTGAACATGCTGAACCCGAGCTGAGCGCGGCCGAACGTGAGGCGGTCACCGTTGACCAGCCGCGCTCGGCGCTTCTTCTTGCCGTTGATCAGGATCTCGCCCGCGCGATCCACTTCCTCGAGCTGGAAGTCTCGCCCGTCGAACACGATCTGTGCGTGGTGGTCGGCGACGCTCGCGTCCGGAACGCGCACGTCGTTGTCGAGAGCCCGCCCGATGGTGGTCACGGGCTTGTGGATCGGCGTCAGGACCGGCGCCCCGTCGGACGGATAGAATCGGACCAGAGCCATCGCCGCGAGGCTAGTCGACTCTTGCTGCCACCACCACTCTGGACTCGGCAAACCACGCCTCGGGCCCGCGAGCCCACGCAGAAGCAGGGGCTCGCCGCCGGGTGGGACGTCAATACAAGAGTCCGCTCACGGTCACGCCGCCGCCCGAAGGCAGCGCCATGGGACCGACGCTGGTGATGCTGGCAAAACGGTTCGAGAGCGGTGCCTCGTCGCGCTTGCCGATCTCGTATTCGTCGATCTCGCCCGACGCGAAGATCGCTCCGGCCGCGATGCCGAGAGTGGTCGCCGTGCCCATGAACAGAAATCCGCGCTTGGCGGGCGGCGCGTCGTCCCCCGCGTAGAACAGGAACACCGGCAGCGACGCGGCGGCGCCGATGCCCGCTCCCGCCCACATCCAGCCCACCTGCTCGTAGCTCGGAATGTAGAGGGCGCTCGCTGCGGCGCCACCCGCGAGCGCGATGTTGTAGCCGATGAGGCCCCCGAGCGACGCGCTGTCGTTGGCTTTGCCGTAGCCCACCCCGGCCTCGGACCCGCCGTAGCCGAACATGGTGCCGATGGTCGCACCCCACACGACCGCACTCGTGGTGAGGAGCGTGCTCTTCGGGCTCGGCTCGAGGTAGTAGCCCGTAGCGAAGCCCGCCACGCCCCCGAGCGTCGCGCCGAGAGTGGTAGCGCGGGTGAGGCCCCTGAAGCCCCAAGCATCGCCCTCGTCGTTGGTCACGAACTGGTAGCTCCAGATCCCGATGCCTTCCCCTGCGCCGATGGCCATGCCGGCGGCGATGGCGGAAGGCATGCCGAGGTCCATTTCGGGATCGTCCAGAAAGTACGCGCCAACGGGGGCGGCCACGCCGAGGAGCGCTGGCGGGATGAGGAAGATCCCGGGATCTTCGATGCCCATCTCGCTCGAGAGCCAAACTCCCGTTCCGACGCCGTAGAGGGCCGCCGTCGTGTAGAGCAAGCCCATCTCGAGATCGGTACGTTTCGTCGAGCGCTGAGCGCCGTAGGGTTGCCCGTAGCCAGGCTGGCCTGGCTGGCCGTAGCCGGGTTGCCCATAGCCGGGTTGCCCGTAGCCGGGTCGGCCGTAGCCAGGTTGCCCGTAGCCGGGTTGTCCGTAGCCGGGTTGTCCGTAGCCGGGTTGTCCGCTCGGCTGTCCGTAGCCCGGTTGCCCGTAGCCCGGCTGCCCGTATGGCGGCGCGCCGTATTGGGCCGAAGCGGCACCGGCCGACGTGGTGAGGGCGAGCGCTACGCCAATCGACACGAGCTTCATGCGCGCCTCCGTTCATCCGACGGGCGGCCGGGGGGGTCAAGTCGAAGCTGTGAGCACCGAGCCATGCTGGGACGGACGTCGCTCGCAGCGAAGCGATTCAAGTCCGGCCCGGCCACCCCCGACGGAATCCGCCGCGGGGCGCCGCCTTCAGCCCAGAGGCGACCTGTTTCCCGCCTCGCACACCTTCACTCCCACTCCTTCTTGAGCGGTCGGGTCAGCACGTCCCGCACCGCGTCGAGCGGTTGCTTGCCTTCGAACAGCACGCGGTACACCTCGTTGCAGATGGGAAGCTCCACCTCGAGCGCACGCGCGAGCTGGTAGGCGCTCTTGGCGGTCTTCACGCCCTCGGCCACGTGCCCCAGACCCGCGAGCACGTCGGCGAGCGCGCGGCCCCGCCCCATTTCGAAGCCCACGGTGCGGTTGCGGCTCAGGTCGCCGGTGCATGTGAGAACCAAGTCCCCCATGCCGGCGAGGCCGGCCATGGTGAGCACGTTGCCGCCTTTGGCGATGGCGATCCGCGCGATCTCGGCGAGCCCACGCGTGATGAGCGCCGCGCGGGTGTTGTGACCGAAGCCGAGGCCGTCACAGGCGCCGGCGGCGATGGCGATCACGTTCTTGAGCGCGCCACCCACCTCGACTCCGACCGGGTCGTCGCTGGAGTACACGCGGAAGCGATCCGTCGCGAAGCGCCGCTGCACTTCCATCGAGAGCTCGTGATCGCTCGCTGCGATCACCACGTTGGTCGGAATGCCCGCCGCGACCTCGTTGGCGAAACTCGGACCCGAGAGGAAGCTCGAGCGAGCGCGTGCGTCGCCGCCGAGGACGTCGGCGATGACCTCTCCCATCAGCATCAGAGTGTCGTTTTCGATGCCCTTGGTGGCACTCACGAGGGGCGCGCTCTGCGGGAGGTGCGCCGCGAGCTTCTGGAGCGTCACGCGAAAGGCGTCCGAGGGCACCACCAACACCACGAGTTCGGCGTCGGACACCGCCTCGGCCGCGTCGCTCACGGGCTCCACGGCATCGGGCAAAGGGTGCCCGGGAAAGAACGCGCGATTGTCGCGTTCGAGGGCGAGCGCGCGCCGGTGCTCTTCTTGCCAGGTCCAGAGCTTCACGCGTTCGCCCTTGCTCGCGAGGAGCAGGGAGAGAGCGGTGCCCCAGGCTCCCGCACCGATGACGCTGACCCTTGCCATGACACGCGCTTACGGCCGCTTGGCCCGTTCGCGGCGCGTACCCTACCTGACCGTCGCTGCATCGGCGACAGATCCGCGAGAAGCAGTTTTCCCGGCTGCTCGCGTCGGGCCCTCCGCAGCGGGGGAAAAGATGCTCTATGCTGCGCCGCATGCGCCGGCACTGGCTTTTGTTCGCTTTGATGGGTCTCGGCCTCGGCACCTCCGGTTGCCCCAAGAAGGAGAGCCTGGGCTCGGCGTCGATGTCGGTGCTCGGGGCGGGCGTCGTGAACAACCCGAAGAACAAGTCCCTGCGCTTCGACATCCTGAAGTTCGGGCTCGAGCGATTCTGCTTCGAAATGACCCGCCGGGGCGCCCCATTGAAGCTCTCGGACGACCAGCCCGTGGTCGGGCGCTTCTTCGCCGAGGGCTGCAACCAGACCGTACTCGACGACGAGACCAGGAAGAGCATCGTCGTGCAATACACGGGCAAGGGCTACGGCTGGACCAACCTCACCGGCCGCATCGGTTTCACGGCCTCGGGCCTGGTGGAATACGCGCCCGACTTCCAGCTCACCGACGACGGGTCGATGTACATCTACTTCCGCCCTCGCAAGGTCGACTCGACGGCGTTCCAGACCACCATGGTCGAGAGCGCCTTCGCACGCGGCGGAATGAGCCTGCTGAAAGTGAATCCGGATCAGATCGGGCGGCAGATCGTCGACGGCCAGCTCCAACGCGGTTTCACCGTGATCCGCTACAACGACAAGGGCGAGACCGATTTCGGTCTCGGCTACGTTCCCAAGGGACGAAAGCCGTTCAAGCCGTTCGTGGTGTCGAGCGAAGACAAGGTCACGCTGGTGAACGAACGCACGGAGGTCCACACCGGTCAGATGGACTTCATCGGGGGCTTCGAGATCACCGACGACGACCAGGCGCTCTACATCACCGCCAGCATCGACGGAGCGCCCGGCGTCGACGCGTTCCTAGTGCCGAAGTTCATGGGCGATCAGATGATCGACCAGTACACCAAGAAGCCCGGTGCTGCCGCGCTCCCGCAGCAACCCTTGCTGGACGAGGCACTGGTCGCCGGTCAGGCCTGGAAGCGCTTCGTGCCAGCCGCGAAGGGCGTCTACTACTTGGTCATCGACCACTCGAAAGAGGTGGGGCGCACGGCGCCGCCGGCCCAGGCGGGCGACGATCGAGCGGCGAAGATCGACTACGTCGTCCAGATGGGAGAGCGTCCCTGACTTGCCCCCCTTCGAGGCCACGAGTAGAAGGCTAGCGATGTCGAACCGCCCGTCCGTCCCCGGAGAGGCGCGTGGCGTTGCCGCGCGCGGGACGGTCCCGGACTGAGCGCAACGTGCAACCGCCGAAGCTTCCACGCACCTTGTTCTGGGCGGTCTGGTTCGTCCTGGTCCCGCTCGCCTTGGCGGCCCTCGCGGTCTGGGCGCTGAAGCCCGGTGCGGCCGACGCCACCGCTACCGGCTTCGGCAAGCTGCGCTTCATCGTGCAGGACCAACCCGTGCCGAGCGGCATCGTGCTCTTCACGGTGTTCGAGATGGTGCTCTACCATTTCCGCTACTACCTGCCGTTCGCAGGGCGCGTGGGCATGGGCGGGCGCGAAGACGTGCCGCCCGAGCTCCGTCGCGAGTACGAACAAGCCGCTCACCTCTTGGACGAGGTCGAGCGCATCCGCGAGAAAAACGCCAAGTCCATCGAGCGCAACGTGCCGCGCAGCGTGCGTGACAAGCTGGACGACAGCATCGAGGCGCTGAAAGAGAGCATGGACGAAAAGGCGTTCGACGCCGAGGCTTTCGCCGCCGCGCACGAACGGGCGCTGAAACTCACCGAGCGCCACCTCGGCCGCTGGCGCAAAGGGGAGCTGCGCGAATACGCGGAGTCCATCGGCGTCGCGGTGGGCGTCGCGCTCCTCTTGCGAGCCTTCGTGGTCGAGGCTTTCAAGATCCCGAGCGGGTCCATGCTGCCGACCCTGCAAATCCAGGATCACATCTTCGTCAACAAGTTCTCCTACGGCCCGACCATCCCGTTCACGAAGAGCCGCGTGCTCTCGCGCCTACCGCCGAAACACGGCGACGTGATGGTCTTCGAGTTTCCGGATCCGAACCCGCAAAACCCGCGCCAAGACTTCATCAAGCGCGTCATCGCGTTGCCCGGCGACGTGCTGACGGTCGAGGCGGGGCACCCGGCGATCAACGGCTGGAAAGTTCCCAACTGTTTCGTCGGTCCCTACGAGTTCCGTGAGGGGGACGACGGTGGGACGAAGCGCGGCGATCTGTTCGTGGAGTTCCTGGGCGAATACAGCTACCTCACGTTGTTCGAAGACGACCGCTTCGACGGGCGCCAAGGGCCGTACCACGTGCAGCCCGGCGAGGTCTGGGTGCTCGGCGACAACCGCAACAACTCGAGTGACTCCCGCGCTTGGCTCGGGGGGCGCGGCGCTGGCGTGCCTTTCCCCAACATCAAGGGGCGCGCTCTCTTCGTTTGGATGAGCTTCGGCAGCGACGGCGGCATCACGTGGGATCGCCTGCTCGTGAACGTGATGGGCCAGCCCCGCCTGCCGAAAGAAGCTCCCGCGACGCTCGTGGACGGCATCAAGAAGTGCCTGGCGAGTCGCCCGAGCGTGAACGAAACGACGCCTCCCGGGCCGAAACCCTGAAAAGCCGGGGGGATCGGCCAGGGCCCTTGAGGGCTCGACGCTGTCTCGGCTTCTTTGCTACCGTCCGGGGCCTTCGGAGGAACAACGGATGCGCATGCTCGACAAGTGGACGATCACGGCTTCGGCTGCCCTGCTCATCGGGGCGCTCCTCGCGTGCAAAAAGAAGGAGGAGCCGGCGCCGACTCCGCCGCCCGAGCCCACCCCCGCGGCGACGCCGACCGCCAGCGCAGAGCCTCCCAAGGACGACAAGAAGGACGACAAGAAGGACGTCACCCGCTACGGCGACAAAGAGAAGGACGAAAGCGGCACGGTCGCGGTCGTCTACCCGAACGCCAAGATCTACAAGGAAGCGGACGACAGCAAAGACCACATCGCGACGCTGTCCAAGGGCACCCTCGTGAACCGCAAGGCTCGCTACGGCAATTGGATGCTCGTGGATTGGCCGAGCGGCGTTGGTGAGCTCTCGCCAGGCTGGATCGTGAGCAAGCACCTCGACGACAAGGTGCTGAAGATCGACATCGACAAGGTGAAGAACCAGGACGCTGGCGTACAGATCTCGGACGCCGCGGCCCCGACGCCCGACGCCACGACCACCACGCCCGACGCGGCCGTGACCACGCCCGACGCCTCGACGCCGCCCCCCGACGCCGCAGCCCCGACCACCCAGGACGCCGGCAAGGGCGGTCGTCTCACGATTCCGCCGAAGAAGATCCAAGACGCCCTGAAGAAGTGAGTTCGGGGTGGGCTCCGTCGCCGCGGCCGTCGCTGACGCGCCGCGGCGACTGCCATTTGGGCCCCCGTCGTTCCCTCCCCTCGACCCGCGAGAGCGGCGGTCGTATGAGAGCGCGCCATGACCGACACGATGCGCGCACTGGTCTACGACCGGGTGAAAGATCCATGGGAAGAGAGCCGGGGCCTCCGCCTCTCGGAAGTGGAAAAGGTCGGTCTCGACGAGAAGAACGATCATCAGGATCGCTCGCGAGTTCTCATTCGCCCGCGCTTCGTCGGCTTCTGCGGGAGCGACCGTGGCATCTGGTTCCGGCGCGCCTTCAAGGACATGATCGTGGGCTCGCTCGACAAAGAGGCGGCACGCCTCGCGACCGCGCGCGACCGACGGGTGATCGGGCACGAGCTCTTCGGTGAGATCGTGGCGGTGGGCAGCGACGCCAAGCGCAGCTTCGGCCTCGAGGTGGGCGACATGGTCGCGGCCGAGAGCCACATCTTCTGCGGCGAGTGCTACCAGTGCCAGGTCGGTGATGCGCACGTGTGCGCCGACGACCTCATCATCGGCATCAGCTACGATGGCGCCTTCGCCGACTACGTGAAGCTGCCGGCCCAGGTGATCTGGCGCACCGACACCAAGAAGATCCGGCCCGAGGTGGCAGCCATCCAGGAGCCGTTCGGCAACGCCGTCCACGCCTGCACCAAGGTGAACCTGCGCGGCAAGCGCGTGGCCATCGTGGGCTGCGGCACCATCGGGCTCTTCGCGGTGGCCATCGCCAAGGCGCTCGGAGCGAAGCACGTCATCGGCATCGAACCCGTGGAGGTCCACGCGGCCATGGCGCGAAAGCTCGGCGCCGACGTGGTACTCGCTCCCGGGAACACCGGCCCGAGCGACTACGCCCACGACCGGGCCCTGGTGGCCGAGGTGCGACGCCTCACCGACGGCGTAGGTGTCGACGTCGTGCTGGAAATGAGCGGATTGAACTCCAGCGTGAACAACGCCATCCACTGCGCACGCCGGGGCGGTGACGTGATCTTGTTCGGGCTGAAGAGCGGCGACGCGGTGATCGAGAGCTTCGACCGGCTGATCGTCGACGGCATCGCGCTTCACAGCGTGATTGGTCGTCGGATCTGGGAGACCTGGCACATCACGCGGCATCTGCTCGAGTCACGCGACCCGAACATCCACGATCTCGTCTGGGAAGTGATCCTGAATCGCGGCGACGGTCCCATCGTGAACTTCGCCGAATTCGAGAAGAACGCTTTCGAAGAGCGCATCAAGACCTTCCCAAAAGTCGTGCTGAAATTCTGAGCGAGGCTCCACATGTATCCGAGCGCCAAGGCCATCTACGAGCGAGAGCTCGCCTCCATCCGCGAGGCGGGCCTGTACAAGGAAGAGCGCGTGATCACCACGCCGCAAGGCGCGAGCATCGAGTCGGCGGGCCGGCGCGTGCTGAACTTCTGCGCCAACAACTATCTTGGGCTCTCGAGCCACCCCAAGGTCATCGACGGAGCCCGGCGCGCTCTCGAGAGTCACGGCTTCGGCCTGAGCAGCGTGCGCTTCATTTGCGGGACGCAAGACCTGCACAAGGCGCTCGAGGCCCGCATCAGCAAGTTCTTCGGCACTGAAGACGCCATTCTCTACTCGTCGTGCTTCGACGCCAACGGCGGCCTGTTCGAGGTTCTACTCGGCGAAGAGGACGCCATCATCAGCGACGCGCTGAACCACGCCAGCATCATCGACGGCATTCGGCTGTGCAAAGCCGAGCGCTTCCGCTACCCGAACGGCGATCTCGCGGCCCTCGAGGCCATTTTGACCGAAACTCGCGGGCGGCGCCTGCGCATGATCGCCACCGACGGCGTCTTCAGCATGGACGGCTACCTGGCGAAGCTCGGTGCGATCTGCGACCTCGCCGACCGCTACGACGCGTTGGTG